>CBRFFM010000071.1:0-1541 GCA_967789005.1 uncultured bacterium | reverse complement strand
TTGTCATTTTATGTGATACATATTTACCTCACCCCAAACCCCTCTCCTTAAGGAGCTATCCCTTACCCAAATTTTGAAGATTGATTATTGCATAAATATTTGCAGCATCGCATATTCGCTGATAACCAAGCCAAACTACTTTAAGACCAGGAGGGCCGTCTGACTTTCGGTCCAGATGCCCTCCTAATCTTCCCAGCCAATTAACAGCCTCCGCTAACGTAGGAGGATGTGGTGGTAATATAGAGGTTTGGTGGATCAACATATATAGCACAGCCCATTGTTCTTTGGTTAGTACCACCTCACAGTTTACGTTTGGCGTATGCCTGGATTGATATACCAATTGCATAATACGCATGGCAGCTATACTATATACGTGAATGGCTTTTTGTAATGAACTCCCTTGGCGCAACTGTAGTTCCTCTATCTTTGTTCCACTTTTTAATACATAATGAAAGCGTTCGATTAACCACCGATAACAATACCACTTAACACATTGTAGTGCTTCAGCAATCGTGCCTACTGCCAGCGTAGTAAGTAACTTCCAATGTACGGGGTCTTCCTGCCAATCCTGCTTTTTTGATACCTGTTTTAACTCTATAGCAGTCATCACTACGCTCTCATATTGATTTTTGCTATCCGAAGGACGCAATATTTCTACCTCACTAAAACGAACTTCCACTTCTATGGGCACTCTTTTCTTACCTGCTTTATCTGGTATTTCCAATGTCATGCGCGTTGCAGCACTTTGGGCTGCAACAGTATCCCATAGCGCACTTTCATCTTTTAACTTCCGATTGTGTTTGGCCCTGATTAATAAGTCAGTGTTTGGCTCATAAGCACAAAAAAACAACTCATATATATCTGCCTCCCGATCGGCTATATGTATTTTCTGAATTTTATCTCCGAGTTGTTCATTGACTGCCTTAATGCCTTTGAACCAATAATAGCTTTCCTTGTCCTCATAGGCTGCTTGCTTGCGTCGTTTGGCTTTTCCCAGTTCCTCTTGTGGTCTGACAAAGCTTTGCTGATATAATAATGACAGAGGAAGCCCATTTGAGCTAATGGCAATACTATTGTAAGTGATTATTCCCCGCCCATCTTTATGAGCCAAATAACCAAGTCCTTCCGCTTGAAGATCGCCATAACTAATCTGGCAAAAATCATGGGCAACCAATACCTGGGCTACATTCCCTATCTGGTTACTGCCGTAATGAGAAATAGCTTTTTGAAGCGACTCTATGGTGACTTCTTCATTTTTAAAAAACTCATAGGTGGCCTTCGTCTCATACCAGTTGCCATTTTGTTTTGGTATACTACTACCCGGCATACTACTAATGTTATTAATAATGGTTGCCAGCCTATTATTACGTCGTTTGTCGCCAAAATCCAACTCACCAAAGTCCTTTACAGTAATTTGATGCATTTCAAATATTTATGTCAAAGATCTCCTTCTTTTCCTATCCCCTAAAATTTGGGTAAAGGGTAGCCTTAAGGAGAGGGGCCGGGGGTGAGGTAAAAATAAATTTGTAGTTAAATAAATA
>CBRFFM010000070.1:0-1558 GCA_967789005.1 uncultured bacterium | reverse complement strand
ACCATAGTCGTTAACTTAAGGTAAAGAGAGAGTTTAATATTTGGTAGTTAGTGTTCTTTCCAGCCGGTGCTTCGCAAGCTGTATTTTCAATCAATGGTAGAAAGATTTGTTGGAGCCAAGATCGAAGTGGCCATCGTCTTAATAATACTAATCGCAAGGTAAATGAGAAGGCGATGCACCTTTTGAAAAATTTGAGGACACTCACACCGAGCGTTGGATGCTGTCTTTGTACGTGATGATTACAGCTTTGAAACAACCTCCAATTTAAAAGCACCCAAAGCAACTTGGCCAAGAGCTGGCATTCAAATCTTTCTTTCTTGACTTTTTTCAATTTGCTTATCTCGAAAATCGACTTCCATGTTTTGAATACTAGTTCAACTTGCCAGCGCAGGTAATAACATCTTCTTATTTTTTCAGCTGGTAATATTTGTTTGTTGATGTTGGTTATGAAAGTGTTGTAACGACACCTGATCTTGTGTTTTTGCGTCATTCCAACCCCATGTTTTTTGGCTGAGTACTCAGCCTGCTTTAGCCGTTTTCTATACACCTCATCTGAAACACGCTCTATAATCAATCTACAGGCTATTGGATTATTTTGGTAAATGAGAACGTCCAAGTCCAAAGCACTGGCCCGTGTCTTATTGAGTTTACGATCGATACTGCACCAATCAATTTGTTTTTTATCAAGGGTGCAGACCACAGCTTGCGCAGGCAAGCGGTTTAGAAAGCTGCCCCCTTTTCGTATGATGGTATTCAAATAAGTCGGTGTGATGTATCCTAAGTCTCTTATGTACAATTCTCCTTGACGAATGGATTCCGTGTTTTGTTTGGAGTCTTGTTGATCATTCCTATGGATCGTGGACAGCTCAAGAGACTTCCAGTTGCCATTCACTATATCGTATTCATACTGGATGTTCATTAACCCATTTGTCTTGCTGAAGTTGCCAAAGCCAGGGTAAGCACCATTGTGAGTGCTGGGCAATGAAAATTTGCTGGAGTCCTTAATATTGATGGCGGTAAAATGTTTTTTCAATTCGGTGTCGGTTTGTAACACGAGCTGTTCAGACATATGGGATTTGATTAATTCCTTGAGAAAAACGACTGCCTGCGCATTGAACTTCTTATGAATCCCCTCTTTGCTGATGGTTACAGAAAATTGTTGTCCTAAATCTGCGGCTATATCGGGCAGACTAGTGCTGGCTTGATTGCTGCATGAGAACATCAGCGTGTTTAAAAAATGAGAAGCAGAGAGTTTTCTTGTGCGCTTGATGAATCCCGATTTTTCGGCAAGCTCATTGATAAGCTCCTCTGAAAAATTCCTTCTGATGATTGCCTCTAAGGGCTTTGCTTGGTTTTTAATAAACGATTGTCTGTTGATTTCTAAAATGTTTCTCCCTTAAAACTTAACTTGCAGAAACAAAAAAAGCAGGCCGGGGAAACGAACCTGCTTTTTAAAATTAAAATAAATTATGGGGAGAAAATTACAACATTTGCCCAAATGGGCATCTATGCCCCTATAAAAGACTCCTTCGCCTTTCCTTAAGTTAACGACTATGGT
>CBRFFM010000069.1:0-1564 GCA_967789005.1 uncultured bacterium | reverse complement strand
TGAGCGTTCCAGACACGCATCCAATTGGTTGTGGATGTCCCGCATGCAACCCGAAACGACGTAAGGGCTGAGATGGAAAGTCATGACGCAGAGTTTCGCGAGGGTGAGACGGTCAAGCCCGACTGGCGAGGCAAAGCCAAAGTCATCCTTTTCAAGCCTTCGGGAAAGTATTACACCGAAGAAGAGTGGAAAATTCCCAACCCTTTGATTTTGGAAGCTGCGCAGCAGCATCTTCCAAAGGAGAGGCGCGTTGGGATTTACAACCCAAAGTGCATGGAGCATTCCCCCGACTTTCGTCGAATTGATGGGGGTGCAGTTCTGGTTTCATCCGAGGGACCTTGGGGTTTCCCGCACCTACTCAACACCGAAAGGCCCGAAGTCGATGACTGACGAGCCCATAATCCAGCCGTGCCGGAACTGTGAAATCGAAGACTCGAAACCCGATTTCGCACCGTATTGTTCCGAGGCGTGCAGGACAGAAGACAGAGGCTGAAAGAACTTTCGAGGCCGGACAACCCGGTAAGGAAAAGTGATAGGGCGTTGACTCCGACGGGAGTTGGGTTGGTTGGGCGCCATAAATCTCAGTGTCACTTTTCGCCTCAACCTCAAAGGGAGGGAAATTGAGACGAGACATTACAGAAAAAGAAGTTGCCACGCTTTACCTTGAGAATTGGCCCATTAAGAAAATAACCCGACACTTCAATTGCAAACGTGACACGGTTGAGCTCCGATTGAAGAAAGCGAGAAAGCTATACCCTGAACTAAATTGGAACAAGCGACGTGAAATTAAAGTCAGCGAAACGCCCAACTGCGAAAAGAATTGCACTGCTAATGCAACCTGGGTAATTGGTTTCACTGATGGACCTGAAGAGCATTTCTTTTGCGGTTGGCACGTGGTGAGTGGAATTCGCAAGACCAGAACTTTCAACGAAGAGACCGTGACAATTAGGGAGCTGACGTGAACGACGAAACCAAACTAAGGATTGCCATGCTGGAGATCCAAGCAATCCTGGCCAAAGCCAACGCAATGATTTACTACGACCAAATGAAGGAGGAAATCATTTTGGAAGACGCCGGATTGGACAAGCCGTCAATCGTGTTCCAAAACCCTGACTTCATTTAAAGACCCGCCCCCGCATGCGGTGTGAAATGAAAAACCTACCCCCAGGTCAGCGCCCTGCTGATTTCATTTCACTTCGGGTTCGACTCCCGACGGGGGCACGTAAGAATAGGAGAAAGGTAAATTGACAGACGAAGAGCTAAAGAAACTCGCTGAAAGGTACGCCTCAGGCGAGGACCCGAATCTAATCAGGGCTGAGCTTTGCTTTACTGACGTGACATTTAGACGTGTCATGAAGATGGCGAAAGCGATGCATCCTGAATTGGATTGGCCATCCAGGAAAGTCGCGTCGGAAAGTCCGACGAGTAAATACGTGGACATGAAAGATGGAATGCCCGGCACGCGAGGCGTTCCTCAAGGCTCAATCGTAAAGAAGAGGCCCAGGTAAATGGCACTGAACGAAAGCGACCGTGAACTTCTCGCTGTAATCAAGTACTTCAATGA
>CBRFFM010000068.1:0-1566 GCA_967789005.1 uncultured bacterium | reverse complement strand
GTCTTTAACTGTTCCAGTGAATGAGCTCTTTCTGCTTCCCTACGCTGAAGTTGCACTTCGTAGCGCATGTGAATTCTGTCTAGTGTAATGCTCCGGGCAAGCAAAAACAATCCTGCTAAGATCAACGCATAAATAATATATGCGATATTCGTTCGCCAAAATGGTGGCTCAATATTGATCTGCAAAGTCTTTTCATCACTCCAAACACCATCCCTGTTTAAAACCTTTACTTTAAAAGTGTAATGGCCGGGACCAAGGTTTGTGTAGGTAGCTCTTCTCAGGTTGCCATCGACATACAACCAGTCTGAATTAAATCCCTTCAGCATGTATGCATATTTATCCTGGATGCTATGGCCAAAATCAAGCGAAGCAAACTCAATGGAAAAAACATTTTCCTTATATTTTAATCCAATACTTTGAAGCCTTGATAATGACTGTTGCAGCAGCACACGGTTATTGATCAACTCCCCGGGTACTACGCTTTTACTTAATATCTGCAAACCAGTGAAAACAATTTTAGGGCGATAAACAGGTTGTAGAATTTTATCAGGATTAATAATATTAAAACCGGAAGGGCCGCCGAAGATCAGTTCGCCAGCCCGGGTTTTGAGTGCGGCGTTATCAGTGAATTCCCTGTTCTGCAGATTGTTGGCGTCATCATAATTAATGATAGAAAAAACAAGGCCGGCTTTGCCTTGTTTTGGAATGGCATTACAAAGTCCGTTAGGGGTGGAAATCCAAAGCGTCTGATGGTTATCTTCAAGAATATTATATATCATATTATCGGGCAGGCCATCAGATGTAGTGAAAATTTGAAATTGTTTTGTCTTTTCATCAAACAAATTCAAGCCCTCCCGGGTACCCGCCCAAATTCTACCTTTACTGTCTTCCAAAAAACAGAGAATATTATTATTACTTAAATGGCTTTTATCTTTTGACTGCTGATAAAAAACCTGGGTTGTTTTGCCCTTTTCAAAGACTACGATACCACCGGTAGACCCGACCCATAGGTTTCCTTTCTTATCCTGCAAAATAGCTGAAATATAGTTGAGAGGCCCAAGGTCTGGTGGTGCGCCCCTATACCGGACATGCTCAAAGCGATTCGTCTCCCTGTTTAAAATATCTAATCCGCCACCTAATGTACCAATCCATAGATGCTGTTCCCTGTCTTCAAATATTTCCCACACATTGTCGGAAGCCAAACTCTCAGCATCACTATCACTATGCCTGTAGTGTTTGAATTTTTTTCCATCGAAGCTATTGAGACCGCCAAAGTATGTCCCTATCCAGAGAACATTCTCATGGTCGATACACATGCTTACAATTACGTTATTGCTCAGGCTGTTTTTATTGTTTGGATCGTGCAGGTATTGTTTAAATGTATTTTGCTTCCTGTCAAAAAAAATCAATCCGCCGCCATTGGTCCCAATCCAGAGATTACCGGATTTATCTTCAACAAACCGGTTGACATCGTCGTATGGAAGGCTCTTTATATTTGATTCCATGTGACGATAAAGCGGGAAAAGTACAATGTTACTATTTAGATAACTAATGCCCTGTTTAGCA
>CBRFFM010000067.1:0-1587 GCA_967789005.1 uncultured bacterium | reverse complement strand
TGTCTCGTCCTGAAAAAAGTTTACACCTAAAAATGTAAATAATGAATCAGAGACAGACAACTCGCGGGTTAAAAGGTCAAAGAGGCAGACAATTTCAACATGATTTATCGTTCATGCATCTTGTCGTTCGGGAATATCTTATGGGAAATCTGAGTATGCCTCAAATTGCACAAAAGCATAATATAACCAGGGCTCAACTTAAAAATTGGGTAAAGCGATTTTCTTCCGATCTTAGCGAAGAAACACCCACAACACTCATTTTGACAGAGAAAGAAAGCCAGGACCAGGAATTACTTAAGAAACAGATCGATGAGTTAACTCAAAAGCTAACCCATGCCCAGATGAAAATCACCGGTTTGGAGCTGATGATTGATATTGCTGAAGAACAGCTTGATATCGATATCCGAAAAAAGTCTGGTACCAAACAGTCAAACGGCTAAAGCATTTCTATCCTGAGGCTGGCCTTGGGAGGCTCTGCGGCCTGTTTGGTAAGACAAGACAAGCCCATTATAAACAACTACGCTCAGAAGAAGGACTGGTGATGAAAAATGCAATTATTATCAAGTCCGTCTTAGAAATCAGAAAAAATATGCCTCGTATTGGTACCCGCAAACTTCAGTCCATGCTGAGTGAAACCTTGTTGCTGCATGAGATTGATATTGGCCGTGATAGCTTGTTTGATCTCCTTGCCGATTATGGTATGCTGGTTCGCAAAAGGAAGAGAAACAAGACTTATACCACTGATTCAAACCATCCTTTTAGAAAATACCCAAACATTATCAAAGAACTGGTTATTGAAGCACCCAACCAGGTATGGGTAAGCGATATCACCTATATCGCACTACTCAATAACTTTTGCTACTTAAGCCTGATTACAGATGCCTATTCCCGTAAAATAGTCGGGTTCTGCCTGTATCCTACCCTGGAAAAGGAAGGTCCCTTAAATGCCCTGGAAATGGCTTTGCTGGCATGGGATAATCCTTTAAAAGACACCTTGATACATCACTCTGACAGGGGGCTGCAATACTGTAGTAATGCATATATCACAAAGCTAATTGGAAATGAAGCCGCTATCAGTATGACTGAAAAAGGAGATCCTTATGAAAATGCTATTGCTGAAAGAGTCAATGGCATTCTTAAATCTGAGTTTCTTTTAAACCGGACTTTTAAAAATCTGGCAGAAGCATCTGAGGCTGTTAATCAATCAATTAGCTTCTATAACAGTCAAAGACCTCATGGAAGTTGCGACTATCTCACTCCTGATCAGGCTCATTTAAAAAAGGGAGCATTAACGGCAAGATGGAAACCCAGACAAAACAAAAAAGCAGTGCCCCAATAATTAGTTGTATGTTTAACTGTAAACTAATAACAGGACTAAAAATCCTCCTGTAAACCAAATGCAGGATTAATAAAATCTGGTGTAAACCAAAACCAGGATTATTTAACCAGGGTGTAAACCTATATCAGGACGTGACAAACTAATATCAAACTAATAGATATCCGGTATATATCCCGTATATATCCGGTAGTTAACCGGTATATATCCGGTATCTTAAATACTACCACTTATCTACCAGTAAACTACCT
>CBRFFM010000066.1:0-1618 GCA_967789005.1 uncultured bacterium | reverse complement strand
TTTTTTACTTTTCCTCCCACTCCCTCAACTCAACCCCGTGATCCCCCTGAGTGGCGATTAGGGCCACGCCACCGGCTTTCTTTATGTCGTTAAGGAAATCTATTTGATCGTCGGAAAGGCGGTCGTTAAGGGTCTTAACCTCGCATGCGACCCACCGCCCGTCTTTAGTTATTCCGATCAAATCTGAAACCCCTAACCGACCGATGAACTTCCGGCCCCTGACTGCGATGTTGTTATTTCGCCACACAGTGTATCCGCGCCAGGTGAGTTCTTTGATCGCTGACTCGCGGATGACGGACTTGTCGAGAGCGGGGATTATGGTTTTGGATCGGGGCATGTTAAGTATTGTTCTATAGCTTTGAAAATTTGATATGCGACCTGGGGCACTATTGCGTTGCCTAATGCCTTTATACTTTCTTTTCTCCATCTTCCATACGCTTGCTTTCCTTTAAGGATTCTGCTTCCGTATTTTGAAGAAACGGGATAGTCAGCCAATCCAAAGGGAATCCCATCATTTCGGTTACAAACAGGGGATTGAGTTGGGAAGTTTTGCCAGTATCCAATGCAATTAGATCGTTCAATGATTGATTGTGTACCCCGCCCGTCCTGTTGATCATTCCCGACCGGTAATCTGAGGCATTCGGCGTTGGTAACATATTGTTGAATGCATACTTCAGGCGTGTTGCTAAATGTGTGCTTTTTTCCGGGGGCCGACCACTCGTTCTTGGCAATCCCATTATCCCGTCCGATGCCTTTGGCGTTGGCAAAAGATCCAGATTCATGAATCTTGTCTTTCCCTGATCGCATACTTTCAGCCCCTGCGTTTGCGCGGTGGGCAATAAACCAGATTCGATCCCTTCTATGGGGAGCGTTGACACCTGCAGCTGGAAGTAGAAACGTGAGCACTTTGTAGCCTTCAGCTTCCAGGTCAGCCTGCACCTCGTCGAATACCAGCCCTCCATTCCAATTAGTAAGGCCGCGAACGTTTTCGCCCACGATCCAACCTGGCTGAATTTCCCGACTTGCTCTAAGCATTTGCGGCCAGAGGTGGCGGTCATCAGCTGTACCCTTTCGCTTTCCCGCCGTGCTATATGGCTGGCATGGGAATCCCCCTGTAATAAGATCAATGCTTCCCCGCCAAATTGTAAAGTCTGTTGTTCGTATGTCTTCATGTTGAAAGCTGTTAGGAAAATGATGATTCATTACTTTGTTACAAAATGGATCGATCTCGCAGTGCATTACATTCGACCAACCCATCCAGTGAGCGGCGAGGGCAAAACCTCCAATACCGTTGAACAGGTGACCGCATCTTAGCATGTTAATCGTTTATTTACCTCATCAGCCGTGATAACATTTGTTTCGAGTAGGGCGATCAGTAGCGTTGCAAGGGCCTCAGCCTGCGTTTTCCCGAACCGGTCGAACTCATGCGCTGTGTGAATGTCATCAATGCCCTGAGGCTTAGGCCCGCATATAACCGTTGCCACCCATTTTACGTCTTCGCTTTTTTCATTCACCTTAAACCGCCATGAGGGGTAGTAGTCGGGGAGCATTTGGGAGAGTTCGGCGACGGTGAAGGCCGAACTCGGGTCGCCCGAAAAGTCAATACTACCTCTCGGCA
>CBRFFM010000065.1:0-1636 GCA_967789005.1 uncultured bacterium | reverse complement strand
GGAGAAACAGCTGCCGGCGAGGAAAGGGCGCATCCTGGCCGAGCATGGAATAGAGAGGGAGACGGGGTTTGGTGCCCAAGACCCGGCAACAAAAAAAAAACTACCGAAAAAAAAACGCCATGGCCGACCAGGTGAGCGCTGGGAACATGGCGAGGATGGGGAAAAGGAAGGGGCGTTGTTCGACAAGGTTGTGACACTGGGAGCGCGACGAACGCCGGAGCTTGGGAAAAACAATGGCACGATGGCCAGGTCGCGGCCTGGGCGTGCAGAGGAGCAGGGGCTAGCTGGGCGTCAGTGGCCGGATTCGAGCACAAGTGAGGGGCTCGGTCAGCGAACTGTGGACGGGTAGGATGCCGGTGCTCGGACCGAGCGACGCGAGCAGCAATGGGAAACGACGAGGGAGCGGCCACCAGGGAGGCATGACCAGCGTCTTGGCGTGTGTGAAATGGCTACCAGTGAGGAAGACGATGGAGTGGGCAGATGAGGAGCACGGCCAAGCGCTGGCTGAACGTGTGGTGAAAAGGAACGCTCGGCTTTGGGAAACATCCAGCAGAGGACGCGTGGGGATGAGAAATGACGTGGTAGATGAGAGGATGAATCCAGACTCCAAAGAATAAATGTACTCACTGCTATGGATAAGGGAAATAGATAAGGCTAAAAGCTTGTGCATTGGGAATAAGGAACTGAGGGAGCCGTCCAGAGAGTTGACGTGAGGGAGATGAACTTCCAGCTCCAGCTGCACTCCCACCCGTAAGAATAGAGGCTAGGACGGCATGGCATAAGGAGAAAGATAAAATTGGGTTTTCCTCTTTCTTATGATAAAGACAAAAATAATAATAATAATAATAATTGAGGCAGTTGGGTTAGGGTTTGACGACATGTAAATGGACCAGATCAGATAATTTTGGCGACGACATTTTAGACAAGTGTTTTGTTTAATTTGGAGTCAGATAAAAATTTTATCTGCTAACCAAACTCAATTAATTTATCTTCCTTACGTAATGTGCTAAAAAAATAATATGATGTTGTCTAAATTATCGCATCAAGCGTTTTCCAAATTCACATATGCTAACCTGAGCGATTTAATCGCCTCAAAGCTTTTCGTTCCAAGAAATTATTTAAGTCTGAATTTTTTTTAGGAAAAACTTTTTAAATATTTAAATACATGGAGATGCATACGACACCGAGCTAATTATCTTTGCTAATATTTCTTGATTAGATCTGCACTCGTTGTTTAACCAGTGATAACACCTGGGGTGTTACACGCTGTCAGCCTCTTGGTGCCCATTGTGTCTTTACTGACGTGTGGGGCCGCAATCGGGGAGTCGTCTTCTCCCTTCAACGTCCTTCACCGAACCGAACTCGCTCACAATCGCGGCTGCAATCCCGTGAGGCCGTGATCTCCGGGGTTGTTATGCCAACCTCGCGCCTGCCCGGTTGCCTTGCGCCTCTGCTTGGCGGGCCCCGACCGTCAGGAACTTCTTCTTCCTCCCTTATTCGATTCTCAGTTGGGCACGCCGAACTCCAAGATCTTTGGCTATTACTAGCGCTAGCCGTTTCGCACGCACCTCCAACCTATAAAAGTTTAGCCCGCACCCCCATCTCCCATCATCCATAGTTCATAGGACCCCCGCCC
>CBRFFM010000064.1:0-1666 GCA_967789005.1 uncultured bacterium | reverse complement strand
ATAATCCAGTTTCTTCATTTGGAAACGGATCGTATCATCACGATGAAGGATATTGAAAAGGCTGCAGTTGCCTGGGGCAGCTTCCGGTTCAACCATCCGATGAAAAAATCCTTTTCCAAAACGGGAGAAAAGAAGTTTGTCGTCATCGCTGTAGATTGGCTGAAAAGGATCAATCGATTGGAATGCCTTCCGGAAGAGCAAATCCCCTTGTTCAATTGTCTTTTTGAGCGAAGGCATGCGCTCAAACGGCACACCTCGGCTCCATTATTACAGGAACGCCTTATGTATTTACAGCACTGGGCCAATCTCAACGCTACAGAAAGTACGCTAAGAAGAATTGCGCAATATCAATTGCTTATTATGGATTTATTGCGCTTCTACGCAGTACGAATGGTTACTGCACATGAAATTAATGAAGCAGCAAGCAAATGGGCTGAGAATGAAAAAGTACCTCGAAGGAAAAGTGCTTTTTCCAAAATCGCCAAAGCCCGGTTCATCAATGACGCCACAAGTTGGTTTAAGATGCTACGGTGTTTAATAGAAGACCCCGAACCTCCTATTCCCTTTGAGAAGTACCGGAGCATGTACGTGGAGTATATGAGGTTGGAGCAGGGGCTGTCGGAAGAAACTATTTATGGAAGGACATGCTTGTTGAAAGATTTTTTAATTAACATAAGCACACTGACAAATACGTTTGCTACCATTTTACCAAGTACCATTGATAAGGTACTGACAAAGAAACACGATAAGGACGGATTATCCAGAAGATCCATCCAAGCTTATGCCTCGGTAGTGAGGTCCTTTTTAAGATATGCAGAAGGTCAGCATTGGTGCCAAAAAGGTATCGCCGCTTCCATCAAGGCCCCACGGGTATATCGCCATGAAACACTTCCCTCGTCGCCTCGTTGGAAGGATGTTCAAAGACTGCTGGCCAGTAGCCAGACGGATTATACCACAGATGTCAGGGATTATGCTATTCTATTATTACTTACTGTTTATGGAATGCGTAGAAGCGAAGTTGCCGGACTAAAGCTGCCGGATATTGACTGGAAAAATGAACAAATCTATTTAAGGAGGGCGAAAAGGTCCAAGCCACAGGTATTCCCTCTCTCAAAAACTGTCGGTGAAGCAATATTGCGTTACCTGAAGGAGGTTAGACCCGAACATTGCAGATTGAAAGAGCTGTTTGTTGCCCGGCGTTCGCCCTACCAGGCGCTTACAGCGGGAGCCATCTATGCTATCGTCAATAGGAGACTTAAATCCCTCCACCTTCCGATCAAACATCACGGTCCTCATGCCCTACGACACGCCTGCGCCACCCGTTTAATCAATGAAGGCTTCTCCTTAAAAGAGATCAGCGACCACCTTGGTCATCAGGAATTAGAGACTACCCGCATATACGCAAAAGTTGATCTGACCAATCTTCGAAAGGTAGCCGAACAAAACTGGGAGGGCTTGTTATGAGAATTAATCAGCTTATCACCGATTATGTACGCTATAGGAAATCACTTGGCGAGAAGTTTAAGACCAACGAGGCGTATCTAAAAGCTTTTTGTTCAGCCATTGGTCCGCAAAGGTCCATTAAATCCATAACAGCAGTAATGGTACACCGGTTCCTCTATGGGAAATCCAACACAGTTACTACCGGATGGTTTGTCAAGCACTC
>CBRFFM010000063.1:0-1693 GCA_967789005.1 uncultured bacterium | reverse complement strand
CAATAGAAAGGGCTAATGGTCATCTTTGAAACAGATTCATCGCAAGAGTCTTGCGTAGGATTTTAAGAAGCGAGCCTGTTCTTCTTTGACAATTGAGCGACTTTCGAATTCTTTTTTAACAGTTGGATCTGAGCCAAAGCTTTGGCAAAGGAGATTTCTGATTGCTGTGCAATGATCTTCTTGCCCTTCAAGGACATCTCCTCTAATGATATTTTGAAGTTTTTCTACAAGAAAATGGGTGACCCCAACAAACCGACAGAGCTATGCTAAGGCTGCTACCGTCTTTTTTAACCCATTACGCTCTAAGGTTGCAAGCACCTGCTCCTTTGTTTGTGGGGGATTTTTTAGCGTCCGTATTAGCGCTGCTAAAGCTTCCAGAACGGTAGCTTTATCGATATCGATCAACCGCGACAGGAATTCATCTGCAGAAAACACTTCAATATCATGGGTGTTAAGATAATCCTCAGGGAAATCTTTACGATTTTCCGTTACAATAACATTTGCCTTGCCCCGGATGGCGGCAGCCATCACATGACGATCATCTTCATCTGGAAGATTTAGTGCCGGAATCAAATCTTCATAGTTAGTAACATCAGCATCAGGAAATGCAACATTCATTGCGGCAACTGTCTTATTAAGATTTTCCTTCTTAAGGTCGGGACGGTTTAACACCAAATTGCGTAACCATTCATCCTGAATCTCACTTGACCATTTGGGTTGATACAAACCCTTTGCAGCAATGTGTAATAAAATATCCCGCACTGGGGCGGGATACAATACATTGGCATCCAATACTGCGATAAAGCCAGATGAAGTACTCATTAATATCCTAAATTAAGTTCCTGGGCTTGTTGAGCCAAGAAGGCCAGATTCTGTTCTGTTATTTCCTTTTGCTTTTCTTTATATGCGAGGACATCACTTAACGCAATTCGCCTATGTGTTCCAGCTTTCGTAAAGGGAATAGTTCCTGATTCCAAAAGTTTCACTACGTGTGGGCGTGAAACATTCAAAATTTGCGCTGCTTGCTCGGTACTAATTTCTGAATCCAATGGCATAAGGCTAATTGATTTCCCTTCTGCCATAGTCTTCATAATATAGACTAATAGTTGAAACGCTTTCTTAGGAATATTTACATAGCCACCATGCTCCTGCACCTTAATCCTTGTGTAGGCATGTTTACTTCGTTTCACTACACGGAAAGATACTTCTATCGCAGTAATAGAGGCCTGAGCAAGTTTTTGCTCAGCTTTTGTTGTCTTTTCTTTTAACGCATCCATACTGGATTCTTAGTTTCACCAAAGATACACAAACGAAATAAACGAAACAAGGAAAGAAGTGTTAAAATCAAACACATCGATCTTAACCTTAAAAACATGAATACTAATCACTTACAAAGACATCAAACTTAAGATCTACATTAATTCTCTCCAAAGTGCACTCTTGTCAAGCCCACGTTCAATTAAAAATAAATTATTTGTAACTACAACTATCACCACTTAAAGATAAATTAATAGTTTACTTTAAATTTAGCTCAAAGTATTTACGAACCCACTAAAGATGACCCCAATTTCAAAAGAATCATTGAATGTTTACATGTCACTTTTCAGAGGCAGGCTAGATATTTTTGCCATTCGTTGGGAAAGAGATGGCCGCAGCGGTTATATGCCGGCTTATGATTTGAATTGGGATGAAT
>CBRFFM010000062.1:0-1706 GCA_967789005.1 uncultured bacterium | reverse complement strand
ATAAGGTGAATGGTTTGGCGGGTGGGAAGGTGAAGGTATTTCATCAGGCGCAGAATAGAGGCATGTCTATGAACAAACGTGATGCAATAAGTTATGCATCGAATCAGTGGGTAATAATTTTCGACAGCGACAATGTAATTGGTAGGGATTATTTAGATGCGTTCTTTAATTTTCTGAACGAATGGGAAGAACCGTATTCGAGTCATTTAATAAGAAATAATTTCATTTTCTGTCCATCATGGGCTAAACCTGAATTTGATTTCAGGAAATATGAAATGAAGCAGTTCGGCGCGAAGGACGCTGCAATGGAAATCAAATCGGATATATTTAACGTCTGCCTAAATTGCTGCAATTGCATTGTGAATCGTGATTTCTATCTGAAAACATACCAATACAATGAAAGGCACATCGCGTCTGATACCATCTGGCATTCCTATAATCATTTAAAAGCCGGAGGTTTATTTTATATCGTTCCTGGAATGCATTACATGCACCGAATTCATCAGGGCTCAGGTTTTCTTCAAGGCGTTGATCACAATATGCGCATGCAGGCTGAGGTGAGAAAAATGATAATGGAACTTTAAATAATTATTTTATGGGATTCAATGAAAGAAAATGGTGGCATTTCAAAAACGATCGATCTATTGCAATAGAAATAGCTGGTTGGAAATCTAATCCGTCTATATACGTTAGAGTTGATGGAGATGAAAGAGATGTGTGCTTTCATTTTGCACTTGGATTTGGCATTTGGATATCATTTGAACGATTTATTCCTAAATCATGGTATCCCACTTATGAGAGTAAAGGGTATGGGAAATTACCGGAAGAAAGAGAAATATCACTTTCATTTCACGGAGGTTCATTTTGGTGGAACTTTTGGGTGTCAGATGAATGGAGTAGTTGGACAAAAAACAAAACATGGCGAAAGGGATGTTGGCATATTGCAGATATGATAAAAGGAAAACGTAAGTATGAAAAGTGTGAATTAGAGCGTTCTCAATACGTGCTACCATTTTTTGAAGGCAACTATAATGTCGAGGTCATTAAAACGCAAAGGATTGATAAATGGCCGAGGTGGCCTACTCTTAAAATGATTAGCTGGGAAGTAAGAGCAGGCTATTATGACGATGGAAAGTTTATCGAGAAGCCAATACCCGTTGAAGGGAAAGGAGAAAATAGTTACGACTGTGATGAAGATGCGACCTATTCTATGTCCTTTCCTGGCCACCCATATAAAAAAGACGTAAAAACGCCATATGAAGCCGCCCTATATTTTTGGCATTCTATGATGAATGATAGAGAAAGACGCGGCTCTGCTAAATGGGTACCAAAAGGATATGATAAAAAAGTATTGGAGGTATTAAAATGATCAATCTCCAACCACATCAGTTATCGTTTTATTTCAACCCCGGCCAGGAACTTGAATTGCAGGACAAGATCAAGTCTTACTATGCGAACCCGCAGAAGCCCGGCTTTCACCTTATCTGCATAACGCAACAGGGCAAGCAGGCCGAATATTACGTTGCGTTTTCAACTGAGCTACCCGACACCGGTAAGGCATTTATAATCGAAATACTGGTCGAAGAAAAGCGCCTTATATCATATAAAAACTTTTTGCTTAAGGCCAATGCTAAAACTGAAGAACCGTGGAATAATCCAAACCGGTTAATTGCGCTGGCTATGCATAATCAGAAAAATGGGATTGT
>CBRFFM010000061.1:0-1737 GCA_967789005.1 uncultured bacterium | reverse complement strand
CAGCTTTTTTAAATAATCGCGAAAAATAGGGAGGATTTTCAAATCCAAGTTGAAATGCAGTTTCTGCTACAGTATTGTCTGTACTCATCAATATGTTTTTTGCTTCAATGATTAAAGCTGCATGAATGTGGTCCAGGGCAGTTCTACCGGTTTCCTGTTTCAATAAGTCGCTAAGATATCCTGCCGATAATGATAACTTCGACGCCATATATTTTACTGTTGGCAATCCATGGGTTTGAAGGTTTCCGCTCTCAAAATATTCCTTCAGGATTTCTGTAAACTTAGTAATTATTGTACCTGACAATACAGTCCGGTTTAAGAATTGCCGATTGTAAAATCTTAACGAATATTTCAGAATGGACTCAATATGGGCTACCAATATGTCTTTACTGAAAGCATCCTGGTTGTTGTAATATTCCGCCCGTATTTTATAAAACAGGTCCCAAATGGTCTCTTCCTCTTTAGGAGATAAATGCAGTGCCTCATTTGCTTCGTAATCGAAGTAGCCGTATTTTTTAATTGTAGAATGAAGTGGATGATTGACCAAAAAATCTTCATCTATAAAGATCATAAATCCCTTTTCTGTTAACTCAAGGTCCCTCATCTGTAGGATTTGATTGGGTTTCAAAAAAAACATAGAACCGGTATCGCTATCATACTTAGTCTTACCATACAAGAGTGTACCAGATTTTACCTTTTTTAAAGCAATCTTGTAAAAACCCATTGTGAATTCCGAATAAACAAAAGTGCAGCCTTTTATGTCTTCAAATGTTAACACTCCAAGCAACGGATTTTCCGGGGGAGGAATTCCGTTTGTTGTGTACAGTTCGGTTATAGTTTTAAAATGTTTCATGTCTAGATCTACCGAAAGTTACAATTATTTTCAACAATAGGGGTTCGCCTGTTTTCCTAATTATTTTGATTTATCCATGCGTCAAATGTTACAAATTCACTGGTGGCAATTTCTTTTGCCAATTCAATCCGTAATGCTGAACCTGGCCCCATGTATGTGTATTTTTCCCAATATCCAAACATTTCTGCCATTTCCTTTGCTCCTTCAAAAAAAGTTGAAAACACTTCACCTGGGACTTGTGAAAAGCTGTACTCTTTGCCGTGCCTTTTATAGGCTTCGAGAACGTCGTTGAAACTATTCAGCTCTGTTGCCAATGCAAGGTAATTGCCATTGCCGGCTTTTTCAGGCTGCAAAAATGCGCCTACCACTACTTTTCCCATATCATTGATGTCCGACCAATGGATTACTTTTTTTGTCGGATCGATCGACAGCGTCCAACCGGTTGTGCCGTCTTGTTTTGCCTGTGGTGCAAGCCGTCCGACAAGATTTTGATAATAGAATGGAGCTTGAACAAATGTTGAGTATTTAAACCCTGCATTTTTCACCAGGTCATCTACCTTTGCTTTGTTTGTAAAATGAGGAACGTCGAATTCACCATTACTTATTGATTCAACATCAGGAAGTGTTGACCAAATAAAATGCTGCACCCCTGTTGCCTTTGCTGCTTCAACGGCATTTTTTCCCTGGGCAATTTCGTCTGCACCTTCCCAAAAGTTGGTTACCACAAATACGGCATAAGCATCCTTAAACGCTTCTTTTAATGACTGCAAATCGTTTAAATCTGCATAAACTACTTCATGTGCCTTGCCTGAATATTTTTCCGGATTACGGGTTATTGCTCTTACATTGAAGGAGCTTTCATGTACAAGGGCATTTACCACACC
>CBRFFM010000060.1:0-1751 GCA_967789005.1 uncultured bacterium | reverse complement strand
TAGTGTCAGCAAGAAAACGAGGCATTTTTTCATTTACCCGCCCAGCCAGCTCAATAATTGGCTTGCCATTATCCAGATGAGGCCTTAGTTTTTTACAGACATTTACCTCATATTAGTTTTAATGTTTATTTCAGTATGATTTTGTTCACTACCGGACATAACTATGTAATTCATACCTCTTTTGGTATTCAACTTTTAAGTTTAGGCGGCCTTCAGCCACCTTGGTTTTTCTGCTTCTTCTGCTGCTTTTGCTTTTGCCCTTAGGGCATTGCCAAGTATGTGCAGGTTGTAAGCCAGAACACTTAATCCCACACATCTTTTATAGCCGCGTAAACCTTTATCCATGCATCTGTTAAGGCCATGATGTTCCAGCATATTGATATTGCTTTCTATGGCACTATGCTTATTGCGAAGTTCTTTAAATGCGGGGTTGTTTTCCCGTTCTTTATCTTCTTTATTGTGTCGTCCTCTTTTGGGAAGTATAACTTGTTCTATTTCCGCCTCTTTAAGGGTTGTGTGGTTGTCCCCGCTCCAAAAGCCTTTATCGAAGCTGTGGCTATAAAGCTTTATACCGGGCAGGTTCTTTTTTATCCGTTCACACAAGCTGCTCACCTGCGAGACATCTTTTTGCTTTTCCATCACCTGGTAATCAACAATAAACTGGTACTGATCGGTAGTGATAAGTAACAGATGACCCAGTTCAACTTTCTTATTCAACTTGCCTTTGGTTATCCATTCGGTGTGTTCTTCAAAAATAGAATAAATCTTTTCTGCTGCCGGTATGGCTTCGCTTTTTATAAGCCGGCGCTCTATCTGATCTGTAAACTTCGTTACATAATTTTTATACTTCTCCAGCAGTACAATGATCGCCGCTATTTGGATGACGCTATCACCCGCTACCGGCGGATGTGCTATCAGTTCACCTACTCTTGATTCCACCATGCTTGCCTGGGCCAGGTATTCTTTTACATATTGTTTCTTTTCCTGTTCTTTTTTACCTTTAAATACCCGCTGCGATGTAACCCGGAAGAGGCTTTTAATTGACTTGCGCAGATTTTTAATTTTACGCCAGCCTTTTATAGCAGTGATCTTATTGAGCTTTTCCACCAGGTCTAAACACTTGCGAACACTATCCCACAATAAATTGAGATCGGTAGGAAAATGTACGTTTGTTTCCAGGGCATAGCTATCGGTTTTTAATTTAAGTGCTTCATCTTCTTTTTTTTTACCAGTTTATGCCCGGCATCTACCACCAGCAGATTGATTTGGTGCAGCAAGGCTTCGTCAATCAAACTCACGTTATCTAATATGGTTTGATAATTGAATTCAATTTTCTCATCCTCAATAAAGGCGGTGGCATGCACACCCATCACCTTGCGAACCAGTTCATGGTGGTTGGCCCATGTTTCAAGTGTATCCCAATTGGTGCCACAGGCATGCCGTACAACCGCTAAAACGAGCATGTGCCACAGGTCCATCCCTTTCCTGCCTGTTTTCTTTTTGCCGCCGGATATCTTTTCTTCCAGCAGGGCAAATACCTGCTCATTTAGTTCAGGGGTAATGAAAATATACTGCAAGGCCATTAATACAGGTGGCAACTCATCGCGGCTCTTCAAGGGAAACTTAACATCGCTAACAGCTACCGTACGAAGGTTCATTTGTTGCTCGAAACGCTGGCGCATAGCAGAGATTTACATCGAATATCCTCGAAAAAAAACTTGAAATCCAGCATTATCAACACCTGTGTAAAA
>CBRFFM010000059.1:0-1808 GCA_967789005.1 uncultured bacterium | reverse complement strand
GAGGCTGTCTCAAAAGTAAAATTTTGAGGCAGTTTCTTTTTTTTGCTATGCAGCCAGATATATTATTTGTTGGCTGTTGTAAAGTTTTGTAAAAGGAACGGAAAGAAAAAGCGGCGTTTTTGAAGTTTCTATAGCTTTTGAGGCTGCTTTTTTTCTAATATTTTGTGCTAAGGCAAGTAAGCCGAACTCAATGGTTACTTTTCGCCTACCCCTAAGCATAAATCTCCTGAACCCATGGTTGCTTTTGATATTTCCGAAAATGGGTTCAACATCATGGCATCGTTGTTTTCTATGTGCTATGCCATCTTCACTATTGAGCCGTTGTTTGGCTATTTGCTTATGCCGGTTGAGATTATGATTGACTTCAATTACTCTGTTGTATTTTGAGTTATGGCATACACCCCGAAGCGGACACCCCTCACAATTTTTAGCCTGGTATTTTTTAATGCTTTGCTCATAGCCTGTGGCAGTAGTTTTCGTATAGCTGCCTATGCAATGCATGGGTTGGCCCATAGGACAATAGTAACAATCCTTGTGTTGGTTGTAATAAAGAGTATCGGCTGCAAAAGGATGTTTTTTATTGTAGTTGCCTGATTGTTGTTTATCAAAATAGTTATACTTCACATAGCCGTCTATATTATTGTCCTGGAGGTATTGATAGTTCTGCTCTGAACCGTATCCTGCATCAGCGGTGATACACTGCGGCTTTTGCCCATAGCTTTGTTCATGTTGTGCAATGTGTTTGGGAAAAGTGGTGGTATCGGTGGGGTTGGGGTGTACGCTGTAATCTACGATGTACTGATTAGAGGATGATAGCTGCACATTATATCCTGCTTTGAGTTGCCCGTTTTTCATATGATCTTCTTTCATCCGCATAAAAGTGGCATCGGGATCTGTTTTGCTATAGCTGTTGCGACCATTGAGTATGCGCTCCTGTTGTTCGTATTTGGCCAGGTTGGCGGGCCAGTTTTTTTTAGCGTAGCTGAGTTTTTGTTTTACCTGTTTGGCTATGGGTTTATTTGCTAAGGCGGCATCTATCTTGTCAATGGTTTGTTGTACTTTTTCTTTATCAATGGTGGTAAAATCAGGAGGTGCGGGCTGATCCATTTCCTCAGCGGCTACTTTTTGCGCATATTGCCACAGCTCGTTCAACTGTTTACCCATCTTTTCCTTATTGGTTTTAATGGCATTGCCCCAAACAAAAGTATAGCGATTGGCATTGGCTTCCAGCTTAGTGCCATCCACATAAATATCTTTAATACTCAATAACCCTTCTGCGGAAAGAAGTTCCACTACTTGTATAAAAATGTTACGCAGAGCTTCGTTCAGGCGTTTGCCCCTAAAGCGGTTGATGGTATGATGGTCGGGTTGATTCATCCCTGCCAGCCACATAAAATGTATGTTCTCTTTGGTGGCTGCTTCTAACTTACGACTGCTGTACACATTACTCACATAACCGTACACCAATATCTTAAGCAACATTTTGGGATGGTAGCTGGAGGTGCCGCCTCCTTTGTATTGACGCAGTAAGGGCTCAAGGTTTATTTTCTCAATGATCTCATTGACCACCCGTACAGGATGTTCCTTCGATATAAGCTCTTCCAATGAAGGAGGAAGCAACATAGCTTGTTGTGGGGAATAGCTCTTGAATACTATTGATAACTTTTTGTCCATAACCATTAGACAAAAAAAACAGCCTTCTTATTGCTGCTGCTATACCTTTTAATTATACAGCTCTATTGTGAATAAACACACACAAATTTTTGAAATAAAAAAAAGAGACTGTCTCGGACTTTTGAGACAGCCTC
>CBRFFM010000058.1:0-1844 GCA_967789005.1 uncultured bacterium | reverse complement strand
GTTACTCGTTCAAATACTTCGCTGCCAACTTTGACAATTCACCGGGGTCTTGGATCAAGTGCTTCTCGTAAATACCCGGATTCCACGCTTCCACTTTCGAGCCCGTGCCCACCAGCATTACTTCTTTGTCGATTTGCGCGTAAGTCAACATGTTTTTAGGTATGAGAAAACGGCCGTTGCCGTCCAGCTCTACCGTGACTACGCCCGACAAGAAATTCCGCTGGAGTTTGCGATACTCCTCATTGAATTCGTTGAGCCCTGAAATTTTTGAGAAAACTTTTTTGAACTCCACCAGGGGATAAATGATGAGGCATTGCTCAAAACCTCTGCGAATGACCAATTCCTGGCTCTCCCCTTCGGGCAGCTGGGATTTGATCCTCGAAGGCAGAACAAGTCTGCCTTTGGCATCAAGCTTACACTCATATTCACTAGTGAAGAAAGTCATAGACTGTAGTGGTTGTCTTTTTCTCCTAAGCAAACTTATGTAATTTTCACCCACTTCCAACCACTTACATCCACTTTTTTACATTTTTTGTCGAAAAAGGGCAAAAAAAGCACTCTGAACTGCGGTTTTCCATGCGAGAGGGCGGGAAAGGCTCGGCTTCACTATATATATAAGGAGCCTTGTTATCCAATTAAGGCAGCAGCGGTGGGTTTATAATACGAGTTTGAAGTGCGATTTTTATTGGCTGGAAACTTGAATTCAAGGGGAAACCCCTAAGATTTGAGCATAAATGGCCAGAACGATCTAGACGATCAGAGCGAAATTCATAAGGAGATAGAATTATGGCAAAAAATAAATTGTTGAGAATGGACAATGTAGGCATCGTGGTAGAATCCCTCGATGAGGCTATCTCTTTTTTCACTGAGCTTGGCCTGAAGCTTGAAGGACGGGCCATGATTGAAGGAGAATGGGCTGGGCGCGTCACCGGACTAGGCTCACAAAGTGTAGAGATCGCTATGATGGTCACTCCCGATGGCCACAGCCGACTGGAGCTCTCGCGATTTCTCAATCCGCCCGTAGTTGCCGATCATAGAAATGCTCCTGTGAATGCTCTTGGCTACCTACGAGTAATGTTTGCCGTAGACAACATTGACGAGGTGCTCGTCAGACTCCGCAAGCGAGGCGCCCAACTTGTTGGTGATGTGGTTCAGTACGAGAACGCGTATCGACTCTGCTACATCCGCGGACCGGAAGGAATTCTCATTGGCTTAGCAGAACAACTTGGTAATAAATGAGTATGGAATATTGGGCGGCTGATCGGGCTCCCGAAACTTCGGGACGCTACTCGCCACCTTGCTCACTCCCGATAGCTATCGGGACCATTTCGGGCTCAAATCCCGAAGCTTCGGGACTCCCGGCCGCAGTGAATACAACTTGTTATAATTGTTTTAACTGGAACAAATATTTTTTCCTTGCACTTGTGAGCATGAGAACAAGCGAGACGATTGAGCTAGATGAGGGAACAGAGTTGTATTTGGCAAAGAGAGCAACAAAGCAAAATAAGAATGTTGGTCAGGCGACCATAGTCGTTAACTTAAGGAATGGTGAGGAACACCAACGATGGCGAGGGTGAATTTGTAATTGAGAGGTACGTACATGATCCATCTGTACTAAATCTATGCCTGGCTTTACAACCCAAATAGTCTTTTAAAGAAACCTTTCTTTTTTATGTCAAGCATCGTCTCCTGCCTCAGGGACGATGCGCCTTTGCAATGACTCCTAGTAAAACGTATCGTCCTCGAGGCGAGAGACGATACTCGACACTGAAAAGGGGTTACTTGCGTTCATGATCCATCTGTACTAAATCTATGCCTGGCTTTACAACCCAAATAGTCTTTTA
>CBRFFM010000057.1:0-1869 GCA_967789005.1 uncultured bacterium | reverse complement strand
CATACGTTCTTCGTACCAAGGCGGTTTCCATTAACTTTTACACTGCATTCTTAAATGCAAAGATTTTAATCCTTGTTCGGAAAACCATTTCAGATTCATGGCTTGATTTACAGCTACCTTCATTGTCATATTCCACCAGCCTTGAGAGTACATGACAACATTCCAGCTTTTACCTTCAGGTATACCCATGCCTCTTAGTAGTTTGTAGATTGTATATTTTCTCCCGCATTGTTTTAGCCTGTAACATCGTAGCTTTCTTCGTATCCAACCATCAAGGTCGCGTATCGTTGATAACCATTTGTTAGCTAAGCGGAAGTAATTTGACCATCCAACTATTACAAGATTCAGTTCCCTGATCACTTGTTCGAAGTTTACACCCCGGTTTCTTTTGGTAATCTCCTTCACGTTGTTCTTTAGACGTTCAACCGATTTATCAGCAACCCGTATCCCACCATCAGGCAGTAAAGTATATCCCAAAAATTTAACTTCCGAGCAGTGTCTTACGCCACTTTTTGTTCGATTCACTCTCAGTTTCAACTTCGTTTCTAGGAAGTCGATCATCGATTTCATCACGCGTTCTCCAGCTTTTCTGCTTTTCACATAAATGTTGCAGTCATCGGCATAACGACAGAATTTGTGGCCTCGACTTTCTAGTTCCTTATCCAATTCATCTAGAACTATATTGGATAGTAATGGCGATAGCGGACCACCTTGTGGGGTCCCTGCTACCCGTTGCTCTATCAATCCGTCCTCCATTAATCCGGCTTTCAGGTATGCATTGATTAGACGTAAGAGTCTTTTGTCTCCTATGCCTTTACTTAATCGTTGCATCAATCGGTCGTGGTTTATCTTGTCGAAAAATTTCTCTAAGTCTATATCCACTACCCATTGGTGACCTTCCTTAATATATTGGGCGGCTTGCACGATGGCTTGGTGCGCATCGCGACCGGGGCGAAATCCATAACTGTGTTCGCTGAAATGTGGATCGTAGTATCGGGTCAGCTCTTGATGGATGGCCTGTTGAATGAATCGGTCTCTAACTGTTGGAATTCCTAATATCCTTGTGCCTCCTGAAGGCTTAGGGATTTCTACCTTCCGAACTGCGTTCACTTCATACTCTTCGTTGAGAAGCGATGTGCGGAGAGTATTTAAGTTTTGCTTCAGCCATTTTCCGAAATCTTCAATTTCCATTTCATCAACTCCACTGCTACCCTGGTTACGACTAACTTGTTTGTACGATCTGTTTAAGTTTTCATAATCTAAAATCTTTGTTAAAAGGTTTGCTGTTAAGGTTCGCTGCTTCTCCAATCGCGAAGACAATTCAACTCCTATCTGTAAGTTCCTTTCGGTGCGGCCTTGGGTACTTCCAGTAGGTTCGATGGATGGGCTGAATAATTTCAGTTGTTTCATCTTCTTTTTTTTTCTGTTGCTTTCTGTCCTTACGCATCTTTGATGCGATCCTTTGTTAATAGATTTGAGCCTTCCCGACGATTATGTTCGGTACTACGCTCGCTGCTGACTTCTGACTCCTTTTCTTGCTCGGGCACTCGCGCGTACCTCCGCCTAAAATAGGATTATCAGATCTCCTGGGGTAAGTAGTAATGCTTTCAATTTCGTGTGCCTGATTTACCTCGCTCTCTTTCCGAATGACTTTCGGGCTTCTTGATTCAAGGGTCAATTACCCAGAGAGAAAGGCCTTCTATCAGATTTCTGTACGTCACACCAAATCTTTGTCTTCAGCTTCCTTCAGATTCTATCTCACGATAGACACCCTTGCTTTCGACTATAGGATTCCGGTCATCACGGCTCCTTGGGGACTTGAGGACGGCTTCCTCGCACCCCTTAGTATTACTACATGCCCAGCACACC
>CBRFFM010000056.1:0-1887 GCA_967789005.1 uncultured bacterium | reverse complement strand
ACACAGGGCTGGGGCATACCTAAAAAAAACAGGACGGTTGATGACAACATCATGACCATCGCAGGCAAAACCTTTCAGCGTGGCTTTGGTACACACGCAGAAAGCTCTCTTTTTATTCAGCTCGATGGTAAGGCAAATTCGTTTACCGCGCAGGTTGGCATTGATGATGAGGTGAAAGGGCGTCAGTCCGCCGTAGAGTTTATTGTATACGGCGATGGAGCGAAGCTTTGGTCGAGCGGTGTAATGCATGAAGGTGATACTGCCCGGCTATGTAATGTGAAACTTTCGGGTGTGAAAAAACTTGAGCTGCGGGTAACAGACGGAGGAAACGGTAACAGCAGCGATCATGCCGACTGGGCAGATGCAAAATTTGAGGCGGCTGGTGTAGAAAGTTTTGCTACTTATTATCCTGTCCCAGGTGAGCCCTACATTCTTACCCCTAAGCCATCGGCAAAACCGAAGATTAATAGCGCAAGCGTTTTCGGTGTCCGCCCGGGCTCGCCGTTTCAGTTCAGGATACCTGCCACCGGAGACCGGCCAATGACCTTTCAGGTTACCGGCTTGCCTCAGGGACTAAAGCTGGATCAAAAAACAGGACTGATCACTGGTAAGCTTGTAAAAGCCGGCACTTACGTTATTCAATTGAAGGCAAAGAATGCGAAAGGTATAGCCGAAAAAAGTTTACGCATTATCTGTGGTGATAAAATTGCACTTACCCCACCAATGGGTTGGAATAGTTGGAATTGTTTCGCTCATGAAGTTTCTGGTGAAAAAGTTAAGCGCGCTGCGGAAGTAATGGTGAAAACCGGACTTATAAATTACGGATGGAATTATGTAAATATTGACGACTACTGGCAAAATAACCGCGATTCGAAAGATCCTTCCCTGCAAGGTAAGCTGCGGGACGAGGCTGGTAATATAGTTCCTAATAAAAGGTTTGGAGATATGAAATCCCTGACAGACTATGTGCATGGTCTCGGTTTGAAGATCGGCATCTATTCCAGTCCTGGTCCCTGGACCTGTGGTGGCTGTGCCGGTAGTTATGGTTATGAGAGGCAAGATGCCGAAACTTATGCCAAATGGGGTTTCGATTATCTGAAATACGATTGGTGCAGCTATGGAGGAGTGCTAAATGGAATACCTGATAACGACCCAAACAAAGTAATCTCCATATCTTACAATGGAGGTTATCAATTGTCTACCGCCGTCAAACCATACAAAATAATGGGAGATTATATCCGTCAGCAACCCCGCGACATTGTTTTCAGCTTGTGTCAGTACGGAATGTCGGATGTTTGGAAATGGGGCGATTCGGTAGGTGGAAACACCTGGCGTACAACGAATGATATAACGGACAACTGGTCCAACGTTAAAAGCATTGCATTAGCTCATGATCAGTCTGCAGCCTGGGCTAAACCCGGTAACTGGAACGATCCGGACATGCTGGTTGTAGGAACAGTAGGCTGGGGTAGCCCGCATCCGAGCATGCTTAAACCAGATGAGCAGTATCTTCACTTCAGCCTTTGGAGCCTTTTCTCTGCGCCTCTGCTAATTGGTTGCGATATGGAAAAGCTGGATGCCTTTACCCTGAATTTATTGACAAACGATGAAGTGATTGCTGTTAATCAGGATGCTCTTGGCAAACAGGCTACCTGTGTTCAGACTATCGGAGATCTGCGCATTTATGTAAAAGAATTGGAGGATGGCAGTCGTGTAGCAGGCTTTTGCAATTTCGGTCTGGAGAAAGTGGATATCTCTTACAAGGATCTGAAAAAGCTTGGTATTTCAGGAAAGCAAAAGGTGCGTGATCTTTGGCGTCAGAAAGATATTACAACAATCCATGCGGACAAAGAGGCTCTTTCGGTGAAGGTTCCGATGCATGGAGTG
>CBRFFM010000055.1:0-1903 GCA_967789005.1 uncultured bacterium | reverse complement strand
GTGCGCCAAGAATGTTTCTATCAGGCTGATAGCAACAATGCTTTATCAAAGATGGCGGAGGGCCCGCCGGAACCGGCTTGCAGGAGTTGGTTTCAAATCACCGTAAGCTGCATTGGTAAAGAGCCTTTGTAGTGAGCGTTACGGCAAAAGGCAGTGTTAACTGTCAGATGTCTGTGCAGAGGATGACCGCAAGGGAACCACTGATGATGTGTCGAAAGCGTAGTAATGATGTCAAAACTGGGAGGATGTCGTTAGCCCGGGATAAATCTAAAGGATACCTGTTTACTGATTAGATGGCATCCGGCATTTAGGTGGCACGATCTGCATAGAGGCTTTGATAAGGAACTTGGGAACCTGTCGCTCTGATGCTAAGGGAGCAGTTCAAAGCGGAAGCCCCGTTAGAACCAGAGTACCGATGCAGGGCACAGGGGCGGAACAACCCGTATTATCTATGAAGTTCTTGTAATGGGAATGGAGAAAAGGGGTTGTATTGTTCAACCGATTAATTTGATCAACTAAAGAAGTTTAGGAGGAATTAATGCAAAAGGTAAAGTCATTTGAAATTTCCAAACACCTGGTATGGCAAGCATACTTAAGGGTAAAGGAAAACAATGGATCAGGAGGTGTGGATGGTATTGAGCTGGATGAATATGAGAAGGATTTGAAAAGCAATCTTTACAAATTGTGGAACAGAATGTCGTCGGGCAGTTATTTTCCAAGGGCTGTTAGACTTGTAGAGATACCGAAAGACAATGGCGGTACACGTCCATTGGGTATAGCTACCATAGAAGATAGAGTAGCACAACAGGTAGTGGTAATGATACTGGAACCTTTAATGGAACCACATTTTCATACCGACTCGTATGGCTACAGACCGGGAAGATCTGCACATCAGGCATTGGCGGTCACCCGCCAAAGATGCTGGCGATATGATTGGGTGGTGGATCTTGATATTAGTAAATATTTTGACACCATCGATCATAAGCTATTGATGACAGCAGTTAAAAGACACACAGATTGTACATGGATACTGCTTTACATCAGCAGGTGGCTGGTTGTTCCTTATCAGTTAAAAGATGGAACAATAGTGCAACGGGACAAAGGGATAGCTCAGGGATCAAACATTGGGCCGCTGTTGTCAAACTTATTTCTTCATTATGTATTTGATGAATGGATGAGAAGGAAACATGCAAATATTCCATTCGAAAGATATGTCGATGACGCAATATGCCACTGTGTTAGTGAAAAGCAGGCAAAGGATTTAAAACAACAGATTAAGCAAAGATTTGCTGAATGTCAATTGGCGCTAAATGAGGAGAAAACGAAAATAGTTTACTGTAAAGATGCGGATAGAAAAGGAAGTTATGATCAGGAGCAGTTTACTTTTCTGGGTTTCACATTTAGACCAAGGAGATCGAAGAACAAATTTGGAAAATACTTTGTCAACTTCACTCCGGCAATCAGCAACAAGGCAAAAGTTAAGATAACCAGATCAATGAAAGGTTGGCAACTTCAAAGCAGAGCAGATAAAACCGTAGAAGATTTAGCGAATATGTTCAACAAGATCATACAAGGCTGGATTAATTACTACGGTAAGTTTTACAAATCTGCAATGTATCCATTGTTCCAGCACCTGAACAGGAAGCTTGTGTTCTGGTTGAGGAGGAAATTTAAAAGGTTTAAGAATCATAGCCACAGAGCACAGCAATGGCTTGGCAGAATAGCCAAACAAAAGCCGAATCTGTTTGCACATTGGAGGCTGGGAATAAAACCATCAATAGTATAAATTAGAGTCAATGAATGTAGGACTATTGAGACTGAACAATAAGAGCCGTATGAGTCGACCGGCTCAAGTACGGTTCTGTGAGCGGCAGCGGGGGAAGTTCCTGCTTCCGACTCGACT
>CBRFFM010000054.1:0-2108 GCA_967789005.1 uncultured bacterium | reverse complement strand
AAGTGCTCTGGTGGCACAAAGAAGGCACGCAGATAGACTGTAAATCCTCGGTCTTTTTCTTGCTTTGTGTAGAACTAGTACATGAATAATAGCTGTCAATCCTTCCAAAAGAATACCTACCTTCCAAATTGATCGCCATGAGCCAAATGTTAGGAAAGTAACATCACATGGCCAATTACGAGAGATATGTCTGAATTTTATTAGCAATAGTTTCTGTCTATATGCACGCTAGGATACCAAGTATCACGTCTTCTTGTAGGGCTTCTCTGATGCGCAGTCTTTGAATTGATGAGCGTTTCACACCTGCACTACTGTTAGTTCACAGGTGTGTAGCTAAAAGAGCAGCACCAATTAGTCCATGAGTGGAGTCTTGAATGTAAAAGTCAGGCTCTGAGACACTTCTTTCTGGCTAAACAACTATGGTGAGAGTGAGAACACCTCAAACAAAACACACACGTACCCCATCAGAGACAACAATTGGCTTCCCTTCCATTCCTGGAGTGGTGAGGCCATAAAGCTTGGAGGAAGAGATGTGAGGAGGAGGCATTCCTGTTGACTTTGCAGTCTCAGCTGGTAGTTGCTCAAGCTGCTTCCAGGGAATTGGGCGTGCTGATTTAACCAATACTGATGCATGTTTCTGTTTAGTATAAGCAACAAAGTGAGTGCGTTTGGTGTGCAACACATACCTGAGCATTCCAAACTGGCAATTCATCGAGACTTGCCTTTTGAGATTTCTTAGGAGGTGATGGTTGTGCCAGGGAGGTAGCAACAAGTGTTGAACTCATCCACCATAGCACTCAGCAGAAAGTTAACTGTGTTTAAGATGATCTTGTGTGTCTTCTTGCCATTTTTGAGGTGCCCTGGAACTAGTAACAAACTGAATATAAGCTTACAATGCACCATGACTTGCTTCAGCTATGTTGTTGGTTCACTTCGCCTCCATAGGATCAAAGGCGACACACTGACCATATTTCCACACACTAAAGTGAGCCTCTGGAGTGCCCCAAGTAGACTCAAAGTATTGAACAAAAGCATTATTAATGGGACTTGGTTGTGAACGAAATGGTTGCAAGAAATCGGAAATTAATGATTCAAAGGTACTGGGAGTACCGTGAATCCAGATATCTCCAGCATCAGCAACAATCTTGTGAATATCAACCTCACCAGAGAATTCTTGGAGCTCTTTTAGCTTTTGCTTAATTGCATGCTTACTACAAAAGTCAGTTGACATCCACATGGATGACAGGCATACAAATGGTACCAGCAGCCATGAATGCAAGTATTTGGCCAGAGTTCCCGAATGGCATTATGGATTGCTATCTCAAAATCGCACATCACCTCAGCTGGCTGCCAGACCAAGCCATCTGCACAAACCTTATCATAAAGTGCATTAAGAGTGCACTTGTACACAGCCTTGTCTTGACCTCATACAATGGCATTCATGACACAGAGTGCTGACTCTGAGTGGACTGAGAGTGCCATTAAAAATGAATAATTTACATACCAGATGCTGGTGACTTCAGCACTACTCGGAAGATTTGAGCATTACTTGCATGTGCAATGCCTCTCATTCCATCGAGGAAAAGAGTACCTGAAATCCATCATCGTAAGACTTTCAAGTGTTCTCCTGGACAAAGAGTAATACAATACGGCATTGAGCTAACTCCGATAACCCCTCTGTGAGACATCTGCAACAGTTGTTGCAGTTGCTAATGAGTCAGTACAATAAATGAGTGACTTTGTACCTCCACAGTTCCACCATCAGCACTGGCAAGCTTTGCCCGTTCCCTCTCTAAGTGCCTGTGTGTTTCTGGCTGGAATCCTCCATCACGGTGGATCCCAAACTCAGCTCGTGTAAGTTTTCTCTGCCTTTGTAAGTGCAATGGTCTGCAAAACAATGAAGTATACCACTTGCTCATTATCTAAGCCAGCAGCTATTGGGTTAATGGGGTAATGGATAGGTACAAAAAACGCGATGCGTGGGGATAGCTATATACCAAAAGGTGCGGCGCCACGAGATCTATCGAATGCTACCGGTCCCATGTCACCAATGTTACGCCTTGGCCAGAACTGGTAAGATCTTGAAGCCTACTTTATTATCGGATCGC
>CBRFFM010000053.1:0-2131 GCA_967789005.1 uncultured bacterium | reverse complement strand
TTTTTTTCAATTGCTGTAGTGAAGCTTTTGGCGTGGCTTGTGTCCCGAGGCCTGAACAACTTGTGCGCAGCACACCGCTTCTCCTTGTGGCATGCCGAAGGATGCCTAGCGTGCGTTGGGTTTGTGCGTGGGCGTGCGGTCGGATGGATTTGTTTAAAAAGATGCCTAGGAAACTAAATTTAAAAACCGTTTTGATTTGCAAGTCGAGTCATTCTTTCTACTTTTTCAACAAATGGACTTTATCAGCAGCGATATGATTAACTTCTACAACTCCATCTTGCAGGTGTCTCTAACTCTGCTTGCCTTTTGGCTTAATAAAAAAAATCTCCTCTAGAACAAAAAGATACCTAGTAAGTCAACTAATTCAAGTTTCTCTTGCTATTCTATTTCTGATCACAAGTCAACCTAATGGATGATACATATTCACTTCTTCGGTCAGTCCTTCCATTTCACTTTGCTGATACGCTTCTGTTGCACTGATGTAGCGATGACCCGCCAAGTATTGCACTTGTCTAAGGTTGTACTGTTTCAACCATTTCACGATCACGCTTGCTCTTAGTTGTCTTACGTTCACGATACCAGGATATTTCCTTCCGAGCTTCACCAGCATGTAGTGCGTAAAGTTGACCACATCATCACCCCCATCCTGTCCGATAAAAAGATTTTCAGATTTGCTGCCCGATTGCTCAATGATCTCTTTTCGTGTTTGCAAGATGTAGTCATACATTTCCAGTACTTGGTGCGCTTCCAGTTGCAGCGTTCTTGCATTGCTTTTTCTTCCTCCGGGGATTTCGATCTTACCTTCTTTCAATTTCACGTCCCGCACTTGCAGCTTTCCAAGTTCTTCTGTTCTCAAGCCTTGATAAACCAAAAGCCCTAACATCACTTTGTCGCGTTTATCAGTCAGCCTGTTTATTTCTATGCTGTTGTATATCGTGTGCAGTTCTTTCGGTTGGAAGATATGGTAAAGTGTTTTTCGTTTTACGCCCTGCACTTTGATTCCGGTGATCGGGTTGGTTGTGATTCGTTCTTCTTCGATCAGGTAATCATAAAAGTGTTTGACCATGTTCAGGTAGTTCTGAACTGTGCGTTGTGTCGCTCCGTTTTTCTGGCAGTGCTTCATGTAAGCAAGAACATCTGCATAACTTGTTTGTTCCGGTTGGATGGATTGTTTTTTCAACCATTCCAAAAAACGGTTCACTGTCCTTTCACAGCTTTCAATACTCTTGCTGCTTTGCTCTCGCTTTTTCAGGTAATGGTTAAAACTCATCTTCATGCAGTTGAACACGTGTGTACTTCCTAAGATTGGTGAAGGATTGTTCTTTCGTTTCTACTCCGGCCAAGTGGGTGTAGATCTGTGTGGACTCTAAAGTGGTGTGACCTAAAAAGCGTGCAATGCTTTGAAGCGGCATTCCTGCTTGGAGTAAATGTGTAGCGATGCTATGTCTTAGCGTATGCAATCCGATTTCCTTTTCAATTAGATCAAGATTTTCCGTTTGGTGTTGCAAGTATTTCAATCGAAGGATTAATGTTTGCCCGTGCATGCGCTTGCCATGAAAACTCAGGAACAATGCATCTGCCTTTGAACTGTGCAAAAGCTCGGGGCGATGATCGTAAACATAGTCTTGCAAGTATTTCAAGGATGCTTTGCTCACAGGAACAAACCGTTCTTTGTAATTTTTTCCCTTGCGTACGTGCACGAGCGCACGATCAAAGTTGATATCGCTCACGTTCATGTTTACTCCTTCGTTCCTTCTCAGACCACATCCGTAATAAATCGCGAGCAAGGCACGGTCTCTTGCTTGTATCGCTTCGACCTGTTGATCATTCAGACAGCTTGCTTTGCGTTCAGGCATTCTGTACGTGGCTTTAAAAAGAAGTTGTATTTCTTCTTCTGTAAGTACGGCAGCAGTCTTTGCGTCTTCTTCCTCATTCTTTAAATTCAGTGCAGGGATTTCAAGTCTTCCAACTTGGTGCAGGTAGTCAGTAAATTTTCGCAGGGCTTGGATGTGCTTGTTCAAATGATTGTTGCTCAACCCTCCTTCTCTTCTTTGGTTCGATCGCTCTTTCAGTTTATTGTAATACCGTTGGATGCTTTTGTTATCAAGCTCTTTGATGTGCTTCATCCCTT
>CBRFFM010000052.1:0-2232 GCA_967789005.1 uncultured bacterium | reverse complement strand
ACCCTGAGTTCGGAATTGACTTTGAAGAGCATTGGCTATGGAAGAACTTTTTTGCTGGGAAAGATCCTAATGGGAGCTACAGCTGGGATTTGCAATTGCCGAATGGAAAGGCATTTCAATATACTTATACTTCAACCCATACAACCTATAAAAGCAATCCGAAAGTAAGCCCTGAGCGAATTGCCTTTCTGGAAATGCTGGAAAAGATCGATCCTTATTATTATCGGGTGTTTACGCTGGGCTTGCCAGGTAGGAGGAAAAACAATTCGCCGTTCATATTCGCGTTTGATCGACAAAAGCACTTAGGACCGACGGCGTGGAACCGATCGTATGAAACATACGTTTCTTTTGATTTCAACAAATCGCCCTGCACTGCTTCAATTTGGCAATGGTATAATAATCACTTGTACGGAATAGAGTGTATTAAATTAGATAACAGCGATATATACGCCCTTTGTGATTATATTATGCTTCACTACCCCGGTGCCATTTGGATGGTGACGGGGGATGCAACCGGGCAAAACACCACAGCCCTCGTACAAGACAACGCCAATTTTTACACTGTAATTAAATTAAAACTGAATCTCGGAATCAGCCAGTTGAAGGTGCCGAGCGTAAACCCAAAATTAAAGGAGAACCAGGTTCTGGCTAATGCTGTCCTGGCCATGGTTAATGTTACATTGGACCCGGTGAAATGCAAGGGCCTTGTATTTGATTTTGAAAACGTCCGCATTCTCCCCGACGGCAGTATTGAAAAGCGGGACCGCGAAGACCCGACTCAACAAGCCGATCTTCTCGACACCTACCGTTATCTATGCAACACCTTCTTCCGTTGGGTTCTTAAACAATAGATTTCATAATCTTCAATTATTTCTGAAAATACTGTAATTTTAGTTCATGAACTGCAATTGCTGTTTCGTGGATTATTTGGCAAAATGCAACCTGAGCATTCAGGTTTATGCCCAATTGGCGCCTCTTGCGGATTACATATGGGTTATCACCGACAAGTTTGGCAATAAATACCAGGGCGAATTCATGACCGATTCGGATGGCTTCTGGCAAATACCGGTTGATCAACTACCAAGTGGTTTATTAACTCAGTATTCTGGCGAATTCATGCTGCAGGTGCAGGATAGCGGATGCAAACCGGTAAAATTCAAAATCGCTGCCGAACACGATTGTATCAATTTCACTGTCAAAGGAGGTACGTACGAAAAGAATACCATTGGTTGTGATTTCAGTTGCACACCAGCTGCCGGCAGTCAAACACAATTATTTCCCTTTGTCGATGAAGATGAAATTACTATACCGTGGACCAGCGGCCTTTTGGCTGCATTTGGAAATAGTCCAGTGATTCAAGTGTATCATTTGATTAGCGGAACAACCTACCAGCTGGTAGATGTGGCGATTCAGGAGGTGTTTACCGATGGGGTTTTGACGAGCATTGTGGTAACGAATGGGGGCATTGCCACCGGATATATTTTAATCAGTTAATTATGGATGATAAAACCATTTCGGAAGAATATCAAAAGGCTTTAAATCACTACCATAAAAGTGTTTTGATCGATCCTGAAAAAGCGACAGAGCGTTTATTTGAAAGTCACACTGAAATAATTACGACACATCAATGCGATTTGAATGTTGAATATGTAAATAAAATTAGTAGTGGACGGTGAGTTGCTGCAACCCTACGATAGTGCCTTTTTTCAATGCTACATCGACAACAATCGGATATGGACCATCGATGCAACTGCAGTACGGGCAGGCTCCGAATGTAAGTGTGAGCTATTGGGATGGTACGCAGTACGTCGCAGCGGGGATAACAACGCAGATAAAATTCAATACGTATCCGGTAACGCAAGTGATCGTCGATCACGGCGGCCCAGCTACAGGACTTATAAAAATTGGCTAATATGAATAATGCATTGCTTTCTGCTTTATTGAGTGTACAGCCGGGTGGATATCCAACTCCAAATAACCAATGGAAGTTATTATTTGATTTCTATAACAATAACTTAAAAGCCGGTGAGCGACCTCTTGGCATGGGTTGCCCCCCCTTGTTTCGATAAAGTGTATCAATTTTGTAGGGTTGTTTTACTGGCTCAATTAATCGCAGAGCAAAAGAATCAAACTCAGGTAATATGAGCGGATGTAACTTAAAAATACCAGAAAAGCCATTTGATGCCTGTGCACCGGCCAAAGTTGCCGATATCACTATTGAACAAAACAACC
>CBRFFM010000051.1:0-2263 GCA_967789005.1 uncultured bacterium | reverse complement strand
CTACAATTCATGGCGGGTGTTTTGCTTGCCTTTACTCCAACAAAATATGTAATTACAATCACACTATCCAGATACCTTCTATCAAGAAAACCTTTTACACTGTTAATTGCACTCACCCTTATTGAATACATACCAGTTGTCAAAGCAATGGACAAGGGAGACCTTGTTGTTGAGAGTACACAAAACACTATTAACTGGGTGTTTCTGACACTAAACATAAGCTCTGGTCTGCGAGGAAAACTAGAACACCTTCGTTCTTATGTTGCAAAACGAAAGCCAGACTTTATGGTTATCACAGAAACTGGTGTCACAGAAGGAATCTTAAAAGCAAAGCCAAATGTATACTGTAATGATAAGCTTGTAGAGAAGTATCAAGCATTCCACATTGCACCAAAATGGACGAGGAGAAAGAAAAAGAAGGATGCGTCAGAAAATAGTACAAACAAAGACGAAACAATGCGCAAGGGAATATGCATGCTTGTTAAAGAGACCTGGATGAAGTACGTGGAAGAGAAAAACATCATCTATAACAAAGGCCTCAACTCGATCCTTATCCCACTAAGGATTGGAACACAATTATTTCACATTATCGGTGTCTATGGAGAGCCAAATGCAGGGAAACGCAGAGAATACTGGAAAAACTTTGAAGAATGGTACTGTCAAATTGAGAAGCAAACTCCAAATAACATCCTCATTGGTGACTTTAACACTACACCATACCCGTCTATCGACCGTAGTAACGCTGAGACGCACCTTGACAACTATGACGGATTCAAGAAATTAATCAGCACCGATGGAAGCGAAAGATTAATCGACGCATGGAGGGCAATCCACGGAGAAGAGAGAAAATACACCTGGATGCGAGACACAGATGGATTGGAAGAGTCCATGTCACGCATTGACTTGATATTGATCTCACCAACATTAATAAGTAGACTCGAAGAATGTGAGATCCTAAAATCATACAAGCCACTCACAATCGACCACTGCCCCATAATGGCAGAGATCAAGCCGCCGAGACGAGTGAGGATCAATCAAACTGAAGAGGAAACACCAGAGGTAGAGATATGGAAATATAACATTAAGGATCTAGAAGACGAGAAAAAGAGCCAAGATTTTTCTAAGGAAATAGAACAAAATCTCAAAGAAAGACTTAAAGAATGCAATACCATGCATGGAAAGTACCAGGTGCTTGTAGAAAGCATAAAGAGTGCAGCAAAGAGTGTACTCGGAGAACACAAAGTCGTTCTACACAAGAAACAAGCCCCACACAAACAAACACCACTTGAAAAGGCTGCAAGTCATGCGCATACTGTCCTCCTAAGTAAGGGGTTCATACTTCAAAAAGTAGAGCAAGAAGGAAAGTTCCCTATGACAAAGAATATTCATAAACTCATGCACTATCTACCAAAAGGGGTGGTGCTCACAAGCCCTAGAAACATATCCACAGTAGAAGCAGCAAAGGAGTGGTTCGTTGAGGTAAACAAAGTACATCATCACATCAACACAGAAATAATGACAAGACACAAAGACGACATGATCGAGAAAATCTTAGAGCGGACCGAGAAAGCATCAAACAGAGAGACAAGCTATCCACGTAAATGGTTCCAAGCTGCTGCAGGCGTTCTTAGTAGGAAGACGAGAAACCAAAAATGTCAAACTGCTGTACAGGACGAAATTAATGTAGCATCCAAGAAGGACAACGAACCAATAATCATAACACAACCAAACCTCGTTAAAGAAACAATAGGAGCATTTTGGGCACACCTATTTCGACATCGTTTCAATGATGCTAAAAAAGATACACCATGGTTGACATCAGAAAAGTTCAAGAGCCGTAGGCTGAATCTCAAAGGAGTGCAAGAACTTATTGCACCAATCACGAAAGAGGAACTATTAGACACTTTAAAACACTTGAAAAAGAATAAGGCTGCAGGAGAGGACCGTATCCACGCAGAATTCTTGCGACACCTCCCTCCAAGTGGCGTGCAAATCTTGGTAGAGCTATTTAATGACACAATGAGAAATAAGCAAATACCTGAAGATTGGAAGCTCTCGAAAATCTTTACAATCTTCAAATCTGGAGATAGCACACTGTGTTCAAACTATCGTCCCATTAGTATCACCTCAGTAATGTACAAGAGCTTCATGTCAATTCTAACAAAGAGGCTCGAGAGCTTTGTAGAAAACAACAATCTAATCAGTAATGCACAAGGGGGCTTTAGAAAGAACCGAAGCACAATAGATAAGATCATGCAACTCA
>CBRFFM010000050.1:0-3093 GCA_967789005.1 uncultured bacterium | reverse complement strand
ATGCCGATCTGTATCTCAGGCCAGAACATAAAACTGCCAGGAACCGGGATAGTCAGTAAACGTAATCATTCGGTTCTGGACATTGCCAAAGCATTGGGGTCGTTGCTTACATTTGCATCAGTTCTTTGAAGCAATTGAGATGGGATACATTAAAAAGGAAGCTGGCGCTTAAGACACCTGCGCTTTTTGTTCTAATTGCTGAACATATTGTTTTAGCCTCTGCAGTTCTTCGGCCAACCTGGTACTTTCTTCCTCCCTGGCATCCAGCATTTTTGCAAACTGAGACATCTTTTCGATATTAGCTGCAGCCTCCTGCTCATACTTTATCAATAGTACTTTACTGGTCTCAATATACTCCTGGCAATTTTTCAACTGATCCGCCTGCAGCTTAATCATCTTTTCCAGCTCCTTCTGCCGTTTGTCCATCACGGCAATCAGCAGGTCTTTATTAATTTGATCTGTCATATTTGTTCGTGGATATTTTGCCCAGGATAATTACGCCTTTTTCCAATTATGGGGCAGTAATTGGTAAAGCTCGTTTGCAGGACAGTCATATATCCTGTCGTATACATCGCAAAGATATTCGAAGGGATCTATATTATTGAGCTTGCAGGTTTCCAGCAGTGAGAAAAATAAGGCGGCCCTGTGTGCACCATGTTCATTACCGGCAAACAATGAGTTCTTTCTATATAATGTTACCGGTCTGATGGCCCGTTCACAACCATTATTATCGGGTTGCAATTTACCATCCTGCAGATATTCATATAGTAAATGCCAATGGTTACTGGCATAAGTAAAGGCTTTGCCGGTTGGGCTATCAGGAGTAACTGTACTTCGATTCTCTTTGAGCCAATTGTTTATCTGGTCCAGGATCGGCTTAATGTATTGCATTCTTACTTCAACTATTTCATTATCAGCAAGCTGTTTGTGTTTACAATACGCTTCTATGTCGTAAATGATACGCGTTTCATTCAAAAAGAATTTCGATAGCTCCAGGTTGTGTTTACGGGCTTTGAAAAAATACCTGCGTATATGAGCCAGGCAGGCTAATAACTGCACCTGTTCATTGTCCTTAAAAGCAGTCTTGTACGATGAGAGGCCATCGCACTGCAGTTTTCCCTTAAAATCTTTTAGTAATTCTTTTGGCACCTCGCTGGCCCGGGAAGGATTGAACTCAAAGAGTACCAGCTTTTGACGAGGTGCATTTACAACCCAAAAATAGCCGCTGCTACAACTGCCTTTGCCCACGTCATTGACAAAATTTATTGGCACCTCATCTATTTGCAGGTAATCCTGCTGGTTAATTATCCGCTTAAATAATTTCAGTAACCGCTTTAATTTCCGGTAACAGATCTCCTCCCAGCCATTAATTGTTGAGGCCGCCAGTGACATGCCCAGCCGCTGCATTTTCTTAATCTGCCGCTCATAAGGCATGGAGTAAACAAATTTATCAACGTGTACATTTGCTACCACCCTGTTGCTCACTCTGCCTTTCTCTATTACACGCGGTGGTACCGGCGCTTTATATATCTTTCCTGTCTGGTCAATGTATTTCTTATACCTGGTTTGTGTTTTTACAAATTTGCCCGGCTGGTAATCGTATACTTCGGTAACCTTCGAACCAATGTATTTTAATCCCTCCTTTTGGCCTTCATAATCCTTTTCCACTACCACCACTTCCACATTGTACTGACGTCTTTTTCCTGTTCTTACAACGTGACGCTTATTGTGGCGATTGGTCTTAGGCTGAATAGCTTGTTGTTGTTCAACCGGCTGCTCTGAAGCAGATCTTGCCCGGCTGGCTGCAACCACGGCTTCAATATCGTCAGACTCAAACACTTCCCCCAGACTTAATTGCCGGCCTTGTTTTGCATCATCACTATACTGCGTAAAGCGTTCTGATTTTTTACCAAAAAGCATATTGGTAAATTCTTCCAGTTGCCATCCTTTTCGGATACCTTCTTCCACCTTAGCCAACAACTCCTCCTGAACCTGTTTAAGCTGTTCAATAATAGCTTGTAAACTCAATAGCTGCTCTTCTTTTTGAGAGAGCAGTAAATCCTTTGCTATAAGTAATTGTATCAGTTGCAGTTTTGACAGCGCTTCATACTGCCTGAGCAAATCGGCAGGTGTGATGGTAGAAGTTGGCAGGCAATTATATGCAGAAGATTTCACTGGCAGCAAATATAATATCTGTTACCAATAACCGCTTACTAAATATAAAATCATTTACATTTCTTGATCGTGATTAATTACGCACTATGCTTGTAACGATGCCGATATTTTATTTCTATACCGTCCAGTATCAGTGATAATTGCTGGCGGGTAATTTCAACGGCGCCATTGCTGTTAAATTCGGGAAGCGCATACGTGCCGCTTGACAATCGCTTGTGATAAACGCTATGGCCATCTTTTTCCCAAAGTAATAGCTTAACCTGGTTGCGGCGCTTGTTAAAGAAGATATAGATCGTTCCCGGATCCAGGGCATTGAACTTCATATGATCGGTTACAATCCCCGATAATCCATTCCGTCCCTGGCGCATGTCGGTATCTATAGTGCACATGCAGAGCTTAAATCCGTTCAGCGATAGCATATTAATCAATTAATGCTTTAAAGAACTCAACACTCATAGGCTGATAAAACTTCAAACCTTTGTATTCTGCAAACACGTTTTCCTGGAGATGTTCCTCCTTTATCTTTACAGGAACAAACGCGGGGCTTGTGTTTGGATGTTTGTGGTTTACTCTTTGTTTGCTCAACCAACAATAGAATGTGCCGGTGTTAATTCCTTTATCTGAGCAAAATTCTTTAACAGTGCGTTGTCCCTTTTTATATTCTGCAATTATTGCTGAGATCATTTGGCTGGAACGACGGGTGTTTTGTTGCTTCTCTGATGTTATTGCCTTCTCCATCATAAAATTTTAGACAACAAAATTATCCGACTTCTTTATTCAAATGGTAACGTCAAGGACCGAATGGTTACTGAGTAACGGAAACCCTTCTATTCCGGTTAGAGTGTCCAGTAATGAACTACAGACAACCAGAAAAGAATTGGTTGATTCAACTTATTTCTTCCTTTTGAGGTGTTACCG
>CBRFFM010000049.1:0-3503 GCA_967789005.1 uncultured bacterium | reverse complement strand
AATGATTATTCCACGCAAAAGAGTACAAAGATTCCATAGGAAAAGAGTACAGAAATTCCACGTAAAGGATAACAATCCGCTTTAAATCCGCATTTTTCATTTTCGGATTCCACGCAAAAGGAGCACAAATTTTCCACAGCAAAGGGATACAGAAATTCCACGGGAAAGGAGCACAGAAATTCCATGGCAAAAGAATACACTAATTCCACGGGAAAGGGGCACAAAAATTCCATGGGAAAAGAGTACAAATTTTCCACGGCAAAGGAATACAGAAATTCCACGGGAAATGATAACATCAGCGCTGAATTTTACTGTTATTAGCGGCTATTAGTCTTCAAAGAGCGTACAAACATCATTCATGCACATTGGCGCTTTAACTGTTTTATATCTAAACAATGTTAAATGCCCAACAAAACGATTGCAATGCTTATTGTACGACGTCTGATTATTTTCCTGTTACGTGGGCTTACTATAAGAGCCATAGCGGCAGAATTGGCTATTGGTATTAAAACTGTAGTAACCTACCAGAAACGAGTCAAAGAGAGCCGTAAAACCCATGATGAGCTATTGGCAATGGATGACGTTACGCTGGCAGCTATTATGCAACCTGGTGCAGGTAAGGTTAAAACCGATCCACGCACAGAAGAGTTCATGAAACATGTTGAATATTACTTAAGCGAACTTGCTCAAAAGCGAGCCAGCAGAATGATTCTTTTTGAGGAATATTCCAAACAATATCCCGATGGCTATAAGTATTCAAAATTCTGCTACCTGCTATCAGAAGCCAGCGCTGTGAAAAATGCGGTAACCCACAATGAATATAAACCTGGCGATAAATTCATGTTTGACTTTGCTGGTAAAAAAATGCGCTATATCATTAGAGAAACAGGCGAGGTGAAGGAAGTTCCGGTATTTATAGCAGTTTGCCCTTACAGCAGTTTTTCTTATTGTGAAGCCCTTGAGAATGCTAGTATGCCACAGGTAGTAAAAGCCCTCAATGGCTATCTTGTTTATTTGGATGGAGTAACAGCCAGCGCCAAGACCGATAATATGAAACAGGTTGTTCTTAAGTCCTGTTTGTACGAGCCCTGCTTCACTGAAACGCTGGAGCAATGGGCGCTCCATAATGGCATTGCATTATTTACAGCCCGTGTACGTAAGCCCAGAGATAAAGGTCCTGTTGAAGCGCAGGTAAGAATAACCTACGATCAAATATATGCCAGATTGCGTAATGATGTTTTTTATTCTTTACACGAACTAAACGCTGCTCTTCGCCAGCAACTTGATGCATTCAATCACAGGCCCATGCAACGGGGTAAATATTCCCGTTATCAACGCTTCCTTGATATGGAAAAACCGGCTCTAAAACCTCTTCCCGCTAATCCATATATCCTCAGACACCGTGCAGAAAGGAAGATCAGCTTCAATTACCATTTTAAACTGGAAGAAGATGGTCACCAGTACAGTGTTCCGTTCGGATATATAGGCAAAAAACTGGTTGCTGTATACGATACACAAACAGTAGAAATATATGATGGGCTGGAGCGGATACTGATCTATCCTCGCATACACAGGGCAGGCTATACCACAGTGGCTGAACATATGCCATCTACGCACCAGGCTTATCAGCAGCAAAAAGGTATGGACGCTGATTATTTTTTGAGTGTTGCTGAAAAAATAGGCCCTTATACCCATCAGTATATAAACGGGGTAATCAAATCGCGGTCCTATCCCGAACAGGCATACGATGGATGTCGCGGTATCCTGCGTTTTGCTGAAAAAAGCACCATAGGTGATCAAAGGTTGGAACTGGCCTGTAAACGAGGTCTGCGCATAGGCAATTACAGCTACCGTACAATCAGTAACATACTTCAGAACAACCAGGACAAACTAGAATTGCCCGAAAACGCTATCCAGCCCGAACTATTCCCTATCGTGCATGAAAATCTGCGTGGGCCAGATGCATATCAATAGATCTGCATAGAAAAATATTATTCATTCAAAAATCAACAACAGTACAATGAACACAAACAGTACGCTCGAAAAGCTTAGGCAGCTAAAACTTTATGGGATGGCTAATCATTACAATGCCATCCTTGACTTACCGGTACACCAACAACCTGAAAGCATGCATCAACTTATTGCCTTGCTAAGCGAGGCTGAAGACGAATACCGCAATCAACATCGATCGATCCGTCAACTACGACGCTCCAAGCTTCGCTATGATGCAACACTCGAAGAAATCATTTGCACCCCTGAGCGCAACCTAAGTAAAGAAACAATCATAAAATTGTCGGACTGTACCTTTGTAAAGAAGGGCGCTAGCATACTCATATCAGGGCCAACAGGCTGTGGTAAATCGTTCCTCTCATGCGCACTGGCCAGGCTCGCTTGCCAGCAGGGATACAGCGCTCTTTACCTGCGTATGAATAAATTTATCAGAGAACTGCAAGCTGCCAGGCTGGATGGTACCCTTGCTAAAAAGCTGAGACACCTGGAGAAGATCCATGTAATCGTGTTTGATGATTTTGGGCTCCAGAAATTGGAGCCTGACGTACGTCTTATTTTAATGGATATTCTTGAAGACAGGTATAAAAAAGGCGCCACTATTGTTACTTCTCAATTACCTGTTAGTAAATGGTACGAAACCATAGGTGAAAATCCTACGGCTGCAGATGGAATTATGGATCGACTTACAACAAATGCTCACCGTATTGAACTGAAGGGGGAATCTTTAAGAAAAAAAGAAAAGCATTGATGGATACAATCGGTAAGTTTGTTTACCATTATACCTACACACGCTCTTTAAAAGACTAATAAACGCACCTAATCTCTCGGATGGATCCCTTTTTTGTGACAAAATTTATATGGTATAAAATCTAATCCTGCCGTGGAGTCCAAAAGTGTCTTGTACTACTTTCCCTTGGAAAATCTGTACTCCTTTCTTATGGAATCTTGTACTCCTTTGCGTGGAATAATCACTGATCAATAAATGATAGAAATTGCTTTTCTAAAGATTCTTTTGACCATTGAAGTTTGGCCTTTTGAAATCGGTAATATGCATATTTTTTATATTTTCCTTGCGACCAACTACCGGTTAATTTTTCACCATTGGGATGCACAATAAATCTTCGAAGAGCAAAATCTGGATTCTCAAAAGAATAAGAACGAGAGAGCTTTTTATTTCGTAATACTCTTTGAACAGCGCCGTACATTTCTTCTGAAATAATAGGTTCAAAAGTTCCTTTGTGCCGTTCACCAAATTGAGTAATCCATCCCGTATATAGTTCGTTTTTAATAAGCCTATAAAAATTGGTTTTCGGAAGAGGAGTTCCATCTTTATTACATAATCCCTTACTTGCTAACTCCCTTCTCACCTCAGATACTGAATACTGGCGGCTTGCTATTTTTTCAAAAGCCATTTTAATCAATGGCGCTTTCTCTGTTTGAACAATAGTTGATTTACCATTATCAACGTGACCCACAACGACAAGATTCATGTG
>CBRFFM010000048.1:0-3798 GCA_967789005.1 uncultured bacterium | reverse complement strand
TATCCATTCGGTTTGTCTTTCAATGAGTACTCTAGAGAAAACAGTGTTCCGAATAAATACTTGTTCAATAAAGGTTCAGAAAGACAAGATGATCTTGGCTTGAATGTGTATCAAACGCATTACAGGATGTTTGATCCTGCACTTGGCAGATGGTGGCAAGTCGATCCAAAAGCAGATGAAGGACATTTAGTTGACCTAACCCCATACAACTTTGCAGATGATGACCCAATTCGTTACAACGATCCTGATGGCGATTCTCCAATAGATGGAATTTTGCGCATGCTGGCTAAGCAGGGTGTGAAGTGGGCTGCTAGAACAACCAAGGGCTCGGTTAAGCCGGTATCAAGACAAGCGGCTACTAAAATATTGCAGAATAAAGGAACTGTTTATCAAGTTGAAATTACTTCGAATAAAGCCTCAAAGGCTTTAATGAAAGAAGCAGCACCAAATAAGGTAATAAAGAGACATGATGCTCATCAGGCTAAGCAAATGGATCATTTTCAGGATAAAAATGGAGGTGGCGCACACGTAAATTTCGTGAAAGGCACTGCGGCTGTAGTTGCAACGGCTGTTGCGACTACAGCAAATGCCCAAGGTGCCCCTCAATCTCAGCTTGACAAGCAAGGAACTATGGGTAAGAGTATGTTTGGTGATAATGCTGTTGGTAATTTCTATGATAATTTCATTAACCCAGTTTCCCTTGTCAAGGACTTAAGAGATTTAGTCAGCGGTAGCGGTGATAAAAAGTGACAGTAATGAAGAAGGATGATAAGGTAACACCAACTACATTTTATGAGGTAACTAATTTTAGTTCCGCGACTATCTTCAAGTTCAAGTTCGTAAATGATGATGCATTGAAGCGCGCTACTGATTTACTCAACGGATTGGAACGTTCAAACATCATCGAAGATGTTTCAAAGAACATGCTGTTAACCAACTGCAAAAGATTTACCACTGTAGATGAGATCTTAGGGTTCATTAAAAATGTATGGGAAACTGATTTCGTTGATAATAATGAAAGATCAAGAAAGGAAGGATGGGATTTCTATTACTTTTTTCCTGAGGTTATTTATATAGACAATGCTTTTTTAATAGTAGCTAACTTATACTATCCTCCCAACGAATCAGAGAGAAATGTTTTATACAATTTAGTAGTTGTTAAAACAGATGGTAAATTTTTCTACGTGTGGGATACGACTAATTAGGAATACCTTAAGTTGAAGTTGGTCGCTGACCAACTCATAAACTGAAATGAAACATAGCCCAGCTTTTCGCTGGGTTTTGTTTTTAAATGGGAAAGCCTCCGGTTAAGGAGGCTTTCTTGCGGAGAGGAAGGGATTCGAACCCCCGGTACGTTTGCACGTACAGCAGATTTTAAGTCTGCCGTCATAAGCCACTCGACCACCTCCGGTTAGTTCAAGACCTGCCGGAAGTGAAAAATATTTTAAGCGTAAGACTGTTTTGTTTTTGCATCACGCAAGAGAGAATCAATGACTTTGTAAATGATCTTCTGTTCTTCTTCAGGGAGTTTTTGAATCTCCTGTAAGCGAGTCAGGGTTTTCTTATCCAGTTCGGCAGTAACCTTGCCGAGTAAAAAATCTAAACCAACTTCGAGAGCGTCAGCAATCTTAGAAGCCACTTCAATAGAAGGCTTCACTTCATCACGTTCGTATTTACCAATAATGTCGCCCGAAGTGCCCACGGTCTTGCCAAGATCGGATTGAGAAATCCCTTTTCGTTTTCTAAGGGTGGTGATGTGCTCTCCAAAAGTCATATTTAGCGGTAAACAGGTAGATTTTTGACTGTTTATACAAATGTAGCAGCTAAAAATAGCGGAACAAAGTTATATGGCTCTTGCCTTGATCTAACAAATCTTCTATTTTTACGACATATATGTCGGCAAAAAGAAAATAGAAAAATTTTATGGAAGCCACCCTCAAGCGGTCTTTAGATATCACCAACGCAGAACACATCGGCTATAAGTATGGCGGTATTGAGATCACCGTTTTAGGTGGAGTGCGATTAGAAGGGCTCGACAGAATGCGCACGACATTGAAAGTGCAAGTAGAACACCTGAGCCTGCGCCACAACTTGGATTTATACAACGACACCCAAGTAGAAAAACTCGTGCGCAAGGTTGCAGAGAAATTAGAAATTGGAACGAGCGTGATCGCGGCAGCACTTACAGACCTTACCGACCTACTTGAACAATACAGGCTTGACGAAATTGAAAAGCAAGGCACTGTACACGACCGAAAGAAAATCCTAACCGAAGCCGAGCAGCAACAAGCGCGAATGTATTTATCAGCACCGAACCTGATGGAGCGCACACGCGAAGACATTGGCAAAGCCGGAGTGATCGGGGAAGAATCGAACAGGCTGTTAATGTATCTGATCTTCACGAGTCGCAAGAGAGAAAGCCCGTTGCACATCATCAGCCTTGGCAGCAGTGGCATTGGCAAAACACACTTACAGGAAAAAGTCAGTGCGTTGATACCCGAAGAAGACAAGATGGAAAGTACAAGCTTAACGGCAGCAGCGATCTACTACTTTGGAAGACACGACCTGCGAAACAAATTGGTATTGATCGAAGACTTGGATGGAGCAGAACAAGCGTTGTTCCCGTTGCGCGAACTGCAAAGTAAAAGAAAGATCATCCGCACCGTTCCGGTGAAGAACACGAAAGGCGAAACGAAGTCGATACAACTTGTAGTCGAAGGTCCAGTAACTATTGCGGGTTGCACCACGAAAGAAAGCATCTACGAAGACAACGCGAACCGCTCGTTCCTGATCTACATCGATGAGAGTAAAATGCAAGATGAAAAGATCATGAGCTACCAACGCAGGCAAAGTGCAGGCAAGATCGATGTACCAGAACAACAGCAGATCATCAACGCTTTTCAAAACATGCAGCGCGTGTTGCAACCTGTACAAGTGCGAAACCCCTTTGCCGAGTTTTTAAAAATACCGGATGAAGTGTTTAAGCCGCGAAGAACCAATGCACATTACCTGGCCTTCGTTGAAGTAGTAACCTTTTATCATCAGCACCAGCGCGAAAAGAAATACGATACGGAGACAGGCGAAGAATACATTGAGACAACAACGGAAGACATCGCGGAAGCCAACAAGTTGATGAAGGAAATTTTGCTGAGTAAGTCAGATGAGTTGAACGGAGCAACACGAAGCTATTTTGAAAAACTGAAAGACTATCTCAACGACCACAAGCAGAGCGAGTACACCAACCGCGAGATCAGGCAAGTCCTTCGCATCAAAGGCACAACGCTGAGACGCTACCACAATGAACTGCTAAGCTGCGGGATGATCAAAGTGAAGGCCGGAAAGAAAAACATCGGCTATCAATACGAAGTAGCGAGTTATGAAGAATACCAAAAGCTGCACGACCACATCAACAGTTTGCTCGATGAAATCCTAAGCAAGTTGCAAGCCAGTGAGCCGCGCGTGAGCCACTCGCAAAATGGCTCACCTAAGAAAAAGCAAACCAGCAAGTTAAAGGCCGTGAGCCGGTGAGTTCCGAAAAGGATATGACGACCAAAATTTTTCTTCGCCATCGAACCTTCGCTAAAGCTACGGTTGACAAATGAAATCACTCACACTCATCAACCCATCGTTCCGTTACCTTGAACAAAGTTTTAAAGAATGGCTTGACGTGATGGGCTACGCGCCCACGAGCGTATACGCCATGCCCTTGCACGTGCGCGAGTTGTTGTACGACCTCGAAGGCAAAGGGATGAAGCACATCAAAGAGCTTGATAACAAAAGCATCCAACGGTATTACAA
>CBRFFM010000047.1:0-3964 GCA_967789005.1 uncultured bacterium | reverse complement strand
CACTTCTATCCCTTGCCGGAAATTCAATTGCGGAAAATTAAATTCATATATTTCTATTGCCCAACTAAAAAAAACAACTAGGAATGGAAGAATTAAACAAATTGATTTCTGAGAACTGGAAAATAGTTGGTACAATGACTGTCGTATATGTATTTGGTTTCCTAACATCTTATTTAAAAGAACGGATTAAAAACAAAGCATATTTGGCTGACCTAAAACGACTTGAAAGTGAAAAAGAATTAATCAGAAAAGAACATCAACTCGACCTTGAAAAAAGAAAATATAGGTATGAAAGTAAAAGGGAGCAGTTTGTAAAATACTTTAACTTAATCGATGACTTCGCTACCAAATCCAATGGAGAAATTCAATCGAGATTTTTGCCAATGCTTACGGCTTATAATCAAGAATATTTAAACGGATATGGAAACAAACAAAAAGAGACAGATGCCATTACAAAATTTTCAAATGGTGTCCAGACGCTCATGTTTGAAGCGAATGAGAACTTAATCAGACTAAGAAGCGAGACAAATGCGATAAAAATAATCGCAGACAAGAAGACAATAGATTTAATCAGTGAAATGGATAGCTTATATGAAATATCATTCGAGCTGTCTTCGAAAATGATAAAAGAATTAGGTCCTGCCGTTTTAACTAAAGACTTCAGCGGAGTGAAATCAATAGAAGCTGAGTTGAAGGTATTTACTGACAAGATACTTTTAACCAAAAATTTAATGATAGAGCAAATAAGAATTGAGTTAGATGAGATTTAAGTAAGACAATCTAATTATACTTCCCCTTACTCTTCCTCACAATTTTGTTTTACTTTTTTCATCGCCTCTTCGAGGCTTTCGCAATCTTCACGTTTATCCTCCGAAACAATGATGATATTATAATTGTTTTCAGTTTTATTGACTGTTATGCACTCCGCTGGTTCATCGTTTAGATAAACAGCGACAGAATTAGTTATGATTGACCCAATAGTGGGAAGTAAAACAGCAGCGAGTTTCCAGATTGTCTTTCGATTTTTCTTTTTGATTCTAAATATTTTACCAAAAGCTGCTACCGCCTCAAAGTGATCTTCCATTGGTTCGTACAATTCCCATTCGAATTCTTTACTGCTACTTAGCAAATTTCGAATTTGGTCGAAGACAACATCTTTTTCATTTTGGAGATAGATTTCGTATCGAGCTGTTTCCATTTGGATTTGAGTTAAAGTACTGAAGGTAGATAAAAAATTATTTTCCCTTCGCTCCTGCTTGTGCTCTTCCTCAACAACATTCATTCTCTCTTCAACACATCACTCAAAGAAGTTCGACCCCATCGGGGTCGCAGGTTTATAGCAAAATAAAATCCTATAAATATTCGACCCCGATGGGGTCGCACGTTCACTCTCTACTTTCCTGTCATGCCGGACCGCGAGGGAAGTGCGATAGCGTTCCGGCATCTCACCTGAAACTTCTTGTTTACTCCGCACTTTAGGCGCAAGAGCAAATGAAGCACAATGATTCGCAGCCATTGGTACAGACTAAACGAGAAGACCCGGTGAGATTCCGGCATTCGTGCCTCAGCCGGAATGACAAATCGAGTGAGGGATTGTTGGTTTATAGCTAATGCATGTTTAAAAATGATGGCTGAGTTGCAAACTCAAGACAGCGGTTGTTACATTTACTCTTATGACAAAAAAGGCATATCGCGCTACCATCGCCAAGGATGGCTCAACGGCTGCCAGCCGGATTGGCGTCAATCTTTTCTCGCTATCCGAAATTTACAACTCGCTGGTGATGATGTCGTGGCCGAGGTTTTTTCTTTTGCTTTTCCTTCTGTTTTTGTGTCTTGCTTTACTTTTCACCGTGGCGAACACCATTATTGGATTCGAAAATTTTACCGGCCTTACGTCCGCGCAGTCAGTCGGAAAATTTTGGCAAATTTTTCTTTACAATGCACAAACGTTAACTACTGTAGGTGCCGTTGGTATCACTCCGATCGGGTTTACCAACAACATCATACTTACCATCGAATCGATGACCGCCATGGTGGGTGCGGCCTTGATCACCGGGCTATTGTATGCACGATTTTCCAGACCTACCACCGGAATCATCTACAGCAGAAATATACTCATCGCTCCATATCGCGGTGAAAAAGGCTTGATGTTCAGAATTGCCAACGCCAAAAAGAATGAGGTGGTAGAGTTGCACGCTGCGGTGTTCTTAATCAGCACCGATCTTGTGACGAATAAACGCGACATTAAAGTCCTGAACCTGGAACGGTCTTATTTCCCTTTCCTTGCCCATGCCGTCACGATCGTACACCCGCTAACGGAGCAAAGTCCGCTAAACAATTTCAGTTGGGTTGATGATGATAAAACACAATATGAAATCGGAGTTTGGTTCAATGCCATTGATCGCATTACGGGGCAAAATGTTTTTTCGGGGAATACTTATTTTATGCCCGATATAATTCAAGGCGCCAAATTTATTTCATGTACCGATGTTGATAAGGATGGATTGTTCCTCATTTATCTTAACAAGCTGAGCGATTATGAAATGGTTTGAGTTGGAATCCTAAAGTGGTGTAATAAATGACGTTCACTCTCTATTTTTATTGTCATGCCGGACAGGAGGGAAGTGCGATAGCGTTCCGGCATCTCACCTGAAACTTTTCGTTTACTCCGTACTTAAGCGCAAGAACAAATGAAGCCACAATTATTCGCAGCCACTAGTTCAGACTAAACAAGAAGACTGAGTGAGATTCCGGCATTCGTGCCTCAGCCGGAATGACAAAAGTGTGGGTACGAAACTCTCCAAGCCCCACACTAGCGCAAACGTCTCGCTTGTGCTCTTCAATAATCTTTTTTTGCGCCAGAGTCCGAGGCGAGACTCTGTCGAGAATGAAAATCTAGCATTTCTCCGACATGGTCGACACTGAGCGTTTGAAAGAGCTGGAGTGATTCTTTATGCTATCCCAAATTTAGGCGGATAGAATTTTATTGGCTGTCCCCTTTTTTGGTGATGACGCTTGATAGGTTGTTCTTTTTTGTGCTGTTGCTTCACAGGCCGCTCTTTACTGGGTTGATTTTGCGCAACTATTTTTTGCAAGACTACCAACATAAATGAATTGAGAAGCAGGAATAGAATCAACGTGTTAGCAAATGCCTTCAGTTTCGGTGAAATAAAAGGCAAGGATATTGCTTTCATACATTTCGCTTTTATGCTCCTCCTTTTTTACGAGGATGTTGCTTAACAGGTTGTTCTTTTCTTTGTTGTATTCTCTGCTGCTTTGTGGGTCGCTGTTGTTTCGGCTGTTGGTAGTTAGGTTGTTGCATCACCGGTTGTTCTTTCTGGGGCTGCTCATAGTTAGGCTGCTGTCTTACTGGCCTTTCTTTTTTCTGCTGACCGTGAGGTTGCTCTGTTGGAAGCTGTTCTTGATTTTGCTGATGATCAAAATTCCTTTCTCTTTTTGGTTTCACTTCTTTCAAGTCCACTACTTTAGTTGGCGCAGGTTTCTGTCCAAAAGTCATTTTTTTTACCTCCGGTCTATAGATTTCAAGTTGATGTCTTCTCAGATTATGACCTGGCCTGTTGTTTTCTTTAATGGTGATCGGGTCAAAGGTTTTGCCAACACGTCTTTCTGCTTCATTTCTATCTGGGCCGGTATTATATCTTACGTGACGAGAATTGTCCTCTTTGATATTACTTATTACAGTGGAGTTGTTAATGATAGTAGTAACCTCTGACGAGTTGACGTAATAATTATAAATGTTGGTTCTTCCGAAATCTCTGTTTCTTACAAATCTCCAGGAGTTATAGGGCAAGTTATAGTTAGAGCCATACGCAAAGTCAATACTAATGCCCGGACCTATTGGTGCCCAACCGTAATAGTCATTTGATCTTCTCCAAGTGACCCAACCCGGACCCCACTCATTATCCGGAATCCAAGCCCATCCGTAATAGGGATCATTAAACCA
>CBRFFM010000046.1:0-4387 GCA_967789005.1 uncultured bacterium | reverse complement strand
ACGAAGGTGGGCGGCCTGCCCGATCCCGATAGCTATCGGGAGGTCACCGCGCTATCCGCTATACTCCTCGCGCCATCACACAATGCCCACGCAGCTGCGGGGTGCCGCTACTATCGCTGGCCGAGAATCCACTATCAATGAAGGCCGAGCGTATTTGGCGGGAGACCATTTTAGAAAACATACTTTATGCTGAAATAGAAATTTCCTTTATCTAGTCTTTGAAGATGCTTGTCAGTTCTTCGCTGCAGCCTTTCAATAAAATATTTCTTTTGTGAGTAGAAGTAACCTGCAGAGTTGATGAATAATGCAAATCCTGTAAGTAAAATAATGAAACAGGCTGACCCAACGTGAGCAAGGTTAGGGAAAGATCTATTTATAATAAGGAAATAGACAAATGAGAAACCAAGAAGAAGCTTGCTCGCAAAATTTGCAATGGAAAAAACAGTTTTCTGTCCGATTGTTATTGAAAGTTTTTTTTCATCTAAATCTTGGGAAAGTTTTGACGACCTCTCATTGAGAAATTGAGCTTCGTTTCCTTACTTCTAAAATCGATTATATTAATTAGTCCATAATCTGATCGATACATTACCCACAATGTAAATCCCCATAGAATCAGGAAATAACATAACACAAAAACTAGGGAGTTAATTGTTACATAAACAATGCAATAAGCAAAGACAGAAGAGACTAAATAGTAATCTGACAATAATTTGTTAATTGTGCTTTGTGAAAAAATATCCATTGGAATAGGATAGCCGTTGTGAGCGGTGAACCAAAATGTGAGTTCAATTAGACAGATATAATAAAGAATTTTAGTAAACATTACGTATAGCCTGTACTCAGATTTTGGTTTAAGGCTTAGAGCATTACTAAATAATTGATCAATCACTTTCATTTTAAATTCATTTGGTTGTCGTTAATCTGCAAGATTCACACTTCGGCTTTGGTGAGAAATGAAGCCTTTCGATCCCATGGGCTATGAATGGTCAATCAAGACCTATAATGAAAAAAGAATAAGATTATAGCCTTGAGAAAATCACCCTTACTCTTTATCCAATCAATCGCTCTTTGAAGAATATTTGGGTCATCATAAAACTTACCAATACTTGTGTTACAACTGCTACAAACCCAGCCTCTAACACCTCCGTCAATGTGACTGTGATCTAACACAACATCATTCTGAAAATTTCTAATCTTCTTTCTATGGCAAATCGGACAAGTGAACTCTTCTCCAATCTTAGGACGAGGATGCCTTTCAATATAGGCTTTCATTTCCTCTTTGTTAATCTTGATTTTCTTAGAGTAGCAATCTTTACAGACAGGTCGCCTCAAGACTCTATTATTCTTTCCAAACTGATTTTTCGAAAATGCCTCAATTGGCTTTTCAATACCGCAGCTTGTACAAACTTTAGATTTTGGTTCTTCAGACGGAGGTAAGTTTGCTTCCGCGCGTATTGGCATATAATTGATTTGTCGAATTAACTATGCTTCCAATTCTCTTGGCAGCGATCTTGCAATATGACTTATTGATTTCACTTCCAATAAACTTCCGCCCTTCCAAAATACACATCTTTGCAACGGTTCCACTACCGATCATTGGATCGTAAACAAGGTCTCCAGCATTGCTCCAAGAAGAGATATGATCCCGCGCAAGTTTTTCAGGAAAGATAGCTGGATGCTCGTGTGCAAACTCATCACTCGCAGAATGGCCCTTTCCTATATTATATTCCCAGACATTAGTTCTTCGACCAAATTCACCGTACCCACCTCTTTTCAATTGAAGAAGGTCACCATTTTGCAGTCTTTTTGTTCCATTGTCGCCCTTCCGGGATTCCTTATTTTCTCGGTCCTTGATAAGGTTAATTGTTTTTGGGTAATCCTTACTTAAAACAAACATATATTCAAATGACTGCCAGTATGTATTATTGTTCCCCACTGCTCCTCGAGGTGGTTTTAAATAAATCATCGTGTCGAACAAATTAAAACCGCATTCCTTAAAGAAAAGTGCTTGACGAAAACTCGTTCCGGTTTCATTACCAGCGGCAGTAGCATCCCCAACTATCCACACAACAATTCCACCAACTTTCGTAACGCGGAAAAGTTCTTTTGCAATTTCCTCAAAATGAAATGTATAGCCGTTGTAATGAGATTTTGCCCCTTGTATTTTATTGTTGTAGGTTCTCAAATCATCATAGGGTGGCGATGTGACTGTCAAGTCAATGAAATTATCTGGCATTTGAGCCATGGTATCAAGACAATCTTCATTGTAGATTTTATTCTTGACAATTTCCTTCTTCATAGACTGATGATTAAATGATTCATAAAAATACGACAGGTGTTCCGTTTAATCAATAACTGTCACACAGATATCGGTTTGGAAAGAATTGGATCTTACTCTCGGCCAGCGATAGAAGGAAAAGCCCGAAGTGCGTGTGCATGTGCGCAGCCGGACTTGTAACGAATAGCGCGGCCCCGATAGCAAGTGCGCTTGCATGCGCGCATCGGGGGGCCGCACAAAGCAAATCAAAGATTGTAACAAAGTACACGGCTTCGAGTCTAGCTCAAACAAACCGAAGCCATGAATCTTTTTTACAACAAACAACAGCGCCTCCGAATTTTCTGGCGTTTGCTGATTTTCATTGTTTTAACATTTGCCATCAACATCCCGCTCCAGCTTCTGCTGCAGAAGATACTATCTGAAGGTCTGTTGAGGGGATATATATCTGCTTCTATTTTTCTGGCGGCCATCCTTGCAAGTCTTTATTTACAGGCGAGGCTTATTGAAAAAGTTTCTTTGACGAAGTATGGATTACACATCAATGTAACCTGGATGACTGAATTTTTGGTAGGGTGTTGCATTGCGGCTGTGCAGTTGTTGGTTTTCTATGGTATCATGTATTTCTCAGGAAACCTAAGCATTGAAAGTTATTTCTGGATGCCGCCTGAAGCGAGTTATTCATTTGCTGCCGGCTTTCTTTCTGAAACATTCAGTCAATTAATTGGGAGCGCGGGTGAGGAGTTATTTTTTCGATCTTTCCTTTTCTTCCTTGTCTTGGAATCATTGAGGCATCTCAAGAAAGAACCTTTAAGCAAAGCGATGATTACAAGTCTTATTATCTCACTGCTTTTTGGACTGGCTCATTATACAAATGAAAGTGCAACGCTGCTGTCGACAGTAAACCTTGCCATTGATGGTGCGATGCTTGCCGTTCCTTTTCTCATCACCGGTAGATTGGGTATGTCCATCGGAATTCATTTCTCATGGAATCTTTTACTGGGAGCTGTGCTGGGCGCTGGTGTGAGCGGAAATCTTGCGAAAGTTTCCGTGATACGAATGCTGACCCCCGATAACTTTTTCACCGGAGGTGCTTTCGGCCCGGAGGGGAGTGTCCTGGTACTTCTACTGGATGCGATTGCAGTGGGAATTATTTTGCTCTGGTGGAAAACTCAAAAGCAAAAAAGTCTTTTGAGTCCACAGATTATGGGCGTTGTTTCGAATGCGAATATCGAATCATTCGATTTCAAATTGAAAACTGTTTAAAACCAACCATTGCCGAGCGAAGTTCGTGTCCTCACGAACTTCGCTCGGCCCGCGTGTTCGCTCGGAATCTTTTGGAATATCCTTTCTTGAAGACATACTCATTTGATTAGATAATCAAGTTAGAAAAAATCCTCCATCAATCTCTCCTTTTAGTTTCAAATCCTTTTGTTTAAACCATTTAGTTTTGAGAGTAGCTTTTTTTCCAGAAAAGTAACTGCATCGAAATTCTGGTTCACCTTTTTTTATTCGAACATCTTCAATACACATTTGCAAGCCATTGTTAATAGTTGGTTTGATATGTTTAACTAAATCGCCAACTGCAAATTGAATTTTATCCATACTATTTTATTTGTTACTGTGAAATCGCTGACGAAATTATTTTTTCATTATAAGAGAGGAAACCCCGCGAAAGAATGAGTAATAGAAGAAATATCAGAGTGCAAATTGTTACGCCATAGAGATGAAGATTGATGAATTGCTCTTTGACAATAAATTCATAACATAGTAGAACAGAAAATACCATATCCTAATTGATCAACAATCCAAACGCCTAAAGAGATGCAACAAATCCAAAAGACTATTCTAATCAACAGTTTTGTAGCTCTTGTGCCGTGTTCAAATAGTGTTATTAGTTGCTCCATTACAGTTGAGATCAATTGATAAGATAATAAGTATTTATCTAAGTGAAAAGAGAATGGTGGATACCACCAACTCCAGCAAAATAGGTCTACAACATTCCATTTGCTAATCGGTATTCTTGAATTCTTCGCTCGACCCTCGTGTTCGTGAGGACACCATAGTCGTTAACTTAAGGTAAAGAGAGAGTTTAATATTTGGTAGTTAGTG
>CBRFFM010000045.1:0-4717 GCA_967789005.1 uncultured bacterium | reverse complement strand
GAATTCAACAAACAAAATCATGACCGTGTCAGAAATTTTGCCCTCAGGTTTGAGTGAAGCCTGGAATAATGGGTAAAGGCAGTAAGCATCTCCAACTGCTATTTGATGCTTACTAAGTTTGGTTATGATGTTTTCTTTCACCATGATGTATTTTTCATAATTAGCTTCTGCATCACTTTCCAAATTGATTTCCTTTTCTTTTAGTTTCCTTTTCCCTTTTTCAATAGCCTCCTCAGGATGTGCCCCGGTTTCCCCTGTCTTTGGTTCATTATCCTTCTTAGTTTTGTCATCATCTGCAGCTGTCTCCACCTTATCCTCCTTATCACAAGCAGTAGGTTGATGAGGATTTGATTTAGCATCAAGAGTTAACCCGGATTTTGCCCCTTTTCCATCAGAAGCTGACTCCTTAGCTTTACTTTTGGCATCATCTGCAGCTGTCTCCACCTTACCCTCTTTATCACCAGCAGTAGGTTGATGAGGATTTGATTTAGCATCAAGAGTTAACCCTGATAACTCTGCAGATATACCCTGATAAAACTGCATAGGTGACTGATCTTCAACTTTCTTGTCATCTTCAGCATCCTCTTTCTCACCTTCACTTCCCCCTTCCTTCGCTTTATCTTTGCGTGCCTCCTTTTTATGTGCTCTTTTCTCAACAAGCTGCTTTGTAATATTACGCAGCCTCCCTTCAAAATTAAACTTGAACGCATCTAACTTAAGAATGCAGGCTTCATTCGCCTTTGTGGCCACAGCTAATTGCTGCCTGACAAGTTGTTGTTCACTCATCATTGCAGAAAATCGTGCACTTGATTCTTGACAAAACTTTGCAAAAATCTTCGCATCGTTGCCCTCAGCAGAATCAACTATGTCTGCCAAATCATTCTCCACGTAACCAGATAATTCATCAGCATATATAGTTTCCGAAAAATCCAAGACCTAGCCAAAAATTCAAAATTGATGGTGACCAAAAAGAATTGATCAAGAAATAATCTTTCAAACAAAAATCCTTGTCCGGTGCATACCTTTGCGGTATCATCAAGTTTAGAAAGATTGACGATATCCTCATCTTTAACAAACCCAATCCTTGGTATTTGTAGCACACTCTTGTCCGGTGTGGTAACAAAATCAAAATAGATAAGCTGAAACATATAGTGGTTAGTTAGCAGCAGCAAAGTAAGAAAATTTGTTGAGGCAACTAATTAGATCAAAAGGAGAGAGTAACTCACATAAAGAATGTGCACACAACCACCCACAAAATCTGTAGAAGTTTCATTGTACGCCTTTATTGACGTAATTAGACAATCAGCAACTAAGGTACACCAGTCGTAGTCCTTGATTTTGCTGATATCTTCAAGCACTCCGAAAAAGCGACTAGCGACACAATTTGTCGTGTTCGGAGCCAAATAGTATCCTAATGCTAAGAGCATATAGGAAATACAAAATTCTTCTTTGTTCACTTCCCCTTGCAAAGACTCCAGCTTTTCTTTAACGTCGTCAAGTGGTACAAGCCTAGTTTGGGTTTCACCTCTTTTTTTAAATTTGAACTTCTTCATTTTCTCAGTGTAATTCAGGTCTGTCTCAACTTTCAATTTTCCTTTAGGAATCCCAAGAAGTTTACGAACCAATGGATGAATAGGAATTATTTTACCCCCGAGCCGCAATGTTTTGTCATAATGATTGACGCTCTTGACCAGCCTCCAAGTCATCTCAGGGGGGAGAGAACAAGGCTTCAAATCCAACAAGGGTTCAAATCCAATTTCTGCTACATAATCCTGTTGTTGTTCTACTAGGACAATAGCAGCAAGTCTTTCTGGATAGCATCTACATCTTAGTTTCAATTTTTCTGCAAAACACAAAACACCTACATTAAGCTAACAGGGTCATTTTGCACTAGAATGCCTATAGAACAGGCAAGAAATTAAGCACACACTGTTCGCCTAAACGGCCGTTTAGTCCGTTTAAACGCTAAACAGTGGCTGACTGTTTCCGTTTAATTGACCACTTACACCGTTTAAACCTGTTTAAACGGCCGTTTAGCACCGAATAGTGGCTAAACAGTAGGTGACCGACTGTTTACCGTTTACTGTTTAGGCTAACACTGAGCACACAGGGTAATTTTGCACTAGAATGCCTATAGAACAGGAAAGAAATTAAGCACACAGGGTAATTTTGCACTAGAAATGCTTATAGAACAGGGAGCAAACAGCAGCCGGAAAATGATGTACCGGCCGCAAAATTCGTCGTTGAAGGGCCAGGCAGCGTTGAAGCGCTGGGCGACACCGGGTTTCGAGTGGAGACATCGTGGCCGGCCGCCAAATTCGACGTCGAAGGGCCAGGCAGCGTTGAAGCGACGGGCAGCACCGGGCCGGCCGCAAAATTCGTCGTTGAAGGGCCAGGCAGCGTTGAAGCGCTGGGCGACACCGGGTTTCGAGTGGAGACATCGTGGCCGGCCGCCAAATTCGACGTCGAAGGGCCAGGCAGCGTTGAAGCGACGGGCAGCACCGGGCATTGAGTGGAGGCAATATGGGGGTGGCGTCGCGTGGTGTCCTCGTAGAGGGATTCATCGGGGAGAGAGCGGCGGCGACTCATCGGGGATGCGGCGGCGGCGGCGGCGGATTTGGACTTGGAGCGCATGGGATTCGGCAGAATAGGAACGGCCTACAGGAAGGGAGCGGCCCGGTATTGGACTGCTGGAGGGAAAACCAAAATGGATATTAGTGTTTATTATACCTTACTAGCAACTCCAGTTGTATTTTTACCCTCATTTTTAACAACATTTTACTTGTAGAACAATTAATTATGTATGTTGAACAAATCATTTTGTCTATGGAACAATTAATTATGCATGTCGATCAGTTTTTTTTACGTGTAGAATTATTCGTTTTACTAGTAGCAATGTAGAACAATTCATTCTGTTCTAATAGATTGAAACAGTCTAGACAGAGAGAATAAGTGGAACAATTTATCTGGGCTGGCTCAAATTCGGCCCAAATAAAGTACAATGGAACAGACTGGACGCTTCAGCTGCGACGCAGAGCGATATTTTCGCTCAAGCGACATATAAACGCCCCCTGAAGATTATCTGTTAACCTTCACAAAAAAATCCTTTTCTTGGCCTTTTTTTCTCCTCCTTTGCACCGCAGCGGCCCAGCATGCCTGGCCAGGCTTTTGGCCCAGCCCAGATTAGTTTGGTCATTTCTGGTGGTGTGTCCTTCATCTAGAATTACCGTAGGCAATATCAAGTGTCTTCTTGGACTTTGGAATTTCTCATGGCCTTGATTGAATGTCAACAGTTAACTGCTCCCGTGTGAATTCTCTACTGCTGCCTGCTGGATCCAAAGTGTCAGAAGGCCAGTTGCCGCAGACGTGCTTGGAAACGAATCGCCCCGCGTCCCTTGAGAAGGCGCGAGCCGCGTACCTTGGGAAGGCGCGACGGGAAACGAAGCGCACGATCTCTCATCGTCATATAGTCGGCTCTCTCTGCCACAATCATCATCGTCGTCGTCATGAAGCGCTGGTCTCCCTTGCCCAGCGATGACCGGCGCTCCTCCCCCACCGGCGCATGGTCTTCCTGGCCCAGCGATGACCGGTGCTCCTCCAGGAAACACCCTTCCCCGCCCTCTCCCACCGGCGCACTCTTACAGCGCTCGGTACCGCGGACGAGGCACACGGAAGTCGTCTTCCAGACGTACGCAAAAATCATGACGACGATCACATGTGACATGACGGTGGTCGAGGAATTCATTAATGAAATCCGAGGTAGCCCTCCTTCTCGCATGCTCGTCGGTTTGGACACCGAGTGGCGCATCATCCCCGAAGAAGAGGGCGAGGGCCACGAGACGGCCCTATTGCAACTCTGCGTCGGGCGGCGTTGTCTTCTGTTTCAGGTCTACCAGGCCGGCGGCCAAGTGCCTGAAGTCTTGAAGAGGTTTCTCTCAGAAGAGGACCACATCTTCACCGGAGCAGCTATCAACAATGACGTTTCTTATCAAAAAAAAACAATGACGTTCGGCGGCTAAACGAGGACTTCGGCATCAACATCACCAATCCGAAGGACCTTCAAGTGATTGTACCAACTATTGATAAGTATAGACCTCTCGCCGGTCGACGTCGGTCACTCGAGGACATCGGAGCAGAGGTACTGAAACTGGGTCTCAAAAAGAATAAAGGTTTCAACCACAAGCGTTGGGGTTGGAGGCATTTGGATCCATGTCAGGTGGACTACGCCACCATAGATGCGTTTCTATCATACGAGATAGCCAATAAACTTCAGATCAATGGTGATTATCGATTTATGTAATAGATGGTTGGTTTCAGAAAATATATTATATGCCAAGTTTTTACTGCTTGATCTAATTCATCATCCTTGCATTCATGGCAGCGCGCGTGTAAATAGTATAGTTCTCTTTGAATTTTTGCAAAGACTAGCGTAGAGGCACGTGCTACATGCACGTGGTGAATCCAAAGCATCGAATGAAAGAAGGAAGTGATCGGCTTGTGTGGTCGTCTTGCCCCTCATGCTTCCTATCGTTCAATTCAGGAAGGCCCCCTTCATTCAGGAAGTGATCGTCTTGCCCCTCATGCTTCGTTACTTCATTTGAGGAGACTACCGCTGCTGTTTCAAAGAAGGAATCCAGCTTGCTTCCTGCAGTACCTTCTGAATTAGCGCACTAGCTGTCGATGCCTTCCTCTGAAACACCCGATCAAGTGTTCATGG
>CBRFFM010000044.1:0-4888 GCA_967789005.1 uncultured bacterium | reverse complement strand
CGTTTCGAATGAAAATTGCTAAGTCCCAGCCATTTAACGGACAAGCAGTGTTTTGCCGCTCTCAGCCTAACGCGCCCTCTGCTTGGCTTGCCAACCTAGCCACTGCTAGCATGTGGGCCTCCACACAACCTCCCTAGGTGGTGTATAGAATTCGCAGTTGGGTACCTTGATCAGTTGGAGATCAGCACTGTGTGAGTAGTGCACCAAGTTACATTATGATTAGTGCTACGCATTGTTCCTTAGAAGAGTCATAGTAGTTGTTTTTATTCTCAGATCTGCGGACCAGCAATTCATTGAGGACATAACAATACAAGTTACCATATAGTGCCTGTTATTTGGCCATCAGTAACTCAGCACTTCCTCTAGAATACACCCTATGAAGACAATATATGATTACATATTTTCTCAAAGAATAGAGAAGTACTGAGTGAGTGGTGCGTGCGGATGTGAATTAATTCAGATGCCATGGCAAGTGAATAAATTTTTTTCTCCAATCTTTTTCCCTGTTCATTCACTTCTTTGCTTGTGGGCACTTTCGTTTGTCATGTCCTTCCTTGCGACAAACACCACATTTGCGAGGTAGTGGCTTGAGATCCTTTAGAGTGAAAATTAAATCATTATACTCCTTATTGAGGGCATGTAGGCAGGGAGACACATTGCAGGGGTGCTGTGGGTCACAATTTGTGTTGCTTAGTCTCCAATTGATAAAATTGTAAACTCCACGAGGTGGATGTTGCTTACAATAATCACATGGCTGCACTGGCTCATCATTGTCTGCATAACAATCCTCTGGAGAGCACTTTGTGATCACTATGCCATAAATGCAGTGAAATGCAATGTGACGCTTCAACTGCAGTACCTTTTCCTCATATCTTGGATATGTAGCAATTGAGGGATCAGCACTGTCTCTCCATTGTTGAATAATTTCCTCTGGTGGATCTTGCTTTAACCAATTCCTTGCATGCTTCTTTCTCTCCTTGGCAAAACTATACAACTCTGTGTAGCTATTAATTTCAACTTCAAATTGTTGTCTTTCATCCTGTTGCTCAAAACCACGCTGTGAATGAACCTCTTGAAATGGTGTACTAACTGTAGGCTGTATAAATGGATGTAAAGGTTCACCAGCATGTGTTGTTCCCTGTAAAAAGGTTGCAGCCTCTTGTTTAGCAATTTCTATGTCCTCTCTACTGTCACTTTTTGATTCTAGGGTTCGACCACGAAATTGTTGCTTCACTGTGCGATTTGGCATTTCTGCAGGGTTTGTTTTTGAGTGACCAGGACAGTAATTCCAAATCTCAAGTCCATCAAGGTCCAGCTTGAGAAATAATTCCCACCTTGGCAATACATTTTGGAGGTGTTTCACATTTTGCTCACTAGCACCATCACAAGTTAAGATTAGCCATGGAACTGCAGCTTTTCTTTCAGCAATTGGAATTGGCTGTTCAGGATTGTTTCCACAGTGTAACATTAAATGTGCAAGATTATTGTATTGCAATGGGGATCGTAAAACTCGTGAAAAAACCAACAAAAGGTCTTCAACATGTTGTAATGTTGTTGAACCCTGTGACCATGAATAAAAGTGTTTGCTTTCTTCTCCATCACCATTCACTTGTTTGCTTTTTCCATATCCTTTGATCACAACAAATGTTATACCACTCCTATCAGTATTTGTAATCTTTACAGTATGTGGTAATGGATTTGTAGTATCATTATACCCTTTTGCCACAAGTTGTTGACGATTTTCGATAGGTAATGACTTTAAAGATGCACTATGTCGTGTTAATCGATTTGAGCCAGATTTTTCACGATCTCTATTTGCTTTTGTTGCAAGAAATAGCAAAATCCAGCATGTAAAAATTAAGAATCGTCCATTGGAGTAATTACTAGAAAGGGCAAGGAAAGGTGAATCCACTGGCATTATTTTCTTACCATTAAATGCCATTTGATCAAGTGGAAGCTTTTGTAAATCATCATATGCTGCAAGGGCAATATGACCAACCTTATCTGAGTGTACAACAATACTTCGATTATTTTGGTGAAACTCATTCAATAGTTTCAAGTGGGCATGTGGCTCTCCAAGTACTTTTCTTGTATTTCCAGCTCGTAATGCCACAGTTTTCCGTACCTCAACTCCTTTTCGTTGCATAGCCTTTGAGATAGCTGATGGAGAGGGTGCATGTGTAATTTTTTCAGCTGCTTGATGAATTTTCAATTGAGCTGATAAACTTCGTAATTGTGTTCCACAGGCATATAAATTTGGGTCATTCAGACTTGGGTGGATCTTTGCACCACGAGCATTGACATAATCAGTTACTGCCTTTAAAATATCTTCATCCTTTTCCCAAGCAACTCTTCCACCTTTTGCTAGTGATAATAACTGTTCTCTTGCAGTCTCCTTATTTTTCTTCTCTTTGTGTGTACTTGATTCTTGCAATCTCAAAAGAGATTGTTGTGCATCATTCACCTTCTTTGATACTTTCATAAGATTATATAATTTAAATCGCTCTTTTGCCTCCTTTTCACCATATATTTTGCATAATAATGTTCTGCAAAAGATTTTCTCTTGACTATCCATAAGATTCTCCATATCTTCATACTCTTGACTTGTAAATTTATCTCGAAGAGCCATATTCTCTTCAAGTTTACGAATATAATTCAATGAAGCAACAAAGCCTTGATATGTGTCTGTATCATCACGAGGAATTAATATCCAACCCATTTTCCTTGATGAAGATATTGCACAAATTGGTAAGATTACTAATAGCTTTTCTCGAAATCGTTTTGAATTATAGGACAGATTAGATCCATTTTCTAAGAATAATTCAGATGCCTTTGTGAGAGAAATAGATCCAACATTGTGTAGCTGTTGTGCAATTATAAAATAAGGCTGCAACTCCTCTGTACACTCCACTTTGTGATCATTAATCCATTGTTGTAGAGTTCCATAAACCTTAGAGGTATCACATTGCCAACGAAAAGATACATGCTGATTAAGATCAACATCTAAGGATTCTAAATCATCACCATCAATGTCACTATCACTTTCAAGCATAGTAATATCTTCTACGTCCTTTGTTGGTGGCAATGAATCATTCTCACCTTCAGAATTATTCTCATCCTATAATTATTTCAGCAATGCAATGTCCAAGCCAATTAGATCCACTCAATAATATAGCACACATGTAGGGTAATACAATGATGTAAACATTAGGGCCGTACTTCAGGCAACACTGGGCAATAAAATTTTTTCGCTTTTCGAAAGAGACTTGTGTAACAATTTGCACATAAAACATCAGACTCGGGCCGTTGTGGCACTATTTTCGATAGCTTCCTAGCAAATGACACGTTGGCACACCGATAGTACTTTCGTGCTCGTGTGATTCCACAACGATAACAACCCTGCATGGCTCGATGAGTTAATTTTCGGGCACGCTTAGGGGCTGGAATTTGCTCGTCATTCTCCACCTCAACCTCGCCCTCATCGGTGGAGTCGTCATCCACCTGAGCAGCATCTTCAGTCGCGGCGGGTTTCTGAGTTGAACGTTAGGTCGATCTTACAGCAGATGCTGAGGCACAATAAAACCTCTATCGAGTTCCATAGAGCAGAATCGAATAGAATAGTAGAATTACTGCTGAAAAAAAGAGAGGAAAATAGCAATCGAATCGGCGCAAGGTGGCGCAGACCTTTAGAGTTTGCCGAGCTGCAGCACGAGCACAAGTGTTACATATGACGTCTGACTTGGGCACCTTAAACTCTACCCCCTCGAAGCCCTCGAGGTGGGAATAGGAGCGCCAATCGCGAAACCGCGAGCTGCTCTTGGCGCCACACACGCGGCAGCCGACACGGTGGTGCATGCCTCAGGGTCCGACAAAAATGTCATTTTCATTCGAAACGCGGCCATTACTGACCGCTGAACCGGTTCTATTCTATAAAAAATGGAGAGATCTCCCGCCTGGCCCTTGGATAAATACCGGAGAAATTCCAATTGCGACTGTCGGTGATAGCATTTAATGAGTACCAACCTCATCGTATTCGCTGCTCTGAAATATACACCCACAACACAGATCGAACCAGCCCTCCTCGTCGTCTATCTGTCTGTCGTTGAGCATTCGAGCCTGAGTTGCAAAGCTCTGCGCACTCCGTGCTGTCCTGTGTGGTAGCGCCGAGACGCCCTAGCGACTCACCGCGTTCGTGTAGCTTGAGCTGAACCACAGACACTGCGAGCTTTGCGTCGCCCATGCCTTTATATCAAGCAGTGAGGTGGGTGGTTTTTTGTTTTTCTCTTCTGAATGCCATCAGTTGACATCATACTCTACGTTGCGTGTGCCCTGCTTGTGCGCGTCAACTTTACCCCTGCGCCTCAAGCGTGCGAGGCCACCCCAGGGCCAATCTACCTCGGCGAGCAGTACAGCTTTGAGATGCGAAGCATGTTTTACAACTCGCGACTCACCTCGAAAGCCGTCGACGATCTACACAGGCAGCTCGGTGCGCTCACAGACGGGCGCTACTCTGCTTTGCTAGACAAAGAGTCTGGCCTATTGGTTGTAGCAGACAAACGACCCGCCCATCACCCACTGACGCTGCTCGGTTGGAACACACACGCACCCGATAGATTCTACTATGAACTATCTACAGACGTAACTACACCGATAGTGTTTAAGGGCAGGGATCACCCTAGATTAAAGCTCCATTAAGAGGCCAGTTTGAAGTACGAGCCGAGCGCGAATGAAAGCACCACAATGGCGCCCCAGAGCACGCTGTTTGTAACTGTGGTAGAGAATTGCATAAACACGAGCCACGTGTAGACGAGAAGCGCCAAGACTGCCACAAAGACCAAAATCACAGCAATGTAGCCGCGCTCTTTCATCTCCTTGTGGCTGTACTCTA
>CBRFFM010000043.1:0-5259 GCA_967789005.1 uncultured bacterium | reverse complement strand
TTCCCCATATCAAAACAAAAACAAGACATAGACATTAAACTACTCAACTAACCAGTTTTTTTTTTCTCATACCATAACACAAACCGGACATAGACATGAAATTACTAAACTAACCAGTTTTTTTTCCACATATCAAAACCCAAACCACACACTTAGTGTATATCTTCTCCCATATCGTACCAGGTAAGAACAGCAAAACCTTGAAACATAGACAAAAAACCTAGCATGAAGGAGGACCACCTTACATGCACGCACATAGATACAGCAAGGTCACCCCGACATGTTCAATTCACATGAAGGTTGGGGTCTCGTGGTGAGATACCCGGAAAAACTTACCGATTTCCATTGGGCGGTGGAAATCTGGTCTGTCATCGTCCTGAACCCCTGAAACTTGGTGCACATACCATGCGCCAAATGAAGGGGAGGGGTGGATGATGCATGACATTAAGTCAGGCCTATTGAACTCATGAAACAAATGCCTTGCCATTGACCGACCACACGACCAAAGAGACGGAGCACCAAACGGTACGTAGATATCTTGACATCTTGAAGGATAGAAGCCGGTACAAAGTGTAGGGGGATCGTTGGCCAAGCTTTCGGCAGCGAAGGTCTACTCGGGAGCATTAGTGGGGTAGCTACCCATGGTGAAACGTGCATACGATGGAGGAAGCGACGTACGGGGCATCCCGATGTGTGAGTAAGACTTTGTGTTATGCAAGCCGTCCTTGAACCTTGCACGGTAAAAATGACCTCCCTGGAGGAAAGTAACCAGTACAGCAGCGGGGCAAGAAGATAGAAGATACGGTCGTGGGACGCCAGGATGGTTACCATGCAGATCGCCTGACACAAACGTGGGGTACTTGTGTTAAGGGTGTTGAACTTGGCTCCAGGCTATGAGCCCGTGTTGGAAACACTATTTAGTGTGGTGCGCCGGCAAAATAACTGAAAGACACCAGACCCTCAACGAGTACTAGGATTGGGAAGTCCCAGTAACTTGAACATTTCCCACTACAAACACGAACAAAAACAAGCTGGAGATAGTCTCGGAAGAGATTCAGAGAAAAACGGTGAGGCAGGGTAGGTGGAGTAAGAAAGACTGGAAGGGTAAAGTACTAGTAGTGCTGGTATTCGGAGTTCCTAGCGACATGACGAGAATAGAGTTCAAGAGGAAGTGCGACGAAGTAGGACTATACTGCTTTGCATTAGGACAAGTAGAAAGGGAGGGAGAGCATTTTCGAGTCACACTTAAACCGAAAGCGAGCATGGAGTGGCAGAGATTAGAGACAGAACAAGTGTCGGCATGGGTTAGAAGACTAGGGTGGAGGGTATGTATAGCTAATGGAATAGCGAATCTAAGACGTAGTCCTAGGGTGAACGAAGGTAAGGGGAGGCAGGAAACAGTAACTGGCCCAAAGGGAATGGGAGAGAAACACAGTGGCGTAGAGCAAGAAGACAAAACCAGAAACGGAAACAGTCAGAAAGCTCAAAGAAAAGAACACAGAAGTAGCAACGAAGGAGAAAAAACGAAAGACAAGAGTCGAGCGAACAATGAAACGAAGAAGAAGCTGAGAATAGGGTCATGGAACGTATGTGGATTCGCCACGGAAGAGCGCAAGAGGATAGAAATAGCCGAACAAGTAAGTGAGCGCGACTTAGACATAGTGGGAATTCAAGAGTCGTGGGAAAAAGAGGGGGGCGAAATAGGATGCACAATTGGAGAGTACGCATGGATAGGGAAAAAGAGAAAGGGACAGAACAAGAAGAATAGGGGGGCGGGGGGAGTAGGGTTCCTAGTAAAAGAATACCTGTGTGACATAATAGAAGTGATCAAAGACACGAAATTCGATGAAAGCATCTGGATAAAGATACCAGGGGAGAGGGGAGCGAAAGATTATTTCTTAGGAAACATCTATATGCCCCCAGAGTCGAAGAGTACGGTCAAAGATATACAGAAGAAGTTCGGAGAAATAGCAGTAGATGTACAAAAATATAAAAGACAAGGAGAAGTAGTACTAGTCGGAGATTTTAACTCAAGAATTGGGAAGGCAAGCAACCCGAACGAGAACATTGGACAGTATGGGGAAGTAACAAAGAATAAGAACGGGGAAGAGATGCTGAAATTCCTTAAGAACAATGAGATGAAGACTCTGAACGGTAGAGCAAACAAGCCAGAGCCAGAATGGACTAGACAGTGCATACAAAAGGGAGAAAGCTCCGTTCTTGACTTTATAGTGGTAGAAAACGGAAGTAGTAAGGAAACTGAAGTACATGTATGCGCAGCGGACGTAGGAACTACGGATCACTGCCTAATATGGACAGACAGCCAGCAGACGAGAGTTATCAAAAATAGGCGCGGTAGGAAATTGTACAGATGGCGAATAGATAAACTAGAAGTAAAGGAAAAACGGGAAGAGTTCCAAGAAGAGATGACTAAAAATGCAGAGCATTTTTCCGATCTGCTGGAAAGCATAGGTACGACAAAGAACAATATAGAGAGAGATAATGCAGGAGCGAGGATAATAGAAGGATGGGAGAAATTGGTCAAGACCACAGCAAGTAAAGTAATAGGAAAGAAGTTGATAATATGCAATAGAGCAGTAAAATGGTGGGATGACGAAGTAAAAGAGGCTATAGGAGTAAGGAGAAAGGCACACGCAAGATACGCATCGAGCAAAACTACGTCAGGATGGGAGGAGTATGGTATTGCTAGAAATAAAGTAAAAAAGGTGGTTGAGAAGAAGAAGAAAGGGGTATGGAAAGACGTAGTTACTAAAACGAATGAAGACTTTGATGGCGGGATGAAGCAGATGTGGGTAGGGATAAAAGGGATACTAGGCAAACAAGCAGGAGAGGCAGATACGGGGATAGCTACATTAAGAGCACAGAACGGTAAAATGGTTAGTAGTTCGAAGGGGAAAAGGGAAGTACTTGTAGAGCATTACCGCAAGCTAGGGACGCCCACAACCAACGAAACGTTCGACAAAGAATTTGAGAAAGATATCAACGCGTGGGCGGAGGCGAACGTAGATGCATCAGAAAGGGAAGACAGTGGTTCAGAAGGGTTACAGGGAGAGTTCACAAGAGAAGAAGTTAAGAAGTGTGTAGCTAAACTTAAGAATAGAAAGGCAGCAGGGGCAGACCAAATAGTTAATGAATTTATGAAGTACGGGGGAGAAGGAATGCTTACCATGATGGTTAAGTTGTATAACTGGATATGGAAAAACGAGTACGCACCTAAGAGATGGAGAGAAGGAGTAGTAGTAAACTTGTTTAAGAAAGGAGACAAGGCTGACCCGGGTAACTATAGGGGAATAACGCTACTAAGCACTGTAGGTAAAACGTTCTGTAAGATTTTGAACGATAGAATGGGAACAATGATGGAGAAGGAAGAAAAGATTAGCGAAGGGCAAGCAGGATTTAGGCCAAACCGTAGCTGCGTCGATCATGTGTACACATTAGGTAAGATAATCCAAGGCAGGAAAGACGCGGGGCTAACAACGTACTGTTTCTTTTTAGATGTACAGAAGGCCTACGATACAGTATGGAGAAATGGGCTGTGGAAAAAGTTGTGGGAAATAGGGATAAGAGGAAAGATGTGGAGAATGATGAAGAAGATGACGGAATGTGCGAGAAGTGCTGTGATGTTGGACGGGGAAATATCGAAGTACGTTGATATCCTACAGGGAGTTGCCCAGGGATGTACGCTATCACCTAACCTATTCAAGGTATACATTAATGACATGATAGTAGCAGTAGAAGCAGCATCGCAGGGAGTCACGGTGGGGGAAGATACGGTGTCGGGATTGATGTTTGCTGATGATTTCGTCTGCATATCAGAAACACCCGAAGGACTGCAGAAACAAATAGAGAAGGCAATAGAGTACACCAGGAAGTGGAGAGTGACGGCGAACGTAAAAAAGTGCGCAGTAGTTGTATGTAACGAAGATAAGGAGAGTCCGGTAACTTGTAAGTGGAAGTGGGGAGAAGATGAATTACCGATCGTAGACCAGTATACGTACCTTGGCGTAGAAATCTCAAAAGATTGCTCTTGGGATGCACACATAAATAAAATAATAGGCAAGGGTAAGGCACACGTAGGCAAGATGGAAGCAGTCCTAACAGACTCGCACCTTGACACTAGAATTAAGAGATGTATACTGATGAATGTGATTGTACCAAAGCTAGAATATGCAGGAGAAGTATGGGAAGGGAACGCGAAGCTCGTAAAACAGCTGGAAACAGTACAGATGACAGCAGCTAAAAAAGTACTAGGATGCTCAAGTACGACGAGTAATACAGTATTGAGAGCAGAACTGGGAATGTACCCACTTAAGACAAATAGAGACGTGCGTAAGTTGAAATGGCAATATAAAGTAAAGAACATGCCAAATAAGAGGTTGCCAGCCATAGCTGATAAAGCTGTATGGGAGAAAGTAACCAAAGGGCGAGCTGGAATAAGGTGGGATAGCGTAGTCGAGAAAGTATGGAAGGAAATAGGAAACCAAAAAGAGACGCTGGCCATAGAGAAATTTAGCGGATACAAGACAGAAGTAAAAGAAAGGATAGAAAGAAGGGAAAGGCTAGCACTGAGAAAGAAGGTGGAAGGGGAAGAACACTTAGAGATATACGGGGGGTTGAGAGAAGGAATAGGAATGAAAAGGTATCTGCACGGCCCAATGGACTTCGCGAAAAAGCTGAAACTGCGATTTCGTGTAGGGGACCTGGACCTGCCAGAAAGAAGAAGGAGGTATACCAGTAGCCGGGAGGAGGAGGAAGTAGAGGCACAGATGTGCCCATGTGGCAAAGCCATAGAGAGTAGAGTTCACATAGTGGGAGAATGTGAAAGGTACAAGGAGGAAAGGGATGTGCTAGAGGAGGAGATGAGGAAAATAGACGAGTGTGACATGGAGCAGTTTGGTACACTAAATAGTAGCGAGAAAACGATCGCTATCTTAGGAGATAGATGGTGGCCACAGGCGGCGAAGCAGGAAGGGGATAAGATTAGCAAAAGGTTTCTTTGTAATATATGGAAACAACGTAATGAGCGCCCAAGTGTTGGAGGTGTCTCTATTAGGAGTAGGAACGGTGCTCCGTCTCGAAAGGGATGCGTGGTCAATGGTCAAATGACTAAGGCAAGCAACAAATGAGTACGCCCCCCCCCCCCCGTTGGGGGTGGGGTGGCGGGGCCGGGCGGCGACGCTGTGAAACATGTCTATCACTGGGGGTGGGGGACAACCAGGGTAACGTGTGGGTGTTTTT
>CBRFFM010000042.1:0-6137 GCA_967789005.1 uncultured bacterium | reverse complement strand
AGGAGGGTGTGACATGCGGTTGAGAAATAAATTGTTCGTAAGCCGCGGGTGCAGTGGTGCGGCTCTTTCTTCTTTCTTGCCAATCAAAAAACTCTTGCGCTTTCGACTGAACAATACCTTTCACTTTCGGAATTTCTGAAAGTCGCTTATCTAAAGTGTCATTAACAGTTGCAGAAATCTGGTCAACGTCATAGACAGTAATCTCTTCACAGTTATAAACATCGGCTGCAACATTTCTTGGCATAGCCAAATCAAAAACGTATTTCACTGGTGTTCCTTGTAACTGATTCAAATGCAAAATTGGTTCAGCAACTCCTGTGGCAATAATTACGATCTCGGCATCAGAAACCGCTTCCGCTAGTGAACCGAAAGGCAATGCTCTCAATTGATTAGTCGATGCAATTTCTTCCAGCTTCTTTTCATCGCGATTCACCAAAGTGATTTGCGCATCTGGTGTATGCTGCAACAAATACTTTAATGTGTTGTGGCCCATCTTGCCCAAACCAACTACACAAATCTTGCGGAGACCTTCGCGGTCCATCGCTTTCTTCACCTGTTGAACTACAGCGTAGGCAACAGAAACGGTTCCATCAGAAAACGCTGTTGTATTCTTTATGGTCTTAGAAACAGAGATCGCCTGGTTTATGGCTTTCTCAATAAACCCGTTAGCGCGACCTGATTTTTTTGAAAGATTGAATGCAGTGCGGATCTGTCCGATGATTTCGTAGTCGCCCGGAATCTGGGAATCTAAACCTGAAGCAACCGTAAGCAAATGCTTGATCGCCTCGTCTCCCTCCTTAATATATGTGTGCGCCACAATCTCTTCGTGAGTTGCTCCGCTCAATGACTTCAAAAACGATAGGATCACATATTCACATGGAGCAAAGCCGTAAATTTCGGTGCGGTTGCAAGTGGATAATACCAGGTAATGTTCTAAGCAAGGAGAAGCCTGACCATACGTTTCCGTGATCTGGGCCGTAGTAATAGAGTACTTGCTACGTTGCTGAGTGTCAGTCTTGTGGAAGTTGACACCTACTGCGTAAAACTTTTTGGTAAATCCGTGAATATAGCCGGTCATTAAAAATACCCTTATAAGGCAAAGATGATGTGCTTAATTTGGATAAAATACCATGATTCGGAAAAAAAATACCAGAATGATGAACGGCAATGAGTCAAAAATAGCCTTAGCTGCTTAAATTTGAGCATTCTTATGAAAAAACGTTTCCTGATTTTAGTCAACCTCGGTTCTCCCGACAGTTTTCAAGTGAAAGATGTGCGCAAATATCTGCGCCAATTCCTATCCGATGAGCGAGTGATCGATGCTCCTTATTTGATTCGAAAAATGATTGTTGAGGGGTTTATTCTTCCTTTCCGTCCGAAGAAATCGGCTGAGGCTTATGAATCGGTTTGGATGAAGGAGGGTGCGCCTTTGAAAGTAATCACCGAGAATTTCAGGAAAGCACTTTTACCTTTTGTCGATGCGCACACAGCTGTGGCTATGCGTTACGCCAATCCTACACCTGAAGATGCTTTACGCGAATTAGAAACCCAGAGCTCTGATATTGATGAAATCTTCATTGCTCCATTATATCCGCATTTCGCGATGTCGTCTTACGAAACGGCTTATTTATATGTAATAGAAAAAATAAAGGCGCTCAGGCCAAACGTGAAGTTTAAAATCCTTCAGCCGTTTTATGACGAGAAGAATTACATCTCTTCACTGGCTGATTCAATAGCTCCTTCTTTAGAAAAGCCATACGATCACCTGCTTTTCAGTTTTCACGGATTGCCCGTTCGTCATTTGAAAAAGACAGATCCTACCAAAACGCATTGTTATCAAACTGAAAATTGCTGCGATGTAAAATCTGATGCATGGAATTTCTGTTACAAGCATCAAACGATTCAAACGGCCAAGTTGGTAGCCTCTGAATTAAAAATCCCTGCACACAAATTCAGTTACTCATTTCAATCCCGATTAGGAAGCGATGAGTGGATCAAGCCTTTCACTGATATTCAATTGCAGAAATTCCCAAGCCAGGGAATAAAGAACCTGTTAGTGGTTTGTCCTGCGTTTGTTTCTGATTGCTTGGAGACTCTCGAAGAAATCGCAATTCGCGGAAAAGAACAGTTCCTTGCTGCGGGCGGAGAATCATTCACTTTCATTCCATGCATGAACACCAACATGAAATGGGTAGAAACATTTGCCAGTTATTGCAATGACGCAGAATCAACTCATCAGCATTTATGGAGTGAGCCTGCTCAGATAGGGAAGAATTTAGAGTTGATAGAAAATACATAACCGCAGAGAACGCAGAGTTACGCAAAGAAAATCTCTGCGGCCCTCCGCGACCTCTGCGGTTAAAAAAACGAAGAACCTATGCACTCCATCATCGAAAACCCACTAGCAAAAAGTCATCCGCAAGGAACCGTTCAGCTTCTTTTCGAAAAAGATGACTTGTCGCTATCAATCTCTGAAAACACTTCTAAGAAAACAGAAGCCATCGACACCGTGCTCAATAAAAGTATGATCCACTTTTATTTTTGTGTGGAAGGAAGTGCAGTATTCGCTTTCGGCCCGCATTACAGTCGCGAGATCACGAAGCATAAAAATTATTTCTTCTACAATCCAGAGAAGCACCTCAACTGCCAAATACAACTCGCACCTAAAACGCGCATGGCGATGATGGCTCTCTCCCTCGAAAACATGCACAAACTTTTCGTTCATGATGCACTCCCATTTTTAAAAGCAGAGAATGTCACGCAAAAATTTTATGACGAACGTGAAATTCCTCCACACTTACTGCTGGTGCTGAACCAACTGTTCACAACCCAACTCAGCGAAAGTGCATCACGCCTTTTCTATCAAGGGAAAGCTTACGAAATTTTAAGTCTCTATTTCTCTGAAAGAAAACCCAACACCGAAAACTGTCCTTTCCTCAACGACCAGGAAACGGTGCGAAAAATAAAACACGCGAAAGAACATTTATTAAAAAATGCTGCGGAACCACCCAACCTAAAGGACCTTGCCAAGTTTGCGGGCTTGAACGAATACCAATTGAAAGCAGGCTTCAAAGAAATCTACGGCAACAGCGTATTCGGTTACTTGCTCGATCACAAACTCGATCACGCCCGCGTCCTCCTCGACACACAAAAATATCAAGTGAACGAAGTGGCATATCAACTCGGCTACACCAACCCAAGTCACTTCATCGCAGCCTTTAAGAAGAAATTTGGAATGACTCCGAAGAAATACTTGATGAGTAAAAATTAAAATCGTTGTTCGTTGATGGTTGTTCGTTGTTGGCAAAACCCACGAACAACGAATAACGAACAACCAACAACAAAAAAAATGGATTTCACCTCGCACGATTACTTCATGACCGAAGCCTTAAAAGAAGCCCGCAAAGCTTTCGACAATGGCGAAGTGCCTGTGGGTGCTGTGGTCGTGTGTCAGAATAAAATCATTGCGCGCGCGCATAATCAAACCGAGCAACTCACCGATGCCACCGCGCATGCCGAAATGCTCGCGGTCACTGCGGCTGCCAACGGACTCGGTTCAAAATATTTAAGTGAGTGTACACTTTACGTTACGCTCGAGCCTTGTGTTATGTGTGCGGGAGCGCTCCACTGGGTTCAACTTCAAAAACTGGTGTATGGTGCTGACGATTTGCAGCGCGGATTTTCTTTGGTGAGTACGCCCTTGCTTCATCCCAAAACAGAGATCATAAAGGGCATAAAAAAAGATCCTTCCAAAGAACTGATCGACTCGTTCTTCAAAAGGATCCGTGAATGAGTTCTGAGCTTACGCTGCTTTTTCTTTCTTTGCCTTGGCTGCTCTTTCTTTCTTCAAAGGATCATCTACTTTCTTGCCGTTTTTGTGCTCGCCCAGCAAGTACGTGTCCTTAGTTGTCTGATATTGACGCTGTGCCTGCATCATAGCTTCGTAGCTGTCGCGGATCAGGATCAGGCCGGATTTTGCGCCCTTATTGCGCACTTCAATGTACCAACCGTCTTTCTTTTTCTTCGGTAAAATCGGAGGTCTTCCCATAATTTTTATTGATTTAGCGGCTTTTTAAGCCCGTTTTGATATGCAACCGCAAAGGTACAAATTTTGTTCCACTTGTCCGAACCAAGCCCTAAACTTGGGATAGGCGGCATGCCCGAGGCGGTCACCGCGCTGTCGGCAGTCGCCAGGCTCGCGCACATGCCATTTCGGGCTCCAACAAATGCCTCCATCGCTTGCCGAGATTAGACTAAACTGAAAACGAGAGGTTTAACTATTGAGTATCTTAGGATGTTGGTACTCATGCCCTCAATAAAGATTCTTCATGCCGAGCATAAACCAAATTACACATGACGATGATTTAGTTAGGAGCAAAGTAAACTTCTTTGCAGACTACTTCTGCTTCGCTTCAGAGACAATTGGAACAAGTGATTCAATAGAAATTGAGAATCCACTCTCTGCGGTTGAGAAAATCATATTTCAAATTACAAAGAACCCAAATCGGTGTGCCGCATACATTGACAGCTACCTAACTCAATCATCATTCGATGAGTATGACCATTTTAAAGAGTTTAAATCTTACAAGAAACTAAAATCATTAATTCAGCAGTTCAAAGCGAACAGAAAACCAAAAGCTAAAATCTCTTGGATACAGTCTAATCCGGAATTTCTTAAAACGCTTAAACTTTATAAAACTGACCTAAAGAGGCTAATGTTCAAGAAGGCTTTGAGGTCAATAATAAGTTACTTAAGGTGCGTTCATGAAATTGACAAGCATAAAATTGATTTGATCGAGCTAACAAATCTTATTGTAAGCGAATTCATTCTTAATAATCACTCCAAGAAAGACATAGCAAAAGTCTTTGAAAAAATAATGACAGAAGAGGTTGGCACGTTCCCTTTTCCCAAGGGGCTTAAAGAACAAGATGAAAAAGAGGTATTCATTAAGAACAGGACTTTTCAACAACAATTTGACGGGATTTTTAATCTACTAAAAGCTGACCTAATTGAGAACTACTTCATATTTCGGATATATGGGATAAAACCCCCTGATGACTTTGTCTTTACATATGACAAGGTGACTTTTTATAGTCCAAAACATGAAAAGCTAAAGACAGTAGTGGAAAAAGTAAAGAGCAATAAATATCTAATCAGCTTTTTAGACAATGATGAGTTTTTAGTTTTAGCTGTAATAAAATCCAAATATGGAAGTATCGACATTGCATCAAATGACGCAGTTGAAATCATAAATAAGGAGCTTCAACTAATAAACAAAGTCTATACATCAAATTGTACTCTGGAGAAATTCTCATTCTTGTTTACATCGGATTTTTTAGATGTTGGATGGAAAAGAGAATTTAAGGACAAGGGTTACAGTGTCAATGAAGCTGAAGTTCATCAATTGGACGATAACCCTTTTAGCTTTCTAAAGAAAGTCCCAAATCGGTATAAAGAACCGCTATTACGAAATGAATCCATCTATCTTGATGCCCTTATAAATAAGAATGTTAGCACGTATTGGCAATACCTTGAAACCATTCTTCCTGCAAGGCAAAATGATGAAAAGCAAATTATAGATATGGTTTCAAACCTGCTCCTTTTAAATACAGAGACGTATCATAAAAACAGGTTGAAAAATTACATTTTTGACTCGATGACTCCGTTCGTTACAAGTGCCAATCAATTAGGAATCACAACTGAAAGACAATTAGAAATATTTAATCATCCAAATTCTATTGACTGGGACAAACTATTGACTGAAATTAAACATCCATTCATTCTTCATTTACTCACTGAACGACAAACTAGGATTGACAGAAAAGAATTTTTAAAAAGAAAAAGTACTTATGAAAGAGTACTTTGGGATGCACAGGCTCAGAGAAACGCGATAATTCATAAAGGGCTTGCAAATGAAAAAGCCTTGATTTCATTAACGGGACAATTGCCTCGACTAGTAACAAGATTAAGATGGGTAATTTTTGACGGGATTAGACAAAAGCTAGGTAAAGATTATGAAGAGACTATACTAAAACTAAGAGACAAGGCTACAAAATTAATTTAGGTCCTTTTGCCTTTGTCGGTGTTCTTCACCATAGTCGTTAACTTAAGGAAAGGCGAAGGAGTCTTTTATAGG
>CBRFFM010000041.1:0-6851 GCA_967789005.1 uncultured bacterium | reverse complement strand
CTCCGACGGCATCCCATGTAAAAGTTGCTCCGGTTTCGGTTATGTCGTTAACCTGTAAATTTGATGGAGTGTCACACGTCGGCTCCGTTGATCCGTTTATATTCCCAAATACATCCGCTTCGTCATACCCGCCATTAGGGCATGTAACGCGGTATGTTAATAGATTGGCTAAAGTAGCTGCTACCATTGATGCCTGCATTGCGATCGTTACGATTCCACTGCCAGCATCGATAGAAGCAGATGCTATATAAGCCGAATCATATGTAACGATTTCCGCGGTTACAGGGCTACAGCAAATGCTATCGTTGGCGAAAACATTGTAAGTATATTCCTGGCCTTCGTCGAGAGCCTCATACGGGCCGGTAATCGTATCGTCAACTAAACTCAGCTGCGCGGCCTCGTCGCATGTTTGGCAATTATCATTTGAATAATTGAAAGGCGTTACCTGAACTTTGAATGCAGCTTTTGCCAGTGGGTAATCCAGAAATTTTAACCAGTCTATATCATAATCGCCATCCATAGAAACGCCGGTTGACAAATACCTGCCCTCTATCGTAACATCGTCGTGCGATAAGGCAATTATTAATCTTTCGTGTATTTCTTGCGGTAAATTATCAGTTTCGCCTTCGAATACTTTTCTGATTATAGCCGACAATGTTGCCGTTGACCCATCGGCACGGCGAAATACATTCGCCTCGCGCGGGTATTGGGGGCGCGTGACATAGAAAGGAAGGCGGACGCGATTTTTAAATGGCATATATCAAACCTATTATAGAAATTAATAAAGCAAGCGACGAAACCACTAAAGACCAACAAAAGTGCCTTACATTAATGTCTGCATGCTTTGAAAATAAACACCATATGAATAATCTAACAGTCATGAATATACTATTTTATGACAATTATGCCCGAAGCTGGCCCGCCGAAATCGAAGCCCAGTACATTCGGCGGATACGTGTCAAATGTTGCTGTACTCCCCATGTTTACCAGATTAGTTCCGTCACTTATCCAAACCTGAATGGTTGGAACTGGTCCGTATGCAGCTTGCAAGCTTGCTGTATAAGGAACTGTTAATGTGCTTTGATTAGTAAATGTTATTATAGTTGGCTCGCACGAAAGCTCTTCAGGATCGGTTGACCCTGATCCGCAGTAGTTAAATCCAAATGCGTTTTCGTCTGCCGAATACTCAATCACTGACGTAAAGCAATTATCAGAAGTTCTTTCAAAACAATTGCTGCACGACTGAACGTCGCCAACTTCAACACGAATTTTGAAGCATTCGTTATAGCCAATAACGGAAGTGAATCCAGGTACGCCGTGCGACCAATTGACAAGCACCTGCGTATCGCTAAGTCTGATTATTTCGGGTACGTCGTTATAGGGATTGGCGGTGAACTCCAATAAAAAATCTTCGTCATCGCAAGCACGAACTATACCGATCAGAACGGGTATTCCATATGCGCCGCAAAGCGCACCTATTTCGGCGCTGGTGCCGTTTATGATAAACTGAAACGCTACGTCGTCTGGCTGGAATACCGGCATGCAGAAACGTAAATTATCAAAGATGCAATGATCGATAACCCCCGTTTCTCCGAACTGGATAAAAGATTGTGCCGGGGATGTTATGCTGTAGGCCATTAGTCGTATTTTAGTTTGAGGATAAAGTCACATTCGCCTTTGTTTAATCTATACCGAAAATTCTGCACATACCCTTTCTTCCATTCGCCGGTACCACATTGAAATGCTATATAACCATAAGGGCTTGCCTTCAATTCGCGATAATCAGCTACACTTAATGGATATTTTAAAGTTGCATATTCTGGCTTCCATAATGGCGTCGCGTCGGCAGCATCAATAAAATCGAGTTTACCTAAGTCTCTATTTTCGGCCTTTACGCCATTCTCTAATTTACATGTAGGATAAGCGCCGCCTAATTCTCCCTCTGCTAAATAATTGCCTGTGCCGGAGGTAAAGAATAATTTGTTGGCAGTATCGAATATGTTTGGATAGCTATTTGCGATTGACTTGAACCAGCGCATTAAGTTTGAAAAAGGTCGTATGCGCCAGTTGTAGAGCGTTTGCGGGCTAAAAACATTTGCCGCGTTATCAATGTTGCCTTGCTCAACATGAAATCCATACGCCTCTCGTTCGACGCAGATAATGAATGTCTCGTTATCGTATGTTGTATCGGCGGCGCCGGTATCAGCGAAGCTCTGTTGCCTGGTGACTTCGATAGGATAGCTTCCGGCCACCAGCTTCGACATAACATCGATTGTGTTGTTCACCGATGAAAGACCAGTGCGGTATTCGCGATTACTATTCGGCTCGTCGAGGCCATTCACGCGCTCAACCTCCCACTTCTGGTAGCCTGACTTTATATTACTGTAATGCAGTTGCTCTTGAATAGCGATTTCAGCTTCAGGCACAAATGGCAGTGCAAGTATTTCTATGTCCTGATAAAAATATTCAACCGGTTCTATTCTGAGCCAGCTAAAACCCGGTATAAAATGGTTATCTTCTATGCCCATCCCTATGTTGTCAATCCCGCGAAGGCCGTCGAATAAATCTTTTAACGAGGTGAAGAACGCAGCATTTTCGGCCCTGCGAATTTTTAGACCGCTGGTTAAAACACGAAGACCACCACAACCATCTTCGGTGCTTGTGTATGGCTCACTATCAGTTCTGCCATAGTAATCGGATTTAACCTTAAGGCAATTGTCTGTGATGGCTTCGGTTGTCCGACTTAGTGTTTCATTGATCGCGTAAACATTTGAATTTGTAGTAGGGCATATTTTGGTTGCGGTTATGGTGAACGTTGTTTCTTTATCATAAACAATATTCAAATGCATATTTCCATTCGGCAATCCAATTTCAAGGACGGCATAAAATCCATCTCCATCATTTAATGTAGTCGTGCCAGACAAAGTATTGTCGAATGAAAGGCTATACGGAGTTAATCCGGGGCTACTTGTAAGGTCTACTATCGTATCCTCATAAATTATATTTGCAACATCAAATATGGCCCCACTGCTTGCATTCCAGATAAGTATTTTGTGCTTGACATACAGCAAGGCCCCGCTACCGGTTAAGTTTAATGTTCCTTTATATCGAGAGCTATATGAAAACAATCCACCGAAGCAGGTGATAATATCTTCGAATAGCAATTGCGGTGTCATTGGCCCAGGGCAGCCACCGTTATTGCTTTCGCAATTATTGACGCCTATCAATTGCCCGGTATCAATGCTATTATACCGCTCGCTTTCATAGTCGGCCCTTGTAAATGTTATACTACCGCCTACAAAATTGTTGTGATCGCTATCGTGAGTATATCCAGCATCCAAAACGCTTCCATCTACCGCCGCCTGTAGTTCCTTAGCAGGCAACTCCATTTCAAAGTTCAGCCTGGAATATTGCTGCAGCGCCGACATTTTATTGAAAGTAGTCGTGGCGTCGAGATCAACCTTTTGATCGTACCGGTTGCGCAGGGTCATCAGGCACCCAACTTGCTCGACCGGTATTTTGACCAGGCAGGTATTGCCGCAACTTTCAGTATATTTCCCGAAATCGAGCTTTCCTTCGAGTATAGTTTCTGGTTCATCATAAATACCACACGCCTGCAGTGCCTTGAATGTTACATCTGACTTTAATCGTTGTGTTTCTTTTTTCTCTTTTAAGTAAGCTGCTGCGATGCCATAGAATGACAATTCCGATGCGCTGGCCTCAAAGAATATTCCATGCCAGTTATCGTCTCGTTTCATGTTCAAAACGATATCCGCAAAGCCCTGCGGCTCTTCGATTTCGAGATCGTCTAAGTAGAAGATGAAATACATTATTTGCTGCTATAACGTTTATCCATGTAATTTTTTCTTGCCTGTCCTTGTTGCTCCCATATCTTAAAACCATGCTCGTCAATGCTGAATCCGGGAATATTAATATGCCTGCCTACCGCCTTGCCCAATTTATCGTAATCGATAGTCTCGGCTTTTTGTGCAGCGGGTTGCCACTGCATTAATTGCTTATCAATTACCGGCATTAACATTTCTTTTGTTTCGGTTGGGTTATATACTTTATCGTCCTTACCCAACCATACTAATGTGCTCTTTTTGGCAAGATATAATTTGCCGTTATGCTCCATTAGCTCTGCGCCAGCCTCACCTATTTCACCTGGGCCTTCGTACTTATCTTTTTTACCCTTGGCGAATTTTGGTAACGGGCGAGATGCGATAATAATAGCTTCAGCAGCCGCAATAGCAGCGTAGATGGCGCCGACTATCGGATTGCCGCCTGATTGAGATAGTCCATTAAGAAAGGCGGCGGGTATTGCAAGGAGTGAGCGGAAAATTGCTAAATCTTTTTCTCTCTTTGCCTGCGCAGCTTTTGCTTTCTTTTCCTCAATGTCGGTTCGCTTGTTCCTTGCTGTAGCTTCCTTTTCGGTTATTGCCCCGGCCTCCAATAAATCTGCCGTTCTCTGTTTTTCGGCGGCTATCCTGTCATTTTCTTTTTGCGATTGAGTCTCGTTTATGCTTTGAATCACATCACCGATTTGCCCCAAGACAGTTAGTGCTATTTGCGCACGTTTGATGTTTTCGGACTTAATTAAATCAGTTGTGTCTTTTTCTGATTGCTCAGTGATTTCTTTCTTTTTATCCTGAAGTTGTTTATATTTTAGTATGTAATCTTTTTCACTTATTAATCTTTTTTCTTTTTCTTCTTCTAATGCAGCCAACTGTATATCAATATTCTCAATCTGGAAGTCTGCTAATTGCCTTATGGCCGACTTCCTCGCTTCTAACCCCTTCTTCTCGTCAGCAATAGTCCGTTGCAGCGCCCGGTTGCTCGGCCCGTTATCGGCAGTCCGAATATCAATCTCGTATTGCGCTGCGTCGTCAATAAATTTCTTCCTGACAGCTAAAATATCAGCATCCCGCTTCGCGTTGATCTCTTTAATTTTTGATGAATTTCCTTTTGCGGCATTAACTTCGGCCGCTGCCGCCAATTCTATATTGGCAATTTGAAGTATCAACCGGTCGTCGTCGTTCGTTTTTATCTGTGATATTTCGGCCTCATTCCTGCTGATCTGGTTTTCTATGGCTTCTCTGGTTACCCTTTCATTGAACTCTCTCTGCAGCTTCAATCGCTCCTGAAAGCTTTTATTTATAACCGCCTGCTTTTCTTTCTCACTGAGCTTTGTATTGGTAATTTCGCTTGCGGCCTGCAGTTTCAATTGCTGCTTACGCAGATCTAATTCTTCCTGAGAACCTTCACGAACGTTGACAAGTTGCGCCTCGATGACTTGTAATTGGAGATCAATGCGGCGTTTATCAAAGGCGCTTTGTAATTCATCCCTTTCTTTTGCGGCCTTCGCCAGTATTTGCGTTTTCTCTGCCTCGGTTAACCCGGCTGCGTTTAACTCTTCCTGCGATCTTAACCCCACCAATTTTTTTTGCAGTTGCAATTGTTTTTCACTTCCTTCTTTAGAAGCTAATAATGCCGTTTCGGCTGACGCTATTTGAGCCTTTATATTTTCCTCACGCAGTTGTTTATCAAGGTTATTCTTTTCTATATCCGCCTTAGCATCTGCTTCGTTTCGGTCTTTGGATAACTGTATAAGGCGATCGTTAGCTGCTTCGATAGCCTTTGCATCGGCATCGCGTGAAGTGGTAAGGAATTGACGCAAGCGGGCTATCTCTTCAGACCTTTTTTGGTTTATATCCTGCTCTGTTTTCAGCTGGGTTTTCATTATCTCAGACTGAAGGGCGCCGTTTTTTTCAAGTTCGCTTGTCGCCTTTTCGGATTGTTGTTTTATTTGAAGTGCATAATTTTCGAATCCTTCCGTTGCCGCCTCTACTGCTGCGTTTAGTTCACCAGTTTGGATTTCGGCATCCCGGCTTTTTTTTATGTAAGCCGCCATAGCGGTAACGACAAGCACCAAGGCGGATATGAAAAGCAGAATAGGATTAGCAGCCATGGCTGCATTTAATATGCGCTGCGCCGTGGCAGCGGCTATCCTAACGACTACACTCGTTGATTGCAATCCATTTTCAATTGCTAATTGCGCATTGGTTATTATTCTCTGCTTATTGCTGAATAATTGGATTATGGCACCTTCTTTTTGCAGCGCGTTCCCTACTGTTTGAAATCCCTGCAGTATCGCCATTGCGGCGTTTACTTTCAGCAGCGTCTTTTGAAGATCTTCGCTTTCATCGCCAAATAGCGCGGCGGTACCTTGCGCTATCGCAAATCCTCCGGCCACGGCCTGAGCGGCACCCAATAAGTTATCGAAGGTCCGCGTGTCACTACCGGCGTTTTTTATTTCCGCACCGGCGTCCGCCATTGCATCTTTAATGTTTCCGGCTTCAATAACCAGTTTCTGAAACGCCTCAGTCCCATCATCCCCAGCTAATTTCATTTCTGCTATCTGCTGGGTAAGCGCTTTCAAGCGTGTACGAAGGCTTTCAGATGATTTTTCTACCTCTGTTTGACCGCTTCCAAGGGCAGCACTGAATTGCTCTGCGGTTACGCCAGCCTCTTTGAGTGTTTCTAAAACCCCCTCATTGAAGCCGGTCATAAAATCCTGGGTAAACTTCTTAGTCGCTTTGTCAATATCTTCAAGATTCTTTTTAAGAGGGGCGGTTGAACCAGCGACACTTTTAATAGCTGCGGATTGTTTATTAATCTCGGAGGTTGTTTGTTTGAATGCGGTTGCGAGTTTGCTATCAACTGCGCCAGTTTTTTCCAGCTTACTTATAGCTGAATCCAACTGCTCGTCGTTGGTTAAAAACTCAATGAGGACTGTTTGTGTTTCTGCCACTACTTTTAATTTGCTTTTTTAGAGAAGCGAGTTTAGTATC
>CBRFFM010000040.1:0-7399 GCA_967789005.1 uncultured bacterium | reverse complement strand
TCTATGCCCCTATAAAAGACTCCTTCGCCTTTCCTTAAGTTAACGACTATGGTGAGGACACGAACCTTGGCGCTAGTGTCATTCTTCTAAACTTCTAGCGTCCAAGTTCCAGCATCCAGTATCCTTGTTTCTTTTTAACTTCGCGCTCCCAAAACGAAAGCATGATCAACGGCACAGAGCAAGACGAGCGTAATTACCTGGAGGAAATCAAAGAGCGGCTTTCACTGGCATTGCATCGCGTAGCCAACCGTGTGCGCGAGTTTTCGGAGGAGCTGCGGCAAAACAAACAATACATTTACGAACACCAATCGGGCCTCGATGAAGCCGACATGGTGGCAGCGGGGCAGTCCATCAACCGCATGGTCAATACGGGGGCAGGTGCTGTGGAGCGCAGGGGCAAGCTGCTGAAGCTGGTGTCGTCTCCGTATTTCGGAAGAATCGATTTTCAATCTGCTGTCGAGGTAACAGAAATGCCTGTATACGTGGGCCTCGCTACGTTCACCGATGAAACCATTCGCCAAAATTTGATTTACGACTGGCGCGCGCCCATCGCATCCATGTTCTATGATTTTGAAATAGGCGATGCTGAATACGAAACGCCATCAGGAAAAGTGAAGGGAGCCATCAGCCTGAAGCGTCAATACAAAATCCGCGATGGTATGATGGAGTTCATGCTCGAAAGTTCACTGAGCATTGATGATGAAGTGTTGCAGCGCGAGTTGAGCAAGTCGGCAGACGACCGGATGAAAAATATTGTGGCCACCATTCAGCGCGATCAGAACAAGGTGATCCGCAATGAGACGGCTTCGGTGATGATCATTCAAGGTGTGGCCGGCTCCGGAAAAACATCCATTGCACTTCACCGCATTGCGTTTTTGCTTTATCGTTTCCGCGATACCATCAAGGCCAAAGACATTTTAATTCTTTCGCCCAACAAAGTTTTTGCAGACTATATCAGCAATGTGTTGCCCGAGCTGGGTGAAGAGCACATTCCCGAAACGGAGATGGAAGAGCTCGCTGCAGAACTACTGGATAAAAAATTTCCGTTCCAGACTTTCTTTCAACAAGTGGCATCGTTGCTGGAGCATCCGAATCAGGAGTTCATCGAGCGCATTCAATTCAAATCTTCGTTTGAGTTTGTGCGGCAGCTCAACAAATATTTTATTCATCTGGAAAACAATTCTTTCACGCACACGGAATTGAGAGTGGCTGGTGTGGTGGTACCGTTTCCATACATCGTAGAGAAATTTAAAGCATGGTCGCGTATGCCTATGCACAAACGCATACCCGAAGTGGTGCAAGAGGTGTTGCAATACATTCGCAATGAAGTGAAGCGCAAGCTCACAGGCCATGAGAAATCAAAAGTATGGGAGCTCGTGCCACGCATGTTTAACATCCGTAGTGCAATTGAAGTGTATAAAAACTTTTATACATGGATCGGCAAACCCGAAATGTTTCGCATGATGCACGGCACGCAACTGGAGTTTGCCGATGTGTTTCCGCTCATCTACTGTAAGATCCGTCTTGAAGGTGTGCAGACGTATGATCACGTCAAACATTTGCTGATCGATGAAATGCAAGACTACACGCCTGTGCAATACGCGGTGCTTTCGCGTGTGTTCAAATGCAAGAAAACTATTCTGGGTGATGTGAACCAGCCGGTGAATCCATATAGTGCTTCGTCTGCGGAAGGCATTGAAGAAGTTTTTCCGCAAGGCGATGTAGTGAAATTGTTTCGCAGCTATCGCTCTACGTGGGAGATCGTGCAGTTTTCTTTGCATATCGTTCCAAATGAAAATCTCATTGCTATGGAGCGGCATGGAGAAGAGCCTGAAGTAAAAGGTTTCTCCACTGCGCACGATGAAACGGAAGCAATCCGTGAGTTGGTATTGCAGTTTGGAAAAGCAGGGAACCAATCTTTAGGTATCATCTGCAAAACACAACGCCAGGCAAACGCGTTGCATGAAAAAATTAAAGCCCACAATGTTCACTTACTTTCACCAGAAAGTACTGCCTTTTCTACAGGCATTATCATCACCACTGTGCATTTGGCCAAGGGACTTGAATTCGATGAAGTGATCGTGCCGTTTGTTTCTGCAAGTAATTACAAATCAGATATCGACAAGCGCATGCTCTACATTGCCTGTACGCGTGCGATGCACAAACTCACGCTTACGTATGAGAAGGAGCGTAGTGAGTTTTTGAAGTGGTAAGTTTAGAAACATGCCTTATATTGCCTTGCATATGGTTAAAGATCTGATGTCGATTGCTTATAAGCCCTTGAATCAATGGCTCATTTTCCTGGGCTTAGCGATTATTTTAATTTTTATTATTCTGAGACCAAAGCAAGAGGATTCAGTTTGGGTAATTGCTGCGGTCACCTACCTGGCTTTCATTTTTATCAATTCGGTTTTGATTTGGACCGCTGAAAGTACGTGGAGTTATTTCTTCTACTCATTGCTTTTTTCAGTTCTTTATCTTGTAGTGGTTAATTTCCTGGTTCAATTGTATTCACAACAAGCAAATACGGAAGGGTCGGGGGAAAGCAGCATGATCTTCCTGGTTATTATATACCATCCCTTCTTGTTGCTGCTGATGATTTTTATAAAGTGGATCTACCTTAGATTCTTTTGATGATTTTTTGAGCTCGTCTAATGAACGTTTTGATAGTTGTGCATCGCATCGGAATTTCGTAGGAGGCCGAGTTGGAAAATCCTAGAAGGTTTCAACAATAATATATGATCACTCAGCCCGCTTTCACAGGCACCGTCCCCGCCAATTACGATCGTTATCTTGGTCCGTTGCTTTTCATTCCTTATGCGAAAGATATCGCGGAGCGGATTCCGGGGAACGCGCAATCAATTTTGGAATTAGCTTGCGGAACCGGCCTTGTCACCGCTCAGATAGCGAAGAAATTTTATAGCAACTCAAAAATTGTTGCCACAGATTTAAACCCTGATATGATCGCTGTTGCAAGCAGTGTAGTAAAAGAAACGAACGTAGAGTGGCAAGTAGCTGATATGTCACAACTTCCTTTTGAGGATAATTCCTTTGATGCTGTGGTTTGTCAATTCGGATTAATGTTTGTGCCTGACAAATCAAAAGCATTCAGTGAAGCTCATCGCGTTTTAAAAAAAGGAGGAACCTTTATTTTTAACACCTGGGATAAAATTCAGGAAGCGGGTGCAATGTATATTGGCAACCAAATAATCCGGGAATTTTTCAAAGCTAACCCACCCAATTTTTACAAAACTCCTTATTCAATGCATGATCCTGTTGAATTAGAAAGATTCCTTACGGGTGCTGGTTTTTCGTCTCCACACGTGGAGCTGGTAAAAAAAGAAGGAAGCGCTTTAACAGCCATGGATGCAGCGAAGGGAATTGTTGAAGGAAGCCCGATTCTCAAAGAGATTATGGACAGAGATGCGAACGCAATAGTTGCTATTGAAAATAAAATTGAAGAAAAGCTCGCTCAAAAATATGGCCGCGGCCTTCTAACCCATCAAATTCAAGCTTACGTGGGACAAGGGAAAAAATAAATGATTTGATTTACCTCGATGATGTTGTTGGTGTTGTCACCTACCAAAGGCAACTCACCCGTCTAAGTGCTCGTTAAGGTGTTGGTTTTTGGGTGAGACATTGAGACTAATTCTATGAAAGTGATTAACATTCATAAACGAACTATAGATCAACCCAAAACAAAAATTGGAGAGTTACTTGAAACCCTCGCTACCGAAAATGATATGATCATAGCCACCGACAAGTGGCCTCGCATGAAATTGGACAACGGCTTAAATACAAATTCCAAGGGCGGACATGGGCCAATTAAATATACTGTTCAAGAATACAAACGCCATGAATTAATTCAATTCAGATTTACTCAGCCTTCCGGATTTAATGGAATTCACAAATTTGAGATGACCGAGGTAGAACCAAGCCAAACAGAAATAAAGCACACGATTGATATGTCTGTTTCGGGTAAAGATTTACTGTTATGGACGTTTGCCATCCGCTGGTTTCACGATGCGTTTATGGAGGATGCCTTCGATAAACTTGAGAACCATTTGATGAACTCAGCAAAAGTCAGCGAATGGAGTCTTTGGGTTAAATTTCTAAGGAGCCAATTAAAGCGCAGGAAATAATTAGGCTGTCCTGTCATTTACGCTTCCGTCAGCTCTTCCGACCTGAGTCACAAAATTATTTCCCCGTTTCCTGTAAGAATCGAACGCCTGATTTGTACTAATAGGCTAAATCATCAAGTGAACTATCACCAATTTAAATTCAACAGAAATGAAAAAACTTTTGCAGATTACTACATTGATTTTCTTAGCAGTGACCGCACATAGCCAAGACCTTCAAGGTCGTTGGAACGGGACACTTAGTGTTCAGGGATCAACTTACAGAATCGTTTTTGATGTTTCTAAAACAGATAAACGATACAAGGCAACATTGGATAGCCCCGACCAGAATACAAGCGGCATTCTTGTGACTTCAATAAATATTAACGATCGAAAAGTGAAGTTCGAGATTTCAGGCATCGGAACGGTTTATGAGGGCACGCTGTCAAATGACCTTATCACAGGTAAATGGATGCAAGCGGGTCAAACCTTTCCACTTGTTTTGTCGAAAACTCAAACACTTCCTTATCAAAAGAAATAATCAATTTTGAAATTGATGTCATCGGCCTCTCAGTTTTATTATGCGTATCTTTAGATATCTCACTGAAATCGGTTGATGCCCTGCATCATTATGTTACCAAGAAAGTTCCAATTCGCTTTGCAAATCGCGATTTTAACGTTGCTCTTCGGCTTCACAAGTGATGACTCCAGTCCTGAAGCCAAGCGTATTTTAGGAATATGGCAAACGGAGGAGAAAAACCTGCAAATAGAAATGGTAGAAGAGAATGGTCATTTTGCAGGGAAGATGATATGGTTTCTTTGTACTTCCGGAGAAGCGATGATGTTCTCCTATCGCGATACAGAAAATCCCGATCCCAAACTTACTACTCGCCCTCTCATCGGAATGAACGTAGTAGAAAAAATCTACTACAAGAGCGATAACGTGTGGGGTGATGGAAAAATTTATGATCCTAATTCCGGGTACACCTACGATGCGCGGATTACTTTAACTTCACCCAACACAGCAGTCGTGCGAGGCTACTGGAAATTCCGGTGGATAGGAAAAAGTATTGTGTTCCACCGCTTGTAGCATCTAGCTCGTATAAATCCTATCTTCACTTTATGAAAATAGTATTCCTCTTTCTCCTTTCACTAGCATCTAGTTTCACTTTTGCGCAGACCAAAGAAGAACAGGAAGTGCTAAGCTTGAGTAGAAGAAAGTTCAAATGGATGGTAGAGACAAAAATCGATTCACTGCGCGATGTGCTTGATGACCGCCTCACCTACACACATTCCAACGGCTGGGTGCAAACCAAATCTGATGTGCTCAACGACTTCGCCAATGGTAAGCTCACTTATCAAAAAATTGAATTGCAAGAATTGAAGGTGCGTTTGTACAATGGAGTGGCGTTAGTAAACGGCCGGGGCAAATTTACTTATCTCGCTGGTGGTAACACACTGACTTCTGATCTGATGTTTACTGAAACCTACGTTCACATCGATAAAAAGTGGAAGCTTGTAGCAAGGCATGCAAACAAGATGCAGTAGTTTTGGATTGGTTTTGTAACGCTTACTTTTCCAAACCTTCCGCCTTTTATTTACTGTAATAAAAGGCAGCATTATTTTGCGCATGCTCCTCAAAAGAACCAAGGGTAGCATTCCATACGAAAGTATTGGCAATACCCACATACAAACCATTGTACTGGTCAGCATAAACTGAATAAATGGCATGTTGATAGGGAAAAACATCTTTCCATGTGCTGCCGTGGTCGCACGACTCAAGTAAATTATAAGGAAGCCCTAACTCGCCTGAGAAATTTTCTTTGACTTTATAAATGATACCCGTGGAAGAAATTACTTTCAGGTCATTTTCAAAATTCAAATCGCGTCCAAGTAGTTGCCATGTTTCACCTTCATTAAGGGAATAATAATCATCACCGTTAGCAATAGCAATAATGGTGTCCTTCCTCAATTCTAATTTTCCGAAATCTGAATTGACATTAAGTTTCGTTTCCCAGGTTTTACCTGCATCGGTTGTCTTTAAAATTTTACCATAAAGGGTTACAATCAACACATGATTGATGTCGCCATAAATAGAGTAGACAGGTGCGTGCTCTCCTGCGATTTCTACTTTGATCCATTGTTTTTCAACACTGAGTACCACCTCCTTTTTGCTACATGCAAAGAAGGAGATCGCCAGGAAGAATATAAAAATGAAAACAGGTCTAACACTATCCATATTTCAGTTTGAGGATATAAAAATAGTAATAATTGATCTTAACTGCTCAAGTTATGGTCCATTCAATTATGGGACAACAAATTCTTTTTATGGAGTTGAAATTGTGCTAATGCGAAATATCACCCATACCGCCTTATTTCAGACGACCATCTGAGTCTTTACCTTGTTATAAAAAATGGATTATGAAAAAGACTTTGTACACATGCTTTTTCCTGGCACATGCAATCTGTCTCTGCGCCCAAGACAAGACATTGACCGTAAAAAATACTGCTGACATGAAATCAATGGAAACTACAACTGATATTGAAGTAAGGCAAAGACTTCTCCTCGCTCAGCAAAAGACGAAAGCATTGTTCGATGAAGTAGAGAAGCGCGGACTCATCGTTGCTGGCAAATCAGAAACTGAACTTCGAGAAGAAATCGTCAAGCTGGCGAAAGAACTATTTGGTATGGAAGAACACTGGCATAAGAAAATTGTAAGAGCCGGGGTGAACACACTTCAGCAGTACAGTGCCGACCCACCTGACCGTGTGATTCAAAAAGACGACATTGTGTTTTTAGATTTCGGACCAAACTACCAAGGATGGGAGACAGATGTTGGAAGAACCTATGTCGTTGGCAATAATGCGATGAAACTGAAAATGAAAAGAGATGTGGAAGCTGCCTGGCGCGAAGCCAATGCCTGGTATGCTAAACAGACCAAACTAACCGGAGCGGAATTTTTCAACTATGCCGTTAACCTAGCCAAACGCTACGGCTATGAATTTGGTGGAGCTATATCGGGCCATATCATCGGTCGTTTTCCTCACGAACAACCCAATCCCATGGATTTAAGTTTGGATGCCCATCCTGATAATCACGCAAGCATACTTTCGCTTGACAAACAAGGAAACAAAAGACACTGGGTTTTAGAAATCCATTTTGTAGATAAAGCAAATGGTATTGGTGGCTTCTTTGAACAGTTACTGGAATAGAACTTTACTCATCAAAGTCCGACTGGGCGCAAAGATTTAGCATCACTCGATATAAATAAATAGTGACA
>CBRFFM010000039.1:0-7403 GCA_967789005.1 uncultured bacterium | reverse complement strand
TTTAAGGCTATCTGATGGCAGATAGTAAGGAAACAACAGGTTAGCGGCTGTAATGAGCTATAAGAAAGAGATTCCTTAGTTATAGAATCGTAAAGGCAACCGAAAACATTTTAAAGCCCAGTTTGCGCCCGGCCCCCGAAAAGAGTGCGGTGAGCCAAGATGCTTACTTAAAGGCTGTTCTAAAAAATAATTTTTTGAAAAATTTTTATTTATTTTTACGGTTGAGCCGCGGCTATTTTCTCTCACAAGTATCTTCGGTTTGATAATTTTTTGAATTTTAAATGGGTGTTTTCGTTCTGTCAGAGGAGCGTTAATGCCCATTCTTATTTTATGGAAACCGAAGAATGGTTGCCCGTTGTTGGGTACGAAGGGTTGTACGATGTTAATAGTCACTTCAACCGCATATAGGTTAGATGGTGTTAGCTTTTTCATTGGTGTTGCTTTTTGGTTCCTGAATTTCAATTCCGCATTCAACTCCACGCCTTACTACAAAGTAACCTCTATGCCGGTCAATATCCCTTCGCAGTAAATAGCAAATCTTTCTTCCTTTGTTTGCTTTAATATTTTCTGCGTTCAGTTGAAAAGGCTCAAAACCTTTCTCATATCTGTCATCTTCAAAATCCAAATACCTGCCCATAATTTATTGTTGAGGAATTGCTGCGTGATAGGAAGCTAATTCGTTGTTGTTGGTTGGTTCCGGTTTAATTGGCTTTTCGTTAGGCGGGCTTACCCACGGCATCCAATATGAAACATCTTCAAGGCTCCATCCGGCAGGTTCGTTGTCATTATCACCAACCACGCATAAACCGATTCTATCCTCAACAACACAATGTCGTATCCACCATAAGGTTTTATTTGGCTGTTGTAAATCTTCGTAACATACTGCGGCTATAAATTCACCGTCACCATCTTCTGTGCATTGCCAGCCAAGTTCAGTCGGTATAAAAAGTGGCCTGTCAGTAGTTTTTATCCACTCCATAGTTAATTATTTATGGTGTAAATATATATAGTTCTACTAGATAAAAAAATAAATAAAATTATTTTCAATAAAATTTGGAACTGTGGGTTAATTACTTATACCTTCGGTGAAATATTTAAACATAATGAATTTATCAAGTGCACTGAAGTCGGCAAGGGTTGACTACACGGACCTTAACCAAAGAGACTTTGCAGAGAAGATGGGGCTGACGCAAACTTATGTTTCGCAGATAGAAAACGGCAGAAAGAAACCATCAATGGATGTTATACAGCGGTACAGCCAAATATCACAAATGCCAATACCTATTATATTATGGATGGCTTTCGATGAAAAGGACGTTAAAAAGAACAAGCTGAAAGTGTTCAGGGAATTGAAGCCGGTAATTGACAATCTGATAAAAGAAATTTTTTAGTGGCATATAATAGTACCATAATTAGTAAGAAGCGAAAATTGGCTTGCGGGTGTTTCGACTACGCATTCAGCAAAAACAAATGCCGTCACCATGCCACAATTGATTCAACTAATAAACGAATAGCAGAACATGAACAAGAAGAAGATGCGGATTCGTGGAATAACGTTCGTTCAGACATTGATTATGTGTACAGCCAATGGATTCGTATTTCAGCAAGCGATGTAAGCGGTATTTGTGAGTGTTATACTTGCGGCAAGAAAGACCGTTATCAAAATATGGATTGCGGCCACTATATTCCAAGGGATAATAATAGCACAAGGTTTTTACCCGAAAACACGAAGCCCCAATGTAAGATTTGTAACCAATATAAAGATGGGAATGAACAAGCCTTTGCGGATCATTTAGAAAGAGATAAAATCTCTACTGCATGGCTTTGGCAGGCAAGCAGAGAAGTAATAAAGCCGACTATATCTGAACTTAAAGAATTGCTTATCCAATATCGCCATAAGCTAAAAGTAGCACAGCTAAAATTGAAGAAAAACCAATAATTCTATGTCTAATACAAATGGTTCTATTATTACCGGATATGATAAAGTTGATATTGAAAGAGAAATAAATGCGCTTGCTAATAAAAGAGGCGAATTGTCGGTAATGAAAAAGCAGTACGAGTTGAAACTTGGAATGCTAAAATCAAAAATAAGAATAGCTGGTGTTTTGCCACAAGATGAGTATGAGGCGATAAAATACGAACAAATAAAATGCAAAAACGAAACGTATCAAATTGACGAAAGGATACTCGCTATCAACGCCCAAATTAAAGAAAAGAACACTTTGCTGGAAGAAATTAGAGTAGTTCTTAAAGACCAAGACAATATAGGCTCCGCTCCGGCTAAAGTTGTGGCCGACCAATTGATAAACCTTAGAGATAAGCATATGGAATTTTCGTCAGATACTACAAGGGTATCAAGTACAAGAATAATGGCATCTAAGTTTTCGGAAGAACTTAATTCACTTCTTAAAATGATAAGGCTATGAAATACAACTTTAATGACATAGAAACAGAATTATTACCCAATGGAGTAAAGCTAATATTGTTTGATACCGTAAGTGAATGTTCTGCCGAACTTGAAGTTTCCCAATACCTTTTAGAAGAATTGTATTTCAAGGAGTTTTCCGATCCTTGGGATTGGTGGGATAAGCTATCTCTTTCTGAATGGTACGAAGAATACGTCAAACACGACACCACAAAAAGAAGAGCATGGGATATATGGGAACGTGCAAAAATTGAAAATCTAACTCTTACAACTACTTACGAATGACAGCAAAAGAAAGGGCGCTCCGGTTGTTAGCAGAATACTATTATATCCTTTCTGGGATTGATCTACGAAAGCAAAATGTATGGATGAATTTTTGGAACTCAAATGACAATTATTGTGTATCAGCCAAGCAATGTGCGCTAATAGCAGTAGATGAAATAATAGATACCATATTCACGCATAAGAACAGTTACGATTACTGGCAATCCGTGAAGGAAGAAATAAATAAATTATAACCAAAAATGAAAAACAAAATCAAGTTACTTTCTCTTATTGCAGTTGTATTGGTGGGGTGTAGCGAAGGTGGGAGTATTCCTGTTGATAGTGCTAAAGCGGCTGGCAAACAGGCAACAATGACCGTTATTGCAAATCAGCCATTTTTCACCGTTTACGATATGGAATACGATAGCGTTCATTATATTGTTGCACAACGATCTAACGGCGGTATTGCCATATTGAAACATAAATAAAAGGTATTAAGTATGCCAATCACATTAGTACGTTATAGTGCTGAATTTTCAGTAAATGGATTAAAGCGATGGATTTCTTGCGAAGCATCAGTTCTAAAAGAAGGTGATGAAGATAAAGAGATAGACGGAGCCATTGCTTTCTGCTTTAAAACAAATGATCGTGTTCATGGATGGCAACAACCAATACAGTCACCTGAACCAGCAATACTTCCAACAACAATAGTAGAGAAAGAGCCGGAAACAAGATCACTCATTGATGATATTAAAAGCTGTCAAGAAATTACAGTATTAGAGGCTTACCGATTAATAGTAAGGAATAAGCCTGATTTGCAAGCCGCTTATGATGAAACATTTGCAATGTTGGAATCAATGGAACGATTAACCAATAATAAAGAAAGTAATGGAAAGCGAACCGGCAACAGAAAGGGGTAATAAACTTATTCGTGAGTTTATGGGTCACGGGTATCAAGGTATAAGACTTTCTTACGACAGACTTTGGGACTGTTTAATGCCGGTTGTAAGCAAGATACATGCATTGGTAAATGACGGTCACAAAGTTATTAGTTCAGAAGCGTGGATATGGTGCGCAATAATGGATGCATTAGTTGCGGTTGATATAAATAACACCCATAAATACGTATGCCAATACATTAAATATCACAATCAAAACAACCTAACCAATGGCAAATAAAACAGCAATGGGCGAACTGCATGAAAAATGTATAAATGCAATAAATGACAACGCCAAGTATAACTCACAATTTCAGAAAGGCTTCCGCGCATTGGTATACACCGAAAAACGGTGGCATGCATGATAGTATGGTAGTTGTATTTTATCCAAAAAACTCATTAACTTAGCATCATATTTCAGTTCAGAAAGGAAGGTAGGAGAGCTTTTCTGAACTCATTAACCACGTTGGTTAATTGGCGGCACAACTCCTACTGTGCCGCCTTATTTTTTAAAATCATGGAAACAATCACAGAAATCGAAGTTCTACCACTTGAAAAGGTAATTGAGCAGACGCTAATCCGCGAAAACGTAACAGATAAGGTAATTGCCGAATTAAAAAACAGGTACGGCGCATTGAAGCTGAAAAGCCTTGATGACCATGAGGGCTACCTCGACATTTCAGAAGCGAGAAAGACCGTAAGGAAAGTAGGCATACTTGCAGAAAAAATTTGCAAGCAAGGTAGATCGGACGCAGTTAGAACGCAAAAACTCTGGCTTCAAAAAGAGGCTGACGTTTTAGAGAAAATAGGAGAAGTTCAAGACCCGCTGGATGCCGAAATAAAAAAGTTTGAAGATGAAAAAGAACGCAGGGAATTAGAAGAATCAAAACGTCAGGAACAGCAATTCCAGCAGCGGCAGCAATCAATCGTAAGGCTTGGAGCCAACTGGATTGATGGAAGTTTTGTACTGTCTGAAATATCCTATGAAGTAAGCATTATCAAAGAGGTGGACGATGAAATGTGGGATGCAGTCATTTTCCCAAAATACCAGAAGGTTTTTGACCGGGTGGAAGCTGAAAGGGTGGCCGAAGAAACAAAGCGCCGGGAAGCAGAAGAAAAATTGAAGGCAGAGCAAGAGGCATTCAGGAAGCAACAGGAAGAATTTCGCCAGCAGCAAGAGGCATTTGCCAAACAGAAGGCTGAAATGGATCGTATGCAGTCAGAGGCAGACCGATTAAAACGTGAAGCAGAAGAACAGGCAGCGGCAAAGCATAGGCAACAGCGGCAAGAAAAACTTGACAACAGGATGAAGCAGCTTTACGGGTTAGGGATGACATTCAGCTTTCAGTACGACGCTTTTGTATTTGAAGATGTGAACGTAGATAACCACACTGAAATATGCTTATTTAATGATGCCGAATGGGATAATCTTATAGCAATAATAACGCCTGTAATAGCAGAACGAAAAGCCGCTGCGGAGTTAAAAAAAGAAGAAATCCGATTGGCAGAACTTGAAAAAGCAAAAGAGCAAGCCCGTAAAGACGAAACAGAGCGAATTGCAGCCATCCAGCGCCAAAAAGAAGCAGATGCACGTTTGGCAGAAGAAAACCGCCAGAAGGCACTAGCAGAGGCAGGCGACAAGGCAAATTGGGAGGATGTGGTAGGCAAACTAAAGGCAATCCAGTTTCCAGCCTTTAAATCAGGACAATACAGGCGGATTGCACAGATAGCAAAAGAAAAAATTGAAGAAGCAATCACACTAAAACCATAAGGCAAACATGATTAAGCCGCACAGCAATATTGACGACTGGATAATGGCAAGGCTTGGGCAATTTACCAGTAGTGAAAATTACAAACTATTGGGGAATGCTAGTGATGGCAAAACATTTGGGGCCGGAGCAATGACCTACATAAAAACAAAAGCCATTGAAGCAAGCAGTCACTTATGGGAAAGACCAGCATTAGAAGAAACGGCATCATTGCTTTGGGGTAAGGTTTACGAGTATCCGGCTTACGAAGAATATATTCATGTTACGAAGAATTATTCAATGACTTATTTAGGCACCGAAACCCCGCTTTTTCTTTCATATGAGCCATTGGCAGGGGAAAGCGGGGGAAGCCCCGATATTGTGAATATCACATCATCCGATACAGTGGATCATGGCTGTGAGTTAAAATGTTCCAAAAACCCAATGTTTCATTTTGACCGGCTTATTTGGAAAAGCATGTGGGATATTAAGGAAAATTATCTGTCATGCTATACCCAAGTGCAGCATCTTATGATGGTGACTGGCGCTAAGACATGGGATTTTATGTCATTTGATGATCGGCAGCGAATAAGGGCCAATAAAAGCAAGATCATAGAGGTGAAGCCAGACCTAAAATTCCAAAATAACCTGGAAATGAGAATCAGAATAGCAATCAAAGAAAAGTATGCTGTAATGAGCAAACACTTCAACCTTGAAATAAAAAACAGAGCCGAAATGAGATCGTATTTTAATTCACAAGCAAAACATTACTAAATGCAAGGCTATAACATAGCTCATACCGCCCCGTTAGTAGGCAAGTCCGGTGTTTTTATACTACGGTTTGGAGAAAAGTATTTCATATACAAAGGACTTAGTATAAAAGCAGCAGTTGAAAACTTATCAAAGCAAATATCAAGAGAGCTTTTAGCGCCAAAGGAGGATAGTATTTTATTTAAGGCGATATGCTACATCAGAACGTCCGGCATTCCGTTTGCGACGGTAGACGTGAAGTGTATCAGCGACGATCCCGTTCTAGTTCTCACTACCGAATACGAAGAATTGAAGAAAGCAAAAGATGATGTAAATTGCTTAAACACTAAGTTTGAAAACCTGTCTCATATTCCAAAATGGATACCTCAAAAATCTGTAGTAAAATTCAAGAAGATAACAGAAGGCAAGACAGTAAAGAAAGATGTTCATAAGGATGTTCATTTAAGAAATTATCTTAAAAAAATGAAACTCCCCGATGAGCAGGCATTAAAAATAGTCGAGTACGTCCAAACACGATACCGATAAAAAGATGACTAAAGTTTTGAAAATATATTTGCCGGGAGAAGAATATGCAATAGTTGATACTATTTATCTCGCAGATGGCAGCACTAAGGTCTTAAAAAGACTAAAAGGATTACCGATACCGTCAAAGAAAAACCAGCAGACTGCATTAAAAAGTAAAACAACCGGGAAGATGTTTATAAAACATTCCGACCAATATATTAAGTGGCAGAAACGAACGAAGAATTTTTGGGAAGATCAGTATTTGAAATTGTATGCAGAAAAAATAAGCCTCCCAATTGCTAGATGCAAGGTCAATATTCAATTCTTCTTTTCCGACGACAGAATAAGGGACAGCCACAATAAATGGGAAACGATTGCAGATGCCCTTGTTGACGCTGGAATATTAGCAGATGATTGCATTCAGGTTTCGTCAGATACAAGCATCAAGGGTTTTGTTTGCAAGAACAGGCCACGTACAGAAATATACATCACAATCCTAACTCCGCAGGACGAGGGATACAATTACGATGTAACGGATTATGAAGCTGTCAAGCGCAGAGAATCCAACTACAAAAAGGAGTGGTACCAATTCCAAAAGCTAAAGAAGACAATTACCACTACCCCCCACTGATTTTCATTTCAAAATATTCAGCATGCCGCACAGGACGTAAGCCTGTTGCGGCTTTTTGCTTTTCTTCGGGGAAGGTTATTTTATTGAATAACTGTAAGTACTATGTACTCAAAGTCGTTTTT
>CBRFFM010000038.1:0-14327 GCA_967789005.1 uncultured bacterium | reverse complement strand
TCAACTTAAATCAGTTCTTAACCCAAGACCTGTCAAGTTATTTTAGGACGATACACGAGAGTATACCCTGATGTGTACCAGAGTTGGGAGAGTATCGTACCAGAGTATACCCTGATGTGTACCAGGGTTGGGAGAGTAGCGTACTGGAGTATATCATGATGTGTACCAGAGTTGGGAGAGTATCCTACAAGAGTATACCCTGATGTTTACCATAGTTGAGAGGGTACCACATTAGAGTATACCCTGAGTATGCCGTAGTTGAGAGAACACCGCATGAGAGTATACCTTGATGTATACCATAGTGTGCGATGAGTCTTGTTGTTTAACAAACCATGCCCTGTAGTAGCCACATCGATTTCACGGCATTCAATTATTACCTTCTGAAAATAGTTGTAAAATCACTTCCCGTCCTTGTGAAAAAATGCGTTCAAACGTGCCACTCCCTTTTGTGTTACACTTCGTGAGTGAAATATACTTTTCAAAATAGTTAAAAAAAGAGCAACAAGCTTCGTGCGTGTGCGTGACAATACACAAGTGCACAATAACGCACGCAACTATATGTCCAAAACAAAAAATGTAGAAGCCTTCGAGAAGCTCTTAGGCATCTGCTCCGGGTACGGAGGATACAACCCCGGATCAACCAACCTCACCATCCAGTCATTGAGCAATTTATTGATCAATGCAAAGCAGGCAGTGGATGACGCCAATGTAGCAAAGTCTACCCTCGACAAAGAATCAAACGAACGAGAGGTGACATTTGATGCCTTACCCAAGTTGGCATCGAGCATCGTCTACACGTTAGTCGCCTCCGGTGCGAGTGCACAGACTTTGAATGATGCCCGGTTCTTTCTTCGTCAGTTGACGGGCCGTAAACGCAAGAGCAGCAAATCTGCTCCCAGTGTGGAAGTCACAACGTCAAAAGAAGCAGCCGGAGAACAAGTAAAGGTTAGCCGCTCTCCACAGGCCAGTTATGTGAGCAAGGCTGATCACTTTGGCAACCTGGTAAAGCTAGTTAGCGCAGAGCCAAGCTATGCACCCAATGAGCCCGAACTAGGATTGACGGGGTTAGCTCAAATGCTGGCGAGGGTTCAACAGCTGAACTCCAGTGTGATTCAGGCACGAAGCACCTGGGGCAGCAAAAAGATGGCTCGCGACAAAACGATGTATGCTGATAAATCCCTCATTTCCACAGGGCGCAGTGTTCAGAAATATGTAAGAGCTGCTTACGGCCTCAAGAGTGCAGAATACATGAGGATCGCAAAATTGAGTTTTAAGAAACCAACCATGAGATGAATCCATCGAAAAAGTAAAAAACCTCGCAGTAGCTGCGAGGTTTTTTTGTTTATAAAACAAATTCCATAATCATCCTTCGACAAGCTCAGGATGACAATACACCAAAGTCGTGACTTTCTCTAATAAGTTACTGTCATGCTGAGCCAGTCGAAGAATGACTTGCAGTGCACTCCTGCTCTCAGCCCCAATTGCCCTTCGACAAGCTCAGGGTGACGATTCACTCCCAAGTTCTTTCAAACAGTTTAAAGGCTTCGAGCAACCAGATTCGCTCAATCCAGGGAATTCACCCTCACAAAAAGTAAAGCTTTAACTCCTGTAAAAAAATCAATTCACACAATGTGAAAAACCTCGTTTTCATAAGAGAAAAATACAGGAACTACTTTTTTTGAAATTTAGTAGCGAAGCGCCATTTAAACTTTTTCAAAATAGTATGTTTGCGCCTCGAAAAAAAGGCTGGTAAATAATCTCAGTGATTTTGCCCGACAGTCAGAAGCATTTTTGTCAATGAATTGAAAGTGAACTTAATTCTTTACATGAAATATATTTTCTCTTTATGTTTTTCGCTATGGTTCTTTGGTAGCGTTTATTGCCAAACCCAGGATCCATTTCAGCATGCTGCTAACATGCTCCCTCCGTCTCCAACAGCAAGTGAGCTTGGTAAGTATGGGCTACTTCCAGTAGGGTTAGCAACAGGTAGCGCCAATGTTGATATTCCTATCCATACCTTTTCAGCAAAAGATTTGTCTGTTCCGATTTCCTTAAGCTATAGTTCCAACGGAATTAAAGTTGATCAAATAGCATCTTGGGTGGGGTTATCCTGGTCACTAAATGCTGGAGGGGTTATCACAAGAATAATAAGAGATGAGGCCGATGATCCCAATCCTGTTCCTTACCCGGAGAACTTTGACCCTAACAATCCGGCAGCTTTGAAATACTTGGAATATTGTGCTGATGACCATTTTGATTCTGAGCCCGACCTTTACACATTTAATTTTGACGGTCACGTAGGTAAATTTTTATATGATCGCTCCGGGGGGCTGGTAATCCTTCCTTATCTAAATATTAAAATAGAGCGAGTTATTGATAGTACCCCGACCGGTGGCTACTTCCGAATAACATTGGCCAATGGAGTTAAGTACTTGTTTGAATCTGTTGAGCTCAGCAGAACCTTTGCCATTGGCTCAGAGTGCGGAAAAAACTATGACGGCAGACAAGAAACGGCATGGTACTTAACACAAGTGCAACACCCAACAGGTGAAATTATTCACTTGGAGTATGATGGGTTTCGCTCCTATACTTATCCTCTGGGAGTTTCACAAACTATAATGAAGAACATTGGTGAAGTTAACTGCAGTTCCACTTCTCCTTCTTGCCCGGCTTTTAATTACAAAACTTGTCAAAATGCGCTGAGTGTTACTGGCGGTTATTTAAGAAGAATTTATTCGCCAGATTTTGGTGAAGTCGAATTCATTGCAGCGTTGGGCCGCGAAGATCTTGCTGATTATAAATTAAATGAAATACGGATTAAAGATAAAAATGGATTATTGATCAAGAGTTTTTCTTTCCAGTATACGTTCTCACAAGCAACGTCTTTTACTAATGATTTTTCTATTGATCAGACGTTGAAAAGAATGTTCCTGACAAAACTTGCGGAAAGAGATCGATTAGGCAATGAATTGAAAACACATTCTTTTGAATATGAAGACATCAATGGATTACCTCCACGACTTTCTTTTGCCCAGGATCATTGGGGATACTTCAATGGTGCCGGTAACGAATATTTTGTACCTAAAGATGAGCAAGGAATAGAAGATAATCTTGGAAGAAAAGTGTTTGAAGGAATTGGCGGAAACCGCGAGGCAAATAGTAGTTTTAGCAAGAAGGGACTTTTGAAAAAAATTACTTACCCAACGGGCGGATATAGTGAATTGCAATATGAGCCAAATACGTATTATGGTACCCAAGTGGTAGAACCTGTAAAGACTCCAATCTATTTGACAGCAACGGGCACGGAGTTTTACTCTCCACTAGTTTCAAAATTTTTTACTTTCTATAATGTTCGTTCTCAGGAAATTCTAATCCGAACAAGTGCATCCTTAGATCCAGGTTATGCGGAGTCTGACATTGATCCCATCCACAACAAAGGCATCGTCAGTGTTTTCGATATAACCAGTGGCAGTTACGTCTTGGTACCAAGACAATTTCAAATCGGTGAGTCATTTTTATCGTATGTCGATCTGTTTAAAGATCATGAATATAAGATTACCCTAAGTGCAGGAGGTGATATTGTGGATGCATCTTTAATATCAGATTATTATGCAGAAACATCGCAAACGATAGAAACCAATATTGAAACCGGAGGAGTAAGAATTGCAAAGATTAAAAACTATGATGCAGTCACCGGAGGAACGGAAGATAAAGACTTCTCCTACTCAAGCGTATCAACTCCAACCAGGTCTTCCGGCAACACTAATTCCATGCCTATCTATATGTTGCCCAGTACTATTTCCGTTGCCTGTGCACTTATCTGCGATTATAAAAATTGTTTATATCAAACATTATACTCCAGCAGTCAGAATACTTTATACCCGGTTAATGGGAATAATATTTATTATCAATATGTAACGGTGAGCAGAGGTTCAAATAATGCCTACGGAGTTGAAGAACATGAATTTTTAATTCAGTTCGACTTGCCGGGCAATATCGTTTGGGGAGGTGAAAACATAATGCAAGTACCTCACACCAATTTTGGGTGGAGTAATGGCCTTGAAAAGTCAACCAGGTACTATAAGTTCAATGGTAAGAGTCTTACCATGATAAAATTGACTGCCAATAATTATGTAACAGATCAGCGCAACGAAAAAGAAGTAAAGGCATTGGTGGTACGAAAAAAATATCAGCCCACCTGTACACGGCAGGCTGTGGTAACCTGTGATGCCAACTCCATTAATAGAGTATATACCGTGTATACCTGCGTTACTAATCATAACCATATTTGGCTCTTATTTGGCTCGGGTCAGTGCATTGCGAGTGGCCGTAAAAATCAATCGGTAATTGTTGGTTACGATCCTTGCTACGGAAAATCCGAAGGGCAAATTATAACAATACCCTATGCACTGGATCACCTAAATGCAGTAGAGTACAGTAATAAAAGTTATTGGTTCTATTTAGAATCAACGGTTGAAACTCAGTATGATGAGCAAGGAAGCAATCCGGTGACAACGACAAAACAATACTTCTATGATAATCCGGTGCATGGGCAGCTATCACGTATTCAAAACACAAGAAGTGATGATAAGTTGATGGTATCGTCCATGAAATATCCTGAGGATTATGCAGGTATTGAAAACTTCGGTGCCCTTCTTGATAATCATATTATTGGGGTGCCTATCAAAATTGAAAATTCGGTTGGTGGAAACCTGGTGGAAGGAAAAATTTTTAAGTACAACGACAAAGGTCAACCGTTGGAAGCTTATCAATATGAATCTGCTACACTGCAGGCACCTCCTGTTCATGACCCTCAAGTTTTCATTCCCTCCCAGGAATTTAAATTAAAAACTTCACTGACTTACGATGCAGGGTCTAACCTGTCTGAGGTGAATTCAACCGCTGCTCCAAAACTAATTTATAAATATGGATTCAATGGCAGCCGCATCATCGCTAAAGTGGTTGGTGCTGACGCGGAAAGAGTATTCTATACCAGTTTTGAAGAAGACGGTATAACTGGAGAAGCAAAAACGGGCGTATCATTTCTAAACGCTGGCTCTTATTCTGTTCCGGTCTCATTTAATCCTGCCTCTACAACTGACCTGGTGATGAGTTACTGGTATTGGGCTAATAATGCATGGGTCTTCAGTGGAGAACTTCCTTTTTCAAGAACGATTTCACAGGGTTCAAAACTTGATGAGCTTAGAGTTTATCCCCAAGGCTCTCAAATGACAACCATAACTTATGATGTTCATTCTAATTTAATTAAGACCGTTACCGATACAAATAGCGTCACTTCATATTATGAATACGATGACCTTGGGCGACTACTTCAAGTACGTGATGATTCTGGAAATATTTTGACAGAGTATAAATATCATTATTACAATAACGATTAATGCATAAGATGATGTATACAAAGATAATTGGAGTTTCGGTTTGCTTCATGTTGATTTCTATTTCTGCCTATAGCTCCATATGTGTGGGCCAAACAACATCCTACTCTTGCCCCGGAACAAGTACGAAATATGAATGGAGCATTTCCGAAGGAGGAACAATGAGTCCGGCTACCGGAAAAGCGTGCACTATTTCTGTTCAATGGACTTCTGCTGGCACGCGCTATGTTTATTATACCGACCTGCTGGATTCCAGTAACGATTTAGTTTATACGGTAACAGTGGTTTCAGCGCAAGGTGGTAGTGTTAGTGCAACAAATGGTACGGTTTGTCAGGGAGGCAGCACGACATTAACATTAGGCGGCTATTCAGGAACAATTGTGCAGTGGCAACAATCCACAGACGGAGGTTCTACCTGGCAAGTGATTAACTCCACATCATCTTCTTATTCTATAACTAACCTCCAAAACACAACTATGTTCCGTTGTGTGGTTAGCAATTGTTCATCGCAAGTCACTTCATCTCCTGCAACGATCACTGTTGTTACACCTAATCCAGGTTCCATTACTCTTATTAGCGGTACCACTACAGCCTGCAGCGGCAGTTCTGCGAATGGTACACTTCAACTAAGCAATTATGATGGGGTAGTTAAAAGATGGGAGAAGAGTGAGTACATAGGAAGCATTTGGGGTAGCTGGACCTCATTAGGCAATGCAGTAGAGACTTTTAATTTTTCTGCCTCCATTCCTACCCGTTTTAGGGCAGTGGCATTAACAGATGATTGCGGATTTGTGGCGAGTGGTTATATGGAGACCTCTGTAGTTCCCTCTACGATCGCAGGCAATATCGTAATTACTTCAGGTGAAACGGAAGTCTGTCCAGGTACAGTCTTCTCACTTACGGTTGTTAATAATTCAGGTGCTATTGTTCAGTGGTACACAAGGGATTCGGAACATGGATGGGGTAATCTTTCCTCACCAAGCAACATCACAATAAACAGGCCTATGTACTATAAGGCAACCGTTGGAAATGGTTCTTGTTCGACACAAGATACTCCAGAATTGTATGTTGGCCTTAAAGCGGATGCTACCATTGGAGACTTTTCCCCTGACTATCAAAAGATCTGCGTTCAGGGAAGTGCTGCATTTTCGATTTCAGGAATGACGGGTCAATCCGTATTGTGGCAAATAAAGGATGAGGGATCAACAACATGGACAACTATTCAGCAGAATACGAATACCTCTTTTACATACGCCTCAATGCAATCCCCCGCACGATTCAGAGCTGCTGCTTTAAATGCGTGTGGCATTGCAGTATACTCTGCCGAATCACAAGTAGATGTTGTGGCACAACTTCCAGCGCCTATTGTTTCTGATGTTTCTGTTTGCCCTGGAAACGATGCGATATTATCTGTCAATAATCCCCAGCCTGCTCCAGCGAGATATTTTTGGTACCAGTATACTAATGGCCAGTATCAAGAAATAAATATTTCTACTCACAATCAATTTAACATACCACTTCCCAATACCAACCAGACCTATTATGTTGCCTTTGAGCAGTATGGTTGTTTTAGTTCAAAAAGTGCAGTCCAAGTAAATTTATTTAATACCGTACCCTTTGGAAACGATCCGTATGTTCAGATTACCGCTTCACCCACCTATGAGATAAAGGCATTCAAGAATAACACGTCCAATACTGATATTACCTACTATTGGCAAACCGAAATAGATGGAATATCTACATCAAGTAGCGATCCTATTTTAAATAATCCTGCCTCAGGCTTTTATTATGTTAGAGCTAGAAGCTCAGCAGGATGTTGGTCTGAAGTCAGTAATCCTATAGAGGTGATTAATCACAACCCAAAGACCTACAATTATCCTTACAGCCAGATCAATTTTATCAGAGCGTATGCTTTTAAAGAGCCTTCAACAGTTAATGCATTTCCTCTAGACCGCGACTCAGAACCAGATGCAAGTAAACTTGGTATAACTACAAATTACATGGATGGATTGGGGAGGCACATTGAAAAAGTAGAGAAGAAAGGATCGCCCGCGCAAAAAGATTTGGTTTCCTCGGTGGAATACGATGAAGCAGGGAGAAACCTGAGGGATTACCTGCCCTATGTCTCTACCGAAGGAACGGGTGAATTAAAAGTCAACCCTTTTGCTGACCAAAAGAATTTCTATGTCACACCCAATAAGATAGCCTCATCAAATTTTCCTTTTAGCTATAAACAAATTGAGCGTTCGCCTCTTGACAGGTCAAAGGCAACTTTTGCTCCAGGAGAGGACTGGGCCGGAGGCGTTGGAACATCTAACTCAAAGGGAGTAAGCAAAATTTATAAAGGAAACGCTGCCAATGAAGTGATCTTGTTCATCTATGATCAAACCACAGGACTTGTCTCAACAGGTGCAGGTTCGCAAGCCGGATATTATGGTGTAGGCCAGCTCCACACGAACGTAACTACCGATGAACATGGCAATGATGTTGTTGAATATGCTGACAAAGATGGTCGCACTGTGTGCAAGAAGGTGCAGTACAGCAGCGATGCCAGCGGCAAACTTTACGCATGCACTTACTATGTCTATGATGACTTCGGCAATTTAGTGGTGGTGCTTCCGCCAGAGGCTATCAAAAGCGCATTAGCCACGCTTACCTCTCAAAATTGATTTCAATTCTCAAGTAATACCCTTGCAAAAACCTTTTAAAGGATGAAGACATTTTTTACTTCGCTATTCATTTTATTAGTTCTCACACTTGTGACTGCTCGCGTTAATGCGCAGGGCTACTCAGTGCAGTGGACCAATTTAGTCGGTACAACGGTCAATGGAAACACTTTGACAAAGACGGCAAGTTCATTCACCTGGGGCAACGGTGGAGCATCGTCAAGCAATGTTCTACAAGTCTCTACTGACGGCTCTGTGGAGTTTCAGCTAGGGACAATTAGCGCAGGTAATATTTTTGCTATCGGTCTTACTTCCTCTTATGTCAACGCCAACTATACTTCAATCAACTATGCGTTTTACATAAATGTTGGTGCACTAAGCATATATGAAAATGGTACAAAGAAACTGGATGTGCCAGGTGCTCTTAGTCCTTACGAAACATTGAAGATAGAGAGAGTTGGTACAGCAGTTAATTACAAACGTAATGGAGTAGTTGTGTACACATCTACAGTAACAAGCTCATCCTCGCTCATTGTTGATCTTTCGATATATAGCTCAGGAGCCTCGGAATCCAACATCACATGCTCCTTCGGAACATCCGGTCAGCAGCCGCTCTCACAAACCTCTTATGATACATTCTGGATAAACTCTGTTGGAGTTGCATCGAACGGAACTGTACTTAGTAAATCTGCAGCTGATGGCTGGGGCAATGGAGGGGCAGCGACTTTGAACACACTCAATCCCAACACCGATGGCTGGGTACAATTTACTGTTGACAATGTAAACCAACAACGTGCCTTTGGGATGTCACGCACGGATGTTGATGCCAATTACACAAGTATTGATTACGCTTTTCTTGTGAACGGTTCAAGCGCCTCAGTTTTGTTGGCAGGCACAAGTCAAAATGCATTTACCGTTGCGACAGGTGATGTGTTGCGGGTGGAGCGTTTTGGTACTACGATTTACTTCAAACAAAATGGAACTCCTGTTTATTCGGTTGCTAATGGATATTCCACTTCAATGATCGGAGACGCCAGCATTTATGGAAATGGCTCCACAATCTCCAATGCGCAATCTTCATTTTGGATTCCCTACCAACAAGGGCTTGTTCCAGATCAGCAAGAGTTCATTGGCCTTAAAGCAATTTATGATAGTTTGGGAGGCAATGCTTGGACGACTAAAACCAATTGGCCAGTGTATGGGAGTTGGCCTGCTACTGCAACTTCTGCTCAGATGGGCACATGGTATGGCATCACTGTTGCGAATAGTGACATTTCAAAAGTTTCGATCAACAGCAACAACTTGGTCGGAAAAATTCCGTCCTGTATTTCAAATCTTTCTGCGCTCACTTACCTGGGCATGTATACCAATCATTTGACTGGCCTTCTTCCAAATTCATTATGGTCACTGAATAATTTGACCGACCTGTGGCTGATGGGAAACCAGATTTCAGGCACGTTATCCAATTTGATAACAAACTTGACCAACCTCAAGAAACTATACATCTACCAGAACAATTTTACAGGTGTAATACCTGATTTAGGGACGATGACTAATCTGAATCAAGTCAGCATTGGAACAAACACCTTTACATCTGGACCCATTCCAAGCTGGTTGCAAAATCTTTCTAACTTGAATTACCTTGAAATGGCTGCCTGCAACAGAACGGGTAATATCCCTGACTTTTTATCGGGTTTGGGTCAACTCACTCTTCTCTATCTTCCAAGTAATCAATTATCAGGAAATATTCCTTCTAGTTTAGGCAGTCTCACCAATCTCACTAATTTAACCCTGTACGGAAATCAACTTACTGGAAGCATCCCTTCATCCATCGGAAAGTTGGTGAACTTGACGCAGTTGCACCTATATAACAATCAGTTGAGTGGGGATATCCCGGCTGACTTTGGCAACCTAACGAAATTGACCCATCTAGAATTATATAACAATAAATTAAGTGGACCGATACCACGTTCCCTAGGTAACCTAACAAAACTGATGTACCTCTACTTATGGACCAACCAGTTGACGGGTGCACTTCCTACAGAGCTTTCTAATTGCAAGGGGCTTCGCGATTTAGCAGTTTATGGAAATCAACTGAGCGTGTTAGAACCTATTGGAGTGATAGTAGGACTGAATTCTTTAAGTTTACAGTACAACAACTTCTCAGGATCAATACCTGATTGGACTGGGCAGATGCCAGCCTTGCAAAACCTGATTTTAAACAATAATAAATTTTCGGGCAGCTTGCCAAGCTCCTTAAGCAATTTAAATAACCTTTATGCTTTTACAATTAGCAATAATCAAATTAGCGGAGGACTCCCTGATTTAGCGAATCTAACTAAACTTGTTTCGCTAGACGTCAGCAATAATAAAATGTCTGGTGCTATTCCGGCCAGCATTCTTAATATACCGGTGTTAGCGAGCGCTAATTTTTCTAACAACGAATTCACCTCCATCCCAAATTTTAGTACTCAGATAAACAAAGCCAACCTTACACTGACCTTGACAAATAACCGGCTCGACTTCTCACAACTTGAGCCATTAATAGGAACGGGAATCAAGACCCTAACCTTCTCACCACAAAAAACGATATGTGACGCAATATCACAGTCACTCACAACATACACCGACTTCATCCTCGCCTCACGACCCAAAGGAACATACACTTCCAACTTGAAGTGGGAGAAACTCCAACCCAACAACACATGGCAAGACATCTCCTCATCCAATGCAGACCAGCTAACTGGCAATACCTATAGAATCGCTAATGCTACATCAGCAGCCGAGGGCAGCTACCGCTGGAGTTGTACTAGTACTAAAGCGACAGGCTTTACGCTTATGAGTGACCCCATAGTGGTGAAGACATCACAGCGCATCACATTGGATAATTTTGGATTTCAATATAAGTATGATGGAAGAAGGCGCATGATTGCCAAAAGAGTACCAGGGGCAGACTGGGTGTATATAGTGTATGATAACCGCGATAGGCTTGTCCTCACGCAAGACGGAAATCAGCGACTCAGCAATCAATGGGCATTTACAAAATATGATGTATTGAATCGCCCGGTGAGTACGGGGATTTATAACCCTGGCAGTTTCATCGATCTGTCTACGATGCAAACAAATGTGAACAATTACTATGCTAACCTGACTTCATCACAAGCGTGGTATGAAACCTTCTCAACAACTACAGGCAATGTTCACTACTACGACAATAAATCTTTTCCGCAAGTCACAGACCCACCTGTATACCTAACCATTACTTACTACGACAACTACTCTTTTTTGAGCGGTGACAATGCCTATGCTTACTTACCCAACGATGCGGCTTCGCAAAATGTAAATGGAATTATATATAGTCAGCCTTCAAGTTATTTCAATCAGGTGACTGGGAAAGTAACCGGGACAAAAGTGAGGGCACTCGATACCGATCCGTACTGGCTAAGCACGGTGAACTATTACGATGACAAATACCGTGTAGCACAAATTATTTCAGATCACCAAAGGAATGGTCAGTTACGCTCTACCAATGTTTATGATTTTACTGGAAAAATCTTGGCTACAAAAACTTCGAACATAAAACGAAGTGTAGCCTGGAAGGATGTAATGAATACCATGACAATGGGCAACAAATTAGTAAGCAGCAACATCGCCACTTGCTGGGCAACGGGAGCTTCATCAACAGAACAATTAGCTGCCGGTCAGGATGGATGGGTAGAGTTGAGTATGTCTGATTTAAGCAGCGGTTCAAAGAGAGAATTTGGTTTTTCAGATAGCAATGATAACGCCAGCTACACTACTATCGACTATGGATGGTTTCTGCAAACCAGTGCTTATGTTTATGAGAACGGCTCGCAGCGTGCAGGCTTCGCTGTAGCATTAGGTGATGTGCTTCGGGTGGAGCGCATAGGTACATCCGTAAAATACAAGAAGAACGGAGCGGTGGTGTATACTTCCACAATCCCTTCCTCTACAACATTGATGGTAGATAATTCATTTTGTGGTGCCAACCTGAATCTGTTAAATGTCCGTACCTCGATGTCTTCCATTTCGGAAAGCATCACACGCACATTTTACTACGACCATGCGGGCCGCTTGCTCAAAACATGGCACAGCGTGAACGGAGCAACACCTGTACTTCTGACGCAAAACGAATACAACGAGATCGGTCAGCTTGTAGACAAAAAGCTCCATAGCACTAATGGCAGCTCGTTTAAACAAAGTACTGACTACCGGTATAATATCCGCGGCTGGCTTACCTCAATCAACGATTCGCAGTTGGCCGTGAACGCCAACAATGATGACCCGAACGACTTGTTTGGAATGACCCTGCATTACAATGATGCAATCAGCGGCATGAACAATGTACCACAGTTTAATGGCAACATCAGCGCTATTAATTGGAGCAACAACCTGGCTCTTGGAACGACAAAGGATGTGGCTTACAATTATACTTACGACACGCTCAACCGGATCAAATCTGCAAACTACCTCACCAACCCAGGCACATGGACGCCTTCCTCGAACTTTGCTGAAAACGGTTTCCGCTACGACCTCAACGGAAACATAAAAAAACTCACACGCACCAATGCCAGCGGCACCGTGATGGATCAACTCAGCTACGATTACAAAGGACAGGGCAAAGCAAGCAACCAATTGAAATCGGTGACCGATATAGGAGATATACTCAACGGTTTCACTGATGGCAACGTGGGCACAGACGATTACATCTACGATGCCAACGGCAACATGTCGACCGATAAAAACAAGAATATTACCGCCATCACTTACAATTACCTGAACCTTCCTCTGCAAGTGACCAAGAATACAGGAGAAAATATCAAATACATCTACGATGCAACAGGAAGGAAACTGAGTCAGCAAGTCTACAGTGCGACTAACACTTTGACTAAACGCACCGACTACTTGGGTGAGGAAATATTTGAAAATGAGGCATTGAAATTCATCAACCATGATGAAGGAAGGATTATACCTGAAGGCACATGGAATAGCGCGCAGCAATTGGTGTCAAATTCTGATGCGACATCTACGAGCGGATTCAATACTGTAAGTTCGGCTTCAATGACAGCGCAAACGATCGGTGGTGAGACCTATTTAAAATTAGTGTGTAACGTAAATGGGGGACGCCCTGGAGTTTGGAGCAACTGGATAACGGTACAGCCGGGGCAGCAATACCAGCTGAAATTGAAGGGCTATCGCACAACTAACCCGGTGAATTTGTACGTCTACGGAAGCAATGGGGATTTGATCTGGCCGGGAACATCGCTTCCCGCAGGGGCTGGGTCAGAAGACTGGGTCAATAGCATTTTCACAGTGCCGGGCAACGTAGGTTCTATACAGGTAGGTGCACTGTGGAACGGTGGCTTGATCAACGATGTTTTTTACATCAATAAGATTGAGCTTTACCCGTATGATGCTACCCACGGCAATAGCACCTTCGTACCCAACGGCAATTTCGAGTATCAGTACCACCTCAAAGACCACTTGGGAAATGTAAGGCTCACCTTCACAACGAAAGATGAAGTAGACAATGCCGCGGCCACCTTTGAAACCGCTAACCAGAACGCAGAACAGAGCAAGTTCCTGCGCTATGATGATGCACGCCTGATCAACTCAACGCTTTTTGATCACACATACAACGGAACGACAGCTTACTCTGAAAGACTAAGCGGCTCTGCAAATGAAAAGACAGGCATAGCCCGATCGATCAGTGTAATGCCGGGCGATACAGTCAAACTGGAGGTATTTGCAAAATATGTGGACGCCAGCAACAGCAATAACACCGCAGTACTTACACAGTTGCTCTCGCAGATCATCTCCGGTACTGCAAGTGCAGGAACCGTAATTGACGGAGCGAACTACTCAACCAATGGTATCACACCATTCCCTTTTACTGGTTTAGCAGGCGAGGGCAACAGCACGGGGCTGGGACCGAAGGCTTATATGAACTACATCATGTTCGACAGGAACTACAACCCGATTCTTGGAGACGCCTCTCAAACTAACTTTGTGCGCATGACCGATGTGGCCAAAGAGAACGGAAGCAACGTGCCTCACGAGCGACTCTCGGCACAAATCGTTGTAAAACAACCGGGCTACATGTACATTTGGTTATCTAATGAAGAGACAAACCCCGTGGAAGTTTACTTTGATGACTTTAAAGTGACACAAACAAAATCACCGGTGGTACAGCAGGAGGATTTTTATCCATTCGGTTTGTCTTTCAATGAGTACTCTAGAGAAA
>CBRFFM010000037.1:0-15212 GCA_967789005.1 uncultured bacterium | reverse complement strand
CTTGCTGCTCTTTTAGCTTTTACTTCTATTCTTTGTTGGTACTTTTTTTGATAAGCTTTTACTTTATCTGAGTTTCTTTGTTTATATCTTTTTACATTCTCATTGTGAGTAGAAGCTGGACCTTTTTCCTTACGACAAGTGCAACACTCGCCATTACCTGTAACTCTTTTTGAGATATGACCATTTAAACAGGGTTTTCCTGTAAAATATCTGGAAAGTTGTTTTTCTTTTGCTTCTCTTCTAGTTACTATCACAGACGATCTCCTACACCAAAGGTGATAACCAAACCTTGAATACTGTGTGATGCATTGGAATCATTAGTTACGAATTTAAATGATGCTGACTTACCTGAACCTGATATGTTTGTTCTTTTAACAGGTGCTGGATTACCATCGTATATTGCTGTACTGTCATACAGTGCTTCATTATAGTAAGCTGCAGCACCTTCTGTTGTTAGTGTAAAGTTTGTTGGGCTTAGTGTGTCAACATCTTCATAGTCATACAAAGCAGACATAACTAGCTCATTGTCACCTTCAGAACGTAGATATGTAGCTACAGTATAAAACACTTTACGTTGCTCAGGGTCTTGCATATGGAAGAACGGTGTCTGAAATAAACTAAAAATGTTTTCACCATCAAAGTCATTGCCACGTTCTTGACGATGTACCTTACCTGTACTGTCACCGTGAATTACAAACTCGTTCTGTCCTATGTAGCCACTGTCAGCACAAGTAGCTGTGATACCTAGCATCTGGCTATACTCAAACTGCAAACCGTTAGGTGTTTGTCTGAAACCGCCAATAATACCCTGTGCGTCTGCTGCACCAAAAAAGTAACGGAACTGTGTCTTTTGTCGTATTACTACTGCGTTAAGTGTTTCAAGATCAATGTCAAACACAATGTCAGTAAAGATAGACTGAATGTCTTTTGATACTGTCTCTAGGTTAACGTCACCAATCTTGTCTGTACCACTAACAGGGCGTAGACCATCTTGTGATAAGAATAGTAAGTCACCACCGATCTCAATCACACTGTCTGTAGCTAGGCATCCAAGGTCATCTGTAACTTCTTGTAGTACAAAGTTAGAGATGTTGTCACCTGCAAGCTTACGAATGTTGTTGCTACCAAAGATGTATAACACATCACGAAAAGACTTGATAGCTACGATAGGGAAGCCTACGTTAATAACACCAGCACCATCAGCAGCAGCAAAGCTAGTCTCATCGTAAGGTGCGCTAAAATAAAGATTCGTGTTCTCACTAGGGTCACCTGCTAGGAACATGTGGTTCTTAAATACGTGTGACAGTCTAGGTGCGCTGGGTGCATCTGCGTGTGTGATCTGCGTATAGGTTGTACCATCATAAGTAGCTGCAGGGTTAATACCATCAGTAAGAAGTATCTTAGGACTACCCCAGTTATACTTAGTAAACCTTACCTTAGTTACACCTACCATAGTAGGAGCAGGTGAGATAGCAGATACACTTACTGCAACCCAAGCTGATGTAGCATTATCCCAATAGTGCAGATAATCATCACCTACCTGTGGCATTCTACAAGCTAAGATACCATCATTGACACCGTTAGCTACACAGACACCTAACACTGGTGTATTAGCCTGACCTGTTACTTCACCGTAGTCATTGCTAAAGCCACTAATCTTACGATAGCCACCAGTAACAGCAGGTTCATAGTTAATCAAAGAAATAGCTGAACCAGGCTGAGTCTCACCTTGTGACAACACATCACGGCTAGTGTTTAGACCGCCTTGGCAGAATACTTTGAAGGAGGCGAGATTGTCAGCCATTATACACCGTCATTAAATGAACTAGTTCTTGCTTTACCTATAACAGTAGAACGAATAGATAGGGCATCATCCATAAGCACTCGACGCATAGACTTAATGCCATCTTCAAAGTTGTTCTGATGCATAGCTGCACTCTGCTCGTTACTACGGAAGCGCATCATAAACATCATAGCACCATCAATAACTACGTGCTTGAAACGATCAGGGATAATACATACATCATCAAACAGAGTCATATCTGAAGGGTATGACCAGTAGACATACTCAATCTCATACGCTGCGTTAGGGATAGGTGTAACACCGAAAGACTCGCCTAATGTTTGATACACACGAATAGGTGGACCATCACCGTTTACTTGATCTCCACCATCATCTGCTGCACGTACATTCTGTGTATACTCTTCAAAAGACATAGCTTTCAAGTTCATTGGGCTGTTACCCTCTGATGCTAACTTTTTAAGATAGAACGTATCCCAGTCAACACTAGAGTAGTCTGAAGGAAAGCTATACTGTCTAGTGCCGATAGTAAGTGTTTGTGTATAAGTAGTTTTAAGGAAAGGCCACTCTTGACCGTCCTGTAGAATAAGTCTAACACTACTGTTAATTGCATCTTTAGCTAGTGCCTGAACGTTACGTACTGAGTCAAAGCCATCACCAGCAGTATCTAGTGTAACTTCATTAAGTCTACGTAGTAGTTCATTTGTTAGTGCGACATAAGTAGCCATAGAGTTATCCTACTATTAAATGTGCTGAAGGGCCAGCCTCTTGACAAGACCAGCCCAACAAGCTATGTAATATTAAGCAGCGTTGTAACGTGCTGTGATAAGCGCTTCTGGGCGTAGGATTTTACGTCCGTACAAGTGCATACCACGTACAATGTCTGCGAATGAGTCTGGGTCACGGTAGTTCTCAACTTTGTTGATCTGCTCCGCTGAAGCTACTGCTTCTTCCTGACCTGCTACGATAACACCGTAGTTTGTTGACTGTGCAGATGTACCTGAAGTACCTGAGCCAGTACCTGCTGCTGGTAGGTTGTTTGACACATAAACACGGAAGCCGTGTAGGTTGTTCAATACCAAGCCGTTCATCAAGCCTGAGCCACCGAAGTCAGCGTTTAGTACACGTGAATCTTCGTCTTTCAGCATTTCAATAAATACCGGGTCAACAACAAGCCAACGCCCACGTGAATCAACATTCTGTGTATCCATCTTACGAGCCATACGTGCGACGACTGTTAGAGGTGATACTGTTGTTGCTGACAACGCTGTTGCGCCTGGTAGACGTGGTGCTAGTGGAACTGAGTCACCTGCTGTTGCTGTAGCAGCAATAGTCAAGTTACCGAAGTCGGTAGCATCCAAGTGGTTCGCTGTTAGGAACTCACCTGTTAGGTTACCCGCTGTGTCGTGCTGCGCATCACCTGATGTAGTTGTGATGAAAGCACCTGCAGTTGTGTGACCTGACAAGTATGATAGAACGTCTGCGTCCATTGAGTCAGCCATTTTATATGCTGCACGATCAGCAGCTAGGCTAACATAGTCAACGTTTGCGAACTGATCTTCGATGTCATCCATTTTGAATGCGAAGTAGTTTGCTTTGTCGATAGTCAATGAGAAGTCTTCATCGTTAAGCTTCTCTACAGAAATAGCTGTGTGACGCTCAAGAGCGTTAACAGTTACGTCTGGTTCTTTCTGAATACGAACAACATCACCTTGGTTGGCGATCTCACCGAAGTAAGAGTTGTTTGTAATTGCGTTTGTGACAGCCGCTTTACGTAGAGCGATCTGTGCGGTTTTTGAGTAGATGATCGGCGAGAAGTTGCCGTTGAATCCACCCGATGCGGATGTAATAGCCATAGTTAATTTCTCCTTATAGATATGGCGTGAAAGTAGACACTACATATCCACTAAAGAGGCTCTTTGTAGTAGGGTAGTCAGTCAATCGTCAAGGGTGGCCGCCCTATCAGTACTGGGCCTATACTTTGAGGTAGTTCTTTGTTGTGGCTAGTGCTTAAAAAGCATACACACTTATTTTGTGTATATGCTATAGTTTTACTTATGACATTAACTTTGTCAAGCTATTTCTTTGTCATATCGTAAATAAACTTACCAGAGCGCTGGGCTTCCATGATCTCTTCCATGCGCTTCTCGTATTCTTTAATAGACATCTTAGCTACCTGTGACTCACGTAAGTACTTAGACTCTTCAGTGTCATTAGGTGTAGTGCTGCGCTTAGTTGTCACAGAAGCTGCTGCACCTTTGTCTTGCGTAGGTTTCTTCTTGCCTGTAATACCCTTGTCAACTTTATACAAGTCAATCACACGAGCTACAGACTTAGCGTCTTCTACATTCTCATACAAAGCATCTTGTACCCACTTAGGCTGATCTTTAGCCCATTCATGGAATGTATCGTCTGCACGTATCTCACCAAAGTCAGGGTGGATAGCCGCTAGTTCTGCTTCAGCTTTCTCACGCTTAGCTGTAACACGTAGCTCTTCAATCTCTTTCAAGCGTCCGTCTAACTCAGTAGCACGTTCATCAGCTTTCTTAGCTGCAATAGCCTCAACGATACCTGCTACATCAGGATACTTCTTAGCCCATGCTTCAATCTCGTCATTAGACTTAGGTAGTACAAGCTCATTCTTTGTAGCTGCTTCAAGTTGCTTCTCTAGTTTTTCTAGCTTAGCAGCAACCTCTTTGTCTTTCTCTTGCATGTGGCGGCGTAAATCACCATAGCGTTGCTTGAAGGTTTTCTCTTCAGCACCTAGCTCTGTATCATCCGCTTCTTGTGCTTCGGTTTTTGCTGACTCTTTCTCTTTTTGTTCTGATACACTCGCATCCTGAACTGGGGCGTTCTCAACTCCCTCGCTATCGGATTCACTATCGGTGGCTTCTTCCTGCGTTTCATCGTCCTGTGCCATGCCAGCTTGTTTCATCAACTCACGTAACTCTTCTTCGTCACGCTTTACACGTGCAACATTACGCATGTGTGATGCAGAGTCAACCTGCACTTGTTCTACTTCAGCCATTTTATTACTCCTTATGTTGGGGCCAGCCGTAGCTGGGTAGCCTTATAGTTATATGGGGTGTGTGTGTTTATTCGTCCCAGTCCATAGCTGCTTGTTGTCCTGCTGTTAGACTAGACTCATTCTGAAGAACCTCGTTACCACTATCGTCTATGGTAGACACAACAGGATCGTCTGGGTTATTTAGTACAGTACCAGTGGCTATTGTAGCACCTGTTGGTATTACAGTAGGTGTAGGCGATGGGCTTGGTCCATTATCATTGTTTGATGAAGGTGTAGTTGCTGCTGTAGTCGAGCCATCTCTTCGTGAACCACGTAATGATTGTGATAGTGAATCACCTTGTACACCGAATCCATCCTCATCAAAGCCTAGTAAGTCACCTAACCAAGTATCACCGAAGGACGGTCCTTTTTTACCATCTGTATCTTCTAGGTTTTCATATAAGCTAGATTCTCCACCAAAGATACTACCCTTCTTCTTTAATCCAGATTTCTCAAAGGCTTCAGGGTCTTCTTTTGCAAGACGGTCAAGAATATCATTGTACTTTGCTACACCTTTTGCATTAACAAATGCTGCAACAGGAAGCCCTGCAGATGTAGCTATAGCTGTAGCAATCTTATTCATTGTTGATAGACCTTGAGCCGTTTTGAGAAGCTCGTCTTTTGGTATATTATCAACGTCTATTTCTGGTTCTTTTAATCCACGTTTAGGCGTTGGAGCGCCATCATCTTTACCTACTTCAGTTTCAGTAGTTACAGCTACCTGTTCTGTAGTATAACCTTCTTTTATCTTCTCTTCATATAGCTTCTGTTGTGTAGGTAATGTCAGTGTAATAATATCACCCTCTGGTCCATACAAAGTAACTGTAGTATATTCAGTAGGTGTTGTTTGACTTGGCTGTGTAAAGCTAAACCCTGCACCGAACTGAGATAGTAGATCAGGTGCTGTAAACGTAGGTTGTGTAAAGTCAGGTGTCTCTTCTGTAACATTAACAGGAGCATTTGTAACAGGCTCACCGTCTTCTAGTCCACCAGGTGCATAGCCTTTTACTGCACCACCGTATGCGTAACCTGTGTTGCCCATAGCTACAGGTGAGCCTTGACGATACATCATCTGTTGTTGCTGGTAAGGATCAGCTTGTGTTGACTGTGTAGGTTGCTGTGTAATGTAACCACCTACTGCAGCACCAATAGCTTCTAGCTCTTCCATCTCTTCAGGGGATAGCTCAGAGATTTCCATAACAGCAATAGGCTCACCGCCAATGCGTCCATCTCTATCCATCTGTGCTAGTTCAATTTTAGCTTGCTTACGTAGGTCTTCAAAGAACTTCATGCCGTAGAAACGAAGAACATCAGCAGGTACAACATATTCACCTTCACTTAGCTGCGCTGGGATGTCATCACGTACTTCTTTAGGAAGTGAACCTGGTGGTACATCATTACCCGATACTGGGTCTACTTCAGCACGGCTTGACTTAAATACCGCATCCATTTGTTCGTCCATAGCTACTCCACCTTTTGCGTATCCGTCAGGATAATATACTTCAATGTTATGAGAGAAGTTAACATCCTCTACAGGTTCTTGTCCCTCATAGCTTTTATAGAAAGTATGATTACCAATAGTCATACCATCTTTGCCGCCAAAATCTGTTTTACGTTTCTTTGCTAGCTTCTTATTTAAGAAGAAAGTACTACCTTTTGATGCATCTTCACCATACTGAATATAATCAGCCATCTCTGTAAGACGCTCATTCAATATGTTTTCATCAACAGGTATCTTGTCAACAGAACCGTATTTACCTACAGGCTCAAACTCTCTAGGGCTTAAAACTTCATCGACTGTATCAGGAAAACGATCTGACATCAATCTATTAAAGATAACACCTCTAATAGCGTTACGTCCTTCTACACCTTCTCCTTTAGCTTCCTCATTAACAACACGCTCAATCTTTTTTAGATCGTCGTAAGAAAGTTTTAGTTTAGGGCGTAGTTTAGGCTTAGGACTTTGTTCCATTAACTTTGTCTCTCAAATATTTTAATCTACGCAAAGCACGTATACCACCTTGCGTTTGGTGTATCTCTACTACGTGTTCTGATTGCTCTAGCCGTTTATGTAGTTCTGCAATGCTATTGTCTAGCTCTTCACAGAATGCATCCCACTCACCTTTATTATTAACAAAAGCCTTAAGCGACATTACCACTGAATCCTTGCTCACCTGGTGCAGGAGCTACGCCAGTACCAATAGTACCACCACCTGCGCCTGTCTGATCTTGTGCATCAGCACCTGCTGGGGCTGGGCCTCCTGCCTCTGGTGGCATTGCACCTTGTGGCGGTTGCATAGGTTGTTGGAACCCTTTCATGATCTCAGCTTGGATAGCTGCATCAGCCATAGAGTTAGTCACCTTGTCTGGGTCTAGGTCCATGCTCTTAGCTATCTCACGTACAATGTAGTCCATCTTAGCAAACGGTGCTAGCATTGGGTTAGACGCTACCTGTAGGAACTGCATTAGGCGCTGGGAGCGTACCTCATTAGCCATTAAGCTTTCAGTACCGTTAGCTTTAACTTCTAGGTCACCACGAATAGTTTCATCAAAATCAAACTGCATATTGAACGCAAAGAATGCACGTCCAATAGGTGCTAGCAGATAATCATCTACGTTCTTAACAACAGTTCTAATACTGCCATTAGCTGCAGACATAAGCATAGAAATGCCACTAGCGGTACGACCCACTCCTGATACTCCTGTTTGTCCATGTGCGAAGCTTGGGAATCCAGTACTTTCATCAGCGAGGACACGGGCTTTATCAAATAGCTGCATGTTCTCACCAGCCACATTGGGGAACTTAGTACCAAAGATAGCCTGACCTGGTGCGCCGCCTTGTCTACGGAACACCTTGCCTGGATATACGGATAAGTCTTGTCCTGGTACGAGGTTTGTTTCATCTATCTCAATAAGAAGGTTACCAGATAATACAGCATTGTCAACAGCCATTCGCATGAAACCGTTCATCAATGTTTGTGTATCATCCATGTTCTCAGCAATACCTACACCAAAGAAGCTATATGGGTTATGCTCATATGGCACTGCATAGTAAGGAATACGTGCAGGTTTGAAGGGGTTTAACACACAGCGTAGTACTTTACCGTTGCTGATCCAGATATTAGCGTTGACTTCATGTAAGTCTTTTAGCTCTGATGGGATGTTGATACCATTCTCTTCTAGTACATCTACGTCTACAAAGCCCCAGAACTCTAGCACTTCCCAGCGCTCAGTATCTGTAGGAGCAGTATCGTCATCCTCCATCTTCATTTCCCAATGCTTACGCACATAGTCAGAACCTGTAGCGACAGCATCCTCAATAGCTTCATCAATGAAGTATGGTCTACCTTTCAATGCACGTAGCTGATTGCGTGACATCTTGTGACGCTCAACAACATACTCTGCGTCATCCATAGAAGAGGCTGCAGGGTCAGGGTAGAAGTTCCATAGGGATACGTGGTTGGTAGATGGTACAGTCTTGATTAGTGGATCGTAGTCACCGTCTTCATCCCAGTTAGGGTATTCTTTATCTACAGCGAATGGGCCTTTCATTACGCCTGTACCAAGTAGCGCCATCTCGAAAGCCATAGAACGTAGATGCTTAGATGCACCACTCTCTTGTAGCTGATCGTGAATCTTCTTTTCCATCTTCTTAGCTGCAATCATAGCAGGATGGAATGTAGCTGTAGTAGGTGTAGTTCCGTCACCTTCAATGATCTTCTCAGATACGGGAGCTACCTTATCTTCTACTGGACCTAAGCGGCGTTGTAGATCAGCAATAGTCTCACCAGGTTGTAGCTTTGTATCAGGACCGATCAAGTATGGTTTGTTAGGCTCTTGTTTGAACGGCTCACGGATAGCGTCACCAGCACGTTCAGCGTTAGGGTCTAGGTTAATGTGTACCGCTTCTGCTACACCATCAGGTAGTACAGATGGATTGATAGTAAGTGGGAACTTGTTGTTACCAAAGAGTACATCTACAATCTGACCATACGCAGCTAGCGTCTTAGTCTTAGTTACTTTAACAAATACACGTGACTTCTCGCTGGACGTGAACTGCACATCTGGTCCGTATATACCACGGTAGTTACGATAAGAGCGTAACCAGCGTTCTTCATCAGCGTTACGTGCATCTTCAGCACGTTTAAAGCGTTCATTCACATAAGTAACAACACTGCTCACGTTGTCAAACAGAGTGTCTTCTTGCTCTTCTGCAGCGACTACTTCATCTGTCTCAAAGGATAGATCGTCTATTTCTGCCATTTACTTAGTATCCCAACTATTGTGTTTATTATGTTTAGCTAGATTCATTCTAGCAGGTATTATAGCAAGATTATTCTCAACGTGCAACCCACAAACATTCTTACCTTTTAATGGTATTATATGATCAACATGATGATCTATACCTGTTTGTTCTGTTATTTTAGCGCAAGCTTTATAGATACGTTGTATTTGATCTAAGTCTGCCCAAGAAGGTGTAGCTTTTAACTTTGCTGCTTGACGTTTACGAGTATCTGCATTTATTTTACCTTTGTTATTCTTTTTATAATTTCTGCTGTGTTTATTTAATAACTCTCTGTTATTACGTGCATACTCTGCTTGTTGTGCTCTTTCAATATCGTACCTATTTAAATAGCGATCTCTGCGTTGTAAAGCTATCTTATCTTTATTACGCACAACATACTCTCTATCAGAAGCCTTCTTACATGACTTACATGTAGTTCTTAATCCATCTTCTTTTGTTCTGTCTTTATGAAACTCTGTTGTTGGGTATTTTGTTTCACACTTATTACACACTTTAAACATTAATACCCCATAGTAGGATCAGACGCTTGAAACCCTGCATTCTGCTTGGCAGGATTGTAATCCCAGATTGAACTTCTAGGACGTGTTTGAACACCGTAACGTAGTGCGTCATACAAGTGATCTTCAGCATTTGTATCTACGTCTTCAGGGTTCTTCTTATCTAGCGGTAAGCTAGGTAGCTGAGCTATTGTGTTGGTGCAGGTGGAGAAGAACACCAATCTAGGTTGCTCAGTGAACTCGTCCACCTGCAAACGGCGGTGAATCTCGTTCTTACCTGAAACCCTTGAGCCACGAGAGCGATCAGAAGGACGCCATCTGCAACCCTTCATGTTCATCTGCTCTGCTAGTGACGGGCCAGTATCACCTCTTTTATGCCAGAGGGACGAGTCTAACACGCCGTACCTGATAGTGCCATCTTCAGCTTCAGCATCTAGTATCATATCTGCTAGATCAGTAGCCGTAACCTTAGAACAATAAAGCTCTCTGTAGACAACCAGTTGTTCAGTCGGTGCGACAGCGAACCAGAGTACTCCTGTATAGGAGCCGTAACCATAGTCGCAAGCTCTAAACTTAGGCCATGAGTCAGGGATGTCGATAGGCTCCACAACGTGTATGCGTCTATTGAACTCAGGGAAAGCTGCTCCGTCATTGATGTCCCAGTTACCTTCAAGCAACTGTTTACGTTGATGCTCTGGTAGCGATAGAAGCATTGCTTCGTAGTCACCAGTGTCTGCTAGATAAGGGTTGTCAAACAGACTAGCAGGAATGAACCTGCGTTTAAATAGTGGTTGGCCCTCTTTACTGTGTCCTTTAGGGAATGTGATAGTATCCCCTGTTTCTATGTTTGTAGCCCAGAACGCTTCATTAGAGGGTGCTGGGTCAATGAACATCTTTTTAACCCATTGGTGTCCAGCACCTCCAGGGTTTGTAGTACCACGCATATACAACCCTAAGTTGCTACTATGCGCACTACGTAGACGTGACCTCATGTAGTCCCAAGCATATGGGGTAGGCCACTGTGTTAGCTCGTCGAACCCGATCCAGTTAAACGCTTGACCTTGGTAACGAGTAACGTCCATGTCTTTGTCCAAGTACGACATCCAAAGTCTACCGCCCCTTGGACTGATCCACTGACTTTTGCGCTCAGACCACTTAATACCTGGAACGGCTTTAGGGTAAAGCTCTTGACTCTTTTGAATAAGTTCACGAAGTTCCTCCGTAGTATGTCGTACAAGTAGGCCACTAAAGTTAGGGTCATTCAAACCGTGAAGCGGGTCAGCTAGCATCGCATATGACTTGCCACCACCAGCCGCCCCACCATACAATACTTCCCTTTCAGATGCGCTTAGGAAGTCTGTCTGTGGTCCTGGGTTTGGTTTAAACACTACTTCTTGTGCAGTGTCAACATCAAACTCAGCAGGTTTTACTTGTGCTGCTACAGTTTCTACTACAGGCTCAATCGTCTGGGGGGATGATACGGTAGGCTCCAATACTTTCTTCTTCGAGCCTTTTGATCTCCTGTAACGTTTCTTCGAGCCGCTTGGCAAGCTTGCGTTTAATTGTAGCTGCTTTCTTACGTCTTCGCTCAATGTCTACCCTTTTCTTTAAACCCATATGTGAGATGTATCTGCCAGTCTGTCTGTGCAACCATATAGCTACTTCTCTGTAACCATACTGCTTTAGGTGCCTCTTTGCAAGCTCTAAAGCTTCTAGTTCATCTGGTATGGGTTCTAATAAGTTTTCGTTGTCAGGGTGTACTCTGTATCCGAAAGGCACGGTGCGTGTTGTTCTAGCTATTACGTGCCACTGTCTCTCTTCACCTTTGTGTGGTTTGGGTAGCTCCCAATACCCCAAAGACTCACGGTTCATTCTTACTCGTTCTTACCTTCCTTGGCTGGCAGGATAAACACCCCACCACTGCTTGACCCTACGTCAATCTTATCTACTTTACCAAGTCCTGCACGATCAAGCAAGTCTTTTGCTGCAGCCATCTTATCACGAATACCTAGTTCAGTAGGGTCATGTAAAGCACCAACCATAGCCATAGCAGCCTTGGGCGCAGTACGAGCAAAGTAAGTACGTGTCTTATCTGCGATTTCATCTTTAAGACTTTCTACGATAGCGGCTGTGCTAGACGACTCACTATACCCTGCCAGCTTCTTAGCGGCAACTACGTCACCCCCTGCTTCATCAAACAGGACTTCTAAGAACTTCATTTGGTTTTCTGTTAGTTGTCTAGCCATTAGCTCACCATATATAATGTGAAACCTAAAGCACCAAAGCCTAATGATAAAAGCAAACCTGTTACTGTCCAAGTTATAATAGCTTCTTGTAGTTCAGCTTTACGGTACTCGTGTTCCTTCTTTTGTTTACGTATCTTGGCTTCAATAGCCACAAGTTCATCCCATGCAGATGGACCCATAGTGAAACTGATATAGTCCTTCAACTCTTTGCGCATGGACTCTGCCTTACGCTTAGCTGCAAAAACTTCCATAGCTTCAGACTCTACAGAGCCACTTATAGCTTTCCACCAAGGGGGATTCTTAACTTGCTTCTCAGCTTGCCCTAGATCAGCCATGTGACCAGCCCACTTGTTTAGCTGGCTACCCATGTCCTGTAAGTCCTTGCCTATAGCAAAGCCTTTCTTCAGGGCGTTAAAGGCAACAGTGGCCCCGCTTATAATAGTTACTGGGTCCACAAGCCTCTCCTTCTTGATGGACTATTCGGGGTACTGACGTACTACCCGACGAATGTCACCACGCCCAATACCGATGTCATTTAGTTCTCGGTCTGTCATACCACGTAGCTGCATCTCAGCAATACGGATATTGGCTTGGCGTTGACGTGCTTCAATCATTGCATTAAATACTTTGACTAAGAACGCCTTGAAGTTAGTGGCCCACTTTGATGATTCAGAAAGTACTAGTTCCATGTTCATTCTCCTTTGTTAGTTGAACAAACATAGTTATATTTAAATACTGGGCCTTTACTATAGCTTTATTGGAATACCCGTTATGCGTTATCCGATAGGCACAAATGTTTCTGTTACAGTAATGATACTATCAATATGTCCTGCTGCATTAGGTACTACTTGTATCTTATCACCAGGTTGTAACACAAGGTCAATCGTAGAGAACTCATGGTAGCCGTTACCAGCTAAACTCTTATCGTTTAGGAAGTGTGACGTATAAGCATCTGCTGCTACGTACCACTGAATAGTTACACTGTTAGTTGCACCATCACCATTAGCTACAAGAATGTATGTAACTTCTGCTGTACAGTTAGCAGGGCAAGTATACACGTCTTCTACTGCTGTGGTACTGTTGTGACCATAGACAGACTTCCTACGTGCTGGCTTACCAATGCTATACTGGGTCATTTCTTCTTAACGACTTTCTTGACTGTCTTAACTACCCAAGCTTCATTCACATCAGGTGTAGAGGGATCATCAGCGATGAAATGTCCGTTCTCATCACGTGCTCGTACCATCTCCAGAGTCTCAACAACTTCAGTCTCCTCTTTCTTCTTAGCAGTTTTCTTAGGCTTCTTAGGTTTAGACATAACTGTTTCAGCTTCTTGACAGATAGCAGTTACGTTAGGGTCTTTACTTTGTACGTTACCGTAGTTGTCTTCACCTGCAGCTTGGTTACCCATAGAGTCCCACACGTAGCCATGCTCGTCTACACGATAACCTTTAGCTTCTAGTGCTTCTTGATACTTATGATAAAACTTGTTAGGCATTAGCTACTCTTATTAATTGGACGTTCAGCAGGGTTAGATGCACCACAGTAGCCACCTTTGTTATAACCCTTCTTCTTGGTCATACCACCATGTTTCATACCCATGCCCATCATGTCTGGTTTCTTCTTAGACATGCCACCATAGTTGTAACCCATCTTCTTAGCTACTTCTGGTGCTGCTTTCTTAAGGGCTTTCATACCCTCGTTCATCTTCTTACCCATCATACCACCTTTGTTCATATTGTTATGATAACCTGTCCCCCCACAATGTGAGCAACCTTTACCTTTACATTTAGGACACATCTTCTTAGCCATTACGTAGTCCTTTTCTTCCCTGATGCTGTTGTAGACCAAGCAACTCGCTTTGGTCCTGTCTTCTTTGATGCTTCTTGTTTGCTGATCTTAGAGGCAACTGCCTTTGGTCTACAAGCTGGGTACGGACGACTGGAGTCACTGGCTGAACTACGCCCACACTCTTTACCTGTCTTAACATCCGTCCACTCTTCACCGAACCACTTACCTAAGCCACCCTGAGAAAAGCTTCTACGGCTTTGCAGTACATGTTGGCTACGTGACCTTGTTCTTTGTCGTGCCACGATACTTGCCTCCACGTTTCTTGTATTCCTTAGTAAGCCAAGCTGATGCATATGCGCTGGGCCATACATCAAACTTCTTCTTAGCTTCAGCCTTTACTTTAGCGTACAACTTCTTGTTTGTTGGTGTTGGTGACTTACTCATACTACCAAGCCTTACATGACCAGTAACGTGCAGTGAACTTATCTGTAGCTGTATCACAGTTATGTCTAGCACGGAAGCTAGCTCTGCGTCCTGGTTGATCTTTCTTGATTGACATATTAGGATCACCGAAACGTACAACCTTTACTTGGTCACCCTTCTTAGCTAACACTGCAGACTTCTTTGACCCGCCTGGTGTACGCTTCGGTTTGTTGTAACCAGGGAAAGTCTCACCACGGTACTTTAACTTTCCGCTAGGTAAACGCTCTACATCTTTAGTTGTTGCCATTGTTCTATTACTCTACAGGTTCTTTAGTTCCACACAAACGTTGATACACTAAGTCTGACGTATACTCTTTAGCCCACTTGTTTTCAGTGAACGTACAGAACTGCCATAAGTCATCTACATCTTTATCTAACACTAAAAGTAGTTCTTGTTGTTTAGATAAGTTTTCTTTAATAGACTTTATGTCATGCACGATACCACTAACATACCATACAGCACCTGCTAGTTGAACAGCCATAGCAAGCACAAGGGCTATAGGTAGCTTTAAGTTATCCATTACGTTTATTCTCCAAGTACAACCTAAAGCAGTTAACTACGGTGTTAAGACTAACCATAGAGAATAACATTATCCATTGCCACATTTCCATTAGCCATACTCTCTAGGTCTATCAGGGTCTAACACTTCGTGTCTCTGTAGGTGTCCCTCTAAGTACATAGCTCTTTCTACGTGATCTAACGTGTACCACTCACCAGTACGTGCATATATTGCTTCTCTTACGTAGAACACATCAGACTTAGGTATGTGTACCTTCTGCATAGCACGTGAGTCATTGTTAGCTAATGCATTATAGAAGTCTGTTAAGACATCCTCACTTGCATATAGTTGTACAGGTTTATGTTTCATTGTCAAGTAAAAAGTTATATATGCAATAAAGTACGTGCTGCAAATAACTTTGTTACATTGTAATTGTTACAGAGAGGGAGGAGAGGAGACACACAGTTACAACATATGTGTAGTTACTCGCAGCACGTAGTCACAATAGTATTATTGCTTTT
>CBRFFM010000036.1:0-16098 GCA_967789005.1 uncultured bacterium | reverse complement strand
TTTTCCATTTTCTTTCTGGGTTGTAAAACCTGTCAAGCTATTTCAGGACTAGACAGACCAGAGGACGAACTCAGATGGAGTTGATCGCCAACGAAAGCGTTAGGGCGGAAAAGCTGACGACACTTGAAATATTCACTCTTTCAAATAGGTCTGCTAACTTGAGAGCTATGAGTATTTTGACTTTGGTTTTAGCTAAGCAAAAAATACATTCGTATTAAATATGTTCTAAAAATGCATCCGTCCATAAAACAATTGCCTTTTGAATTAGACCTAAAGAAAGAGATGGATAGACTGGCAGTACCCGAGTCGGTACCAGCTGGCGTTAGTGTACTCAGTGAAGGTGGATACCTGAAATTCCTGCCCCTGCTGGTGCGGGGAGAAATCAGGGTCTATAAGTCAGAGCTTTCAAAAGACAGGGAAATACTTATTTACTATGTAAGAGAAGGCCAGACGTGCATGATGTCTGTTGTATCTGTTTATCAAAACCTTCCCAGTAAGATCAGCGGGATAACCACTCTGGATTCTGAAATCTTGCTGCTTCCGGTTGAGCATGTTAAAGATTGGCAATTTCGCTATCGCTCGTGGAACGAATACATTATGAAGGGTGTGGAAGAAAGATACGCTAACTTGCTCGATGCCTTTGAAGCTGTAAGTTTTTATAAGATTGATGAACGACTAATAAATTTTTTGGAGTCTTACAGTAAAGCAAAAGCCACTTCCGTGATACCACTGTCTCATCAAGAACTGGCTAATGAATTAGGAACCACCAGAGTAGTGATTTCACGAATTCTAAAAAGTCTCGAGGACCAAAATGTACTTGTTCTTAAGCGAGGTGAAGTTCACCTTCAAAAAAATAGTTGACGCTCTGTATCATTTGATACCGTTTCCTTCTGCCAGCGCCTACTAACATTGCGGTACAATAAATCATAAAATATGGAAGCAATGTTAAAAATCATGGGAGCCGCGCTGGGTCTGCTAGTTCCTGTACTGTTGATCTGGTTACTTAGCCAAGGGATAAAGAAAGCTCAAGTGACGGAGGAAAAGAGAAGGAAGCTAAGGAATGTAATGGTGCTAGGCGTTTCACTTTGGGCACTTGCTATTTGGGCGCTTGCTTTGTTTAATGTTCTTGAATATCACGCTGGAGATAACGTTCCTCGTTTCGTCTTGTCGTTAGTAATTCCTGTGGGGATAGGTATTGGTCTTTTAGCCAACAAGGAGTTCAAAACAATTCTCGATAATACGCCACTCAATTTCATTGTAGGAGTCCAGACGTTTCGTTTAGCTGGTTTCGCATTTCTTATCATTGCCGGAATAGGAATATTGCCTGATGCCTTTATGTCCGCGGGTTACGGAGATATTCTAACCGGTGTTTTGGCAATTTTCTCAGCGTTGGCAATTTCAGCGGGATCGCGAAAGGCTCGATTACTCTTTTGGGGATTTAACCTCGCTGGATTGTTTGATCTCCTAAATGTTGCCGGCATGCTCTTGTACTATTATCCTACATGGTATGCGGGAAGCCCTTCGAGTGGTGCTGCAGCGAGTTTTTCACTTGTAATGATACCCGCCATTGCGGCTCCAGTGGCACTGCTCTTGCATATTTATTCGATCAGAAATTTTCTGGTTGTTGCGAGACTTCCCAGATAGGTAATTGCGAAGAAGACAGTTTCCTTGTGTCAATCTTTTTCTGTGCCGTCAGGTCTTTCAACCTGACGGGCAGGGGAAAAGGCCGCAATCGTGGAAACTCTAGTTCTCTTTTTTCTCAAAGTTTTTAGCGCCTTCTTCTACGTTGCTTAAAAAAGCAATCAAGTGATTCAAACTCTCTTGCTGCTGTTTTTCTCTTGAGATGTCAGCTTTATCATCCAGAAAAAGTTGACCTAAATAACCAAACTGTGAATGATTTCCTCCTGCGATCAAAATCAAATTTGAATTTTTAGGGAGCAGGCTTTTGTTCTCCATTACTTCTCTTACACTCGCAAGTCCGTCTTTTTCTGCATACAATTTTAGTGTTGGTATAGTCAGGTTAGAAAGGTTTATATCTCTTGGGTGAGATGTTCCCATTAGAAACAATCCTTTGAATAATTTTTGATTGTCAAAGACAAATTGCGCTGCCATTTTTCCACCCTGCGAATGCCCACCAATAACATATTGCCCAGCATTTAAATCAAAGAGTTTGGAAACTTTTTGATAGTCATATTGAGGCAATCGCCATGACATTTTTATCAGGTGGCATGTGAAACCATTTTCTGCAATTTTTCTGCATAGAGGGGCATAGGCTTTCGGATCGGTCAGGCCGCCTTGAAAAAAAATCGCTTGAATTGTTTTGTCTGAGCCCGCAGCACTAAACGTAATCTTATCCTCGCTTTCGATGACAGAGATTTTGGCGTTACTTTCAAAAGTGTCTTCGGGTAGATTTCTTGATTGGAAGGTTGTCCAATTCCAAATCAGAAAAACAGTAACGATACTAAACCAAATGATTTTGAATATTTTTCTCAAATTCTTCATGGTCAAAGATTGGTTAAAAATAACACAATGGGATAGTTAGAGTAGAAGGCAATTAGTCTTTGATTTTATTTTTTATCGAAATAGGTTCTCACCATCTCAGAAGTCAGGCTAATGGTTGGGCTTACTTGCGGAGATTTATTCTTGTTGAACAGAATTAAATTCCAGGCAGGCAAATTCTTTTTCCTAATGTCCAGCGTCCAGGTCTTTTCGCTGCCTGTGAATTTTAGAAATTGTTTATTCGCCACCACTGTTTTTATCCCGACTGAATCAATGGTTTGTGATGCCTGAGCTTGATAGAAACTGGCATCGTCTGCAATGGTGGCAAAATCATCTTCACTTCCTGACTTTTTCATTTCTTCGATCTGCTCGTCTGTGGGGTAGATTACAACAGCGCAATCAAAGTTGATGGTTTGAACTTTAGATGTATCGGCTTGATCACTGACAAGGTAGTTTTCTAATTTGAATTGAGCTTCGTAATCAAACGCATCTGCTTTCGCTGAGTCGGGCTTTGAAGTTTTCAGCGTGTCACCTGCAGTTGCATTCTCTTTGGTTTTTCCGCAACTCAAAAGAGTGATGGATAAAATGATGGCGCAGAATAATCTCATAAGTTGGTGATTGGATTTGAAAGTGAAAGGTACGGAAATTGAAATTTTTGCAGCAAGGAAATGTCTCTGAAGTTCGACCCATCGGGGTCGCAAGTTTATAGGTAATGATTTTCTAGAAACATACGGCCACGAGGGGGGCGAACATGAGCGCAAGTCTTAGCTGACAGTTTATGATCGGAAGACTGACGGCACAAAAGATTTTTTCTTTCGCATTATCGGATTGTTGGTCAGCGACTAACAATAACTTAAGGCTATACCATTATTTCTGAACCGCTTAACCTTTAAAGTCATTAAAGGTATTTCCATCATAACGAGTCACGCCATGTAAAGTGCCAAACCAAATACTTCCATCGTAAGCTTCTAAAATTCCAAAAATCATTCCTTCTTTTGACTTTATTTCGGTCGGCTTGATGAACGAACTATTAGACAAGGACTTTTCATCATAACGTGAAAGCGCCCAGCTACCTCTAGGACTTTCTTCTGAACTTGTCCAAATATTTCCCTTTCTGTCTTCGTAGACAAACCCACCAAAATTATTTGTGATGTTGGTAAATGTACTGCCGTCATAGCGCCAGATGCCATCATTGCCACCGAGCCAGATATTGCCTTTCTTATCTTCGATTATCGTACGCACGTTCTTAAAAGGTTTGCCATCACGGGCGACAACATTAAATTTTTTTCCATCATAAACGAAGGTGTTGCCCCTGGTGCCAAGCCAAAATTTGCCTGTTTTGTCTTCGATGATAGAGTTAACTTCATAAGGTGGCGGAGAATTTGGAAAAGTCTTTCCTGTCTTGTCTTCCATGATAGAATCTCCGTTCATGATATAATTTCGAAATGATTTCCCATCGTAACGACTTGCTCCTCCCGAAGCACCGAACCAGATATGGCCGAGTTTATCTTCGTAAATGCAAACAATCACATTGTTTATAAGTCCGTTATCTGTTGTAATATTTTTAAAGGATATCCCATCGTAACGATAAACTCCGGAGCCAATAGAGCCGAACCACAAGTTGCCTTTACTATCTTCTAAAAGAGAAAAGAAGCGGGCCGAACTTACTCCATCTGTGATATTCGTAAACGATTTTCCATCGTATCGAAAAATACCTTCAAACGTAGCCAGCCAGATATAGCCCTTTCTGTCTTGTATGATATTACGAGTGATTACCATAGGTCCGAAGGGAGAGATAACGTCTTTGGTTTCGTACTTGATATTATCTTTTGGTAGGTCTGTTTTGCTTTGTCCTTTACAGGTAGTGCAAAAGACAACCATTAAGAGCAAAGTGTAAGTCTGTGCGTATTTCTTCATTTTTCTTTTTTAAGAACGAGTCGGACTGCCGTGCCTTATCTATTTACATTACCTTTTTGAATTTGGCCTTTCCGAAAAGTACCAGCGTTATTGCATTCTTGTTTTTGGTATCGAAAACCAATGAGGCTCCATCATCCGAATTGACAAACTCACCTTCTCCACCAACCGGAAGTGCTTTATATTTGTTGCCTCTGTCATCGGCATGTAATATGCCTTCCGCCACATTAAATTTGATTTTCCATTCTTTATTATCAGCGTTCAGGTATTCACCTTCCAGAAGTTTCAGATATTCAATAGGAATTTTTTTGATCAGGTCGTCTGTCTTTATACCATTGTCTTTTAAGATTTTTATACCGTTCACGTTACCCGGATTTAATTTTACTGATTGCTTATAATTTTCGAGGGCTTCTGTTTTATTCCCCTGTACCATGAGCGCTTCTCCATAGCTATCATAAACATTCCATGATTTAGGAAACGCTTGTGTATTGAGTTTAAAAATGGCGACTGCCTCCGCCACTTTGCCCGCCTGTAAAAATTGATACCCTGTCATGTTCATTTCACCTTCATGGAGGTAATACCCGGTGGAATCCTTGATGCCGTTATAATAGTTAAGTGCAGCTTGAATCCCCGCTTTCTCGACCTTGTCTGACAATGAACGAGCAACCGATTTTTTAGGAAGGTCGTACGATTTATCATAAAGAATTGCAGCGATGGCCTTTGTCAATTCACTGAGTGGAGCCCATCCTGTGTTATTCAATAATACCATGAATGATTTGTCCGATGGGATTCGAATGATCACTGTATTAAATCCGTTTATCCCTCCTTCATGACCGATTGTTCCTATTTTTTCTGCTGTGTTACCTAACTGCATTTTACCAATCCCCCAACCATAAGCATAATCATCGTTTGGAAAAACATGATTGGTAAATAACAGCTCCATATTCTCCTTCCTCAGCAGTTGATTGCCATACAATGCCTGATCCCAGAGAGATAAATCTTCTACTGTTGAATACAATGATCCCGCAGCATATGGCACTGACATGTCAACAAAATCTGCATTCACATAATGCCATCCATTTTTTTGATAACCGTTAGCCCTGTTCCTCAACAATGTTTCATGATGATCATATCCGGTATTACTCATCTTAAGCGGAGTAAAAATATTCTCTTGTAATATCTGCTCGTACGTTTTGCCGGTTACTTTCTCGATGATATAACCCAGTAACATATAGCCGGAATTGCTGTAAGAAAATTTTTCTCCGGGTTTGAATTGTAATGTAGAGTCAGCGAACAGATTCACAAGCTGTACCGGACTGTAAGAATTGCGGCTGATGTTCTTATCGAACCCCGGAAACGCAGTTATATTCGGAATTCCGGAACTGTGTGTGAGCAGGTGATGAAGAGTAATTACAGCTCCATTTTTTTTAGGATAATCAGGAAGATAGGTGGATATGGGTACATCTAATTTCAATTTACCTTGTTCAACCAATTGCATGATCAACATGGAAGTGAATTGCTTCGTGATGGAACCTAACCGATACTTAGTGTCAGGTTGGTTGGGAATATTCCATTCCATATCAGCCAATCCAAATCCTTTTTTATAAATGACTTTGCCTTTTTCAGCAATCAGAACGGATCCATTAAATTTTCCATATTCAGCATACGTACTTATTAGCTTGTCAAGTTTATCAACTTTCGTTTGCCCATAAGTGACATTGAAGACGACTGTTACTATTACGACTCCAAGGAAAACAGTATTATTAATTGTTCTTTTAGATTTATTCATCATTGTTTTAATTTTTGTTGTTGATAATGTTGCCTTCAATTAACCGATTGACTCAGCATCCAGCATCTCTCGCCACCGCGTACAATACATTTCCTGAAACATATATCTTAAACACTTTTCTATTATCACCGGAAGAATTCCATACCGCATTATCACCACTGGAAAGAACCATATTCCATGTTTTACCCATGTCAGATGACCGGTATATACCATAAGGATGACCGCATATTAAGTAGTTGCCCATTTGTTTGATCGATGAAATAGACGCAGAAGCCTGGAGTCTTTCGACAGATGAAATGTAAAGAGGAGCCTGAAGTCCTTCATCAATGGCTTTCCAGGTTTTTCCACCATCCAATGAAATGCGTATCCTTCTGGATTGCGTTGTTGTGTTGTAGGATATCGCAGCAAACCCACCATCAATACATTCAATGGCAATACCCGCACCGCCCTCGCTGATTACCCATTCCCAGTGTTCACCATTGTCTGTCGAACGCATGATGCCTTTTTGACCTGTCGCGATGAGAACACCTTCTGACTCCACCATATCCATGACCCAGCCTTCATTTTGTACTTGTTTCCAGTTTTGTCCTCTGTCGGCAGATTTGTAAAGACCATGATCGCTTCCTATGAATGCCGTTCCATCAGCTGTTTCAAAAATCGTTCGCATCAAATGCTTTTTGAAATTTGTATAGATAGGCAACCAGGTTCCTGCAGAGGATATCTTTTGATAAATCTGTCCATCATAATTGTAGGCCATGACTCCTGAACGGTTGAAAGCAATTGAAGCACCTCGTGGATTAAGAGAATTCTCTTTTTTCCAAACAGGAGTTATAAGATTACTTTGACTGCGATACATTACATTTTTCACACGTAAATAGACCTCTGACTCTCCAGCAAAAAAATCTTGAGGCTGTTCATTTTCAGGCAAACCATTGCTGATGTCTTCCCATGTCTCTCCGCCATCTTTTGATTGGAAAATGATGTTGGTTGCTACCGGTTCAACATCATTTGTTGTGGTCGGCTTGGCAGTGATGGATTTTAAAATCTTTGTAGGAAATGACGGTGGAAATTCCAAAGCCGGATCAGAGGAAAAGATGTTCAGAATACAATACAACAAAGTCAGATGTAGGAAACGCATAATAATTTGGTTTAATGAATAATAAGATCATGATTAAGGACATTTTTTTGCTACGATCTTCATATCGAATTCAATGTCATCTGAAATAGCTTCATCAGCTAGATTATCATAGAACTTTCCTGATTTATAGCGGACATCCCATTTTGTTCGATCAATGATCACTTTGCCATTCGCATTAACAATTCCGTCCTTAACCTCTATTTGGGCTGGAAAAGTCACTGCTTGTGTGATACCTTTAATGGTCAGATTACCTGTAACTTTTATATTCTCCCCACTCACTGACGTAACCCTCGTAATCAGGAATGTTGAAATAGGGAACTTTTCGACATCAAAGAAATCAGACGATTTTAAGTGTTTAATTGGGCTATTTGGATGCTGCTTGTCTTTATATTCAATTGTATTCATATCGATTTCAACTGCGCCACTCACAAGCTGACCTTTTTCAATCATCAATTCACCTTTTGATAGATAGACGTACCCTTTATGCTCCCCATTATCAGCAAATGCCATTGAACCCTTCCATGTCACAACACTTTCCTTTTTATCTATAACATATTTTTCATTCTCAATAGGTATCAAGGATACGAAGCTTGCCGATGCATTATTTTCATTTTCCTTTACTCCAGGTTCGCGGAAAGCGGAGAACAAAGGAGCGATAATTAAAATTAAATAGGCGAGTGATATCTTGTTGTTCATTGTGCAGAATGTTAGGTTAAAAATAAATTGAGAAATGGTTAATCGCGCAAACAATGGAGAGGATGGTAAACGATCTCTGAAAAGTTTCATCAGCAAAAATTGTTTTAACTTTACAATCCAAACGTACGCAACCGCGTTGCCCCTCATTGTAAATGGATTGTAAAAAGAAATGTAAATGCGTGTAAATTTTACTTTTACCAGCTTTTTCACTAAGCGGATGGTGGTGTGGGCCGGCATTGCCTTCGTGATGCTTGCCATTTTTTTTATCGCCTCGTCTTTTACAAAGCGTTCCGGCCACGACTTACGGGTGAAGCAAACGAACCTTATTATCCGTGAAATTGGTCATCAGTTGCTGCTGCAGGCGGGTGACTCGACCTCACGTGTGCTGCCTGTTACCGAAATTAAAGAAGGCACGTTTCTGCTCACGTTCGAAAATGAATTTGTTTTTAATCACGACTCGCTCATGATGCTGGCGCAGAACTTGTTTCCCAAAGCAAAGTTCCCTTTCGGTTACACCGTTACAGTACATGAATGCAAGAATGCCAACATCGTCTATGGTTTTCAGATAAATAATGCCTCACCAAACATCCTGGCCTGCAGAGGCAGAAGTCAGCCCTCAGGCTGTTATACCATCGAAATTACCTTTCCTGATTTATATGAGACAACCTCCGGCTATCCATTAATCAATCTGGTTTATAGCGGCATGCTGTTGTTGTTGGGTGTTACCTTGTTGATTGGTCGTTTTGGAAAAATTTTAACACCGGTGCCCGTGCAGAATCAAAACCCTGCTATAATAAAAGAGCCCGATCTGGAATTTACTGCGCTGGGGAAATTTTTATTTGATGTGAAGACTCAGCGTTTGCTATTGGGGAATGAGGTGATTAGTCTCACAGACAAAGAATACAAGATTCTCGAATTGCTCAACAATAATTTCGGTGAACTGATTTCCCGCGAAACGCTGATGCAGAAAATCTGGATCAACGAAGGCGTCATCACCGGTCGCAGTCTGGATATGTTTGTATCGAAACTTCGAAAGAAATTAAGCAGTGATCCTGAGCTGAGAATAACGAATGTTCATGGGAAGGGGTATAAGCTGGAAATACAGATTTTGTAAAAACCCTGGCGTCTTATAATCTATTTTTCACTGAGCATTGCCAGCGCTACCCCGTTTGTCCAACCAAAACCATCCTGATTGGGATACTCACCTCCTCCTGCTAATAAGGTTGTATCCATTACATTATACTTTTCCATCATTTTATGGGTTGCCTTGTACACACGGTAGTTGGATTTCAACCAACGTTTTTTCACTTCGTTTGCAACCTGATCAATTTGATAGTTCTTTAATCCTTTATAACCTATCCATTGCAGCGGAGCCCATCCGTTCGGTGCATCCCATTGTTGTCCCGTTTCATTCAAGGTAGTGGTTAGCCCACCCGGTTTAAGAAAGTCTTTCTGAAGCACTCGCGATATTTTTATAGCAATGTCGGGTTGTGCCAATTGAAAAAACAAAGGATATACCCCGGCCATGGTTTTGGTATTGGATTGGCGGTTCTCTCTGAAATTATAGTCGACAAAGAAATTCAGGTTGTTATTCCAGAAGAAGGTAAGAATGCCTCGTCTTCGCTCTGACGCTTTCTTTTTATAAAATGAGAATTGGGCGTTATCTTTTTTCATTTCGTATCCGCTTGCCAGCATGCGCTCGAGGTGATACAGGAGACAGTTGAGGTCGACAGGTATGATGTCTGTTGTCTGAATGCTTTCCAGCGATTGTCCGTCTTTCAGCCAGCGTGAGCTAAAGTCCCATCCTGATTCAGCGGCTGAGCGTAAAGAGTTATATACTACTTCAGCATCACGTGCTGTTTCCGGATTAGCTGCAGCACGTTGTGCTATTTTTATATCCTCTTTAAATGCTTCGGGTCTTGGCTGTGGATTTTTATCGAAATACCTGTTGAGGATTGTACCGTCAGGCATGATAACTACGTGCTCAAACCGGTCTCCTGGCTTTTGAAGTTTTTCCACACCATGCATCCAGAAGTTATATTCCTTTTGGAGCTGCGGCAGATAGGTAACATTGGCAAGTGAATCCTTTTCGCTAAGCAGTTTTACCATTAATGAAAAGAAAGGGGGCTGCGATCTGCTCAAATAATAGTTGCGATTGCCATTAGGAATAAAACCAACGCTATCGATAAGGAAAGCAAAATCATCGACCAGGTCTTTGATCAGATCAAAACGATCCATCGTCTTTAATCCAAGCATGGTAAAGTAGCTATCCCAATAGTAAATCTCCGAGAAGCGTCCACCGGGTACAATATATTGTTTTGGCAGAGGGAGCAGAGAAGAATTTCCATTGTAGTCGTCTCGCTTTCGTGTGAGCACGGGCCATAAGCTTTTAAGGTGCTCCTCCATCGATCGCAGACTGTCAGACTTAAATCCGGAGGCCGGACGATAAGGAGGTTCGAAGTTTTCTTCTACAAATTTTTTCAGATCGAAGTCTGCTTTTAGTTTTTCCTGCTCATAAAGTTTTACAACCTCTTCGATTGGTTTTTTTGAATTGCAGTCAACAAAGGTTTTAGAATCGGGAAAGATGGATTGATTTTGAACATCCTTAAAAAGATTGGTGGTGTAAAAATCAACCCTGGTTTTTTCAGGAGGCTGACAAGCGAAGACAAGTATCAAAATCAAAAAAGAAAGCCAATGATTTAATCTGACTCCAAAAGGTTTCATAAAAGTTTTGTCAAGTGAATCCCAACTCTTTGTCAAATCTAATTTAGGTTGTAGAAGGACAAACACACAAACTTTGACCTGCCGTATACTCAACCGATACCTAGTGTTTGGCGGTTCGTGCCGTTTAGTAAGCTTGAATTAAGACATCAGTCGGAATATTCAGTTTGTCATGAAGTTGTCTAATCATGTCCAGCGATAACTTTCTTTTTCTACTCAAAATCTCGCTCGCCCTACTTTTTAGCCCAACTACTTTTGCTAAATCTGTCTGGGTATAGCCAAGTTGTTCCATTCTAAATTTTATGGCTTCAATTGGGTCTGGTAAGTCAATTGGGAATTGTTCGTTTTCATATTGGTCAATCAAAATTCCCAATATCTCAAGTTCGTCCCCTTCCTTAGTTCCTTTTTTAGCGTCAAAAATTATCTCAAGTCTGTCCAACGCTTGTTGGTAGTCCTTTTTAGTTTTTATTGGTTTTAAGTCCATAGTCGTCAAATTATGTTTGCGTCAATTCTGTCATATTCTTTATGAGTTCCGATAAATCGTATCCACATCATTTGATAATGGAAATTAATCTTAACAATTAGTCGGTAGTTATTTCCTTTTATATTGAAAACAATCCTGTTGTCACCGAGAATACTTGCAGAGGGATACACCTTCTTTATTTTGGAATTTTTCCATTCACTCTTTTCAGCTTCTTGATACCAGGATTTAAGTTGTTGTTCGCAATCCGAATGTTTTGCCCAAAACTCTCGAAGTATCTTCTTAGCAATTACTCTCAAGTCTTAATCTTTTGTCAAAGGTAAGCAAAAGTTCCCGTATTGGGAAGTGCTAAGCGAGAAGGGAAGATTGTTGGTCAGCGACTAGCAATAACTCAGTGACTCTGCGATCTTGTGCAAGCAGACCAAGACTTTTTAGGTTTCAATTAGCGCAGAGTCCCAGAACGGTGATTTTGCTTAGGAAAAGAAAGGCGACCCTTGGCCGCCTTTAACAAAATTTACAAACTTTATGGGTGTCAACTTATTCTCTCTGCAATATGTAGGTAACATCGCAGCCATAACTGTCTTTATATTTAAGGGTAAGCAAAGATCCGTTAATAGTGAAAGTGTAGGTAACACCGTATTGAGCGCAGTCACCGCTGTGGCAGGTGGTTACCGTTGTATTTGTTTTTGTGTAGGTGCCTTTGTCAGAATCATCTGTAAACCCGGAAAACGTGTGGAGGTAGGCATATGTTCCATCGCCATTAAAGACCTGTTTATCACACTTTGTAGTGGTACAAGTCGCATACGCAGAAAAACCGTTGTCAGCGCTATTGGTGCAGTTTTGAAAATCGACCGACTTATATATCCAGGTACCTACAATATTTACATCAATTATTTCTACGGGGAGTATTGCTTCACCTGATCTGTTTTTAGCGTCAAAAACTTTAAACGTTAGCGAATTATTTGTTCCTGTATAGATATAGGTATAAGTATCCGCTGTTTCTTTATTGGAATATGTTTTAATGTCAACATTTCCTTCAACCACTTTCTTAAGGCCCGCCTCGGCAGTTACCGTAACTAAAATTTCTATTGCTCCTGGAGCATTGGAAACAACTTCTGCTGAAATAGTGGGGTTCGCATACGTTGTTCATTCTTACTGCAAGAGACTATGCTACCAAGAATGACGATTGCGAGGAAAATAATGCTTCTCATGGGTTACTGGATTGATCTTAATTTTAAATTGGAAAATAGGGCCGCAAACTTACTAAGTTTGTTTCAATACTTCCAAGACGGTAGCCCTGTTATTGTTGGTCGTTGACCAACAATCCTAACCTCTTCAATTCTTCGCAGAGTCACCTGCCGCAGGGACTCTGCGATCGCTTGCAACCGGACTAAGATTAACTATTTAGATTTCACTTGCGCAGAGTCCCGAAACGGAGACTCCGCGAGGAATAAAAAGAGGCCAGCTTGCCGAAAGCTGGTTCACCTTTAGAGATGCCTTTAAAGGACACTAGTTATCACCCCGGGTAGGTTGATTTCGAAAACGGAGCCCATCGAAATTGCAGAATGAAAAGAAATTTTGCCGTTCATTTTTTCAACGGATTCTTTTGCAATGTATAACCCGAGGCCAGAACCGGTTGATTCTTCTGAGGCACGATAGAACATATCAAAAATAAAAGGCTGTAGATCATCATGAATGCCTTTGCCATTGTCAGTAATAGAAACAGTCAGATCGCTGCCGGTTATTGTAGCCGAAATTTTAACAAATGGGTTTTCGCGGGAGTTATCGTGATGATCAAAAGCATTGGTAATCAAGTTTTGCAAAATTATGTGAAGGCGGACCTTATCTGTACTGAGTGTTAAGTTGTCCTGAATATCGAGAATGACATTTATAGACTTGTTGGCGTAGGCAAGTGATACTTCCTGAAGTATTAAATTCAATTCTTTTTTAAGATAGAAGGTCTTTATCTCGATCGACAGTGTAGCGTTTTTTGAGTAGTCTGCTATTTTCTTTAAAAGTTCATCGAGTTTTTCAATGCGTCCCTCCATCATTTTCAAACATTGATTCAGTTCCTCTGGCGATGGTGATCTTCTGGCGATGGTGATTAATCCTAAAACAGAACGCAACGGGCTGCGCAGACCATGCGATGTGCTGTAAACAAACTGATCGAGTTCCTGGTTTACTTTCGTTAGTGTTTCATTTTGAAGCGAAATCTTTTCCTGGTTTCTCCTTAACTCCGTTTCCGATTCGAAGGTAATTCTGGAGAGCACGTACAACATGCCAATAGAACAAATGGAGGTAATGAGAAAATTAACCCCCTGGTTGAAGCGCAGATATTGTGGGGGATAATGAACAGTTGTTAACGGAGAATATTCCGAGTATAATCCAAAAAGGAAAAGAAAGACAGGCACGAAGGTAAAAGTCCAGGCCTTCACTTTCTTTTCAAATCCAAACAGGCCGTATGAGCACAAGCTTAGAAATAAGAAGATGTATTGCGTATCGGTTTCGAAATGACCTTTGGCAGCCAAGAGGTAAACAATCAAATTGGCGCCACTCAACAAAATAATCTTAGCCAGATCGAACCGCCCAAATCGATTGGCACCCATCGTGAATATGCCAATGATTTGAAGAAGTATGTAAACAAAATGAGACTGGTGAACCTGATATATTCCATTGTAAATGGAATAACAGACTCCGAGGAAAAAGCAGAGCCCTCCCATAGAACTAACCAGAATTGTTCTGTATAAATCAAGTTTTGATCCAAACTGATATTGGCCAACAAAGAATTGCCTCATACTTCTCTTTTCATTCGATGACACGGAGCGATAAATGTAATGCTTAGGTTGAAATTACTTTATGTTATTTGAGTTTCTCTGACCCGATTTTCTGGGTCTGCCACTGGTTATTGTTGGTCGTTGACCGACAATCCTCAATCTCTTTCTAATGAGACAAGAAACTGCGAAGAAGGGAAACCTATTGGTTCAATGACAAAACTTTAGGAAATTACATCAAACAAACGCCTATGTTGACCCGACTAATTCTGTCATTGGCTTTAGCTTCTTTCTTAATCCCGGATTCATTTGTTCTGGCACAAAGTTGCACCACCGGTAAAGTAGACGAAAGAGCTGCTGCTTTTCTAAAAGAAAAAGGCTCCGATCTGACCTTAGCGCAATTGAAGGCTGCCTCTATCGAAAACTTGAGAACCGATGAGCAAAAGATTTTTAAGAAACTGCCCAATGATAGCGTGAAGAGGATCACTGTTGAAAAAGACAAAATTAAAGTGAATGTGGTACGAGCAAATACAAACAATGGTCGGCCTGTGATCATAAATTTTCATGATGGGGGCTTTATAAAACCGCTACTGCCTTCTATGGAATATGAAGCATTATACCTGGCAAAACGATTTAATGCAGTTGTGTTTGATGTCGACTACAGAGTGGCACCAGAATGCAAATTCCCCGCGGCTGTCAACGATGCTTACACTGTTTACAGCTGGGTAACTCAACATGCAGGGGAATATGGAGGTGATGGCAGCAAATTGATACTTAATGGAGTTGGCACCGGGGCAATGCTTGCCGCCTTGGTTGTTCATAAGGCAAAAAAAGAAAGTACCATCCAACCCGTAAAATTAGTTGTAATGCTTTGCCCTTCCACGGATAACCCGATGATAAGTTTTTATCCGTCATTCGATGACAATGCTAACGGTTATGGTCTTACCAAAGACAGAGCGATGTTCAATTTTCAGACCTTCACTGAAAAAGAAGAATGGTTCAAAAACAACCCGGCACTATTCCCAATTTATGAAACCGATTTTTCTGCGTTACCTGCTCACTTGATCATCGTCACCGAGTTTGATGTCGCACGCGATGAAGGAATCGCCTATGGGAAAAAACTAGAGAAGGCAGGCAACGATGTGACAATCAAATGCTATCCACACCAGCTCCATGCGATGACTGGGCTACCAAAAAATTCGGTTGAGGTAAACCGAACGTATGAGCTGGTAGGCGAGGCTATTTCTAAAATAGATTCAACAAAAGACAAGGAGAAGAAGTAGCAACTTCTTTTAAATACCTATCACCTTTGCCTTTGCAGGTGTTCTTCATCTTAATTCTTCGAAGAGTCACCTGCCGCAGGGACTCTGCGATCGCTCGTAACCAGACTAAGATTAACTATTTGGATTTCAGTTGCGCAGAGTCCCGAAACGGTGACTCTGCGAAGAAAGAGGATTGTGAATAAGATTGCTTTCATAAAATTGCGTTTATTGACTCTCAGAAATATGCTCAAATGGAATTATTGATTTCTGTGCCCGTCAGGTCTTACGACCTGACGAAGTCCGAATCTAAAACAAATCTCTGTAATCTTTAATTGTAACCTTGGGTTGTGTGCCCAACTCATAAAACATTGCGCTTGAGTCAGGCCAAGACTCTGGTCTCGAGACTAAGTTCCAATGCTCTTGCAATGGATTAGTGTGGATGTACTCGAGCTTCGTTTCTAAAATTTTCTTGCTTGTGAGATAAACATCATCAAACCGGTCTTGCCATACTTTGAATACCTGCTTCATTTCAGGAACGCGCAATTTCTCCAGCAGCTCGAGGTTGCCAGACTTCTCGATCTGTTGTCGAATCATCACAGAGGTGAACTTCTTCAAGTCACGCATCCAATTGGAGAGCTGGTTGGTTTTGTTGAAGTAGATGATCAAATGAATGTGATTGGGCATAATCACATATCCCAGTGTTACTGACTCGTATTTCTTATTCAGGAAATTGATACTGTCACTTACGAGCTGCCTGGAGGCATCGGTTTCTAGTAAATGATACCAGTTATGGCAAGTGGTTGTAACAAAGAAACATTCTTCATCTA
>CBRFFM010000035.1:0-16628 GCA_967789005.1 uncultured bacterium | reverse complement strand
CTTGCTCCGCTTCACGTGAAGTATAAAATAAAACGCATCGTTGTTTCGACTTATCAATCAGTGACCGGTACTGGCAAAGATGCCGTTCAGCAAATGATGGAAGAACGCAAAGGCGTGGCTAATCCCAAAAAAGTTTACCCTCACCCAATCGATATGAATGCATTGCCACACATCGATTCGTTTTTGGATAACGGCTATACCAAAGAGGAAATGAAAATGGTGAATGAAACCCGCAAAATTTTGGGGGATTCAACTATTGGCGTGACTTCAACTACTGTGCGCATCCCAGCTATTGGCGGGCATTCTGAAGCTGTAAACGTAGAGTTCCATAAAGATTTTGATCTGGATGAAGTACGCGAGATTTTGGAGAATGCTCCAGGCGTAGTAGTTCAAGACGATGTGAAGAACAACGTCTACCCTATGCCAATCCTTTCGCATGGAAAAGATGAAGTATTTGTTGGCCGCTTGCGCAGAGATGAATCGCAACCCCGCACCTTGAACATGTGGATTGTGAGCGATAACCTCCGCAAAGGAGCGGCTACTAATGCGGTTCAGATCGCTGAATTCTTGATGGAAAAAAGTTTAGTGTCTTAATTGTTTCTATTTTTAACTACGAATCTTAAACAACTCAATTTATGAATTTCAAAAAATACATTCCTTGGATTATTATCGCTCTTCTTGTGCTGTGGGTCATTAGCAAATACAATGGAATTGCTAGCAAAGACCAGGTAGTGAAAAAAACATGGGGAAATGTGGAGTCAGATTATCAGCGCAGAATGGATCTTATCCCGAACTTGGTAAACACAGTGAAGGGTTACGCTAATTTTGAAAAAGAAACTTTGACAAAAGTGATTGAAGCGCGTGCCAGTGCTACTCAAATGAAAGTTGACGCATCGAATCTATCGCCTGCTCAAATCCAAGCATTCCAAAATGCACAAGGTGGGTTGAGCCAAGCACTCGGTAGACTGATGGTAGTGGCAGAACAATATCCTGATTTGAAAGCAAACCAAAATTTCCTGGACTTACAATCGCAATTAGAAGGAACCGAAAACCGTATCAATGTTTCGCGTCAGCGCTTCAATGATGCCGTAAATGAGTTTAACACCTCCATTGTTACTTTCCCTGGAAATTTTGTAGCCATGATTGGTGGTTTCAAAGAGAAAGGATTTTTCCAATCTCAAGCCGGAGCCGACAAAGCACCAGAAGTGAAATTCTAATTTTGAACTAAAGGAATTATAAAGGCTGTCGAGTGACAGCCTTTTTTATTTTCATTTACTTACAACTCTTCTTAATCGCAGCCTTTGCATCTTGTGAGCCAAGTTCTTCTGCGTGTTTTAAATCTAGGCAACCATCGTAATTGTTGTTCATGGCAAGTTTTACAAGGCCTCGCTGGTAATACGTTTCAGGGTCGGTAGGATAAATTTCAATGGAGGAAGAATAGTCTTCTACGGCACCTGCTAAATCTTCTTTTTCAGTTTTGCTCAGCGCGCGGTTATCAAAGTAGGTAGGATTGGTAGCATCAAGTTCAATCGCTTTGGTATAGTCTGCAATGGAACCGTCATAATCCTGCATTGTGAATTTGAGCACTCCGCGTAAGTTATACGTCTCCGAGTCCGGGGTAAGTTCTATGGCTTTGTTGTAATCTTCGAGCGCTCCTTTCAAATCTTCCTTTGCGCTTTTAGCAAGCGCGCGATTTTCAAACTTGGTGGCATCTTTGGCATCGAGCTTTATCGCTTCGTTGTAATCGGCAATAGCTAAATCAAAATTGCTGGTATTGTAGTAAGCCACTCCCCGATAGTTATACATATTCGCATCGGTCTTATCGAGCTCAATGGCTTTTGTATAATCGTCAATAGCGCTCACATATTCGCCAAGTTCTGCCTTCACTACACCACGATTAAAATATTTGTCGTCAGTGACCGGGCCTATTTCCAAGGCTTTTGAAAAATCAAAGTAGGCTCCTTGCAAATCTTCGTTGTTGTATTTGGCAAAGCCCCGGTTGGTGTAGGCTTCTCCATAATTGGAATTGAATCGAATGGCTTTATCCAGATCGGTTATCGCGCCATCGTTGTCACCCAAATTGATTTTTGATTCGCCTCTGTAATTAAATGCATCCGCCAAGGTTGAATCCATTTCGAGTACCGAATTGAAATCGCCAATGGCTCCATAATAATCATTCAGAGCCATTCTCACTCGCCCACGTAAGGTGAGTGCTTTTTTATTTTTTGGATTTGCATCAATGAGTTTTGAAAGATCAGACTTTGCACCGGCTAAATCCTTACTGTCCATTTTTTTCTTGGCTGCATCAAGGGCAGGGTCGTTTTGAGCCAAGGTGTTAAACCCAACAAAGAGAAAGAAAACAAAAAGGTATTTCATCTTTAAAAAATTGATGAGCAAGTTAATAAGTTTTTGTCACTGGTTAGCCTTCTCGGTGTCCCCTGTGTTCTCTGTGGTTTTAAAATGCAATAACCACAGTGGGCACGAGGAATCACAGAGGTGATAAGGAACATTTAACTACCGCTTAAGAATTATTTCTAAACCCTGCGTGCATGAATTCGTAGATTGTGCTATTAACCTTTACTGAATGTGCCATAAATTTCTCACCCTTCTTGCTCTAGTAGTTTCCAATGCGTGGGCTCAGCAAGATAAGCCACTCGACAAGAAGATGGATTTTGAAGAGTACGATCCACCATCATCGTTGGTGGTGGAAGAGCATCGGTTGACTAAAGCGAAATTTCCATTCATCGATATTCACAATCACCAGGGCAACATGGACTCCGGAGATCTGAGTAAGTTGATTGCTGACATGGATAAATTAAACATGGCCATAATGAATAATCTAAGCGGCCGTGGCTTCAGTAGCAATGGACCAAACGATTTCAGCGGCAATGACGAACACCTCGAAAAATCATTCAATAACATCAACAAAAATTTTCCCAATCGCTTCATACAGTTTACCAATATCAGTTTTGTAGACATCGATAACCCTAATTGGGGAAGCAACACTGCGAAGCAATTAGAGGCCAATGTAAAAGCCGGAGCCAAAGGATTAAAAATCTATAAGAGCCTAGGTTTATCCGTGAAAGATAAAAATGGCAAACGCGTGCAAATCGATGATCCGCTCATCGATCCTGTTTGGGCAAAATGTGGCGAGCTTGGCATTCCTGTTTTAATTCATTCTGCAGATCCAAAACAATTTTGGGAACCGATAGACAAGAACAACGAGCGCTGGCTGGAGTTAAAGACTCACCCCGGTAGAAGATATGAAGGACGCGAAGCTAAATGGGAAACGCTCATTGCTGAGCAGCACAACGTTTTTAAAAAACATCCGAAAACAAAATTCATAGCTGCGCATCTTGGATGGTATGGAAGTGATCTGAATAAACTTAGTCAGTTGTTGGATCAAATGCCAAATGTGTACACCGAAATTGGAGCTGTAATTGCCGAGCTCGGAAGGCAACCGCACGCAGCCAAAGCATTTCTCACTAAATACCAAGACCGTGTTTTGTTTGGAAAAGATAGCTGGGTGCCGAGTGAATACGAGACTTATTTTCGAGTGCTCGAAACTCAGGATGAATATTTTCCTTATCATAAACGCTACCATGCCTTCTGGCGAATGTATGGAATCGGGCTGCCTGATGACATCCTGAAAAAGATTTATTACAAGAATGCGCTTAGCCTTCTTCCTAACATGGACAATAACCAATTCCCCAAATGAAAAAACTCTTTTTCCTTTTCCTTTTATCCTACTCTACTTATTCATTCAGCCAAAAAGTAGAAATCGCTTTTCGAATTCCTGAAAAGGATTTGATCCCGGAAGGAATCACATATGACCCTGAATCACAATCGTTCTTTGTTAGCAGTATCTACAAAAAGAAAATTGTAAGAATTGATGCCCAGAAAAAAGTCTCCGACTTTATTTCTTCCGGCCAAGATGGTATTGGCCGAGTACTGGGCCTAAAAGTGAATAAAGGAAAACTGTGGGCATGTAACAATTTTGAAAACAAAGCCATGATTCATCAATATGACCTCTCCTCAGGAAAATTAGTGCAGAAGTGGATTTTTGAATTTGAAGGAGAGAGACATCTGTTCAACGATTTGACTGTTGCTGATGATGGAAATGCTTTCATCTCGGATTCTGATTTTGGGGCGATATACCACGTAAGCCCTCAACTAGAAATACCCGAGCTTTGGATAAAGGATGATCGCCTTAAGGACATCAACGGGATTGCTTTAATGAAAGATAAATCAATTGTGGTGAATGCTTCAACGGGATTTTTCAAAATCGATTTAGGTGCCAAAGAGATTACTTCACTTGCTTTTCAGGGATATTTTCCAATTGGTATTGATGGCTTAAGTACTTACAAAGAATCTTTGATAGGGATTCAAAATGTGGTGTTTCCGGTTTCAATCAATCAGTACTACCTCGATCCCGCTTTACAGCAGATTGAAAAAGCTCGAGTATTGGTGGCAAATCATCCTCAGTTCAACATCCCTACTACAGGCACGATCGCAGAAGAGTGGTTCTACTTTATAGCGAATAGCCAACTTCTGAATATTGAAAAGGGGGAAATAAAAAATCCCTCAAAACTTGAGGAAGTTTTGATCATGAGAATCAAATTAGATTGATTTAGAACCGTCTCCGTTTAGCGGAAGTGTTTAAGACGAACAATTTCTTCAGGCTTCAAGAAGCGCCATTCACCTCTACCCAAATCTTTCTTATCAAGCCCGGCATATACAACTCGGTCGAGTTTCACAACATCGTAGCCAAGTGCTTCAAATATTCTTCGCACGATTCTGTTCCAGCCAATGTGCAATTCAATGCCCACTTCTCTTCCATCATCACTAACCATAGCTAAATCATCTACCACCGCGCGACCTTCTTCAAAATAAACTCCTTCTAAGATTTTCTGAAAATCTGCTTTAGTAAGAGCTCTGTCCAATTCCACCTTGTAAATCTTCTTCACATTGTAAGATGGGTGCGTCAACTTATCAGCAAGATCACCATCATTGGTAAACAACAAAAGTCCAGTTGTATTTCTATCGAGTCTGCCAACCGGATAAATCCTTTCCTTACAAGCATTGGCTACAATGTCCATTACCGTGTTCCGCTCTTCAGGATCATCGGTGGTAGTGATGAATCCCTTAGGTTTATTCAATAAAACATAAACTAATGGTTCTGCTTTCAGTTTGCGACCTTCATAACGGATATCATCGGTGGGCTTCACTTTGTGCCCCATTTCAGTGATTGTCTCGCCATTCACGGTGACCAATCCCATCTTGATTAATTCGTCTGCCTCTCTGCGAGAACCAACTCCGCTGTTGGCCATGAATTTATTTAGTCTGATCAAATCAGATTCTTCTTTTTTAACACCTGAATCGATATTTTTTCGTTGATGCTCTTGCTTTGGTCCATCAAAAGATTTTTTCCTTTCCCTCGATTTGTATGGCTTACCAAAATCTTTTGTCCTCTCTCTTTTTTCAAACTTGGGTTTCTCGTCTCCCTCAAATTTTTTCTTTTCAAATGGTTTCTCTTCATCCTTCTTGAATTTTGAAAAACGATCTGAGTCTCCACTCTTTCTGAAAGCTGGCTTAGAAAAACTTCTCTCACCTGATTTATTTTCATCGCGACTGAATCCACTTCTCTTTGGTCTTTCAGAACCTTCTCCCTTGAATCGATCTGATCCACTTTTTCTGAAACCTGGTTTTGAGAAACTTCTTTCGCCCGATTTGTTTTCATCACGATTAAACTTGCTTCCTGTTGGTCTTTCAGGTCGATCAGAATCGCTTCTCCGGGTAAAACCTGGTTTTGAAGATCTTCTTTCGCCTGATTTATTTTCATCGCGACTGAATCTGCTTCCTGTTGGACGCTTTGAAAATCTTTTTTCGCCTGATTCATCGCTGCTTTTTCCGTAGGGCCTCTTTTCGCGTGAATCACTATCTAATCTTGGACGTTTTGACGAATCGTCTTTTTTGAATTTAGAGAAACGATCATCTGTTTTTCTAAAAGAAGGTTTTGAAAAACTTCTTTCGCCTGAACCGCCTTCTTCTCTTTTACGAAATGATGACGGGCCTGATTTTTTTCCAAAAGATTTTCCTGCTTGGTTCCTTCCGGAAAAAGATTTTTCGCGCGGCTCATCTCCACTTGGTTTCCCCTTCTTCCGATCACGGAAACTTTTCTCAGCCTGCGTTCGCTTGCCAAATGATGTTTTTCCTGATGATCTTCCTTCGCGTGCCATAGTATTGAAATTTTATATTGAATGTAACGGTATGAATGGTGATAAAAAAATCGCCCCGACCGGTCGGGGCGATTCCATAAATTCTATTGCTAGTTCTTCTTATTGATTATCTGGCGTTTCGCCAATCGTATTTACCTCACTGCTGAAATCTTTAGGAGTAGGAAGTTCATTGATATCGTTGATTCCAAAATACTCCATGAATTTCGGGCTGGTTCCATAAAGCATTGGGCGGCCAATGGATTCTGCCTTGCCCTGAATCTCAATTAGTCCCTTATCCAATAATTTCTGAATAGCGTAATCGCAATTCACTCCACGAATATTTTCCACTTCTGGTTTGGAGATCGGTTGTTTGTAAGCAATGATCGAAAGCGTCTCCATAGCTGAAATTGACAATCTCTTTTTCGATTGTTGCTTCAGCATAATACCAATGCTCGCCTGGTAAGCCGGCTTAGTCAAAAACTGATAGCCACCACCTGCCTTAAAAAGTTGAAATGAATATTCTTCGGCTTGAAATTTTTCTTCCAATCGCTGAAGTGCAGCAACGATATCTTCTTCAGGCACATCGGCATTAAACATCTCAGTAAGACACCCTTTCAGATCAGCTATTTTAACCGGAGTAGGTGAACAAAACACCAATGCCTCAATATGATTTTGTAAAAAGTCCAATGCCTAAGTTTATTTATCCTGTAAAATCCTTTAATCCTAAAATCCTGATCCCTGATCAATCTTGCTTCATCATCTTTGCCTCAATCGATTGAGTTGTGTGTGGCACCGCAATCAATCTTTCTTTTGAAATCAACTTACCTGTAACAGAGCAAATGCCATACGTTCCGTTTTTAATGCGGACTAAGGCATTCTCTAGGTTTTGGATGTATTTCAATTGGCGAGCAGCAAGCTGACTCATGTTTTCCTTTTCAGCTGTTTCAGCTCCGTCTTCCAAAACCTTTGTGTTTCCACCTGAAGTTGAATCTGTTCCCTCATCGTTATTGCGATTCAAAGTCTCTTTCAAGATTTTGAATTCTTCACGAGCCTTATTGAGCTTACTATTGATAAGAACTTCAAACTCTTTCAATTCTACGTCACTGTAACGTGTTTTGTCTTCAGGCATGATCGAAGACTTCGCGGGCTTGTGAGCGATTGGCCGCTGATTGATGATCGGGAAAATATTTAACTGAGAAGGAGCAGGCTTAGCTGCTACTACTACTGGCTTAATTTCTTTCTTAGCTTTAGCTACGGGCTTAGCAACTTTCTTCGGTTGTTTCTTAGGAGCTGCTTTTTTGGCAACCACCTTTTTCTTCACTTTTTTAGCAACAGCTTTTTTTGCTTTAACGGGCTTTTTAGCTGACGCTTTTTTTACCGCTTTCTTCTTTGCAGGTTTGGCGGCTTTCTTCTTTACTGATTTTGCCATAAAACTATTCCTTAAATGAGGGTTTTGAAAAAGTAGCCGCAAAAATACGGTACTATGCACGAAACAAAAAATCTGAAATAAAGTTTGAAGATTAAGCCGTTAGCCTCAATACTACTGGTTCTTAGGAATAAACTGGCAATTAATTGTCAAAGTCGGGATCATAGCTTGCTTCCTGCCCGCCTTTTCCGCTCTCCTCTTCTTCATCGCCTTCAAAGTTGCTGTCGTTATCAAACTCTTCAGTATTGTTGAAATCTGCTCCTCCACCTTCTCCACTCTCAGCTTCATCAAATTCCTGACGCTTACCCGACTCCACATCATAACCACCATCGCTGTTTTTAGTAGCAGGCACTTTTACCAGGTAAACAGAATCTTCTGTTTCCAAAGGGAAAACAAAAATCGGTTCATTCTTTGCATTTGAGATTCGAGTGATGCTTGCTTCATACCCATTCGGATATTGATCGTGCATCAGATCACGCAGATCTTCTGATAAATTCTCGAGACTTTTGATTACTCTTTTTTTCGCTGCTGCCATTTCTTGGGATCCAAAATAAAAACGGCTCAAATAGCGAAGGATTGACAGAGTAGGCAAGATTTTTCAAAAATTTTTTTTGGCGTTGCCAGAAATATTCCTACTTTTCAATTCCAAACAACAAAAAACTAACCCCAAACGCTATCGATCAGGACTTCTACTTCACCTAAAACCCCGAATTAGAATGATCGATAATCAGTGCAGCGACAGTCAGTTGGTGTTGCTCTATCAAGGCGGAAGCGAAGAAGCTTTTGAAATGTTGCTTCATAGGCACAAGTCGCGGATTTACACATCCATTTATTTAATTGTAAAAGACAGGTACACAGCCGAAGATTTACTTCAAGATACTTTTATCAAGGCAGTAAATGTGATCAAAAGTGGTCGCTATAACGAGGAAGGCAAATTTTTGCCTTGGTTAAGCCGGATTGCTCACAATTTGGCTATTGACCACTTTAGAAGTAATAGGAGGCATCCAGAAATTACTTTGGAAGACGGAAGCCGCATTTTTGACTCGCTTCAATTTTCAGAAGATTCTTTTGAAACAATTCAATTAAAACAAGATACTAAGACGAGGCTGCGCGCGTTGATCAAAGAGTTGCCTGATGAGCAAAAAGAAGTATTGATCATGCGAAACTATCTGCAAATGAGTTTTCAAGAGATTGCCGACCGCACAGGGGTGAGCATCAATACGGCTTTGGGGCGGATGCGCTATGCGTTAATCAACCTTCGCAAAAAAATGGTTACTACCAACTATAACAATGCCTATGATAAAAATTTTTACCCAACACGATTTGATGAGGCGCCTGTACCAAGAGACCTCTCCAGAGGAGACGAAGGAAATTGACAAGGCCCTGCTTTGTGACAGCGAACTGCAACGCCAATACAACGAAATGGCGGCTTTAAAAAAGGAATTAGATAACGCCCAGTTGCAGCCTTCTGACTCAGCAGTCAAAAACATTCTTCATTACGCGCAAGGCCTGCAAGAACACAGTTAAACTTTAAAGCGCCTCAAAGAGCTTTTATGCCCCTAAAACAGGGGCATTTTTTATGACCATTTGAAGGAAATATTACTTGAGTGTTGTTTTTGCGTGAATTCACCCTCTAATACTTGAACAACAGTGGTCTAATTTTCGTAATTTGTACTAACCACTACGAAAATGAAACATTCACCAAAACTGGCGATCCTCCAAAGCTTAGATGCGATGGATCAGTTGCAGATGGAAAACGTCCTTGATTACATCAAGGGTGTTCTTCAAAGCAACTCCTCTGTTGGCCAAAAGAGTTTCAAGAAGGAAGCCATGAAAGAAATCCGCAAGGCGTTGAGGCAAAACAAAAGTTCACAGAACCTGCAGTTTGCCTAACTGTTAAGCTATTGCAAAGTAGACAGGCGTTGTCTCACGCCTGAGAAAACTATATCCTCTAAAACTCAGATTTGAAGAATTATTTAAGAAAAGATTAAGACTCCATTAAGAGAATCTAATTGTCCTTATTGTCTTTATCATCTTTGAAGTACTTGTCTTCATCAAATTCGTCCGTCCTTTTCACGTTAGGACCAATTTCCAGAATCCTGAATTCTGTGCGCCTGTTTCTATCGCGGCCTTTAGGATTGTCCGTTCCATCAGGATTCGAGTTTCTAGCAATGGGCTTGCTTTCACCGTATCCTTTCGCCTCCAGTCGCTTAGGGTCAATTCCTTTCCGAATAAGATAGTTCACAGTGCTTTCGGCCCTGCGTTGCGAAAGTTCAAGATTGTAAGAATCTGAAGCAACACTGTCGGTATGTGAACCCATTTCGATTTTTATTTCAGGGTTATCATTGAGCAATTGAACAAGTTTGTCTAGCTCGTGAGCTGCATCGCGATTGATATCTGCTTTGTCGTACTCAAAGTAAATGTTGTTGAGTCTGAAAAAAATGTTCTTCGCTTTACGATCAAGAGTAAAAACAGTATCAACTGTAATGTTAGTGACCAAATCTTTAAGCGATTCATGAGGAACTGATTTCCCCATCATAGTAAAGGGCTGGCGCTTGGTGATGTACCCATCCCGTTCGCCCAACAAAAAGTAATTTTCATTTTCAAAAACACGGAAAATGAACTTTCCATCGTTGCCTGTGGTGTAATCTTGCATTACGTCACCATCTTGAGCTAGCAATGAGATCTTAGTGTCAGGTAAAATTTCACGGGTACTGTCCTTTCGAACTGAATAGGTTATCCCTTCCAGAGTATAATTGACCACTTTCAGATTAGGGTCGTCATTCTTGAAGGTATAAATATCATCATCACCTTTTCCCCCTTCACGGTTGGAAGTAAAAAATCCACGATCGGGTTTGAACAAAAACATCCCAAAATCATCGCTTGTTGAGTTCATGGTTGGCCCTAGGTTATCTATTGAGTTTTTGCCATTCACTCGATTCAACACAAACAAATCCAGCATACCGTAGCCTGGGTGGCCATCGGAAGAAAAATAAAGTTTTCCACTTTCAGCCATGTATGGAAAAAGCTCATCACCTGCCGTGTTAACATCCGGACCAAGATTTTTTACTCTACCAAAACGCCCTCGGCTGTCCATTTGGGCTGAGTACACATCCAACCCGCCATAACCACCTTTTCTATTCGATGAAAAATATAGCGTTCTCCCATCAGGGCTTAAGGAAGGGGTCGATTCCCAATAATCCGGTGTGTTAATGTTTATCGGAACTGCAGCTGTCCACGCTCCATTTCTAAATCGCGATAAAAAAAGATCAACGTCTTTGCCTCCTTTTTTCTTGCCCGTATTTCCGCGTGCAAAAATCATCAACTTGCCGTCCGCAGAAAATGTAAGCGAACCCGTATTCACATCGCTGATATTAATTCCATCAGGAAGTGCTTTCAATGTACCGACATCAACATTTGCTCCTTTTGTGTCGACTTGATAAATATCTGTAAAGGGGGTGCCGGAAGCTTCATAGATTTTTGAATTGGCACGAGAAGAGGCAAAATATAATTCGCTGTTAGAATAAGCAGGGCCATAGTCTGCAAATGGAGTATTGACAGCATCAAGATTTTTTACCGTATAGTAGTTTTTCTTTTCTGTTAGTCTTGCGATGTAATCCAAACCTTGAACTTCCTTTTGTGCACGATCTTTCAACTTTTCATTGTCGGTGGCTGAAGCGACTAATTCTTCCAATTCTTTTTTCGCCTCATCATACTTGGCATTCGCCTGAAGTGATTTTGCATAGTATAAACTCACCGAATCTTTTTTGGATCCCCGGCCCTTTGTTTTAGCATAATAAGGTTCGGCATCTTTAATCCGATTGGAAAGTCTGTAAGATTCGGCTACGAAATAATTAGCCTTAGGATTATTGGGTTGTCGGTTGAGTACTCCTTTATAGAGTTCAATAGTTCTTTCGTACTTGCCCGATTTGAATGCTTTCTGCGCCTTCTTTTCTGGGCTGCACGAAAACATCAGAGCTAAAAGGATGAGGACAAACGAAGATTTAATTGGCATAGAATGCAACGTCACGATTGTGGTAAAACTACGAAATAAATGCGCTAAACAGATAACGTGGTTTTAGGCAAATATTTTACAAGCCATGTGCTTTCGGCTGAAATTTTCCAGGCTTTTTCGAAGGTACTTTTATCGGGCGCCAGATTATTGAAAGTAATAGTATGTCCGGAAAGGGTACCCGATTTGAAGAGAAGGGACAACTCGTGCATTGAAAAAAGCTTGATCTCGCCTTCCACCAGAAAGGCAATTTTAGTCCGGTTGAAAAAATCAATATTGAATTGCTGACTGAGCTCCTTTAAAACACGAACAGATCCATCTATTGAGCACCCCGATGCCCCATAGGCATTTTCATTCACTGACAACACCAGGAACAGATTGTGCATGATGACGAAAGATGTCTCTAACTGAGTTCCATGTGCGGCCCATTGAGAGCAGAAATCTTTCAAAGAATCGGAGATGATTTTTTCCTCAGCCTCAGAAAATGATCTATCAGCCTGGTAGATCCAAACTCTTGAGTCGGGTGGTAATTGATCGAATGGGATGTACATCTTTAAAAACTCAAATTTCGAATCACAAAAATCAAACGCACAATAAGAAACAAAACCACAGGATATAAAATTCCATTGAGCTTAAAGAGACTCCGCGATCAGCTCGGCCAAATCCTTCACTTTTACTTCGTTCTCCTTCTCTTTGTTTTTCACCCCATCGGTCATCATGGTCATACAGAAGGGGCAAGCCACGGCAATGGTTGTGGCACCAGTTGCCAGTGCTTCTTCAGAGCGTGAAACGTTAATATCACTCTTTCCTTTTTCAGGTTCCTTAAACATCTGTGCTCCTCCCGCTCCACAACAGAGCCCAGTAGTACGGCAGCGTTTCATTTCAACTAAATCTGCATCCAATGCTTGAAGTACTTCGCGTGGTGCTTCATAAATATTATTAGCTCTGCCGAGATAACACGAATCGTGATAGGTGATTTTCTTTCCTTTGAAGGAGCCTCCTCCATTCAATTTTATTTTGCCTTCATTAATCAGTTGCTGTAAAAATGTGGAATGATGAATCACTTCATAATTTCCGCCAAGCTCAGGGTATTCATTCTTCAACGTATTGAAACAATGCGGGCAAGCCGTTACAATTTTTTTCACCCCATAGCCATTCAGCACTTGAATATTGCTCATGGCTTGCATCTGAAATAGGAATTCATTGCCGGCTCTACGTGCGGGGTCACCTGTGCAAGTTTCTTCCGTGCCGAGCACCGCGAATTTTGTTTGCGTGGCATTCAGGATTTTTACAAAGGCTTTCGTCACACGCTTGGCGCGATCGTCAAACGAACCGGCACAGCCTACCCAAAATAAAACTTCGGGGCTTTCTCCTTTCGAGGCCATTTCGGCCATGGTTGGTGTAGTCATAATTTTATCCTCCAAATTGACGAAGGTGATGATCCAAATGTTTGTACATGCCTATGCCCCACTCTTGTGGCGACATCTTTCCAAAAAAAGGATGAATCGGTTGCTTAGCTATCGGCTCACCTCCTTCAGAAAACTTTTTTACCAATGAAAGCAGCCTTTGTTTCTCAGCATCGAAGTTACGCTGCTCCTTTACTTCTATTTCCGAACTTGTCGGACTGCTATGATCAAATGGCTTTTCGTCTGTGTACTTGCTTTTAAACATCGGGCCGATTATCCGACCAATAAATATTCTTTTCGGATTGATTACGCCCATCGCCATTTCCAAACCGTTGCCACAATGAGCAAGCATCTGGGCCACATCCATTTTACCCCATTGCCTTGATGACTGCGGTGAAATTTTCTCTACGCGGTCAATCATTTCTGACGCTACCCCTTTTTCAAAAAGAGTCTTCATTTCGATTAATCCTTTGACCAGTTAAATCGATCACTTGGAGCAAATTTCCAGGGAGCGAAACTCGTTTCAATATTTTGGAACATCGAATTCCACGAAGCCGGGGATCCGCTTTCTTCCATGGCCACATACCTGCGCAACTCCAAAATAATTTCCAGCGGATTGATCATCACGGGGCAAGCTTCAACACACGCATTACAACTGGTGCAAGCATTGATTTCTTCTTTGGTGATGTAATCGTTAAGCAAAGTCTTTCCGTCATTCAAACCAAGGCCACCCTTCTCAAGACTGCGACCAACGTCTTCCATGCGATCGCGGGTGTCCATCATAATTTTACGAGGCGAAAGTTTCTTGCCCGTCAGGTTCGCAGGGCATTCACTTGTGCAACGGCCACACTCCGTGCAAGAATATGCCGCCATCAAATTATTCCAGCTTAGATCATTTATGTCTTTGGCTCCGAATCTTCCCGGTTCAGCAGGAGCCGTTGGTGCAGGTGCAAGACCTAACATCGATTTCACCTCGTTGGTCACCACAGGCATATTGTTGATATGACCTTTGACTTCAAGCTTCGCATAGTAGGTGTTAGGAAACGCTAAGAAAATATGGAGGTGCTTAGAATAAGTAACATAAATGGTGAACCCCAAAATGCCAATGATGTGAAACCACCAGCAGAAGCGCTCAATAATAATAAGCGCTGACGTGCTGAAGTTCTGAAGTGTTGAGGTGAGGTTAGAACTGAAAAACAGTGATCCAGTTGAAATGTAATGATCCGTACGCGTTTGCAGAATCTGATCACTCGCGTTCATCGTGAGAATGGCAATCATCAAAATAATTTCTGTGCAGAGAATGAGATTAGCATCCAATCTCGGCCATGAAGTCATTTCAGCAGACCAAAAGCGAGGTACTTTCACAATATTTCTTCGGATCAGAAAAGCTAGGCAGGCGATCAACACACCCACAGCAAGAAATTCGAAAATATTCATTGCTACATTATATAGTCCACCCAAATACGGGGCGAAAATGCGGTGCGTGCCAGCTATTCCGTCAATGATAAATTCAAGTACTTCAAGATTGATGACTAAAAAGCCGATGTAAATCAAAAAATGAAGGACAGCAGGCAAAGGGCGCTTGAACATCTTCTTTTGACCAAAAGCAATGAGAAGCATATTATTAAGACGCTCGTTTTTGCGGTCTTTGATGTCATGATTTTTACCTAGCCCAATGTTATCGCGAATGCGCAATACGCGTTTTCGAATAAAATAACCGGCTGCGCCAAGGGTAATGACGAAAAGGATTTGCTGAAGAATAGCCATGCACCAAAAATAGGAATTCAGTGCGGAATTATTCAGTTAGGGGCCTAGTTTACAGCTTCTGTCAAAAAATTTTCTATTTATGCGAATTGTTTTACTTTTGCATCCCGCTTTGACAAAAAGTGGCTGTTTTTCTCCGGTGACGTAGCTCAGTTGGTAGAGCAAAGGACTGAAAATCCTTGTGTCGGGGGTTCAATTCCCTCCGTCACCACTTCAAAAGATTAAAAGCTGGCTTAGGCTGGCTTTTTTTATGCCTATCGCTTTCTAAATCTTTCACTCTCTAAAACTCTCCGCAGGCAACTGTCTTTTATTAATCAGCGCCAGCTTGTCCATCCAGTTTACTTCGATCATTGCTACACCGAAGTCCTCCACCACCCTCCCCTTGATTTCATAAAAGCCTCTTCCACGGAATGGAAATCTTGAAGCGATATTGGGGAAATGCACCGTGTCAAAAATTTGTCCTTCACTGTCGTAAAAAGTACCGAAGTGCATGGATTGTCCACTTTTCGTGCGCGCGTCTTTAGTTGTGACCAAGTAGCCGACTATAGTGACATTGGCTTTTATTTTATCCATCAACTCTACGGCTTTGGTATCGCCATAATCTTTGGTGGCTAGCAATTGAAAAGGATCGCACACCGAAAAACCAAGCAATTCGATTTCATCGAAGGCATCTTCAATATCATTTCGTTCGAGGGCAGGCATCGGGTATTCCGTGGGCTCGGTATCTTCAAACAAATGAGCTGTGGTGGGAATGCGTACTTTTACTTCACTGAAAAAAAGCATTGACTCCCAAAGTAAACGCTGCTTGTCTTTCCCGGTAAAACGAAATGCACCGATGCGAATTAAAATACGCATCTGCTCCAGGCCAAGAGGAACACGGCTGAGAAAATTGTTGAGGCTCTTGAACTCGCCATTCTGATTCCGTTCGGCTACAATCTGCTGACCAACTTTTGATTCGAGGCTCTTTAAGTGAACAAAGCCGATGTAAATCTGATTTCCATAAATCGTAGTGAGATAATCGCTTTTGTTCACGCATGGCAATTCGATCTGCGCTCCGTTCATTCGTGCTTCATGGAAATAAAATTCGGTGCGATAGAAGCCCCCAAAGTTGTTGATCACGCCCACCATGAATTCCAAAGGATGATACGCTTTCAGATAAAGGCTTTGATAACTTTCTACAGCATAACTCGCTGAGTGGCCTTTGGCAAAAGAATAGCCTGCGAAGCTTTCAATTTCGAACCACACGCGATCGGTCACCTTCTGATCATACTTTCTTTCTCGGCAGCCTTCAAAGAATCTTTCCTTCACGCGTTGAAATTCTTCGCGCGAGCGATACTTGCCGCTCATTCCTCTACGCAGTACATCGGCCTCGGTAAGTGAAAGTCCAGCAAAATAATGCGCTACTCGAATCACATCTTCCTGATAAACCATTACACCATAAGTATCTTTCATGATCTCATCCATCTTTGGGTGAATGGATTCATAGGTTCTTCCCTCGCGCACCGCATGAAATCGTTCGATGTATGCCTTCATCATTCCCGAACTCGCAACGCCCGGGCGAATGATCGAACTCGCAGCCACCAACGTGAGGTAATCATCACATCTTAATTTCCCCAGCAGCATGCGTGTAGCGGGCGACTCCACATAAAAGCAACCCATCGCCTTGCTGTGGCGCATCAGGTCTTTGATCTTTTCGTCTTCTTTAAATTTTTTGAATTGATACACATCGATGTCAGCGCCTTTATTTCGCTTGACATGCTTAACCGTCTCTTTGATGTGACCGAGTCCACGTTGACTGAGGA
>CBRFFM010000034.1:0-17141 GCA_967789005.1 uncultured bacterium | reverse complement strand
CACTAACTACCAAATATTAAACTCTCTCTTTACCTTAAGTTAACGACTATGGTGACATTACCGACCTTAATTACTCTGTTGTTAATCATTAAAGTTTTTGTCTCCATAAAATTTTGCCGTCTTTCATCCTTACTGAAAACACGTCACCTCCCAGATTAAAAAATGCTGCGTCACTATTGGAATCGTTTCCTATGCACGGGCCTTCGTCCGTTCTAAAATTAAAAAAAGGATAAAGTTCTGATTGCTTTAGTTCCCACAATTTAGCCCCTGTGAAAGACATGGACGTAAGAATAGATTTTTCCTTCTTCAGCGTTTCATAATGCAGGATAAGAAACGATTGTTCTTTGTTGCTCAGCGCAACGGGATGTCCATCCAAAAAAATTAATTCAGCATTCAGCAAAGAATCTCCGGCATTGAAAATATATTTCAGATTCGGAGTGCCATCTTTCCCAGTCATCTCGATGAAATCAGAACCAAAAGGCCGGTTATCTTTCAAAATATCATTTTCTTTAATGAACAATCGACCTGTTGGTATATAGTTTTCTTTTTCCGAATCCTTTCTTACCGGAACCAGCTGCCTGGTCTTCGTATATAAATTCCATTCCTTTCCATCAAGCGAACTTACTTCCATAATGTTCCTTCCATCGCCCCACATAAAGCGATCTACTCCAGACGAAAGTTGAGAGAAAAGTTTCGGCAATGTTTCTGTAGAATACGTAACGAGCAACTTCCCTGTTTTCGTTGAGTAATACCCCACATCACCATAATGAGCTACAGCAATTGTATCTGAGCGCACCCCGATAAGTTGAGCATCGTACCCTACACGAAACCTGATCTTCTTAGATCCGGTGCTTGGATCAAGCACATGAATCCGGTAACAAGGTTCTCCACTCGCATACCGGCTTCCCGCTGTTCCGATATAATCGAGTACATACAACTCGCCATTCTCATATCGTACTTCGGCTACGCCAACTGGGCTACCAAAGCCAAGGTACATGGGATTAAAAATTGCTACAGTAAAAATCATGAGTACCGGTATTGCGTAATACGCATTCACAATTGACCAACTATACTCCTTGCCCTGACTGAGTTTGTCTCTGAAAACAACCATCAGAACAAAAATCAGAAGAGGAATGCCGTAAGATATCAGCGGGTAATCAAACCAAGAGTCGAGAAGTTGATTGTAAGACATGGAACAAATTAGCTTTTTTATAGTAAAGTCACTGAGTGGATTTATGACTAATAATTCTTCTAGAATCCCTTCATGTATTCTTCATAGGTTTTTTTCAAAATGCTTTCGCTGATGATATTGTCACCGAGGGGTTTCAACTTACTATCCTCAATCGTTTTCGTTTTCAGAAGCTCGTGAAGTTGATCGACCGCTTTCAACATGGCTTTGGGGTAAGTCTTCAGTTTTTTATAATCACGAGCAAATGTCTTAGTGGTAAAATATCTATTGTCATCAATGTGCACGTAATCTATGGCGATTAGTTTTTCAAGTCCGTTTTTCAATTCATCCAAATTGAAAATGGAATGATTGATGTAATCGCCTGTAGAAATTATTCCCCTAAGGTCTGTTCCTTTTTTATCATCCGAATGGATTGACATTAAAAGCCATGCATCACTCCAGTTCCAATTCATAGGCGCATTTATATATCCGTACTCGTCAAATACTTAATTGCGTCTTGCTGATTGTCAAAAGCGAGATAATCATGTCTGTCCATAAATAATCGAAACCCTTTAAGAATCATTTGCTGTGGGAAAGTCATGCCAATGAACGCATTCTTCTTGATCAGATGTTTTAAGGGTAACATTTCTCGCTCGGCATGGCGCACAAATGAGGGAGTGATGTAGCAACGTTCGAAATTGCCTAACAATAAACATTCTTCATTTTTCCTTACAACTATTTCCTTTGCCTCATCAAATACGGCTATCATCTCTGCTGGCTTGCAGCCGCTGTAATCAACGGAGATTATCTCCTTACCAGAAATCCGCAAAGCTTGTACACGGGCCACCGTTTATCGTTTCGTTAAAATTATGATTTGCTTTACACTTTGTTTGGAATCAGAGTTTATAGTGATGAAGAATGTTGAAACAGCGTCTTCAAGTATTTTATTACCGGTGATCGAAGTTGCAACCCGTCACCCGCTCTGATTAAAATTTATTTTACCACCGGCAGTTTCGCTTCACTCCAATTTTCGATGCCGCCTTCCAGTTCAAATACCGTCAATCCCTTTTTGCGCATAGTCTCTGCGGCAGTGTGGCTGCGTTTGCCTGCCAGGCAATAAACAAAATAAGTTTTGCCCTTATCCAGCCCGGTACAATAGGCATCGAAGTCTTTATCAAATACGTTTTTATTCACGGCCTTGTTGATGTGACCTTCGTTGAATTCATCGTTAGTTCTCACATCGATAAGCATTGCAGACTTGTCACTCAATTTTGTTCTAAATTCTTGCACAGTGAGCACTTGCTTTTGTTGGGCAAGCAGTATGGACGGAGCCAGCATTAGAATGAGTAGTAGCGTTTTCATAACTTTTGATTTCAATAATATCGCTTTAACGTTTAAAGTTAATCAGAATTAAAATCACAGCATATGATCATTCGAATGGCAGAAGATAGAGATGCGCCTGATTTATCTCAGCTATTAGCACAATTAGGATACCCGGCATCTATTGAAGAAAGTTTGAGACGAATTCATTTATGCCAACAAGATGCCTACCATTTGGTGGTGGGTGAATTAGATCATCGGTGTATCGGGTTTATTGCATTGCATTGGTATCACGCGTTTCATCATCCCAAGCCCATTGGCCGCATTGTAGCTTTTTGCATTGACGAAGCATATCGTGGTAAAGGGCTGGGTTCGGAACTGCTAACGGATGCCGAGAATTTCTTTCAACAAAAAGAATGTCTTAGAGTAGAGCTCACCAGTAATCTAAAGAGAAAAGAATCGCATGAATACTATTTGCATAAAGGCTATGAACAAAGGTCAATGCATTTTGTGAAGTATTTGATTAAGTGATTAGTAAAAAAAATTACAAAAACTCCATTTCATTTCGGGCTGACGTCTACACTTAAAATAAACGTTCCCATTATAATGCTGATGAAAAAAATGTAGACAAGCACATCCTGAAGTCGTTTCAAGTTAAGAGCTGCAGCCGCGATGCCAAGAAAGGATATAACAGTGCGAATGATATTGACTGGGGAGAGCAAGGCAAATTCATTCAGAATAATTCCAATCAGGACATTAATGAATAACGTAACGGAAAAAAGAAGAATGATGGTTTTCTTATTTTTCTCGTAATAAACTTTCAGGTCACGGATCTTATCAAAGTCAGGGAACAAAAAAATGGTACTGAAAAAGAAAAGCAGAATAGGTAACAAGAGCAGAACAAAATAAAGAAATCCACGGTCAATAAATGGAATGCGTTGCCAAAGTCCATACCAATTCAGAATCGATCCCCAGAAGAAAATAAAAGACCATACCAGGTGATGCATACTAAAGACCATTTGATCTTTCAGGCGCAGCATCTTCCCCCACCCGATAAAGAATTCAGCTATTGCAAATGCATACAATAAGGCTATGAAAATGCTTAGGTATTCTACTCTGGAAAATCCGCTGATCTGATCAGGGAAGTTAAATTGATTCATGTTTAGGTTTGGATGAAGCAACAAAAGTTACAAAACTATGGGCTCACTTCGCAGCTAACTTGCTTTGGCTGCTTGAATCTTCCGTTGCAACTTCCAAAATTCCTTGCCATAGCCTACCAAAATCTCCTCACCTTTCTCAATCGATCGCACCGATTCGATATAGCATTTCTTTCCTTCGCTCACGTATTCACAATTATTTTTTAGCCCTAGCACCTTTCCAAAACCATTCGCATCATTAGCGTAACGGCCAAGGGTGCGAATAGCAGGCAGTGCATCAATTACCGCATTCCTGCTGATGTACATCAGGTAGGCATTATGGCCATCCAAGTGCTTCACTTCTTTCCACGCTCGCAGCTTGCCTTTATATTCAACTATTCGACTGCCTTTAGGAATTTCTTTTTTCGTGAAGAGTCCTTTCCCAGCATTGGGCAATTTGGATTTTTTTATGAAAAGATGTTTTTCGAGTAATGCCATTTCAAATTTTATTTTCTCGGTCTGAATTGTGGTGAACAAAAAAGATTGTTGATTGGGCGACCCAAGTATATAACTCTGGAGACAGGCCTTTCCTATTTACTTATGATGTCTCCTCATTTATTAAATAGGCGATGGCCTCTTGTCGGTTATTGAAGGGGAGAAATTCCTTTCTACCTAAGAATAATTTAAACCCCATGAGAATCATCCGTTGAGGAAGGGACATTCCAATGAATGCATCCTTTTTGATAAGATGTTTTATTTCCAGTATTTCTTTTTCTACATGATGTAAGAAGGAGGCGGTGATGTAGGTGCGCTCGAAATTGGTTAACACCAGGCAGTTTTCATTTTTACTTACCAATACTTTAGCCTCATTGAATATGGAGATCATTTGCTCGGACTTGCAGCCGGTAAAATCGATGGAGATGATCTCCTTCCCTGAAACTTGAATTTTTTCAATGCCTGGCACAGTTGGATTTGATTTAAACAAAAATAGGAATTTGGGGTCTCATTTCTTGAAGGAGTTTCGCTTCGGATTCTCAGACCCATTACCGAGAATAGTTTAATAATTTCAACCGCTGTCCTCAACGGTTCATCGGCAAAAGTGGCTCTTCAAATCCGAATCGGGTTTACCGGTTGTCATTGTATTGTCAAATACGTTGAACTAGGTAAGCGTACAGGTTGTACTCAAGATGAAACCAAATTTAGATCTTATGGAACTGTTAGCAGTCGTATTAGTCGGTGGTGCAGCAGGTTGGCTTGCAGGTATGATTTTCAAAGGCAGTGGACTTGGGCTGTTTGGCAACATCGTTGTTGGTGTGCTTGGAGGATGGCTGGGATATTGGCTGCTTGGTCGTCTCGGCATCAATCTTGGCCATGATATACTAGGCACTATTTTCACCAGTGCAATCGGGGCCGTCATTATTTTGTTCTTGGTTAGAGCAGTTACTAAGAAGAGATAATTCACTCTATCACAACACTAACACCGACTTAATATCTGTCTACTTCTTTAAGTCAAGCAGTGGTTTGACTGAGCCCTGGTGACAGGTGGTGCAATTTATAATCGGGTTTTCTGACTTTAACCCTTTTATGGTTTTCAATCGCTCCTTAATTGAATTGAGCATCAAACTCATTTCTCTCGCCACTTGCTTTTGAGGTTTCTCATCCGACTCCCAATGGTCGGTGTTATGACAATGACCGCAGCTTACACCCAAAGACTGACTATAGCCAATATCCATTATGGCAAGTAATCTGCCGGCAGGCATACCTTTAAGAATCTTGATGTTCTTGAATACCGAATCGCTTGCTTTCTTGCCCCTTCCTTTGATCGACTCCCGCACTTGCTTTAAGTATTTTGCACGGTCTTCTTCCAGGGAATCTAATACTAAATCTTGTTTCAGTTCCTTTCCAGTGTCGAGCAAACCAAATGATAACAAGCCTGTCAATACAAAGCACGCTAAAATAATTGTTTGAATTTTTTTCATAATCGGAAATGATGGTTAATGGGATCAAGGGTACTCTCCCTAAGCTACTTTAAAAAATAATGGATGAAGAAGGGTTGCGAGAAAAACTCTACACCATGCAAAAAGAATACCCCCAGTCCAGTGAGTCATTTAGATGTTAGACACTAGACGTGAGAACCCGGCCATTTCCAGTTTAAGGGTTGCTAATTTTTAAACTCGCCAACCAGACAGGCAAGTACCGTCCAGGCAAATTGAAACTGCCACAACTATTTTCAAGTGGGGGCATGGGGGATTTTGCTTCTTTTGTGTCTCCATGAAAATAATAACCAGAAATTGAAAATCGATAAGCCATACTTTTCTGAAGCTTTCAATACTTACTTCACTCCCCTTTGTCAATATGCTTATGTGTTTTGCAAGGATGAAGACCATGCCAAAGAGATTGTTCAAATCGTCTTCATTAAACTCTGGGAGAAACGCGAGGATCTTACTATTAAAAACCTGACTTCCTATTTATACCAGGCGGTCAAGAACAGGGCATTAAACCATGTGCGCGACCAAAAGAAGACCATCGTGCTTTATCAGCAGGCCGATGCCCCGGTAGAAGAAGAAAGAAAACCTGAATTGGGAATTGAATCGCTGCATGAGGCCATCGCACTCCTGCCAGACCGGTGCAAAGAAATATTCGTATTGAAAAGAATGAACGGAATGACCTATAAACAAATCAGCGAAAAATTATCGTTGTCCGAAAAGACGGTTGAAAATCAAATGGGCATTGCCTTAAAAAAATTAAAAGAATCGCTCACTTTAATGCTAGACAACTTGGGGGAATGATATCCCGAGGTGTCTATACAATGAAACATGGAAGATCAAACATTATATACGCTGATCAGCAAACATTTGTCGGGGGAAACTTCTGCCGAAGAGGATCAGCAGCTTTGGGACTGGATCGATGAGAACCCCGCCCATTTGAAATTGTTTCAGCAACTGATCGAGACCTATGCCGGAAAAAGTCGATGGGCAAAGAATTTGTCGGAGGTGAAAAAAAATATTCCTGCATTCGAGGTTAGGGAAAAGAAAGTCTGGACCCAAAACCTATGGCGCATTGCAGCATCTGTAGTATTCGGCAGCTCGATAGCAATCTATTTATACCAAAGCATGCAGAATGAAAATACGGAAATCAAAACGCTAGCGGGAGAAATGAAGGAGATTACATTGCCGGACAGTACCAAAGTCTGGCTGAATGGCAGCTCGCAGATCCGTTATCACAAAAAAGATTTTGCTCAAAGAAGAGAGGTCGAGGTAGAAGGAGAAGCATTTTTTAAAATCAAGAAAGCTGGGCAGCTCTCATTTAAAATTGTTTACGACTCTGTAGAACTCGTTGCTCAGGATGGAGAATTCAATATCGAAAGTTTTAAAAACAAAGCGGAGAAAACGGCTACCATCTCAGAAGGATCGGCAAGTTTTAGCGACAGAAGAAAAAATGGGCTGACCGTTCAGGCAGAGACTGGCCAAGAGGTCGTGTCCGTGGATGACTACGGGATTTTATCAATCGAGATTAGCACCAACATCAATTTTGACTCCTGGATCACGGGCCGATATGCATTTGACCAAACGCCAATAGGCCGAGTAGTTGAGCTTGCCGCTAAAGATCAAGGCATTAGTATCTCCATTCCTGAAAAAGAATTGCGCTATCAGATGATCTCTGAGGTTTTCGAAGACTACAGTTCAAAAAAACTCATCGGTCAATTGCTGGTCAAGTTCAACGCACGGATCGAAAGCAAAAACCAAAAATACTATTTACTCAAAAACAAAAATTCTTAATCTATGAAACTGAAATTCACATTCATCATCGCCCTTATAGCAATCTCCAATTGTAGTCGCGCGCAGTGCGATCCGGAACTTTACGAAAAGTTAAGCCAGACGTTTCCTCCGTATAGCTTGTTAAAAAGGTTTCCAGCTACGGTGAAAAAAGTAGAGGGCGTTCCTTTTTCTGTGGAATACACGTATGTTTTAACTTCTGAAAAAGTGTACGGTTTTTATTTGGAACACTCGCAGGCCAGTGAAGAGAAAGTGCAGTTTAGCTTGTTGAACGCTGACGGAGTGGATTGGACAAAACTGATGCAACCAGCAAACACTGGTGACGGTAAATTGATGACGTTCGAATGTCCTGCCACGGGTATTTATCACATCATCATTTATGCAAATCAATCGTTCAATGGCTGTGCAATTTTGCAACTGTCGTACCTTGATAAAAAGCCGCAGCCTTGTGATTTAATCTTGTTGCAAAAATCAAAACGTCTGAATAAGAATTTAACTCATCTAAAGGAGTTCTCCATCAGCTCAGAGGAGTCCGAAAGAACTTATGTGTTTACGAAGGGTAGCAGTTATAGAATCCTCTTGGAGAGGGCAGATGGGAAAAAGGAAGGCGTGCATTTCGAGCTGTTGAATGCAGACTACAAACCGATGACACAAATGATCGCCAAAGAAGAGACTGATTTAGGAGTGAGCTATACGTTCAACAGTAAAGTAACAGGGATTTATTATTTCAAGGCCAGCGTTGAAGAGAAAGGCGCATGTGCTCGAGTTCAAATATTAAAAATTGAGCCAAAGTAGGTAATCAAGCTCTGTCTTATTTCTCGCCAGAGTCTCGCTTGGGACTCTGGTGAGTCTGTATTTATGATCTAAAGTATTTTAGTCAAGTATCGTCTCCTGTTTCAGTGACGATATGCTTTTGGGATAGTGGTTAAGCTAAACCACTCTTTAAATTGAATTCCTTTATGTTAAAGTAGCAGCGTTCGCACACCAATTTGATTTTGGCGAATTCCATCGATTCGTCATTCCAGCCGTCTGTCTTTAATCTCTCTTTTTCGCATTCATCGCACCATGCTTGCAGGTCTTCGTCCTCTTCGAGGGGCATGCCAGGGTAAGTTTCAAACGCTTCTTCAAATCCCGTACGTGTAGTAGTATTCAAATGCTGACAAATAAAGGCAGCTCTTATCTTACCATGCTCGCGGCATTCAATCAGTTTTTCTTCCAGCTTCTTAGCTTCGCCTGAAGAAACTATTTCGAGCAGCACCATGTAGCTATAAAGTCCATCATATTCCGCGCGATAGCCACATAATCCACCCAACATTTTCATCGTTATCGCGGTGAAGTCCCAACCATCTTGTTGATCAGCTTCGAAATGGCCTGTTGACAGTTTAGAGAAATGATGGGCTTCCCCATATTCTTTAATAACTAGTGTTTGATTCTTGTTTTGTTCGATTGAGGTTTCATTGTGCCAGGCCCACATCCATGTGTTACTCTTGATCGAAAGCGTGCCTACAGGCAAATACCTAAAGAAGATTTCGTCTGAGTCGCTGTTGTACAATCTCAACAAACCGGTGGACTGATTGTAAAACCAATGAGCGTAAGAACCGAGTTTGATCGTTTCTTTAAATCCATCATGCACCAACTTAAACTCGCGACAAGCTTCTGAAGCAAAATCCTTATATGTCATTTTGCGAAGTTAAGATTCCTTGAAGATGAGGCAAATGGCAACACCGCCTTGGCTCATTGTTATGATCTTATAGGAGTTATCCCTATGTCCAAAACGTGTTTAATGAAGTTGGAATTAGATTTCCTAAGGCTGGTAATCTATTAGTACTAGTCCGCTCTCGGGGCTCGAGAGGGTTCGCTTTACTAACCGTACTTGCACACCAACGAATGAAAAACAGATTCCACTTCCTAATCATTCTACTGTTACTTCTATCAAGCTGTAGTCAGCCACAGGAGCAAAAAAAACAGCATCTGATTTGGCCAAAGATTATTGAAGCAAGGGGCTATGTAGTACCAAAAAACAGCGTAGCGCCACCTGCTGTGATTTTAATTGGTGAAAGCAAGCTTTCCAAAGTGCGCGTGGGTAAACCTGTTATCACACCCACGAACATCAATGTGCATGTGGCTGGCAAACCTAAAATCGTTTTAGCCGGTACGCCTAAAGTATGCACCCCTGGACAAGGCTCTTTCTTACTCCCCAAAATTGTATCGGCTATTGACAGTCCTTTTGTGGCCGGCAAACCCGAAGTGGTTGCCGCAAAAGATGCGTACATCAAAGATCAAAATCCTTGTAATTTCATCAGCTTCAATAAGCTGCAAGGCCTAAAACATTCCCAGGTCAGGTGTTTACTGCAAGACCACAGTGGAAACATCTGGCTGGGAACGTATGGTGGAGGCGTATCAAAATATGACGGCAAGTACTTTACACATTTTACTGAAGCCGAAGGACTGACAGACAATACTGTTTTCAGTATTGCTCAAGATAAGCAAGAGAACCTTTGGTTGGGTACTCAAGCAGGAGCCGCACGGTATGATGGAAGATCGTTTACCCGATTTACCAAAAAAGAAGGTTTAAGCGATAATCGTATATACAGCATCTTACAAGAACGGAACGGAACCATTTGGTTTGGTACAGCGGGAGATGGAGTTATCAAATATGACGGTAAATCTTTTACTCATTTTACTGAAAAAGAAGGTCTGAGCAACAATATTGTTTTTAATATTTTACAAGACAAAAGCGGAGATCTCTGGTTTGCTACTGATGGTGGAGGCGTTTCCAAATACGATGGAAAATCCTTTACTCATTTCACCGAAGCCGAAGGTCTAAGTAAGAACAATGTTTTAGAAATCTTTCAAGACAGAACTGGGAATCTCTGGTTTGGAACTGTTGGTGGAGGTGCTTCCAAATACGATGGAAAATCCTTTACTCATTTTACAGAGGAAGTTGGGTTAAGTAATAACATTATCGCGGCCATTCAACAAGACAACAACGGTGATATGTGGTTCGGCACAGACGGTGGTGGTTTATCGAAGTATGACGGAAAATACTTTACTCACTACACAGAGAAAGAAGGTTTGAGCAGCAACATCATCATGGAAATTTTGTTGGATAAAAGCTCCAACCTATGGTTGGGAACATTTGGTGGCGGTCTTTCAAAGTATAATGGAAAACTATTCACACATATCACCGACAAAGAAGGATTGGGTCATATCAAAGTTTGGTGCTATTTGGAAGACCGCAGTGGAAACCTATGGTTGGGTACGTACGGAGGAGGCGCATCAAAATATGACGGAAGTTCCTTCACTAATTATACCGACAAAGAAGGATTAAACGGCAACCGGGTGGCTTCCATAATACAAGATCGAAAGGGGGACATTTGGTTTGGAACAATTGGCAATGGTGTTTCGAAATTTGACGGAAAATCTTTCACTCATTTCAATCAAAAAAATGGATTAAGCGCCAATGAAGTCTATAGTATAGTTGAAGATCGAGATGGAAGTCTTTGGTTTGGTACAAAAGGTGGCGTTACAAAATATGATGGAAAAACATTTACTCTCATTACTAAGGAGCAAGGGTTAGGCAGTAATGTCGTCTTCAGGATTTTACAAGACCGCAAAGGAAATCTTTGGTTTGCAACGGAGGGGGGCATATTCAAATACGATGGGAAATCCCTTACTGGCTTTACAAAACGGGAAGGGCTAAGCGACAATGTGATCGTTAGTGTTTTAGAAGATCAGGCCGGAAACCTCTGGTTCGCCACCTATGGCAATGGTATCATAAAATATGACGGAAAGTATTTCACTTCATTCACCGAACAAGAGGGATTAAGTAGCAATGCTGTGTTAAGTATTGCAGAAGATCGAAGTGGAAATCTTTGGTTTGGTACGCGGTTGGGATTAAGCAAGCTAACGCCATCCAGTTTACTAACTCCATATCATGCGCACAGAAGTTACTTTAAAACATTTGGGTATGATGACGGATTTTTAGGAATTGGGTGCATCCGCAATTCAATTTTTGAAGACAAGACCGGAACAATCTGGACTGGCACTACCGATAGGCTAACAGCCTTTCATCCTGAAGGTGATAAACAAGATACCATCCCTCCCAACATGCAACTGACGAATATTGAGTTGTTCAATGAAGGCATTGATTGGGGAAGCCTCGCAACAAAAAAAGACAGTACACTGCTATTAGGCAATGGCGCACAAATAAGTGATTTTGAATTTGGGGGATTGACAAGATGGTATAATCTGCCAGAGAAATTGAGTTTAGCCTACAACAATAACTACGTTAGCTTCAACTACATCGGCATCACTCAGGAGCAAAGCAAGAAAGTAAGGTATCAATACAAACTAGAGGGTGCAGATAAAAACTGGAGTTCTACTACTGATCGAACGGAGGCGTCATATAGCACGCTGTCAGATGGCGACTATGTTTTTAAAGTGAAAGCCGTGAACAGTGAAGGGCATTGGAGCAATGAACTTCACTATAAATTTACAATTCGTCCACCCTGGTGGAAGACCTGGTGGTTTCGCCTGATTTATGGATCTGCTTTTGCATTTGCATTAAGTGCTATTTATACTTTGCGTATGACCTCCCTCAAAAGAAGACAAAAAGAATTACAACTCAAGGTAGACAAAGCCACTGCACATTTGAAACAAAAATCAGAAGAGCTGACCCGCGCGAACAAGGAACTTGAGCAATTCGCTTACGTAGCTTCACACGATCTGCAAGAACCCCTGCGAACCATTTCCAGCTATGCCGAATTGGTGCACGAAGAAAATGCTGCAAAACTTGATGAGAATTCAAATCAACACCTCAGCGTTATTATTAAAGCAACTGCCAGGATGCAAAACTTGATCAGGGATCTTTTAGAATTTTCAAAGATCGGGCATCAGATTAAATTGACGCGGGTGGATTGCAATGAAATGATTAAAGAGGTGATGGTAGGTATGAGTACGTCCGTCAAAGAAAGCGGCACAAAAATTAATTTCGATCATCTCCCTGTACTGACTGGCAATGAAACTGAGTTGAAACGGTTGTTTCAGAATCTAATCAGCAATGCAATGAAGTTCCGGAAGAAAAATATTTTGCATGAAATAGAAATTAGTTCAAGGGAAAATGACACTGAATTTCTTTTTGCCATTAAAGACAATGGCATAGGGATCGAGGAGAAATACAAGGATAAAATATTCACGATTTTTCAGCGCGTTGACAGTAGCAATAAATATCCGGGCACTGGTATTGGCCTGGCCTCATGCAATAAAATTATTAACCAGCATAATGGAAAAATTTGGGTAGAGTCGAAACTCGGAGAGGGAAGTACTTTTTATTTTACCATAGCCAAGTCAATTTGATTGAAACTAACCCGATGAAAAAAATCAACTGCATCCTTTTAGTAGACGATAGCTCAGATGATAATGGACTTCACAAAATCAAAATCAAGAAGGCCCATATCTGTAATCAAATACAAATTGTTACCAGCGGTCAGGAGGCCCTGGACTATCTAATCAAATCAGGCGAGCCAGGACAATCTGAATCTTTCCCTAAACCGGATGTGATCTATCTGGATGTTAATATGCCGGGAATGAGCGGGCTTGATTTTTTAGAACATTACAAGGAACTGGAACCCAAACTAAAATCAAAAATTGTGATTATTATGCTGACCACATCCTTAAGTACCCATGATCGGGAACGGGCCATGGCAACAAAGGAAGTAACCGAATTTCAGAATAAGCCACTCAACGTTGACACCCTTCACGATACGGTAAAGAAATACTTTTAGAAATAGCCCAAACGAGGTGCTCAGAACACAGACCATGAACAAATTGGTAATTGCTCTACAAAAAGTAGTAATCGCGCCATTTAACTATAAGCATACAAGTATCGTCTCCTGTTTGTCTCCTGTTTCAGAGACGATGCAACATCGGTGACAGCACCGCCTTCTGGGAGAGACCATGCTTGACTAAAAGGAAAGTGATTGAGCCTGTATTTATGCTCTAAAGTATTTCACCACTGCTATCACCCAAATAAGCAAAGCAGATACAAACCCAACGAACAGCGCAAGATAAACGCCACTCAGCAATCCGTTTCTTTCCAAAAAGGATTCCACAGCCTGGTACTTTGCGGGAGCTCCCCATGGATCATTTCTGTATAAACCAGAAAAAGATAGAATTAAGATGGCAGAGAAAATGCCCGCCACAGAAGCAGCTATTAAAAGTGACTTTGAAGTAAAAGTATTAGCCAATACTCTCGGCTGAACAAGGCTTAATAAGAAGACAGCTGCAGTACGAACTACTGAATCCACAAAAAGAAAAAAGGCTGATATCATCATCAGCATTATTATTTCAACAGTTGTTTTTACTTCTCCTGACCTTACAACCTTTATAATTTCTGCAATCCATAACAGTGCAAATGAGAATAGAAAGTAGGCGACAGAACTGTACAGCGCAAAATTGAGTCGGGTCATTTGTTGGTGGAGCTAAATTATGAGACGGGAGACACTGCCGAAAGGGAAATTACCATTTTCCCTTTGTGAGTTCCTCCACCAAAAATTCTGAAGACTCGAGGAACCTCATCTAATTTATAGGGTCCATCTATTACCGGTTTGACTTTGCCGGATTCGAAAAGCTCATTCATAAAATCTAAATCCTTGTTTAGCTTCAGCGCAACAATACCTATTCTCTTTTTACTGGTCATCGAAATCCACGGCCATAGGATTAGAGCCTGTAAAAGTCGAGCCATGGAACCTCCCACGGTAACATAAATTCCATTAGGAGATAATGCATGGGTGTAATCGAATATCGAACGATTTGTCTTGACGTCAAGAATCAAATCATACCTTTTTCCATTTTTGGTGAAATCTTCTTTCGTATAATCAATGACATGATCAAAGCCTATGGAGCGGAGCATATCCAATTTTTCTGCACTGTCTACACCGGTCACTTCAACTCCATACAATTTGGCAATCTGCACCGCAAAGGTACCCACGCCACCACCTGCACCGTTAATTAAAAGTTTTTGTCCTGTTTGAATTTGACCTTTATCGATAAGACCCTGAACCGCCAGCATTGCTGCCTGGGGTATTGCCGCTGCTTGCTCGAAGGTCATACCTGCCGGCTTTAGCGCTAATGCATTTTCACGAGCGCAGACATACTCCGCAAAACCTCCCCAACTGCCGCTGAGGTCTCCATACACTTCATCACCCGGTTGAAACTTCTTTACGTTTTTACCAACGGCTTCAATTCGCCCGGCTATGTCAGAGCCAAGTATTTTTATCTTTGGTTTAAATAGACCATTGATCATGCGATTGACGAAGTCACCCTGAAGGAGGGCCCAATCCCAATCATTTATCGAAACTGCATAAACTTTTATCAAGACTTCATCTTCGTTTGGAACAGGCTTGTCTACTTCTTTTAATTCAAGGACTTCGGGTGTTCCGTATTTTGTATAGACAATGGCTTTCATTTTGTTTTGTTAGAAAGGTTCAGGTGGGTGACACCGACCTGGGGTAAAACGACACTACTGAGAAGAGCACGCCTACTTAGTCAGTTTATACAAATCTTTATACTTAATGTACGATGTCCTGCTAATGGTGTAGATAGGAACATTATTTCCAATTGTCATTATTGCTTTACTTGCATCATTCGCAATTGGAAAAAATAGATCGAAAGTCCTTCCATCGTTTAACTGTATTCCATAGGTCTTTACTGAGTTTTCAATTTTTACTGAATTCTGTGTGTATTCATAGTTTACCACTTTTCCAGTCGTGTCTTTAATTGTAAAGCTTTTAGGTTTGAAATCGATATCTAATTTATTGCCATCGGTATCCGTGGCTTTCCATTTTCCCTGATAAACATCAGAACCGCTACAGCTTATTAGAAATAAGGCAAGCGTCAGTAAGGATGCATTAATATAATTTTTCATTGATTGAGTAGTTGTTTCTTTGAGTTTAATTGATTTGAGCCAAAGTTACGCAGAGTCCCCGAAACGGGAGACATTGCTGAGAAGGAGAAACCAAGTTCTCGTGTCACTTTAAAAAAAGATATTTACTTAACAAAAATGAAACTAATTGATTACTTTCACGTTTGTTAAGTAAATAGTAATAATGATGCAACAAACTATTGGTGAATTTGAGGAACTGGTATTGCTCATGGTGGCAGCCCTGCATGACGAAGCGTATGGTGTTTCTATACTCGAAAACCTGGAAGAAGAACTAGGCAAGAGTTTAAATGTCAGCGCTGTTCATGTAGTTCTCAAGCGCATGGAAGACAAGGGCTTTGTTAAATCAAGGTTTGGAGGAATAACCGAAGACCGTGGTGGCAGACGCAAAAAGTATTACATCGTTACGGCACTGGGAAAACGAATGCTGGATGCACAGTACGAACTCAGGAACAGTATCTATAAGCGCATACCTAAAATCTCTTTCAGTTAATGACCCCGCCCAAAAAAGCAATAGCCTTCCTTCGCTGGTTTTGCCGTGAAGATTACATTGAGGAGATCGAAGGAGACCTCACGGAGATTTTTGAAAAAGAATTCGAGAATTCTCTACGCAAAGCGAAATGGAAGTTCATGTGGAGTGTGGTCAAATATTTCAGACCCCAGTTTCTAAAACCATTTCAAAAATATTATCAACCTACTTCTTTTGGTATGTATAAAAACTACTTGATTATCGCCTGGAGAAACCTGCTCAAGAAGAAAGGGTACTCCGCCATCAATATCTTCGGGCTTGCACTCGGCATCGCGTGCTGTCTTCTGATCACGATGTATGTCGACTATGAACGTTCATTTGACAACTACCACACTAAAGGCGATCGCATTTACCGTGTCATTCATGGATGGGCCGATGACAAAAACGCCAAAGGCAAATCCACCGAGTCGTATTGGGTTTGGGGCAATGCACCGATAGGCCAGACACTCCACGACAATTTTCCGGAGATCGAGAAAGTCGTTCAGTTCTCGGGCAGTTCGGATATCCTACTCTCACTTGGTGAGAAATCTTATCAAGAGGAAGGTGTCTTCTTTATGGACTCCACGGTGTTTGATGTATTCAGTTGGAAGTTACTGAAGGGGAATGCGAAGACAGCTTTGGCTGCGCCATTCAGCATTGTGCTCACGGAATCAACTGCCAGAAAATATTTTGGTAACGAAGATCCGATTGGCAAATCTTTGAAGGGCACAGAGTCGCCAGGGAGATCAAGTGCTGGTGAGTACCTCGTAACAGGCGTAATGGAAGACGTTCCCGCGAACTCGCATTTCCATTTCAACATGCTGCTATCGTTGAGTACTTTCAGGAAGTCTTGGCCCGACAGGTTTACCGCGTGGGGATACGCAGACTTCTACACCTACTTTCTGGTGAAAGAACAATTTGACCGTTCAAAGTTTGAAGCGAGAGTGCCAGGGATTATTGCGAAACAGATCAACGACCCTGAGAACAAGTCAACTATTGGCATTGAGCCATTGAAAGATATGTACCTGGGAACCGTATGCCAGCGGCAGCCGGGAGAAACAGGAAGCATTGCCAATATCTACATCTTCTCTATCATCGGTGTTTTTGTTCTGGCCATCGCCATCATCAATTTCATGAATCTTTCTACTGCTCGCTCCATGGAGCGCAGCAAGGAAGTCGGCATCCGCAAATCGATTGGTGCAGGACGCGGCAACCTGGTTTCGCAATTTCTGGGTGAGTCTTTTATCATCGTTAGCGTTTCAATGCTCTTCGCTGTTATTCTCGCCATCAT
>CBRFFM010000033.1:0-18483 GCA_967789005.1 uncultured bacterium | reverse complement strand
ATGTCTTTTTCGCAGGCTTTGTTCACGTAATGATTTTGAAACCCCTTCTTACAAGCTCTACAATAGAACCGTTGAATTCCTTTTTTGCTTTTGCCATTCTTCACGGCCATGTTATTACATCTTGCGCACTGCATCGGGTTAATTGGTCATATTTTTTGCAACACTAATGCAAGCATCAATGCATTACAAGAGATATAGTACCTTAAAACAAAACAGGATGGACAAGCGCCCATCCTGATTTTATATATTATAAACTTAGTTATCTCTAATTTCCCCTGATAGTTAGCTCTTTAATTATTCATCATACTTTCAGTAACACTATCGTTGGACGAGACAAATATTTAAAGTCGTGCTTACACCGCAGCGATTGATTATATGCATTGTTACTGTTGTATCTTGAATCAGCGTTTAACATACAAGAGTCCTCTTCCAATTATTTTTTCACTGCCAATCTGAAAGTTGCCAGAAGATTCTTCAAATGTCCATTCAAGGTCATAACCCGTGTCAGTGATAGATTTGTTGAACCTATCATAGGCTATCGTTATATGGGGATATGAAACAATTCTATCAATGTATCCATCCGGTAAAACTCCGGGACCATTTGATGATAGGAATGACTTTTGAATGGTTATTAGGTCACGGTTATTTTGATTGAACATCATTCGATTAAAAAACATCCAATCCGGATTCAAATTGATAAGCGTATCAAGAAATTCGTAGGGATTAGAAACATATTGCAAGGCACCCGAGCTATGTACAAAATCTATTTTTTCTTTGAGTGCTGCAAGGGAATCAACGAACTGTAGTTCATTAGTATTTAGCCCTTTATTTATAGCAGATTTAACCATCTGCTCGGTTTCAACAACATACCAAGTTAATGAAATGTCATCGGGAATAAATTGCCTTATTTCAAAATAATGAGCCCCGCTCGCTCCCCCAAAGTCCAAAACTGTGAATTTTCTGGTTGAGTTTCGGATCAAATATTGGTTAATTGCCGATAGCAAAAACACAGAAGTGGGATTTAGTATGAATGGCTTTTTATTCAAAGTCTTAACGTACATAACTGTCTTCTCTGCTATCATATTACAGAGCTCAATATTTTCATATGCTCCGGCAGTGCACGAGCCTAATGCTTCTTCGAAATTTCTATATTCTTTATGTTCTTTAGCCGTGTTTTTTAGAAGTCTAAATAACGCTGGGGGTATCAATTCTTTAATAATATTCATGTTTTATATTTTTTAAGTCTCATGCAATTACACACAACGGTCCATGTTTGAGCACTGCTGGGTGAGTGAAGCACGGAAACTGTCCCACCGTGTCGGCACGAAAATATGAAACTTTACGGAAAGTGGCAGTGGCAGTGACCGCTACGAAAGGGAATAAAAATTTATCCATAGAGTCTTGATTAATATTTGATGCTGTGTCTTAAAATTATTAAGCATAAGGAGACGCTTGCGCTGGAGGAAGAAGAAAGTAATTTTAATCGATCACTTCCAATTTCCATTTATGAACTACGTCCCTTGCGCTGTTCCTTGCACCTGAATTAATAGCTATTGCTACAAGTGCAGTTCCACCAATAAGCTCAAACGCAATTAAGCCGGAGTCATCACTTTCTTCTATCTGACAACCATTGCACTGTGGTGTAGGGGCTGGGGCTAAAGCATCTTTGATGAGACTGACACCTACGACAGCGCACAAAACCTGAAAGAAACCACTGCCCGCTCTCTTCCGGCCGATGCGAGATAAATCCTGGTAAGCAACAGTTTTATCATCTACAAGACAAGATGTTTGATCAACTTTTTTCAAAATTCCTTTCTTGATATGAGTATCACCATTTACTGAATACGAAACCCTCATTCCTTCTGCTAAGATCAGGGTCTTTTTGCTGTTGTTTTTGGTCAGCTTTATTTTCTTTTGCGCATAAAGATTTTGTGAAACAAAAAAAGAGGCTACGAGGATAAGTAAAATTTTATACATGGATTTTGATTTATTATTTGATAACTATTGCTTTTAAATTTCTTTAGTATTTAAGTCACTTATGCTTCACTAAGCTCAAGAGAGATTCAATTCATTTTTGGTTCCAAACTATCGTGCACCTCTTTCTTGAGCGGCCCCTCGTGCCTCAGGCCAGGCTATCCGTTACAAGTCCTCGCTCGTGCCTCGCTGTGGGCTTTCCACTTCTATCCTTGCCGCGGGTTTTTCCTATAGGTTATAGTTTTTGTTCACTCACGCAGGGTTCCAGAAACGCGTAATTCCGCGAAAAAGAAAGAGGCATAGTCAGTTCTTCTTCATTTCTAAGAATAGCTTTACTCTTTTTACTTTATCCTCGACAGTCCAATAATCATCAATCATGAAAGAAACATTTTTAAGGTCTATCTTTTTAATAATAATTATTGGTTGAAAATGATTGGCGGGCTTTTGATCCTCTATAACAAGGTAGTCTCCAGATGGGTTAATTGAATACTTTAAGGTGTCATTAAAATTCTTATACTTTTCATCATAGAAATTTCTTTCAACAATCAACTTGCTTCCTACAAATGACAGGTTAAAACTAAATCCTTTCAAAGATTCATTTTCAAGCGATGCGGATTTATAAACGCTCCCCTTGACAAAATTCCAGTTACCCTGCAAATTATTTTGAATTTCGTTCAGCATATTTTTCTGTGGCAGAATTTTATTTATTAGTCTCAAGTTCTTTTTTATGATATCTCCTTTTCGTAAGAATGAAAAAAATGAATTCACGAGAAATACGGAATCGGAAATTATCCTAGTTGGTTGAAAATAAGTAAGCAAACTCTCGTCATAAAAAATATTACAGTGACTAGCATCCCCATATTTTAATTTACCGCAATTTATTGAAGGCGACATTCGCTCATAAATTGAACAATCTAATGTCGAATTGCCTAAGTTGAGCCCGTGCGGAATGATTTTACCCATAAAATCCTTGTTACCCCAGATTAATTGCCCTTTTATGCTAGGAAGTTTTACCCCTCTGGCAATAGGTACAAGAAAAAACTGAATATTTTTATAATCCTTTAAACTAAGAATCGAATCATAAACTATTATTCCAATTTTAGTTTCATTGCCTCTAATAAGAGTGATTGACTTTCCTGACCGCCCGATTACAATTTTTTCTTTTTTCGCATTAAAACCTTTAGAGAAAGAATATGATTTTGTTTTAAAGACGAGTCCGCTGAACAAGAATGTTGTATCCAGCGTTGTTTGACCTTGTTCATTCTTATACTTATCTATAATTTTCTCATAAAATAAGTACGTGCTGTCATTTGATTGTGCGCACAGTGAAAAGGAATAACATGAGAAAATAAAAAGCACAATGGTTTTCATATATTTTACTTAGTTATCATCTATCATTCAAAGGGGTCGTATGGCTTAAGCGGTATATCCTGTGTTGGTGTTACTACCCTAAACTCTTTGGCACCCAATCTTTTTGCTTTAGCGCGCTCACGTGGTTGATGGGCAGTTTTATGATATCCCCCGGTATCAGTCATTTCAAATGACTCATTTTCATTTCCTTGAGCTACTGCGTAGTTCTTTATTTTGATCCAATTCCCATGTATTTTCACATGAAGGACACCTTTCTTCATTTTATTTGGCACCAGCTTCTCTTTCTGGAAGTTGTATGAACTATGATAAGGAACATATTTCCTCGTTCGTCTGCTTCCTTTGTATACATAACCACTCGTTGGAAATACAAGAGCATGATCACCGTCAACATCAAGTGTAATGGCATTTGGGTTTTCTGGCTTCGGAATCATACCCCGCATATTCTTTTTTGCTTCTTCCCAAGTCATCAATTCTCTTGCTGCTATACCTGGCAGTCTATATCCAACTGTTTGAAAAAGCTGAAGCCCAAAATCATTTAATACAGTTTTACTGGGCATAGTAGTTGCATATCCATAATTACTTGCTCCATATGCAGGAGTTCTGTCATATGAAGCTCCTCCCAACAATCCTCCAGCTAGTCCACCAGCCAAAGCCGCCCCCCAGTCTCCGCCTGACGCAAAATATCCTACGGTCCCACCAACTGCAAAACCAATTCCCGCGGTTATCCAATTCCACCCTCCATCGGGATCAAATCCACTTACGGGATTATTTCCCATCCCCACATAAGGCGAAGAATATTGCCCGTAAGGGTCGGCACTTAACCATCTTCCAAACCTCGGATCATACAATCTCAATTGGAACGTATTGGTTTTAGTGAGTGAATCATACTCGGCAAATTGCCCTTGATATCCGAATCGGTATCTCTCTTGTGTAATCTGTCGGTCATCCATTGTCAAACCGTAAGGATAATAATCTCCACCGGCTACAATCCTGGAGTGAGATTGCGTCACTTTAAAATCATCGAAGTAAACTTCCACGGGTGTTCCTGTCTCTTCATTACTTAAATAAATGTACATGTAGCCCGGATCGTTTACAACAATGTCGGGCGAGGCCATACGTTCGTGCGCCACATCTTGTCCGTATTCTTTTGGCGTACTGCTTAGCCTGGTGTAACCTCCGGTTACAAAAGCAAAGTTCTTATCAAAGATCAGCCAATTGAGGTAGGCCTTCGGGCCTGTGCCTGTGCTGCCTGCAGTGCTGAGCAATCCGGCAAATGGAAATGAGGATGTACTTGAAGGGTAAGATGATCCGTCCACCACTACACCTGCGGTGTTTGAAGTAATTTGCCCCATCAGCGTGTTGAACGTACTAGTCCAGTCGGCAGAATTGGTATCTACATATTTGGCGTATACTTCCATGCGCACGGTATCGCCCGGCATCACGCTCAGTGATCTTGCCAGTCCGTATTTTTCATTGGCGGAGCCATTCAATCGTTCAGCATAACCGGTAGAACTTCCATTGGTATGATCGAAGAGAATGGAGTTGATTCTCCTGGCATTGGCATAGCGCAAGAAGTTGCTCTGATCAGATGCTGCATTCGCTGTTTCGTAGGTGGCCGTTTTCACTTCCGTGCTTGGTGCCCCAACTACGGCACGCACGTTGCCTAGATTATCGTTGAGTTCATAAAAGTATTTCTTTTGCCCGCCTTTCGGTTTCATCATACCGATGCGGCCCGAGCCGTAAATGGGTTGCTCTACCAACGCAAGGGCATTGGCTCCATTCTGCTCATAAATACCTAATGGGTTTCCGCTTGCATCACGCGCATAATAAGTAGTCTTTAGTAGTGCACCTGCATTATAGATTACCTTCTTAGTCAGGTCTCCCCTGTCATCATAAAAATATTGCTCCATCAAATTATTGCTTCCATCACGCACTTCTTTGGTGAGACCGTAGGCATTGTAGGTCACCTTCATGGTGTTGGTGCCTTCAACTTGCTGTGTCATCTGCCCGATGGTGTTGTACGCATAGTTCACAGTTGCATTTCCGCTTATTGAAGCAAGCTGGTTTTTGCTAGCTGTATAATTATAAGTGTAGTTGCCTAGCACATTTCCTGTCTTACCGTTACGTACCAGACTTTGGATGTTGCCATTTTTATCATAACCCCCAATACCTTCTTTGTAGGCATTTGCCCCTGAGAATGTTGTAGTATAATTTCCCACACTACCTGCTGCTGTTCCCCACTGTGCATTAGTAAAGCGGTTCAGGTTGTCGTACGCATAACCATATGTTTTCTTGTCCTTCTGGTTATCTACTTGCGTGTGCCATGTGGCTGACTTAAGCTGACCTCCATAATAATCGTTTAGGCCTGAGGTAGTAAATGTTCCAGGATTGTATCCTGCACCGGTATAATCATTATTGAAATAGTTGAAGGTGGTACCGAAATAATCAGGGGCAAATCCGTTAGCTCCATCACCTCCCGGGTCTTTGGCATTGTCGGCATGGTTGATGCCTTTCAAAGCGCCATTGATAGTGTACACATAATCTATCCCTTGCAGGTTGGTAGCAAGTTCAACCCGTTTGAGCGGGCCGTGCAGATAGTATTTGTATTTGGCTTGTGCTGTTTTTGCTACTCCGTCAAAACTAGTGGCTACATCCGTGAGTTTGTTGTCGGCATTGTAGGTGTAGTGGTGATAAAACTTGTCCGTCTGTGCCGTCTGCTGATTTTGATAAGCTACCTGTGTTACATTACCGAGGAAGTCGTATGTGTAATCAACCGTTTTGATTCCAAGGCCAGCAATATTCTGCTTTGTCCATTCTACCTGGCCAAACTCATCGTAGCTGTACCATGTGGTGGCATTGGCATTCCACGTTTTTGAAACCTGACCTAAAAGATTGTTTTGACTCAAGTGATTAGAGTCACCTGTTGGCAAATCAGATGGTTGCAAATCGTACTTGATGAAGGTATAGTCTGCGCACCGCGCATTATCCAGTTTAAAGGAGGGGCCATTAAAATAAGAAGCGTCTGCGGAATTGGAGGTTATCGTTTCAACATCATATCCATTTGGAATATTGTTGTCCACAATAAGCAGAACGCTGTATTGAGATGGAGAAGCCGTATACGAAGGTTCAAACTTGAATGGATTAGTATTACTTGAAGTGTATTCTCCGGATTCCATTAGCCGACCTAAGTAGTCATAATTCGTATAGGAAAATCGCTGCGGGTTTGCATTACGCTGCTCCTGGTTTTGCGAGAAACGAATCTTGCCATCGGTGCTATAGACAAACTGCGAAGTTCCTTCATCAGGTGAGGTAGTTTCGATCAAGCGGCCGAGATGGTCATACTTGTAGGTGGTAACAAAATTGGGCATCGCACCACTTGACGTATTTACTCCATTAGGCGCAACCGATGCTGCTAGTTGCCCCAGGTCATTATAATAATTGTAGCTCCAGTTATCGTACGAATATGTTTGGTCGGGGTAAGAACCACTGACTACCGTTGCCACGGCTGTTGCGACAGCATTTCCACCGGCATCGACAAACTGTACTGCTTTTTTTCCATCCGGATCTGTAGAAGCAAACTTGTAACCAATGTTGGCCACCGGAGTCTTATACAAGGCAAAGGTGGAGCTCACAATGTTCATGTTATCAGTGGAGGTCCCGTTCCATAGCACAGCAAGTCGAATAGAGGTTACGCCTTGCGGGATCACAAAATTCTGAGAAACAGTTTGGGATGATCCTATGGGCAATGCCGGCCCTTTCCAGATAATGTTATTGCCATAAGCATCACCGACATATATATAAGCTGCTTGTGAAGACGTATTACCTGTTACTGTAAGATTGTAAGCTGATCCCGGTGTAACAGTAACCAAGCCTGTGCCACTGATCAAATTTTTTCCCGAGAAGCCAGACACGCTTGTAAGCGTGGGTGCCGGGTTGGTTAATGCATTTGGCAAAGGAGTGCTAACAAAATAACTTCTCAGGCTATAATAATGATCCAGTTCACCTGCTGTAATCAGTTGTCTATTTGATTTTGATTCGTGACCGCTACCCATTTTATAAGCATCACCGGGGCCAGCTGAGGTAGACGTTGTGGGATTCGGGCTTGGTGGCGAGTATGATCTGGAATAAGGGTAGCCGGTAGTGGGAGTGTTGGGCTCAAGATTATTTGCTGATGAATAATACCAACCCAATGTGCCAACCCCGTTGTTGGCTACTGCATTGGGACTATTTAGCGACCCGGCCCCACTTGAAGCATCAAAATCGCTCCATGAATATTTTTGTTTTGAAGGGTTGGTTGTAAACCTGTAACGATACTCAAAGTTGCCTGAGTTGATTGGCGCTGGAAGTGTAGTCAACGTCTGGTTACCAAGTCTGTCATAAATGCTCTCACTGGCGAACACTTGATTATTTGCAATCGATTTAGCTTGTGATTGAATGACTTTCCCAAAGCTATCGGAGTAAATTTTGCTGTCTGCGGCAACTACCGGTGTTTGATCTGTAGTGTTAGCATATGTGTAAGCAATAGTTTCATTCCAGTTCAAGTAATTGTCACAGTTGGCACTACTCCCTCCAACTTGAACGGTAACGACTACAGGGGTTATGCTCTCACATCCACCGGCACTTACATTGGTTACTTTGTAGGTATATGTTCCATTGTTCAAATTAATTGGAGTATAAGAAAAAGCACTGGCCACTAATGTTGGAGATGAGTCATACCAATTCATACCCGGAAAAGCCGGGGTGTTGGTAGGCGACATTGTCATCACATCCGACTCGCAAAACGTATAGGCTGTCTTTGAAAGATTAGCTGTCGGAGGATTATCTACCGTTACTGATGCAGCCGGAGAAGATGGCCCCCAACAACCCGAAACATAAGCCTTAAGATAATAAGTCGCAGTTCCGCTGGCAGAGATGGTTATCGATGGGCTTGAAGAAGATGTGAACTGGTCTGAAGAGTTTGTTTGCCAGTAAGAATACCCCCATGAATTATTAGGCTGAGTCATCGTCCGCGGCCCGCAAGGGTTTTCACTAAAGGGAATAGTAGGTGCAGCCGGTGCCGGAGGGAGCGGGTTGACGTAGACTTGCACATTCGTCTGGGGGCTTTGACAATTATTGAGCGATGCAGTTATGCCATAAGCAACAACACCCTGGCTGGTTCCGGTAGCAAAAATCTGTTGGTTAATAGAAGTCGATGAAGTATATGCTACTGTTGATGATGCACCTGAAACATTTGTTTGAGAAGCTGTCCATGAATAAGTAGACCCACTAATACTTGAGCTAAGATTTATTGGTGTTGTTTGCCCCGAACAAATGATTTGGTTGTTTCCAGTAGCAGAAAGTGCCGGTATAGGATTGACAGTAGCTGTGACATTAATGGGAGTGCCGGTGCAACCATTAGCAGAAGGACTAATAGTATAGGTTGCTGTGCCCACTGCCGTAGTAGTGGCTGATAAGTTTTGAGATAACGTATAAGTGAATGGAGATGATGATGTCGAAATCCCGCTTCCATTAGTTGCTCCACCTACGTTGGTGGAAGCGACCGTCCATGTATTGGTTGTATTCGCCACGTTATTTGTCAATGTAATGCCGGTGCTGTTACCAGAACAAATGGATTTATCAACCGCGCTTATTGTGGGAACCGGGTAGATGGTAATACCAACGGAAGAACTGTTTGTGCTCCAACAGCCTGAAGAATTATCGCGCGCGCGAACATAATTCGGGCCGGAAGTTGATACGGGATAAGTAGAAGCATAACTAGTTACACTAGTGCCTGAAGTGTTCGCATCTTGCCAATACCAGGTAATTCCTGCCGGTGGTGAACCAATTGCCAAAACTCCTACACCACAATTGCTTTGCACCGTTGGTGAAGATGGTGTAGCCGGTAATTGATTTACCGTTACATTCATCGACACTCGTGAACTCTCACATGTGGAGGTAGTATTATAAGTACTGACATAATAAGTTGTAGAAGATGATAGCGTAACAGGATAAGTAGTGACTTGGTTGAATGCAGTCCCTGTAGAAGAAGAAACATACCAGTAAACGGTGTTTCCGTTCGACCCTGGGGTTGCGGTAAAAGTAGTGGCCAAGCCGCTACAGGTGCTCTGCGCACCAAAGGTAGGGATACCCATTGTAGGACAAGCAATGGTTACATTCCATGATCTTACTGTTAGCGATCCACTATTAAACTTAACGGTAGCAGGGCCAATAACATCCCAGCGAACTGTAGCAGAATAGGTCCAGATCAGCGTCATGACATCTTTTACCCTCGAGGTAGAAATGATTGTACCCTGAGGAGACGTCACCGTCCATGCGGGAGAAACAACATCATCGTTGGTATCGGTGTAACTATATTGAGATGTCGACCCAGCTGTCTGTGCATATAGTTGAAGGGTAGAAATCAATGAAAAAGCAAGCATCAATACAAAATGCTTCAAGCCCTTGGGTTTTGTTAATCTAAGCATACAATTTGTATTGAGGATTATGGATTGGTGTAGTTTCTCTTGTAGCTGTCCTTATTTTCAAGGACAAGTCGCTCACCATTGTACCTGAAGGATTCCGAATAAGTCTTGATCACCATGCCTCGAGCATTGTACTCGTACCTGGTGTAAAGATTATCGTTATCAAGTATGTAAGTCAGATTCCTGGTTACAGGATCATAAACATAAGAGGTCATAGCCGACTGCGCTGGCTGGAAACGGAAATCATCAAATATTACTGAAGCACCCGTGGCCGACTTAACTCCAACTTCAAGTGAAGAAAAGGGTGAACTGGCCGTAATCATTAAATCGATGCGATACCAATTCCCAGATTTTGTAGCAGTACCTGGCGCTGTCGATGAAACTTCACTTTGTCCATTTAGTTTGTAGTAAAGACGTCCATCGATAGAATTAGTCCAGGCACTGGCACGGTACATTTTGTTTGCGCTTAGCCCAGTAGTTTTAAAGACAAATCCATATCCGGATGAAAGTGAAAGTGCTTTGCCTCCACTATGTGCAGTAGATACCACGGTACCTGAGCCCAAGCTTACTTCACCTCCAAAATAATTAGAAACCACTTGATCCTCTGCACCGCTATAGGCGATCTCTTCATACTTAGCATTACTTGCTGAAGCAATGGTGTGCTGGTCCAGGTAACCTCTCTTGGAAGATGAATAAATTCCATTCATACTTTTTACTTCCAGTAGGTTAGAATAATGATTGTATCTTTCATGAGAGCCAATCAATTGCCAATTTGGATTGGCTCCAGAAGCAAAATTGAATAAATCTGATCCGGAAAAAGACTGGGTGCCATCTGGCAGAAGCCGAGAATAGCTTCCCTTCCATGCAAAGCTTTGGTTAGTTCTCCATATCTGCGGTACGGATGAATCTAAACTATTGATGTAATTATTACTACCGTCCAGAATCCGATAATTGGGCCAATCCTTTTTCCATGTTGTAGCTGATGCGGAAAGTAAACCCGTTTGATTTCCAAGATTGTCAAGCCTGTAGGTGTAGTTAGCCGCAGTTTGAGTAAGCATGTTTCTATTGGTTGAGTTCTTGGCTTTGGAATCGAACTCTGCATATTGGGATTGACTGTAAGCCGGCACAGTTATACTTTGGGTAATCACACCAAGCGGAGAGGTGCTTCTTGATTCTAAAACTGCTCCTGTCATCTTATCCCAGTTTTTGTTCTCGCTGCTGGTGGTAAATCCATCCGTAGTTGTCACTACTTTCTGCAACGCAAAAGGATAGGTTAAACTAGTAGTGCGCTGCCCCCGGCTGTACCTGTTATGCTCATCGAAAAGTACTGCTTCAAATAGAAGTGTTCCTTCAGAAAAAACTCCCTGGTAATTATAAGCTCCATCATTGAGTGGGCTTTCTGTATAAACGTAGTCGCTTTTTGAAAATTGAACTCCATTATTATCAAACGCAGCCTGAGAAGTAATCTTTCCTATTTGGTTTGTGTGGCGAGAGATTTGGTGTTCAATCAAAGAGGAAAAGTCATTGAATCTATTGATTGTCAATCCACCACTCTGATAACTACTCATCAATGATTTAGACTTAACCATATTACTATTACTATTCACCGAATATTGGGAAGTATTGGGTGTAATGAAATTGTAAACCTGCTTCGTGTTATAATCAGAAGGAGTCGTCAGTTTTCCTGTAAAAACTGTCACCTGACCATAAAGAACTGGTGTGGCGGGGTAATTTAAATATTTGTAACAATCCAGATCAGAAGTCTTAATGTAATCTGGTTCAATTGCTACGGTACCGTTGTCATACTGATAGCGTGTTCCGTAAGATGTGCCCGATGGATCGTTCAATGTGAGAGACGATACACGGATGTCACCTCCTCGCTTTGCAACAGGCGATGCCGATCCGGAAATTGATACTCCTACATTGTTTTGTTGATAACAACTTATTGTTGCATAAGGCTGAGTAGTGGTAATAAAACTGCCAGTAATCGAAGCAATCGTTATTTGCTTACTAAATGGGGGCGATTGTGAATAGCCGTCATTAGGACAGGTATATGAAATTGTTCCACTGATATTGATCTTGTCACCGACTTTAAATCTCGAAGCATCAGCAATGTTAAAAGTACTGATGGTAGGATAATCGTATGTGGGTGCCAGAGTAGCTACCGTTGATCCACTAATGACAGTATTATCGGAAGAGGGAAAAGGAGTTCCAGATATAGTTGTATAGGTATCGCGTTCATAGGTTACCAAGATCTCAGAACCTTCCGGATTCGTAACTTTAGTTAAAGACCATGCAGAACCATCGGCATCAACATTCGAAGGTTTGTGCGTAAGCCCTGAAGCTGTGGCCTGACTTGAATACATGCCCCAACCATCCCATTTGTTGGCATCATATGACGGGTTGTTGGCATACTCAAATTTATAATCTGGAAATACCTTATTTGGATCACTTGCCGTTGAATCGTACCTGCCGCAAATGGACATCGACTTCAAAGTCAGCTTCCCTGATGTTGAAGTAGGCGCTCCATTACACAATGAATTATCTTGGTTGAAAACGATGCGCCTAATTGCTGAAGCTCGAAGGAAATTATATAGATAAGACGAAAAATTGGATGCATTGTAAGATACAGTGCGAGCTCCTGATGCATCCGGCATTTTATACTTTGTCAGCAGCGTCTTGTAGGTATCCTTGGTTATAAGATTGATCTCTGAGAGACGAGGGACCCCTTGTGGATTTGTAGTTGCGGCATCTCTCCCGTCTTGTCTCGTTCCTTGAATGAACAATGCTACATGTGATCGAGTCTCAATGCTATTAAGAAAATACTTTTCTTTTACGCCCGAGGCAAAGGCATTGTACAGATTATCACTTGTTGCTTTTTGTTTGTTATAAGGGAGGCTCCATTGAAAATTTGCTCCGGCCTTGTAGTAATTAAATTTAACCCAATAGCCCCAATCATTTTCGTCAATATAGCCGTCTCCATTATTGTTAACTCCTCCCCTGTCAACAAAATCCGGTCCCGTGATTGCAGTGAGCAACCAGGTGTTAGCAAATGGAGCATGCCTGGTAGCCATATTGCGTTTTGAAGGTTCACTTAGTTTTGATGTTTCCGTATGAAAATTGTAATCATAAACAGGGATGCTAAAATGATAATTCATTCCGCTGGGGTCAGTGATAACAAAGCCTCCGATCACTTTATCTGGAATTAGAGTTGGGTTACGAGTAACTACTTGATAAGAGTAATTGTGATACATATCACTTGGATAGCCTACAAAATTTTGGAAAGTGACTGAGTTCGTTCCAACGGCATTCACCGCATCACTCGTGTTATAGACCGTAATAGTTGGATTCAAAATATTTGCAGTATAATCGTAAGCTGTTGTGGTTATATCAACCACATCATTGACTGCAATCATTGAAGTACTCTCCGAAAAAGTCATGACTCGATTATTTATTTGACTTGTGTTATAGGTCTTGCCTCCACCAAATCCGAACTGACTTCGAACAGAATTCCTATCTGCCGGTTTGTAATAGTCCATGTAGGCTGAATTTGTATAAGCCTCTGAAATATTTGTTTGCTTATTAGTTAACCAATCTATAAAATGCCCTTGGGGCAGCGTTCTGGATTTTTTAGCATCAGACCTTATCCTCTGATTATCAAAAATCACATCATTCAAATCGTATTGCAAATAATTGGTATTTGGTCCGGGGCTTCCAGAGGAACTTGTTATCATTGATGAGTTTATACCGAAATTTAAAGTGGGAGATGTTATTGATCCTGAGCTTTTGCCCACATGATTGAAGTAGTTGTTTCCCATTGCGGCCTCATAAACAAACGGAACTTTGGCACTATCATAATCCATGTAAGGCACAGGGTTTAACCGAACGTGGTTAGACGACATTTCCCGGGGTACTGATACAGATCCAACTTCCAATCGATAGGGTTTAATACCCCCGGATATACCAGGTCCATGCACAGTAAAATTATCATACGCCAATAAGGCCGGGCTCGTGTTTTCCCAATAGTTAGGTGTCGAAAGATCGGTAGTAATGTCACTGGCAGCCCCTTGATTTAGAGTCGTGGTAGATGGCAGGAATTTATTCATCGTTGGAATTGAATTCCCGTTTATTTTACCTGAAATTTTTAAAAAATTATCTGGGTCAACATTGGGTCCTTGAGCTGCCTTATCCAAGTTCAAGACGCCATACATGTCTTCAATTCGAGTCTGATCAAGCGATATCCAATAATCTGTATAGAAAAGGTGTTTTTTGGTTTGTCGGGTATAGGCCCAATATCCACTAGTACCTACTTCTGGAGTAGCATTTGGCATCAAAGCATCTAACACTAACGGAGTACCCACCATCATTGCGATATCCAATACTGTCCCCTCCAGGGGAGTGGCGATAGTAAGACCTATTTGAACAACCGTTAAAGCAAATTGCTCGGCACTAAAGGAGACATTGCCTCCGGAAATATTAAGTCCGGCCATGCCAAAAGAAGAAATACCGCTCCTATCATATCCAATGTTCGCCCCAGTTCTTCCTAGGGTTCCTAAATTAATTGCGCCATAATGCCCATCTTGAGAATTCCATCCTCCCTGAAAGTTCAAAAAACTAGCTGACCATCCTCTAACACCTGTTGGGTCCAGAACTGTAACTGTCTGTGACTCCTTATTAGCATCATCCGGAAAACCGTTGATGCCCCTGGTGATTGAACCCACATTGACGTTCCATCCAAGCCCTACCCACGAAGCTTCCTGTTCAGGCTCAATACCCGCGTGGTAAGACAAAGGCACAGAGAATGCTCCATCATCCCCGATCGGCACACTAAGTATTGGCAAGTTGAAGGTGAAATCTCCAGTGAGCATATTGACCATATCTGAAGCGCCAGGCTCCTCATAAGAAGTGTACTCAGGCTGATGAGGGCCAGTTGTTAGTGCATAGCTTATCGTAGGATAGATGATGTTATTCAACACCATAAGTATGCAGAAAACAGAAAAAGAACGGAGAAGAAACTTTTTACGCAAAAACTTCATATTCAATGGATGGTTAAGTCGATGGATGGTGCTGATTTAATATCTCGGGCTTCAAATAAAAATTCATTGAAACCAAGACCAAATTGATGATCGTCAAAAATGAGTCTCACCTGCTCATTTCGTTTTTTCAAATCGATTTTAAAAGCAAATAATACGTCTGATGATGGGCTGCTTCCAAAAGTACGTGTGTGAATAAAGTCATGAACCTTTACGGTATCATGATCTTGAATTAGATAAACATCTTTACCAATAGTAAAACCTAAGTAATCATTGACCTGATTGAATTTTACCGGATCTGAAGCGTATGGAATTGTTATTTCTTTTCCGTCTCTGGATAAGCGCAGGAGGAAATAACTAAACTCTTGATAGTAATTTTTCATGGAGTCAATCTGCGGTGAAGAGAAAGATGTGCCCTTGATTTCCTGAAAAACTATGAGGTCAGCAGGTCTATACACAGCTTCAATATCACAACCATTTTTCTGCTCTTTTTTCTGCAAGCCATTTGATGGATCAGAAATATAAGTCAGCAGCTCTTGTTTAGATACAATCTTATTGCATCCCAATAAAGAGATCAAAAACAAAATCAGCAGGAGTTGTTTCATGAACGAAATGGCAATGGTCTATTTCACTTTTTGGTATTCTGCATTAAGACCAGCCAGAACTTCATCGGTAATGTCGAATGCCTCATTAGTATAGGCTACATTTCCCATTTGAGTTGCAGCCAAAATAATGGTATAGCCTTTCTGCTTTCCATAACGCTTGAGGTAGTCGTTCACCTTTGCCAATATTTTGGCAGCTAATTCCTCATCCTGTTTCCTGATTTGCTCTTTGATTGATTGCTCATAGTTCATTATATCTCTTTGTTTGCTTTGAAGCGTTTGCTCGATGAGCTTCAATTCTTTAGGAGAAGATTTGGCTTTGCTTTTAGTATACTCACCAAGAGTGGCCTGGTATTCTTGCTGCAACGTATCCATGTTGGCCTTCCATAAATCATTTCTTGACTGAAGAGCTTTCTTGGTTTCCTCCAATCCCCTGTATTTTGATATGAGCTTTACTGCGTCAACACAAACAATGTCTTTCTTCCCGTTGGTCAGCGTGTAGGAAAGTGACAAGATTGAGATTACCAGAGCTATGATCGTGACAGACCAAAGAGCCCATGTGCTCGAATTTGTTTTGGATGTTAATGCCATAATAAATTTTTCAGTAATTTTTTTGCAAGGAAAAGATTGAACGTTGAACCTGTGGACTATTTGGATTTCAGATCATTCAGTTCCTTCTTCAGTTCCTCCATCTTCTTATTCATTTCGATAGTATAAAGGGTCAATTCTTCAATCTTCTTCAGCAGAAGCATATTCATCTCGCCCAATTGCACGCCATTTTTTTCCATCTCTTTAGCCGAAGGAACTTCAGGCAAGTGTTTGTTTTGATCGATGTAGTTTTTGATCTCCTCTAGAGAAGGGAGCTTGTAATCGCTTGCGAAGACGTAGTCAGGGCCAGGAACGGTGATGGATACTTTTACTTCTTGTGCGTGAACTTGACCAGCTACGGCAAGTTTAGCATCAGGTGAAGTGGTGCCAATGCCTACGTTGCCATTATTTTTTATAAATAACTTACTTGTAAGGGTAGTTTGTCCGGCAGTTTGTGTTTCGAATGAGAGGGCTTCTCCATCTGTGCCACATCCATCCATTTGAGAAACAATTCTGCTTGTGGGATAATTTTTATTAGCACCATTCCAAAATTCAATAGAAGTTCGCTGGTTACACACCCACGATGAGTTTTTTAGTTTTAAAATAGATAAATCAGAACTGGCATCTGATACCGCCAATTTTGCGTCTGGAGAAGTAGTGCCCATGCCTACGTTGCCATTAGCATCTATTAAAATCCTGGGAAGATTATTTGTACCAAGCACCAAGGGCCTTGGATTAACATTAATAATTGCAGCTGAACCAGCACCTCCTGAATATGTAAAAGTAGGATCTGAACTTATATTATTGTTACCGAAGAAATCAATCTCAAGTCCGTTAGCATAATCAGGGCCCTGAACGCGAAACGTTGTATAAGCATTGGAAGCGGTGCTTGTGTTTTTTATTCTTGTTCCAAATCCCTGAACATCCAGATTGAATGCCGGATTAGTTGTTCCAATGCCTACGTTACCACCGTTAAGAATTGACATCCTCTCTATACCTCCCCCATCAACAAAGCCTAATCGATCAGTCGAAGCAGTCTTAAAATAATTAACCCAAAAACCATTCGCAGCGGTCCCATCACCGGCATTGAACATCAGGCTTGATTTTCCATTGGTGTTTTGATTTCCTTTTCCAATAGCGAGTGTAGGAACATTAGCGCTGTGGATTTGTAACGGATAATCTGGAGTAGTTGTACCAATACCAAGATTACCCCCAGCATTACCAATAATTACATTTGTTGATTGATCATATCCAAGATATAGAAGACCAGTGCCAATCGGATCAAGTGCTGCTCCTCCCGTTCCTTGCCAAACACTCAGGTAGTTTGCAGTAGTCGTGTTTTTATATATCCTAAAAGTATTTCGCTCAGTGCCGCTGCTAATATGTAGAACAGATGTAGGTGAGGTCGTGCCAATGCCTACGTAACCACTCCCTTTCAATGTCATTACAGCAGTGTTACCACCGGCATTATTATTGGCTACTTTAAATTGAAGTGCACTTCCCGTGGTGGGGCTGCCGCCATCTGTATATCCGGTAATCAAATGCCTGTAACTGGCAGAGTTTTGGATTGTTATGCCATCACTGTAATTATCTATTCCATCAATTGTAAGCTTGGAGGAGGGGCTTGTGGTACCAATGCCAGTGTTGCCTGTGGACGGAAAAGTGTTTTGACTAACAGACAGTATGCTGATACAGCAAAACGAAAGAACGATTAAATATTTCATATTGTTTATTTTCTAGACTGGAGATCTACGTTTAAAGGATTCCGATTTTTTTGTGGGCCGCAAAAATACCACTTCTATCTCTGCGTATCAGTATATCTTCACCGAATTTCCCCCAGATAAAGGTGATTTTTCACGTTGTGAAATTCCAATTTTATACAGCAGTTAAAGTTTTACTTTTTGCTGAATGGGAATTTAAAAAAAACGCTACTTATTTTGAATTAACCTTACATTGACAGGAAAGACGCTCTTTATAAGTGTTTGATTCACCACGCCCCGAATCGGCCATTACATAGTGTGTCTAGTCCTGAAATAGCTTGACAGGTTACAAACCAAAAGCTAATGGAAAAAGTAAAACCAGCAAGAATAGAAAGAGAAATTTCCTCGTGGATAAATGAAAACAAAGTAGAGGAGAAACTCAAGATCAAATCCGAAAAAAGTCTGCCCCAAACAGTAACATTGCTGCGCCAGATGTACGGACGCTACAGTGTCCGCTACTTCTTAGGATTATCGCCTTGACATGTCAACCTAAGTACGATTAACTGGGTTTTTTTAGGACGATACAGAGAGTGTAACCGGGTGTTGTGATAAAAATACTTCAATGCCGTTGAGAGCGTAACACGATGCCGCGATAAAAATACTTCGATACCGTTGAGAGCGTAACGAGATGACGTGATGTGTCTAGTCCTGAAATAGCTTGACAGGTTTTACAACCCAGAAAGAAAATGGAAAA
>CBRFFM010000032.1:0-19313 GCA_967789005.1 uncultured bacterium | reverse complement strand
AATGTCGGCAAAATGGGCTTCGCTTATTTTCAGATAGTACTCGGCTATCTCGTTGGGTATTGGGTGATCATTCTCATTCTGATGCCTTTATACTATCGCTTAAAAGTGGTTTCGATTTATACTTATCTGGAACAGCGCTTTGACGTATGGGCTTACAAAACTGGTGCATTGTTTTTTCTGGTGAGCAGATCGATCGGCTCATCACTAAGACTTTTTCTCGCTGCGTCTGTGCTACAAGTTTTTTTGTTCAAGGATTTGAATGTTCCGTTTTTTGTAACTGTTGCGGTTACGATCATTTTCATTTGGATTTATACTTTTAGGGGCGGAGTAAAGACAATCATCTGGACGGATACTTTTCAGACTTTCTTTTTAGTAGGTGCGGTAATCATTACCGTTTGGCAAATTGCCGGTGCTCTTGGTTTTTCTTTTTCAGAGATGGTGAGTGCCATTCGATCGCATGGCTATGCAAAGATTTTTGAATTGGATTCCGTTCAATCCACAGCCTTTTTTCCAAAGCAGTTTTTGGGAGGCATGTTCATCACTATCGCTATGACTGGGCTGGACCAGGAGATCATGCAGAAGAACCTCACATGTAAGACACTTGGCGATGCACAGAAAAATATGTTCTGGTTCAGCCTCACGTTGGTGATTGTTAATATCCTTTTTCTTACGCTAGGTGCCCTGTTGTTTATCTATTGCAATCAGAAAGGGATTCCTATTCCGCAACAGACGGATGAACTATTTCCGCAATTAGCATTTCACGAACTCGGTCCGTTAGTTGGAATTTTATTTTTGCTTGGCATCACCGCGTCATCCTATGCCAGTGCCGATTCAGCCTTGACAGGTTTGACCACTTCATTCTGCATTGACTTTTTGAATTTTAAAAGCAAAGACGAGAATACCAAACGGACACAAAAGACGATTGTTCACCTTGGTTTTTCTGTTTTGTTCCTCATCATCATTTTGGTTTTTAAAGAAGTAAATGAAAAAACGGTGATTGATGCAGTACTCAATGTGGCGGGTTATACCTATGGGCCGCTGCTAGGACTTTTTTCGTTTGGCATTTTCACCTCAAGAAAGGTGACCGGTAAATTTGTGCCGATCGTTTGTCTGATTTCTCCGGCACTTTCTTATTTGCTCAGTAAAAATTCAGTAGAATGGTTTGCGGGCTATAAAATTGGAATTGAAATTTTGATTATCAACGGACTGATTACCTTCCTTGGGCTTTGGCTAATCTCAAAACGAACAAAATAAGAAGGCCGCTTGCGCGGCCCTCTTCGATCAAAACCAACCAACAACACGAAACCAAGTCTTAAAAATCTTTGTAGCGAAAGCTGTCTTTATCATTTTTCTTGTATTGCTTCATCACCGCCTTGGTGGCAACTGCACCAAATACCAGGATCAGAAGGAAGAGCACTATAAATGAGGTCTCCATAAATCATTAATTTTCTTTTGTGTGGGTTTGTCGTTTGTTTTTCCATTCGAGCCTTTCTTTTGTTCATTCATCGAAAAGTCTCTTATGCTTTCTCTAATGACGACAATTGTGCCAGCACGTGAATGTGAGAAATTGAGTGAATTTCGAAGATTGGACTACCTTATTTTTCCCTAATTGGGAAGTGTATTCTCGCTATATCAATTCCTGAGACGGATTCCAGAAGCGTTTTTCAAAGTCAACCACTTTGTCTTTGACCACTTTCACGCCTTCTTTCTCAAGTGCGCGCTGCATGGCCGTTGGTGTTTTGAAATGATGTTTGCCTGTGAGCAGGCCTTGACTATTAACCACACGATGTGCGGCAATATCTTTTTCACCTTGAGCTGCATTCATCGCCCAACCTACCATTCGTGCGCTCATCTTGGTGCCAAGGTATTTTGCAATTGCGCCATAGCTTGTCACTCTTCCTTTAGGAATGAGCTTTACCACCTCAAATACATCTTCGAAAAAGTTGTGGCCAGATGATTTTCTTTTAGCTGTACTTTTTTTGGGCTTCAATGGCTTCAATTCAGTTTCAGGGTTTTTTCAAAATACTACCTTTGCGCTCTAATTTAATAAATAGTGTCTCGAATATTTCTCATTCTGTTTGCACTGATTTCATGCGCTGCTTCAGCACAGCAATTGATCTTCCCCGATTCTACTAACTGGAATCAATTGAGAGAAGGACATCTCCTTTCATTTCGGATAAAAATAAAAGATGATGTTGCTCCAAAATTTTCTTTAGAAGGAATGAATGATTATGGGATTCAGTTTGATACGCTCGGAAATTTTTCATGGAGGCCCTCTTTTGATTTAGTGGATCGATTGGAGAAACAAAAAGAAATCAACTTGATTTTTCAGGCTGAATGGAAAGATGGCCGTAAGACCAGAACGCCAATCAACTTCATCGTCCTTCATCAAAATCGCCCTCCCGAAATTGGAGACCTCCCCGTTTTTTATGTGAAGCAGTCAATATTGAATCGCTACCAAATCTCTTTCGACTATGTACACGATCCAGATGGTGATCCCTTGGCTTTTAAAATATCGCAGTCTCAACTTCCAGAAGGAATGGCGTTGTCTTCTTTGGGTTTGATTACCTGGACGCCTTCGCGTAATCAGTTTAATGGGTTGAAGAAAAATCCGCTGGCCATTGAGTTTACAGCACAAGATCAACCCGATAAAGCTGAAGCGGTTGGGAAAATCAGATTGATGCAAACCCAACTCGACTTGCCACCGGATATTTTATTGGTGCCGGCAGATACCATTTTCACGATCAAGGAAAATGAGCGACTCAATTTTAAAATTTATATCTCCGATCCTAACGGTGACGAAGATGTAATGAATGTCAATTTTCTTTCTAATGATGAGCGCGTTCCTAAAGCTGCGTTAAAAGAAAATACAATTGTTCAATATGAATTTACCTGGTCGCCAGGATACCAGTTCACAGATGATGCAGAAAAAACAAAGAGCGTAGAAATTATATTCTTTGCAATCGATAAGTCCAACAACAGAGCTCAACACAAAGTAAAGGTGAAGGTGATCGACACTGAAAATATCGAACAAAGAGATAAGTTTCTATATCAGAAGTACAGTGCCACACTCATGCAAGCCAAAGCATTGATTGAACAATTGACTGAAAAACATAAAGCATTGGAGAAAGCTTATAAGCAAGCCAAGCGCGGAAAGAAGAATAGATCTATTGTAGGCGCGTCTCTCGGAGCTACATCTGCAGTCTCATCTGCATTTGTAACAACACCAAATGATTTGAAAGCGATAACGGTAATCGGAGGATCTACAACCGCAACGCTGGGAACCTTAGAAGCCACAGAGGTATTAGGCAAATCCAAAAATGATATTTTGGATTTAATTAAAACAGAAACAGAGATTCGAAATCAATTGCAATTGGAAGGTGATATTTTTGCAAGGAAATATGCGCTGAAGTCAAGCCGCAGAACAATCGAGTTTGACAACGATCGTGATAAATTCCTTCCACTGATTAATCATCAAAAACTTCCGATGCTTGAACTTGATGCATCAAAGCCTTTGAATTTAAAGTACGATGCCAGGGAGATGAGGAAGACTTTTACGGATTATTCTGAAGAGTAAAGTTCAAAGTGTAAAGCTCAAAGTATAAAATTGAGTTCTTCGACTTTAAGCTTTCAACTTTTGGCTTTTAACTTTCTTGCCCTCAAAGCTCCCACCACCTCTTAGTTGGATAAGATGAATTAAGAATCACCGGCTCGCCAATCATCGGTGTTGTAACAGGTTGATTGGTTTTATTCGCAAATTTAGTAGCACGGTTGATGGGCTCATCCCAAGGGTGCAACGACAATTCGAATTTTGCCCAATGCACCGGCATTAAAATTTTTGCATTCAATTCCTTTGCTGCAGTAACAGTCTGCTCAGGCAGCATATGAATGTAAGGCCAGTTGACTCCGTATTGCCCACACTCTAAAAGAGCGATGTCAAATGTGCCGAATCGTTTTCCGATTTCTTTAAAATGATCGTCATAGCCGGAATCACCACCAAGAAATAATTGATGACCATGAATTTTTAAAACAAATGCACTCCATAATGTTTTTCCGCGCACAAAACTTCTACCTGAAAAATGACGCGCAGGCGTGGCGGTGAATTCGATATCGTTGGCGATGGAAGTAGATTCCCACCAATCGAGTTCTGTAATTTTCTTGGAAGGAACTCCCCAAGCTTCCAAATGAGCTCCAACACCGAGTGACGTCACAAAGTATTTGGCCTTGGATGCTAACTTCTGGATTGATTCATAATGCAAATGATCGTAGTGATCATGTGTGAGTAATACCAAATCGATTGAAGGCAGATCACTTATGGAATAAACATCCGATCCGACAAACGGTTTTGCAAACATGACCAATGGAGAAGCGTGTCCTTGCATGACAGGGTCAACAAGGATGTTGAAATTCTTTGATTGGATCAGGTAGGATGAATGCCCAAACCAAACGATGGTCGGGTTGTCATTTGAAAGATTTTTTAAATCCGTTTTAACAGATGGAAGAGGTTGTGGTGGTTTTGTATTGGCTGGCTTTCCAAAAAAGAAGTCTTTAAACATTTTTGTTCTCGAAGCACTTTTGAGCAAAACTTCGGTGGGCGATATGTTGTGAAAGGAATTGTTCTTGTAGCCGGCTGATTTCGAAATCCTCTCCAATCTTTTTCCTGTTGGGTTTTTACCAAACTTCGGCTGAATAACGGACAGCCAATAGATAACAATCACTGCAAGAATGAGTAAGAACCAGATCATGCTGTAGGGTTTATTGTGGAAGTCGGATCGCGAAGTTAATTATTGTACCCAAGCTCACCGGATTCAAATTTGAACTTTAAACCTTGAATTTAGACTGAGTTTATTAATTTGCATATCCACAAATTCATAATTCCTATGCAATACAATGTTACGGTTATCGGTTCAGGTCCTGGTGGTTATGTTGCCGCCATCCGCTGTGCACAATTAGGTTTTAAAACCGCCATCATCGAGAAATACGATACGCTTGGAGGTACTTGCCTTAATGTGGGTTGCATTCCTTCCAAGGCAATGCTCGATTCAACCGAACATTTTCATAATGCTGCACATACTTTCAAAGAGCATGGAATTGAAATATCAGCACCCAAAGTGAACCTTACTCAAATGGTTGCTCGCAAAGCCGATGTCGTGAAGCAAAATGTGGATGGCATTGCTTTCCTGATGAAGAAAAATAAAATCGATGTGCATATAGGAGTAGGTTCGTTCGTAGATAAAAATACGATCAAGATTACCGCGAAGGATGGAAAAGAAACCACCATCACAACAGACAATGTAATCATCGCCACAGGATCGAAACCTACGGCACTACCTTTCGCGCCCTTTGATAAGAAGAGAATTATTTCAAGCACAGAAGCTCTTGAGTTGAAAGAAGTGCCCAAGCATTTGATCATTGTAGGTGGAGGTGTGATTGGTATGGAGCTCGGCTCCGTATATGCACGCATTGGTTCTAAAGTTTCGGTGGTAGAATTTTTGGATAGCCTTATTCCTACTATGGATGGCACAATGGGAAAAGAATTGCTCAAGTCAACGAAGAAGCTGGGGATGGAATTTTATATCAGTCACAAAGTGACAGCAATTGAAAACAAAGGGAAGGAAATTGTGCTGAAGGCAGAACCTAAGAATGGCGGAGCAGCAATTGAACTGAAAGGTGATTATTGTTTGGTGAGTGTAGGAAGAAGACCGTATATTGATGGATTAGGTTTAGACAAAGTGGGAATCGAAACTGTGAAAGGTCAGATTCCAGTAGATGATCACTTGAAAACAAAAGTCGATAATATTTACGCGATTGGTGATGTGATTCGTGGAGCAATGCTCGCACACAAAGCTGAAGAAGAAGGTGTTTATGTTGCAGAGCGACTAGCCGGACAAAAGCCGCACGTAAATTATTTACTCATACCCGGAGTAGTTTACACCTGGCCAGAGGTTGCAAGTGTAGGTTTCACAGAGGAACAACTCAAAGAACAAGGTCGTGCTTATAAGACCGGTAATTTCCCTTACAAAGCTCTGGGGCGTGCGCGCGCTTCTATGGACTTAGATGGCCTCGTAAAAATTCTTGCAGATAAAACCACCGATGAAATTTTGGGTGTTCACATTATTGGTGCCCGTGCAGCCGATATGATTGCAGCGGGAGTAGTAGCGATGGAGTACAGAGCTTCAGCCGAAGATGTTGCTCGTATGAGTCACGCACATCCTACCTATATGGAAGCCGTGAAAGAAGCATGCCTGGCAGCGACCGCGAATAGGCCGATACATATGTAATCCGATCTCCCACTCAAGACTTGGACTAACCAATCAGAAAATAGGTTTTCACGGTTGCCATGCATGCAGTGCGTCATGACGATCATTTTCACGTGCAATTGAACTGAGGTAATGTGACGAAAGTCAGCGTGCGAATGATCCGATAGGGTTAACTTCACTCTAGAATAAACAAGATGATACAAACAATTAAGAACTTGCTTGGCCTTGGGCCGAAGACAGACTATAAAGAGTTAGTAAAAAATGGAGCTGTCATTGTTGATGTTCGCACTAAAAGTGAATACCAGGGTGGCCACATCAAAGGTTCGATCAATATTCCATTACAAAACTTGAACAGCAATTTATCTAGCTTGAAAAAAGACAAGCCGGTGATCACTTGCTGTGCTTCGGGTATGCGAAGTGCATCTGCAAAAAGCATTCTGAAATCGAATGGGTTCACTGATGTGTATAACGGAGGGGGCTGGACAAGTCTCCAATATAAAATCAACTAATGTTTTTCTGGTCAATCTTAAAATTCACAAGCGCTCTCAGTAAAATCATTCCCGCCACAGGAATCAAAAAGACATTTAATGATTGAGGCAATAAATACCAGAACCCTAACAGGAGAGAGGTAAGAATAGTGAGCCCCAAAAAATAATTCTTAAGCCACATCGGCTTTTGTTTTCGAATGAGCGCTACAGCAGCGACTATATGAGTAGGTACAGCCCACAATAGATTGAAATTTTTAGCTGCAGCATTGTGGTCAGTCATCGTCCACAGTAAGAGTAGTAAAAGACCAATCAGACCGATCACCAGAAAGAAGACCACATCAAACCATTTCGATAATTTCTTTTGTTGCCAATCACGCCAGGTGATGAACGCGACAATAACAAACCCAATTCCAAAGACAATCCAGGGATGAAGCCAATGAAATGGGATTTTCTCCTTTTCAGGTTCAAATGTGATTATCTTTTCTTTGACCAAGGGCGTGCCTGTAGTCTTGTTGATGGCATGATCAAAGGAGCTTTCGATGTAATCGGGCAAGAACATATATTCATACGGGCTTGCTTTTTTATCCATAGGCAAGCCTAAACAGATGTCTATGCCCAAATCTCCCCACGGTTGTTGACCAAGGTATAGATCGGTAAGATTGCGAATGGTGTAATTGGTTTTGATGTAAGTAGAATCAAATACCACTTCACCTTTCAAAGCGATTTTCAGTGCATCGCGAATTTTAGTTGCGCAGTTATTATAAAAGTAGTCGTAGCGATAGCTTTGGTTTTGCGGCTGCATATTCCAAAAAAGGTATTCTGCTACTTTTTGTTTTTGTTCTTGTGTTAGATTCAGGACCTGCTCATGTACAAATCGATTGTGATCAATGTAATAATCACGGAAGAGTGGATACGGATATTCATCCACCATGTAATACAAATAGCCCCTGGCAAAGTTTAAGTAGAAGTGCGGTTGATTGAAATTGAATACGCCATAATTAAAACCGCTATCCGTTTGGCTAATAGAATCATAAAGGCGAATGGCGCTGTGACCAAAGGCCGAGTAGAGTTCTGCTTGTCCTGGCCCGAAAGTGATAATTGAAACTTGGGCATCCTGGCCAAGTTTGACATTCTGTGAAAAACCAAAGTTGAAAGCAAAAGCAAGAGTTATAACCAGTGATTTTTTCATGAGTAAAACGAATAACGATTAGCCGATAATAAATTTCCGGTCGAAGATAAAACAAATCGATTCGTAAAAAGTAATTTTGAAGGTGATGATTCACGAAATTACAGATGGCCTCAACTTTATAAGCAAGCAAACACCGGCTCGCCTGGCGAACATAACCAAAGTTTTCTCCAGCTTTCAAATTTCAAAAGCGAAAGGAGAAGTGAAGCATCGTGGAATGCCTATCAGTATTTCCATTGAACCCACAACTTCATGCAATCTTCGCTGTCCAGAATGCCCGAGTGGACTTCGCTCATTTACTCGACCAACGGGTATGATGAAAAGAGAATTGTTCGAATCCATCGTTGATCAATTGCCTGAACTCTCGTATTTGATTTTTTATTTTCAAGGCGAACCCTATTTGCATGCAGAACTACTCGACATGGTGAAGTATGCTAGTAAGAAAAAAATCTACACGGCAACTTCTACCAATGCCCACTTCCTCAATGATGAAGCGGCACGCAAGACAGTTGAGTCTGGTCTGGATCGCTTGATTATTTCAATTGATGGAACTGAACAAGAAACATATCAATCGTATCGTGTAGGAGGGAAACTTGATAAAGTCATAGAAGGAACAAAGAATGTTTTGCGTTGGAAGCAACTACTAAACTCAAAAACACCTCACGTTATTTTTCAGTTTTTGGTAGTGAAACCAAATGAACATCAAATCAGTGATGTGAAAGCGCTGGCCAAACAGCTGGGCGTGGATGAGGTGAAGTTAAAGACAGCCCAGATCTATGATTATGAAAATGGCTCTGATTTAATTCCTACGATTGATAAGTATTCGCGATACAAGAGAAATGCAGGTGGATCTTATTCAATAAAAAACGGGCTGCTGGATGAATGCTGGAAGATGTGGCACAGCTGCGTGATCACCTGGGATGGAAAAGTGGTGCCGTGTTGCTTCGATAAAGATGCTCACTATGTTCTGGGCGACTTGAATAAAAATTCCTTTCAGGAAATATGGAAAGGAGAAAAATATAATGAATTCCGCCAATCGCTTTTCTCTTCTCGCTCGGAAATTGAGATGTGCCGCAACTGCACCGAAGGGGCTAAAGTCTTTGCTTGAAATTTTGGGGTTTACCTCGTGGCTGCCATTCGTATAAAACCTTATATTTACCATTTGAAAAACCCCTAATGGCCGGCCGATTTATCCTACTTGTTCTCTCATTGGCTTTTTATTCCGCACAAGCGCAGTTTATTGCCTTGCCGGGTAGTACATTGACAACAACCCGTGGTGCCAATATTGTCATTAACACTGCCGGCAATGTCAATTTGGGTGATAATAATTTTGATCTGGGGAATGCAAGTGTGGTCATCGCTTTAAAGGGCGCTGCTACATTGACTCATACGCATGTAGATCCAGTATTAAATATCGGCCTACTTCAGATTGATTCACTTCGCATGGATGGTGGAAATGGCAAACTTCAAAATACCTGGGTGGTGGCAAAAGGCATTACTTTAAAAAATGGAAAGCTTTTAGTCAATCCTTTTGCTCCCGATAATGCAAGATTAGTTTATACAGGTAACGACCTGGGGTCATCTGCGGGAAATCCTAATTCTTATGTAATGGGAAGAATGTTCGTCAAGGGTAGTTCAACGCGCACATTCCCAATTGGAAATGCGAATGGATTTTACCCAGCGCAATTAAACGGAGTGAGTGATGCCAATGCCCTTACGCGTATGGAGTGTTTAGGCGGAACCCCTCCAATGACCTTGTCTGAATTGACTGCAAAATTTGAGGATATTGAAGATTTAGTAGTAGATCGATACTACGAACTCAAAGTTTTCAATTTAACTTCTTTTTCGGGGTCACCGATTTCTCTTAGTCTTAATGGCACCTCACCAACTATAGACCCAAGCAAGAACAAACCAGTAGTTGTTGAGCTTGACAGCTTGTCCAGTATCAGAGATCTTCAGGGTTCTCCAGGGCCTCTATTTCTTCTAAGCGGGAGCAACACCACTGCTAAGGGAGGAAAATATATGATCGCTGCATCTAAAGATGTTACCATAAAAATTCACAGGCTCATTACACCTAATGGCGATGGCGAAAATGATGCGCTTGTTATTGAGGGAATTGATCTTTACCCCAACAATAAAGTTACGTTGCTCGACAGATGGGGCGGAGTTTATCTTACAAAAGTCGGATTTTCGGGAGGCCAAACTGACATTGATTACACTAAATTGGTCAACGGAAATTATATCTGTGTTGTAGAATATACTGATGCTAGCGGAACGCATAAGCCCAAACCTCAAATGATTACTGTGCTCAAATAAAACGAATGAAGAGACTTCTACTTTCTATATTTTTTATCTCCTCTTTAACCGTTCTTCAGGCTCAGGATATTCCTTTGTTTAGCCAGAAGCTTACAAATTCATTTATTTATAATCCTGCCATGGCTGGTCACACTTTTGGATCAGCTACATTTTCATATCGATACAACTATAGTGGTGTTCAAGACGGGCCAAAGGATTATATGCTCAGTCTTCATTCTCCATTTGCAAACTCTCGCTTTGGTGTAGGATTCAATATTTTTCAGGAAGAAGTCGGTATTCTGAAGAACACCTATTACTCGGGAGCATTTGCTTACCACATGCACTTTAATAAATTTTCAACGCTGTCGATGGGTGTTTCTGGCGAATACAACAAGCTTACGTTGAATGGAGCAACCGAATCATACGTTCTTAGTGATCCATTTATTATTAAAGGAATGGCCGGCAAACCCGATTTTTCTGCAGGGTTGCTGTTTCAAAATCGTTTTGTGAAAGCCGGCTTTGCCATGAACCGATTGTCTTCAACCTGGTTGCAGAGCAAGGAAACAAAAACACTGACTAATTATTATTCCGGTTCATTGCAGGGAATGATTCCGTTGCGTGGCGGTGATGATCAGCTCGAACCTTATTTTTCATTCCAGAAATTCTCCGGATCCAATAAGACTTTTAAAGTAGGTTTGTATTACACCTACAACAATAAAATGTTGTTTGGTGTTGCCGGCAGAAGTGTTGTGGCTACTAACCTATCGGGAACATCTACATCGTCAGCTACCAACATGTATAACTTTACACTGGGCTACCATCTTTCAAAATATTTGATGGTGGGTTACTCACGTGAAAGCATATTGGGTGGCATCGGTGGATTTGTTGGCTCTACCAATGAAATAACTTTGCGCTATGATTTCAGTGACCAGACTTACAAGGAAAAATTCAAAGCCGATTATAAGAGCGCGCTTTCCTATCGCAGAAAATCGCTTAACACAGCCGGACCCAAAAAAGGCGCAGGAGGTAGAACTCCAAAACAATTAAATAAAGCGCAGAAACGCGTAGCGGCATTCTCTCCTAACAGCCGCTATCAAAACACCAAGAAACTTTCCGGTGGCAAGCGCGTGCCAATGAAAAAACCTAAATACAAATCTTCATCGAAGAAGAGGAAGCCTGCTTACAAGAAGAAGCGCAGATAGATGTTTAAGTGATCTCGAGACGAATGACGCAATCTAAAAAGTATTGGAAATGGTTTTACGTTGTTGCGGCCATTTTATCTGTAATCGATTATATAGACCACATCACCAAGGCCACATTCTTTTATGAAAATAGGTTTGGATGGTTTTTGTTTACGCTGTCAAGCACCACAGCCATTATTGGTTGCATAGTGTTAATCAATGCTGCATTCCTAAGAGTTTTCAAGGCTGAAAATATTTTTTTACAATCTTCAGCCATTGTTTGCGGAGTTACCTTCCACATCTACGTGAGTGGTCCAATCTCTAACCGAATATTTTTTCCTCAATCGATTCTAATGTTTCATTGGAATATGATCATGGTGGCGATAGCCCTTGGCGTCTTTTATATAGTTCGTCTTCTCGTCTATTTTATAGATAGCGATTGACTACTCAAAGTTAAGATCAGGATTTATGGTGGCTGACGGTCATCTTCAACCGCTCTTCAATAGAGCTAATTAATTCCCGCCCTTCACGGCAATCGGGAAATCATTTCCGTGTATGTAACCTGTAGGATATTGCGATTGCCCACCATACTGCTTGGTAAGTTCAGGTACACGATCTTCCATGTAAAACTTGATCTCGTTTACAGTGATCTTGTTGTCGCCATTGTCGGCTTTGCCATCAAGGGCTTCGAGTAAAGCATAAGTAAACACACCGTGCTTCAGCACATCAAATTCAGTAGCAAATTGTTTTGAACCCGAAGAAGCAATCCAAACCACACCTGAGCTGCGAGCTAATTGCACAATAGCTTTTTCATCGCTCGCCACAGCGCGCACATTCAATCCCTTTAGGGCACCACCGGAGTGGCATGCATCCATCAATACAATTTGTTTGGTAGAACGAATTTGCGTGAGGTAATCGCGAAGTTCATTGCCGCTCAAACCTTTTCTCTGCAATTGATCAGGATCGCCATAAAGCTTGGTGATGTCTGTAGGTACGAAATAAAATGGGCTGTCGCCATCTTTGTCTTTGTGCTCTTCGTCCAGACTTCCGTGGCCAGCATAGAAGAATACAAACACATCTTCAGGCCTTGCTTTCGAAGCGATCGATTTAAATCCTTGCACGATGTTGTCTTTCGTGGCGTCTTCATCGTAGATCTCTACTTTGTTAATCGTTTTGAAAATGCGCCCGCCAGTCTCAACTATTTTAGAAACAAATGCCTTTGCATCGGGTTGAGCGTAATTTAAGTTGTAGACAGCATTCATGTATTTGTTGATGCCCACAATAAGTAAATGCAAAGAAGAAGTTGCCATGAGCTGACCCACGTAATCCACTTTTAATACCTCTGGGCGTGACTCAATCTTCTGGTAGTTGATTACTACTACTTTGAATTCATTGGTTTCATTCAACAAATCAATTTGATAAGTCTTTGTTACTTTCTTGTCTTCACCAGGTGATTTCAATTCATTATCGCTAATGATGAGTTTATCGTTTTGATAAATGTTTACTTCCTTAATACCACCACCACCATCAAACACTTCAACCGTAATCGGGAGCGCTTTCTTTTCCGTCACCAGTTTTCCCTCGGAGTAACGCACCGAATTATTAGACTGAATTTCTTCAGTTGTAAAGAAACCTGCAGATGGTCGGTGAAGTTTGGATAGATCAAAAATGCGTTCGCCTTCATCTTTCAAAATATCTTCTACGCGTTTGCCAAGAGCAATACTCTTTTCCATTTGCTTTGGCCTATAGAGGATTTCAAAATATTGCTCGGCCGCATAGAAATCGGCAAGCCTGTCGATACCACGATTCAAGTGCCAACCAAAGTATTGACTTCCCTGTGATGTACAAGCAAAATATCCTTTGCGAGCCCAGCACACCCACTCATTATCTTCGGTAATAAATAATGTAGCAAAAGGCAGTACTGTTTCACCCAGGTTCTTATAAACTTCTTCAATGCCTTTATAGGTTTTGTCTCCTTGTTGTTTGAGGTAATCAATCACGGTTTTCCAGGCCGCACGCGATGGTTCTTTAGTAAGTGAATCTATTGGAAGCGAAGCAAAAAAGGCTGCCCAATTTTCATCCGGAAATTTTTGACGCAGACTTGGTGCCGCCCCGGTCTCAGCCAATTTCCACAAGATGACAGTTTGGTCTTCACTACCAGAGGCAAGATATCTTCCATCGGCACTAATGGTCACAGCACGTACACCGCTGGTGTGTCCTAAGAATTCTTTTTGAAAGAAGCCATTACGATCATACATTTTTAGAGAGAGATCACTGGCAACAATTACAGATCCATCTACAGTGGTTTGATAATCCAAAATGCGCCCATCAATAGCTGGATCGTTTTTAATCGACTTTCCCTTGGGCAAGCTCAATTCAGTTTCAGATGATTGATGAATGCCCTCGTTCAAGTTTTTTACCGGAGAAGAGTATTTTGGTGCGTTCGCATTAAGCTTCATCAATAGAAAGTCATAACTGCGCTTGAAATCGTTTGCTTTACTGTTCGCTTGCTGCGAAATGAAAAGTTCAAGTCCTGTTCCGAACGCCAAGTCATGAATTGCGCTGCCCTTGCCTCTTATTTTTCGAATGGATTTTCCGTTGATTGGATTCCATAAATAAATTTCGTTGTTGTTTCCACCGGCAGATGCTACAATATAATTTCCGCTTTCGGTGGGGCAGAAGGCTGCAGCAAAAACAGTGTTATCATGTCCATTGAAATCGGTGAATTTAGTTCCACCGGGCAACCCATAACTCATTCCCTTACCGGCATCATCAAGTGCCACCAGAATTTTGGTGTCATGAGAAAATGCAATTGCGTTGATGTTGTTAGTAACTGGAAATTCTTTGGCAATCACACCATCGTTTTTCCACAAGAAGAATTCTTTTGCAAAACTGCTGCTAGCTAAAAACATTCCGTCAGCAGAATAACTAAGCTTGTTGATCTCACCTTTATGTTTTCTAAACAAACGAGGAGTTGTCTTTAGTGCATTTTTCTGAATTCCCGTGAGGCTATAAACCTGGATTTCGCTTTTGCCTTCCACGGCAACAGCCACATCGTTAGTTACCGGATTCACACTCATGTATTTTATTGGTGCACCCGTAGGAATGGTTGCGGCAACATTATATGAATTGGTATTGTCAATAGTCCAGGCTTTAATACTGCCATCATCACTGCAGCTTACTAAATATTTCCCGTCTCCGGTAAATGCAAGACTGTTGATGACATCGGTGTGACCAACAGCGGTGGCCACTTCCTTATTTTTATTGAGATCGATAATGGCAATGTAAACTTGATTGTCGGTGGTAGGAGTGAGTCCGGCAATAGCCAATAATTTCCCATCAGGTGAAACGGCAGAGGCATAAAGCATTCCATCAAAGCCATCACCAATTTGCGATTCGAATTTTTTGAGCATCTCACCCGTGTTGAAATTCCAAACACGAGCGGTCTTATCTTCAGAAACAGTAATTATTTTTTCACCATCAGGTGTGAATATCAGGTTCTGCACTTTGGCTGAGTGGCCCATCGAGTTGATGACAATTCTTGGAACCCCAGTTTGAGCTGAAATTCCAAAGGTTAGCCAGCAAAGACAGACGCTGAGCACAACACGAAGGCAATTTTTCATACCGTAATTTTTTACGGTCTAAAATTACCAAATTTCTAAGGGAAAAATCAGGATTTGCGGTTTACGCTTTCAGGCGAGCATGCAAACGCATCACCAGGGCGAAGAAAACCGTGTAAAAAAGCACCACAGACATGCAACACAGATGAATCGTTTCCACGAGCTTTAGATTTAATGATACAAAGGAACAGTGTTTTTGATCCTCAGTTCGGGCAGACCCTTTCAAATTAATGCTGATGTAAGATTTTAAAAAGAATTAGAATCGATATGGCAAATTGGGGTAAAATCAAATAGAGCTAACTAAAAATGAACCAGTCGGCCTATATTGCGCGTTCATTTTCAAAAAGCGATACGATGAAATCCCGATTTTACTTCCTCTTTCTAGTATTAATAGTTTCGAACTCTTTTGCGCAAAAGCAGGATTTTGCTGTCCCTCTCAACTGGTTTCTGCTGGATCCGCAGCAAGATTCCGTTCAGGGATTAAGCGTAGAGAGAACATATGCTACTCTATTGAAAGACCAGCCCGCTCGCGATGTAATTGTAGCAGTCATTGATTCCGGGATCGATATTGATCACGAAGATTTAAAAGATGTGATCTGGATAAACACCAAAGAAATTCCTGGCAATGGTATTGACGATGATAAAAACGGATATGTTGATGATGTCTACGGATGGAATTTTATTGGAGGCAAAAATGGAAATGTAGATGCTGATACCTACGAACTCACCCGTGAATTCATTCGGCTGAATAAGAAATACGAAAATGTGAAAGACGGGAAGGTCAGCAAAAAGCAAAAAACCGAATATGAGAAGTATTTAAAGATTAAAGAGAAGTATGAAAAGCTGAAAAACAAAAATGCAGAGCAATACAAAATGTATTCAAGCTTGTATACCAACATGAAGCTGGGTATTGATACATTAAAAACTCTGCTGAAGACGGACAAACTCACTCAGGAAACGGTTGAAAAATTTGAAACAAATGATCCAACCCTGCTCTTCTGCAAGGGATTTTTACTTCACATTTATCGAAATGCAGGTGAAGGAGCCGATCTGAATGAATATTTAAAGGACGTTAAAGAAGGCGTTGATTATTTTAGCGTGATTGTAAAGTATGGATACAATGTCGATTTTGATTCGCGCAAAATCATTGGCGATAACTATTCCGATCTTTATGAAAAGCATTATGGCAACAATGATGTGAAAGGACCAGATCCAATGCATGGTACACACGTTGCCGGAATTATCGCGGCTAATCGCAACAATGATATAGGTGTCAAAGGAATTGATGATCACGCAAAGATCATGGTCGTTCGCGCTGTGCCTAATGGCGATGAACGTGATAAGGATGTAGCCAACGCAATTATTTATGCAGTTAATAACGGAGCGCAGATCATTAATATGAGTTTCGGTAAAAAATTCTCCCCCGAAAAAGAAGCGGTCGACAAAGCAGTAAAATATGCTGAACAAAAGGGGGTGCTTCTGGTTCATGCAGCAGGAAACGATGGAGACGATACCGATGTAGACAAAAATTTTCCTACCCGGTTTTATCTCAATGGAAAGGAAGCGAAGAATTGGGTGGAAGTGGGAGCCTCATCATGGGGCGCAGGTCAGGATTTTGTGGCCGATTTTTCGAACTATGGAAAGAAAACGGTTTCAGTTTTTGCCCCCGGTGTTCAGATCTATTCAACAACCCCGAAAAACTCCTATAAAAATTTGGATGGCACGAGTATGGCGAGCCCAACAGTAGCAGGCGTGGCAGCTTTAATAATGTCTTATTTCCCTGAACTTTCAGCCCAAGAGGTCAAAGATATTCTCATCAAATCGTCAAGGAAATTTGACGGCCTTAAAGTGCAGGAGCCAGGAGACAAAAAGGAAGTCGATTTTAATCAATTAAGTTCTTCGGGTGGCTTGATCAATGCTTTTGAGGCAGTGAAATTAGCCCAGGAAATCAGAAGGCAAAAACTGGTAAGGTGATTTACTGCCTGCTCTCACTTAATGAATTATATTTGCAGCCTGCATGGCGCTGAATCCTAAACTTTACGAAGAAGTCCGACAAATTTTTACGGCCTATCTTGAAACCAAAGAGCTCCGCAAGACCTCAGAGCGATATGCCATACTTGAGGAAATCTATTCACTTTCAGGCCATTTTGATGTAGAATCTCTTTACATCAATATGAAAAACAAGAATTATAGAGTTAGTCGCGCCACAGTTTACAATACCTTGGACTTACTCGTTGAAAGTGACCTCGTCAGTAAACATCAATTTGGTAAAAACCTTGCCCAGTATGAAAAAGCGTACGGATCCAGACAGCACGATCACCTGATATGTACTGATTGCAGCAAGGTTGTGGAATTTTGTGATCCTAGAATTCAAAATATCCAAAATACAGCAGGCGAACTACTTCACTTTAATGTGATGCATCATTCTTTAATTTTGTATGCTACCTGTAAAAAAGCTAATTGCGAAAACAAACCATCATGAACTTTGCACAAGAAATAAAAAACAAGACACTTCTTCTTAGGATCAGTGGCGACCTGATAGGTGAAGATAATGGTACTCAATTGGTTGGTGCCGTAAATGACGCTATGACCCATGAAGTTTTAACATGTATCATTGATATTTCCGGACTACGGTATATCAACAGTAGTGGTATTGGCGTCCTTATCACCATTCTCACCAAGTTTAGAAATAAAGGAGGAGAAGTTTTCTTAATGAATCCTTCTGAGAGCGTGAAGAAATTATTGATCATCACCAAGCTCAACTCCATTTTTCAGATCATCAAGTCTGAAGAAGAGGCCTTAAAAAAATAAATCGGTATCAAATAAAAATCTGAGGATCACAACCGTGAAAGTAGATGTTTTGTTAGGCCTCCAATGGGGCGATGAAGGAAAAGGGAAAATCGTAGACGTTCTTGCCCCAAAGTACGATGTGGTAGCTCGCTTTCAAGGTGGCCCAAATGCTGGGCACACATTAGAATTCGATGGCATCAAGCATGTCCTTCACCAAATCCCGTCAGGCATTTTCAGGCCTAAAGCAAAAAACATCATTGGTAACGGAGTTGTTCTCGATCCAATTGTATTCAAAACAGAAATCGAAAAACTTTCGAAGTACAACCTGGATGTAAAGTCCAATTTATTTATCTCTAAGAAAGCGACTTTAATTGTCCCAACTCACCGCTTGCTTGATCAGGCCTATGAGTTGGCGAAAGGAGAGAATAAAATTGGTTCTACTTTAAAAGGAATTGGACCTTCTTACCAAGATAAAATTGGCCGTCAGGGTTTGCGCGTAGGAGATATCCTTTCGCCAAGTTTCTCTGAGAGATTTAAAAAACTGACTGACATTCATTTCGAAATTCTTAAGAACCACAGTATTAGTTATGACTGGCAGGAATTAGAAAAGAATTTCTTCGATGCAGTTTCTTTCTTGAAAGAATTTAATTTGGTCGACAGTGAATACTTTGTCAACAAAGAATTAAAAAAAGGATCAACGATTTTAGCGGAAGGAGCACAGGGCTCATTGTTGGATATTGATTTTGGCAGTTATCCTTTCGTTACAAGCTCAAATACGGTTACTGCAGGAGCGTGCACAGGATTGGGTGTAGCACCATGTCACATTGGTGAGGTGTATGGTATTTTTAAAGCGTATAGCACGCGCGTTGGCAGCGGACCATTTCCTACAGAGCTGCTTGACGATGAGGGCGAGCGTTTACGTAAAGAGGGAAAAGAATATGGATCGACCACGGGTCGTCCTCGCAGATGCGGATGGATTGACCTGCCTTCGTTGAAATATTCAATCATGATTAATGGCGTAACTCAACTGTTAATGATGAAAGCTGATGTGCTGAGTATTTTTTCCGAAATAAAAGTTTGTACACAATATGAACTTGGTGATGGAAAAATTTCTGAAGAGATGCCTTACGAAGTGGTGAATGAAAAGATAAAGCCTATTTATACCACGTTAAAGGGTTGGAACGTTCCGTTGACCAATCTTTCTGAAAATCAGATGCCTGAAGAACTCTTGAACTATGTTTCTTTTTTAGAAAAAGAGCTGGGTGTGCCGATCACACTTATCTCAACAGGTCCCGATCGTTCGCAAACAATTCATCGGGTAACTAAAACTATTTAAAAATATTTTGGGTAGGCATTGTTTTACAAACTTGTTGTCTTACCTTTGCCGTCCCTTTCAGGGAAAAAGTATTCACGGTTAGCGAATCGTGTTAATAAAATGAAGGACACGGAGTCCACTAATGTCTTGAAAAGGTTTAAGACAAACGTTCATTGAA
>CBRFFM010000031.1:0-20800 GCA_967789005.1 uncultured bacterium | reverse complement strand
ATTCATCGAACTTCAGGCCAGCTGATTTGTTAACCAAATCTTGAGCAAGACGATTTGTCCCTTCTTGTCTACCACTTTGGTAAATTTGGGTTCCAGCGTCTTTGCGTTCACCCAATTTGTCCAGGAAGTTTTGGGCACTAGTTCCTTGGCCCATAACATTTGGGGCGTAGCTGTAACCAGTATTACGTCGACTGGGGCTTTGGATTCCCAGTTTCGTTGTAAAGCTTTGGAAGGGCGTGCCCACCTTCAATCACCCCATAATCAAAAAGGTCACCAGCAACAGCGATAAGGCAATCCTTGTAGCCAGGAACCTGATTCTCCCATGAAATCATTTCACTTGGAGCGGTAAAGCCAAATTCCTGAGATCTTCTCCAGAGACTTTCGTAAAGCGCCCGCGCAACTTTATGTCCGTCGGTACTATCCATAACTTTCTGCCACTTCTCGTCTGAAATCATCGGCCCTGCTGCTGCGCTTTCTGTCGAAGGTAGTCACGCAAATCGAATTGCGCGCTCTTCTGGTACTTCCCAGTATCGACCTTCTTCGCTCCGGTCAAAAGGTTGATTAGATTTGTCCAGTTGGGGAAACCCTCGGCACGAGTGCTATCCGAAACGCCCACCTGACCTGAAACGCGACCGGCAGTCGAAAGAATTGGAACCTGCTTCACCGCGTAATCCAGCCATTGCTGATTTGTATCCAGCGGCATGGATGCGTCACCGAGGGTGTTGCTTTGGGCCGTTTCGATTGGGACCTTGATGAGCGGGTTCAGCATATCAATTGACGTCTGACCAGGATTTCCCATCTGAGCCAAAACATCGAGCACTGGAGTGGACGGGTTAATTACGGTGTAATTCCCGGGACCCCCAGCGATCGGACCAATTCCGCGATTGCGAAGCCAATCAGGGAAAAGCTGATCAGTCGGAAATGGGTCTGTCGTCGCTTGTGCTGGATCGACGCCATTCGCAAGAGCTATCGCCTCCATAAGTCGAGGGTACGCCATTACCTTTGGACCCGAGAAAATGGCGCTCTCAATTGCGAGAGGGATTGCCTTTCGAGTCCACGAGTAAAATGGGAAAACTCGCTTCATGAACTTACGCTCAAAGCTGGTGAAACCAAGACCGTCAGGGTGCCATTTCCTTACGGCGGACGAAGCATCCCTAACGGCGACTTCGAAACTCCCCTTTGATTTTGCTACCCTGTCAATGAAGAGTGCCATTCGGGGAATGTGTTCACGAACTTCTGCGATTTGGTGAACTGTCCTTTGGCCGCGACCACCCAAGGGCTTGATTTTATCAAGCACTGATGTCACTTCTGTACCGACGTCTTCCAAAACCTTGGCACTAGGCAAAACACCTTCACGGAAAGCAGCAGTGTAAAGCATGTCTGCCGTCACCTTGGTGCCATTTTGCATGGTGACAATGGTTTTGTTGCCAGCGGCAGGAATGTTCAAACCAGCATTTGGTTTGACCATGCTTCGAGCAACCGCCTGCTCCAAAGCTTTTGGTCCGGTCAATTTGTCGAAGTTTGCAAAATCCCCATAGCGCCCCTTCTGGGCGAGCATGGTTTTCATTGCCTGCTCGTAGCGAATTGGCTTATTGACTCCAGCCAGCCAATCGAAATAGACCGAACCAATAAGGTTCGTCCAGTGGTGACCAGGCATGTAAATGGTCAGACCAGCTTTGATTTTCGACAGTACGTGGTCGAAATGCTGAAGAGCCTTTGAATTCGGAGTGGAAATCTCCTCCAGTACGTGAACGAATTGCTTGGCCTGTTTGGCGCCTTCGGCCGTGAAAAAATAGCCATTCAAACGTGGATGGTTGACGCCGAATTTCACTTGTCCATTTTTAGCCGGACTAGCGAATCGGGCGACAATCTCGTCAAACATGTTCTTTTCACGGACGGTGAATTCAATTGCGTTTTGAACCTTGTGAAGGAATTCGTACGGGTTCTTTACGTCCCAGGCTTCCCACGATTTCATCCAGTCCATCCCCTTGGAGAAATCATGTTCTACGCCTGCTGCATCCTTCACCTTCTTGGCGGCGAAACTAAACTGGCCAAGACCAAACCTTTTCAGGTTCTTGTTTAGTTCGTCCACCAAAAGGCGATTCCGCCCAATGACAGTACTATCAGCAATTGCACCACTGCGAAGACCAGTGCCACCAAAAAGGTTTTCCATGACCTTTGCAATTTCGGAGTGTAGCTCAGCAACTCTTCCATCAGCAATTCCGTTCGTTTGGGCTGTCCGGAAAGCTTCGTGCCACAGATCGGTTTCAGATGGAGGGAACCTACGGCCAAGCTTGTTCAAAAGGTTCGCACGTCGGGCGGTTGTACTCATTGCTGAAGCCTGCTCACGCCAAAGAATGGGACTCATATCTTGAACCCCATAAGCAGCGTTAAAACGTGCTCCCAGCCAATCGACTACTCGTGCGCCAGAACCAGCAATCAAACCGAGCTTTGCAGGGTTAGGCAAATCTGCCGCTTCGGAAATTGCCCTGGTTACCGATTTGGCGAAATCGGCGTCGTTAGCAAGAAAATGACGTGATCCGGCTCCCCGGCCAGCTTTAGCTAGCCAGGCTTCCGTCTTCAAACGATTCGCTGAAAGCGCTGCGTTAATTACGTCTTTCTTCCCCAAAAGGTTGCCCATGTATTCACCGACGACATGCGCTCCCGCATCACCACCACCCTCAGCGGCAGTGAAGGTTTTCATGTTCTTGATGAGCGTGCTCATGTTTTGATTCTTGCGAGCGACACTCATAGGAGCCTTTGAAACTGTTTCAGCTACATCCCTGGCAGCGTTCAAACCTCTTTGAACGGCAGGCGCAGTAGCTACAGCTTCACTAGCCTTCAGTGCATTGATGGCTTCAATTTGACTCGACGAAAGTTGAGCCAAAGCCTTTGAGTCGCCACGGAGAATCCCGGTAATGAAGGCGTGAGACTTTCCAAGGAACTGGGGACCAATTGCTTCGGCGACTTGGCTCAAACGGAGCGGAACACTTTCAGCCGTCTTGGCTGCCGAATGGGGAATTACTCCCTTGCCAATGAAATAATCTTCAGTAGCTCGAAGAATTCTGACTGCCTTGTCAAACTTTCTGGCGTCGGCAAATTTGAGGCTACTGGTGATTTGATTCCACATCCGGGCTTGCTGGGGGCCCGAATAGCGGACGTTGCGACCCTCGGCAATTGCTCTGGCCAATTGTGGCCCAGTTCCGGGAGCGCTTCGCTTTCCAAGAATTTCCCCCTCAAACTTCCTCACGGTCTTGTTGGCCAAAATGGCTTCAGACCGCTTAAGCTTTGGTGCTCCAGGTCGAATGACTACGTCGGTTTTGGTATTCAGCAGCCGACGTTCAATTTCACCCGTACCATGGCCAGCGGCTGCAATGTCTTCTTGCATTCGCTGCAAAAGGACTGGAACCATTCTTTCAGGGTTGTGCTTAATTCCAGCCTGCTTAACGGCCTTGTTTGCCTTGTCGAGGAATTCGAAAGTCTTATTCCATTCGACGGAACTGTCAACATTGTGCAGATACTGACCGGCTCGATAAACCCAACTCTTATCGCCAATTGCGGCCCATTTACCGATTTGAGTCGCTACATCTTTTTGAGCCCTAGGGGTAAGTGATGAACCCTTGGGCTGAACACTTTCGCGTCGGCCAAGATTTGCAAGGTCTTTGAAATTACCCTTCGGCAAATCGAAAGGTGTCGCAGCTAGGTTTACCTTTGTGCCGCCCTTGACCGTTTCGTCAATGGCTTGTACGGGGGCATTCCCAATGTCGAGAGAAGACTTATTAGCAAAATTAGAGCCATTTTTAATCTTCAATGCGTCGAGGATATTCTTCGCCGAATCACCAGAAGCTCGGGCCGTGTCGAGACCTTCGGTAATTCCCTTGGCCGCAGTGGCCGCAGATTTGCCACCCAGGAACATTAGATTGAGCGGGTCCCCACCAATATCAGAGGGAATTCCCGCGAGGGCTTCGTTCCTGAAGAACTTTTCGCGAGCCTTCGGGTCTTCCAGGTTATCCGGTACAGCAGCCTGAAAAAGGGTTTTGTTGTACCAAGGCTTCTCGTTAATCTTTTCGAGAAGTGGCTTAATCTTATCCCAATTCTCAGGCTTCATCGCGTCACCGGTAGCCATACCGGTTTCCTTGCGAATTGCTACGTCAGAGAAATGGGTTTTGTCTTCAGGGTTGGATTGCCACTCGTCATTGATATCGACACCCGGCAGAGCATCAAGAATTCCCGTTGCTCCACGCAGTCCAGCCCCAACCCCCCGGACCAAACCTGTACCAATTCCCCCTGCTGTTTTTGCAATGTCCTCCAGGACTGAATCATTCGGATCACTCTGATGACCCGCAATCGATTCGTCCAGGGCATTTGCTACTCCATACAGGGGAGTCGAGAGAAGGTCAAAAAAGCTGCTAAGGAAAGTCTGCTTGTGAGCTGAATTATATTCAGCCTGAGCCTTCTTTTTAGCCGCAGAGATTTCCTTTAGGGTCACCTGAGAAGGCTGATTCCAACTCGCGTTGGCCATAATCATGGCAGCCGTGTTGCGAATCGAATTAGCTTCAGGACTCGTGTGGCTGTGAATGAAACTTAGGTCCAGGGGAGTGTACTTCATCTCACCTCAGCTTTCCAAGGTAAGCCAAAAGGGCGTTCATCGTCGAGTTAATGTCGCCGCTGCTGTAGCGATTACCCTCCTTCTCGAATTCCCGTCGGAGAAGGTCCATCATGTATTCTTGACCGACATCGGAGTACTTTGGGGACTTACCCATTGCAGGGTCGCCGGGATCCAAAACGTACTTACCCTGAACGACATTCTTATTCGAAAGAACGTCATTCAGCTGGGTCATCAAATTCTTAGCCAGAATCGGCTGATCGGGGTACTGATTTGCAAGGTAATTTGATGCACCCTCAAGACCGGTTGTCAGGCTAATTCCTCCACCACCGAACGGGGAAGAGGAAGTGTCCGAACTCTTAGCCGCAGCAGAATCAGAAGCCTTTTGAGCAGCAAGCTGAAAATTGAACATCTTCATCAGATTGTCAACTTGGTTTTGCGACTGCGTTTGAGCGTTCTGAGCGTCCTGGGACTGCATTTGGCTAATCAATGCAGCTACTGCGGAACTTCTCTGACCCTGAAGTGAATTGACCTGACTGTCAGCCTGAGTCAAATAGTCGTCCAGCTGACCACGAATGTCCTGTGCTGTGTTTTCTCCGGCCATTTTCGCGCTGTCGCCCATATTGCGCTGATATGTCTGCGCGGCCATTTGCTGCTCATCAAGGGCATTTCGTGCCTGTTGCTGATCTGTTTCCATTTGACCCTGGAAATAGGCCTGATCGTCCCTGGCTTGCTGGGATGAATCACCCTGCGCAGCAGAAATTCCAAGCTGCTTCAAAACTGCATTCTGCTGCGCAGCCTGCTTCTGGTACTCGTCATTCATCTGCCCCTGAGCCTGATTGTATCGAGCGTCGGTGGCATTATCCTCAGATTTGAATTGCTGAGTCAGGGCAGGCAATTCGGCAAGATAGTCCTTTGAAAGACCACCGTACATATCCCGTGCAGTCTTCTGGGACTTTTCCGCACGGTTTTCGTGCACTCCCATTTGAGCCATGAGCGCTTTGATCTGTGGATCAAACTGCGCCCCAACTTGCTGCTGAGCCATCTTGGTCAATTCAGCAAGTGGCGTCGGTGCGACCTGGACCCCATTGATGGCAGCAAAAAGCTGGTCCTGGAGATTCTGATAAGGGTCCCCGACACCCCCGCCATTTGCCATTGCGGCAGCTTCAGCTTGACGCTTCTGAGAAGCAGCCTGCTTTTCAATTAGCTCAGCAAGTGAGCCAGCATGCTGCTTAGGTGTCTGACTGAGGAAGCCACCTCCAGAATTAGCAATGCCACCAAATAGACCACCAGACCCAAGGAACGAACCCTTCTTCTTCTTTTTCTTGCTCCGCTGATGTTCGGCAGAACCTGCGTAAGGAACTGGTCCAGCCATTAAATCCCCAATTTAGCAGCCCGGCGACGAATCGCATCTTCTCTGGCGTTGTTCATTTCTATTTGGAGTTGACGAAGAAAGGCCGTCCGCTGGGCGCCCAAGTCTCCAATTTGGTCCGTCTTCCCCGTGACTAGAGCTTTGTTTCGGGCATTGAAATCGGTGTTGTAATCCCCAAGCGCTTTCGCAAAGACTCCGGAGTGCAGAATCCCTCGCCCAGCAAAATCATTCTGTTGGTCAGCGCGATCCTGAACGCCTTGGCGATTGAGCGCTCTCTGACTTTCCGCATAGTCCCGATTGACGATGCCCGATTGACGCGTGTAATTGGCACCATACTCAGCTTTCGACCTGTTGAATTCAGCTAGCTGCTGCTGATATGTCGTGTCACCAGCGAGGTACTTTTGGGTCGCCGACGGCTTCGACTTTTTAGCCGCGGGCTTTTTCTTTGCTGCTGGCTTTTTCTTTGCTGGAGCGGGTTTTTTTACAGTTACCTTTGGAGCTGGTGTCGCTCCGACATTTGAAACCGTTGGGTGCGAAGCGCCAATTTGGCTATAGTCAATTGCGGCCATTAGAATGTCTCCAGCCGCTTACGAATTGCTCGCTGCTTTGCGTCATTCCAAAGGTTCCCCGTCGGACGAGGCTTTGGTTTAACGGGGCTTCGTCCGGGCGCCCAACGTGGACTCTTGGGCGCTGGAGGCCCAGGGAGAGGCTTCTGAACGGTCCTAGTGACCTCGTGGTACGGCTCTCCAGGTCCGGAACCCTTACCGAAATCAGGGCGTCCCTGATCGTAATTGCTGTATGCAGTGTACTTTTCACCTTCGAGATGACTTCCACGAAGGTAATTGGGCGGGTTGGGATTCCGCTTTTTTGGCTGACTCGGCATTACCTTGCCAGGCCTAGGCGGCTTTGGAACCGGCTTCTTTTTGGGCTTCGCCATTTATTTTCCACCTCCCAAATCGCTTTTCATGACACTCATCGGACTGCCAATCATTTGAGCTTTCAGCCTTTTCATGATGGCGTTCTTTCGAGCTTTGGCTTTGTTGTCTCTTTCGTCGTAACCCTGCTTACCCATGACGTGGCCAATATTTGGCATTGACCTACCGCCACCGTAATACTTTTTGCCCGCAGCGTAAGAATTGAAACCGGTAAAACCTGGCGGCCTATCGGGTTGACGTCGGTTACCAAATGCGTCCATTAATTCACCGCCTTGGACACCAATTGCTTTGCACCAATAAATGCGGTTAGTGAGTAAAGTCTAGCAGGGCCATCGGTCATATTGCCAGCAGTGGTCATATCGACTTTGAATTGAATCAACCGAAAACGCAGCGACTTAGAGAAACGAATGAACTCTCGTGAAAGTCCTGCACCCTGAGGTTGTTCGGCAATAACGCTCGGGGCAACCAAAACAGGGTAACCCCAGGTATTCAAATTGCTCCACTGAATTCCATGCAATTGGTTCCATGTGACTTGATAGGCTACCGAGAACGGGTAAATGGTTCCAGTGACATCATTACCCGTAATACAGTCGAGACCCCAATGCATCAAACGCTTGAATCGGTGACTCAAACCAATGTCATATGTCTTGGTGGTCATTGACAAATCAATGTCACGAGCGACGGGGGTAATTTGCCCATTCTCGGTAATTGAACTTTCGTACCGGTCCTGCATAATGTAAATCTTCAGGTACGCTTTCCATGCTCCTGACGTTCCGAGGCCAGCAGCGTCCGTGACTTTCCCAAGAGCGCTGCAAGCAACGTAGGATTCATATCCTCGATTGAGGTCCGTGTTCGTATTGTCGAGACGAATTGCTCTCCCGATGTAGTTGATTGCCTCATCGTTACTTTCGTATCTTGTCCAGGCGCGAAGTCGAAGATGATACACGTAGAGACGATTGAAGAATCGGCAATACAATCTGTCCCCGACGAGACTGAGACTTTGTGCGAACTTCCACCATTCGTCGACTGTTGAGGTTTGTCCCTCGAAGGGGGTTGTATGGTCATAAACGAATGGCACCTTTACTGAGACGCGAGTAAAATCATAACCCGTCATTTCGTAGACTTCATTGTATTGCAGCAAGAAAATGGAGTTCTCGTAGGGGACTACGCAATTTCGCCCCATGACTCCAATGGTGGTACTGATTTGCTGGAGCACTGCCTGAGCTGGACCCTGGTCGTAGCTCAAAACGTAAGTCTTGTTGTCTTTGAAAATGACTAGGTTGTCCTGGTAGACCAAAAGGTCATTGACTGCGTCACCGTCACCAGCATTGATGTCAAAGAAGCTAGAACCCTGAAAAGTTCCAAAGGCCGCAAGGTCAGAGAAGAAGAGGCGAGAAGAATTGACAATTCCTCGGCGTCCGGAGATCCATAGACGGTCTTTGTAGACTGTTGCAGCATAGCCGCGTGGCATATTTGGCAAAGCGGTGACGAGTCCAGAACTGAGGACATAACTTTGCCCTGTACCCAGGGAGGTGTTTCCGCCTTCTGGACCGGGAGCAAGGTAAATGGTATCTCCAGACCGAATAGCAGCCTGATAGGTACCATCTGCAATTTTGAAGATTGTCCCGTCGTTCGGGCCTCCAATGTAGTAAATCCACGCGGCAAAGACTCCGGTGTGACATGAATTGAAGATGACAAATTGAACACCCTCATAGACAAAAGCGCCCAACATCAATTGATGTGAGTCCGGGGGAAGTGTCCCTGTGGTGATTGTCGTCGACGAGCCATAGAGCAATTTCCACGGTGGTCGACTTTTCAGGGAACCGTCCAGGTCAATATCAAAATTGATGCAGTCCACCATTTCGTCATCTGAAATAGCAGACATATCAGAATAGTTATTGATCCCTCCAGCAAAGGGGCCAATTTTCAGCTCTTGGATTCCTCCCTTGGCCATTTAATACATCCCTGTACCGTCGAAGAAAACATCATCTTCAGCCAAAGTCGTAATGGTGGGATAAGTTTCCCTAGCAGTCCACTTTTCCTGCTCCTTCAACTTTTGGACGGCACCATCAAATTGACCCTTTTTGAGAACGCTCATATCTCCGTTCTCGTCCATCTCGTACGCCTGCTGAAGACAATAATCAACCACAGCATTGTGATACCTGTCAGGTACCGTCAGCGCGTCGGCGAAATTGCCAATTGAGGCTGGGTGGCTGGAATAGTAAATCTTCAAGCCGGCCGTTAGATTTTGATTTGGCGTGGGGAAGAGAGTGATCTTCCCAGCGAACACCATGAAAACCTGAGGAGTTCCAGGACCATAAATGTTTTGCGACGCGGGAGCCTTGAAGCCGTCAATGTATTCATTGAACTCATTGAACGAAAGAGACTTCAGCCTAAAGTTGTTGTACATCAAAGACCGAAGCGTGTTCATGTTGGACGGAACACTGTAATCTGCCGTACCTGAAACGATATCGGCTGTACCGATAGTTTCCAGAAGCTCTTCATTTTCAATTGAGATTTGAAGCTGAGCGTCATTGATCCAACGGAAAATGTCGTCGTCGGTTACCTGAACACCAGCGTCATCACCAAATGTACGTTTTACGCGATTCGCTACGTCCTGGACGTTCAAGGTCGATCAAATCCCCTCGGTGGTTGTAAATCTTGTAAGACGACTTGTCATTCAGGATGGCAGCCCTCGCCATTTCATGAGATTCCTGGAGCTTTTCATGATTGATTTTCGCGTTATAAAGGCCTCTGGCTGCATTATAGTCATCCAGCCAGGAGAGCAAATTTTTACCGCGTCGTTTTGCGTCAGCTCGAAAGACGGTGGTCAGGAGCCTTTCATCGGCCTCCAGTGCAGTGCAAACCAGATATGGATTACCATTCGGTGGCCTACAGATGACCCGGAAGGGATGGTCTTCGTCATTTCGTTGACCAGGAGGAATCCATTGAAGTTCCAACTTAGGGTCGTACTCTTGAATTATTTCGTTGACCCGACGCTGTTTTTCTGAAATGAAACTGCCGTCGGAGGCGGGAAAGTAAATGTGGCCATCGTCGGTGAGATCCATTAATTAACCCTTGTTCCAACAATGTGAGCGAAGTAAATTGAGCCAGCTGTAGCATTTGCCACGGCAACAACCGAAACGGGCGTCGGTGCTGGAACGTCAACACGGAACTTGTATTTGCCCATATCCGTTGCTCCCGCAGTTCCGGGAACCGGATTACCCAAAAGTGTAAGCTGAGTGCCGCCAAACTTGAATGCCATGTTGTTGATTTCAAGGTTTGCTACAGTTGTACCGCCAATGAAAGTGGTGACCTCAATATCCCAAGTTCCAGCAGCAAGGTTTCCACTTGTTGCAATTGCTGCGGCTGCCGCTGGGGCTGCAACCTTTCCGTCGGCGAAAGTTGAAGTCACCCTAGCGACGACTGGAATTACAACTTCGAGCGCAGCCGGAGAATCACCATTTGCCGTACCGGTAACCCGCATTGCATACTGGCCATCATTTAGCTTTACGTAAGATTCCTGCTCCATCGTGCTCAGACTTTCGGCTGCTGCCATTTTCCTCCAGATATAATTAAAGGGGCGGCCATGGGGATTTTCACCCACAACCGCCCCATCACCAACGCAAAGCCAGTTTAGCTCTCCGTGATGTCGGACACCAGTCCCTGCGAATTCCTGCGGTGACACCCCAGCTGAGTGTACTTAAAGAGAGTGGCCTGGTACGCGTCATAGTTAATGACCCGCTGCCACTTTGAACCATCATCATCCATGAAAGACCAGTCACCCTCGCGATAGAACTTGAGGGTCTTCTCGTTCAGGAAATACATCCGGTTGGGCTGGCAATCGAAGTCAGACATGAGGGGAATTTCCCCGTTGTCTGTCGTAAATGCGAGACCGGTGAAACCTCCACCAAAGTCCTTGGTGTTGGAATATTCCCGCTGCTGAACCAAAAGGTTGAAGTACGACCGACGAACACCAGGGGTGGTTGTAATTACGGTTGTCTGACCACCCTGCTGACGAATGTCGTCAACCTGCTTAATCATCAGAGACTCGGAAAGCGCACGGTTGGTACCGCTGTTTCCGTTCATAATCGACTTCCACTTTGTCTCAACCGTGGGGTCGATGTTGTAAAGCGTTCCCGTGGCAGAAACAATCTGCTGAAGACCAATTGTCTCACGGTTCAGGTTTCCAAGACGAACGACAATGTCACCATTTGCGCCAGTCGCAACCGCGGCGCCATCGAAAACAATTGTCGTCGGAGTAACCGCCGTAATGGTTCGACCCGTGGCTCGCTGAGTGACACCAGTCGAGTCGTAGATGTCGATAATCATTCCGACTTCGGCGTACTGAGTATTCGTCGTGGTGATTGTGTTTGCCGCGTAAGCTGCGGTTGAAGTTACCAGAACACCAACCGACGTCCCAAAAACCTGTCGGTTCATGTCCTTTGCAAGGTCGGCCTGAACACCATTTACTTCCTGGTCCAGAACTGAAGCAAAAGCCTGGTAATTCGTTTTCGCCAGTCGCATTGACTGACCGGTCAGCTGAAGCGAACCGTAAAGGTAAGCCAGCGAAACGCGAGCCGACGCGTAACCCTGATTCTGAGCCGAAGGAAGCTGCTCACCCTCAAGTCGGGCACCAATTCCGTGATTTCGCTTCACGTGAACTGGGAAAACGACGTACTTTCCGCCAACCTCAGAAGTAACACCCTCCGAAGTCTGCTCAAGCCGCTTTGAAGTCTTCAGCTCATTCATGAGCTGATCCTGAATCTTCGGCTCGTAAATTTCCTTAAGGATATTCGTAGCCGTAGTTAGGGTTGCCCCCATAAGCCTCCATTTTAATTGCCTTCGTTGGCGGCCTTGAGCATTTGCGCGACCAAATCGCGAGTTCCCTTACCATCCAACGTTCGTGGGTCAATTGCCTGAGAAGGGAGACCCGCCCCTCCACCCGAATTTCCCATTACACTGGGGGCAAATGGGCGGGGATTCTGCTGGAGGATGCTTTGAGCCATTGCATTATAGTTCTGGACTGCGGTTTCCAGATCCATGTCAGGGTTTACTGCCTTCAGGGAAAGAACGTATTGCTCATTGAAATCCCCATGCTTTTCATGGAGGCCCTTGAGCTCAGCGTCCAAATCCCTTTCAGCCTGATCATTCAACTTCTGCTGTTGCTGATCCAGCAGATTTTGAGCAATCAGTTCTACGCCCTGTTGCAATTGGTCAACGCGCGGGTCAAAGAAGGTTTCAGGCTCTTCGTCATCGTCGCCTTCACCTTCCATAGCGGCTTCAACTTGAGCGGGGGTCAAATCGTAAGCCTCTGCGAGTGCATTGTAGACAGCCTGGGGGTTCTGATTGATTTGGTGAAGAAGCTGAACCCCCTGATCCAGATCCGCAGCAGTGAAACCATTCTCAACAAAAGGCTTGAAACTTTCGAACTGCTTAAGTTCAGCGTTCGCCGCTTCAATCTTCTGCTGAGCTGCCTGGTCCCACTTCTGGAATTCTGGAGTCACAATCTTGTGAAACTCTTCTGGCAATGCACTCAGAACGCTATCCCAAGCCGGATTCAGCCCTGAAGAACCATCACCCCCGTCGGGGCCGGTTCCCTGTACTTCTCCGCCTTCAATTGGCGTTCCCATGGTTCCCCTTTTCCGGCCCGTACCTTTTTAGAGGCCCTAGACCCAAATACAAGTTACTTCGGTTGCTCCAAGTCCACAAGGGCCCCTGGATTACTATCGCAGGCAATAGCTCCATTTGCCCACATCATTGCTTCCCTGAGGCGATTGACGCATTCGTTCCTGGCTTCACCCTTGGGAACATTATCAATTACCCAGTGAGCAAGATTGGCAAAGTTTTGCCTGGTGGAATTATGTATTTCAGCTGTCATATCAGTCGCAGGATGAAATGAAAAGTCATTATTAACGCGCTCATGCGACTGATACATTTACTTACCCTTCGAATTTGCCTTCATCTTCGCCAGACGAGATTGTACCGCATTCTGCTTAGCCTTCGCCATGGCGTCATTCGCTGAAGTCTTTTTCGCGAAGGGCGGAGGCTTCTTGCCATTTCGAAAATTGTCACCAGCGTTCGTATCAACTTGACCGTCAGTGGCCATTTTTCGAACCTTACCTTTCTCGTAAACCTCTTTGAGCAGGTTACTAATCATGCCGATGATGCTGTCATGTAACTAGCAATACTTGTAGGGTCCTGAATGTTTCGCAGGGCGAAAACCTTGTCATTCGCGCACATCGAATCGAGCTTCGCCGTTGTGTAATACGCTCCATTTGCAGCCTGAAGCGCAGCATCCAGAGCTGAAACGGAAGAGTAATTAACCGGAGTCGTGAGACCCGATGTTGCTCCACCCATCGAAGATGTCGCTCGAAGGCTATTGGCGAAATCGATGTCAATTTGACCAAGCTGAGTGCTAGCCATTTGGTGGTGCACCTCCCGGAGGTGGTTGTTCCTGGCTTTGATCCTGTGGCGGCATTTGGCCACTCATTTCGGGTCCGGCGACAATCTGCTGAAGCATTTCGTCCGGAGCCTGACCACTATCCATACCACCCGATGTTACAGCGTTCTGGCCTTGCTGAGGAGTCGGCTGACCGGGAATCATTCCGAGTGCCATCATGTGCTGATTGACGTGCGCCTCGAAAAGGTTTTTGACTTCCGGTGCCAGCTGCTCGAATTCCTGAGACTTACGGTAATTGTTGTGAATCTGAATATGAGCCTGGTGGGCGTCATACGAATTCACCGGGACAATGAGCGGCGGCTCTGTCGGATTGCCCATTTGGTCAACAAGCGGTTGGCCTGTATTCGGATCGACCAGACTAGGCGGCTGCTGGGAAAGAGGATCGGGATTCGTCGGGTCTTGAGAATTCGGGTCCTGAAGCCCACCGAGCATTCCCCCCAATTGACCCATCGGATCAGGTTTCGGCATAAACGTTTCAGCGTACGCCGACATTTGATCCTGGGTGACCGCAGCCATTTTCATGTTTTCACGTGTCGCCTGCGAGGCGTCGACCTTGATTTCATCGTAGAGTCGGTTAATTCCACCAACATCCATGAGCTCCAAACCCTTTTCCGGGGGAATGAAACCCTGAGTCATCAGGTCCATCAAAAGAGCCTGCTTAGCGCTCTTTGACGTCGGTAGGGCAGAACCAGCTTCGACACGGATATCGGTGTTCCCGCGCAAATCAGCACCACGGAAACTGATGACATTGAAAACGCCATCCCGACCGGTAACTTTCACCTGTCGAGGGAATTCCCAATACTGCTTCACGTGACACAAAGTCTGGTAAGCGATCTTTTCGAAAGCTTCTTCAATTGAGTCATACGTGACCGACAGCATTGATTCATCCTTCTCTTGAAGGAAGTTAATTGCTGTCGCGGCAGTAACGCCAGAAGGAACCTGACCCTTTGAAACTTGATGCTGACCTGAGATGTCCTCGAAATCCATGAGCATTCGGTCGAGTTCCTGCAAAACGTAAGAAGGTACTGCCTGAAGCGGGAGAGGTTCCGGGGGAGGGAAACCCAAATTGTACTGAACAACCTGACCCGGTTCAGTTGTAATCTTTGAAGCATCGACGGAACCCTTTGCGGCCATCAATTGCAGATGGCTCATTCTGTTTTTGTTCTCGATGATTTGCCCGCGAGTACGATTGTACTCACGCTGAATTGGCACCAAGTCATTCAGTACACTGTCAGCGTAAAAACGACCCGAGGGAATGTGAGGGAATTTCGCAAAGGGGTACTGATTATGCGTGTACGGATTGCCTTTGACAAACTGAACCAACTGATCGCCGACAATTGAAAACATTCCACCCTCGGGCAGGAATGATACATTTTTCGGCTTGACCCAAACTTCGTAGCAAAGTACCGAATCCTGCTTGAAATCTCCCGCACCAACTAGATTCAGGAAGCTATCGTTGAGAATGTCTGACGCTTCCATCACGTTTGGTGCAACATCGATACCATAATTCAGCTTCACCCATTCAGGATTCCTCGTCTGAACCTGAATGACATAAGGCTGCTCTTCGATATCTTCTTTCATCAGGTCAGGAATGAAAAGATGAAAAGGAGTTACATTTTCAAAGCAGAAATCGCCATCCGGGGGCTTTTCTGCTGGGGCGCCCATTTGAGCAGCAAGAGCCTTTTCCTCGGGGGAATAGTCCTGCCACTGGTCACTTTTCTTGCTTGGGTCCCAATAGACCTTCATGAAACCGTTACCGGTACACAAAGACCAGAGGGCTGACTGACGGAAGATTGAGTTAATCTTCTTATTCGCGTAGACGGAATCCCAAATCTGCTCCCCAGCCTGCGCAGCAGCCAAATCCTTATCTTCGCTCGAAGAAGGGACAACGGTTGCACTTGGCTTCTGAGAAGTCAGCCTCGCCATTTCCGTACGAATGATCGGACGGATTCGGTTTACTACGGGACGAGACCTGTAATAGGGGGCAGGGGGAATGTAAAGACGAACACCAGAACTAGAACCAGAGCTATTCGAGATCGGTAGGATCTGAACATTTTGCTTCCCCGCATAGAATGCCATGTTGACGTACCATTGGCGTTCCAATTGTTGACGAAGAGTTCTGCATCGGAGGTGAGCTGACTTCGTCCAGCTAATTACCCGATTGGCAAAATCTTTGTCCTTGGAGCCATTTGCCAGCTTAGACAGTTGATCCGGAGAATAGGTTTCGGATGACCCATCCCCCGGAACAACAGCTGAATTACTCTTTGCCATTCACCTCCTTTTTAAATTAAAGGCCGAACTCAGTTCGAATTTCAGCTAGATCGTCTTGCGCGTAAGCGGTTTCGGGGTCCAGTCCATGCCTGCGATAACTTTCAGCCAAAGCGTGAGCCTGCGAAATGTCATCAAGAGGATTTACGGGCTCTTCGAACTGGCTTGTCGTCGGAGTCACTTGAAGCTGCTGAAACGTCATTGGGTCCTTCGACATCAACAGATTCGTCAGCGTCTGATTCTGTGCTGTCAGTCTCTCCATCGCCGACGAATTCACCGTCAACGACTTCCACAACAGGAACCCCAATACCAGAATCGGAGCAAGTGCAACCACGAACCAAAACCATAGCTGCATCGAGTTTCCTCTGCACAAATTCGGTTTCGAGCTTTTCAGTTCCTACTTGAAGGAGAAGCTTCTCGTACTTCTTGAAAAGCTCATCATGATTGGCGTAGGTCGCAAAACCCATGAGCTTCGCTAGCTCAGCAAAGCAGAAAGTGCAGAAGTAGACAGCGCCGTACCAATCGAGAGTCTTACCGAAATCGATAAACTGACGCTTGTCACCTCCTGCACTTCCACAAAGAGCGCAAACCCCAGGGGGCATAACTGCTGTATCGAGAACCTTGAAACGAGAATTCGGGTTCTCTTCAGCTAGCTTTGCAGTGTCAATTTTACTTACTTCCACTACTAGTTACCTTCTTCGAGGAAGTTTCCTTGATTCCTGCGGCCGTCTCATTTTCAGCCTTGGAATCAGTCGGAACGTCATTCTGCTTCTCGTCCGCAAAATGTACTACCTGGGCATTCGACGGAATGGGCTTGTTCGCGTCAGGGGCCCAACCCGGATAATTGTTTTCCACTACAACCTCGCGCGGCTCACGCTTTTCGAGCTTTGCGTTTCGGTCTTCCTGCTGCTGCTTCTCAAGTACATCGAGGCGCGAGTTATTGGCCGCAGCGCCAAGGGTCGGGTTATCCCAAATTTCAGGGTTGAGATCCGTCATTTAACCACCTTTTGAATTTGACCGTCTTTAATTGGACGGTGCTGACACGTGCATTGAGTTTTGTCGGGAACTTCGCGGTAGCGAAAAGAACCCTTTTCGCAACCTTCAGCTGTAATAATGCTGGGGCAAGAATTGTGATCCGCGTCCGGTGGCAAAGTTTTCTCACCAATCGCCTTGGCTACATTCTTGCAGTAATCACACATCATCAGAAAGAACAACTTTCCAATTGTTTTCCTGCGAGCGTCCCTGTGATGTGAGGTTCTTGTCAATGTTCCAAGGACCCAATCCAGGATTTCTCGCTGACGTACCCCCAATTTGCGGAAGTGGTGTAGCTTGGGGCATTTCTTTAATCGGCCTAAGGTCTGGCATGAAACTAAAGAAGTACCTGCATTCGTCACATGCGTGGTCATCCTTTTTGTGAATCTGATCGTACGGGTTGTTATTTGATGCTTGCTTTTTAGAGGCCCACGTCTTCCAACGCAGACGACTGATTTCACGTATTAGATTAGCGCAGTTACGAGTGATGTACCAGCTAGGAGTCCCGTCTTCTCGAAGCGCCAAATACTGATTTACTTTGGCCACTCCAGTGGTGACGTCGTTGTTACCGAGAATGAAACCGATACCCCTGATGGCATATTCAGTCTGAATCGACGTACCCGTGACACCTTGCCTTTGCCCAAGCGCCGGATCACAAATGTTGATGTCCGGAGTTCGACCGTGGGCCGCGTTTTTTTGCTTGATGACTTCGGCGTGGTAATCAACAATCCGTCCCGCTTCGTAATGCTCATCGAAAGTGACGACTTCATTGTCCGGGTTTACTGCGTGCCAATGTACGGCCGTCGGATTATTAAAGCCGTGATCGAGTGACATGTAATGCTTGTAATTCTGACCCCTGAGTTCCCTAGGGTCAATTGGGTCGATGATGTGAATTTGAGGATTGAAAGCCTTGTAAACCAGGCCGCCCATTTGCACGAATTTACCGTGACCTCGGGCATCCCTTTCATCCTTATCCAAGCCGTCCAGGAAGATTTTCACCTCATCCTGATCCAGGTGAGGATTTTCCGCCATGTCTACTTCAGTGATGGAAATGTTTTCATCTTCACCGAGTGTGCCTTTTTCGTAAATGTCATCAAAGACCCATGTCATTCCCTCAACGGGAGTCATGGTAATCCAAAGATGACCCTTACGGTCAATTAGGCGGGCTCGGTTTTCATTGTAGATTGTCTGGGGAGGCTCTTCATCGAAATGGATGAAATCTCGCGAGGTTCCAGCGAATTTATCCAAATCCTGGTCGTACGACATGAGCTCCACGAAGGACCCATTTTCGAGGTACAAAGTTCGGGTACTTGCTTCGTAAGCATCAAACCAAGTTCCTCCACGGAGCTGACTAGGAGGAATCCACTGCTTGAGTTGAGGCTTGATGATTTTTTCAATTCCATTGAGAAAGTCAACAGAAACGATTCGACCAGCAATTGGTCGATCCGGAATTCGCTGGTGAGGGTGAGCCCTTGTGAGCCACCAAATGTCTTCGACAATTCCGCCGGTAGTCTTTCCAGAACGGTTTCCGCCAATGTAGAGGCGAACTCGCTTATCTGATTCGTGGAAATGCCTTTGCTTTGCGTGCGGAACATAGGAATTGATGTCAGGAAAAGTAGCGACTCTGGCAAGATTTTCCCCAAGACTCAGAAAGGCATCTTGAATTGAAGCAACTCGCTTTTGACGTGGCGGCATGCCCTCCTTTTTAAGTTTCGTTAACCAAGTGGTGGACTAGGTCTTTCATTGCTCGACGTTTAGTCCAACCAGTTCCACACCTAGTACCTTTGAATTCGTGTTCCGCTAGATAGCCATTAAAGTAATTCTTGGCGTTCCGAAATTCTCCTCTCTTTATGTGACGGAGAACTCTTTTTAGACCCTGCCTTACTCGCTTATTCTTCCAATCATGAAATAGACCCACTGGGTAAATATCTACATTGTCCATGGCTATCCTTTGCTCGAAAACTTTAAACTCACTTCATTGTGACGCGGGTCCCTAGCTTCAAAGCCCAGACTGGCTCAACCGCGATCTCCCCTTCCCTCCTGCGTCGGTCAGTTGAGCCCACGGCCGAGTCAGCCTACGCTTTTCGCCCCGCGTCAAATGGTGAGTTCAAACTTTTCTCACGGTGAAGTGTATTTCGAGTTACCTACAGCGTAATTCACTCCGGCCAAGTGAACCCTATTGAATTCAGCAGTCCCACCGAAGCATCGAATTGTAGGGTTGGCTGTACTGTTGTCTGAAATGTAAATCCTAGCCCCCTGCCAGCAATCCAATTGGGTGGCTACCGTACTGACGGCCAAAGTTTCGTGACCCAGCATGTAGACGCCCCTTTCTCGCGGGAGCAAACCTGGGGGAACTGGCTTGAAAACATCGTGGGACGTGTTCCGTGCAATGGTTCCCGACGTCGGACCGATGACACCCCGCCAGTAGCATTTACCTCTATGGTCAAAGGCGATAGCAAACGGGTTGGCACCGACAGGGCTCAAAGTCCATGTACCCAAATTGAGACAGGTTGATGGAACCGTAAGCCACGGTGAAATGCCATCCTGCACGGGGCGCCAATGCCATCCCCAGTTCGCATCTTTGCAGACGAGGATGTAAATAGATTTGGTGTCGGTTTTGTAGAACCGATCGCCTAGTTTGTAGTCGCCAACCTGGGGGAGTGCGGTACCTGAATTGGGCGACGTGGCGTCGGTGAGCTTGTCCCAATTAGAATTGAGCCACGTCTCGAAGTCAGACATGTAGTCAACTGGTTTGGCGATGTTCAAACGGTATTGAGCGGTCTGTTCGGCACCCCCACCCAAATCATTCGCCACGCCAACGATAGCTTTCACGTAGTTCTGAAAAGCTACGGTGCGCAGACCGGTTTCGCGATTTGCTCGGCTCAGGCTTCCACTTGGAAAGAAGTTCGCGCGTTGAGTGTTTGAAAGTTCGAGCTGAACTCCGGCAGCCAAACGGGTTTTGTTCGTGATGTTCGCTGCGCTATTTCCATCGAGTTCTGAAGTTCCGGTTGAAGCCGTGAAACCCGCTCCCTGCAAAGCTGCAATTACTTTGTCCCGATTGACGGTGTCCAGTCCGCCAACATACGTTTCAGCTACGCCAGCACTTTGATCCGCCATGCCGTGAAAGCTGAAACAGTAATCCATTTTGGTAATGAGCGCGAGAGCTTTCGGTTCATCGAAATGGGTGGACGTGATGTGCAAATCACTATTGTTGGCCGTCATGATACCTTCGACCGAATAGTAATTGTGTCGGCACATCGCAGCTACAGCGCTTGCAGCTTCGGAACTCCCAGCCTCAATTGACCCACCGTGAATTGCAATACAAGCCGTCAGTGAACGGTTGTACCTGATAGGCAAACGGTAATCGACGTCCAAGGTTTTGGCGGCAGCAAGTTCAGCCCAATTGTTGTAAAGGTCGACCATTTAGTACCACCACCAAACTTGATCGAGCTGAATGAAATTACCTCCACCGCTTCCGCCCATATATTGGGCCTGGACGCGACAGAAAGTATTTCCGCCAGGCTTATCAATCGTGGCGATGGCCCCGCAAACTACATTTGTTCCAGCGGTCAAAGCTGTAGCGCAAGGTGAGATGCGAGTTCCACCAATTGGGACCATGGATGCGGGAATTGCCCCCGATGAATCTGCGTTCAAAGTGAACTTTGAGCCCATGGTCCATGCGCTAGCGGCTCCGTCAAAGAGGACTCCACCAGAAAGCTCGACCATTCGGAGGATTGAATTATTTCGCCAGCGAAAAGTGAAGCTAGGTCGAATAACTCTCGGCGAAGACATTGGCATTGCTGTCCACGCTGACCAAGCTGCATCGATATCGTCGGGAATTCGTGCCGCTGCACCATCCCAGACTGCAAACCTGTTGTTGATGTCGAAGTACTCTTGACCAGCTTCGGTCAAAGTGAGGGTTCCACCAATGCCCATATATGGAGCTAGTTTGGTATCGAGGAGATCCCAATTCGCATTGAGTTGAGCAGCCTCATCGACCACAGGGTCATTCGGTTTGGGTGGAAGAATCTTCGAAAAGTTCAGGTAGTCCGCCATTAGGCCGCCACCTCGATGTTGTATTTAATGCCCGTCAGTTCAACCCTGGCTTCATCGCTCGGCAAACT
>CBRFFM010000030.1:0-29304 GCA_967789005.1 uncultured bacterium | reverse complement strand
TCGAACCCGCGACCTCCTGCGTGACAGGCAGGCATTCTAACCAGCTGAACTACCGGACCTTAAAAACAGGCTGCAAAGATAACCTTGCTATCGGGTTATACAAAAAAAACTTTCAGGTAATTAATAATTGTTTGCCAATCCCAAGATATCTCAATTAGCTAGACGAAGGATTTTCTTAAATCTGTTCTAATTTTAAAATTCAAAATCAACAAATGTTCAGACTTACATATATCAATTGGCGAGCACTTGGTCATATTGAATCCAGCCAAGTGATTTATGCCCTTATTGGTCTTGGCTTAGCCTTGGCAAGTCTGAAACTCATAGAAAAATGGGTTGAACGTAAGAAACATGGTAAATAATATGCTCCAATGACCCTTATTGACATTGCTTATCAAAGATTAATCAATCAGCGAGTGGTAGGAACAAAATTCAAGACACCCAAAGAAGTGGTGGGTTGGCTTGGAGCAGTACAGGCACAAGATTATTCTATGGCCAAGTGGGCCATCGGCACGCGGATGGCTGATACCACAGATGACCACATCGAAGCAGCCATTAACAAAGGAGAAATCATTCGCACCCATGTGATGCGGCCAACCTGGCATTTTACTTTAGCTGAAGACATTCGCTGGATGCTGGCGCTCACCGTCCCTCACGTTAAATCATCAGTGAAATCTTATCAGGTAAAACTGGGTCTGAACGAAAAGATTTTTAAGCGTACCGATGAAATCATTGAAAAGCTACTGCGAGGAAACAACTATCTCACCCGGGCTGAAATTATTAATGAAGTCAAGAAGAAGAAAATCCAGGCTGATAATTTGCAGGCCATACATATTATGTTCGAAGCAGAATTGAATGGTATTATTTGCAACGGCCCAATGCGAGGAAAACAATTCACCTACGCACTAATGGACGAACGAATTCCTGCCGTTAGGCCATTGACACCTGAAGAAGCCCTCATCAAACTTTCTTTGAAATATTTTACCAGTCACGGCCCCGCCACCATTCAAGACTTTGCCTGGTGGTCGGGTTTACCAGCTGTTAAGGCAAAATCCGGCCTGGAGTTAGTAAAGGAAAAATTAGCCAGTGAAAAAGTAGAAGACAAGGTTTATTGGTTTGATCCATCCACACTATCCAACCAGCACCCAAATCTTCGGCCTCCCCTATTTCTTCCTGCCTTCGATGAGTTTATGATTAGCTATACCGACCGAAGCGCTTCACTTGATCCTAAGTTTTCTAAAGTCACCATGGTTGGCAATGGAATATTCAGACCCATCATTGTTGTGGATGGAAAAATCATCGGGATTTGGCTAAGAACCATTAAGAAGAATCACGTGCTAATTGAGCCTCACTTTTTTCGCTCCAAAGAAAAATTGAAGAAGAAAGAAATCGAATTGCTGCTTAAGCCTTATGGAAAATTTTTGAATCTGGATGTGGCCGTAAAAATGTAATTCCCAGAAAGCTTGGTCAATAGTTAATTCTCCATCAGCTCTTTTGCATTCTCCATGTTCACGGCCGATGGTTTCGCCCCGCCAATCATTTTGGCAATTTCAATAACTCGATCATTGCTTTCCAGTTTACGGATTTGGCTTTCTGTTTTAGCTGAAGAATTATCCTTGAAAACAAAATAATGCGCATCAGCCTTAGCCGCAATTTGTGGTAAATGGCTAATGGCAATCACTTGATGGCGCTGAGACATTTCTTTCATTCGGCTGCCGAGGCGAATGGCAACTTCCCCCGAAACACCAGTATCAATCTCATCGAGGATTAGGGTTGGCAACGCTCTTTTTTCGGCCATCACGTATTTGATTGAGAACATTACTCGGGAAAATTCTCCACCCGAGGCAACTTGCGCTAAAGGCCGAACAGCAATTCCTTTGTTGGCACTAAAGAGAATCTCAATATCGTCTACCCCCGAAGAAGAAGGTTCAATATTTTTCTGGTCTATTTCCATTTGGGCTTCCGGAATTCCCAACTCTTTCAACAGACCAATCAATTGCTTGCATAAGGGTGCAATTGATTTCTTCCTTGATCTACTCAGTAATTCCCCTTTCGCCAGAAGTTCCTCTTCACTTTGTTTCAATGCCCTCTCAGAAGATGCCAGCGCCTCATCCAGGTTACTGGTTTTATTCGCCTTGTCCTGAAGTGATTCCTGGAGCTTTAATAATTCTGAAATCGATGGCAACCGATGTTTTTGTTGAAGCTGGTAAATAGTACTGAGTCTTTCATTCACTTGCTCTGCGAGCTTTGGATCAAATTCAGTTTTTTCGTTAGCGTTTTCAGCTTCACTTAAAATATCGTTCAACTCTATCCTCGTGCTTTCTATTCTTTGAAAAAGCACTTCGTATTCCTTCGAAAACGAGGCGAGCGATTGAAATTCAGATTTGATGTTAATCAACGTTTGATTTACGGAAAGCTCTGACTGACCCAATTGTTGAATGATGCTGGACAATTTCTGCTTGATCTCTTCAGCATGGTCCAGAACCGAAAGTTCCGATTCCAATTTCTCTTGCTCTCCTTCTTTCAAATCGGTTTTAACAAGTTCATCCAATTGAAATTTTACAAAATCACTTTCCTGGCGAAGAGCCGTTGCTTCGGTAAGCAAGCTCTCGTAATCCCTTTTTGCTTTTAGAAATTTCTTCCAAAGGACGGAATACTCATTTCTTATTTTTTCATTTCCTGCAAAAGAATCGATCAGTTCCAATTGAAATTGATGGCGCCCAAGTTCTAATGTTTCGTGCTGCGAATGAACATCCATCAATCGGCTGCCAATCTTGCGCATCACGTCAAGTGTAACCGGGGTATCGTTTATAAAAGCCCTGCTTTTTCCGGCTGGGCTAACTTCTCTGCGGATCACGGTTTGATTCTCGTAATCTAAATTCTCTTCCTCAAAAATTTCTTTCAGTGAATACGAAGAGATATCGAAGGTTCCTTCCGTGATGCACTTGTCGTTTTCATCCCAAAGGGCTTTTACATCAGCACGATTACCAAGTAGTAAGCCGATAGCCCCGAGAATAATCGATTTACCGGCACCGGTCTCCCCTGTCACGACATTCAGATTTGCGGACGGCTGCAATTCCAAATGACGGATAAGCGCATAGTTTTTTATGGAGAGATGAATGAGCATAAGAGTGAGGCAAATTAGCGGACAGCAATCTTACTATCAACTTAAAATCGAAAATAAAATGAACAGAAATTAATCAGAAATGATCTTCTGATAGACGGTTCGTTTGGGATCAATGGAGGTCAAAAGATCATAAGCCTCTTTCTTGGTATTTAGAGTAGCCTCACTGAAAACACTTGCCAACTCATTGAACTTGGCATCAAAGAATGAAGAAACCAAAACCGAAGTAGGATAAACGCCCCAAATTTTTTTAATCGACTTCAGCACATCCAATATTTGTTCTTGACTCTGATTGGGATCTTTCACATATGTATCTAAGGCCAGGCGATGGTACTTATATGAGCCTTTGCGGATATCGGCTTGCTGGGGATTGTTCATGCTCTCCATCAGAAAATATCGACTTCGGGGATTGCCCGACAACACCCAACCTGCCCGGTTGCTGGATTGCGCATTGTTCATGACTAGCAACATTTTTTGCACATTAGGATTACCACCCATCTCACTAAAAGAATCATAATCGACTGCCAGAATGGTGTAAGCATAAAAAGCTAACAGCGAAGTAAGGTTATTGATATAATTATTATCGTTGTACTCCATAGGCTGCGATTCGATGTATTCGAAATCAAATTCGCGATCGGCAAAATTCAGCAAAACGGTTTCATAATTGGTTCCATAAATTGGTCGGGCAGCCGTAATTTGAGCATTCGCATTAAATACCCCGATCGAAGGCATTCGACTAATATTTAAGAAAATGGCGCAATTGATTTTTTCGTAAGGTTTATATGCATCAGTAGTCCACTTGCGTGAATTAAGGAAAGCAGCGATAGAGCGCTCCATATCTTTAAACACGGATCGATCAGACGTTTGAATCTGGTCGGCATTGATGGTGACTTTACAATTGAGTTCTTGCGCCCAGGAAGAGCCGCATAAAATGAGGCAAGTAAGAACAAAAATGCTACGCATGACTATTTTCAATAATAGCAGTAACGATGTCGCGGGCTACTTCTTTCTTGGATTTCAAAGTAAATTTCTTGGCCTCGTTCTTTTTATTGATCAATGTGATTTGATTAGTGTCATGACCGAAGCCGGCCCCGTTGTCATTTAGTGAATTTAAGACAATCAAATCAAAGTTCTTGGCTACAATCTTTTTTTCTGCATTAGCGGTTTCGTTTTCGGTTTCCAAAGCAAACCCAACCGTAAATTGATTCGCCTTTTTCATCTTGCCAAGCTCAGCAGCAATATCCTGAGTTTTAGTCAATTCAACGGATAAACCGGCATCCGATTTTTTGATCTTCTGATCGGCTTTTGTTAAAGGTTTGAAATCAGCAACCGCTGCCGACAATACAGCAATGTCGGTGAACGGAAAAACAGCCGTGCACGCTTGGTACATTTCTTCAGCTGACGTAACCCTATTCAATTTTATGTTTGGATTATTTACTGAAAGGTAAGTAGGTCCCGAAATCAAATTCACTTCCGCTCCTTGATTAGCTAATTCCTCAGCAATAGCGAATCCCATCTTACCTGAAGAATTGTTTCCAATGAACCGAACCGGATCAATGGCTTCATGCGTTGGGCCAGCCGTTACTAATGCCTTTTTTCCTTTTAGCTTTTGGTTCTTAGAAAAGAATCTTTCTAGATGAGATACAATTTCTTCGGGCTCAGCCATCCGGCCGGTGCCAATCAATCCGCTGGCAAGCTCGCCATACTCCGGATTGATTTGTTCGTTACCAAAACCGATTAATTTGTGAATATTTGATTGCGTGGATGGATGTTGTAGCATATCCAAGTCCATCGCTGGGGCAAAAAAGACTTTGCAGCGGGCACTTAAATAAACAGCTTGAAGTAAATTATCACATAAGCCGCTAGCCATTTTTGCAATGGTATTGGCCGATGCGGGTGCGATGACCATGGCATCTGCCCACAATCCTAACTCAACGTGATTGTGCCATTCTCCTGTTTCGTTCTTTGCAAAGGATGTGAGAACGGGATTTTTAGAAAGCGTAGCTAAAGTAAGCGGAGTAATAAAATCAACCGAAGCCGGTGTCATTACAATTTTGACTTCGGCACCCGCTTTTACTAGTAAGCGGGTGAGCAAGGCGGACTTGTATGCGGCAATGCTGCCTGTGACACCCAATAATATCCGCTTGCCGGATAGCATGAGTTATTCTGTTTTTGCTTCTTCAGCAGGAGCAGTTTCGCGCATACGATAGTTCAACTTACCCTCCAAAAATTCTTCAGTGGCGGTGGTAGTAGGCTTTGGCATACGTTCGTAAAACTTCGAGATTTCAATTTGCTCTCGGTTTTCAAATACTTCTTCGAGGTTATCAACAGTTGTTGCAAACTCGGCAAGTTTATTATTGAGCTCTTCTTTAAGATTCACTGCAATTTGTCTTGCTCTTTTAGAAATCACCACAACCGACTTATAAATGTTGCCAGTAGGTGCCGCGATTTTTTCCACATCGCGTGTGATGATAGACGGTTGAGTTGCCATAATTAACTTTTTTTGTTTTTGCTTTTTAAGAAATTGATTTGATTGAGGCTTGTCGTATACATCGGTTCGGCTTCCTTCAAATAGGAACTAGATGGAAACCCATCAATGAGTTCACGATAAATCTCAACAGTTGAAGTATATCTCTCCAGCTGCTTGGTTCTAATGCTTTGTTCGGCTAGTTTAAATTGCGCCTGCAACTTCAGAAATGTAACCTCCTCTAAATACTTAGAGTCAGGAAATGTCTTCTTGAAATTATTAAATGCCACAACTGCAGCTTGATAATACCTAAGCCTAAGATATTGAACCGCATTAAGGTATTCTTTTCGTTCTAATTTTTGCTGGCATGTGTTAACCACTTCATTGGCCTTATCAGTGAACTGGCTACCAGGAAATTGGTTAATGAACGTTTGCATTGCGCCCATTGCTTCTACACTGCTTTTCTGATCAAGTTGGGGGTCGGGTGAGGAAACATAGAGAGAATAGGCATACATAAAAAATGCTTCCTCGGCCGATTGGCTGCGTCCGTAGGTCTCATAAAAAACCTTAAACTGATTTGAAGCCAACAAATAGGTCTTCTGATAATACTGGCAATAGGCGAGGTAAAACTCCACTTTCTCACCCTCCGGCAAACCTCGAACTATCGGAAGAATCTGTTCGAATAGAATTGAAGTGTGGTAGTAATCCTTCTTGGCAAAATAGTTCTGGCCTGCTTCGTATTTTAAGCGCCAGTCTTCACTTCGCTCAATTCTCCTGAATTTACTGCAAGCGGAAACCGCGGCAATCAGGAGAAGAGCATAAAAAATTGATTTCAGATTCTTCACAAATCGGTCAAAAACGGTGTTTACGCTTGATTTAAGCCTGCAAATATACTATGCAATAAGGAAAATACAAGGTAGTTGAGGGGCACTTACCTACTTTCTAACCATGATTTTGCGGGTAAGTACCCCGCTATTGTTAATATATACCGTGTAGAAGTAGACCCCTGGGGCAAAATCATCCACATTCATTTTTATCCGGTTATCGTCTGTAGGCAATTCATATTCGCCCATAGGCCGGCCAAGAATGTTATGAACAACGATTTTTACCCTTAACGTCTCATTATGAACTTTATAATCGATCACTGCCTGATCTTGGACGGGGTTTGGATAGACATCATTTATTGTGATCTCTTTGCTTTGATAAATCGATTTGAGAGGGCGGTCGTCTACATTCAGTGACACCGCATGCTCAATCATTTCTGTTGGCGACCCTTTTGGAGCGATCTCGAATTTAATATTGTTTGAAGCGGACTGCATTCCACTTTCGACTGTAAAATTCAGGTTGATCGTTTCGCCTGCTTCGATTTTCTTGGAAAACTCGTTAACGGATGGTTCAAGGCATTTGCTATCAAGGCAGAAGTATCCTTTTTGGGATTCGCCTAGATCGCTTCGTGTTTTCTTGATGGTGTAAAATTGGGTCTTATCCGAATTGTTTTTGATCTTCAATTGAATTCTGACCAATTGATTGAACCCTGTAACATAGCTTTCCTGACGATCAACCAATTCGAAACTTTGAGCCTGACCAAGAATGGTAAGAAGTAAACAAAAAAGTAAAAGAAAACTACTTTTCATTTAATCAGACTGTTACAAATGAAATATACTCTAAAAAGGGGGCACCACAAACTGATTTGCAAAAAAAACTTGTAGCCTAAATAATTTAAGGTGTGGGTAGAACGTTTAATTACCCTTTTTGATCGGAGTCACGCCAGAACGCCTTACCACCTCTGATTTTTTGGGCCTTTGAGCCTCTTTCCAGACGAAACCCTTAAGGGAACGATCCTGATCCTTAATCTCATGCGGGGGGAAAAACGATGCATCGGGCTTTACATAAGAATTGACGTTCTTCACCTTCCCATTCTTAAAATTGATGCGTATGTTGCTGCAAATCATTTTGTTCATGCCCACCAAGAAGGTGACTTTTAAAATCAAGCTATCTTTCTTTATTAACTTCTCTTCGAGTGCATGGTAAATGCTTTCTCCGTTGCCCTCAACAATAACATGATGGATGTTTTTGTTTGCAAAATAGGTGGTCATCTTTCTTCCCTTGATCTGATTGAAATTCTTAAGGGAGTCTTGTGAGGCTACGAATGAGTTATTGACCATATAAATCCGATCGATTTTCTTATTCTTCAATAACATGCGGATCGAATCAGCCGTCATCTGGTTTTCATTGGTCCACAAAATGGGGTCACGATAAAAAAACAGGGTTGAGTCTGCACTAACATAGGCAAGGGAATCGGCCTTACCCTGCATATCACTTTTGAAAATCTTTACATGATGGTATGCCAGCAATCTTCTCTTTCTCACATCGGGGTTGTCGATGGATACGAGCGTATCGGCCGAAAGAAATAGAGTATCTCCGGCATCATCTACTTTTGCTACATAAGCGTTGTTCCAAACTTTAGAGATTCCATTCTTCTTGTCAAGGTAGCCGTCATCGCCAAAAACTGTAAGATTCTCATTCTTTGAAGTCATTGCAACATGACCATGAGTTTTGTAATATTTTCTCAAATCGTCCAGATCAAAATTATCGGCTTTGATCTTGTAAGAGGGAGTCTCCATCTGGCCTGATGCAAGTGTTGACATCTTCTTTCGCGTGTCATAGGTTCCGTGCTCATATATGGCAGTCTTCCCCTCTTTGTCAACCAGTTTTGTGAAAGCCCGGAAGTAAACGATTTTACTTTTGGAGTTGTACTGCATCGTATCAGACAAAAGCGTGTAGTCTTTATTGACCCCCACCACATCCTTCTTGAACGAAGCCAGGTTAGTCTTTAGGTTATAATACCCTTTCGCGCTGTTGAGTGTATTGGCTGTGTCGATCAACTTGCCTCCGTTAAAATATCTTGCTTCGTCTTTAATGCGATCGTAGTCAAGAAAATCGGTAAAAAGTTTGGCTCTTGCGGTCTTCTCGAAAACAACCTGTTGCCTGAGACGAGCAATTTTGGTGTTGCCATCGTACTCTAGACGTAAAGAAGTGATGTCTACCGAGTCATCTGTAATGTGAACATGGCCGAAAGCTTCCAGTCTATTCTCGCTACGGAAAAAGTAAGATGAATCGCACTTAATATGTGTGGTATTCTGTTCAAATTCTACATTGCCTACCGCCCTTTCAAAACGAACTCCATTTCTTACGCTGCCTTTAAAATCATCGGCATGGATGAATTTGATTTTCTTTTGGGCAAAGACAAGCGCTGGAAACGAAAGGAAGCAGAATATAAATAGAAGTCTTAGCATGAATAAATTTGCTTTTCGGATTAGGCAAGTACCGTACCAAATAACGGACAAAAATAGCTGAACTATCTGGAAGTGTTTTTGGCGATGATAAGAAATCGGTAAACAATTAGCCCCATAATGACTAAACAACACATCAGAACAAAAATTTTCTCAGCATCAAACCAGTCGATTGGCCTGTCTTCAAGTTTAGGGTCTGTCCAAATGCTATGAACAATCAATGGCACTGCAGCGAAATAAGATATATAATGAAGTCTGCGCCACAAGCCCAATTTGATTTTCTCCTTGAAGTATGAACTGATCACCACAACGGCTACCAGATACAAGGCTAACGCTCCAAAGGTATTGGCATAGGGTTGGTGTTTAGTCCACAATGGAAGGAGCAAATCACCCCAACTAAAACCTGATTTTGAATCCAAAGGAATTAAGACCACATGAATGACAATAGATATCGCTGCCAAGTAGCCAGTGAATTTATGAAGGCCAAGAAATGTGAGGCTATAAGGAAGTTTAAATGGGATGTTTTTCCAGATGATAAAGCCAACTATAAAGTTTGCAGCCAGACAGGCGATAGCAATTAGCCCGATGGTGCCAGAGAGTTCGAGCGTTTCCAATTTGAAAGATTACTGTTCAAGTCTGAAATAAACTACCTGAGTAAAATAGGACCGAACAGCCCTTCCAGATTGTTTGCCAGGCTTCCATTTTGGCATAATTGACACAACTCTGAGCGCTTCTTGATCACAAGCTGCATCAAAGCCCTTTAAAACTTCAGCATTGGTGATAGAGCCATCAGGTTCAATAATGAATTTTACATAAACTTTGCCTTCAAGCCCCATTCTGGAAGCAGAGGGTGGGTACTTTAAATTCTTAGATAACCACTTTGCTAAGCCTTCTTGTCCCCCAACAAATTCGGCTGGCTCCTCATCAGAAAACCATACACCCTTGTTACGTGTCACAATTATTCCTCTAAGCAACTTGGAACCGTAATAAGGAGTCTTCTTGGCCTTTAAATCAGGCGGAGCTCCATCTAGTTTAAAATCACAAACAATTGAAAATCTTGTTGCATACTTTTTCCCTCCAAGTCTAGCTGGAATCCAATTCTGTTGTGCTTTCTTTAGCGAATTAAGTGCCTCAGAATCATACTCTCCCCCTATCCCCTTTGCTACAATACAATTTCTCATTGCACCTAACGTATCAATTTCAAAAAGAACAACAACTTTTCCTTCTGATTTGATCTTCCAATTTTTTGAAGGGTATTTTATTGAATCCCTAAGAACCTTATAAAAATTATATGAACCTTCAATAGGCATCGGATGAATATCTAATCTTGAATTAACCCACTCTCCGTTTTTGTTGATTACATATTCGCTTGTGTCTTTGCTCAGAAACATCACCTTCCCAGTACTGTGATTAATTACCAGCTCGGGTTCTTTATCAGCATTGAAATATTGCCAAACGGAATATTTCTTTCCGTCTTTCACATAACCCTGTTCCCAATCAGTTTTAAATAGTTCTTGAGCGTGAAGAACCGAACTACAAATCAGCAGCACGAAAAGTATTCTTAGCATCATGATATCCCCCAAATTAAAGTGTTAAAACTCTGCATTCCCCGGAAACCTTGGGAAAGGAATCACATCGCGAATGTTAGTCATGCCAGTAACAAACTGGATCATCCGCTCGAAGCCGAGACCAAAACCGCTATGAGGTGCCGAACCAAACTTGCGCAAGTCTAGGTACCACCAGAGTTCTTTTTCGGGAAGGTTTAATTCACGAACACGTTGCACTAAGTTTTCATAACGCTCTTCACGTTGCGAACCACCGATGATTTCACCAATGCCAGGGAAAAGAACATCCATTGCCGCTACGGTTTTTCCGTCTTCATTCTGACGCATATAAAACGCCTTAATGCCTTTCGGATAATTGTAAAGTATTACCGGTTTTTTGAAATGCTTCTCTACCAAATAGCGTTCATGCTCACTTTGCAAATCAACGCCCCATTCATCAATGAGGTATTGAAACTTTTTCTTTTTGTTGGGATTTGAGTTTTTTAAAATCTCGATTGCCTCCGTGTAGCTCAGTTTTTGAAAATCATTTTCTACTACAAACTTCAACCGGTCGATTAGGCCAAGCTCATTGCGCTGCTCTTGCGGCTTACTTGCATCTTCTTCTTGCGCCCGCTTGTTTAAGAATTCAAGATCATCAGCACAATTGTCTAATGCATACTTCACTAAATACTGCAGCAAGTCAGTAGCGAGTTGCATGTTATCCTGAATGTCATAGAAAGCCATCTCGGGCTCGATCATCCAAAACTCAGCCAAGTGGCGTGTCGTATTAGAATTCTCTGCACGAAAGGTCGGGCCAAAAGTATAGATATCTCCTAGCGCAAGCGCATACGTCTCTCCTTCTAATTGACCCGATACCGTCAGGTTGGTTTCCTTTTCAAAAAAATCTTGTTTATGGTCAATGTTTCCTTGCTCATCACGAGCAGGTTTATTCAGGTCAAGAGTTGTGACTCTGAACATATCACCTGCACCTTCTGCATCAGATCCGGTTATGATCGGAGTGTTGATATAAGCAAAGCCGCGATCGTTGAAGAATTTATGAACCGCAAACGCCATCGCATGACGCGTGCGCATTACCGCACTAATGGTATTTGTGCGTACACGCAGGTGGGCTATCTCACGTAAAAATTCAAGCGAATGCTTTTTTGGCTGCAAAGGAAATTTCTCTGCATCACTATCGCCCAGGATTTCCAACTCTTTTACCTTAACCTCTACTGCCTGGCCTTTCCCTAATGACTGAATTAGCTCTCCAATTACTGATAGACATGCTCCAGTGGTAATCCGTTTCAATTTGCTTTCATCTAAACTATTGAGTTCGACTACAGCCTGAATATTATTAATGGTCGAGCCATCGTTGATGGCAATGAACTGGTTGTTTCTGAACGTACGTACCCAGCCTTGAACTTTTACCGTTTGGCCAGAAGGCTGTGTCTTTAGTAACTCTTTGATCTTTGTTCGCTTCATAAAAAAAATTCGAGGCACAAATCTATCTCGAAAATCCATTCCGATTGCAATCAGGACGAATTTTTAAATTACCCAAATAATCGCTGAGAAAGTAATTCATCAAATAGGCAAATGATCGAATTGAAATTCTAAATTTGCTTTTGAAATTGTATGCAGAAACTCAACCTCAGTCAAACCTTTCAACAAAAACTGTCGCCACAGCAGATTCAGTTCATAAAACTGCTGCAGGTGCCCACGGCTGAGCTGGAAGGCCGAATTGAGGAGGAACTTGAACTGAACCCCACCCTGGAAGAAGGCGAAGAAGATGAGCGCGAACCAGAACAGGAGACGGAAGTAACGGAAGAAGAAGAATCACAGGAACCCGAGACCTCAGATCCGGACGATGAGATCGACATCAAGGATTATCTGCGCGATGACGATTACAACAGCTACAAGACTTACAGCGATGATGGCGATGACGAAGAAGATCGCGAAATGCCAATTGCTACTGGTTCATCTCTTCACGAGACCTTAATGACCCAACTCGGTTTCTTAGGTCTGGACGAAAAGCAAAACAACATCGGCAAACAACTCGTTGGCAGTATTGAAGGCGATGGATATATTCGAAGAGAACTTGAATCTATTGTGAACGACCTTGCCTTCTCTCAAGGTATTGACACCAACCTTGAGGAAGTTGAGAGTGTTCTAAAAAAAATTCAATCATTCGACCCTTCCGGCATTGCCGCAAGAAATCTTCAAGAATGTTTAATGCTTCAACTTGACCGGATGGACGATGGTCAGGACGTAGACGTGATTGTAGGCAAGCGAATCATCAGCGAATGTTACGAGGAGTTCACCAAGAAACACTATGCTAAAATTCTAAAGAAGCTTGATCTAGATGACGAGGACTACATTAAAGATGCCATCGAATTAATTGTTCGACTCAACCCTAAGCCGGGAGGAGAGACATCCAGTGGACTTGTCAAGAATCAATATGTTATTCCTGATTTTATCCTCACCAACAACAACGGCAAAATTGAAATAGCGCTTAACTCGCGTAATGCACCCGAGCTTCGTGTAAGCCGCAGTTACAATGAAATGTTTCATGCTTACGATAAAAGCGATAAGAAGGATAAAAAACTAAAAGAGGCCGTTTCCTTTGTGAAACAAAAACTTGACGCTGCCCGGTGGTTTATCGATGCAATCAAACAACGCCAGCAAACATTGCTAAGAACAATGCGTGCGATTGTCGAATTTCAATACGACTATTTCCTCGATGGCGATGAGACCAAGCTCAAGCCAATGATCTTGAAAGATATTGCTGCGATGATCAGTATGGATATTTCCACGGTGAGTCGTGTGGCGAGCAGTAAGACGGTGCAAGCTGATTTCGGAACGTTTCCTTTAAAGTATTTCTTCTCGGAAGGAATTGCAACGGACTCGGGCGAAGATGCAAGCAGTCGTGAAGTGAAGCAGATTATTAGAGACTTTATCGGGCAAGAAGACAAGAACAAACCTTATTCGGATGATAAGTTGGAAGAACTCCTCAACGACAAAGGATATAACATTGCCAGGCGTACGGTGGCCAAGTATCGCGAACAACTAAACATACCCGTGGCTCGGTTGAGGAGAAAGATTTGATCGTGAGGACTGTCGCAAAAATCATTTCGTTTGTTTTCCATCCATTGCTATTGGCAACCTATCTCGTGCTGATGCTGGGCATTTTTTTTCCTGCCATGTTAATGGTCAGTTTAGAGAAATTGAAACTGGTTGCCTTGTTTGTTTTTGCTTTTACATTTTTTGTTCCTGCTGCCAATCTCTGGTTATTTCGTCTTCTGGGAAACATCTCGTCTCTTCAACTTGAATCACGTCATGAACGTAAGCAGCCTTTTGTTTTTATCTCATTCATATACGTTGCTATTGCATATCTATTTTATCATCAATTTCCATTCAGCATCAGCTTCAATAAATTGATGATCATTATTGCAGCGCTTGTGGTAACTGCAACTATACTCACCTTTTTCCTTAAAGTAAGCGTACATAGTTTAGCGATGGGCGGATGGATTGGCATTTTACTCCCACTGGTCAAGTTCGCATCCGAATTACTTTGGCCCACCGCTGCTGTCATTGCGATAACCGGATTGGTTATTTCCTCGAGATTGATTTTGAATGCTCATACCCTTCGTGAAACAATGATCGGAAGTATTGCTGGGCTGATTGTTGGCTATGGAGGAATGATGTTACTGTTTTAACCGGCAAACAATTCTATTTCTTTCGCCTGCATTTCGTCATTAGCTCCCTTGTGTATTCTTCAGTGATCGGTTGACCACCTAATTCCTTACACTCATCATAAAATTTCCATGCGTTTGGGCAGTCGCCTTTATAATAGTATGCGGCCGAAAGCTTGAACAATGTATTTCTATCATGCGGGTCTGCTTGAAAAGACTTCTTTAGGTACTTTACTGTTGAGTCTAAATAAATTGCTGCGTGCTCTTTGGTATACTGACTCATAAAATACGTTGCGTAATCTGTGAGTAGATGTGAGCTCATAGGATTAAAGGATAAACCCTGCAAGTATTGCTGTTGCGCCTTTTCGAAGTTTCCTATAGTCATATAAACAGCGCCATATCCCCAGTAGATATCGGTGTTGGTTGAGTCAAGAAGGTACGCTTGGTTGAAGCGATACATGGAGGTCTTGGCATCGCCATTAGATAAATACGTAAAGCCTAATTGAATAAAATGAGTTGATGCAGCTTTTCGGTCACCATTAAATTGCTCAAGCTCCATGGTTTCGTTAATGAATTTTTCGTCTGCCTGTTTTTGTTCATTGGTTTTTTTCTGGAGTCCATATTTTGGAAGCAGTCGAATATTTGATTTTGCCTGCTCATCCCACTCGGTTGAATTCAATTGTTGACCAAAGGAGGTCACCGCAAAGAGATAAGTGACTAAAAATAAAATCCGTTTCATGTTTGCATGCGAAAATGATCTCACCAATTTGATAAATGCAATTTACCGTAAAGTAATCAATCAAAGTATGGGGTCAGAGTTCGGCCAAGGATAGCAGCGGCACCCCGCAGCTGCGAGACTTAGTGTGTGGGGCGAGGAGTACAGCGGATAGCCTGGTGGCCCGCCTCGCGCCAGGCCGCAAGCTTAAAACTGTGCTCTCCTTTCCTTGACCAAGTTCAATTAATTTCTTAATTTGTATCATGAGCCTCAGGCTCTTAACCATTTCGTTTCATTTTAATTCTTTGTGTTATGAACATTTTTGTTGCCCGATTAAATTTCAAAACCAGGCGTGAAGACCTGGAAGCTGCGTTTGCCAAATTTGGCCAAGTAACTTCGGCCAAGATTGTGAAAGACCGTGATACTGGTCGCTCTAAAGGATTTGGTTTTGTGGAAATGGCCAGTGATGAAGAAGGCCAAAAAGCTATTGCTGCACTGAACGAGACCGAACTTGATGGACGTGTGATTGTTGTAAAACCTGCCAACCCGAAAGCGCCTGGAGACAAGTCGCAGGAAGGGTGAGTGTGAAATAGAATTGTATAAATAAAAAGGGCTGCTCATTTCGGGCAGCCTATCTTTTTTTAAAGCGGATTTCTTAATGCGCCATTTTATTCATTTCCATTGCTTTTTCTTTCCTGCGTTTTTCGTCAATCGAAAATTTGCCAGCACCAAAAACCATAAACACGATCAATCCAAATAAAACTGTGATTGAAATCTCTAACTCCATATGACTGCCAAGTGACATGAATCCTTTGGGCGCATTGACCCAAATCACAGCACCAGCCAATATCGGAAGTTGAACCAAACACATGATTCGCGTAAGCAGCCCTAGCGCAATGAGTGGCCCGCACAATACGTGAGCAAATACAATGTAGTGTGCAATAGACGCACCAGTGTAAGCCATGTTCATTCCCTGAATACTCATCTCCAGGCTGTCGATGTTATTCAGAAAAGCAAATCCTTTGTAGGTGATGTAGCATCCGAGCACAATGCGAAAGATATCGAGCCAGCCGGGGCGATGTGCGTTGCCCCAGTCTTCAATTTTGTGAATCATATTCATAGCACGGGGATTAAAATGTTGTACTACAAAGTTTAAGAAATTTTGAGCAGAAAGACAACGATTTAATTACAAATTACGAATTACGGATTGTAAGTTCGTCAGAGTAGTTCTTAATTGAAAACGTGAATCTGCAATCAGTTTTTCTCTTTCATCATTCGCACCGTAAAAAAGGCGAGAACACCTATAACCAGACCCATCAAAACCCACAGCCAGATTTTGTTTTTGATTAAAGGAGAGACAGCCTCTTCCTCCGGAATCAACCTTTCTTCTTCACCAAGATTTAGAACGGAGGCAGTTGAGGGAAGCTTATTTGCATAATTGACTAAGTCGTAGTTGGGTTGCGAAGTCAATTTATTTCCATAGTACAAATAATGATCTCCTTTGCTCATCCGTGCCATCAACTCCACCTTGGGGTTGAACAACAAAATTGATTTGATATTCAAAGAAGCATTATCTCCATCATCGATGACAAGCCTTAATTTCTTAGCAAGAGAATAATTAAAAACAAATCGATTGGTATCCAATGAGGTGAGGTATCCTTGCACTATTGTTTCATAAAAATACTGCCAGCCCTTTGGAGTATTTGTACTGTCAGAAAGTTTCTCCAATCGAAACGACCTGTAATAATCCACTTGCTCGTTAGTTTCTACAAATAATTGAACAATCGGTTGATAACTTTTTAAGTTGATATTGATGATCGTTTGTTTTGATTTCTTATCTGATTCTTTAAGCCAGTTCAGCTCCGCCTCCGTAAGTACTCCTGATTTAATTATTTCTTTTTTAACTGTTGCTTCTTTGAGAGTCAGTGGCTTATTCACTGCAATCATCACTCGCAAGTAGCGGAAGCGTTGCAGGCTAAAATGAATGGCCGATGAAATGAAGTTGACATTCTGATTTGCAATTGAAATAATTCGCTGCTTTTTTTCAATCTCGAACCACTCCTTCTGATCACTGCTTCCTTCAAGTGTTGCAAAGCCATCGAAATTAGTTTCGTTAAACATTAAGTCTATAAAATTCACTTGCGAATCTTTTGGCAATTCGAAAGTAAAAAACTGGCTACCTTCTTTTTTGGCCTGATTAAACACATACGGATGAAGTGCTTCCTCCACAATTTCCTGCTGACAAATTTTTAGGAGATAAGGTGACTCAACAGTATCCTTTTGATTGAATTGGTAAATCCTGAGATCCGAAAAATCAGCATTCAGACTTTTAAATATTTCATTGGGCAGTGCGAGAGAATACCAGCCGGCAGAATCAGTTGCACTGATCTTTCTTCTAAAACGAAAATCTTTGGTCTGCGAAAAAACATTTGCATAAACCACCATCGCTAATGCCAAAAAGAAAAATCTAGTTTTCATCGGTGCTTGATTTTTTGACTTTGTTATAAAGGAATGAAGCCGTGAGCATCAACACGCCCAGAATGATCATGACAATCGTCTTAGCTATGGTGCTCATGTCGGCCATATCGTACAAGAATAATTTCAAAGTAGTAACAGAGAACAAAACGATGGCCATTACTCGCAGATGTTTTGATTGTTGTTTCAATCCGATGATGATCAACATCAGTGCATAACCACCCCACAAAATACTCAAGCCCAATTTGAAGCTCTCATGAACTCGCGCCAGCTCGAGCCAATTAACCACTTCGCTACTGAGCACAGCCAAAATGAAAACGTTAAGCAAAACGATTTCAGCCAGTTTAATTTGAGGTTTGAAAATTTCATTCTTGAAATGTTGGCGATTGATCAACAACAAGGGTATGATAAATAAATAACTCAAATACCGGATGGCAATGTGCCTGAAATCTCTGAAGTAGAAGCGCACATCGGTTTGTTGCAAATAACTTGATCGCAAATCAGCAAGGCTTATCAGACCGTCAACCACAAAAATGAAAAGAATCAGTGCATTGAATGCGGCACACACTATCATCAATTGGTTATTCTTTATGAATCGTTTGTTCACGAGGCTAAGCACAATCCCAAAAATGGCGGAATAGGTGATGAGGAAAATTTTACGAATATGAATTAAGTCGAAATCATAAATAGGGTAAGATTCATATCCTTGTCCGGAATAAATCATCACCTCCGAATCGATGTAGCGCTGCTGCCAAAAAGTAAATATCTCCTTGTAAAAGGATAAGTATAAAATCAGAAGAAACAGGGAGCCAAGCGCCCATGAGAAAATTGGAAACTCTTTCTCTGAAGGTGGAGTAAACGATTTATCAAAATTCAATTTTAAAATCCATCCAAAAGAAGTTAGCACCAGTAGCGATGTCAGGAAATGAATGTTCAGGAACATCTTTATGAAATACTGCGGTTGATCCAGCGTGTACTTTTCATAATTCTGCCAATCATCAACAAGGCTTCCCACCGTAAGCAATATCAACACATAAGAAAGCCGCTCGAATACAGGAAATGATTTTGTTCTTCCAATCCAAAAAAGCAAAGCCGCCTCTGCAGCCCAAATCAATGTCACCCAGTTTCCTTCAAGCTGCACAGGCACGGCCAGCGTAAGAAACACTAACACCATGCCTGCCACGAGGTAGAAAGTTTCGCGGGTAGCTTCCCTCTTTTTGAAAATAACAAGGCAAGCAACAAAATGCAGCACAGCATTGAACACCGTGAAAAGTCCTAAAAACAATTCTCCATTGAGGTGATCATTGATCGCATCGTAGCCAAATCCAAAAAAGATAAATGAATTGGTAAGGATGATCCCTATGTCTGTAACCTTAAAGGATTCGCCTTGAAGTAATTTGTATGCCAGAAAGGTGACATAAAACGTCACGAAAAAAATCGCAGAGAAGATGAGACTGGTCCACAAATGCTGATCAACAACGAATTGATCCCAATACCAAGCGGCAAAGATTAGCCATGTCAATCCAAATGCGATGAAGTAAAGTTGTTTCCATGCTTTACGGAAGGCAAGAGCTAAAATTCCAAAGTTTACGATGGAGATGTAGCTGAAGAGAATGACCACTTTGCCCGAACCATCGCTCAACAAAAAGGGAACTCCATAGGCACCAACCAATCCGATAATTGCAATCACCTTTTGGTCATATTGTAAAGAAGCGTACACTGTGAATGCCGTAAATAGAACCATCATTGCAAAAGCAAGAGCTTGGGGAAGCAGCGCATAAAAGTCATAGGCAGCATAAGTAATGAAATACATCGAAGCCATGCCGCCACTCAGAATTACTGCACTGAAAGTTTTATAGTTGGCTTTCAATTTGAACGCTACCAAAATCATGGCGAGCCCGGCCATGTAACCCAAAATAATTCTGGTGATTGGGTTAATCAAATTGTGATCGATGGAATACTTTACACCATAACTAATTCCCAAAACCAAAATGATGATACCGATCTTGTTGAGCAAGTTGGTTCCGATAAATTCTTCCAATGGAGCTTTCAGCTTGGAAGTATCAAATGGAGGAACATTTACTTTCTTGGCATGTTTAGGAAGCTCAACCTTTTCGACTTTTAGTGTTTCGGAACCTGAGCCTTTGTTTACTAAATTCTCAGGTTTAATTATTTGAACTACCGGTTCTGATTTCGGTTCAGAAGTATCTTGAGGTTTTAATTCGAGAATTGAAATTCTGAGCTTCGTCAAATCTTTTTGCAGTTGATTTTGCTGCTGATCCAGCTGATCAATCTTCTTTAGTAAATCCCTAATCTGTTGATTCTGTTCTTCCATAGGTTTGAGGTGTCATGCAAAATAGAAAGTTTCTGCGACTACTTCATGTATTTTGAAGGCTGCTTACCCAATACTCTTTTAAAAATGCGATTGAAGTTGGAGACATTATTAAAACCTGATTGATAACAAACATCTTGAACAATGAGGTCTTTGTTGATTAGTAGTCGGCAAGCATTGCTTACACGTACCTCATTTAAAAACGATGTGTAAGTCTTCTGCGTGTGCATTTTGAAATAACGGCAGAATGCTTCGACTGAAAGGTTAGACACTTCAGCCACTTCATCTAAATAGATTTTGCGATGGCTCTCTCGAAAAGTGAATTGCAAAATTGCATTCATTCGTTTCCCTTCTTCAGATTTAAAATCTCCGGAGGGTGATACCGCTAAGAATTTTCCTTTTGCTTCAGTTAGTTTTTTTAAAAGTGAAAGAAATAATACAAGCTTGCGAACTCCACTTGAAGTTTTTAATTCATGAATAAGGCTTACTACCTCGTCTTTCGATTTACCAAGAACTTGCAACCCGCGTGAAGTTCTTGTCACAAATTTTTTCACTGGTTTCATTTCTTCCAATTGCCAGAAATTAGTTCCTAAATAATTCTCATTGAAGTAAATCGAAATCGCCTTTGACTTCAATTTGTTCTTCGGAAGAAAATAATTTTTATCACTTCTGAACACATGGGGTTGTCCGCTACCAATAACATACAAATCATTTGGAGCAAACCGACCTACATAATCGCCTGCAATCAAAGTACCTTCCCCCTCTTCGATGAGCATGATTTGAATTTCAGAATGTTGGTGAAGCTGATCGTAGAAATACTTTCCGCGATCCAACTGAAAACGAAAAGCCTCCTTTTTAATCTGAGGAACATTAAATGCAACTACCTTCATGGGTACTAAAATACGAATATCAAAATAGTATCAGTATTGGATATTTTCTTAAAGCATTTCTACCTCGCTACCAAATATCTTTGCATTAATAAATCATTAATCTATGGCAATCGAATGGAAAGGCGTCTTCCCTGCTCTTACAACTAAATTCACCAATGATGACAAGCTGGACTTTGTCATGTTTGAAAAAAACCTGACAGCACAGCTCGATGCTGGAGTAGACGGAATAATTTTAGGTGGCACTTTAGGAGAAGCAAGTGTGTTAAGTAATGAAGAGAAATTCTCTCTCGTAAATTTTGCAGCGGAAAAGACTGCTGGCAAAGTTCCGGTGGTAATGAACATAGCCGAAGGCAGCACACGTGAGGCCGTGAAGCAAGCCAATGAAGCTGAGAAAAATGGAGCAAAAGGATTAATGATGCTTCCACCTATGCGTTACAAATCTGATCATAGGGAAACCGTTGCTTATTATAAAGCAGTTGCTTCCTCAACCAATTTGCCAATCATGGTTTACAATAACCCAGTTGACTACAAGATTGAAGTGACTCTTGATATGTTTGCCGAGTTGGCGGATGAAAAAAATATTCAAGCCGTAAAAGAGTCGACAAGAGATGTTTCTAATGTAACTCGAATGATCAGCCGTTTTGGTGATCGATTCAAAATATTGTGTGGAGTTGATACACTTGCCATGGAAGAATTGGTAATGGGTGCCCAGGGGTGGGTCGCAGGTTTGGTTTGCGCTTTTCCAAAAGAGACCGTAGCAGTGTATCAACTAGTCAAACAAGGAAAGCTGGAAGAAGCCCTGAAAATTTACCGATGGTTCTTACCGTTATTAGAATTAGATATTCATCCGAAATTAGTTCAGTATATTAAGCTTGCTGAACAAGAGGCAGGAATTGGAACTGAACACGTGCGTGCTCCACGACTCACTTTAGTTGGTGAAGAACGAGAACGAGTTTTGAAAATTATCAGAGACGGGATTAAGTCGAGACCGATTTTGTAATTTGAGATTCGTCCAATATAAAATCTTGGAAATCATGAATTTCATCGATGCAACACCCCAACAAGTAGACTCCGCATTACGCGAAGCTCAACTTGCATTTCTTTCTTACAAGAACATTAGCGGAAAGAAGAAGGCCGAATTCTTGCGAGAGATCGCCAATCAAATTGAAGCACTCGGGCAAACGCTGGTAGAAACCGCCATGCGCGAAACCAATTTGACGGAAGCCCGAATCGTCAATGAACGTGGCCGAACTACAGGGCATTGTCTAATGTTTGCAGACTTAGTTGAAGAAGGATCTTGGGTTGATGCTCGTATTGATACAGCACAACCGAATAGAATGCCAGCACCAAAACCTGATCTTAGAAAAATGTTGGTGGCTCTGGGGCCTGTTGTTGTATTTGGTGCAGCTAATTTTCCTTTGGCTTACTCCACGATGGGTGGTGATTCTGCTTCAGCCCTTGCGGCTGGTTGCCCGGTGATTGTGAAAGCACATCCTGCGCATGCAGAAACATCTACGTTAGTGGCGAGTGCAATTGAAAAAGCAATTGAGAAAACGGGAATGCCAAAAAATGTTTTCCAGCATCTCTACGGAAAAAGTTTTGAAGTAGGACAGGCATTGGTAAATCATCCGCTCACTAAAGCTGTTGGTTTCACCGGTTCATTGGCAGGTGGAAAGGCATTGTTTGATTTGGCGAACAAGAGGCCAGAGCCTATTCCTGTTTTCGCAGAAATGAGTAGCATCAATCCGGTAATTCTTTTGCCAGAAAGTCTGAGAACTGATCTTGAAAAAACGGCTACGCTCTTAGCTGGCTCAATCACTTTAGGAGTAGGACAGTTCTGCACAAACCCGGGATTAATCATCGCCATTGAAAACGATGGTTTGAAAAATTTTATTCAGAAGCTCGCTGACGAAATCAAAAAAGTATTGCCCGGCACCATGTTGCATCAGGGCATCGCAGATAATTATCACCGAAGATTATCGGAAACTTTGAAACAGCAAGGTGTTACTATTGAAGCTGAATCTCCTCAAAAAGGAAAGGACAATCAAGGGCGTCCTGTAATTGCATCTGTTTCTGCTGAACAGTTTTTAAAAAATCATTTGTTGGCCGAAGAAGTATTTGGGCCATTCTCTTTAATCATAAAATGCAAAGATCAGTCTGAGCTTCATTCCGTAATCAATCATGGCAAAGGGCAACTTACTACAAGTGTTATTGGGAGCGAAGCAGAAATTGAAAAGCACAAAAACTTGATCAATGTACTCATGGAAAAAGCCGGTCGACTGATCATCAACGGTGTTCCCACTGGAGTTGAAGTTTGCCCTTCACAAAATCATGGCGGCCCCTACCCTGCCACCACTGATTCAAGATTTACTGCGGTTGGTCCAGATGCCATCAAACGTTTTGCTCGACCAGTTTCTTTTCAAAATTTTCCTGAAGCACTTCTGCCCAGCGAATTGAAGGAAGGAAATCCGCTAAATATTTGGAGGCTCTATAATAATGAGTGGAAGAGAAGTTAATCGTTATTCGTTAATCGGATTACAAACGATGCTGATTAACAACTAACGATTAACGGATAACTATTAACGCAATGAAGAAAACATTCTTTTGCATCGATGCTCACACTTGTGGCAATCCTGTTCGATTAGTAGCGGGTGGTGGTCCTCAACTTGAAGGAAAAAACATGAGCGAAAAACGTCAACATTTTCTGCGCGAATACGATTGGATTCGCAAAGGCTTGATGTTTGAGCCGCGCGGTCATGATATGATGAGCGGAAGTATTTTGTATCCACCCACCGATACTAAAAATGATATTGGAGTTTTGTTTATCGAAACAAGTGGCTGCTTGCCGATGTGCGGCCATGGAACCATTGGCACCGTAACTATTGCGATCGAAGAAGGATTAGTCATTCCAAAAACTCCGGGTGTTTTGAATTTAGAAGTTCCTGCCGGTTTGGTGAGAATAGAATACAAGCAAGAAGGAAAGAAGGTGAAATCGGTGAAGATCAGAAACGTGAAGGCTTACCTCGCAGCAGAAAACATAAAAGCAGAATGTCCCGACTTAGGAGAACTGACTCTTGATGTTTCTTATGGCGGAAATTTTTATGCAATTGTAGATGTACAGAAAAATTTTGCTGGGCTAGAACATTACACAGCCGATCAATTAATCAGTTGGAGCCGTGAGTTACGAAAGGACATCAATAAGAAGCACACCTTTGTTCATCCTGAAAATCCAACGATCAACGGATGCAGTCATATTTTATGGGCTGGTAAAACAATCGATTCTAAATCGACTGCACGCAATGCAGTATTTTATGGAGACAAGGCAATTGATCGTTCCCCTTGTGGCACCGGCACATCTGCACGATTAGCTCAATGGCATGCCAAAGGAAAATTAAAACAAGGCGAAGAGTTTATTCACGAAAGTATCATCGGCTCAAAATTCATTGGGCGAATTGAAGAAGTAACTGAACTTGCCGGTAAGCCTGCCATCATTCCAAGTGTTGAGGGTTGGGCAAAAGTTTACGGATACAATACGATCTCGATTGATCCTGAAGACGATCCTTATGCTTACGGCTTCCAGGTTATCTAAGCGTTAGTGTTAAATTTTAAAATATTGAATTCTTGAAGGTTGGAATCATTGGAGGCGGAATCATCGGACTGAGCTCTGCTTATTATTTACAAAAGTCGGGACACCAAGTTACCGTGATCGATCAAAGCGATTTGAGTGATGGCTGTTCGTACGGAAATGCAGGCATGATTGTGCCAAGTCATTTCATTCCTTTGGCCGCGCCCGGAATGATTGCGAAAGGAATTCGTTGGATGTTTAATTCATCGAGTCCATTCTATGTCAAACCTCAACTCAATTTCGAATTATTAAAATGGGGATATCAGTTCTACAAGAAATCAAATTCGAATCATGTTGAGCGATCCGCGCCTGCGCTGAAAGAAATTAGCTTGCTCAGCAAAGCCATGTATCAACAATTGGTAAAAGAGTTGCCCTTTGACTTTGGGTATCACGAGCGAGGGTTGATGATGCTTTACCAGACCAAAGAAGCTGAACATGAAGAACGAGAAACTGCCGCTATGGCTAATGGTTACGGAATTGATGCGAGAATTTTATCACTCGAGGAGGTTCAAGCATTAGAACCTGAAGTAAAAGTGAAGGCTCGCGGAGGAATTCTTTTTCCAGGCGATGCTCATCTTACACCACAAGTTTTCATGAATGGATTGAGAGACTATTTAAAAGAAAAAATCTCCTTTCAAACCAACACCGAAGTCATCGATTTTGAAATTGAAAACAACAAGATCAAAACTGTCCAGACCAACAAAGGCGATCATGCATTTGATGCCGTTGTGATTGCATGCGGTTCATGGTCGGGACTTGTGGCAAAGAAACTAGATTTGAATTTACCGATGCAAGCAGGCAAAGGTTATAGTTTTACATTGCCTGAGGTAACAAAAAATATTCGCATCCCATCGATTCTATTAGAAGGTCGTGTTGCGGTCACACCCATGGGCAATTCACTTCGCTTTGGTGGAACTATGGAAATCACCGGAGTGGATCACTCTATCAACATGAATCGAGTGAAAGGGATTGTCAATACCATTTCACAATTCTATCCGGAGCTGAAAGTTGAAATTCCTCCGGCAGAAAAAATATGGCATGGCCTACGTCCGTGTTCCCCTGATGGGCTGCCATACATTGGAAGGGCTAAAAAATTCAGCAACCTTATCTTAGCCACAGGTCACTCCATGCTTGGCGTAAGTCTTGGGCCAGGAACAGGAAAACTGATCTCAGAAATTATTGACGAACAAAATACAAGTGCTGATTTAAAAATGTTTGACCCTGAGAGGTTTTAGAAAGTTTCGAGTTGCTAGTTGCGAGCACGAGAACTCGAGGTTCATAGCTAACAGCTCGAAACTATCTATAACAAATCTCTTTGTAGGGACAGAGCTTGCATGTTTCTTCACGTTGGGTTTGGGCGAAACTTAAGTTTGGGTCAAAAATTTCTTCAAGCAATTTTTGCAAATGATTTTCGAATTCAGTGAATAAAGGTGAAGCATCCTTCAAATATTCTCCATCCATTTTCAATCCGAAGTTAAAGGTGTCATCAAACAAATTATTTCGATTGATCAAGCCGGGAACGATTTTCTGATCGGCTTGCGCTCCGTTGGTTTTGTAGAGCAATGCATACAATAATGTTTGGAAGGCGGCCTTATTTCTCTTCCCGTCCCTATAGAATAGTGATGCTACGTTCTTAAAATCCAATTCATCTTTTCCTGTCTTGTAATCGATCACGCGCACCTGGTCTTCTTTACTGTCGATGCGATCAATCGTTCCTCCTAATACTGCAAACCCCGGAGCATGACTGATCTTCAAATTATATAACCAACCGTTCTGTTCAATGGCATCAATTTTAAAAGGAGCTTGTGATCGATCCAATTCTAAAATCTGGTTTGCAAATTTTTTCACCACTTCACGCACCACCACTCGCTGACCTTCATAGGTTACTTCCAATCGGGGATCGAGATGATAGGTCTTAATGAAAGCTTCATCAATGAGTAGATTAATACGATTATCGAGTTGGTCAAAGTCACCGGAATCAATTATTCTATTCGGCCTCTTCTCAATGATCTTCTTATAAAATTGTTCCATTACTATATGTAGCAAATTACCAAGCACACGTGGATCGATTTCCTCTTGCACCTTTTGCGACTCGCGAATACGCGCTACATACTGAAAATAAAATTTTAACTGACAATCCAGGTAAGTGTTCAATGCTGATGGCGACAACCCACGCGAACGGATGTTACCTTCATTAAGCTTGGCAATCGCCCTCAGCACCTCCTCATTTTTCTCAACCACAATAGAAGTTTGAGGTTTAGGTTGAGCTGCATTGTGCAGCACATGTTGCTTTATGGGCAATCCGCTTTCATAAATTAATTGTTGCAGATAGCGGCTCATCTCACCCTGACCGAGTACGTCCGGTTCAGAATTATAAAACAGAAAAATATTCTCGGCTCGCTGAAGGGATCGGTAAAACAAATACGCATAAATCGAACCCTGATGTTCTGGTGTAGGTAATCCATATGCCTTACGAATACTGTAAGGAACATATGAACCTTGTCGGTTTGCCGATGGAAAAATCCCTTCATTGAGTGACAGGACAAACACGTTTTTGAAATCAAGGTTACGGCTCTCCAGCACACCCATTACTTGAATCCCTTTCAAGGGTTCTCCAACAAACGGAATTTTTTCTCCCCGAGCATACTGGCGAAACAATCTGAGAAAAGATTTTAATTTATTGATGCGCGATAATTCCTCCCCCTGAACTTCATCCCACACCACGTCCAAACGATTGAACAATTGAATGCATCTCAAAAGATATTCTTTATCAAGGTCATCAAGCGAAGGCAACAGTGATATCTCTTTCAGAATTTCCAGAATGTAATGGGTGATCTTCTTTGCTTCTACAAAGATTAATGTATGAAGCTTTATCTCTGACCCAAGAAACTCTTCAGGAACCGAAACCCAATTGTGCTTCACCATCTCCTTCAACTTGAGTTGTGCCGATGCCGGATCGGCAGCTGTGACATAAGGATGCAGCAACACAGATTGAACAGAACTAAAATTGAAATGACTTTTCCTCAGAAAGACTTGCAACTCTACTAGCAGCTCCACCAAATTAAACACAGGTGAGCTTGCCAAAGGGAAACCCATTGTCACATTAAACTTTTCGGCCACTGGTGAAATGCTGTGAAGCACCGGCATCAACATTTTTTCATCGGGAAGAATAATGACGGTTTCTTCGGGAGTCATTCCGTTCTTTAATTCACATTCAACGATTTGCGCCATGAGCTTAATTTGTCCCATGGATTGAGCTGCTGTCATTAATTCAATTTTCTTGTGCGTCCGAAAGTGATTAGGAATGTCTGAAGAAAATGTTTTTCCTAGAATTGAACTCTGCTTATGACTACGAAGAAACGCTCCCGCCTCTTGTCGTTCGTCATTAATATAATATTGATCGGTATCCCATCGTGCTGTTGCTACACCTTTTTCAACCAAATAAGAAATAATTTTCTCCTCCGCTTTTGTAAGTGCATTAAAGCCTGCAAACCACAAAGGTTTATTTTCAGAAGGTTGATAAGCGAGTTTTAATTTTCCTGACGTAAGCTCTTCGGCAACTAATCGATGTATGCGTCCTTCGTAAGCAAGACCATCAGTCAAAAGCTTTTCATTGAAAGCCTGATAGAGGGGATAGAGCTTTCTCCAAACATCAATGAATTTTTTCTTATTGACCGATTCATCTGGATCAAAGCCCAACCAAAAGTTTTCTAAGAATTTTCGCTGTTCATCCGACAGATAATCTAAACCTGAATCCATTTCTTTCAGGTGGCTAAGATCAGCGAACAGGAGTTTAGCATCCACAAGGTAGCGATCGGTCTCATCAAAATCACGAACCAGCATTTCACCCCACATAAAAAACTGATCGAAAGTTTCCGCCTCAGAGTTCATCAATTCGCGATAGCATTGATGTAACCGATGAACCAATTCCAATTTATCGGGAACACGTAGCGGTGAAAATTGGGAAACAAAATCTTCGAATGTTAAAAGTTTAGGGGAAAAGACAGGCTTGGTAATTAAATCACCCAAATATTTACGAAAGTATAATGCAGCCCTTCGGTTAGGAAAAATTACGGTGACCTGTGAAGGATCAGCGTTGGTTTGATAGATTTCTTCCGCTAGTTCGTAAAGGAAAGGTTTCATTAAAAGGAAAATTACTTTATTTGTGAAATTTAAGATCGACTTATGAGAATATTGACGATTATACTCTTTTTAATTCTTTCAATTAATTGCCAAGCGCAAGTATCGGCTATCACTAGCAATGGAGAGGAAGTCATTTTATATGCTAATGGTACTTGGAAATATGTTTCTAAGAATGATTCCGTGAAAGAAATATCACTTAACTCCACCAAGTTTTCGAAAAACAATCAATCTACTTTTCAAGTTAAAAGCAATGTCCTGACAAACACCAGCATTTACATAAATCCGAAGACCTGGAGTTTTAAGAAGCCCGGAGACGGAAGTGCAAGAGAATATACGTTTCAATTAAAGGAAAAAGATGCTTATGGTATGTTGATCACAGAAAGAATAGGGATTCCTATTGAATCCTTAAAGGATTTAGCATTGAAGAACGCTAGAAAAGCTGCACCTGATCTCCAGGTCGTCAAAGAAGAATTTCGAATGGTTAATGGAGTTAAAGTTCTATTCATGCAAATGAATGGTACGCTTCAAGGAATATCCTTCTCTTATTACGGTTACTACTATTCTTCGCGATCAGGCTCAATGCAGTTATTGACCTATACTTCTGAAAATTTATTAAATGAATACAAGACAAACCTTGAAGAACTTTTAAACGGACTTGTTGTAATCGAAGAAAAATAAATTAGCTGCTCCACTACCTAGGCCTTGTCTTAATTGAGCACTCGCTGTCAATTGGTTTTCAGCATCTAAAGCATTGAGTCCTCTTCAATTCTTATCCTCGCAAACATCGTCTTCTTCATCTCTACTTTTATCCGTCTGTTCAATTCTGATTTCTTTATCCATATATTTTTCTCGCGAGTTAAAAGAAACAACTCCGAATATACCTAGGCCCGAAGCGGCTAAAACAATAAGAAAAGATAGAGCCAATACCCTGAGTGCTTTCTTCAAAATCTTCATAAATAAAATTTGTGCTCAGCGATTGAGCATCGGTTAAGAAAAAATATTAAATGAGC
>CBRFFM010000029.1:0-30059 GCA_967789005.1 uncultured bacterium | reverse complement strand
GCTAATCGTCCGAATGCTCGATTGTTTGAGAACAAATACAAATACGATCAAATGCTTGTGGAAAAAGACATCACCTTCTATTCTCATTGCGAACATCATTTCGTGCCAATCTATGGCAAAGCACACGTAGCTTATTTCTCATCTGGAAAAGTAATTGGCTTGAGTAAGATCAATAGGTTTGTTCAATATTTTTCTAAGAGACCACAAGTTCAAGAGCGCCTTACAGTTCAGATCGGAAAAGAACTCGAACGTGTACTCAATACTCCTGATGTTGCCGTTGTTCTTGATGCAAACCACATGTGCGTGGCATCTCGAGGAGTTGTTGATACCAACAGCAAAACCGGCACTGCCTATTTCTCTGGAAAATTCAAGGATGAAAACATCAAACGCGAGTTCTTGAATTACATAAACACTAAATAATTACGGATTACGAATTAAAAATTACGGGAATTGTAACAGGCACAATTTTGCAATCTTTCAATCTGTAATTTCTAATCGAATAAGTATCTTTGCGGCTTGGTTATGAAGAAAGTCGCTTTTTATACACTGGGCTGCAAACTCAACTACTCGGAGACGTCTACAATTGCTCGTAAATTCGAGGAAAAAGGGTATCTCAAGACTGAGTTTACCGACACCCCGGATATTTTCATAATCAACACGTGTTCGGTCACAGAAAATGCAGATAAGAAGTGCAGGAAAGTGGTTCGTGAGGCCAGGGCTATTTCGCCAGATGCGTACGTAGCAATCATCGGTTGTTATGCGCAGTTAAAGCCAAAAGAGATTTCAGAAATCCCGGGAGTAGATGCAGTACTTGGTGCTGCTGAGAAATTTAGGTTAATTGAATTACTCGATGGATTTGTTCGTCCGGCCAAAGCTGAAGTTTTCAGTTCAGAAATAGTAGAAGCGAAAAGCTTTAATACCTCATACTCGCTCTTTGATCGCACCCGCACTTTTTTGAAAGTGCAGGATGGCTGTGATTATTCATGTGCGTTTTGTACTATTCCTTTGGCGCGCGGAAGTAGCAGAAGTGACAGTATTCAAAATATTCTGAAGACAGCCAATGAAATTGCTCAGACTGAAGTAAAAGAAATTGTGCTCACGGGAGTGAACACCGGTGACTTTGGCTTGCAAAATGGCGAGCGTAAAGAACGCTTCTTCGATCTTGTGAAAGCCTTGGATGAAGTAGAAGGAATTGAAAGATTCAGAATTTCTTCAATCGAACCGAACTTGCTTCACGATGAGATTATTGAATTCGTTTCTCAATCGAAAAGATTTGTTCCTCATTTTCACATTCCGCTTCAGTCAGGTTCAAACAAGATTTTAAAACTTATGCGCAGACGATACTTGCGAGAGCTGTACACTGCACGAGTCAATAAAATAAAATCAACGATGCCAAATGCTTGCATCGGAGTAGATGTAATCGTTGGTTTCCCTGGAGAAACTCACGAAGACTTTTTAGAGACTTATCAATTCTTGAATGAGTTGAATATCTCATACCTGCATGTGTTCACTTACTCTGAGAGAGACAACACGTTGGCGACAACGATGCCGAACGCTGTTCCTATGAATGAACGACACGAGCGTTCAAAAATGCTACATATTCTTTCTGACAAGAAGAGAAGAGCATTTTACGAATCTAATCTAGGCAGCGAGTTTTCCGTGCTTTTTGAGAATGACATTGAAGACGGAATGATGCACGGTTTCACCGAAAACTACGTGCGCGTTGCTGCCAAGTATGATCCTGTATTAATCAATGAGCTAAAGAAGGTTCGTCTGACTTCCATTTCAGAAAAAGGGACTGTGCTTGTTGATGAAGTCGAGGATTTTGTTTTGCACCATTAACATTCTTCTAGTTAGCCAGCTAGGCTCGATCCAAGTTTCATAAAAAATTCCAAACTTAGTACTCTAATCAGTTTGCTATGAAAGCGTGGCAATTGAATGGAGTCTATGATCTGAATAGCCACAAGTCTCCGCTCGAGCTGGCCGATATTCCAATTCCTGTTCCTGGAAAAGATGAAGTGCTTATCAAAGTAATTTGTTGTGGTGTGTGTCACACCGAATTGGATGAAATAGAAGGGCGAACTCCTCCACCACACTACCCTATGGTTGTTGGTCATCAAGTCGTTGGAACTGTACAGCAATTGGGCAGCGATGTAAGACAATTACAGATTGGCACTCGAGTTGGAGTAGCATGGATTTTTTCGGCCTGCGGAGAATGTGAATTCTGTAAAAAGGGATTTGAAAACCTGTGTCCACAGTTTAAGGCCACTGGTAGAGATGCAAATTGCGGTTATGCTGAGTACATGATTGTCGAAGAGAAATTCACACACCCAATGCCAAACTCAATCGCAGATACAGAAGCCGCTCCACTCCTATGTGCCGGTGCAGTTGGTTTCAGGGCCTTGAGACTGACTGAAATGAAGAACGGGGAAACTCTTGGGCTGATGGGGTTCGGAGGGTCTAATCATTTGGTTTTAAAACTGGCGCATCATCTATTTCCAGACTCAAAAATTCTAGTGTTTGCGCGAAGCAAAGAAGAGCAATCATTTGCATTATCGATTGGTGCAAGTTGGGCAGGAGACGTTTCAGAAAGCCCGCCTGTAAAAGCACATGCTATTATAGACACCACACCTGCATGGAAACCAATTTCGGATTCTCTTTTGCAATTAGTTCCTGGCGGCAAATTGGTTATCAACGCCATTCGCAAAGAGGCAAATGATCAAAGTGGGCTCTTGAATCTTCGCTATCACGATCATCTCTGGATGGAGAAGGAAATCAAAAGTGTAGCCAATGTCACCAGAAAAGATGTTGAGGAGTTCTTAAAGTTGGCGGCAGCAATCCCAATCAAACCCGAAGTTCAGATTTATCTATTTGAAGAAGCGAATCAGGCTTTGCTAGACTTAAAACACAAACATGTGAAAGGCGCAAAAGTGTTGGTAATGGCTTAATGTAGCATTACTCCGTCCTTGATCTCTAGTTTTCTATCCGCCATAGATGCGAACTCCTGATTGTGAGTAACGATCACAAACGTTTGTCCAAAATCCTTTCTAAGTTGAAAAAACAACTGATGAAGTTCAGTAGCATTTTTTGAATCGAGATTACCACTTGGTTCATCTGCAAAAATCAATAGAGGTGAATTAATCAGGGCACGAGCCACAGCCACTCGCTGCTGTTCTCCTCCGGAAAGCTCGGAAGGTTTGTGAGAAGCCCTTGACTCCAACCCTAACGATTTTAAGAGTTCGTTGGCTCTGGCCTTCGTTTTGTTTGCATCACCTTTAGCTATGAGTCCTGGTATCATCACATTCTCAAGGGCCGTAAACTCGGGAAGGAGATTATGAAACTGAAAAACAAAACCAAGGTTCTTGTTCCTGAATTCGGCAAGCGATTTTGATGACAACTTGAACAGGTTTGTATTATTGATTTCCACTCCCCCCTCATCTGGAATATCTAATGAACCAAGAATATGAAGCAAGGTGCTTTTACCAGCCCCTGAAGCTCCAACGATAGCCACCACTTCCCCTTTTTGAATCTCGAGATTAACCCCCTTCAAAACTGGAAGCGTGCTGTATGATTTCTTTAATCCTGAAGCCTTGAGCATGTAAATTCTTTAATGAAAATGCAATTTGAAATAAAGGTTTAAAAAAAGTAGCTTGCTTCCAAAACAAATTCAACATGAACATTCACGAATACCAAGCCAAAGAAGTATTGAAAAAATATGGAGTTGCTGTTCAGCGAGGCATTGTTGCTGATACTCCCGATAAAGCAGTGGCCGCGGCTAAGTCTATTCAAGCGGATACAGGCTCTAAATGGTTTGTCGTGAAGTCGCAGATTCATGCTGGTGGTCGAGGAAAGGGAACAGTGAAAGAAACCGGATCTCGCGGTGTTGTTCTTGCTAAAAGTTTTGATGAAGTTTTTGAAAAATCAAAAGCAATACTTGGAGGAACATTGGTAACTATCCAAACAGGAGCAGCCGGTAAGAAGGTGAATAAAGTTTTGATTGCGGAAGATGTTTACTACCCTGGCGAATCAGAACCAAAAGAATATTACATGAGCATTTTGCTCGATCGCTCAACAAGTAAGCCGGTAATCATGGCAAGCACCGAAGGCGGTATGAACATTGAAGAAGTTGCAGAAACACATCCCGAGAAAATTGTTAAAGAATGGATTGATCCGTCTATCGGCCTTCAGCCATTTCAAGCTCGCAAAATTGCATTCTCTTTGGGGCTGGAAGGAAATGCATTCAAAGAGATGGTCAAGTTTGTGAACTCATTGTACACAGCTTACATGGGATTAGATGCTTCGATGTTTGAGATCAATCCGGTATTAAAGACTTCAGACAGCAAAATTCTTGCTGTCGATGGCAAGGTAAATCTTGATGATAATGCGCTATACCGTCATCCCGACCTCGAAGAGTTACGCGACATTACAGAGGAAGATCCCTTGGAGGTGGAAGCAGGCAAATCTGGTTTGAACTATGTGAAACTGGATGGTAACGTAGGCTGCATGGTGAATGGTGCCGGCCTTGCAATGGCAACCATGGATATCATTAAGCTTTCAGGCGGTGAACCTGCAAACTTTCTGGACGTGGGTGGTGGCGCAAATGCTGAGACCGTTGAGGCTGGCTTCAGGATCATCCTTAAAGACCCAAATGTGAAGGCGATATTGATCAACATCTTTGGCGGAATCGTCCGTTGCGATCGTGTTGCCAGCGGTGTGGTTGAAGCGTATAAAAAGGTTGGTAATATCCCTGTACCTATCATTGTCAGATTACAGGGGACAAATGCAGAAGAAGGTGCCAAGATTATTCGTGAATCTGGTCTAAAGGTTTTTTCTGCTATTTTGTTGAAAGAAGCAGCGCAACGAATCAAGGAAGTACTGGCTTAACGCTGGTTTCCTTATTGATACTTTTTGCATAAATTGCTACTTATTCAAACCCAATGAAGAGAATTTTACTTTCTTTCCTTGTGCTATTGCCAGAAATACTGTTCTCTCAGAGTTTCTATGCAATTCGACATGAAAGGTCGCTAATTCTTACTGGAGGAACAGGCACCTCTACCTATTATGGAGAGTTATCTAATCCTGGAACTTTGATAAAGCTTCAACCTAATTTGAATATTGGGTTGATGAAGTACGTATCACCAATAATCAGTATACGAACCGAGTTAAATTGGTTTATCCTTCAGGGGTCTGATAACATTGCTAATGAGGCTAGCCGTAAAGCAAGAGGGCTCTCGTTCAGATCAAATTGTTTTGAACTGACTGCTGTTGGTGAAGTGAGCTTATATGCCAACGGCACTAGATATTATCGCAGACCCCCTACCAATTTCTATGCATTCACTGGAATTGGTTTACTCTATTTTAACCCTGTTGCAGACTACAATGGTAAACCCTATTCACTCGCACCTCTCCATACCGAAGGTGTGAGTTATAGCAGGACTGCACTAGTAATTCCTATTGGTTTGGGAGCTCGATTTAAAATTTCACCCAATGTAAATATCGCAGTAGAGGGTGGATACCGAAAGACTTTTACTGATTACCTGGATGATGTAAGCACTAAATATACCGCTCCAAGTTCTGATCCGGTAACAGCTTATTTTCAAAACCCTAATAACCCTGCCTACAATCCAGCCGCTACAGGGGATCTAAATAATTACACGGTAAATTCTAAACGCGGTAATCCAAGCAAGCCAGACAGCTATTTTTTGCTGAATGCGAAGATTGAGTACTACCTTCCATTTCGCGCTGGAGGACGGAAAGGCAATGGGTTAATTTATAAGAGAAAGTCAAACTATCGCTATAACAAGCGTGGTGGAGTACGTAGGTAAGCAATCAGGCTTGATTGGAGATAACTTTGTACCAAGAATTGTTAGCAATATAATCCAAAACTCTTTAGTCCTGTTTGTCCAGTACTTCGTATCGAGAATAGTTGCTTTTGTATTCAGGAACAAGTTCCTTCATTAAGGCCACACTCTTTAATTCGTTCTTATCGTAAACCAGATCTTCGAATAGCTCAACATACCTATTGATTTCCTCATAAGAGTATTGCTGAACCTTGGCTATCATGATCTTCTGATGATGGGTCTGCATCGTATTCTCATGATTGTTTAAAAGCTCCTCATAAAGCTTCTCACCTTCTCTTAATCCGGTAAATACAATGTCAATGTCTCTTCCTGGCTGCAAGCCCGAGAGCCATATCATTTTGTGAGCGAGATCGAGAATTTTAACTGACTTGCCCATATCAAAAATGAATATCTCACCACCATTACCCATGGTCCCTGCCTCCAATACAAGCTGGCATGCTTCGGCAATAGTCATAAAGTAGCGAGTAATCTCAGGGTGCGTTACTGTAATAGGGCCCCCATCTTGAATTTGCCTTTTAAATAAAGGAATAACAGATCCATTAGATCCAAGTACATTTCCAAACCGAGTGGTAACAAATGCGGTATGGTTCTTTCCTTTTGCTTCCAAATAATCATTTAATGACTGAACGTATATCTCGGCAATGCGCTTTGAGCACCCCATTACGTTAGTGGGATTAACCGCCTTATCGGTCGAGATCATTACAAACTTTGAGACATTAAATTGAACCGATAAATCAGCTAATGTCTTTGTTCCCAAAATATTGCAAGTTATTGCTTCCGAAGGATTACTCTCCATCATAGGGACATGCTTGTATGCAGCAGCATGATAGACTATGGATGGTTTATGCATTTCGAAAATGGCACGCATCCTGTCCTTATTATTCACATCGGCCAGATACCAATAGAGACGGGCACTTGTTTCAATCGATATGGATTCACGCTCCAATTCATATAATGCAGACTCTGCTTGATCAATCAGAATAATCGCACTGGGGTTTGCATTAGCCACTTGGCGGAATATTTCAGAACCAATTGATCCGGCTGCCCCTGTAATCAATATTTTTTTCCCTCTTAAATCCGCTTCAATACTTCCATTTTTGATTTTGATCGATTCCCGACCAAGCAACTCTTCAATGTTGACTTCCTTTATTTGATTGATGCTTAGCTCGCCCTTCACCCACTTTTCCACTGGTGGTACGGTACGAACCTTCACCTGGTTTTTCATACATGCATCCACCACCTCATTTTTGCGATCCAGCGAAATATCTTTAGGCGTAAAGATTAGCTCGTCTACAGAGTATTCATCTAGTAATTGACTTAATTCTGAAGCCTTAGCATCGAAAATGGGAACTCCGTCTATTACCTTACCGGTCTTATCATACGCATCTTCAAGATATCCAATAACCTTCATTCTTGGTGTTGACTCAAGAACATGCCGTGTAATAATCCCCGTTTGACCAGCTCCAAAAATCATCACTCGCGATTGATTGACTACGGAGTTCCGATAAATGGAGAAAATATATTTTACTAAAAGCCTATAATTAAATAGCAAAAGAAATGATGAAAGAAGACTTATCAGGACTACGGAATACGGAATAACATTAGCCTTACCTCCTAAACTAAAAAATAAATTAGCTGCGAATACTAGAGCCACATTAACCAAGTTCATAAAAAAAATGCGAGCGCCATCCTGAATACCTGTGTACCTAATAATGCCCCTGTGACTATTGGTAATTAAGATTGAAATAAATCCACAGAAGGTATAAACTAAAATACCTGTCTGAAACTTGCTGTGCTGAAGCTCTTGAATGGAGAAATTAAACCTGAGTAGATAGGCAAGAAAAACTGAGAAAGCGACTACCGAAACATCAATGAAAATAATTATCCACCGAGGCAAAATCCTCAGGTTACGAATGAATCTTATGAACAAACGGATCACTGATTTTTATTTCTTTTAGAACGATTGAGCATTTTTTTGATACCATAAACTCCTCCTAATCCTATTAAGACCTCAATACCTGAGATAGGTACAGGAGGAGGGCAAGGTGGCTTAGGGCAGGGCCTGCCACCACCGCCAGGTTGAGCTAAAGAAGTACCTAAGCCAACTAAGATTAAAACAGCAACTAAAAACAGTCGAATAAAACTCATTATAATCAATCTTTAATGATACGTATTACAGAAGTGCGATCGCCTTGATTTACTCTGACAAAATATAAACCCCGACTTTCATTTGTAAAATAAAATTGCGCTACTAATTTTTGCTCATCCCTTTCAAAAGAAAGTGTGCCTATGGTTACTCCCAGTGAGTTTAATATTTGTCCATTAGCATCATTGTTTCCATTAGCCTCAACAGTTAAAACATTCCCTACGGGATTAGGGTATGCCTTAACTTCAACACTTGCTTTTACCTCTTTGTCTTGAGAGAATAGTATGCTAAATCTATGAGAGCCAAAAGTGGATGATTTTTTCTGATCAACATTGAAACTGTAAGTAGTGTTTTTTCTTAAATCTGTTAATGAGTTAAGATAATTGTCTCTCAGTTGAATATATGCAGCGGAGGAAAGTGATGATAGTCCTTCAAAAGACAACTTGTAAGTTCCATTTGCAACGTTGCTAACGTCAAGGGGAATAATTTGAGAGTTGCTTAGAAAAGGAATTGAGTTAATTGAATACTTTTCATTTGTACCCGTGGTAAGTGAAGAAAGATTAGGGAGTGAATTACGGTTCTTAAACTTCAATGCATCTAATTCTCGATCAAAGCCTATAGTTGCGGCATCTGAAAAATAAATTACTGTTTCATCTTTGAAATTATCTTTCGAAAGTGTGATTCTGAGTAAATTCTGAGAAGCTGACTGCCTAAAATAAGTAGTTTGACTACCCGCACTCTTCACCGATTCTTGAATAGTTAAAACTGGTGACGCAGCATTTGCTTTCACCCAAAACCCCTGTCCCATGGCTATTATATTGGATCCTCCGTTAGTTGAGACTCCGTTAATATAAGACGCGACAATAGGCTGTACACCACTGTAATCATCCATATAAATAGCATCGTCAACATTGGTCTTAGTCCATCCTGCTGAATTCCAGTCAATTGTGGAAGGGTAAGGATTACCGATCAAGTTCCATCCATCGTTGGTGATGTCTCCAGATGATGTAAAAGTTACAGGCAGATTGAAAGTACCGTTCCAGATCGGCCCGGTTAAACTCCAACTCTCATTATTGTTCGTTGAGACAGGAGGGTCGCTGCCATAAATAAACATCGAATACCCCAGACCACGAGTAAAAGAAGTGGTTTGACTATTCCCTGATGGGGAAGGAAAGTCAGTCCAGCCATCATTGATATCTATAAAGGCATCTCCATTTGTATCCGTAATTACTGATTCATCATATCTTGACATAGATGAGTTAGTAGCGTCTGCCCCTGACACAATACTCGCGTTCGTAAATGGCCCTGTTACGGGAAGGGAGCCCTGAAGATCGTAAACAGTTGTATTTACAGGTGAAGAAATATCTCTCCATACCTGATAATTATACTGAGAAACCCCTATCCTGCTCATGTATCTCTGCACAGTTATTTTTCCGGGCAATTGCGCAGCGCTTGAGAGGGGTGCTATACTTGCATCTGATGTTGGCTTGTCAGCTGTTGATAGAAGAGTAAAAACTTTATTATTAGCTGCCCCGTCCGTATCAAATACAGCTGAAACACCCATGGTAAGAACGCCCTTCAAATCTGCTCCCGCTGAAGTTTCTAGGCTCAAATCTTTTGCTTGAGTTCCATCAATCACAGTCAAATTATTAAAAGCAGTTTTTGATGTACCCGTAATTGTTTTGGCGGTATTGCCAGAGAATGTAGCGGTTCCTGTACCGGCAACAAGGCTCCCATTGTTTTGTAGATTGCCTTGAATAGTTAAAGCATTGGGGGCATTAAAAATACCGCTTGAACTAATTGTAAAGTTATTAAATGTTGGCACTGTACCGTTTATGCTTACTGTTCCACCAATAATTACGGTTCCAGTGCCCGAATTAAAAGTTCCGTTGTTGGTCAATGATCCGTTCAAAGTCAAGCCCACGGTTGCTACTATAGAAGGTGCATTAAATGTTCCGTTATTAGAAAGAGATCCTACTGAAACATTGTTGCCATATGTATTGAGAATAGTCCCAGAATTGGTTGTGAGTGCCCCAGTAATATCCAATGGTTGAGAGGCAGGCAAAGATATCGCTGCACCATTATTTGTACTAATGGTAAGGCTTGCAAGGTTGCCCGAAGCTGGTATTTCCAAACCTGTGGCTTTAGCAATTCCTGTATAAATTAAATTCCATGGCCCGCCAGATGGACTAGACGTTGATATAGTGCCGCTTGCACGTGTAATAGAGGCCCCACTGATAAGGGACAGCAAATTTGAATTGATAACCAATGAACCTGCTGTTAAAATGACTTGCCCTGTACTAGAGATCGTCACCAGTGAAGAGATATTAAGAGTCGCTGAGATAATAGTTAGATTGTTAGTGATTGTCTCAGGGGAATTTACTGTCACATTGCCACCGCCTTTATTTACTGTTAAATTGTAAAACTGGGTGTTAGTCGTTCCTGATATGGTCTGAACATTCAAACCAGTAAAATTAATTGTGTTGGTGCCAGCTACTAAAGAGCCATTGTTAATAAAATTACTTTGAATATTAAATATCGATGACGGTGCAAATGTTCCACTAATGGTTACGTTATTAAAAATTGTGGCGGAAGCATTGGCACCAGAAACTGTTGTGTTACCTCCAAAAACAACAGTTCCTGAGTTATTGGTATAGGTACCGCTAATGGAAAGATTGCCTGTAAGAGTAAGCGTAGAAGTTGGGGCTTTAAATGTTCCTGCACTAATTGTTAATGAGGAGGAGGATACTGTATTTGCCCCGCAATTAAATATGCCAACACTAATAGAAATGCCACCGGCACCAATAATTAAGGGCTGCCCTAAAGTTACGGTGTTTGAATTGCTCGAACTAAGGCTCACAAGGGAACCCGAAGCTGGTATCTCAAGCCCGGTAGTAAAACTTAGATTGCCGGAATAATTCAAATTCCATGGCCCTCCGGAAGGGCTACTTGTAGTAATTGAGCTTGGATTAACACCTGTTGCATTAAAATTAATGGTTGATCCATTGCTCATATTTAAGGCATTGGCGATGTCCAAAAAACCATCGGTAAGTGTAAGGCTATTAGTAATGTTTATTGTAGAAGAACCTATCTGCACAGAAGTGCCACTGGTATTAGTTATGTTAATAGTAAGGTTCTGGAGTGTATTGTTTCCGGGAACAAAATTAAGCGGGGAAGTTATGGGATTCGACCCAGTCAACGTAAGAGATGATGCTCCACTTGCAGACAATAACCCGCTAGAAGTAAAATTGCCAGCCATCGAAAGTGATTGTCCATCAAATGCCAATACAGTGGCTGCAGACAAAGAAACATTACCGGCAATTGTTGTTGTCCCTCCAATAATAGCTGTACCGTTAGTTATCGAAACTGTTCCTAAAATTGTCAATTTATTAAATGTAGCAGAGCCAGAACCGATGCGGTTAAGAGTGAGATTTTGAATTGTCTGTCCGCCAATAGGTGAAGGAAATACTCCCAGTGCCCCCGTACCATTAATCACCAAGCTTGTATTTATGCCCGAAAAAGTTATGTTATTAGAGTTAGCAGTAATATTTCCATTTATAGTCAGAGAGCGTATAATGCTTGGACTACCAACAATATTCAAGTTTCCATTAGTCAAGATTAGATCACTCGGAATTGATATGATTGTGGTTCCAGAATTTCCTGAAGCTGAAGTATCAAATGAAACTCCACTTGCATTATCAATTTCAGTTGTTATGCCTGAAATATTAGGATGGCCTGAACCAATAACCTGCGGACTTACCCCACCATAAACTATCTTGCAACCCGAATTATATGTTCTGTTGACTGGCGTATTCCTTATATTCCCAAGACCAGAGCCTCCATATACTAAAGCCCCATCTGAATTAGTTGATCCCAATCTTAGTGTACCATTAACGACTAAGTTGCCTGTTCCTGAAATGGGCGACTCTCCCAGCATACTTAACGTAGCAGAAGAACCAATTGTAAAGTCAATGATGTTGGATATCGTACCTGTGTTGGTAAAAAGTTGGGTACCTACTTTATTAAAATTAATTGCCCCACGTCCTGCAGTAGTTGTCAAAGTTCCAACCGTCAAGGTAAAATTTCCATTCAAATTCAAAGTACCCGTTGTGCCGTTCCCACCTGAAAAATTCAAGGTACCTCCTGGAGCATTCATATTGAAATTGCCTGAAACATTGATGGTGTATGTACCAATCGTTTTTAATTGTGAACCTGTTGCGTTTGTGGAATTGTAATTGAAATCTCCAGCAATATTAACAACTGCGCCATTTCCGGATGTCACAATTCCTATGCGGGAGTTGCCATCAATTTGCAGATTGCCTCCGATATTTAAAGCTGGCCCTGCCGGATCAGTTGCAAGGAAAAGTTGCTGACCATTAGTAGTAACTACTGTGAAATCATTTGCAACAGAAGTCAAGTTTCCAGCTAGGTACATCGCACCAGTCTGCCCAGGACAATTCCATGTGAATTTATTAAAGCCCCCAGGAGGATTAAACCCTGAAGGTGTTGTACTTGCGATACCTGTTATACTACATAGTGAACTGCCACCCCAAACCGCAGTAGGAATAGTTCCGCCATCTCGTCCATGCGTATAAGTGCCATTAATTACCAAATCAGCAGAGGCCGGGCTTGAAACTAAACCGCTTCCTGTTGTGCTTAATGTTCCATTTACAACGAGTGCGTTAGCCACATTACTTAGCGTTAAGATAGCATTAGATACAGAAACAATTCCGCTTGCATCAATAGTTGTTTGATCAATAACTACAGAACTGACTACAGTAACAACATCATTTGCCTGTATCTGAATAGTTCCACTGGCAGAAGATGGTGTGTTTGAGGCAGCTACCCAATTGTTTGATCCATTAGGGCTTTCTACCTGCCATGTGGAGTTCACACTCCATATTCCTCCTCCTGTACCATTAGACCTGAAATTAGTTTGGGCCTGAATACCAACAGAGACAAGCAAAAACAAAATAAATACTGGAAGTTTCATATGTTTTCTTTTAGCGTGGAAGATTAAAGCCAGCTTAGAAAAACTTAAAACCGTTTTTATGAACATAAAGATAATTGTCCCAAGTAAACATAAAAATAAGCAAATTATCTCGCATAAGGAGATTAACATCCAATCCCCTTTAAGACGGAAAAGTAACCCTGAGTATAGGTAAAAGAAAAGGCCCCCAGGAGCACCTGGGGCCTTGCATAAAAGTGAAATTCTTAAATCTTAATCCTTAATAAGGCGCACCATGCTTACCTTACTTCCCTGATTTACTTTCACAAAGTAAATTCCAGAGCTGAAACTCGCAAAGTCGTGAGTTGCGATCTGCTTCTCCCCTTCATCTCTAAATTTCAAAGTAGAAATAGTAATGCCAAGAGCATTGTAAATTTCGCCTCCAGCTTCATCGGTTCCAAACACTTCGATGGTTAGATTTCCTTTGACAGGATTAGGATATAAGCTTATACCATGAGACACTTTTTCCAAACCTGTAACAATCATCGCCTTGTCTGCCGAAACACTACATCCTTGTAAAGTGACAACAAGTTGGTAATCTCCTGATTCGGTTATTGTATATGTCTGATTGGTTGCTCCTAAGATTGGATTTCCGTTCAAATACCATTGGTTTCCTAAATCGTAATTGGATTGAATGGTGTTTATATCACTCACAATTATTGTAGCCGGAATAAGATTAACAACGGCAGCAACTGCCTCCGATCTTGGCGCTTCACATCCAATGCTATTAACGGTTGAAACATAGTATGTTTTATTTTTCGTCAAGCTTTCAGTAACAAAGGTCGAAGACTGATTTGAATAAGCAGTACCACCAGTCGCAACATCATACCAATGATAAGATCCATCGGCTGGAGCACCTGAAGCAGTAATTGTTACAGGGCCTGTTCCACAAAGTTTATCTGATTGAACCTGTGCTTTGGGTGGAGTGGCAACGTACTGCAGTGAAGTAATGTTGGATGAAACCAGGCTGTTGCAAAACCGGTTAACCCCATTCACCACAAATTGATTTGTACCTGTGATCAGAGCACTTCCTGGAACCTCCAGTTCAAGATCGCTACCTGTTCCATTTATTGATGGAAGAAGTACAGATCCGTCCGCAGAAGAAACCAAACTATAACTGAAGTCAAGGGAACTATTCTTGACTACTACTTTGCCAAGTGTTGGTTCGCAAGCATTTATTCCTTGAAGAGTGATTGGCGCAGTAGTTCCTGAATAACTAAATACTAAACTAAATCTGTTAGAACCGAAAGTAGCTGCATTGTTTGCATCCACACTAAATGAATAACTGGAGTTTTGTCTAACATCGGTTGTAGTATTTTTGAAGTTGTCTTTCAGCTTGATGCTCATGGAAGGTGACATTGCACCATAGTCACTAAATGACAAACTGTAATTTCCTGATGCAACATCACTTACATCAAGAGGCACTGTGGTTACTCCACAATTTGAAAAAGGTAATGCGTTAATCGCGTACTTATCTTTATTTGGTGATAAAGAAGAAAGATTGAGATACCAATACTGATTTTTTAGTTTCATAGCATCATATTTACTATCAAACTCCGGAGTTGCGGAATTAGAAAAATAAACGACAACCTCATCGCTCAACTGATCGCTTGAGGTTAATGCAACTCTGACCATATCCTGCTTGGCAGCCTCACGGAAAAAAGTTGGCGAAACAAAACCTGGGGTCTGACTATTCACTTTCACATTTTCGGTTGCTGTAAGGACAGGGGAACTCGCATTCGCTTTAACCCAGAACCCCTGACCTGTAGGAATGTACCTGCTTCCACCATTGGTTTCCACCCCATTTACATATGAAGCAAAAACCGGATTGGCTGTACTGTAATCATCAAAATAAATAGCATCATCTATATTCGTTTTTGTCCAACCAGTTGAAGCGCTCCAATCAATTGCAGAGGGATACGGATTGCCCACCAGGTTCCACCCATTGTCATAGGCAGTAGTTGTTTGTCGATCTGTATAAGTTACAGGTAAATCCACTGGTGACATCGAATACGTTGAGCCATTTAATGTTAACCCATTAAGGGGTCCCCTCAATGCCCAAAGATCACTCCCTGAAGTAATCAGCTCTGAATCCGTACCAAAAATGAAAATAGAGTATCCTTGACCGGCTGTAAAATAAGTACTCTGACTATCACCTCCATTTGGGAAAGCCGTCCATCCATCGTTTAAGTCTATGACATTATCAGCGTTTTCATCAGTTGTTGTGTTTTCCTTGTAACTGTACAATGATCCTACTCCAGCTGTTGCTCCAGTTACGGAGCTAGCGTTTGTAAAAGTTCCAGTCACGGGTAAATACGTTTGTATATCCCAAACTGTAGAATTTACAGGAGCTGAAATATCTCGCCATACCTGGTAGTCGTATTGTGATGCTCCTGACCTAGCCATATATCTCTGCACCTTCACATCACCCGTCACAGCACCGCCTGCACTAATGGTAGCGATGCTGGCGTCAACCGTTGGCTTATCAGCTGTTGACAATAAAGTAAACATACGATTCCCGGAAGCTCCATCCGCATCAAAAATAGCTGAGCCAACGCTAAGAATGTGAGTTAGATCTGCTCCTCCACTGTTTTCCAAAATCAAGTCTGTTGATGCCGAACCATTGGCAAGGGTAATATCATAAAATGTAATCTTAGAGCTTCCCAAAATTTGTGAGGTATTCGATGTGGGCGCAAATGCTACAGTCGCACCTGTACCTAATGTTAAAGTTCCATCGTTCTTCAAATCACCTTGTATATTCAATGGCGTTGGAGGAACAAAGGTGGATCCGCTATTGACTGCAATCGAATAGAAATTAGTGGTAGATGCATTGGCCCCACTAATCGTCTGTGAAGAACTTCCATTAAATGTAATGGTTCCACTATTATGAGCAAAGGGTCCGTCAATTGAAAATGTGCCGGAAATCAATAGTGAAGCCGGAGCTGTTGCTGTACCTGTACCGCTTAATCCTAAATTATAATATTGATTGTTAAATGGAGCTGTTATGCTTTGCGCCACAGAACCGATGTAATTAACTGTATTGCCTGTAGCCGAGGCTTCCAAATCTCCGGTTGTAAGCAATGCGCCACTGGCATTCAATGTTGAGTTGGCCGCATTGATCCAAGTTGATGTGGAACTTGCCCCAACGAGATCTCCACCAAGCGTCACGGTACCATTGTTAGTCACGACTACTCCTGAGGAAATATTTACGGCTCCGCTGGATTTGTTAATTGAAGCAGTAGAAAGGATTTTCTGATTTCCTGTAATCGCCAACGATCCCGTGTTGGAAATAGTACCTGTTCCACCAATGTTTGTGCTACTTCCACTTAATGTCACGGTGCCCGTTCCTGAAAGTGTTCCATTAAGAGTAAGATCACCCGAAATAGTTAAGGCATTTGAATTTGTATTCAGTGAACCTCCGGCATCTACAGTCACGAACTTCGCAGACTGCGCTCCTCCACTTAAACTTACGGTGTGCGTACTTAACACTTCAACGTTATCTGTAGAAGCTGGAACGCAAGTGCAGTCCCATACAGCTCCGGTATTCCAATTGCCTGTTTTCTTTGACTTGATTACTTTATAAATGTTGATGCTTTGGCTCGTACTCGATGTACCAGCGCAAGAAGGTGATGTTGAGGTAGCAGTAACCATAACGGTTCCTGTTCCATTTGCTCCCCAACTTACAGAAATACTACTTCCAGTGCCTGTTGTAGGAGTTCCTCCAGTAATATTCCATGCATAAGTGTATCCGGAAGTTGTAGTAATTGAATAGGCTATTGGCGTTGAACCATTTTCAGGCACATTAGTGCTTCCCGTGATTGATGTTGGAGCAATCGGATTTACACTCACGGAGGCACTCACAGGAGTCCCATAAGTACATGCGTTTTTTTCTGTAACCGAAACGGTTCCTGTTGTTCCCGTTGACCAAGTAACTGTTATACTGTTTCCTGTGCCTGATGTTGGAGTTCCACCAGTGACAGTCCATGCATATGTGTTGGGACTGGTGTTTGTTACTGAATATGCTTGAGTAGCACCGGAGCACAGACTTGTACTGCCTGTAATTGCAGAAGTACTGGGTGCAGTACAATTAGTATCATCGGCAAAGCAAAACTCTCCCGAAAGGGTAGTCACTGCTGTCCTCTTCACTGTGTTACCACTTCTGGTCGCATTACTTCCATCTAATATCCAATCGCTGCTTGAATTGGCTCTGGTAAGCAACCTGGTGTTATCCGTAATGGTAAACCCAGTGAATCCATTGCCAGTGAGATCTAAACTAAAATTAGAAGAGGCAAAAGAGTTTGCGGTTGTCAGTGACCAGTATCCATCATAAAATGTGTTGTATAAAATATCTCCGGCATCGTTTAGCTTGGGCTGGCCATTTAACTTGTACAGACCCGCATTACCAGGAACACTTGTATTGAATTTTGCAATAAGTGAACCGCCTGAGGTTATACTGCTAAAAGTAATTGCCGCAATTCTATTGTCTGAAGAGGTTCCAATAGGAAACTGAATGGCTGTACCTGTTGAAGTTGAATTGATATACCTTTCAAATTGCCCCACGATCGTACCTGTGCCCCACGTTAAAGTTCCGGCACTCGAAGTGCTAGTACCAAGTGTTAATTTGTTGCTTCCTACGTCAACAAAGCCAGCTGTAAGCGCCAGCGTATTTGCCACCGTTATGCTAACACCAGAAGTTAAAGTTCCTGATGATTTATTGACCGCGAGATTATAAAACCCTTCCGTTAATGAGCCGGACATTGTTTGATTTTCAATACCATCAAAGGTTATTGTTCCTGATGCACCAGCCCCACTCTCAACAAAATTTCCGTTGTTGATCCAATTTCCGCGAAGGTTCAAATTTTTACTCGTGCCATTTGCATCCAGAGTAGAATTAATGGTAAGATCACCATTCACTGCAATATTTCCGTTGGGCAACGTTTTTGTATTGTTACCCGAGATCTGCAGATTATGATAGGTAGCATAACCTGAAACTGTACTCGGAAGCTTAAGGGTAAGCGCACCGGTAGAATAATAATTTATCGTGTTACCGGTGGCTGATGCATTTAATATTCCTGTTGAAAGAAGTACATCACCAGCATTTAAAGTCGAATTCGTTGAGTTGGTCCAAATTGAAGTTGTGCCATTGGTACCTGCGATTACTCCTCCAATGGTTATTGTCCCATTATTAGTTATAGTAGTGCTTGCACTTAAAGTCACAGTTCCAGATCCCTTTACCAGGCTTGCTGTACTTAAAATGGTCTTATCTCCAGTAATTGTTAGCGTTGAGGTGTTGGAAATTACTCCGCTGCCATCAATATTTCTTGTTGAGCCACTAAGAACCAAAGCCGCACTTCCGGCAAATGTGCCATTAATTGTCAGGTGACCAGTTATGGTGATCGTACCGCTGCCGTTATCTGTAAGGGTTCCACCAGAATTTATTGTAAGCGAGTTCATGGTAGTGCTACCTTGCATGGTGATGTTGGCACCACTCACAATGATTACATCGTCTGTGCTGGTAGGTACAACATTTCCTACCCAACTCCCCTTGGTGCTCCAGTTACCAGTTACGGCATTGGAAGTAATTGTTGCTGCACTTAGGGTGCTTAGGCTAATAATACTTAAAATCAGGATATAAGAGAGTCTAAAGAAAATGACTCTGATAAATTTCAGACAGGGCGTTGCATGCAATGAAGCAATTGCCCCTTTTAAATTTCCAACCATAGTAAAGCCAATTATAGATCCTCAAAATTACAACATATAGGAGAAACTCCTAGGAAAAACTCCTATTACATCTGGTCCGATGGGGCAGCAAATGGGTTGACCTAGCTGGTCTTATTTGAAATTCGCTGAAAATAAGTAGCGGGTATGAGCAAAATCATCAAAATTGGGTTGACGATGATCCTGTGAAATTGAGAAAGCAACGGGGCAGAAATCTCAGAAGGTCCTTCCATCCAAAGTTTTATCGCCAAATAGGTTGGCAACAAAATCAAGCCATCGATGAGCTGAATTGCAATGGCAAGTTTAGTGACGCGCCTATCTTTAAACCAGGCCGAAATAAAAATCAGCATAAAAAGGTCGTTTAATAGAACTCGAAATACTTTTCTTGCAATGAATCCTTGCTGATCAGAAAGGTTCCATGCTTCTAAAAATGAAAAGTCTTGCGAGAGAAAAGTAACCGTTATGCCCAAGATGCTTATTGCTATTAGGGATTTGTTTAGCCAGCCGCCTTCGTGAACTTTAATCATGTCTCACTTTTCGAACCCAGAAATACCACAACACAAAAACGATGATATAGATGATGCCTGTGAATAAATATTTATGGAAGAAATAGAGCTGTTCCGGAAAATAAAAGGCTACTCCGTATAACAAGCCAATTCGGGCAAGATTAAGTAAATGAATGCCGGCAATACCCATAGCAACAAATTGAATGAAAAGTTTTCGTGGGCCGGTAAACGCTACCAGAAAACTCAAGTAAACAATCATTACATTCAAGCCATTGCAACCTTCAAAGACATAAATCATGTTTTCACGATCATTGCCAACAGCGATGTATTCACTGAATTCTGAAGGGTATGCTACAATCGATGAATCAAATAAAGAGAGAAACCAAGTTACTTGAGAAGAAACGATTCTGGTGAAGGGATCAGATGAGGGGTAATAATGTTGAATAAAAAAACCATAGATAGTATTCAGTATAAAATACAATCCTACAAACACCAACAAAAATTGAATTGCTTTTCTATTCTGTTTAACAAATTCCCAATTCATTTTATATAGCTTTTGCAGGCACCCCCATAATACGCTTGTTATTTTCAAACGATTTATTGACTACAGCTCCTGCTCCAATCACTGAATAATCGCCCACCGAAATCCCTTGAAGGAGAATGGCTCCTGCCCCAATGTAAACTCCCTTTCCTATGGACACATTACCTGAAATATTGACTGACGGCATCAATGCCGAAAAATCACCAATCACACAATCGTGACCCAGCGTGCACTTCAGATTGACGATGGAAAATGGTTTTACTTGAACATCGACAGTCATAATAACTCCAGAACAAATAATGCTCCCATCTCCAACGTTGCAATCTTCATTGATGCTAACGGATGGATGAATGATCGCTGGGAATTTGAGTTTAGGATTGCTTAATTTTTTGCTGATATTTTCTCTAGTGACCGGATCGGCAATGGCAATAACAACATTCAGTTCCTGCTTGAAATCATTTAGATAATCCATTCCACCAATAACGCTTAGCTGCCCAACTTTTTCTCCAACTTTCTTTCCATCGTCACAATAGCCGATGACATTCCACTGCTGAGATTGCAAATTAATTTGATGGAGAAGCAATGAGGTCTCTCTTCCAAATCCACCTGCTCCATATATGACAATATTCTTCATTGAATCAACTCAAAGCTAAAATGTATTTCTTGAAATACTTAGGCCTGATTTAAAAATAACCTAACCGGAGACGCTATTTCCTTGATGATGACTTGGGATATACTTTCAGGAAAGTAAGCTTGTACGTGTAAGTTGCTCCTCCTGTAGAAGTTTCTGTGCGAATACCTTCGAGCATGTTCTTCTGTTCGTCATAAACGAATGAGTAGTTGAGAATTTTTCCTTTCGGTTCGAAATGCTTCAGCATCAAAATATTGCCTTCTGCTAATGAGGTAAATTCCCCCCGTATTGGATAGGAATACATATTCTCCTTATCAATAGGTATTTCGATGTACTCACGGTTGTTCTTGCTGTGGTCTCTGATAATGGCAACCATGGCATAGTTTTCTTTCTGGTCCAAAGTCTTTTCTTTCTCAACAGATGAGAAAAGGCCTTTGCTCCTTTTTGTTGCTGATGCAGATACTGAATAAATCCCCTCGATGCTTTCTTGTCCAGAAACATCTTTGTCCATGTATTTTTTGGCTAGCTCAATGAACGTCATCTGTTCATAAGAGGAAGAAGACTTCACCGGTTGCTTCGTGCTTGGCAAATTTTGAATAATGCATGAGCTACAAGCAAACAAAATAACACAGAGCAGTAATTTCGAATCAGAAAACAATATCTTCATAAGCACCATTCACACATTTTCTGCAAGATAACCTTCCGCGCAATGCCGTTGGTTTAAATAATGATTTACCCATGAGCATGCGAACACATTCTTGAATTCCTTCGGTGATGCTAGGGTGAGGATGCACGCATTCGGCAAGCTCCTCAATGCCTTTATCCATGGAGATCAAGACCGCTACAGCCTGAATAGCACTGCTTGCATTGTTGCCTACCACCTTCATTCCCAAAATCTTCATGGCATCATCATTAGTCACCAGTAGCTTGATAAAGCCTTGGGTGTTGCGTTTCGCAATAGCACGCGGGATGGTGCTGTATTCCAGCGTCACCACTTTATAATCGATTTTTTGTTCTCGTGCCTGTGTTTCATTAAGACCAACGCCTGCTACCTCAGGATTTAGGAACATGATGGTGCTAATGTTTTCATATACTAGTTTCCTTGAAGGCTTTCCGAATATTTTCTCTACGGCATAACGACCCTCAAGCTCTCCTACATTCACCAGCGAAATATCTGCTGTTAAATCACCTACAGCATAAATGTTGGATACATTGGTTTGAGTATCATCATTATCGATTCCCCGTTTAGTGATATCGATTCCTACCTTATCGTCCCAAAGATCTTCCAGGTTGGCCACACGCCCCACGGACACTAAAGCCTTTTCCACGTTGAATATTTCTCGGCTTCCATCATTGTATTCGAGCTCATATTCCACTCGATTGTTTACAATCTTCATTCCAATCAATCTTGAATTCCGGTGGATGAGGACTCCGTTATTCTCCATGTTGCGCTCGATAATTCTTACCACATCATTGTCTTCAAAGGGCAGTATGCGATCACCTTTGTCAATGAGGTGCACTTTTGTTCTGCCAAAACCGGAAAAGATGGTTGCAAACTCGCAACCAATAACCCCCGCTCCTACGATCACCATACTTTCAGGAAAGTCTTCCATGTCCTCGATACCGTCACTAGTCATCACGGTTTTTTCATCAATTGGCAATTCCGACAGATACCGTGGTCGGCTGCCTGTGGCAAGAATTATATTATCGGCCCAGACTCTTGTTGACTTGGCATTAACTGTGATTTCAATTTCATTTGAAGTAACCAGGTGGGCTGTACCTGATTTAAACTGCAGATATGGAGAGTAGTTTGATTCCTTCAGCAATTCCATGTGCTCTTCAAGCATCGACTTTCTTTCATGCACGGCCTTGCGAACTTCTGACTGAATTTCCTTGTAATTGACGTGAGGGGCTTGAATGTTGTATCGATTCAGGCTTTTTCGAAAGGCAGATGCTTCGCGTGAAAGCTCCCACCAGGTCTTGGATGAAAGTGCTCCATTAGTGACTCCTGCGCCACCAACTTCGGCCTTCTCAATCAGCAAAGTTTTCTTTTTAAAATCGATTGCACGCATGGCAGCCGCATAGCCCGAAGGGCCCGCACCAATGACTACTAGATCAAAACGCTCCATAGACTAAATGAATTTGCTCTAAATTTTAGGATATTTGCTCTAAAATCAAAAGCCAATAACATTTTCTGAGAACATCTTTCCGTCATATCCTCTATACCGGTACCTCAACCGATCAAGTCAATTCAGAAAAGAGAAACATCGTAATCAGCAATCTGATCTCGATTTTCCTTTTCATAATTGCCATTCTTCTCGCTATTAAGCATCGAGAGGATACAACCTATTGCCTAATGGTATTGATTGCCTCGATAATCTACCTCTCACCTATTCTTCTCAATAAAATTAATTTGCCCCACATCAGTAGATGGTTGTCTTGTTCATTGCCACCCATTTCAATCGTTGCCTTGTCGGTGGCGAATAAAATACTTTACCCAGAAACAATTCGCATATTCAATTACCTGGATGTAAGGTTCTTTCTTATCGGGTGTATGGTTATACCTATCCTGGTTGTTCAAACGAAAGAAAAAATCCTTTTAATAAGCGCCTTATCTGTTAGCGCCATTTCACTTATCCTCCTCGATCCCATCTTTAATGCGTTGGGTGTTGGTTACGAAGATTTAGTAGGAAGTGCGAAACAGTATTATTTCGCAGCTAATTTCTTCAGTATTACTTCTTACATCTTTATTCTATTTAGTCTCCTATTTGAAAAAAATCTTAGTGACAGGGCATTGGATGAAAACGAGGTACTCATTTCTTTTTTGAACAAAGCCAACCAAGAGATTGCGGACCGAAATACAGAGATCAAAGTCACGTCTGATGAGTTAAAGGCACGGCAAGAACAGCTTATACAGGCCAACGCCTTGATCGAAAAGCAGAAAGAGAAACTCCTGGCCGTTCAATCAGATCTCAAATCCGAATTGGTTGAACGAAACAAAGAATTAACCAACGCTAACGAAGAGCTCGGCAAATACAACCATGAGCTTCAGCAATTTTCATATACCATCTCTCATAATCTAAGGGGGCCGCTGGCCAGGTTGTTGGGGCTAACCAATTTGATGGAAAAAGATTTAGCTGACCTTTCAGGAGCGCAGTTGGAGTTAGTGAAACTAGTATCACAATCGGCCGGAGAGTTGGATGAAGTCATTCGAGATCTTGGTAAAATCATCGATATACGCAACGATATCTTCCGCATTCGCGAAAAGGTTTTCTTTCAGGAAGAATGGCGTAATGTGCTTAAAAGCCTTTCCGCATACGTGCTGCCGGAAATGCAAATCGAGACTGACTTTCGCCAGGCACCTTTAGTGTTTACTGTGCGACCGATCCTCTCCAGCATTTTGTTCAACCTGGCAAGCAATGCGATTAAATACCGGTCACCCGACAGGCCACTGATTTTAGAAATCAAAACCTCTCGTAATGATAACGGAGTGACCTTAGAAGTTTCTGACAATGGACTTGGCATTGACCTGGGGCAAAACGATCGAAATGTATTCGGTTTGTACAAGCGCTTTCACACCCATACTGATGGAAAAGGGTTAGGGTTGTATTTAGTAAAGCTTCAAATAGAATCCCTTGGAGGAAGCGTTCAATTAGAAAGTGACCTCAATGTTGGTACAACCTTTAAAGTGGTATTCAAAGAACCAACAGGTGTTGAGGGGCAAATTGTTTATGAGACTGATTTCGGATCGATCATTTACAACGGACGAACCAATGGCACAGGCATCATCTGGAAAAAACAAGTGACCAGCGAAGAATACCGCATGTTACTTTCGAAAGCTCTGGATGTGGTGAGAATTTATCGCACGCCATTTTGGATTTCCGATTTGCGTAAACAAGGAGTTGTTCAGGTACACGACCAACAATGGATGGCTTCAACCGTATTTCCTGAAGCTGCCAGACACGGGCTGCGAAAATTAGCTCATGTTTATGATGAAGCTCAGCACAACGCAGATTATAGATTCAGAACCAAAGAAGCCGCCATCAAGCTAGGCGCTGAAATAGAGTTTTTCACAAGCTATAATAAGGCTGAAGAGTGGATAGAGAATTTTATGGAGCCAATAAATCAATCGTAATAACTGCAAATGGAATCAATTATTGATCTGGATAAGAAATTGTTACTGTTTCTCAACAGCTTCCATTTTGCGTGGTTAGATCCGGTGATGTTTTTTCTAACCAAGACGTTTATCTGGCTTCCACTATATGCCTTTTTAATCTTTTTGATCTTTAAGAATTACAAAAAGCAAGGCTGGTATATTTTATTGGGAGCCGCGATAACCATTTTGCTTGCCAACGAAATAACTTCATCGCTGATGAAACCATTTTTCGCACGCTTAAGACCGTCACAAGATCCCTCGCTTCAAGGACTTGTTCATTTGGTGAATGGATACAAAGGAGGCTTATATGGATTCGCATCAAGTCATGCAGCCAATACGTTTGGGACAGCATTATTTGTGTGTTTGGTACTCAAACCTTTTTATCGATGGATAGGCTGGATATTCTTGTGGGCTGCCTTGATGACTTACACAAGAATCTATCTTGGTGTTCATTACCCTGGCGATATTCTTGCTGGAGCACTGGTGGGCTTGGCAAGTGGATGGGTTGCGTTTCGAATTTCTAAGTGGATATTGAAAAGAACACAGAAAGAGAAAGTTATTTCCCAATAAGTACTCCCGCAATTCTCTTCGCCCAAAGTGCATACATTGTCCCTGAAGGGTGAAGTCCATCATTTGCAACTAAAGAGGGGTCATTCAATCCTTCGCGAGAAATGTCGGTGATGTTGATGTATTTCACTCCAAGCTTTTCGCTAGCCTTTTTACTTAATTCGTTAAACTGGTCGATGGCAGCAGAAATCTTTTCCTTGTTATTCACGCCAAAGGGTGTAAACCCATAATCAGGGATTGATACGACAAATACATTTTCCTTATTGCCCTTTGCTAATCGAATGGCCGTTTTCAACAATCCTTCAAACTCGACACCGAATTGCTCTGCTGACTTCCCTTGATATTGATTATTTACTCCTATCAATAAGGAGACGAGATCATACTCCTCTTTAAGTTTTGCAATGGTGATTGCGTTGGCAAGGTTATCCGTTCGCCAGCCTGTTGTTGCAATAATGGTTGGCTTATTTATCGGCTTTCCTTTTTCAGTTAAAAGCTGTGCTAATTGATTTGGCCAGCGTTCATTTTCTGAAACGCTTTCACCAATAGTATAAGAATCGCCAAGGGCAAGATAACTGACCTGCATAGCCAATAGAAAATTGATTATTGTAAGGATATTACTTTTTAAAGTAAATATAGCTGGAGGCGTGATTGCTTACTCAAACCTCAAAGACTCAATCGGGTCGAGTTTGGAAGCTTTGTGTGCCGGATAATAACCTGATAGCAAACCCACCACAACGCACACGATCAATCCTACAAATATCCAGAACCAGGGCATGACAAATGTATCTATCTTAAAGACGAATCGCGATAGAACGTTGCCTAAACTAATACCCAATAAGACGCCTACGAGGCCGCCCAAAATACACACCACAATGGCTTCAATTACAAATTGCTGTCTTATCCGTAATGGAGTGGCTCCCAGTGCTTTACGAACACCAACTTCACGGGTACGTTCAGTAACAGAAACAAGCATAATATTCATAAGGGCAATGGATGCACCCAGTAGAGTAATAAACCCTACACCGAATCCTCCCATCCTTAATCCGCTGGTAATGCTTTCCATTTCTTGAGCTAAAGATTCGCTCTTTTCTATTTCAAAAGAATTCTCATGTCCTACTTCATCGTGCCTGATTTTGCGCATGATACCGGTGGCTTCGCCCATGGCAAAATCCATTTGATTGGGATCTGCAATGCCAATATTGAGACGATAATTCAAACCTACTCCAGATGCTAATTGATTGGCCACGATGATTGGAATGATCATCATGTTGTCAAAGTTATTTTCTGAAAGTGATCCTTTCTCTTTCAACTTTCCAATCACTTTAAATTGCATTCCTTTGAAAGAGACAACCGTATTAAGCGGATCTTTGTCTGCGAATAAAGTTTTGCTCAACTCATAGCCAAGTATGGCAACTCTCCCGCCATGCTGAACTTCAAAAGCAGAAAAATTCCTTCCGCTTTCAAGATTCAATCCCTTGATGCCCATGTATTCTTCATTCCCACCCATGACGTTCACGTTAGGGTTTGTCTTTTCAGAGCCGTGTTTGATTTCTGCTAAAATGGTGAGGCGTGCAGACAAGCTGATCGTAGCTTGTTCCAGCGGATAAAGTTCAATGAATTTTTGCGCTTCATTTAGTTGAAGTGGCGCAAATACTTTCTGCTTCACTCCATCGTGGGCAGAACCTCGATTGTGCTTCGAGTACATATCAAAAGAATTAGCTCCCAATGAAGAGAGACTTTCATTCACAGAGTACTCAATACCGTCTATTGCGGTAAGTATCCCAACTAAAGAAGTGATACCGATGGCTACAATAAGCGCAGTTAAAACTGAACGAAGCATATTGGCCTTCACAGATCGCAGGCCTTCCTTTATGTTTTCTAATAAATCCATCGATGGGTAGAATTGAGAATATCTATTTCTAAAGTAAAAACGGTAGTGATTCCAAAACCAAAAGTATACCTTTATTCGTTTGATGAAAAGACTATTCTGAACAGTTTTTGTTACAAACCAATAGGTGACTAATACGATGAGTGCGAGGATTTTGTTGTTTGTGGGGATTCTACTTTCCAATGTTTGTCTTGCCAACTCGATTTTCATTCCCATGGATGAAAAGCAAACCAACCATTTGAAGGCTTATGGCATTGCTTATTGGATCTTGAAATCTGATATAGAAGTAGACTGGCTCCTCAACTATCGTGGAGGCAGTTTTATGTGTAAGTATTACCCTAAAATCCAAAATGAATTAATTGTACGGGGAGTCAGCTATGAAATTATTTCAGATGCCCAGGTTAACGTCATTGTTAATGAGATTGCAAGCCCAGCGCTGAACTACGACATCATGAAACTGGAGAAGCCACCGCGCATTGCGGTGTATTCACCGAAGTCAAAACAACCATGGGACGATGCTGTGACCCTTTCACTTGCCTACGCTGAAATTCCTTATGATGTGATCTTTGATGATGAGGTCTTAAATGAGTCACTTCCAAAATACGATTGGCTGCACCTGCACCACGAAGATTTTACTGGTCAATACGGAAAATTCTATTCTGCCTACGCAAACTATCCCTGGTATATTGAACAGCAGCGTGAGGCAGAGGAGACGGCACGCAAATTTGGTTTTCATAAAGTATCACAGCTGAAGTTGGCAGTAGTGAAGAAGATTAAAACCTTCGTAGCTGGCGGTGGCTTCTTATTTGCGATGTGTTCGGCAACCGATTCATTTGACATTGCCTTGGCAGCTGACGGGTTAGATATCTGCGAACATATGTATGATGGCGATCCGGCCGATCCTCAAGCTCAGGAAAAACTAAAATTTGAAAACACACTGGCGTTCACCAATTTTCATCTTTCGCGCGATCCGTATCAATATGAGTTTTCTGACATCGACAACAATGCTCCTGAGCGGGGGCTCGCTCCCAACAATGATTACTTTTCTCTCTTCCAGTTCTCAGCGAAGTGGGACCCAATACCAACCATGCTGACGCAGAACCATGTAAAACAGATCAAAGGTTTTTATGGGCAAACCACAGGATTCAAAAAGAGATTGATCAAGCCAGAAGTAGTGGTCATGGCTGAGACGAAATCAATCAATGAAGCAAAATACATTCATGGAATTTTAGGCAAAGGCTTCTGGACATTCTATGGAGGGCATGATCCGGAAGATTATCAGCACAATGTATATGAAGAGCCGACAGATCTAAATCTCCATCCTAACTCTGCCGGCTATAGATTAATCTTAAATAACATTCTTTTCCCTGCAGCTAAGAAAAAGAAGCAGAAAACATAAGGAATACCTAGGTCCCTTTTCGTTGTGATCTGGCATTACTAATAAACAAAAAACCCTCGCAGCTACTGCGAGGGTTTTTACTTTCTTGATGTACTCATCATTTTGCTTTTGGTTTGATGAAACTCAGCTTACCGATCCTGGCGTACTCAGCACTCTTGAGGCCATAAACAGCTCTCACATACTTCTGCACGCTGCGGCCTGTGGTGATCAAAGATTTGTCAGCGTATAGCGTTTTGTCGCGGGCTATCTTTTTGTTGCCCCAAGTGCTTTGTGCCTGGATGACGCTTGAGTTCATCTGTTGAATCTTCGCCAGCTTTTCTGTTAACCCCGTCAACCTTAGTTCGGGCTCATTGGGCGCATAGCTTGGCTCTGCGCTGACAAGCTTTACCAGGTTGCCAAAGTGATCAGCTTTGCTCACATAGCTAGCCTGTGGAGAGCGACTGATCTTAATTTGTTCTCCGGCTGCTTCTTTCGTTGCTGTGGCCTCCACGCTGGATGAAGATTTGCTGCTCTTGCGTTTACGGCCGGTCAACTGGCGAAGAAAGAACCGGGCATCATTCAAAGTCTGCGCACTCGCACCGGAAGCGACTAACGTGTAGACGATACTCGATGCCAGCTTGGGCAAGGCATCAAATGTCACCTCTCGTTCGTTCGACTCTTTGTCGAGGGTAGACTTTGCTACATTGGCGTCATCCACTGCCTGCTTTGCATTGATCAATAAATTGCTCAATGACTGGATGGTGAGGTTGGTTGATCCGGGGTTGTATCCTCCGTACCCGGAGCAGATGCCTAAGAGCTTCTCGAAGGCTTCTACATTTTTTGTTTTGGACATATAGTTGCGTGCGTTATTGTGCACTTGTGTATTGTCACGCACATGCTCTAAGCTTGTTGCTCTTTTTTCAACTATTTTGAAAAGTATATTTAATTCATGAAGTGTAACACAAAAGGGAGTGGCACGTTTGCATGCATTTTTTCATGGAGGTGAGAAAAATAATTCGTTAATCGTTATCCGAGATATGCCAACGAATAACAATTAACGAATAACGCATAACGATTTCTTTCCTGACCAAAAGTAAATCTTCAGACAAGCTTCTAACATTTCTTTGCTCTTAGAGAAACAAATCGTCTTTCTCGACAGCCTCTTCAAATGTGTGCGGATGCTCAGGTTCTTTCGTTCGATGCGGTTGATGTTGTACTTTTTCTGACGGTGAACTTCTGGCGGGATTAAGCTCTGATACAACCAGTAGCCATCCGTGTGCACTTCCTTAGCGTGGGATAAGAGTAAAGTATCCACCACATTTTGAAGAGTCTCTTTTGTACGCTTACCCACTTTAAAATCGATCACTTCTTTAGTATCCTTCCTAAGTGCATATACGATCCAGTACAAGCTCTTCTTGTTTCCGATGAACGTTCGCATTTCATCCACTTCGTATTCTTTGCTCATCAGGATTTCAAAAGGTCTACGAACAGAACTTGCAAAACTCTTTGTGCGCTTGATCACTGTTGTACATGATATTTTCAATATGCGGGCAATGCTTCTCACACCACAGCTTTCCCTGGTAAGCATTGCGATCTTCTCCGTAATGTCTTTTTCGCAGGCTTTGTTCACGTAATGATTTTGAAACCCCTTCTTACAAG
>CBRFFM010000028.1:0-30514 GCA_967789005.1 uncultured bacterium | reverse complement strand
ACTACGAAGAACAATTTCGCGACAGCATCGCTACCGTTGATGCGAAAGGCAAACGTATTTGGGTTTATCCAAAAAAACCAGCGGGCAGAACCCACACCTGGCGCATTGTTGTCACAGTTGCCTTGCTTTCACTTTTGTTCGGAGGACCATTTATAAAAATTGGCGGACAACCTTTATTACTCCTGAATTTCTTTGAGCGAAGGTTTGTCATCTTGGGTCAACCGTTTTGGCCGCAGGATTTTGTGTTGCTCGCCATCACGCTCATGACGTTTTTTGTTTTCATCATTTTGTTCACTGTTGTCTTTGGTCGTATCTGGTGCGGATGGATGTGCCCGCAAACGTTGTTCATGGAAATGGTATTCAGAAAAATAGAATACTGGATCGAGGGCGATGCTCCAGCTCAACGCAGGCTCGATAGTCAAAATTTGAGCTTGGAAAAAATTGGAAAGAAAACGTTCAAGCATCTTCTCTTCATCGTCATCTCGGTACTGATCTCGCACACCGCAATGGCTTACCTCATCGGGATAGAGTCAGTTGAAAAAATTATTACACAGCCTCCGGCAGAAAATATGGCCGGCTTTATTGGGCTTGTTGTCTTCACGGGCATCTTCTATTTGAACTTCGCAAAATTTCGTGAGCAAGCTTGCATAGCTGTTTGTCCTTATGGCAGACTTCAAGGCGTGTTATTAATTAAAGATTCTATTGTTGTTGCATACGATTGGCTTCGTGGTGAACCTCGCGGACGCATGACAAAAAATCACAAAACAGAAGTGAAAGGCGATTGCATCGACTGTAAACTTTGCGTACATGTCTGCCCTACCGGAATTGATATCCGCAATGGAACTCAATTGGAATGTGTGAATTGCACGGCATGCATTGATGCTTGTGACGAAGTGATGTTCAAGATCGGCAAACCAAAAGGCTTGATCCGGTTTGCGTCATACAACTCGATTAAAGATGGAGTTATAAAACTTTTTACCGCAAGAGTTGCTGCATATTCCTCTGTTCTGGTTTTTCTGATCGCTATTCTCAGTTTTTCTTTGGCCAACCGATCAGATGTGAAAGTAACGGTATTGAAAGTACCAGGAACTTTATATCAACGCGATGGCGGATTTGTAACGAACCTGTACAACATCGAATTTGTCAACAAGACCTTCGAAGAAAAGAAACTGGAGGTCAAAGTTGATGAGCCCTCCTCAGCAGTTCTTATGAATGTGGATGGCAAGGGTATTGCAATTCCTGCCGAAGGACTATTGAAAAGAGTCTACTTTATCAAAATCCCCGGAAAGGAAATTACTAATGCCCGAATCGTGATACGACTCAGCGTTTATGAAAATGGAAAACTAGTTGAAAAAGTAAAAGCTAAATTCATTGGACCAGTGCATAAAGCATCGGACGCTAAACGAAACTAGAAATTTAAATTTCAAGACTATGAACTTCGGGAAATGGATTGTGGTATCGTTTATATGTTTCACTTTGTTCATCGGAACATTGGTGACCTTCTGCGTTCGCGAAGACATCAGCCTGGTGTCGAAAGATTATTATAAAGAAGAACTCGATTATCAATCGCAAATCAAACGCCTGAACAATACCGAGCAGCTTCAACAAAAGCCAACGATTCAATTCGTTGATCACGTAGGATTGAAAGTGGTTTGGAATGAAAAATCTAAAATTGAAAAGGGTGAATTGAAACTGTTTTGTCCCTCCAATTCAAAACTGGACAAACAATTTGCTTTACTAACCTCCAACGAACAGCTATTTGAAATGACATCCTTGAAAAAAGGAATGTACCGCATCAAGTTGCTGTGGACTATGGACGGCAGAGAATATTATTACGAAGAAGAAATTTTTGTAGGATGATTTACGCTGCGTTGATCATGGGATTTGCTGGAAGCTTGCACTGCATTGGCATGTGTAGTCCGCTGGCTATGACCGTGACCCGAGTTTCACCCAACGCAATGACGAATCGCTTACTCTACAACACAGGCAGGATCTTTACTTACGGAATACTTGGAGCAATCATTGCATCGATCGGCTTTGCATTTCCTATTTCTAAATATCAAAATCTTCTTTCACTCATTATGGGGCTAGCGCTCATTACGATTGGGTTAGCCAGTGTTTCACGTTTATCGATTCCATTTATTACTACTTTGCTTTCAAAGCTAAGTGACTTGTTAAAAAATGTTTTTGCACAATTTCTAAAACAGAAAAACTACGGCTCAATTTTTTTACTTGGAACATTCAACGGCTTTCTTCCCTGCGGACTAACTTTTCTTGCGTTGACTTACTGCGTAGTTCTAAGTACTCCTGTTGATGGATTCGTTTTCATGATTCTATTTGGAGTAGGCACACTCCCCGCTATGCTGGGATTCACAAGCTTATTTCAATGGATCGTACAAAGATTTCACTTCAGCTCTCAACGACTCACCACTTCACTGTTTGTACTTTCAGGAGCACTGCTAATTGCAAGAGTATTTCTTATTCACATTCCACATGCTAATTCAATTGCCGGTGGCATGCTTGATATGGTGATCTGCGGTAAGTGACATAAGAATCATTGGTTTCGCGTTTAAGTTCAAGAGTTGGTTATGACTAGCAAGGAATAAGTTCGGCTCGTTTCGCGCCTGATAATTTTGCTTTCGGCAGAGGTTATTTGAGGCGCGATCGAAGAGTTGGCTGGGAACGAATCGCCAGCGATTCGTTCCCAGCCAACAAATGTGCAGCATGTCACCCCGGTCGCTGGCGACCGGGGTGACATGCTGTTTTTAGCGTCAAGCACGAGCTGACCACGAGAGTATTTTTTTTGTTTTGAAGCTAATGCAAAAGACTTTTGAACGAGTACTACCCGACTCACAACTACCAGACTGAAATAAATGAGCAAGCCTTATCTAGCCACGCTCCACCTCACCACCTTCTCCAGTTTAGCAGGTTGCATGATTTTAATTTTGCCTCCCTCTATTTCAATCAGCTTCTCATCTTTGAAATCGGATAGAACACGGATCACTGACTCAGATGCTGTGCCAACAATCTTTGCAAGATCATCTCGTGAGATCGGAATGTTTTCTTTAAGGTCTTTCATCTGCTGCACTTTCAGCAAAGCTTCAGCGGTGCGCTGCCTCACAGAGTTGTAGGCGAGATTGAGCAATTGCTTTTCTCTTTCCGCTACTTTTTTGCAGAGCAAGGAAATAAATCCGTGAGAAACATCGGGATGACCTTGCAGAAGCGTAATGAAATCGTATTTGGGAATGGAGATCACCTCTGAGTCTACCATTGCCACGGCCGACTGTTGATACAGATTGCCTTCTAATATCGGTTCAAACCCAAAAAAATCTCCTTCATTGTAAATGTTAGTGATCAGTTCCTTTCCATCAGGATGTGATTGAAAGACCTTGACACTCCCAGACTTGACAAAGAAAACATTCAATGGTGTATCTCCTTCAGCAAATATTTCTGACTTCTTCTTTACGGATTTAATTTTTTTGTCTTTGCACAAATCTTTCAGGTCTAAAATTTTCTGTGCGTCTTTAATAAATTCATCTAGTCCTTCAGAAGTAGGCTCATAAAGTTTCTGCTGCATAAGTGCTTTTTGTAAACGGGCTTCAATGGCGTTTAGCAAATCGGTATCATCGAATGGCTTAGTCAAATAATCATCAGCACCCAGGTTCATGCCCTTACGAATGTCTACCTTCTCCGTTTTAGCCGTTAGGAAGATAAAGGGAATAGCAGCAGTCTCTGTTTTCTTACTAAGGATGTGTAATACACCATAGCCGTCCAAATCGGGCATCATGATATCGCAGATGATCAAATCTGGTTTTTCTTTTTGCACTAACTCTACTCCTACTTTTCCATTAGGGGCGGTTGCAACGGTGTATCCCGCCAGTTCAAGAATTTCGGTGGTGTTCTCTCTCACCTCGGGATTATCTTCAATCAATAATATCTTTTTCATTGCTTTATAATTTATATATCAAAGAGGAATAGTTATTGTAAACTCACTGCCTTTGCCAAATTCACTGGTAAATGAAATCTTTCCTTTCAAAAGATCAACATATCGTTTTACTATGTTAAGTCCCAAGCCTGTTCCTTGAATATTTCCCGAATTGCTCGCTCGAAAAAATCGTTCAAATAAATGTTTCTGATCTTCCGGAGAAATCCCAATGCCCTCATCTCTCACACTGAAACTAATGGACGAATTGTTTTTCTGACAAATGAGATGAATGTTTTTACCAGGATCAGAATACTTGATGGCATTCGAAATAAGATTGAACATGATGTTGCGCAAAATGCGTTGATCGGATTGTATTTGTTCAACATCGGCTAAACAATTGACTTCAATCTTCTGACCATCTCTCAACATCGAATTCACTTCTTCAATAATTTCACTAAAGAATTCCTTGACATAAATACTTTCAATATTGACCTCCACTTTGCCTTCTTCAAGTTTGCCAAGGGAAAGAAAATCATTCAAAATCATCGTCAGGTGATTTACAGAGGTTTTGATTCGCTGCACGTGCTTATCCACTTTATCCAGATCTCCTCTGTCTTTATATTGCTGAACTAATGATGCAGAGCTAAGCACCGTACTCAATGGCGTTCTGAATTCATGCGAAGCAATGGAGACAAACTTTGTTTTCAATTCATTCAGTTCTCTTTCCCTTTCTAAAGCTTTGCGTGCTTCCTCCTCCGCCTTTTTACGTTCAGTGATTTCCTCCTCCATTTTGCTGATGGACGCATTGAGAGCTTCAGTGCGCAGCTCCACTTTCTTTTCTAGTTCGGCAGCGTACACAATAAGCTGCTCCTCGCTTCGCTTCAATGCTTCTTCTGTTTGCTTCCGCAGGGAAATATCACTTATGAAAGCCATCACCAGAAGTTTGCCTTGCATCCGTGTATAACTCAAACTAATCTCAACAGGAAATTCCTTTCCGTCTTTTCTGAGTGCCACAAGGTCACGACCAAAACCCATTTTGCGCGGACGCGGATCGGCATTAAATGCCCCTCGAAAACCAACATGCCCTTTTCTAAACCTTTCCGGCAGCAACTCCTCCATCAATTTTCCATTTAATCCATTTTGATCATACCCAAAAAGCTGTTCAGCTACGGGATTCGCAATGGCTATTTTTCCTGTTTCGTCTACCATGATAATGCCTTCCGACATGCTTTGAAAAATTTCGCGGTAAGCCTCTGTGGGAACCATAGGTACATCCATGTCAGTTTGATTTGGTCAAGTTCACAATTTAGCCAACCTGACAATATGATGAAAATCATATTTGAAAATGACGATTGTCCCAACATCTTGCGCGCCCTACTAATATGTTTGTAAGTGTATCGAATCTGAGCGAGAATGAAAAAAGGAATCTTATGTGCTATCGATTTTTCAACGTCTTCAAAAGAGGCACTGCGCTGGTCAATTGATCTTGCAAAAAAGCTGAATCATCATCTGACGGTCCTCTATATATATAGGCTTTTGCGGCCCTATAATGGGGAAGTAATTGACATGAAAAAGAAAATCGAAGATGAGGCTCTGAAGAATTTTGCCGACCTCGAAAAAGAATTACTGATCGGCCAAGGTGTATCGTACGACTTTAAAACGGAAGTCGGCTTCGTAGCAGATCGGGCTAAAGATCACGTCAAGAGAAATGGAGTCGATCTTTTGGTAGTTGGTCAGAAAATGAGCTCGTCCAATAAGCAATCATTTGATGAACTAGTGGCTGATCTGCAAATGCCGCTAGTAATCGTGCCCTAAGAATTCGCTATCCTAGACAATTCCATTGTTCATTACAAAAGCCATTAATTGAGAAGCACTGTGCACTTTGAGTTTTTTAAAAATGTTTTTGCGGTGCGTCTTTACCGTTTCTTCTGAAACAAAAATTGCTTCTGCTATTTCACCATTGCCTTTACCTTCAACAATCAGTTTTATTATTTGAATTTCCCTTTCACTGAGTCGGTATTCCTTGGCTCCTGATTCATTCTTAAAATCCGATATCCAATCAAAATAAGATTTGCCTTCGCTCACGCGATCAATCGCGTTTATCAAATCAATTGTGCCACGGCTTTTAAGCAAGCAACCATCTGCACCGGCTTTCAAAAGCTGATTGATAAATACCTTCTCGGGGTACATGGTAAGAATAATCACTTTGATCTGTGGGTAGTTTTGTTTTATCCATTCAGTACATTGAATGCCGTTCATCACGGGCATATTAATATCTACAATAGCCAGGTCAGGAACTTCCTTCTTAATTAAATCAATAAGCTGCTGACCATTATGGGCGATTCCGATTACCGACCAATTGGCTCTCAGTTTCAGTACTTCCTTTAGACCATCAACCACAATCGGGTGATCATCGGCTATATAAATTTTCAATTCTTTTTCAGTTGACATGACCCATTGGGATTTCAATGATGAATGTGCTTCCATTAGCTGAGGATTGAATTTTTAGCTCGCCATGTAATCGGTTCACACGTGAGCGAATATTTTGTAAACCCATTGATTTGTGAGACGCTACTTCAACATCAAACCCGATGCCGTTATCTTCATAAATGATTGAGATCTCGTCATTGAGTTGGGTAATTTCAAATCTTATTTTAGTAGCCTGCGCATGCTTTAAGGTATTTGTGAAGAGCTCCTGCACAATCCGGTATATGTTCAGTGCTGACTCTCCATCTTTAGGCAACTGATGCACATCGATAATCGAATCAACGATTATTTTCCCTGAGTTAGTGATCGTTTCACAAAGTTGTTCGATGGCGGCATCCAACCCAAAATTGGTTAGTGTGCCAGAATCTAAGCTATGCGCAATTTTGCGCACTTCTGCGATGAGATTTACAATGAGGTGATTGATCTGCTCATTCAGGTTATCAACCTTTTCATCCGACTTATTTTTTACCACCAGGTCGCTATAAATCTTTATGGTAGCTAATAGACTCCCTAAGTTATCGTGTACATCCGAGGCGATTCGCTTACGTTCCTCGTCCTGACCTTGTATCAAAACATAGGCAGACTGCAGTTCTTGTTTCTGTAAAAGTTTTTCAATCTCCCGGTAGGCCCTTTCTTTTTTGATTAGCTTCTTCTGAAAGAGAAGAGCAAACAAGATGATCGCCACCAACATAATAAGCATGGAGGCGGTACCCATCACCAATGTGACCAAGTCATTTACCTGAACCTCGCTAGCCATAGTCCGTAACTCACAATTATATTTTTACCAATGTTTGAAAAACATTGAATGATCCAGGCATTATGAAAAAAACCTCGGGCTTCTTTAGATAATATTTCCCATCCGAAGATGTAAGTAAAAAGTGATCCCGCAAAATAGATCATAAACCCGGTATTGATTATGAAAAGAGGATGGCTACTAAGTTGGGTGTTCTCCAGATCATCATAAAGTTTATAAAGGTAGCCCAAAGCCAGGCACAGCAAGAAAAAAATACAGAAAGTCCAGCCGATGGAATTAAATTGATAAATGCTTTCAATAAAAAAACTATCAAGTAGGCTGGCTAATATCAAGATGATAATTACCCACAACCTTGGTCCTGTATTGTAAATAATTCTTGCATAAAACGAGTACAGCAAAACAGCCTCAATAATAGCAAGCAAATGATAAGCAGGCATGTTGTGAATTTTCATTTCAGCCGTTATCAATGTATAAATTTTTATGGCTGCACTCAAAACAAAATAGTAGCCAAGAATTTTGTAAGGCTGTCGGTTGAACGCAAACCTAAAATAAATAAGGCAAGGTATTAATTCACTTATTTCAGATGCGTTTGAAACTAAGATAGCAAAGGCCTCTAAATTCATTCTTAAAGATAAGTAAGTACTCAAAGTCCTTTGCTTATTTCATTTAACCGCATTGGTTAGGGCAGGGCCTTGTATCAGACAAAATTCCTGAACCAGCGGTGGTTGTAGAGGTTGACGCCATTGTTGTTGCGGAGGCAAGTGAAGTTGGTCGGTCATACACATGGTAATAATCGTTGCCATCCATAAGTACAGGCACTAATACTATATCATATACATCCGTTCCTGTCGTTAGGTCTGGTCTTTTTGCATAGTAGATTCTCACACCATCAATATGGTTTCCTTTGCTATTGAGCCCCTCGATGTGAGTTATAAATTTTTTCATCAGCGACAAGTCCATGAGGTGGCCAACAACAAGCTCAATTTCGGGTTTACCTGTTCTTGCAATTTCATCGTTAACAAATTTTCTGATGTATTTTTTTGCATCAGCTAAATCGATTTCCTTTCCGTTTGCCATAAAGTTTAAGTTAGATTAAAGTGCCTACTCTTTTTAAGGTTTTCAGCTTTCCCTTTTTTAATTGATTCTTATGTTTCGTTCCTTTCTTATTTCGTGTGGTTAATCAGTAACGTCACGGGGAGATTTGGCTTATGCCCAATAATTAACTATCCCTATAATGATTCACCAACGGGCGAAGCAGCTTAGGCATTTTATCCAATCCATATGTACCTTTCAGCAACCAAGATGAACCAAAAGCCAGTAGCGCGGTAGTTTCAAAAAAAATGGTGTTATAAGTGGAGATGATGTAAGGCAGCGTGCCCACTTTATGCTCATACAAAGTAAGCGCTCCAATCATGCCGATGCTCAACAGTATGATTACTCCGCACCTTTTATAGAAGCTATTTCGCTTTTTCTTCTTGTCATCAAACAGTGTTTTCGCCTGGCCGCTGTCATCGTCTTGAAAAATGACGAAGCAGAAAACAGAAAAGCATACAAACAACGATAAAGCAGAACCGTAGTGCACCGAGTTGACCCAATCTTGCCACCAGGTTATCATAACATAACGCTCATCGGAGGGAAGAAAACCACTGGCATTGGTAGGGAAGGCCGCTACGCTTAGAGCAAACACTCCGGCCAAATTAGAAATGAAGTTATCCCACGGGTGCGGACCCCGATAGCACACCAGAAAGCCGCTGAGCAAACAGAGCACGCCCACAAACATTACGTGCATGATACTATAATAATAATGGCTGATAGAAGCTTGTATCGATTGGGCCTGGCTTTGCAAAAGCAGGGTGATCACAAAAGAACCCAACGCCAGCACAAAAGGCAGGCTGATGCCAAGGATGCCGATGAGCCTGCGCAAAAGCAAATACGAAATCACCAATTCTTTTTTTGCCGATGGGGGATTTTGATCTGAAGGTGTGAATGACATGGGTTCAAATTATTTAAATTTTCTATTGATTCTGCTTAATAATTTATTCCTCAACACCATGACTCAGATGAAAGAAGAAATGTGGATTTTAAAATTCTCATAGCAGGAGCATTAAGCTATTGGCAACTCCTATCGGAAAGAATAATTTTTTTGACTGCTCTATTTCCATCCATCACAATTGACGTACGGCATCGCTGCCGATAATAAGACACCTCCATGGTGTAGCTGCCATTTTTTATTCGTGGAATGATGCGACCATAGCCGTCAGCATACCCTTTATAAACGATCTTGTTCTGGCTATCAAAAATCTTTATTTCAGCCCCTGAGATAAGGCGCTCTCCTTTACTCTCCCTAAAGTATATTTGAAAGCTATCAGCTAAAGCGTTTGCTACAAAGCCTACTACAAACATGAAAGCAATAATTATCTTCTTCATACGAAAGGGATTTAGTTGTTGAAATAGACTGGTTTGATTTTGTACTCGCGCTCGTGCTCACTTTTTCCTACAAGCAACGCATTGCCATTTGCGTCTTGGGCGTGCTCCGATGGCCTCAGCGTAAAGCTCGCACTGTCAAAAGTAAATTGGATGGATTCAACAGCTTCTTCAAAAGTCTTACCTTCTTCCAGTAGAAGCTTAATTTCAAAATTCCGGTTATTGTAAAAGCGGATGTCTTCTACTTCAGTGGGATGAACCTCCACCATGCCGCGTTCCCAACTAACATTGTTTTGGGTAGGGTTTTCAAAAGTACCAGTGATGCTCCACGATTCTTTTCCTTGCGACCGCACAAATGCCATGTAAGCCATACCCGCACCAAGCAGTACGAACACCAATGCGGGATAGTTGCTCTTGAATTTACCAATCTTGGGTATTTCAATTTCGACTGGCGCCATAGTCTCTTTGTCGAGATATACTCGCTGCTTCAGCAAGGCAACAAATCCCAATAGGATTGACAATACTGCTATCCCGTACATTACTATCAAAAGAGTTGTCATATATTTTTTTATTCTTTAGTTTGATTCTAATAACCAAAACCTTTTACCGTGCTCACGAAAAGTTTTTATAACTCATAAGTAAAAAAATGGGGTTGTCATGTGACTATGTTTAAGGGTTATCGGTTGGTCCTTTTTCCATGAGCTAAAAGCATTTACGTGTTCCTTGCTCAACTATTTGTCTCTGATACAGCAAGTCAGTTCATAAAGATTCTTTAAATAATTTTGGCGCTTTTACTTCATCTGACGCGAGATCCAGTTCAAGTATTGTTTCTCCAAAATCGGCTTCTGCGCCAACTGTGAATGCACCCCATGCCACAAGTGAGAGCGAGGCGATGCCATTTTGTACAACGACAACTGGATCTTGATTTGTGAATGTATTATGGAGATGAAATTTGACTTTACCTGATAACGGGTTGTTAGGATTTGTGCTCTCAACTGTAAGATAAACATTGAATAACTTTGTGCCAGCAATTTCAATGACCTGAGCTTTTAGATGTCTCTTGCGGTTTTCGCTGAGACCTCCCCACTGGTTTTTTTGAGGATCATCTTCAACTAAATCGAGTTTAGCTATTCGAGCCTTACCTTTTATATGAATCTGCCCGGTTCGGTTGAGGCTTGATTTGCCCCCGCTACCCACGGTTTCTTCAACATTTGTATTTACTACTTCAGCCAATTCGTTTTTAGCCTGTGCAACCTTTTTCTCTACCGCCTCTGCAACTGTTACACTCATATCTTTAAAAGTAAAGCTCTGCACTCTAGGCAAGAAAAAAGCGAGCGCAAAAATACCGACACTTAGCATAAAGTAGCTGTATGCTAAATTCATCCTGTCTTTAAAGCACTCAGGGCAGTCTTGAGGATTGGTCTTTATAGTGAATTCGGTCTTAATGATTTCAGTAGTTTTAGAGCCTACCTTGCAGGAGTCCTTGTTTTTAGAACTGGTCATAACTGAATCAAAACTTTTTTTATTCAGTCCTTGAAACTGTGGATTGAATGAAGAAAGTTGGTAACCCAACAAAAACAACCAAACACCAATACCTGTCATGGTTAATTGAAAAATCAATGTAGGCACTGGATACAGTTTATTATTTTCTTTCTCGCTCATTGTAAATTCTTACCACCTACTCTTCTTTGGATTTTCGGCTTACTCCGGCTATTAAGTTATTTGAAAATTGCTCGAATGAACCATGCTCTTAGTCAAGATTCACATTTACATCTCAATGGGTTGTCATTCCAATTGATCATCGAAAACAAAAACGTCATCTGCCCGTTGTGCAAATTTTACAAAGTAGGCATCTGTACTAGTTATCAATTTCGTTATGTTACCCAATGAACCTGCTGGTAGGTTGGGTGGAGTGGAGAATGTAAGCTCAATATTTAATTTGACCATATCCCCTACAGAATATCTAAGTACCATATCAATTATTTAATGACGTTTTATAAACTTCATAAGCTGTTTTTAATCTCTCAATACAATCATTTACATCTTTTTCTTTTGGATTCTTGTCAAGTTTTGCGAGATCACTTTTTATGGCAATCACTTTTGATAGAAAATCCTCAGTAACCCGCTCATATTTAGCTTTCGTGGAAGTATAAACTTTCGTTTGTTGGTTATAATTTTCAATTTCTGGAATTCGAACATTCTTTTTACCGTCAGCCCCTGTGATCGGAACACCTGACGCAAAAGCCATATACTTTATTCCTTGTGCAAGGACCTTGAATGAAGAACGAATAGCTTCATCAGCGTCCACGCGCACACCTTTTACTACAAACACACCTGGGTTTTCCATCTTTATGGCAATGTCGCTGTTACCAAAAAATGTTTTTGCGATTGTACAATTATATCGCGCCTCTTTACTATCATCATATTTCTCGGCTATCCCTAAATCCGTGCTTGTTGTTGGAATGACCTGCGACTTAAATTTATTCCAATAGAAGTCCGGGGCTGTAGCTACGATTGAAGCGATTGGATCATCCACTATTGATTCTCCAAACTGAGATGCACTTGTTTCTATTTTTGCCTTTAGTTTTGAGATATCTTGTAACAGGAGATTGCTATTCAGAGTGGAAAGCGGCAAGCTATTGAGTACAGCGTCATCTATCCCCTCTAGCATATTTCTTAAAACTCCTTTAGCGATTGCATATTCCGCCAAAGCACCATCAGGTGAAGTTGTGGCATTTGATTTTCGACTTGCCAACGCGTTAAGTACAGACTCTTTTTTTTCCTGAAATACTTTCCACGCATTTTCAAAATTGGAATCAAGTTGCTCAATCAATCTTTGACGATTTTGTACCGGATATACGTCCCCGTGGTTGCTGATAAATTGGACTGCGCGATCTAGTGTTTCTTTCTTTAAATCGTTTTTGTTAGCTGCTTGAACCTCCATTTCTATTTGTTTATAATAAATAAGTTTAAAAGGATAAGTCTCTTCTATTGCAGCCCTGTTTAAGACATCAACATTTACTTTCATAGTAGAACAAGATTGAAGGGCCAGCGGCACAAGCATCAATGCAATGTGAAATGCTTTTTTCATTTTTTAGCTTCGTTGAGATTTGTGATTTGAAGTTTTGATCCAGTCAGTGCTTCGATACTTAGCACAAGATCATTGAGGGTGCTTTTAACATTGCTTACCGTAACTTTGTTAACGTAGATGTCACCAGCCTGTATAATAGAGGACGCAATTCCCTTTAAGTCATCTATGCCGGAGGCAAGTTCATTTGCCTTTTCAATTTTATCTTTGTGCGAAAGACGCGCCACCGTCTCAAGCAGATCTTCATTTCCGGCAATACCTCCAATCTGTTCTGAAATAGAATTGGAATTTGTGGATAAAATCATGACCAAAGAACCCTGCTGCCCATTAACTGGCTGCCACTTCGAAATTCTTGCGGAATCTGGTTGACCTGTTTCACTAAAGTATTTTTCGACAGCATGCTCATCGAAGTAGCCGCTTAAATACCTTGATCTTGAGGCAAAAGAATGTTCTTTAATTTTTAGACGATAGTAATTTGCACCCTGTCGGAAATAATGCAATTCGTTAGCAGTTTGACAACCAGTAAGTACTGTGCACAAAACAATTGATAAGAGTGTTAATTGTGTTTTCATAATCTACATTAAGGTGTGATTGTTTTTCCTTGCCCAAGGGCAATTAATATCTCATTTACTATTACTGGCAGTGCTATTGGAATCGCAGATTTCAATACAGTATACTTTACTCTTTCAATGCAATGAATGAGCAGGTCATTTGATAAATCTGATATCTCTTCAAGAGTAAGCCCATTAGATGAATCATGAATCAATTTGTGACTGCTTTCTGGAATAGCCTGGTGAAGCAGTGTGTCAATCTCATTAATTAGAGTTGGAAAACTTGCCATCCCAAGTTCTCGTTTTAAATAACTCGGAATTCTTGAGTCATTCATTACCTTCTGAGTGATAAGTCGTCTTTGTTTTTCCGTGAGCATTGATCCTATAGTTTATTACACCTACATTTCTTTAGATTTTCAGCTTGCTCCGTTATTTAAGTAGTCAAAGCCCCAATGGTATTGAAGCGAAAAGAGTTACATGTGCACAATGATTACAGATTAGGGAAACCATAGGCACAGTCGGTCCTCCTATAGCAATCCCTCCATTTTGAAATGTTGGTGAAGCAATTATTTCACCAGTGCTAAAGTTCGCTTGATGACATGCTGGACAAGAGTAATTAGGCACTCTATTATTTACCCAGCTTTGAAATGTTGTTAGTTGTTGTTGTGTTAAAGGCATTTTATATAATTTTAATTCCCGCCTACTCTTCTTTGGATTTTCGGCTCACTCCGGTTGTTAACTACGGCTTTCCTGTCTTGATAACTTGCTGTCAGATTTCTTAATAAAGCGTTGGTAACGAATTGCCCTTCGAGTTCCCTTTACTTTGCTTTTTATCTCCATTCTTTTTTTTGCCACCTCATCATCACTCAATGAAAAAGTAGTGTGTTCTTGAGATAAAGGATCAAAGAAACCCACATAACCACCCGGGTTTACTCCGAAAGATTTTAGTGTAGAACCATCCTTGTTTACTGTACCCAAAAAATCATTACGCCCTGTGTACTCGTCACCACCTGTGAAATAGAGTGGAAGTAAAAAATTGGAGACGTTAATACCATCTATTTTATAACTCTCTGATTGTACGGCATCACACATCTCAAACCACAGAAATACATCACGGTTTTGTTTGGGATCCGGATGTAGACCTGCCACTAACAAATTCACTTCGGGGTCACCAATCAATTCCATGGCCTCATGCGAAAGCGTAACAGACCAATCTTCTTTCAATTGCTTTGCTATTTCCAGAAACACAAAGCCAAAGGGAATGCCACTATTGTTCAAATCATGGTAGCCGATTGCATCTTTTACATTGACCTTATCCCACAGATAGATTACTGCATCTCCCCGCATATCTGCAGGCTTTTGTTTACTGGGCGCATGACCGCTGTTGCCTTCAAGACGCAACTGTGCCTCAATGCTCCAATAAGGCTTGAAGTCTTCACTAATCTGACGATTTATTGCACGTATTATGGGCAGTATGTCTTCATCTTTTAAAGTGCCGTTCGAATGGTTGATGATTGAGATGATCATATTCCTAAGTTGTTTATGATTTATTATTTGGATTTCGTCTCGTCAATATTTCAGCCGCTTTACAAATCACAAAATCATTGGTCATACTCTCCACCTTCACTTCGTCATACTATCTGTATGCATAGCATGGATAAGGTCAGTCTTTGCCGCACTTCCCTGCGAGGAGCCGAAGTAGTAACTGAACACTTGTGTGAGAATGCCGCTCAATACACCAAGTACGTATAGTATGATTTCTTTTTTATCATGGTCTTCAGGATTTTTCCAATTGCCAAACATTAGCCAAGCAAAGAGTGTAAAGCAGAGCAGAGTGCCGCCAAGTGCGAGGATGGGCGAAACGTTTTTTGCCAGCCTCGAAGCGTTGGGACTGTCTTGTACGGCTGCATTCATTTTGCGTGCGCTATCAATATCGCCCAGTATTGCCTTCTTGTCTTCGAGTGAGAGATTGGCCATGTCGAGCTCGTACTGATGGTCGGCTTTTTTTATTTCGAGCTCAAGCTGCATTTTCTCGCCTTTAGTAGTGATCACTTTGTCAAGTACATTGCCTACTGAATTAACAAGTTGGCTAGCGCCTCCCGAAAATAGTTTTTGAATGAAGCCCATCGTTGATTGTTAGTTGTTGGTTAACCGTGATTCATTTTATCCAAACTCCAAGAAGCCCTGTACTTCTCTAGTTATTTACAGCCCTTGAAATCCATCCGAAGAAATATTTTCTACTTACTGGACGCTTGTTCACGATGCCCACATAGCGCACCACTTTTGCAACTGTAAATGAGGCCAGGAAAAATTCAGGGTCCATTGCGTTGATCGCTGCAATGGTGTTGTTGCCAATCACTCCATCGGGTTCGGCATCTACCACATGTTGTGCAAGAATGGCGCTAGTGCTTACTCCAGTATTTACTGCAAAATCAAATATTGAAAAGGCAACATGGTCGTTGGTTATCTTATCGCCTTGAATGCGATCCCAAAAATTGGATTTATAAAAATCATGAATCTTGGCCTGCAGATCGACCTCCTTATCAAGATTGTTTGGGAAACCCGAACGTTGCTTTAATGAATCAACTATTGGCCAGCCCTCCCATGTGCTGAACATTTTGCGCGCAATACCTTTATAGGTTTCACCCCCGGGGTCGTCAGAATCATTACCATAGCCCCCCTCATTGAGCAGTGTTTTCTGCAATGCAGTTTCGAATAAAGCCATACTATTCTAAAAATTGTGCCTACTCTTTTGGGGGATTTTCGACTTACTCCCTTTTGAATAAGTAAAACTTAGAATAGTACGAAGGTTTAGCAATACCGCCATGAGGTGATTTAACTACCCCCATGAGGGTATTTCCAAACGAAAGAGAATGTGGGAAAATATTTAAGGGCAAATAATTTAGATCAGCTATGGCTCTAAGAGATATTAAAACTTACAACGATAGAATCAACGTTGCTATTCATCAGCAAATAAGAGCTAACCACCATAGCAGCAATAAACCTGCGTTAGTAAGACTTATTCTACGGTTACAGATTTTGCAAGATTTCTTGGTTGATCAACATTACAACCTCTCATCACAGCGATATGATACGAAAGTAATTGCAATGGAATAACTGAAATCAAAGGCATCAGTGGATCAAGAGTGGCCGGCACTTCGATAACGAACTCCGACATTTTAGGAATTTGAGTGTCACCTTCAGTAACAATAGCAATCACTCTTCCTTTGCGCGCCTTTACTTCCTGAATATTAGAAACTACTTTTTCGTACGAAGCATCTTTGGTAGCAATGAAAACTACGGGCATTTCTTCATCGATCAAAGCGATTGGTCCGTGTTTCATTTCGGCTGCCGGGTATCCCTCCGCATGGATGTAAGATATTTCCTTCAACTTCAAAGCACCTTCAAGCGCCACAGGGAAATTATAACCACGGCCGAGGTAAATAAAATTGCGTGCATTTTTAAATTCATCTGCAATAACCTGAATCTGCGCATTCAACTTCAACACCTTCTCAACCTTGGCGGGAATGTTTTCCATTTCCACCAGCATCTCGTGAAATTTTTGTTCTGTGATCGTGCCTTTGCGTTGAGCAACTATTAACGCCATCATGTTTAGCACAGTAAGTTGCGCTGTGAATGCTTTCGTACTGGCTACCCCAATCTCTGGTCCCGCGTGCGTGTAAGCACCCGCGTGAGTAGCACGAGGAATAGACGAGCCAACCACATTACAAACTCCAAAGATGATAGCGCCTTTCGACTTCGCCATATCGATTGCAGCCAAAGTATCGGCAGTCTCTCCAGATTGCGAAATAGAAATTACCACATCGCCTTCGCGAATTACTGGATTGCGATAACGGAACTCTGAAGCGTATTCCACCTCAACTGGTATGCGACAAAACTCTTCGAAGAAATACTCAGCAACCAAACCTGCATGCCAGGAGGTACCACAAGCTACAATCATGATGCGATCTGCATTCACAAGCTTGTTGATATACTCGCGCAAGCCTCCTAAAATCAATCGACCAGAGTTTGAATCCAAACGTCCGCGCATACAATCCTTAATTGAGCGAGACTGTTCAAAAATTTCTTTAAGCATGAAATGTTCGTATCCGCCTTTCTCAATGGCCTCGAGTTCCATATCAACCGTCTGCACATAAGGTGTGAGCGGAAGATTTGCAGTGTTCTTGATATTGAGTTGCCCGTGATTTATAATGGCGATCTCCTGATCGTTGAGATAAACTACCTCATTCGTGTATTCGATAATCGGAGTAGCATCCGATGCCATGAAAAATTCTCCTTTACCAACACCAACCACAAGCGGACTTCCTTTGCGGGCTGCGATTAATAGCGTTGGGTCCTCCAACGACATCACAACAATGGCGTAAGCACCAACCACTTTCGTCAATGCCAATCTCACTGCTTCATCCAAAGAACATTTTTCGTTTTCCTTGATGTCTTCAATGAAATGAATGAAAACTTCGGTGTCAGTCTCACTCGAAAACTTATGCCCCTTGCGAAGCAAATCTTGTTTCAGTGAATTATAATTCTCGATGATACCATTGTGAATGATGGCCAGTTTTTTTGTAGCTGAATAATGTGGGTGAGCATTTTCGTCATTGGGCTCCCCATGAGTTGCCCAGCGCGTATGCCCCATGCCGATAGTACTATGCAGATTTTCGCCTGTGATAAAAGCTTCAAGCTCAGAAACCTTGCCTTTCTTTTTGTAAACATTTAAGCCACCATTCAGCAGTGCTATACCTGCGCTGTCGTAGCCTCGGTACTCCAAACGCTTCAATCCCTTGATAATTACATCACTTGCCTGACGATGACCTACATAAGCTACAATTCCGCACATAAGCTGTAATTTTTGATTTTTTACCCCAACGAAAAAACTATTCCCAAAGTTCTGATCTACTTATTTCCCTAATACTTGATGTGTACAGACATCATAGTCCATCACATGAATCAACCCATCAGTGGTCCAAAATTAAAAAGTCGGGTGAAAAATTCACACCCGACTTTAATTCATTTAACATTTGAAAGGTAATTAGCCTGCCAATTCCGTGTACAGGTTGAAGAACTCTTCCGTGTAGTCTTCATCTTTTTCGATGTTAGAGACTTTTTTCTCTTTAATTTTCTTCACCAAGCCTTCCAATTTCTTTCCGTCACCGGCTACGTTTACAACATCTGCCCACTGAGCTCCTAATTTAATGAAGCCTTCGTAGTCAGCAGTCTTTAAATGGCCAAGCATGCTGTCTTCAATATCCAGCATCCGAACCTTGCCCATCAAATCACCTTTGAATTTGTGAGCGAAGCTGTTGTTGTAGATCGTGAACACGCTTTTTGAATTTTTGAATAACGGATCGTTCTTGTAAGTAGTCTTCAAATACAATGGAATGAAGCTTGTGATCCAGTCATTGCAATGTACAATGTCAGGGGACCAGCCCAATTTTTTAACTGTTTCAATTACACCTTTACAGAAGAAAATAGCGCGCTCATCATTGTCTTCGAAGAAACGATTTTCTTTATCGTGGAAAACAGACTTGCGGTGGAAATAATCTTCATTGTCAATAAAGTAAACTTGCAGTTTAGCATTAGGTATTGAAGCTACCTTAATGATCAAAGGCTTCTCTTCATCGCCCACGGAAATGTTGATACCTGACAAGCGCACTACTTCGTGCAACCTGTTCTTACGCTCATTGATCAAGCCAAACCGCGGAACCAGAATTCTGATCTCCATTCCACGCTCCTGCATTGCTTGTGGCAACTTGCGCACGAAGTCAGCAACTTCGGTGGTTTGTAAGAACGGATTGATCTCACTGGCTACATAGAGAATGCGGATTTTTGACATATATGTTGAATTTTGTTGAGACAAGAAAACGGGAGCACAAAAGTACGAAATTTCCACCCCCTTTTCAACTCTGGTTTAAACATAAGGACTATATTTGCGGCCTTTTGAAACGGCCAAAAAATGGAAATTTTCAAGGAAGTTCAGTCCCTGAAGGCTTTTTTGAGCCAAAAAGGCAATTCTCACTCTATCGGTCTGGTGCCCACCATGGGGGCTCTTCATGCCGGTCACCTCTCCTTAATAGAGGCCTCGAAGCGCGAAAACCACCTTACGGTCTGCAGCATTTTCGTTAATCCGGCCCAATTCAATAACCCACAAGACCTCGAAAAGTACCCTCGCACGCTTGACCGCGATCTTGGAATGCTTGAGAAATCTGGTTGCGATGTGGTCTTTGCCCCTGAGGCTAAAATGATGTACGAAGGGGAACCTACAATCAAATTTGACTTCGGAGACCTGGATAAGATCCTCGAAGGGAAATTCAGACCTGGACATTTTAGTGGTGTGGCATTAGTAGTCTCTAAATTCTTCAATATTGTAAAGCCTACCATTGCTTACTTCGGGCAAAAGGATTTTCAGCAGTACAAGATCATCGAAAAACTGGTTACGGAATTGAAATTTGATCTGCAGTTAAAGTCGATGCCAATACACCGTGAAGCGGATGGGCTTGCAATGTCATCGCGCAACATGCGATTGAATGAAACGGAACGAAAAAAGGCAATTGTATTTTATCATGCGTTAACTGACGCTAAGAAAATGTTGAAGAACGGAGAGCAAATCTCAAAAGTAAAGGAATTGGTACGTCAGAAATGCGAATCAGTGGATGGCATTAAACTGGATTACTTTGAATTGGCCAATGCCGAAAACTTAAAAGCCGAAGAAAGCGTTACAGAAAAGTCCGTTTTATTAATCGCTGGATTTGTAGGGGAAATACGACTGATAGATAATTTGTTAATACATGAGAATTGACGTTTTAAAATCGAAGATACACCGGGTAAAGATTACTCAGGCTGAATTGCACTATGTGGGAAGCATTACCATCGATGAAACCCTGATGGAAGCCGCAAATATCATTGAAGGTGAAAAAGTGCAGGTAGTAAACGTAAACAATGGTGAGCGTTTAGAGACATACGTAATCAAAGGAGAACGCAACAGCGGAATGGTTTGCCTCAACGGGCCAGCCGCGCGCTTAGCACATGTGGGCGATATCGTGATCGTGATCTCTTACGCCTCAATGGAATTTGAAGAAGCAAAGAAATTCAAACCCACACTCATCTTCCCGACTCCAGAAAACAAACTAGCGTAAGTAAACATGCAGCGCATTAAAAAAGGTACGCGCTATGCGCTGATGATTGCCATTACAGCCATTTTACTTTGGCTCTCACTTCGCGGGCTTGAAGTAGAAGGAGAAAACAAATTTGATTACCTCTGGAAAGCGTGGCAAAAATGCGATAAGTTTTATTTGTGGATCATGGCTGGCACGGCAATAGTCAGTCACATCATCCGGGCACTGCGTTGGAAAATGCTTTTAGAGCCAACAGGCCAAAATGTAAAATTGTCAAACAGCTTTTGGGCATTGATGAGCGGTTACCTTGTTAACCTTGCCGTGCCTCGCGGTGGAGAAGTTTCACGCTGCTATACTCTTAATCAATTAGAGAAAACACCAATTGAAATCTCCTTTGGCACCGTAGTGACTGAACGCATTGCTGATGTCGTGTGCTTATTGGCACTCATTGCTTTCTCATTTTACATGGAGTGGGAAAAGCTGAAGGCTTTCATGGATACGCTCAATTTCTCTTCAGGCAAAATGACTATACCTACGTGGGCATGGGTGCTACCAGTACTCGGAATTCTTTTTGTAGTCGGAATTTACTTTTTGAGAAAAAATGAAAAGTTTCTAAAGATTATTCATGGCTTCAAAGAAGGACTTCTCTCCGTTTTTCAATTGAAGCACAAATGGCTTTTTGTTTTCTATTCACTTTCCATTTGGGGTCTGTATTTTGTTATGAGCTATTTAGTGCTGATGGCATTTCCTGAGACAGCTCATCTTGGCTTCAGTGCTGTGGTCGCATTATTCGCAATTGGTTCGATAGCAATGGCAGCTCCACTCCCTGGTGGTACGGGCTCATATCATGTGCTTGTGCCGCTTGGATTAACTACACTTTACAACATAGCTAAGCCTGATGCGGTTGCTTTTGTATTTGTGTTCCACGCGTGGCAGACCTTACTCATGATCGTCCTTGGTGTGATTAGTTTTGTCGTGAGCAACACGATCGTTTCGAAACAGGAAAATTAATTCAATCAAATAAACCCTGCGTCCTTGGTCTAGGGATTTTCAAATGTTTATAAGCATGCTCTGTCGCTTCGCGGCCACGTGAGGTACGTTTGATATATCCTTCCTGAATTAAAAAAGGCTCGTAAACTTCTTCAATAGTTTCAGCTTCCTCACCTACCGCTGTTGCGATAGTGGTGAGACCAACAGGTCCGCCTTTGAATTTCTCAATGATTGCAGAGAGAATACGGTTGTCCATATCGTCCAATCCGTTTTCATCTACATCCAGTGCTTTGAGAGCGATTTGAGCAATTTCTTTGGTGACTGTTCCATTGCCCTTGATCTGCGCAAAATCGCGTGTGCGTTTCAATAAATTATTTGCAATACGTGGGGTGCCACGACTTCTTCGCGCAATCTCAAACGCAGCATCATCCTCAATTGGAGTATTCAAAATGACAGCTGAACGTTTCACAATTTTCGTAAGCAATTGTGAATCGTAATATTCTAATCGTGCATTGATTCCAAATCGCGCACGCAGTGGTGACGTAAGCAAGCCCGCACGCGTAGTTGCGCCTATGAGGGTGAAGGGATTCAATCCAATTTGAACAGATCGCGCATTAGGCCCGCTATCCAACATGATGTCTATCCGATAATCCTCCATCGCAGAATACAAATACTCTTCTACGATGGGATTGAGCCGGTGAATCTCATCAATGAACAAAACGTCATGCGATTCTAAGTTGGTGAGCAAACCCGCAAGATCGCTTGGCTTGTCGAGTACCGGCCCCGAAGTGATTTTAATATTTGAGCCAAGTTCATTAGCGATGATAAACGAGAGCGTGGTTTTACCAAGTCCAGGAGGGCCGTGCAGCAAAACGTGATCAAGCGGTTCGTTACGCTGCTTAGCCGCCATAACGAACACCTTAATATTGTCGGTAACTTTTTGCTGACCTGTAAAATCTCCAAACGAAAGCGGCCGCAATGCTTTCTCAAATTCCTTATCGGTTGAATTCTGAGCTTCACTGTCGCCTTTCAAATAATCCTCGCGCATACTTTTTAATTCACGTCAAAGATAGGTAGCAGTTTCCAGTTACCAGCAACCGGATACAGGTAACTGGCGACTGGTTTGAACACAGGTTCGAGATCATTACCTTTACCATCCGCATGAATCCGAGTGAATTAATAAACAAGAAAATTACAGAACTGGTGAACCAGGATCATCTGCTGGCGCACGTGCTCTATTCGTTTGGGATTCCCTTTTATGAATATCCAACTCAAACCCTCAAGCAAGCTTGCCTTGAAAAAGGATTGGCAACCGAACCTGTGGTAAAAGGCCTTGAACTTTCGCACGAAAATTTCAAAGAAGATGAATTGCCGCTATTCTCTTATCGCATCGATCTTATTGTAGAATACCTGAAGCACGCCCATCATCTGTTCATCAAGCAAAGACTGCCATTTATTCATAAACTGGTTTCAAGTTTTAAAGCTGATCACAAAGAGTATGAATCAGTAGAGAAAGATTTGAAAATTCTCTTCCCTTTGTTCATGGAAGATTTCATTCATCACATTTACGAAGAAGAAGACACGCTGTTTAAATACATCAGTTCATTGGAACGCGCATTAAAAGGCCGATACAATCCAACCCGTTTGTATCATTCCATGGAAAAGCATTCGCTTCAGCATTGTGCATTAGAGCACGAAGCGCATGATGACGAAATGGAAGGTATCCGAAAAATCACAAAAGACTATTACTTAGCTCCCGATGCACCATTGCATGTGAAGGTGCTCTATACTGAACTGATCGAGTTTGAAAAAAACCTTCAGGCTCACGCGCGAATTGAAAATGAAATCCTTTTTCCAAAAGCGATGATCCTGGAGAGCCAGGTGAAAGTTGCGTTCTTCGAGAAGACGAAGTGGAATTGATTTTCTAATCCATGCCACGAATTCTCGCCATTGACTACGGAACGAAGCGCACCGGCATTGCGGTTACTGATCCAATGCAAATTATTGCCACAGCTTTGGAAACTGTAGAAACTTCTCAACTGATTCCTTTCCTGAAAAAATATTTCGATAAAGAGCCTGTAAGTGAAATCGTAATCGGCATGCCAAAGCGGCTAAACAATACCGATTCTGATACTGCCGAAGCCGTCAGAAAATTTATTGTCTTGTTCAAGCAAAATTTCCATCAAATACCAGTCACCGAAGTTGACGAACGCTTCACTTCATCCCTTGCATTGGATGCCATGATTACCGGAGGGATGAAAAAGAAAGACCGGCAGGTAAAAGGCAATGTCGATAAGATTAGCGCCACGTTGATTTTGCAGAACTATATGCAAAGCAAGAAATAGGTACGATTTACGAATTACGATGTACGATTGGCTCGCTCTAAAATCGTAATTCGTACCTCGTAAATCGTACTTCTTAATTAACTTTGCATTTTAATCTAGAATCATGATTTACCCGATAGTGATGTATGGCGATCCGGTGCTTCGAAAAGTGGCAAAGGACATCGAAAAAGGAACGGACATCTCAGAACTCGTTAACGACATGTATGAAACCATGCATGCCGCCCACGGCATCGGTTTAGCCGCTCCGCAAATTGGAAAAGGCATTCGCCTATTTATTGTTGATGGAACTACTTTAGAAGACGAACCCGACTTGAAAGATTTTAAGAAGGTATTTGTCAACCCAACCATCCTAAAAGAATCGGGCGAACCTTGGGCTTTTGAAGAAGGTTGTTTAAGTATCCCCAACATTCGCGAAGAAGTAGCGCGGCCTGAAAAACTGCGAATCAAATATTTTGACGAAAACTGGAAAGCATTTGAAGAAAGTTTCGATGGAATGAAGGCACGCATCATTCAGCACGAATACGATCACATCGAAGGAAAACTTTTTATCGACTACCTCCCTTCCTTGAAAAAGAGAATGCTTAAGGGCAAACTCAACAAGATCAGTAAAGGCGATGTGGACACTGAGTACAGGATTTTGGCTCCACTCAAGAAATAATTTCAAATTCAATATTTAAAATTTAAAATTTCCGAAACAGGTTAATTTTGAATCTTAAATTTTAAATCTGGAATCTTGAATATAACCTCTCGTCTCCCCGAAGTCGGCACTTCCATTTTCAGTGTCATGTCGAAGATGGCAATGGAACATAACGCCATCAATCTCTCACAAGGCTTCCCTGATTTTCCCGTTTCCGAAAAACTGATTGACCTCATTCATCAAAAAATGAAAGAAGGTTACAATCAATATGCACCGATGCCGGGCATGCCACAGCTTCGTAAAATGATCAGCGAAGTGGTCTTCAAAACTTATCAGTGTGAAATCAATTTTGAAACAGAGATAACAATCACAGCTGGGGGCACCGAAGCAATCTTTGCAACTATTGCCGGATTAATCCGCGAAGGCGATGAAGTGATCTTGTTCGATCCATCTTACGACTCTTATGATCCTGCGATAAGATTAAATGGAGGAATTCCTGTTCATGTCAATTTAACTCCACCAAACTTTGCAATCGATTGGGATGAAGTGAAAAAGAAAATCACTCCGCGCATACGAATGATCATGGTGAACACACCGCACAATCCTGCTGGCTCGGTGTTAACACATTCCGATTTAAAGAAACTAGAAAGTCTTGCTGAAGAACATGATCTGATTGTCTTGAGCGATGAGGTTTACGAACGAATCATTTTCGAAAACAAATTGCACGAAAGTGTTTTAAAATACCCGACTCTTGCCAAGCGAAGTATTGCCATCCTCTCCTTTGGAAAAACATTTCATGCCACAGGCTGGAAAGTGGGTTATGCTATAGCGCCAGAAGCATTAAGTCGCGAAATCCGAAAGGCTCATCAGTTCATCACCTTCAGTGTGAATACTCCGGTTCAATTGGCTCTTGCTGAATACATGGCTGAGCCCGAGAATTATCTCCACCTAGGAAAATTCTACCAGCAAAAGAGGGACTTCTTTTTAGATCAGATTAAAGGCACTTCCCTCAAACCATTGCCCTGCTTCGGCAGCTACTTTCAGCTCCTTTCTTTTGAGGGGAATTCAAAGAAACCCGACACCGAAATGGCAGAATGGATGACCGAGGAAATGAAGCTTGCCCCCATTCCAGTGTCAGCCTTTTATAAAGACAAGTCCGACCACAGGATTTTGCGATTTTGTTTCGCCAAAAGCGAAGAAACCCTTCGAAAAGCGGGCGAAATCCTTCGTAAGATTTAATAAATTTTTTATCGAACCGACTCCTGCATTTGTCAGGCGGTATTTGTTTCTTTGCAATCCGTTTCCAAAAAGCCATGCAGGATCTAAAAGTCACCATAATTCAGTCAGACATTCACTGGGAGGACATTGGGGCTAATTTGGCCATGTTCGAGGAGAAAATCTGGAAAGCAGGCCCAACAGACGTAATTGTACTGCCCGAAATGTTTACCACCGGGTTCACCATGAAAGCCAACAAACTTGGCGAAATGATGAACATGCGCACTTTCAAGTGGATGAAACAGATGGCCGACCAAACTGGCGCTTTGATTCTAGGGAGTTTTATCGCCCACGTGCACGAGCGCTATTACAACCGCCTGCTTTGGATGGAACCAGGCGGAAATTTCAAGACTTACGATAAACGCCATCTTTTTAGAATGGCTGAAGAACATTCAGTTTATACTCCTGGAGAGAGTTTACTAATTGGTCATTGGAAGGGCTGGAGAATCTGCCCTTTGATTTGCTACGACTTGCGTTTCCCCGTGTGGAGCCGCAACCGCTGGAATGCTTCATTGAAAAAAGCATCTTACGATTTATTGATTTACATAGCCAACTGGCCTCAGGTAAGAGACACCGCGTGGGAAACTTTACTCCGTGCCCGCGCTATTGAAAATTTAAGTTACTGCGTTGGTGTAAACCGCGTAGGCATTGACGGCAATGGAATTGAGTACAACGGCTACAGCGCAATTATCGGCCCGAAGGGTGATGCCATTTTCTCTGTAGAAGGAGTTGAAGCAACGAAAACACTAGAGCTCAACGCACACGCACTACAAGCTTACCGCGATCGATTCCCTGCATTCTTAGATGCCGATGACTTTACGGTCGAAGCCGAAATCTTCGAAGAGAGAGATTTTCTCAGTGGGTTGAGTTAATCATTTTAAGTCCGTCTATTCCAATTTATTTAGGAGGCCTATAAAGCCTTTGACAAGTCAATATCCCGATTTGAATTCTGTTTTCTTCTGAACAGAATAATTAACTTGCCTGCCTTGAATTCTAATTTATAACTATGCGCTACTCGCCCATCGATCAACAGCTATTTATCAACAACAGAAAAAGATTAGTGAGCGAACTCAAGCCAGGCTCACTAGCCGTTTTTAATTCGAATGACACCATGCCCACCAATGCCGATGGCACAATGGCATTCCGTCAAAACAATGATCTGTTTTATCTCACAGGCATCGAACAAGAAGAAAGCATTCTTTTGATCTGCCCCGGTTTTCGTGAAGAGAAAAAGCGCGAGATCCTTTTCTTACGCCAACCCAATGAACATCTCGAAAAATGGTATGGCCATAAATTGACAAAAGAAGAAGCGAAAGCCATTTCAGGAATTGAAGCTATAATGTGGCTTCAGGATTTTGAAGGCATGTTTCATCACATGATGGTGATGGGCGGAGCTGAATCAGTTTATCTCAATACGAATGAGCATTACCGTGCAGAAGTAACGGTTCAAACTCGCGATGCGCGTTTCATCGATTCGTGCAAAGCAAAATATCCTTTACACACTTATCAGCGGGTAGCTCCCATCATGTCTAAGCTCCGTAGAGTAAAGCAAAAGCAAGAAATTGATTTGATGCAGAAAGCTTGCGATATCACAGAACAAGGATTTCGGAGAGTGCTAAAGTTTACAAAGCCGGGCGTAAAAGAATATGAGATTGAGGCGGAGTATGTGCACGAGTTTATCCGTCAGGGCTCAAAGGGCTTTGCTTATACACCGATCATCGCATCCGGAAAAAACAATATCGTTTTACACTACATTGAAAACAATCAAGAGTGCAAAGCAGGCGAACTGATCTTATTGGATGTAGCCGCAGAGTACGCCAATTACAATTCTGATCTTACTCGCACTATTCCTGTAAGCGGAAAATTCTCTCCTCGCCAAAAAGATGTTTACAATGCAGTACTCCGTGTACAACGCGAAGCAATGAAATTGCTCAGGCCAAACATCATCTATTTCGATTATCAAAAAGAAATAGAAAAACTCATGGAATCTGAGTTGCTTAAATTGAAATTGATTTCAGATGCTGAAGTCAAAAACCAGGATCCTGAAAATCCAGCACTGAGAAAATATTTCTACCACGGCACATCACACATGCTCGGCCTTGACGTTCATGACATAGGCAACATGCATGACAAAGTACAAGTAGGAAGTGTGTGGACAATTGAACCCGGAATCTATATTAAAGAAGAAGGCATTGGTGTTCGCTTAGAAAATAACGTTGTCATCGGTGAAAAGGAGAATTTCGATTTAATGAGAAACATTCCAATCGAAGTAGATGAAATTGAATCATTAATGAGCAAATGATTTTTTAGGCTGTGAAAAGGCTGATTGCGATATTCATTATTCTTTTTGCATGGATTGCTGTTCAATCCCATGAGTTCTGGCTGCAACCCAAAAAATTCAAATACAATGTTGGCGAAGAGATGAAAGTCGATTTCTTGGTTGGCGAAAATTTTGAAGGCGAAGCGTGGGACTTAAAGAAAAATAGAATTGAACAACTCAACCTTCACCACTCAACTAAATCCATCGACCTAAAAAGTTTAGTTAAGCCAGAAGAAAAAGACAAGCTGAAGTTTAAGTTCATCGAGGTTGGAACACACTTGATTTCAATGCAAAGCGGAGAGTCGAGAAGTGAACTAGACGCACAGAAATTCAATGACTATTTAAAAGAAGACGGCCTTGACGACATTCTTGATCTTAGAACTAAAACGAACTCTCTTGACAAACCCGGCAAAGAACTTTACTCTCGATACACGAAATTGTTAGTTCAGTGTGGCGATAAACTAGATGATACGTTTAAAAAGAAAACTAACCTGCGACTGGAAATCATACCGCAGCAAAATCCTTACTCACTCAAATCAGGCGATTACTTGCAATGCATGTTGCTGTTCAATGGCAAGCCCTGCCCACATCAGCAGGTAAAAATTTGGAATAAAATCGGCAATGCGTCCATTGTGCAAAATGCCTTCAGCGAAAATGATGGCACCATAAAATTTCCCATCAGCAGCAAGGGGCCATGGATGATAAGCACCGTAAAAATGATTCCCTCAGAAAAACCCGGTGCCAACTGGCAAAGCTTCTGGGGAAGTTTAGTTTTTGGAATTGAATAACTATGAGCAACACAACTATTTCTTCAGACAAAGCACCTGATCCGGTTGGATCTTACCCTCATGCGAGGAAGGTTGGTAATTTACTTTTTCTTTCAGGTGTTGGACCACGCAAAAAAGGTTCTAAGGAAATTCCAGGTGTAACTTTGGATGACAACAAAAACATCGTCAGCTACAATATTGAAGAGCAATGCCATTCCGTTTTTCAAAATGTAAAGTTTGTTCTTGAAGCTTCTGGCTCGAAGTGGGAGAATCTGATTGATGTCACTGTCTTTCTCACTAGTATGAAAAACGATTTTCCCACATTCAATAAAATCTACGCTGAATATTTTCCAGATAAAGCGACACAACCTTGTCGCACCACTGTCGAAGTAAATGCATTACCTACACCAATAGCGATTGAGCTAAAGTGTATTGCTACTATTTAAGAGAATTTTAAACTGAGAAACTTTCTCCGCAACCGCAGGTGCGCGAAGCATTTGGATTAATGAACTGAAACCCTTTTCCGTTTAGCCCATCAGAAAAATCCAGAGTCATACCAAGCAGGTAGAGCAAACTCTTTTTATCAACAAGAATCTTTATTCCTTTGTCCTCAAAAACCTGATCTGCCGGATTGATTTTATCGTCAAACCCAAGATCATACATCAAACCAGAGCAGCCACCACCCTTAACCGAAACACGAATGTTGTGCTCCTCGTTGCGCCCTTCCTCAGTGCGCAAACTTGCAATTCTTTCTTTGGCCTTCTCGGTTACAGTAATCATAATTCTAATTTTAAGAGATCGGATTCAATACAACACTAAAAACGGTAATTGTGTTCCTGTCCCTACCGTAATATAATTTCTCCAGCGCCTCTAAAATATTTCCAGCCCTGAAGTAAGACGTGTGCAGTTCACTGTCGCTCTTGGTAGTCCATTGAATCGTGTAGGAGTTCTCCTTTTCTTTGTAATTCTGCACATAGTCCCACATCTTCTTCAATGCATCCACTTTGTCTGCACCTGTCTCAGAGTGAAACAAAAAAGATTGATTATGTCGGGGATTGATCGTGATCAAATCCAACTTCACTTTGCCATCATGAATACTGAATTCAAACATCAAGTCGCTGGTGCGCAATCCAAGGTAATCCTTAATTTGCTGTTGCACTCGCGCAGCTTCTACGTGTGCATCACTCGCTGTCTCTAGGGTAATTTTTGACATAGTCCTTTGTTAACTTTCGGAAAGCACTAAAAGTTTCCCGAATTTTCATTCAAAATTAAGAAAACCAATCGAATCAGTCCTATGGAAAAATTGGAGCACATCGGCATCGCTGTAAAAAACCTGGACGAGTCCAACAAACTTTTCGCTAAACTCTTCGGCAAAGAGCACTATAAAATTGAAGAAGTGGCAAGTGAAGGCGTGCGAACATCTTTTTTCGAAGTCGGAGGCGTCAAGATTGAACTCCTAGAAGCAACCAACGCAGATTCTCCCATTGCAAAATTTATTGAGAAGCGTGGCGAAGGCATCCACCATCTCGCCTTTGAAGTCGGCAACATCGAAGAAAGCATCCACTCCTATTCCAACAACGGGTTTACCCTATTAAACCAACAACCTAAATCAGGTGCTGACAACAAGCGCATCGCATTCATGCATCCAAAAACCACAAACAGCGTCCTTGTCGAACTCTGTCAGGAAGTAAAGTAATTTTTCATTGCGTCCCCCTCGTTCCTCAGGCTGGGCTATCCGCTATACTCCTCGCGCCACGCTCAAAGTCCAACCGCACTTCGGGCTTTTCGCTTCTATCCCTGGCCGGGCGTGGAGTAATGGAT
>CBRFFM010000027.1:0-32517 GCA_967789005.1 uncultured bacterium | reverse complement strand
GCATTTGATCGTATTTGTATTTGTTCTCAAACAATCGAGCATTCGGACGATTAGCAGGGTTCAATCCACTAAATGCTTCCTTTACAAACATCTTTGCAACACGATGAGGTGTGCCATTTAAACTGTCGTCAGTCAGGTCGAGACCAAGTGTGGTCATGATCTCACGAAAATGCTTTTCGATTATTTCTATTTTGTCTTCATCAGACATCTCGAAGGCATCCTCGCGCAATGGGGTATCATAAGATGAGACAGGATGCTCGTCATCCAAATCAAGCGGCTTAATGGGCTGGATATTCAACGCAATTTCTTTCTGTCTCATAAAGTTTGATTTTAAGTTCGTATTTGCTGTCAATGTGTTGTCTCAGTATTCTCCAGATCACCACAGCGATGTTTTCGGCTGTAGGGTTCAGATTTTTAAAATAAGGAGTATCTAAGTTAAGGTTTTTGTGGTCAAAATGATTTACAACATGGTCCCTGATTAGGTCGCTTAGAATTTTCATATCGTACACATAACCGGTCTCATGGTCGGGGTCGCCTATCACACTCACAATCAATTCATAATTATGACCATGGTAATTAGGATTGCTACACTTGCCAAATACGGAATTGTTTTTTTCGTCACTCCACTGCGGGTTGTACAAACGGTGTGCTGCGTTGAAATGTTCTTTTCGGGAGGCGGCTACTTTCATTGATGGTTATTAACATCAATGTATCAAAAAAGTTCGGGGGAAATATTTTTTTTCGCTGATTCTTGAATGTTTTTTTACAAATTGAAGTTAAAGTCAGCTATGGGAAATATTACTGTAGTCATTTTATTGCTAGCCATTATTACTGCACTGGCCGAAGTAGCCGACCGCGTAAAGATTCCTTATCCTGTTTTGCTTGTACTTGTCGGAATTGGTATCAGTCTTGTTCCTGGCCTTCCCGTGATCACCTTAGATCCGGATACAATCTTCCTGATCTTTTTGCCTCCAGTTCTTTACTCCGCTGCCTGGAGTACTTCGTGGCCAGATTTTAAAGCCAACAGCAGAGCGATAAGTTTACTAGCCATTGGATGCGTTTTATTTACCACCACTTTAGTTGCCGTTGTCGCGCATTATTTTATTCCCGGTTTCGGTTGGCCTGAGTCATTTGTACTCGGGGCAATCATTTCACCACCCGATGCGGTTGCTGCAAGTGCCGCCACACAGGGTCTTGGTATACCAAGGAGGATTTCAACTATTTTGGAAGGAGAGAGTCTAGTCAATGATGCCACGGGTTTGATTGCCTATAAATATGGAATTGCTGCGGCTGCATCGGGCACGTTTATATTTTGGCTTGCCAGTGTGAATTTCTTTTACGTGGCGCTCGTTGGAATTGCTGTTGGGCTCGTACTAGGTCAGTTGTTCAAATGGATTCACATGATCACTCCGGACAGACCCGTGAACGACACCACGCTAACCTTCATCGCACCATACGCAGCGTATCTTTTGGCAGAGCAAATACATGTATCGGGAGTGCTCTCAGTAGTATCGTGCGGACTTTTCCTGAGTTGGAATTCATCCAAGATATTCAATCACCAAACAAGATTAAGCGCGTGGTCGGTTTGGGAAACAGTAATATTTATTTTGAACGGATTGATTTTTATTTTGATTGGATTGCAGTTGCCCGTTGTGTTAGGTCACATCAAGGATCATTCGTTTCTCACACTGCTTGCTTATGGATCGATCATCAGTCTTGCAACGATTGTGTTGCGATTGATATGGGTTTACCCGGGTGCTTACATGCCTCGATGGTTTAGCAAAAGAATTCGAGAACGTGAACCTCGACCCAATCCTCGATCTGTGACAATCGTTGCGTGGAGTGGAATGCGCGGAGTTGTTTCTTTGGCAGCTGCGCTGGCGTTGCCACTAACCGTTAACAGCGAACCATTTCCGCATCGCGACATGATCATCTTCCTGACATTCTCTGTGATCTTTGCTACGCTGGTTATACAGGGAATTTCTCTTCCGCATTTAGTGAAGTGGTTGGGAATTAAACCTAGTGAAGATGAGCTGCGCGAAGAGCATGAAGCGCGTATGAAGATTGTAACAAAAGTGATAGAGCACATCGAAGAAAACTATTCCATTGGAGTAAGCGATGAAGTACTAAATCAGATTAAAACGAAATATGAGATACGCGTTCAACGGATCAAGAAAGAGCAGACTTCCAGTAGAATAAGTGATGAGCAGGTGAATGACTTTTTGCGTGTGCAACAGGAAATCTTAAAAGTAGAACGCTCGATGTTAAATGAACTACATAGAGAAGGCAAGATCAGTGAAGAAGCATCTCGTAAGATTGAATATGAACTTGACCTGGAGGAGACGAGATTGATTTTAGAAAAGGTATGATTAAATCGATCCTTGATTATTCTTACTAATTATTCATTCTTAAATATTCCTTTGCTTTTATTGTTTCAATTCTTTGTGATGTTGGCCCTATGGCAATCAAACGTTTATAAAAACCAATTGCCTTTTCTTTGTTTCCTGATTTGTCAGCGGCTAAAGCTGCTCCGTAAAGTGCATTAAAACGATTGGCGTGTTTAAGCAAATCAGCTTCATAAGCTTCAAGTGCTTTTGCTGGTTCGTTAATTTGTAAGAACATATCTCCGAGCAGTTCTCGTGCTGGAATTACCTCCCCGGGGGTAACGGAATCTTTTTCAGTTGCGTCTTCCATAGATGCAGCGACAGTCATTAATTCGATGGCCTTTTTGTAATCCTTATCTGCCTTGAGGTAGAGCCAACTTTCCCCGGTTTTAATTTGAATATCTACCAAATTAGCTTTGTATTTTTCTTTTTGCCCTAATAGAATTTCACGTAATGATTTCAATGCCAGTAGTTCGGCCCTTGCTGAATTGAAATCTCCGGTGTTTGCCATGCCAAGCAATCTTGCAAAATGTAGAATAGCTTCTTGCCATGGGAATTTATTCCAAGGCAAGTATTGAGGATGAATTTGAATGGCTGTAGCCTCTTGCCATAATTTGTTTTCAAGAGTATACCTTGACGGTATGGCAGCAAAAGCATATGCGACTTTGAAATTCATAGGAGAAACCTGGTCTATTGTTTTGAGATAATCACATTGTTCTTTAGCAAGTTTGTTTTCTCCCTTTTGTAAATAGCCATAAACCAGATAATCCATTACATGCAGTTCTTCATCCCAATGTCCTGCAAGAGAATTACTTTCCGCATAGCATTTTGCAGATGAGCTAGAAGTAAGGTTTGAAGAAATGCATTCGTCCCACAGCCCAAGCCTTACAAATATGTGAGAAGGCATATGTTGCGCATGAGCGGAACCGGGAGCAATTGAAGCATATTTTCTTGCGGCAGCCAGTGCTCGCTCGGCTAATTCAGGATAATCATACGTGTGAATAATATAATGAGCGATTCCTGGGTGATTGGGCTGATCTGGATACAGCCCATCCAATATAACTCCTGCCTTGATTTGATTTTTGAAAGTCTTGTCCAACGGATCGGACGATGCCCTTAACGCCAAAGCATAAAAGATTGCCGCTTCTTTATCATCAGGATATTTCGAATAGATTTTTTCCATTGCGTTTTCGTAACTGATGCAACGTGAGCGATGGTCTTGCTTGTCAGTATTTTTGTAGAGAAGAGCAGCTGCGTGGATATATTCTGCTTCCTTTGAATCCGAGTCTGTTATTAGAGAAGTTGCAATGTCAATTGATCTGGCTCCCTTTTTTATTTCATCCTCGTTTGGGGGTGCCCATAACAAATGAAAGTTAGACATGGCTACACCCCAATAAGCCATTGCACATTGTGAATCTGTGTCTATTATTTTTGCGAATACTTTTTCAGCCTCGTCATACTCGAAAGAATGCAAAAGAGAAATCCCTTGATTAAATTCTTCTTTTATCTCAAGAGGAATTCCTGAATTAAAATTCGTTACACCGAATTGATTTTTTCCAGATCCACATAAAACAACATCGCCTCGTTTGAGACCTAATTCGGAAATTTTCTCCTGTGAGATTTTATTCTTTTCCTTGCATGAAACAAGAGTACAGATCAGGAAGCCGATGCAAACAGATAATTTGGGCATAGAAAAAACCATTTTATGCGTAGAGGAGATTCTATTCCATGAATGTAAAATTTTTCCTAATCAGGATGAAATAAAAAAGCCATCACGATAACTCGGGACGGCTTTAATTTTTTTTTAAGTTCTATTAACAGAACTCGTCAAATACCTCAAGCAAATGCTGTCCTATCATTTGAGCATTTCTGCCTTCAATGTGGTGACGTTCGATGAAGTGAACCAACTCACCATCTTTGAACAATGCAATCGATGGGGATGATGGAGGATAAGGCAATGTATATTCACGTGCCTTTGCAACCGCTTCTTTATCAACTCCTGCAAATACAGTAGTCAATTTACCTGGCTTTTTTGCAGTGTGCTCTAACGCCCATTTGATTCCGGGACGAGCCGCACCTGCTGCGCATCCGCAAACTGAATTGATTACTAAAAGGTTTGTGCCTTTCTGATCTTTCAATTCCTGATCTACATCAGACACGGTTTTTAATTCTTTGAAGCCCGCAACGGTTAAATCGCTGCGCATTGGGGCTACTAATTGTTCGGGATACATAATTTTAATTCAGATTTAAGATTATAGTTTTAAGAGATTTAAGTTCAATTTGATTCCAATCGATAACAACAAAGTTACATGAAGCCTAGTTCCAGTTTAGCTGCTTCGCTCATCATATCTTGCGAATAGGGCGGATCAAAAGTCAATTCTACTTTTACATCGTTCACGCCTTCAATCGCCTTAATCTTTTGTTCGACTTCACTTGGTATGGCCTCTGCAGAAGGGCAGGAGGGAGAAGTGAGCGTCATCAATACAAATACATTGTTTACTGGAAATACATTGATCTCGTAAATCAATCCGAGTTCATAAACGTCAACGGGAATTTCAGGATCATAGACTGTCTTCAAGGCAGCCAAAACCTTGTCACGTAGATTGGTTTCTACGGGCTCGTTTTTTTGCTCTATGGTTGATGTTGTTTCGTTCATGACTCTTAGATCAACTGAGTTTTAAAAGCAAGGGCATAAATTTTCATTTGTTTGATCATCGATGCAAATCCATTGGAACGTTGAGTGCCGATAAATCTTTCCATTCCTATTTTCTGCATGAAATACAAATCGGTATTCAAAATAGTTTCAGGACTTTGTCCGTTGAAAATTCTAATCAGTAAACTCACTAAACCTTTTGTAATTGCAGTGTTACTATCGCCAGTAAAGAAGATCTTCCCATCATTTAATTTTGCTGTCAGCCACACCTTCGATTGGCAACCCTTCACAATATTATCTTCAATCTTATCTGCTTCATTCATGACCGGAAGTTTTTGTCCCAATTCCATGATATAGAAAACAGTCATTTCCATGTCGCCATCTAAAAGCGAAAATTCATTAGTGATTTCATCTTGAACCTCGTTAGTCGTCATGGTTTCATAAAGTTCACAATGCGCTTAACTCCTTCAATCAATTCGTCAATTTCTTCTTTGGTATTATAAATGGAAAATGAAGCACGAACAGTTCCTTCAATTCCGAATCCATCCATGAGTGGCTGTGTGCAATGATGTCCTGTACGTACGGCAATTCCACGAGTGTCGAGCATCTGACCAATGTCAAAATGGTGAATGCCTTCAATAACGAAAGACTGAACAGCTACTTTATTCTTTGAAGTCCCGATCAATCTTACCGCTGGAATAGCAGATAATTTCTCCACAGCGTAGGAGAGAAGTTCATTCTCATACTCTGCCATTGTTTCTTTTCCAATCGAGTTGATGAAGTTGACAGCTTCTTTCAAAGCGACAACATCAGCAATGTTTGGAGTGCCGGCTTCAAACTTGTAAGGAAGATCGTTGTAAGTAGTTTTTGCAAACGTTACTTCTTTGATCATTTCACCACCGCCCATGTAGGGAGGCATTTTCTCCAAAAGATGTTTTTTGCCGTAAAGAATTCCAGTGCCAGTCGGTCCATACATCTTATGAGAAGAGATACAATAAAAATCGCAATCAAGATCTTGTACATCAATTTCTAAATGAGCTGCAGCCTGTGCGCCATCGATTAAAACGACAGCACCGACTTCATGAGCTAGACGGATAATTTCTTTTACAGGATTAATTGTGCCTAAACTGTTCGATGCGTGGTTAACAGCAACGATTTTTGTTTTTGAGCTTAGTAATTTGCGATATGCATCAATATCAATCTCACCGATTTCAATTACGGGAATAACTTTCAACTTAGCTTTCTTTTCATCGCACACCATTTGCCATGGCACAATGTTCGAGTGATGCTCAAGTCCTGAGATGATCACTTCATCGCCTTCATTAAGAAATGCACGACCGTAAGATGATGCAACGAGGTTAATGCTTTCAGTAACGCCCCGAGTGAAAATGATTTCTTCAACATGCTTTGCATTGATGAATTGCTGCATCGCGTGACGTGTTTCTTCAAAAGCTTTGGTTGCCTTCTCAGCCAACGTATGGATGCCACGATGAATATTGGCGTTGTAACCTTGATAGTAATTCGTAAGCGCATCAATAACCTGTTTTGGTTTTTGATTGGTAGCAGCATTATCAAAATAAATCAGAGGTTTTCCATTCACCTTCTGATGAAGGACAGGAAACTGCTCGCGAATCTTTTCAATATCGATTGCCGTGGTGGCGTCCATATTTAAAATTTGTTCAATCGTTGTGAGATCAAACTGTCTAAATAGCTTTTCAGTTCAGGGTTTTTAATTGGCTCCAATGTTTCGGCTGCAAATGCGTAGAGTAACATTGCCTTTGCAGTATCCATTGGAATTCCGCGTGAGCGTAAGTAGAACAACGCTTCTTCATCAAGCTGACCGGATGTACAACCGTGAGAACACTTCACATCATCAGCCCAAATTTCAAGCTGAGGCTTCGTGTTTACGGAAGCTGAGTCCGTCATTAGAATATTTCTGTTCGATTGAAATGCATTTGTCTTCTGCGCATGCGGACGAACAAAGATCTTTCCATTGAACACGCCTTTAGAGTTTCCATCCATCACGCCTTTGTAAATTTCATTGCTGAATGAATTCGGCTTGATGTGGTCAACTACAGTATGATTATCGGCAATCGTATTTCCGTTCAGTAAGTACAATCCAAAAAAGTGCGAGTCGCAATTCTCACCATCAACTGCAATATTGAAATTGTTTCTGATGAGCGATCCGTTCATCGTAAGCGTGAATGTATTCAGCTTGCTTTTGTTGGATTGATGGATCATTGAATTCGCTACTTGGTGAAGTTTACCTTCATCATTTTGGATTTTTACATAACCCAATGTGGCGTTTTCTTTTACAATGATTTCTTCAGCGAATGTGTGGAAGATATTATTCTCACCTTTCGATGATGAACGTTCGATCAACGTCAATTCACTGCTTTCTTCTAAAACGACAAGTAGGCGTGTATGACAAATTGATTGAGTTGCTTCTGCATCGTTGATGTGAAGAATGAAAACAGGCTTCTCAACTTTGGTATTTGCAGGTACTTGAATAAAGATTCCGTCTTGCCACAGCGCAGAATTCAGTGCAGTAAAAGGATCAGCTGATGTTTTTAAATACTTTTCAAAGTAAGGAGGGGCTTCATCTTGATTAACCGCTTTCCTAAGATCAGAAATTACTATTTCGTTCTCGGGACTAATGACTTTAGAAAAATCCGGTGAATAAATTCCGTTGATGAATACAATGACGTTGGCTTCAAGACCAGGAATCAAAAATTCGTCAATCGATTTAATATTTGATTCAATCGCATTGGACTGATCAAAGTTGAAATTCTTTTCTAATGCCCTAGTGATAGGGAGGAAGCGGTACTCTTCAGTTTTATTTCCGGGTAATCCTAGCTTTTGAAAATGTTGTAACGCCTCTGTGCGCTGAACGTTTTTGCGGTCAGGCGTTTGTTCAAACGCGCAAACAATCTTTTCTTTCAAATCAATATCTGATGTGATCACGCTCATTCTGCTAAAGCCATTTCGTTTTTAATCCAATCGTAGCCTTTTGCTTCGAGTTCGTGCGCCAGTTCTTTGCCGCCCGACTTTACAATTTTCCCTTTGTAGAGAACGTGTACAAAATCAGGCACGATGTATTCTAATAATCTCTGATAATGAGTTACTACAATGGTTGCATTGTCTTTCGAGCGTAATTTGTTTACACCGTTTGCTACAATACGCAACGCATCAATATCAAGACCAGAATCAGTTTCATCTAAAATAGAAAGCTTAGGCTCAAGCATCGCCATCTGGAAAATCTCGTTGCGCTTCTTTTCACCACCCGAGAATCCTTCGTTCAATGCACGGCTCAATAATGATTGATCAATTTCAACCAACTTCATTTTCTCCTTCATTAATTGAAGAAATGCGACTGCGTCAAGTGACTGTTGTCCGCGATACTCTCTGATTTTATTAAGAGCGGTCTTCATAAAATTCACTGTGCTCACACCTGGTATTTCTACAGGATATTGAAAGGCGAGAAATATTCCTTCGCCAGCACGTTCGTTCGGCTCAAGCTCCAATAAGTTTTTTCCTTGAAACAAAACTTCACCTTCAGTCACTTCATAATCCTCACGACCGGCAAGCACTGAAGCAAGAGTGCTCTTACCTGAACCATTCGGTCCCATGATTGCATGTACTTCTCCTGCCTTAACCTCAAGGTTAATCCCGTTAAGGATTTGCTTCTCACCAATACTTGCTTTAAGATTTTTTACTTTTAACATGTTCAAGGATTATACGATCAACGAATAACTAATAACGATTAACGATTTTAACCAACACTACCTTCTAAAGTCAACGCCAACAACTTCTGCGCTTCTACTGCAAATTCCATAGGTAACTGATTGAGCACTTCTTTAGCATATCCATTCACAATCAGTGCTACTGCTGCCTCTTCGTCAATTCCTCTTTGTAAGCAGTAAAAGATTTGGTCTTCACCAATTTTTGAAGTAGTCGCTTCGTGCTCAATTTTAGATGAGCTATTTTCTACATCGATGTAAGGGAAAGTATGGGCCCCACATTTATCGCCCATTAATAATGAATCGCACTGAGAAAAGTTTCTCGAGTTCGTTGCGCGCTTCATGATGTGTACTTGTCCGCGATAGCTGTTTTGCGATTTACCGGCAGAAATTCCCTTCGACACAATTCGTGAACGTGTGTTCTTTCCGATATGCGTCATCTTGGTTCCGGTATCGGCTTGCTGGTAATTGTTCGTTACAGCAACAGAATAAAACTCACCCATCGAGTAATCACCTTTCAAAATACATGAAGGATATTTCCATGTGATGGCAGAACCTGTCTCTACTTGCGTCCATGAAATCTTAGAGTGATCACCGGCACACAATCCACGCTTAGTAACGAAGTTGTAAATACCTCCTTTACCATTTTTATCTCCAGGATACCAGTTTTGTACGGTGCTGTATTTGATCTGCGCATCTTTCATCGCGTATAGCTCAACAACCGCAGCATGCAATTGATTTTCATCACGCATAGGTGCTGTACAGCCTTCGAGGTAACTCACATAAGATCCTTCTTCCGCAACAATCAGTGTTCTTTCGAATTGACCTGTGTTTGCAGCGTTGATTCGGAAGTAAGTTGAAAGCTCCATCGGGCAACGAACGCCTTTTGGAATGTAGCAGAACGAGCCATCGCTAAACACAGCTGAGTTAAGAGCGGCAAAATAGTTGTCGTTCATTGGCACTACGCTGCCGAGATATTTTTTGATTAATTCAGGATGCTCGCGAACCGCTTCACTAAATGAACAGAAGATTACTCCTAGTTCGCCTAATTTCTCTTTGAAAGTTGTTGCTACAGAAACACTGTCAATAACAGCATCGACCGCTATGCCTGTTAATCGTTTTTGCTCAGTTAATGATATGCCAAGCTTTTCAAAAGTCTTGATCAATTCAGGATCAACTTCATTTAGATTATTCGGGCCAACTTTCTGCTTAGGGGCAGAGTAATAGATAATGTCTTGATAATTGATTTCGGGATATTTCACGTTGGCCCACTGAGGCTCAACCATCTTCTGCCAAGACCTAAATGCTTTCAGCCTCCATTCCAAAAGCCACTCGGGTTCTTGCTTTCTGGAGGAGATAAACCGAACGATATCTTCACTAAGACCCTTGGGCGATTCGTCAGCCTCGAGGTTCACAGTCCAACCGTGCTCATATTCCTTGTTGGTGATCTCTTCTAAGACTTGATTGTCTTTGCTCATTTCAAGCTATTTAGACTAAGTTTAAATAAAACCCTCAAAATTACAACAAATTCTAATCTTTAAGGTTCAGAAGGTGGAATATTTAGATTTTTGTTCGCTGGGTTGGTCGAGCCGCCAGCCATTGCTATTCCCTTATTTTTTCACCTATTTGGGCTTTAATCCAATTATTGAAATAAAATGGCGGACTTCCCTTGGTTTAAGAATTATCCTGCTGGCATACCTCACGATATTGGCAAGCTGGAATTCAACTCCCTTGTCGACTTATTTGAATCATCTTCTAAGAAATACAGTGACACTATCGCTTACGAGAATCTAGGTGGCAAATTGACTTATGGTGAGGTTGATACGCTCTCAACAGATTTTGCAGCCTACCTTCAAAAAGACTTAGGATTGAAGAAAGGAGATCGTATTGCGATTCAAATGCCTAACCTTCTCCAGTTTCCGGTTGCGTTTATCGGTGCATTGAAAGCGGGATTGATTGTGGTGAATACGAATCCACTTTACACTGCGCGCGAAATGGAGCATCAGTTTAAAGATGCTGGGATCTCTGCATTGCTGATTGTTTCCAACTTCGCTCATAATCTTGAAACTATCGTTGATAAAATTCCTGCCAAGCATTACATCATCACTGACATGGGTGATCTGATTGGAGGTTTCAAAGGTTGGATGGTAAACTTTGTAGTAAAATATATTAAGAAGCTAGTTCCTGCCTATAATTTGCCTCATGCCATTTCATTCAAGAGTGCAATGAAACGCGGAGCAAGTTTGAAATTGGATAAACCAGCTTTCGACAGTGAAGATGTAGCAGTATTGCAATACACTGGCGGAACGACCGGCATTTCAAAAGGAGCACAGCTTTCACATCGCAATCTGATTGCGCACAATCAAATGATTAGGCATTGGTTCAGTCCGTTGATTACTGATAAGGATGGTCAGGAGATTGTGATCACCGCAATTCCGATGTATCACATCTTTGCCTTGTCAGTGAACTTGACACTGATGTACTATAGCGGATTGAAAAATATTCTCATCACCAACCCTCGCGACATGGAAGGGTTCTTAAAGGAATTGCAGAAACATAAGTTTTCGATCATTCTTGGTGTGAACACCTTATTTAATGGAATGCTCAACCATCCGCTCTTCAAGACCCTCGACTTTTCTAAGCTACGTGGTGCAGTTGGCGGAGGTATGGCCGTGCAAGATGCTGTTGCCATCAAGTGGACAGAGGTGACGAAAAGTCCTTTGGTTGAAGGATATGGTCTTAGCGAAACATCACCAGTGTTGTGTTGCAATCCGCTAGACGGAAATCACAGACGTGGGACGATTGGTTTACCGATGCCGAGCACTGAGGTAGCGATCTTTGATGATGACGGAAAACAATTGGGTCAAGGCGAAACAGGAGAGATTTGCGCCCGCGGCCCTCAGGTGATGCGGGGCTATTGGCAGAAAGATAATGAAGGCGTTTTCTTTAGCAACGACTGGTTCCGCACAGGTGACATTGGCCTCATGGATACCGATGGTTTTTTCAAAATCGTTGATCGCAAGAAAGACATGATCAAGGTTTCTGGCTTCAATGTTTTCCCGAATGAAATAGAAAATGTTCTGGCATCACATCCCAAAGTTTTGGAAGTGGCAGCTATCGGTGTACCTGATGCGAAATCGGGAGAGGTGATTAAAGTTTTCATCGTGAAAAAAGATCAAAGCCTCACTGAAGAAGAATTGAAGAAGTATTGCCACGAGAATCTTACCAATTACAAAGTGCCTAAATACTTTGTGTTCAGAACAGAGTTACCTAAATCCAACGTGGGTAAAATATTGAGAAGAGTCTTGAAAGAAGAGGAGGCTAAGGCTGTATAAAAAAAATAGATTGATTGGTCAATGAAAAAAATAGTGTCTCTATTTCTATTTGTTCCTTTTCTGGTATCGTTTCAAAATAATTTGAATACCCAAATAGCTGCACCCCAAGATTCTATTCACTATGCTCGCGAGAGGCATTTTAAGAATGTAAGGCAACTCACCTTTGGTGCTGACAATGCCGAAGCCTATTGGAGCTTTGATGGAAAGCACATCAGCTTTCAGTCGAACAACAAGGATTGGGGACTGAACTGTGACCAAGTATTTTACATGCCGATCGAAGGGATGGATTTGAGCAAAGGAGCGAAACCGCAAATGATCAGCACAGGTATGGGGAGAACGACATGCTCTTTCTTTATGCCGAATGGAAAGTCAATTCTTTATGCATCAACTCATCATGGAGGCAAAGATTGCCCTAAAGATGTAGAACGCACTCCTGGAGGAAAATACCTTTGGCCAATTTACGACACCTATGATATTTTCGTTGCCGACCTAAAAGGAAGAATCAAAAAACAACTTACTAGCGCGAATGGGTATGATGCTGAAGCGACAGTTTCGCCCATGGGCGACAAGATTCTATTCACTTCAACACGTAATGGCGACCTCGACTTATATATAATGGACATTGATGGAAAGAACGTAAAGCAGATCACCCATGAACTTGGCTATGATGGTGGTGCTTTTTTCTCACCTGATGGTAAGAAGATTGTTTTCCGCGCCTCCCGATTTAAGACTGAGGAAGAAAAGAAAGAGTACTTGGATTATCTTAAACAGGGATTAGTAGCTCCTACTGAAATGGAAATTTTCATCTGCAATGTGGATGGATCCGATTTAAAACAGACCACCAGTCTTGGCAAGGCTAACTGGGCGCCATTTTATCATCCATCCGGAAAGAAAATCATTTTCAGTTCTAACCACAAAGGCAAACGTGGTTTTGAATTCAACTTGTTTATGATCAATGAAGACGGAACTGACCTCGAACAAATTACTTATGACAAAGTATTTGATTCCTTCCCGATGTTCTCTCCCGATGGAAAGAAAATCGTCTTCTCTTCGAACAGAAATAACGGAGGCACGCGCAACACCAACCTGTTCGTTGCGGATTGGGTAGATTAGTAATTAAATTGGGAATCAATGATAAATGTTAAAACTTCAGTTTCGTCCTCGAAGGAGGCTGTTATGAAATCAATTGAGAGTTATCTCGGTGAGGTAAACCTTACCATTGCATCTCGCGACTTCACAAGACCGTGGGGTGGCTTCTTTGTAATTGAAGAGTCTTTAGCTGATCGGTTCATTAAACTTTACTTTCCGCATCTTCAGGTTTCTGATCTTTCTATTGCGGGAAAGTTGAGCCCCAAAATTTTGGTTGTCGCACCAGCTCAGCGATTGTCATGGCAATATCATCACAGGCGCGCAGAGATTTGGAAATTGATTGGAGGAGTTGCGGGTGTGGTGACAAGTGAAACGGATGCGGAAGGACCATTGAAGAAGTTAGCGATCGAAGAAATCATTCAACTCAAACAAGGACAACGCCATCGACTGGTAGGTTTGCCCGAAGGGTGGGGAGTCATTGCAGAAATATGGAGACACACCGATGCAAATAATCCATCGGACGAAAATGATATTGTCAGAGTGCAGGATGACTTTGGTAGATGATTAATAAAATCTTCTACCAACAGTATAATGTCCTAAATTCTTTTTTTACACATCGCACTTTTGATGTAATTTAACCGGATGAAAAATATTAAAGGTCCGGCTATTTTTCTTGCGCAGTTTTTAAGCGATGAGCCGCCATTCGATAATTTAAAATCCATCTGTAAGTGGGCAGCATCACTTGGTTTTGTTGGTGTGCAAATTCCAACTTGGGATTCGCGCGCGATCAACTTAAAACTCGCAGCAGAAAGCAAAGACTATGCAGATGAATTGAAAGAGACTGTAGAATCTTGCGGATTACAAATCAGCGAGCTCTCTACTCATTTACAAGGACAACTGGTTGCTGTTCATCCGGCATACGATGCGCAGTTTGATTCTTTTGCTCCCAAAGAAGTTCATGGAAAGCCAAAGCAACGAACAGCCTGGGCTGTTGATCAATTGAAGCTCGCTGCGAAGGCAAGTAGAAATTTGGGGTTACCCGCACATGTTACTTTTTCAGGAGCACTGATGTGGCATACGGTATATCCCTGGCCACAGCGCCCTTCAGGATTGGTTGAAGATGGATTCAAAGAACTAGCGAAGCGTTGGCTTCCCATTCTCAACGCTTATGATAAATCTGGAGTTGATCTTTGTTATGAAATTCATGCCGGAGAAGATTTGCATGACGGAATTACATTTGAAAGATTTTGGGAAGCTACAGGCAAACATGATCGCGTAAATATTCTTTATGATCCAAGCCATTTTGTTCTGCAGCAATTGGATTACTTGCAATACATCGACTACTACCATGAGTTTATCAAGATGTTTCATGTAAAAGATGCTGAGTTTAATCCCACAGGAAAGAGTGGCATGTATGGAGGGTATCAAGATTGGGTTGATCGCCCCGGTCGCTTCAGATCTATTGGCGATGGACAAATCGATTTCAAATCCATTTTTTCAAAGCTGGCTCAGTATGATTATGATGGATGGGCCGTATTGGAGTGGGAGTGCTGTATCAAACATCCCGAACAAGGTGCGAGAGAGGGGGCTGAGCGAATCAAAGAGTACATCATCCGGGTAACAGACAAGACATTTGATGACTTTGCATCTTCAGGAAAAAATCCTAAACTCAATAAGAAAATTTTAGGTCTATCTTAAATCATATAATCATGAAGAAAATTTACTTGACACTAGCGGCTGTGCTGACTTTAACTGCATTTTCTTGCAGTCAGAAAGAGAAGAAGAGCGGAGAGGATTACGGTACCCCGACAGAAGAAGTAGTAACTCCGCCAACAGTGGATCCGATTACCCAAGGTGAGTCACTTGTAAAAGCTAACGACTGCAAAACCTGCCATCACAAAACGAATAAAATTATTGGCCCTCCGCATTTAGATGTTGCTAAGAAATATGAATTCACCGAAGCAAATGTGAAAATGCTAGCTGATAAGATCATCAAAGGAGGCCAGGGGGCTTGGGGACAAATTCCGATGGCAGCGCATACTGATCTTTCTCAAGCCGATGCCGAGATGATGGCGCGCTATGTTCTTTCATTGGATGGAGAGAAGGAACACTGAAATTTTCTTTAACCGCAAAGTACGCAGAGGTTCGCAGAGAATTATTATATTGACCTTTGCGTAACTCTGCGCTCTCTGCGGTTAATATTTTTTGAGCATACTTAAATGAGTGAAGAACTTCTAAAGGCTATAATTCAATTCTTTGCTATTGTGGCAAAAGAGCGCATCACCGATGAGGAGCGCACGATTATCAAAGAATTTTTGGGCCTTCATCTTAACCAGGATGGAGTACGCTATTACCTTTCACTCTTCGATGATTTTTGTAAAGTCAACAAACCTACCGAGCATAACCTGTCCAATGTTGATGAAGCTACACAAGAGTTTGTAGACGATTGGGCGCAGATCATTCAGATTGCTCGCAAGGTAAATCAATCACTCACCACGCAACAGAAGGCCGTGTTGGTAATCAAAATTATTGAGTTGGTTTTTGTGGGTGACGAGCTTTCTGAACGACAGAGCAATTTGATTTTCTATATAGGCGAAGCACTGAAGATACCTGCCAAAGATTTTCGTGCCATGCGCGCTTTTGTATTGGGTCATGACGCTGAAGAACTGCTTTCCAAAAACATTTTAATTATTGATGAAGGATTTGAAAGCCAGGCACACCAAGGTCCGCACTTAGAAGCCAAGAACCTTTCGGGGATGATTGCCATCCTCCGCCTGACCGACATTGAAACCTATTTCATTAAATACCTTGGCATCACACCGCTTTCCCTAAATAGCTTGACGTTAAAGTCAAGACGGGTGGATGTTTTCCCCACAGGTAGTACCATTCGCGGATCGAAGATCGAACCGATTTATTACAGCGATGTAGTTGGTAAATTTTTGACCGAGGAGAGCAACACTAAAATCAGTTTTGTAGCCGATCACGTTTTTTATCATTTCAAAAGTGGTCGTGCAGGTTTGCAAAATATCAGTATAGCCGAAACAGGAGGGAAGCTCATCGGGGTGATGGGCGGAAGCGGTTCAGGCAAATCTACATTGATGAATGTGCTCAATGGTTCAGACAAGCCATCGAGCGGTCGTGTGCTGGTCAACGGCATTGACATCTATCAGAACCCTAAAAATGTAGAGGGAGTTATCGGTTTCATTCCGCAAGATGATCTCTTGATGGAAGACCTTACGGTGTATGAGAACTTATACTACTCCGCGCGCCTCTGTTTCAAGCATTATGCACATGAAGAGATCGTCAAAGTGGTGGAGAAGGTACTTGCCAATCTTGGCCTTTCAGAAATCAAAGACCTGAAAGTAGGATCGCCATTGCAAAAGACAATCAGCGGTGGGCAAAGAAAGAGATTAAACATTGGATTGGAATTGTTACGCGAGCCTGCAATTCTATTTGTGGATGAGCCGACTTCAGGACTGTCTTCTCGCGACTCTGAAAACATCATGGACTTGCTGAAGGAATTGACCCTTCATGGCAAAATGATTTTCGTGGTGATCCATCAACCCTCGTCAGATATTTTCAAAATGTTTGACACGCTGCTTATTCTCGATGTAGGCGGATTTCAGATTTACTATGGCAACCCAATTGAGTCTGTTAATTATTTTCAGAACATCATCAATGCTGCCAATAAATCTCCCGGAGCTTGCCCAGAGTGTGGTAACATCAATCCAGAGCAGATTTTTAACATCATTGAGACACGTGTAGTAAATGAATATGGCCGCTTCACACACACACGTAAAGTTTCGCCCGGCCAATGGTACCAGTATTTCAAACAGAAGATTAAAATTCCGAAGATTGAAGAAGTAAATGATCCGTTGCCCGCCACACAGAAAATTCCTAACTGGCTGCAGCAACTAAAAATTTTCGTAGCCCGCGATGTAAAATCCAAATTAGCCAACCAACAATATGTTACCATCAACATGGTACTCACTCCGTTGCTGGCTTTGTTTATCGGTTACTTTGTGATGTACTATGATGCGATTGGAGTAGATAACCCCAAGTACACCTTCTATCAGAACGCCAACATTCCCGTGTATTTTTTCATGAGCATTGTGGTGGCGCTCTTTGTAGGATTGATTGTAAGTGCCGAAGAGATATTCCGAGATCGAAAGATTTTGAAACGAGAGCGCTTTCTTCACTTAAGCCGAAGCAGCTACTTCGTAAGTAAGGTGATTATTCTATTTGTGCTTTCGGCTATTCAAACGATCATGTTTATTTTGGTTGGTAATGCATTGCTCGAGATTCCTTTCAGTGAAATGCGTTATTGGCTGATCCTGTTTTCATGCTCCTGTTTTGCGAACATGCTCGGACTGAATATTTCGTCTGCATTTGATTCGGCCGTAACGATTTACATTCTCATCCCGATTCTCATTATTCCACAGCTTTTGTTAAGTGGTGTGGTAATCAGCTTCGATAAGTTCAACCCCAACGTAGGTACACCTAACGGTATTCCTTTGCTTGGAGAGATGATGGCTTCGCGCTGGGCGTTTGAAGCCTATATGGTTACCCAGTTCAAAGACAACCCATTGGAAAAGAAATTCTATGAGCTGGATCAGCGATGGAAGGTGGCAGAATACAAACGAGCGTACTATATACCCGAAGTAGAATCGCGGTTGTCTTATGTGGTCAACCACCGCGAAGCCTGGCGCGATGACCGTGAGGAAAGCAAGGTGAAGAAGTATTTGGACTTGCTTAGACAAGAGTTGACACACGAGGCTGCTATTGTAGGAAAACAAATGCCCGAGTTGAGCCAACTGGAAGTGGGTAAATTTGATTCTGCTGCTTACGTGAAGGCCAATCAGTTTCTGAAAGCGCTTCGCGAATTTTATTCTATTCGCATCCGGGCAGCACAAGAGGGCAGAGATAAGCTGATGTTGCAACTGACCGATGATGAAGAAAAGAAAGTGGCTTTTGAGAAGCTGAAGATGAAGTATCAAAATGAGGCTGTAACCACTATGGTGGAGAATACCCAAAGCCCCATGCGCATTGTAGAGTGGGATGGAGAACTGGTTCAAAAAATCTATCCAATTTATTTCAATGAGCATCGGCCCGAGCACATGTTCGACTTCCGCGATAACTTCTACATCCCTGCCAAATATTTTGCCGGTAAGAAATTCGATACACTGTATTTCAACCTGTCTGTGATCTGGCTGATGACTATTATTCTTTATGTGGCCTTGTACTATGAGCTTTTAAAGAAGGCAGTTCATGGTGTTGCAGTCCGCAAGAAGTATGGAAGGAAATTGAAAGGGTAGAGATTGCACTTGATGCAGTATATTACTTATTAGCCTACTTTAAGCGCCAAGTTTTGCGCATAGCTATGCCAAGATAATATCCTCCGCAGGCGGGGGCTAGAGGGTAGACTTCTTCACCTTCTTCTTCAACTGCACTTCAAACCCAAACCTAAACGACACCGGGTCGCCATAGATATTACGAAAAGGTTTTTGAGTGAAATTGTAGAGCACTTCAGAATAGCCCTTCACTGATTTATAGATAGGAAAGTCTTTGCGCACGCCTGCGTAAACTCCCCATACCAGCGCCTGATGCTTCACATCGGGTGAGCCGTTGGTGGGAACGAAGGCACTCATCACTTCAGGGCTTGCCTTAAAAGTGATGCCATGTGTCCACGAATAAGAGACAGAGGTACGCACGCCAAAGAGGCGATCGAATTTTCGAGTGTGAAAAGAATAATGTGAAATACCGATGCGTTCGTTCCACCCGATAGCCGCGGTGAGTCTCGGGTTGAAGCGCCAGCCTACATAAGGGTTGAAATCCACCAGGGCATATTGTCTGTTCTGAACAAAGTAGTTGAGGCCAGGTACCACACGCTCAATCCATGGTTTGTCTTTGAGAGGGTTGGGTCTGCGCTTGGGAAGCTCAGCCATACTCTTAACACTGCTGTATTTTTGTTTGAGCTTCGACACTTGGTCCATAGCAGACTTGAGTTCCTGCTCTTTGCCGGCAAAGTGATTGACAGCCGGTTTCAATTGTTGTTGCGCCATAGCCTCCGCACCCTTGGCATCTTTCATTTTAGAAAGTTGGCCTCGCATATCTTTTAATTGAGCTTCTTCTTTCAACAGTGATTTTACCTCCGCGTTCTGCGACAAATCCTTAACCACTTCTTTCTCCAGCGACTGAAGGTTAGCAGCCGATTTTGCCTGGCTGATTTCTTTACTGAGAGATCCTTTCATCTGCGAAAGTGATGGCATTTGAACTGAGCTGATGTTTAACTTTTGCAACGAAGGGATATTGGCAGAGGGAATCAAAAGCTTTGAAGTCAGATCCAATGAATTGGAAGAGGGCAGGCCTGGAATTCCAACATTGGGCAATTTCAAATTAGCATTCGGGAGATGGAAATTATTAGGCACTGAAAAGCCGTGAATGTTTTTTGTGAGCGCATTGATTTCATTTTGCGCCTGAGGTGGTAACTGAAGAGCTGATGCTTTTGCCAGCGTTTCTTTTTTTACTTTCTCGATGCGGCCATTGAGTTCTTTCAGCTTAGCTGTTTGAGTTTGTTGCAGACTGTCGATCTCATCGGTGAGCGATTGTGTAGGCAGATGAAGATGGTTGAGGCTGTCTTTTTTGTGCTTGAGTTTAGCGAGCCTTGCATCGAGCCGTTTCATTGGTACAGCAAATGCTTGTTGCAGACTATCGGTGCGGTGATGAAAATTCTTTTGGAGCGAATCGAGGGATTGGTATTTGTAGCGATAGAGACTGTCAACGGAATTACCTAATCCATTTAGAGAATCTGTTTTGTGTTGAAAATTCTGAGAAAGCGAATCAATGACTTCAAGTTGCCCACGCTTGGCATGGCCTAATGAATCCTGAGCGCTTGCTTTTGTACAGGCGAATAGCGCAGCAACACAGATTAGGAATGGGAGAAGATTACGCAACACAATTTTTTAAAGAGCCGCAAAGATAATAGCAAGCCATGATATGGTTTCAGATTTTATAGCTACAAAAAGTAAAGCTTTAACACCTGTAAAAAATATAATTGACACAACGTGAAAAACCACGGTTTTGCATGAGAAAAATACAAGTACGCTTTTTCAGGAAATTATGAATCTCACATAATATGAACCTTAACCAAAGTATTAGTTTTGCGGCCCGATTAGAAGACAACCATGAAATTGATTCAAAAAAGAACATTCCTTTTTGTTACAGCGGTGCTCACCGCATTCAACGCATTTTCGCAAGACGATCTTAGAAAGATCATTCCTCCTTCTCCTACGGTAGCATCGTTGGGTAGTTATGGCGATACTAAGATTAGCTATTACACTGGTTCACCTAATATTTCAATCCCATTGCATACGATCTCTGCAGGTGATCTTTCATTACCTGTCTCTCTTTCTTACAATGCTAAGGGGGTGAAAGTGGAAGAACTTGCTACATGGACCGGACTAGGGTGGTCATTAAATGCAGGTGGCGTAATTACAAGATCAGTGCGCGGGGGACAAGACGAGTTAGGCAATGGCTATATGTCCGCCTCACTTAAAGTAAGCGACATGAGAGCCTTATGGCCCTCATATAATTGGCTAGACATGGCTGTTCCGGGTTTCGCACCGTATCCCGATGATACTTTCACTGCAAGAATGCGTGATATTGCCGATGGGTTAACAGATGCCGAGGCAGATATTTTCTATTTTAACTTTGCCGGCTATAGCGGAAAATTCTATTACAATCAGGACAAAGGCACATTTGTAAGCATTCCCCAGAACACACTTTCCTTCGACAAGGCATATTTTTTGACAAATAATGCCTGGCACCTGATAGCGGAAAATGGTGTTGAGTATTACTTCGAGCTTACTGAGAAGAACCTGAATTATTCACAATGTAATGGTTCGCCTTCGACACCTCAACAAGTCACTACCGGATGGTTTTTAACAAGAGTTTATAGTCCCTCAACCGGCCAGCAGATTAATTTAAGTTATAATACCGCAACCTACACACAGAAAAATATTGCTTCCTACACCTTAAACTCGAGTGAAGGCGGAAGTATTACATCATGCGTTCAAAATACAAAGCTTTGCTATTCCGTAAACAGCTATTCTGGCTACAGACTTAGCTCTATTCAATATGATGGAGGTAGGCTCGATTTTAAAGCACTTACTGACCGATGCGATCTTCTGGGCGACAAGCAACTGGATTACATCGAAATGTATAATACAGGCGATGTAACTCCGTATCGTAAGTTCCACTTTGGCTACAGTTATTATAACAACAATCTTGTACCAGTAGGAACTTGTTCAGAAGAAACCTCATACAACGTAAGGCTAAAACTGGTTTCGCTAAAAACATTAGATGGCAGTGGAGCAGAATTACCCCCGCATACTTTTGAATATAACGAGACTGTGCCCATGCCAAACCGCATGTCTTACAGCCAGGATGCCTGGGGTTATTTTAACAATGCATCGAATTCACATTTGGTTCCACCATTTCTTTTGCGTGGAGTGTACCTTTCGGGTGCTAACCGAACAGTAGATACAACCTATACCGGTGTTGGGGTTTTAAAGAAAATAGTATACCCAACAGGTGGGTCAACCGAGTTTGAGTTTGAGAATAACAAAGTAACCGATTACATCAAGTATTCTACCAACAAATACCTGGTTAATCGATCGGAAATTCTGGATGCCACCAATGATTGCAATGGTAGTGACCCGGCCCCGGTCTTTTGCAAGACGGTAGTCATTAATGATCAGCGCGGCCTGGGTGGCGCCTACGTTAATTTCAGAGTTAACAACATGTACTGTTGGAATTGCTCATCCACACCGCCACCGGCTCCCACCAGTTGTGCAATCTTAAGTTTAGGAGGCATCCAAATTGTTTGTAATACTGATTACACATTTGTTCCCAATGGCACCTACATACTCTCAGCCGACTTCAGAGGAAGCCCCACGGTTTCTAATTATCAGGATTTTAGTATTCGATTGTTTTGGGAAGAATACAATCCTCCGGCAGGAACGCATGAAGCTAGTGTAGGTGGCCTTCGCGTGAAGAAAATAACTGACAAGGATGACTTGGGCAATTCAAAAATAAAGCAATATGAATATGAAGGCGGCAATTTATCGGATGCTAAATTCTTTTTTGAATATGAACTGGCATGCAATTCAGTAGCAAGCAGCGGTAATGGCAGCAGTGGTTCTAGCACTCCTTTTTATGTCAGATCATCCTACAGCAATATCCCACTTGGCTCAGCCGCAGGAAGTACCTTTGGTTATGGCAAGGTGACGGAAAAACAAATTGGCAATACCAATAATGGCAAGTCGGTTTATTATTTTTCAACTGCAGGTACCTATCCGGATATCGCCAACGATGGCTTTCCCTTTGGTGACCCAATCAGTTTTGATCATCGAAGAGGACTTCTTCTAAAACAGGAAGATTATCGTTGGACTAACAACAACTACCAGCTGATAAAGAGTGTAGAAAATGATTACAAGCCATTAGACATTGTATTTGATTGGGAACAATTTGACCTGGGAAATACCGACCCGCTGTATGACGAGACCCTGAATATCCGTGCGGCTTACCTTGATATTTGGAATGATGGAACTAAGCCGTACGCCTGGCCTATCATGTACAAAACCGTAAGCGAATGGATTCGTCAAACAAAGACCACCGAAAGACAGTATGATTATTCGGGAAATTATAATGAGATAGTATCCTACAATGTATATGGAAATCCATCGCACCAACAAGCAACAGAGGCGCACTTAATCAAGAGCAATGGGACGGAACAAATCACCCTTAATAAATACCCGCTCGACTATTCTCCTGTTGCATCAACTACCAACGGAATAAAGCAACTGCGCGACAAGCATTACATTAATTCGCTCATTGAGAAAGTTACTTTAGAAAGAAACAGTTCAGGTGCGGATTACGTGACTAATAGCGTTTTGATATCCTATAATGGCTACCAACTTCCAAATCAAACCTACCATTGGTTTTCAGGTACGCCTTTGCCCTTAAGCAGTTTTACCGCATCCGGATTTACCAATGATGTTTTTCAAATGGATTCCAGGTATGTGAAAGGCATCAATTTTACTTATAACTCCAATTTGAAGAATAAGCTGGTGGAACAGCAAAAAGAGCTTGATGCTAGAACCAGTTATGTCTGGGGCTATAACGCCACGCTTCCCATTGCCGAAGTAAAAAATGCACCCGCGGTGTCCATCTTTCACACCAGTTTTGAAGACGATGGTGTTGCAGGTGTAGCGGTGACAGGGAAGAAGTATTATTCCGGAAGCAGTTACACCATTCCAACAGCAAACAGACCTGTGGGAAGTAATCTGAAAATGACTTACTGGTATAATGACGGATCATGGAAACTGCGATCGGAAGTCAATTACTCACCTACCATTGCTGAAGCAAACGCAACAGCTTATGATGAAGTAAGAGTTTGCCCTGCTGGGTCACTAATGACAACCTACACCCACACTCCCGGATTTGGAATTACCACTTCAAATGACCCGAACAATAAAATAACTTTTTTTGACTACGATACATTCGGCAGACTTGTGACCGTGCGCGATGATCAGAAAAAAATTATGAAATCATATACCTATCACCTAAAGAATCAACAAGCGCAATGATACCAACTAAAATCTCATTTCTTGTATTAACCTTTTTCATAGTGGTTAATGCCGGTGCTCAAGACATCAAGAAAACTAAATTGGATTGGACCGTAACGGGCTTACTTGATTTAGATACAAAAGAGTCCGCCAATTACAGTTGCTCTTTCACCACTAATGGAACCAACGACATTTTGTGGAAACAAGGTGGAGGAAAACTCATTAGAACTTTACATGTGATCTCCATAGATGGTGATTGGAAAGATATACAAATCGAAGGTTTCGTTACGTACTACATTGACGAGGATGGTGAGAAGGGTACACTGATTTTTAAGCGATCTGCATCAGGTACTACCATCGTACTCGATTTATCACAGTCAACCTATGCCAGGTTGAAGCAACAATTTTCTGTTTCACGTATTGCAAAATCTAATTAGGAATGAAGTCTCTTAAAATAAATGCGTTCAAACACTTTTGGTTTTTATTTGTAAGTCTGCCATTGGTTGCATTCAGTCAATTTACCGGGCCCACTAATCCTAGTGCTGGTGTTAATACCAATTACACGTATAATGATGGAATACTCTATGGAGCGCCTGGTTGGACAATTACGAATGGAACGGTGATTTCCTTTTCCTCCAGCGGTACTACCTATTCAGTAACCGTCCAGTGGACTGCACCGGGCGCAGGTGCATTAAGTTTCAGGAGCAAAGTAACCACGATTAACTCGATGGCTGTATTTATTCCATATGGGCTTGTGGGAGGAGGGTATTTTTGTTCAGGAGGCAGTGGGGTGTCAGTCACTCTGAATGGCTCAGACACCGATCACTACTTTCAACTTTACAAAAATGGCGTTGCCTATGGTTCATCTGTTCTGGGTACAGGCAGTTCAATCACCTGGAACAATCTTAATCAGGAAGGTACCTATACTGCAAAGACTACCAACGGATTCCCGATGTCAGGTTCGCCCTATGTTGGCGTATCTGCGCCACCATCACTATTCATGGTTACCGGTGGTGGAAGTTTTTGTTCGGGAGGAAGCGGTGTTACCATTTCACTTCTAGGGTCTGAGACTAGCATTGGTTATCAATTATTAAATGGAGGAGCCAGCGTGGGAAGTATGGTAGCCGGTAACGGTGGTACAATGAACTGGGGCAACCAGACAGCTCCGGGGAATTATACCATTGTGGCTTACAATGAACAAGGGTGCTTTTCAACAATGAATGGAGGAGCCACTGTGATAAAATCTGATCCGCCTACCACTTCCGCTGCGGGAAGCAACAACACCATTTGCGCAAATAGCAATACCACTTTGGGTGCCAATGCACCATCAGTTGGAACGGGTGCGTGGACTGTAGCCAGCGGCCCGAATACATCGACATCACAATTCAGCAGTACAACAAATCCAACGGCAATATTTACACCAGCCGGAGGTGCCGGAACTTATGTTTTAACATGGACAATTAGCAACGCTCCTTGTGCAGCTTCATCTTCCAGTGTGACTGTCACAGTTAGTGCGTTGCCAACCACTTCGAATGCAGGGAGCAACAGAACCATTTGCGCGAATAGCAATACTACCCTTGGAGCGAATGGACCAATGATTGGAAATGGTGCATGGACAGTAACCAGTGGCCCGAATACATCGACATCACAATTCAGCAGTACAATAAATCCGGCAGCAGTATTTACACCAGCTGGTGGAGCCGGAACTTATGTTTTAACATGGACCATCAGCAATGCTCCTTGTGCACCTTCATTTTCAAATGTCACTGTAACAGTCAACGCCTTACCAACCACTTCAATTGCAGGAAGCAACAGAACGATTTGTGTAAATACTAATACCACTCTGGGCGCCAACACACCTACTGTTGGAACAGGTGCATGGACAGTAACCAGTGGCCCGAACACATCGACATCGCAATTCAGTAACACTACCAGTCCCGCAGCTGTGTTTACCCCAGCCGGTGGAATCGGAACTTATGTTTTAACATGGACAATCAACAACGCTCCTTGTGCACCTTCATCTTCTAATGTAACTGTAACAGTCACTGCCTTGCCAACTACTTCCAATGCAGGAAGCAACACAACCATTTGTGTCACTGGCAATACAACTTTAGGTGCCAACACACCGACTGTTGGAACTGGTGTGTGGACTGTCGCGAGTGGTCCTAGTACATCAACTGCACAGTTCAGCAGCGCTACCAATCCAGCAGCTGTGTTTACGCCTGCCAGTGGAGTAGGAACTTATGTTCTGACCTGGACGATCAGTAATTCACCCTGTGTATCTTCTTCGAATGTAACAGTAACTGTTAATGCATTGCCCACAACTTCCAATGCGGGAGCTGGCCAGTCAGGAGCTGCCACTTGCGGATTGACCACTGTAACCCTTGCAGCAAACACTCCAAGTGTAGGCACAGGAAGCTGGGTTGTAGTAACCGGAACTGGCGGGTCGTTTGGTAATACTTCAAGTCCTGCGTCCACATTCACTGGCACGGCAGGGCAATCCTATCTTTTGAAATGGACCATCACCAACGGAGCGTGTAGCTCTGCAAGCAATGTAGCTATTGCCTTTAGTCTAAATCCAACGGTAGCTGTTGCAGGAAATAACCAGGGAATTTGGGGAAGCGGAACTATATCACTCGCTGCCAATGCGCCAACGGTGGGTACAGCAGTATGGTCAATAGTAAGCGGACCAAGCACATCCTTATCACAATTTAGCAATACGAGTTCTCGCACTTCTACTTTTACTCCTGCTGGCGGGGTGGGGACCTACGTTTTGAGGTGGACCATAAGTGCATCACCATGTACGGCATCTTCTTCAAACGTTACTATTAGCGTTATTACAATACCTGTAATTTCCGCTCCGCAAACAGTGGTGATCAAAGGATCAAACATCACCATGGATGCAGGTGCGGGTTATACCGGTTACTCGTGGCGAAATGCAGTCAATACCCAGGTGGCAACCACGCGAACTTATACTACCAATGTTGTGGGAAGCTATACCGTTGTAGTAACACAATCAGGATTTACTTCAGCGCCATCGCAACCTTTCACACTTACCTCTCAACTCGCAGGCGTCAACATGAACTACATCGTCACCAACATGGTGTTTGCAGATAACATTACCGATTCGAATGTGATCGATAACCTGACCACAGATCAGGCAAACCAAAGCATCAGTTACTTCGATGGACTTGGAAGACCAATTCAAAATGTAGTAACCCAAGGCTCGCCCCTCAAGTCGGATATTGTGCAGCCGGTAGTGTACGATGCGTACGGCAGAGAAAGCAAAAAATACTTGCCGTATTCTATTGAGAATAATGGCCGGTACAAGTCAGATCCTATTGGCGTAGTTTCGGGCAGCTATACTACTTCAGCCCAATACCTTTATTACAACAACGGCCCAACCGACAAAGTCACTGATGACACTCGTCCATTCAGTGAAACAATATTTGAAGCATCTCCTCTTAACCGCCCGACTCAAGATTTTGGTCCGGGGGCAAATTGGTACACTAACGCCAAGTCAGTGAACCATTCTTATTTGAACAATAAGAACGGAACCGATTCTAATTTGGGCCAGGAGCAAATCATCGCCTGGATAGTTGATGCCACATCGGGCTTGCCAGTACCTTCTCCAGCAGGTACGGATGTAGTGGATGGTGGCTACTATGCAACCGGACAACTTAGCATAAAATCTACTATAGACGAACAAGGACATGAAGTTCGCGAATACACTGATAAACGCGGGCATGTGATTTTGAAAAAAGTACAAGCCATTGATGGCGCTCCGCTTAGTGACACCACGAAGTGGGCTCATACCTATTACATCTATGATGAGTTCGGGCATTTGATAATGGTACTATCCCCCGAAGCGTTCAATGCAATCACGAAATAAGAAAGGCTTTATGAAATTCTATACTACCAACTTCAAGATCAGTTGCCTTAGCCTTCTTGGTTTTCTTCTGATTACCGTTTCAACTTTCGGCCAGACACATGAGTGGCGTTTCGAAAATGACCTGACGGATTCAAATCTTTCAGCGGGCATCACAGGTGTGCCCAACGGGTTCCAATTTGGCATCGTTCCCTATTCGACTGACCACAGGCAAGGCACGAAATCGCTTATCCTAAATGGAGGCCAATATGTTGATTTGGGTAACCCTGCGTTTCCTTCGGGAAATACTTCCCGCAGCATTGGAGCCTGGGCGATGAGTACCGATGTGACTGGTGTGAAAACGATTTTCGCTTATGGTTCATCGGTTACCAATCAATCGATGTTTATTGGTCAAAATGGTACAAGCCTTATTGCCGGGTCGTATGGAAATACGATAACCGTTCCGAATTTTTGGACAGCTTATGTTTGGCATCACATTGCTCTGACTTACGATGGCACTACCACCAAGCTTTATGCCGATGGTGTATTGCTTACTTCGTCTGCCATGACATGGAACACTACGTTAAGCAAAGCTTACATCGGGCAAAATGTAAACAACTCAGAAAAATGGACGGGTCTTGTTGACGATGTTCAGATCGATTCGCAAGCGTGGTCATCTTCAATTATAGCGAGTAAAGTTCAAGGGGCTACGGTTATGGCTGTTGAGTGGAACCTGGATATCATCAATCAAAATTATTCATTGCCTCTCACTGCTTATTATACTCCGGTCTCTTCCGAAAACATCGACAATAATTCGGTCTTTACAGCCGACAACAGGGTAGGACCAGGGGCTCTTAGGTTAAATGTACCTCCTGATCAGGGCGCCTCTCCCCCCGGGTTTGGCACTCAATATATGAATGGAGGCAATCCAGCTAGCTTTGCCAATGGTTCCAATCCAAGGTCAATTAGTGCGTGGGCTAAAACAACCACCGTCACTGGAAGGCATACTATTTTTGCCTACGGTACTTATGCTACCAATGCTTCTATGTTCATTGGTCAGAATGGAACTGCGCTGGTGGCTGGATCGATCGGTAACGAAATTACGATTTCTAATTTTTGGGCTACCGGAGTATGGCATCACATTGTACTTACTTATGATGGTGCAATCGCCAGGCTCTACACTGATGGAGTGCTAGCCAATACCACACCGATGAGCTGGAACTTGAGCCGGTCATCAGTCAATATTGGCCGCAACTTAAATGGCAGTGAATACTGGAGCGGAGACATTGATGACGTAAAAGTATTTACCACGCCACTCTCTGCTCCAGAGGTGCAGACGATGGGCACCGTGCCTGCAGCTCCCACTGCACTTACGGTTGGCACCATTAGCGCTTCATCGGTTTCACTTAGCTGGACCAACAACGCTTCAGCCTCTTGCGTTTATTCGCTGGATAAATCTTTAAATGCAACCACCGGATTCAGTAATGTAGGTAAGGTGCTAAACAACGGTACATCACTTACTGCTTCGGGTCTTTTAGAAAGAACCACTTATTATTTTAAAGTTAGAGCCGGCAACAACAATGGCTATGAATATTCCGATTACACACCAACAGTTAGTGTCACAACACTGGCCTATTCACCCACCGGGCTTACAGCTGTGGCAGCCTCTTCCACTTCGGTTACATTAAACTGGGCAGATAATTCTAAAGTTGAAACAGGCTACCGCATTGAGCGGTCAACCACTTCGGGCAGTGGTTATTCTATAGTCACCACCACCGCGGCAAATCTATCGTCATGGGTTGATACCAACCTCGCCCCGGGAGTGAAATACTATTACCGGGTTACTACGGTGTTTGCAGGTGGAAATAGCTCTTACTCTAATGAGGCAAATGCCACCACCATGACCACTGCTAAACAAACGCAAATTCAAAATGGCGTAAACAACTTTGCTTTTCAATACAAGTATGACGAGCGTGGAAGAATGACCCAAAAGAAAGTGCCGGGAGCAGATTGGGTGTACATGGTGTATGACCTGCGCGACAGACTTGTAATGACGCAAGATGGAAACCAAAGGCCCAATAACGAATGGCTCGTAACCAAATATGATTCACTCAACCGCCCTGTGGTTACCGCCAAGTATGTGCATACTTCGACTGTTAGTGAGAGTGCCATGAGCGCATTGATCAGCACAAGTAAATTCTGCGAGTACTATTCGTCCGCATTTGCTTCCAACCATGGGTATTCTACCAATGTATTTCCTAAAACAAGCCTCACGATATTGACCGTTAACTATTACGACAATTATAGTTTCATCACCGACCTTTCGATGGGGGGCACTTATAATTACTTGAACAGTGAGATAGCGGCCGACACACCGAACAATATTCCGGCACAAGATGCAGCGAGTAACACCGCAGTACTTGGCCATCCCACAGGCAGCAAAGTAAATGTGCTGGGCACCATCACTTATTTGAAGAGCATAGTATACTACGATGCCAAATACAGAACGATTCAAACCATTGCCGACAATATCAAGAGCGGAACAGACCGGGTTACTAATGTTATTGATTTTGCAGGAAGGGTTTTGAAATCAAAAGCTACACACAATGAAGCAGATGTTGCCTGGACAAATTTGGTAAACGTGTCGGTAGTGGCGAATACAATTACCGACACAGGGGCCCAAGGTTGGGGAAACTCAGGAGCATCGTCCCGGCAGCAGCTACCGGCCGGTCAAGATGGGTGGATGGAAGTGGTTGCTTCTGAAACAAACCTCTATCGTATAGTAGGACTTGCATCAGGCGACCCCGATGCGAACTACACGTCTATTAACTATTGCTGGGATTTCACCAGCAACGCATCCTCTATTCATATTTTTGAAAGTGGAGTCGATCGTGGAGCATTTGGAACCTATGCAACGGGCGACATTCTGAGAATAGAGCGAACCGGAACTACTATCAAGTATTACCAGAATGGGATTTTAAAATATACTTCCACGGTGGCTTCATCTACACCTCTTGTGGTAGATGCTTCACTTTATAATACAAGTTCTACACTTGTTGGGGTTCGAACATCTTTTGGTAACACAAACGCCACGGTGAGTAGAAGATTTTCTTATGATCACATGAGCCGCGTGAAGCAAGTGTTTCACACTGTAAATGCCAATGGCGAGAAATTGCTGTTACAAAACTCTTATAATGAAGTAGGACAATTAGTTGACAAAGGTCTTTACTCCATCGATGGAGGTGCTACTATAAAACAAAGTGTAGACTACCGCTACAACATCCGAGGCTGGTTGCAATCGATGAACAATTCTCAGCTAACGGTGAATAGCGCCAACAACGATGACACCAACGATTTGTTTGGTATGGAGCTAGGCTACAACAACAGCATTGGTACTGGCAACGCGTCTTTATATAATGGCAACATTTCAGCTATGAAATGGAGCAGTAATCTTGCTCTTAGTACTGTAAAAGATGTAGGCTACAATTATACTTATGACGCATTAAACCGAATCACCGCTGCAAGCTATGCAACCAATACCGCAGGCATTTGGGCCAATCCCACCAGTGCTTTCAATGAAAGCGGTTACGCGTATGATCAGAACGGCAACATCAGAACGCTGAAACGTTTTGGTTCTGCCGGCAACGTATTAGACAGTATGTACTATGCCTACTCTGGTAACCAATTGTTAAAGGTGAAAGACTCTGGTGATAAGACCAAAGGCTTTATCGATGGTGCAAACACAGGCAATGATTATACCTACGATGTGAATGGCAACATGGTGAGTGATCAAAACAAATCGCTAACTGCCACGAACGCCATTCAATACAATTACTTGAACTTACCAAAGCAAGTAACTAAGAGTACGGGTGAGAAAATCATTTACACCTACGATGCTGGTGGAAGAAAGCTGATGCAGCAAGTTTATAACGCTAGTGGTACATTAATAAAGACCACCGACTACGATGGTGGGTTCATTTATCAGGGCGATACGTTGCAATTCATCAATCATGAAGAGGGAAGGATTGTGATGAAAACCACAACACCCGAGTACCAATATCATTTGAAAGATCATCTTGGAAACGTGCGGTTAACATTTACCACCACACCAACCACGCAGCAAGACGTAGCCACTTACGAAGACGCCAACATGAATGTGGAGCAAAATAAGTTTGTGCGCTATGCCAATGCAAAGAGAATCAACGCTACTATTTTTGACCATACCAATGGAGCCAACACGGGTTACAGCGAACGGTTGAATGGCTCGACCAATGAAAAGTATGGATTGGCAAGATCAATCAGTGTAATGCCGGGCGATGTGATCAATACAGAAGTATACGCCAAGTATGTAGACCCAACCAGCAGCAACTGGAACAGTGCGCTTACCAGTTTGATGAGCCAGATTTCTGCTAATACTGCGGGCGTTGTAGTGGACGGTAGCGGTTACTCAACCAGCACTTCAAGTTTCCCTGCAGGTTGGGGCAGTCTCGTGACTAAGACTGACGATGGCGCACCCAAAGCCTACCTCAACTGGCTTGTATTTGACAGAAACTTTGTGCTAGATGTAAACAAAAGTGGCTTTAAGCAGATCACCAATGTTTGCAAAGAAGCCGGCACAGATGTGCCGCATGAATACCTTTCTTCGGGGGTCATTAATATTACTCAGCCGGGTTATGTTTATATTTACCTGAGCAACGAAAATGCAACCACCGTGGAAGTCTACTTTGATGACTTTAAAGTGACACAAACAAAATCTCCTGTGGTGCAGCAGGAGGATTTTTATCCATTCGGTTTGTCTTTCAATGAGTACTCTAGAGAAA
>CBRFFM010000026.1:0-32610 GCA_967789005.1 uncultured bacterium | reverse complement strand
GGAATTATTACAAGGATAACAGCTAGTGGAGCATCTAGTTATAATTGGTCCACGGGTGAAACTACTGCTTCTATTTGGGTCAGCCCATCGTCTACTACTACCTACACTGTAACAGGTACTTTAGCTAATGGTTGTTCCGCAACTGCATCTTCTACTGTAACAGTAAAATCTGCTTATGGCTATGTAACACCTTCCAATGTTAATCTCTGCACAACAGGCTGCGCTACTTTACAAGCAGGTTCGGGTGGATCTAATTACCATTGGTCGACAGGCTCTTATTCTTCAAGTATAACGGTATGCTCTGCAGGAACTTATACGGTTACCTATACTTACAATGGTTGTTCCGTATCGGCAACAGCTTATGTATCCAGCGGAAGTTCCTCTCCTCCAATTCAGGAAAGTGCAATTACGAATTTTAAAGATGGACTGAACCACTCACCAGCAGTCACCACTCAAATGATACAACCCTGTCCTACCAATTCTACTAATAACATTGTCTCAACAGATACTGAGCCTTTTGGTTATTATCCCAACCCCGCGTCAGGAGAAATCACTATCGTATTAACTAACGTTGCTGTAGAAGATGCACCGATATTGTGGTACGATATGTCGGGGCATCAAGTGAGAACTGACGTTATTGAAAAAGGAAAGAAAGAGAAACAATTCAGACTCGATGAAATTGCTAACGGCATTTATTTGGTGCAAGTGAAAGACAATGATCGGGTGCGTTATGCAAAGATTGTTGTGACAAAATAATTCAAGGTCCAAAAATCAAGGAAAGGCTTCCAGTAATGGAGGCCTTTTTTATTATTGAATAAATGAAAAGGAAAGTGCGTCTGCTGAGTTGTTACCCTAAATATTTCTCAGCAATCAAGCGCAGCATCTTCCGGTTGCTGTGCACGGCTATATCGCTGTAGATGTGCTTAGATAACGCGCCAATTACTCCTTTGCTGTAGCCCAATCGATGAGCAATAGTTTCACAAAAATCGATCTCGTTTCTTAATACACGGCCGTCAGATTTCATCATGGTAATGAGATAGTAAAGGTGTTCAAATTTTTCATCATCGGTCATCAGGTTGAGATTAGTGATGGTCACGGGGTTTTTAATCATCGTTTCCACTTCGTCATGACTCATGCCATTGGCCTTGCCAATCATGTGTATAAGCTTAACCTCTTTTACATCGATGAACATATCAATGGCTGCCAAGTTGATAAGGACATTCAGTTCATCTCTCTTGCTAAAAAACATAGGCTGGAAAATTAGTTTTTCAAATGTGGCCGTCATCCTCAATACCTGCTTAACTAAATTTAAGTAACAATCTGATCATGAACAATAAGGCCCGTCTACATGGTTAACACGGTTCAAATCTTTTAGGTAATCACGTGTGATCGCTCTACTCCTCTCTTAATTTAAACAACCCTAGATCACGACTTTCCGTATATTAACTGCAATTGCGAATAAAATGCGTCTATATTTACTGCAATTAAGACTAATATAGTATGAAGAAGACAAAACTCGGTGAATTCGAAGAGTTGGTACTCCTGACGGTTGCAGCCCTGCAGAGCGAAGCGTATGGAGTAGAAATCAAGCGCGAACTGGAAGACCGACTGAAAGAGAAACTAAGCGTTGGGTCGATTCAATCTGCACTTAAGCGCATGGAAGAGAAAGGGTTTCTCACTTCTGAATTCGGAGAAGCCACACAAAAAAGAGGCGGCAAGCGCAAACGCATATACGCCACTACTTCACATGCTCATAAAGTTCTTGCAGAGATGAAAGAGATCAGAGCAGGATTGTGGAGTGCCATGCCAAAACTCGCCTACGAATTGAAATTGATTTAATGGTTGAGTCAAACAATATCGCCCCGCCTCAGTGGCCTGTTAAGCTCTTGCGCTTCTTCTTGAAGAAAAGATATCTCGAGGAGATTGAAGGCGACATGGAGGAAATCTTCTACGACAATGTTGAGCATCTGTCGTATCGAAAAGCGAAGCGAATTTACACTTGGGAGATGCTCAAATTGCTCCGGCCGATCTTAATCAAGAATCTAGAAGTACTTGAAAAAATAAATCAATACGCTATGTTCAAAAACTACTTTAAAGTTTCGATCAGAGGACTGGTGAAAAATCCATTGAACTCATTCATCAATGTATTTGGTTTATCATGCGCTATTGGCATTTGCATATTCGCCTATGCTTTTGCCCGGTGGACTTACAGCACTGATCAGTTTCATGAACATAAAAACGAGGTCTACTTGATTACCTTCTTTGCCGACAGAGATGGTACTGCACAACAATTCGGAACTACGCCACGACCACTTGCGGAAATGCTTCAACAAGATTTCGCGCAAATCAAAAAAGCTTGCCGAGTAGAAGACCGAAACGTGGTGATGAAATACAAAGACAATGTATTTCACGAACACGTGCGCTACACCGACCCTGAGTTCCTGGAGATGTTTACGTTTCCTTTAAAATGGGGAGTATCCAAATCTCTTTCTGATGTGAACAGCATTATTCTTAGTGAAGAAATGTCGATTAAGTATTTTGGAGACGAAAATCCAATCGGCCAGGATATCATCATGGTATTCGCTAAGGATCACACCAAAGCTTTTAAGGTTTCCGGTGTCGCGAAAAAATTTCCTGACGCGCACACGATCGGTTTCAATTTTCTGATCAACATTGAAAACTTCCGTACGTCTGAACCCAACTATGATTTTCATGACTGGAATACGTTTGTAAATGCCACCCTCATTCAAGTCAACAATCCATCCGATTTAAAAACGATTGCAGGTGGAATGGAAAAATACAAGAAGCTCCAAAATGAAGCCGCGCAGCAAGACTGGGCTCTCTCCTCTTTTGCTTTCGAACCGCTGGCTACGTTGCATAAGCAAGCAGGAAATATCCGAGATGACATTTCCCATAGCTCTAGCGACAATTACAAATCGATCATTTACATGTGCGTAGTAGCTGTGTTCATCCTGGCACTCGCCTGTTTCAATTATATCAACATCGCCATTGCTACGGCAGCGAAAAGACTGAAAGAAATCGGGTTGAGAAAAACCATCGGAGCCACTAGAGGGGTAGTGATAGTCCAGTTCCTATCTGAAAACATCGTGATCACATTCTTTGCGCTGATCATCGGGCTCATCTTAGGGGTAACTGTTTTTATTCCCGGGTTTGAGCGGATGTGGAACTTTAGCACGGAATTTAAACTTAACGATCCAAATCTTTGGATATACCTCCCGGCCGTTTTGCTTTTTACAAGTATTGCCTCTGGCATTTACCCTTCCTTGTACATCTCAAGATTTCAAGTGGTGGGAATTTTGAAAGGCTCTGTAAAGTTTGGGCAGAAAAACCCTGTTACGAAAATATTCTTATGCCTCCAGCTGATATTCGCTTGCATCTTCATCACCATCGCCTCCATGTTTACCTTAAATACCGATTACATGGCCAAGCGGAGTTGGGGATACAACCATGATGAAACGCTGTATGCCAATGTTCCCGATTATGCTGCTTACGAGGAACTGCATGCCCTGATGGCACGAGACCCTGAGGTACTTTCCATTTCCGGATCCGCTCACCATCTGGGCAAAAGCAACACCACTACTGTTTTACATTTCCCTGATCGCGAATATGAAGTCGATCAACTTTCGGTTGACGCGAAATATTTTGAGACGATGGGGTTACCGTTGAAAGAGGGTCGTTTTTTCAATGATCATGAGGGAAGCGATAAACATGGAGTTGTGGTGAATGAACTTTTGGTCAAAAAAATGACGTGGAAAAATGCAATAGGTCAGCGATTCAAAATCGACAGCATTCAATATGAGGTAATTGGTGTAGCAAAAGATTTTCACTGTTACAGTTTTGCCAAAAAGATCAAGCCCACTATTTTCAAAGTTGCCAATAACGCGGATTACCGTTATCTGTCAATGAAAGTTCGACCGGGCTCAGAGGCTAACGCATTCAGAAAGCTGCAGGCAAAATGGGCACAGCTTTTTCCGCAGATTCCTTTTGAAGGCGCCCATCAGGAAGACACTTGGGTAGGTTATTTTGAAGCCAATAGAATCTATGGCATAGTTTGGCGGGTATTCACATTCATCGCAGTGTCGCTTGCAAGTCTTGGACTATATGGATTGATCACGCTCAATGTTGCAGGCCGGGTAAAAGAATTCAGCATTCGGAAAATTTTGGGAGCGGGAGTAAAAAGCATTGCCGCCAATATCACCAACCAATATATAGTACTGTTCGCTATTGCTTTGATCCTTGGCGCTCCGGCCGGTTATATATTAACCAAGCTGTTGTTTGAGTACTCTTTCCCTTACCACATGCCGGTTGATTTCTCATGCTCTATAATCGCCATGGTAATTCTGGTCATGATTTTACTGACAACCATTTTTACTCAAGTCAGAGGGGTGTCAAAAGCTAATCCGGTGGATGGTTTGAAAGTCGAATAAAAAATGAATAAGGCTACAAACTTTGGAGAAAACGTGGAAGGATATAGTATTCCAGTTTTAAATGAACGAGAAATAAGAGCATCGGCAGGGTTATTATTTATAGCTCTGTTTGCTTCTATCATGAAGGTCTATTTTGAAGGGGACTTTTTGTTGCTCAAGTATTTTATAACCGTATTCCTTTCAGATATGATAATACGCGTTTTTGTAAATCCTTCATTTTCTCCTTCACTAATACTTGGACGTCTGATCGTAAGTAATCAAACTCCGGAATATGTAGGTGCCTCGCAAAAAAGGTTTGCCTGGAAAATAGGCTTAGCGTTGGCAACACTCATGTTCTTTTTCCTGGTCGTAGTAAATTTGCACAGCTTCATAACTGGTATTTCTTGCCTGGCGTGTTTGCTTTTCCTATTCTTTGAATCGGCATTCGGTATTTGTTTGGGATGTTTATTTTATCGCTGGCTCTTCAAGGAAAAAGCGGAATACTGTGCCGGTGAGGTTTGTGATGCAACCAAAACTGACATTCAAAAAATATCAAAGACACAAATCACTATCATCTTGTGCTTTGTTGTGTTTGTTCTTCTTGCAATATTTTTATTTGAGGATAAGCTTAGTGAAAACCCCAAGAGCTTGTGGGATATTCTAAACAGATGAGCGAATCGCAAAATAACAATCCTCCACGGTGGCCGCTCAAGGTTATGCGGTTCTTCGTGAAGAAGAAGTATCTCGAGGAGATCGAAGGAGACATGGAGGAAATATTCTATGACAATATCGAAAGACATTCGGTCAGGAAGGCAAAGCAAATTTATGCCTGGGAGATGGTCAAGCTGCTTCGACCAATTCTGATACAGAATTTTGAAGGAATCGAAAAACTAAATCAGTACGCTATGTTCAAAAACTACTTTAAAGTTTCGCTCAGGGGTTTAGTGAAAAATCCACTGAATTCATTCATCAACATATTTGGTTTAGCTGTTGCCATTGGTCTCTGCGTATTCGCATACGCCTTTGGCCGATGGGCCTACAACACCGATCAATTCCATGAACATAAGAACGAAGTATACCTCACTACTTTCTATGCTAACCGCGATGGCTCATTGCAAGAATATGGAACAACACCTCGGCCATTGGGTGAAATGCTGAGAGAAGATATGGCTCATGTCAAAAAAGTATGCCGTATAGAAGATAGAAATGTGATCGTTAAATACGAAGACAATGTGTTTCACGAACGCGTTCGCTATGTGGACCCTGAGTTTCTTGAGATGTTTACTTTCCCATTAAAGTGGGGAACAGCGAGTTCATTACGCGACATCAACAGTATCATCCTCAGTGAAGAAATGTCGATCAAATATTTTGGCGAAGAGAATCCTGTAGGGCGAGATGTGCTCATGAAGTTTGATGAGACAACGAGTAAAGCATTCAAGGTTACTGGCGTTGCCAAAACATTTCCCGATGCGCACACCATCGAGTTTAAATTCCTGATCAACTTTGAAAATTTCCGCACCTCCGATCCGAAATATAATTTTCACGACTGGAGTGCGTTCGTCAACGCCACATTAATTCAAGTGAACAAGCCATCTGATTTGAAATCAATTGAGCAAAGCATGGAGAAATACAAGGCTCTGCAAAACAAAGCTGTTCAAGAAGATTGGGCTATATCTTCCTTTGGGTTCGAGCCGCTGGCGACACTGCATTTGCGTTCAAGCCAGATCAAAGATGACATCTCGCTTAGCTCTGATGCCAAAACTCAATCCATCATTTTTGTTGCCATCATCTGTGTATTTATGCTGGCGCTGGCTTGTTTTAATTACATCAATATTGCCATCACTACGGCTGTCAAAAGATTAAAAGAGATTGGCGTACGAAAGACCATCGGGGCTACTCGCAGAATTGTGATCGTTCAGTTCTTAACAGAAAATGTGGTGGTCACTTTTTTTGCGCTGGTTGTGGGAATTTTTTTAGGAACATTCGTTTTCATTCCATGGCTTGAAAACCTCAACCATTTTAACATGGAGTTCACACTGAAAGATCGAAACTTGTGGATCTATCTTCCAGCCATTTTACTTTTCACGGGAATCGCGTCAGGCATTTACCCTTCAGTGTACATTTCGGGTTTTCAGGTAGTAGGCATTCTAAAGGGGCCCGTGCGATTTGGACAGAAAAACCCGTTGACAAAAGTTTTCCTCGGCATTCAACTCGTGTTGGCATGCGTGCTTATCACGGCTGGTGTAATGTTTACTATGAACACTGATTACATGGCGAAGCGAAGCTGGGGGTATAATCAACACGATGCCCTCTATGTTGCATTACCTGATCAGAGTGCTTTCGAAAAGATGAATGCGTTAATGATTCGTAACCCAAACGTTATTTCAATTTCGGGATCACAGCATCATTTAGGCAAAACTAATACTCGAACCGTTTTGCATTTTTATGAACACCAATTGGAAGTTGATCAATTGAGTGTAGATGCAAAATACTTTGAAACTATGGGATTGCAACTTATTTCTGGTCGGGCTTTCCACGAGGATTATGAGAACGACAAAAAGACTGCAGTCGTGAACGAAGAGTTCGTTAAAAGCATGAAGTCAGAGAATGTGGTTGGGCAAGTATTCAAAATCGATAGCGTGCAATACGAAATCGTTGGAGTAGTAAAAGATTTTCACACCTACAGTTTCTTCAGAAAAGTAAACCCATCCATTTTCCGAATAGCAGACAAAGAGAATTATCGTTACCTGTCTCTTAAGACTCGCCAAGGTACGCAACTTGAAACGGCAAAGACATTGCAATCACATTGGTCAGAGCTATATTCTGAAATTCCTTTTGATGGTGGCTTTCAAGAAGATGTATGGGGCAGCTATTTCGAAGAAATCAATATCCACGCAAAAGTCTGGAAAGCATTTGCTCTTATTGCCGTATTACTCGCCAGCCTGGGTTTATATGGATTGGTAACACTCAATGTGGCAGGAAGAGTTAAAGAATTCAGCATCAGGAAAATCCTGGGAGCAGGAATGGGAAGCATCGCGAGCAACATCACCAGGCAATATGTTTTACTGTTTGCGGTCGGGTTGAGTATTGGAGCTCCGGTTAGTTATATCATGATTAAGTCGTTATTCGACTGGATCTATAATTACCATATGCCGGTCACGTTCATGGGAGTGACAATAGCTATTGCCATTTTAATTTCCGTTTTGCTGACTACTGTTTCTACTCAGGTCAGAAAGGTATTAAAGTCCAATCCGGTGGATGGATTGAAGGTGGAATAGGATCAGGATTCTTGGATTACAAGATTGAGGAAGATTTCATTTCTTCTTTTTCAATGCATTAGCAATTGCCTTCTCAGCCAATGGTTCCATTATTTTATAACCCTCCAGTGTTGGGTGAACTCCATCATCGGCCAGCTCTTTCTTCATCCCCTTTCGTTCATCAACCATTGCTGAGTAATAATCCAGATAGACCATTTTGTTTTCGTTCGCATAGTCTTTGATCATTTTGTTCAATGCGACAATCTTATCGGCTGGTTGCAATCCCGGTTTCCACGGGTAATCATAAACCGGTAATACTGATGAAAGAACTACTTTTATTTTATTGGCTCTGGCCAGTTCAGCCATCGAAATAATATTGCCCAAAATATTTTCAAGCGTTGTTGGCCCGGTATTGCCTGCTATATCATTGGTGCCTGCAAGAATAACTACAACGGTTGGCTTTAAATCAATCACATCTTGCCTAAAGCGCACTAACATTTGTGGAGTAGTTTGGCCACCAATGCCACGCCCCACATAAGGCTTCCCCTTGAAAAAATCAGGATCAGTACTTACCCATCCTTCGGTGATTGAATTGCCTATGAAAACAACTCTTTTCTCTCCGGACTTAGGTGGCGCAAGTTTTCTATTTTCCTCCTCATACTTCTTGAGATTTGCCCAGTCTTGAGAAGCTGCCGGAAATAGAATTGAATTCATTAAAAGGAAACTTATGGCTATTTTATTCCTGATCATTTTGGAATTTCATTTTTGTCGCATCGGTTACTTTCTAAATTTATTTTTCAACTGTGCGAGCTTGTCCTCCATGCTTTCTTCTTTGTGAGGCTGAGGTTTTGATTTTGGCTTGTTTACAGAAGCATGAGATTCGACTTTCTCTTTTAAGGTTGCACCACTTCCAAACGGATCACTCTTCAGCGATAAAGCAATACGCTTACGGGGAACATCTACTTCCATTACAGTTACTTTCACTTTTTGCTGAACAGCGACAACCTGGTTCGGGTCTTTAACAAAGCGATCTGAGAGGTGACTGATATGCACCAGTCCATCCTGGTGAACACCTATATCTACAAACGCACCGAAGTTGGTTACGTTAGTTACTATGCCTGGCAATACCATTCCCACTTTCAAATCTTTGATTTCATTTACGCCTTCTTCAAATGAAAACACTTCAAACTTTTCGCGAGGGTCACGGCCGGGCTTTTCTAATTCAGAAAGGATGTCGGTAAGTGTTGGTAAGCCAACGGTATCGGTTACATATTTTTTCAAATCCAATTTCTTTCGGAGTTCGGCACTCGTCATTAGGTCTTTCATAGAGCAGCCCAAATCCTTGGCGAATTTTTCCACTAGTTCATAGCGTTCCGGGTGAACAGCACTGGCGTCCAATGGATTCTTTGAATCGCGTACTCGCAAAAATCCTGCGCATTGTTCAAATGCTTTATCTCCCAGGCGAGGCACCTTCATTAATTCATTGCGTGTTTTGAAAGCGCCATTTTGATTGCGGTACTCTACGATGTTCTTCGCTAACTGAGGTCCGAGCCCCGAAACGTAAGAGAGCAACTCTTTACTTGCTGTGTTTACCTCCACCCCTACTGAGTTTACACAACTCATTACTACATCATCAAGTCCCGCCTTTAATTTAGCCTGATCAACATCATGCTGATATTGACCAACACCAATTGACTTCGCATCAATCTTCACCAACTCTGCTAAAGGATCGGTGAGTCTGCGACCAATGGAAACGGCTCCACGTACGGTGATGTCATGATTCGGAAATTCTTCGCGCGCTACTTCAGAGGCAGAATAGACTGAAGCACCGCTTTCGTTCACCATCACTATAATAATCTCTTTTGGCAAGCCAATACTTTTAACAAACGATTCCGTCTCACGACTGGCTGTTCCGTTGCCTATTGCAATAGCTTCAATATTAAAACGATCACACAAACCTAGAATGATGGTAGCTGACTTTGAAGACTCACGCTGTGGCTCTAAGGGATAAATTACTGTATCAAACTGCAATTCACCTTGGGCACCAAGACAAACTACTTTGATGCCGCTACGAAATCCGGGATCCAGTGCAAGCACTCGCTTCTGTCCGAGAGGTGAGGCCAGCAATAATTTCTTAAGATTTGCAGCAAAGACTTTGATCGCCTCAGCATCGGCTTGCATTTTTGTTTCTACACGCACTTCACTTTCAAGTGTGGGCTTAAGCAATCGTTTATAACAAGCTTTAACTGCCAACTTCACTTGCTCGGATGAAGTTGAAGATGATTTTACGAATTGTTTTTCGAGTGATAGGATCGCCAAATCTTCATCAGGTGAAATATCTAAAAGTATAAATCCTTCTTTCTCCGCTCTACGCATAGCAAGCAATCGGTGTGATGGAGTTTTCTTGATAGGTTCTTTCCAATCAAAATAATCTTTGAACTTCTGGGCTTCATCGCTATCTGCTTTTGATTTGATGACCGAAGCTTGAATAATTCCATCCTGCCAAAACAACTCGCGGATATTTTTACGCGCTTCCTGATTTTCACTTATCCATTCAGCGATAATATCTCGTGCGCCATCCAAGGCTTCTTGTGAAGTTGCAACTCCCAATTCGGTGTTAACAAAAGTCGATGCCGTATTTTCGAGATCGATTTTATTTTGTTCGAAGATAAGCACTGCCAATGGTTCCAGTCCTTTTTCTTTGGCCATGCTTGCCCGAGTTTTGCGCTTTGGCTTGTACGGCAAATAAATATCTTCAAGCTCTGCCATCGTTTCAGCTTCTTCAATCAGCTTGGCGAGTTCTGGTGTGAGACGTTCTTGTTTCTCAATAGATTTTAAAATCGCTTCTTTCCGTGCATCCAATTCTGCCAACTGCTCATGACGATTGCGAATAGCGGCCAATGCAACTTCATCTAAACTCCCGGTCAATTCCTTTCGATAACGAGCCATAAAAGGAATAGTAGCTCCTTCGGCTAAAAGGTTAACTACTACTTCGACTTGTTGAGAAGTTAATTTTAATTCATTGGCAATTCGCAGAATGTTTCGTTCCATTGATAAAGTGATAACTGTTTGAAAAATTGAGTGGCAAAAATAAGGTTTCTTAACAGAACAAGGCAATGAAGTTATCAACATAAACAACAGAGGCTTCCAACAAGGAAGCCTCTGCATAGAAACAATTAAAACCAGATTATTTCTTCTTCGCTAATGCTGTATTAATGGTGCCGATCGATAACTTATTAAGTTGCAGAAATAACATCAATCCGATTACATTGAGCCACTAGCCCATCATTACCAACATAGAAAGGAAAAATCCTGCCTAAGAAATCAGCAGGCCACACAGAACTATAATAGATTAACAATACAAATATTAAGAAATTTTCGAACGAAATGCAAGCTTATAACTCACTCAAAATGGTTCTCAGCTCATTTAACATCATGGCTGTAGCACCCCATACCACTTCGTTTTCGATAAGAAAATGAGGAGCCATTAGTCTATAGGTTTTTGCCGCAAGAATTTCTTTAGTTTGAATCGCATCATCGCGAAGGAGGCTACTTAAACTTCCTTCCAAAATTCTCTCCACTTCAGATTCCTGAGGAGTAAACAACGGCTTTGAAAATGCATAACCCACCACGGGAGTAATCATAAAATTACTGGGTATGACGAAGAAATCGCTTAGTCTTCCAATCACTGTAACGTCACTTCGGGAAACACCAATTTCCTCTTCAGTCTCGCGTAACGCAGTTTGAATAAAATCCTCTCCTGGTTCGGCCTTCCCCCCCGGCAGGCTTACCTGGCCTGCATGAGTGCCATTGTAATCGGGACGCTTGGTGAGCGGGAATTTTATTTGTCCATCTTCTTCGTAAAGTAAAATCAATACACTTCCTAACCTTGGCGGAACTTTGTGTTCAAACTTGGGTCTAAGATCTCCTAGAGGTGTTGCACGCAGCGGGTCATGCGCAGCACTTCCGGGTAAAGGAAGTTTTAATCTCTCGGTTAATCTATCAGCTAATGATACTAATTCAGTCATCGAATGTATTCTATTTGATCAATGGATTATTCATTTTTGCATTGCTTGACTAAATCAGGAGTAACCATTTTATCATTTAACGATATCGATTTCCTAAATGAATCGCATGCTAGATCTTTCTTTCCATTTTTATAATAAGCCACGCCCAGATAAAAATAAATTTTGTCTACAAATGGATCCATTTCCAGCGACTGCTTTAGTAAACGCTCAGCACCAGTAAAATCGTTCTTCTTTAAATAAAAAATTCCTTTGTTGCGATAGGCCCAGGCGTTGTTTGGATCTTTCGTGATGCTGGCATTAATATCTGCTTCCGCACTAGCTAAGGCATCTTGTAAGAGAAAAATATATCCTCGATTGTTAACGTAATACGATTGCAATGGATCAAGGTGAATTGCTTCATTGATAAAATTCATCGCTTCCGCATAATGACCAAGTTCAGTTTCAATTAATGCCAATGTATTATAAACGTTAGGCTCCTGATCATTCAGCTTTGCTACCTTTTGTAATTCGGTCTTCGACTGATCAAAATTTTTAAGATAGAATTGAACGATAGCATGATTTACCGCCAATTCAATTTTTTGCTTTTCCTGTTTGGGTTCGGTCAGTTTCGCTGATTGCTCAAATGCATTCAGCGCTTTTGTGAACTCACGCATCTTTGTGTAAGTAAGACCGAGTGTGAAGTAAGTCACTGCTGTATCCGGTTTCACTTCAACAACCTTCTCAAGATCGGTTATCGTTCTAAAATACTCCTTCAATTCATAGCTCGTATTCGCACGATTAAGCAATGCATTGATGAACTTCGGGTCGCAGTTCAACGCTTTGTCATAATACTCCATCGCCTTGTCATAACGCTGCTGCTGAAAATAAACCGTACCAAGATTGTTCCACGCATCGGCAAAACAAGGCTCAAGCCTGATTGCTTCGGCATAATAATAGGAAGCCTGCTCCCAATTTCTGTCCTTAGAAGCGAGGTTGCCCTTCAACAGGAATTTTTGCAGTCGTGCCTCTTTTCCTTCACAAGCGCAGAGAATGACGAATAAGAGAAGAAGAATTCTTGATTGACCTAACATTAGTTTGCTTTTGCGTAAAGGTAAACGAAAGATTTGTTGCAATAAGATTTGGAAAAGTTAAAGTAGCGCTGTTACATTTGTGCGACAATAAAAATGACACTCAATCAAAACATCCATCAACTGCATCATCATGCTCCCCACATGAATGGCAGGATATTGTTTTGATTTTATATAACTATTAAAGAAATCAGAAAGGCTTGCCAACACGGCAGGCCTTTTTTATTTGGTCCCGCCCTAAAAGAAAGAATAAACGAACTAAATCATAATGAAACCATTACTTCGAATTGCGATTCAAAAATCAGGACGACTGCAAGAAGATTCACTCAAGCTTCTCAAGGAGAGTGGATTGCATTTCAACAATGGAAGAGACCAACTAAAGACACAGTCAGAAAATTTTCCCGTGGAGTTGCTTTTTCTTCGCGATGATGACATTCCCCAATACATTGAAGACAAGGTTGCCGATGCGGGCATTGTAGGAGAAAATGTTTTCGTTGAAAAACAAAAACAAAATGAATTGATCAGGCCATTGGGTTTCGCTAAATGTAGATTGTCCATTGCGATTCCCAGATCAGAAAATTATACAGGCGCTAAGTGGTTGCAAGGAAAAAACATTGCCACCTCCTATCCCAGTATTGTCAAAACATTTCTAAGGAAGAATAGCATTGAAGCCGGTATTCACGAAATCAGTGGCTCTGTAGAAATTGCTCCCGGCATTGGCCTGGCAGATGCCATTTGCGATATCGTGAGCTCGGGGAGTACGCTTTTAAATAATGGTCTTAAAGAGGTGGAGACAGTCATGAAGTCAGAAGCAATTTTAGTTGCTTCACCTCAACTCGAACCGACTAAAAGAGAAATTCTTAACGAACTGATATTCCGAATTCAGGCAGTACAGGTTGCCAAAGACAATAAATACATTTTGATGAACTGTCCGAATGAAGCCATTGAAAAGATCACACAAGTTATACCAGGAATGAAAAGCCCGACTATACTTCCATTAAAGAAAGAAGGATGGTCATCATTACATTCTGTGGTAGATGAAAATGATTTTTGGAAAAAGATCAATCAATTGAAATCGCTTGGAGCCGAAGGGATTTTAGTGGTGCCGATTGAGAAGATGATTTTGTGACTTGAGACATAAGACGCAAGATTTAAGACATGAGACTTTAGGTATAAGACAAATTCAAATGAAAATAATTGATAATCCACTCAGGGGGACTTGGAATAAACTTTGCGAGCGACCCTGTTTACAAACCGATTTCCTGGAGAGTTCTGTCAGAACAATTTTATCAAGAGTAAAGAGCTCGGGCGATAGTGCTATTCGCGAGTTGACTTTAGAGTTTGACAAGGTACAGTTGAATGATTTGCGAGTTTCACAAAAAGAGATTGATGACGCTGTTCAAGAAACACCAATAGAATTAAAAAATGCAATTCAGGTTGCCTATCAGAACATTGATAAATTTCACTCGGCACAAAAGCGAGAATCACAAATAATAGAAACAACACCAGGTGTTGCATGCTGGAGAAAAGCGACTGCTATTGAGAAAGTGGGTATTTACGTTCCAGGGGGAACTGCTCCCCTATTTTCAACAGTGTTAATGTTAGGCGTACCAGCTAAGATTGCAGGTTGCAATGAAGTGATTCTTTGCACACCGCCAAATCAAGAAGAAAAAATAAACTCAACCATCTTATTCGCTGCACAACTCGTTGGTATAAAAAAGATTTTTAAAGCTGGAGGAGCTCAGGCCATCGCAGCTCTGGCTTATGGAACAGACAGCATTCCAAAAGTTTATAAAATCTTCGGGCCCGGCAATCAGTTCGTAACCAAAGCCAAGCAGTTAGTCTCGATGGCGGGCATAGCGATAGATATGCCTGCAGGACCGTCAGAAGTTTTAGTGATTGCAGATGAAAATGCAAACCCATCATTTATAGCTGCAGATCTTCTTTCACAAGCGGAGCATGGTGAGGACAGTCAGGTAGTTTTGATAACGACAGAAAAAACAATTGTTAATAAAACACTAGCTGAACTAGAAAATCAGTTGCTCAAATTGCCTCGAAGAGAAATCGCAAAGAAAGCTTTAAGCAATAGCTTGATTATTCTTTTGAGGAAAGAACAAATAATCGATTTCGTGAACTTGTATGCTCCTGAACATTTGATCATCAATACGAGTGATTGTGATGAGCTTGTAGAGAAAATAACAAATGCAGGCTCGATATTCTTAGGTGCCTACACTCCCGAGTCGGCTGGAGACTACGCTTCGGGAACAAACCACACATTACCTACTAATGGATTCGCCAAAAGCTACAGTGGCGTGTCCCTTGAAAGTTTTTTGAAATACATCACTATTCAGAAAATCTCGAAAGAGGGAATTAAAAATCTTGGAACATCGATTGAGATCATGGCGGAGGCGGAGCAGCTCAGAGGCCATGCGGAAGCGATAAGGATTAGGCTGAAAAACGTTAATCGTTAATCGTTAATCGTTATAGGTTATTAGTCAACCGACAAGAAAATGGAAATCAACAAATTGATACGTAAGAATATTCTTGAATTAAAACCATACTCTTCCGCACGAGATGAGTTTGAGAGTGAGGCTTCTGCATTTCTGGATGCGAATGAAAACCCCTATCCATCATTATACAATCGTTATCCTGATCCGCACCAAAAAAAACTGAAACAGAAAATCGGGTTGATTAAAAAAATAAACAAGAATCAAATCTTTCTTGGAAATGGCAGCGATGAGGCGATCGATCTTCTCTTCCGTGCATTTTGCGAACCGGGCAGGGATGAAGTTCTCATTCCCCATCCCACCTACGGAATGTATTCGGTATGCGCGGCTATCAACAACATCCAAGTGAACCAAATGTCATTAACTTCCGATTTCGATGTTGATATTGATGCAACTCTAAAATCGATTAGCAAAAAGACAAAATTGATTTTCTTGTGTAGCCCGAATAATCCATCAGGCAATCTTTTATCTGAAGAGAAGATTATTCAACTCCTAAAGGAATTTAATGGTATTGTGATTGTCGATGAAGCTTACATCGATTTCACTGCTTCTGAAAGTTTTATCTCTAAGCTTGGTCAGTACAAAAATCTGGTTGTGATTCAAACTCTTTCAAAAGCATGGGGATTAGCAGGACTTCGTTTAGGAATGTGTTTTGCTTCACCAGAAATCATTTCTATTCTAAACAAGATCAAACCTCCTTACAATATTAGCAGCACAACTCAAGCTATTGCTCTTGAACGATTGAACAACGTTGATTACAAAACCAAACAAGTAACCGAGATATTGGAGCAGCGAAAAACACTTGCAAAGGAATTAGCACTAATTAAAATAGTGGAGCAAGTTTATCCGTCAGACGCTAACTTTATCCTTGCACGAGTGACAGATGCTAAAGTTGTATATCAAAAATTGCTTAGTAAAGGAATAGTCGTACGCGATCGTTCCAATATTATATTTTGCAACAATTGCTTACGGATTACCATTGGCACACCGAATGAAAATCAAATTCTACTAAAAGAGCTGAAAGCATTATGAAAAAGGTATTGTTCATTGACCGTGATAATGTTTTGATTGTCGAGCCAGAAGATCAGCAAATCGATAGCCTTGAGAAATTGGAATTCATTCCAGGAGTGTTCACTTGGCTTGGGAAGATTGCAACAGAGACTGATTATGAATTGGTGATGGTGACCAATCAGGACGGCCTTGGAACGAAAAGGTTTCCTGAGGAAACGTTCTGGCCCGCACACAACAAACTTCTTAAGGCGCTCGAAGGCGAAGGAATAATTTTCAAAGCGATTTATATTGATAAATCATTTCCAGAGGAGAACAAGCCCACTCGCAAGCCTGGAACAGGAATGTTGACCGTCTATTTCTCTAAGGAATATGACTTAAAAAATTCATTCGTGATTGGTGACCGTATCACCGACATCGAGCTGGCCAAAAATTTAGGAGCAAAAGGAATATTATTCAATGATTTCTCCTTCAACGATAAACTAGTTCAAAAGTCATTAACAGAAAACTGTGTACTAATCACCAAATCATGGAAAGAGATTTATGAACTGGTAAAGCCAAAACGCATTGGCCAAGTAACAAGGAAGACGAAAGAGACTTCCATTACTGCTGAAGTTAACCTTGATGGTGACGGGAAATCCTCTGCACAAACGGGACTTAGTTTCTTTGACCACATGCTCGAGCAAATTGCGCGTCATGGCCAAATCGATTTACAAATTAACGCTCAAGGCGATTTACAAATAGACGAGCATCATACGATTGAAGACACGGCCATCACTTTAGGCGAAGCATTTGTAAAAGCGTTAGGCGACAAAAGAGGAATTGAGCGCTATGGTTTCTGTCTGCCTATGGACGATTGCCTGGCACAGGTGGCTATCGATTTTGGAGGAAGACCATGGCTTGTTTGGGAAGCTGAGTTCAATCGCGAGAAAATTGGCGAGATGCCAACAGAGATGTTTATGCATTTCTTTAAGTCATTCAGTGATGCAGCGAAATGTAACCTGAATATCAAAGCCGAAGGAACCAACGAGCATCATAAGATTGAAGCAATCTTTAAAGCCTTCGCCAAAGCGATAAAGATGGCGGTGAAGAGAGAAGGAGATCAATTACCTTCCACCAAGGGGTTATTATAAGTTGAGTGTAGAAACAAAGGGCTTGAAGCATGAAGCTCGCAGTTTGAAGCCAAAGAATGAGTAACATGAAGATATCAGTAATAAAATACAATGCAGGAAACATTCGATCAGTAGCTTTTGCTCTGGAGCGATTGGCTCTTGATTTTGAAATCACTGATGACACAGAAAAAATCAAATCATCTGACAAAGTTATCTTCCCCGGAGTGGGTGAAGCGAGTTCAACTATGAATTATTTAAGAGAAAAGAAATTAGATCAACTGATTATCGATTTAAAACAACCGGTGCTTGGCATTTGTTTGGGTATGCAATTGATGTGCCGATACTCTGAAGAGAACAATACATCTTGTCTTGGAATTTTCGATGAAGAAGTAAAGAAGTTTGTACCAGATCATAACCATAAAGTTCCTCATATGGGCTGGAATTCACTTCAACTAAATTCGCAGTGGCTTAATGCTGAATTGCAGGATCAATTCGTATATTTCGTTCACAGTTACTTTGTGCCTGTTAACTCTTTCACTTCCGCCACAACGAATTATATCACGCCTTTTAGCGCTGCGATGAGAAGAGATAATTTTTTTGCAGTGCAGTTTCACCCCGAGAAATCAGCTAAATCAGGAAAAATGGTACTAGAAAGTTTCCTAAAAAATTCGTAACTACTATACTGTAATGAGAATCATCCCTGCGATTGATATTATTGACGGCAAATGCGTGAGATTGACACAAGGCGACTTTGGGCAAATGAAGGTTTACAGGGAAGATCCCGTGGATGTGGCCCTCGAATTTCAAGATGCGGATATAGAATACCTCCACTTGGTGGATTTAGATGGCGCTAAAAAGGGTCACGTTGTCAATTGGAAAATTATTGAAGACATCCAGTATCGTACAGCCCTTTCGGTAGATTTTGGTGGCGGTGTTCAAACCGATGACGATGTCGAAGCATTACTCGACTTGGGCATAAATCAAATCAATGTGGGAAGCCTGGCAATTAAAGAGCCTGAGAAATTCATTGAATGGCTGCACAAACATGGTTCTGAAAATTTCATTTTAAGTGCGGATGTGAAGAACGAAAACGTGATGATCAACGGCTGGCTTGAATCAGCAAATTACCGAGTGATAGATTTAGTCAACCGGTTCATTGCTCACGGACTTCAATATGTTACTTGTACAGATATTGGTTCTGACGGAATGATGAACGGCCCTAACCTTGGGTTGTACAAAAAAATCAAGGCAAGGTTCCCCAACCTGAAAATAAATGCCAGCGGAGGAATCTCATCGATTGAAGACATCAAAGAGCTTCAGTATCTTAAACTGCATGGTGTCATCATTGGCAAAGCTATCTATGAGGGTAGATTCAATATTGCCGATCTAAAAAAATATGCTTACTAAACGAGTTATTGCCTGCCTCGATATAAAAGACGGCAGAACAGTAAAGGGCACCAACTTTATTCATCTTCGTGATGCGGGCGACCCGGTAGAACTTGCCGGAGCATATGCAGAACAAGGTGTTGATGAATTGGTTTTCCTCGACATCTCAGCCACCACCGAGAAAAGAAAAACGTTGGTAGAGTTGGTAAAGAAGATAGCCGCACAAATAGATATTCCTTTCACTGTAGGGGGAGGAATCAGCTCCATAGAAGATGCCTCCCTCCTGCTCGATGCCGGTGCCGATAAAGTGAGTATCAATTCCGCAGCCGTTAAAAATCCTCAATTCATAAATGACATCGCTAAGGCGTTTGGTTCTCAATTTTTGGTGCTGGCTATTGATGCCCGCAAAATTGAAAATCAGTGGATAGTTCATACCCATGGTGGAACTATCCTAACTGACAGAAAATTATTTTCATGGGCGAAGGAAGGACAAGATCGTGGAGCGGGAGAAATTCTGTTTACCAGTATGGATCATGATGGCACCAAAAACGGATTTGCTCTTGATGCATTAAAGAAATTAAATGACCTGTTACACATTCCTGTTATCGCATCAGGCGGAGCAGGATTACCGTTTCACTTTGCCGAAGCATTTACTCTTGGAAACACCGATGCAGCTTTGGCCGCCAGTGTTTTTCATTTCGGAGAGATAAGTATTCCTGAATTGAAATTGTATTTAAAGAAGAATCAAGTTCCAGTAAGATGAATATCGAATCATTAGACTTTAATAAATCAAACGGGCTTATTCCATGTGTGGTTCAAGACGCACAAACATCGGTAGTGCTGATGCTCGGCTTCATGAACGAAGAAGCTTTGAAGAAAACGTTGAATGAAAAGAAAGTTACATTCTACAGCCGCACGAAGAAACGCTTGTGGACGAAAGGCGAAACTTCAGGAAACTACCTCACACTTATTGATATTAAACAAGACTGCGACAACGACACACTACTCATCAAGGCCCAACCAAAAGGTGCCGTTTGCCACAAAGGTGATGATACTTGCTTTGGAGAAAAAAACATAGGCAGCGGTATATCATTTTTAGAAAAGATCATTCAAGAGCGGAAGAAAAATCCCAAGCCTGATTCCTACACGAGTAAGTTGTTTGATTCAGGTATCAATAAAATTGCACAGAAAGTAGGTGAAGAAGCTGTGGAATTAATTATCGAAGCGAAGGACAATAATAAAGAATTGTTCCTGAACGAAGCCGCTGATCTGATGTACCATTATCTTGTTCTATTAGCGGCCAAGAACTATCGGTTAGAGGACGTGCTCTCGGTTCTAAAGCAGAGACACGCAAAGTAAAGACTTAACCTCAGCTCCACGAAATTGTTCACATCATATGCGCGACTGCAATAGCGTGGTGCTTTGAAAATGAATGCTCGCGCAATTAAGCGCATCGAGGTGTGCGTAGTCGCCAGCGACTACGCATACCTCGATGCAGTATCAAACTACGCAGCCGTAGGCTGCGAAGTACAAATCCCCTTTCGGTGGTTTTGCAAAGCCGCTGGCGGGTTTGCAAAACCACCGAAACATTGTAGCGCGGCCTACACAATCTGCCAAAGTAAATACTATAGCTTCCGCGCTCCGGTACGCACTGAGAAAAGACCATTGCGCGAAATGGATTTCACACTTAATAATGTGATGGGATTAGATGTCCTATGCTGTAATGGCTTCTCTATTATATTTCTTCCTATAATCAATAGGCGACATCTGTGTTACTTTTCTAAATACTTCCCTGAACGCCTTTGTATCCGTATAGCCTACATCATACATCACTTCGCTCACAGTCTTGCGGCCTGTTTCCAATTCCTTCTTCGAAGCTTCAATCTTTACACGCTGAATGTATTCGGTTACTGTATTGTTAGTAGCTTTTTTAAATCTTCTTTCTAACGTTCTCCGGCCGATTCCAAATTCTTCTGAGAGCTCATCTACCGTTATCTTCTCATTGAAGTTCTTTTCGATATAATCCTGAACCTTTATAATTTCAGTGTCTTCATGAATCTTTTGTCCTTTGAAAATGGTGAATGGAGATTGAGTCTTTCGATCAATATCAAGCACAAAGAATTTAGACGCGAGGATTGCCATATCTCTGCTCGTGTACTTCTCCACCAAATGCAAAAGCAAATTCCAATAAGAGTTCGCACCACCGCTGGAGTATAATCCATTTTGTTCAGTCACAATTTTATTGTCTACTAATTCCACATCGGGAAACATTGATCTGAATTCGTTGGCAAACAACCAATGCGTAGAACATTTCTTTCCATCCAGCAATCCGGTTGATGCAAATAAGAAAGCTCCAATACACAAGCTCGCCACCTCTGCCCCATTTTTATATTGCTTAACAATCCACGGAAAGAATTCTTTATTCTTTTTAATAGCATTTTCTAAATCACGGCTGATCGCAGGGATGATCACCAGGTCAGCTTTCTTCGCAGTCTTTACGGTTGCATCGGTATGAACGGTAAACAATCCTTCGCTCAACTTTACCTCCCTGGTAAGTCCAACTAATTGCACATCAAACAACGGAGGTTTGCCTGCGCTTTTTAAGAACTCATTCACCGCAGTGAACATATAACGCGGATCAACAATCGCAGCCAACACGGCAGTTTCTGGGACGAGAATGGTTACTGTCTTCATTTCAATATTTATTTAGATAGACATGAAACATTAGACTTGAGACACAAGACTATGGCTAACATCATTACAAATGTAAAACCCATAGCTGTCGCAATCAACCCCTTAGAATGACGTATTTACACAGCGCGATTCCTGATCGGTGACTGTAGGTTTGTATTGTCAATCAGAAAAAGAAAAATTATGGCAACACAACTTAATCCTTATCTCACTTTCAACGGCCAGTGCCGTGAGGCGATGACCTTCTATCAGCAATGTTTGGGAGGTGAGCTCGTCATGCAGAAAGTTTCTGAATCCCCGATGGCTGCACAAATGCCCTCAGAGGCAGGCGCTAATATTTTGCACAGCAGCCTGACTAGCGGAACGATTGTATTGATGGGCTCCGATATGATGTGTGGAGATAAGACTAGAGGAAACGACTTCTTTCTCTGCCTCAATTTCACAAACGATGAAGAGATCAACGAGTGTTTTAAAAAACTTTCAGACGGAGGAAAAGTGAAAATGGGTTTGCACCAAACATTCTGGGGTGCAACTTATGGTGAGCTTACTGACAAGTTCGGGTTCAACTGGGCACTCAATTATTCAAAAAACTGAATGCTGATTAAAAGGATTTTATGATTCCGCTGATTTCAATGAAACAAACAAAACTTCAAATTATGAAAACAACTAAAATCGTCTACTGGGCTTCAACTACAATTATCTTTCTGTTTGATGCCGTGATGCCAGCACTCACTTCTCACTTGCCTTTGGCTGTAGAGTCGATCAAGCATCTGGGGTATCCTGATTACTTCCGTGTGCAGCTCACCATATTCAAAGTGATTGGCGGATTACTTCTAATTACTCCCAAAGTTCCGGCCCGAGTAAAAGAGTGGGCGTACGTTGGATTCGCCATTAATTTTATCTCCGCTTCAGTTGCCCATGCCAATGTGGACGGATTTGGCTTCTTTATGATTATGCCTTTGATTATTTTGGGGATACTCGTGCTCTCGTATATCTCATATCATAAACTTAACGACAACAAGATCACAATTGCGTAACACATGGAAACGTACGTTTTAAACGATGATATCAAGTTGGTCTGTGTGTACGCCACTTCATTTCCAGAGGGAATCACTGACGCTCATGAAAAACTGCTTGCACTTCTGTCAACACAAAACAACAGGAAATTCTATGGGATTTCTTATCCACGAGGAAAAGGAAAGATCATCTACAAGGCAGCTGCTGAGGAATCTTTTGGCGGTGAAGGCGACCAACTGAATCTTGAAACGTTCCTCGTAAAAAAAGGCGAGTACATCGGCTCAAGGATTGTGAATTATGCCGATCACTTAGAAAGCATCGGAAAGACATTTCAAAAGATTCTGCAAGATCCGCGGATTGATCCGCACGGATGCTGTGTTGAAAAATACCTTAATGAAAAAGACGTGCAGTGTATGGTCCGGCTTGAACCAAAACTAAAATCATAAAACTTCTTACTTTAAACTTTACACATTAAACCTCCCTTTATGCAAAAAATAACCCCCTTTCTGTGGTTCGATGGCCAAGCCGAAGAAGCCGCAAACTTTTATGTCTCTATTTTTAGAAATTCTAAAGTGACAAGTGTCACGCGCCAGGGAGACAAGGCATTCTCCGTCACTTTCGTTTTGGATGGTCAGGAATTTTATGCGCTCAACGCAGAGCCGTTGTTTAAGTTCACTGAGGCGATTTCATTTTTCGTAAGCTGCGATACACAAGCAGAGATCGATGAAAAGTGGGCAAAGCTTACCTCCAACGGTGGACAAGAATCGATGTGCGGATGGCTGAAAGATAAATATGGTTTGTCATGGCAAATCGTGCCTCCAATCTTAAGTAAACTGATGAATGACAAAGACCGGGCAAAGGCCGGACGTGTGATGCAGGCAATGTTAAAAATGCGAAAACTTGATATCAATGCTTTACAGAAAGCGTATGATGGTTGAAGTTTTTAAAACCAATATTGACCGCAAGCAAACGGCAGCAAAAGTAAAAATGGAGCTGCTGTTGCTCTTCCCAGATTGCAAAATCAATTTTGATCTTGACGATTGCGATCGGATATTAAGGATTGAAAGTGCTGTTGACATGGGAAAGAGAATCGAAGAAACACTTAAGCTAAAAGGATTCTATTGTGAAGAACTCCAATAGACTTTAGACATAAGATTTAAGACCTATATTCAAAACGATCTAATCAAACACAATACATGAGAAAATTAAAGCTACAAGTGCAACTATCTGTCGATGGATTCAATGCCGGACCTAATGGTGAAATGGATTTTATGGTTTGGAACTGGGATGATAAACTCAAGACTTTTGTAAATGATATCCACAGTTCGGTAGACACTATTTTACTTGGTCGTAAGATGACGGACGGATTTGTCAAACATTGGGAAGGTGTTCCGCAAGGAGACGAAAGCTATCCATTTGCAAGAATAATGGTGGAGACTCCCAAGGTTGTTTTCAGTAAAACCCTTGACAAATCCGAATGGAACAATACAAAATTGGCGAAAGGAAATCTTGCAGACGAAGTCAATCAGCTTAAGAAGCAATCAGGTAAAGACATTATTGTGTATGGCGGAAGTGGATTTGTTTCGAGCCTGATTGGCGAAGGACTGATTGATGAATATTATTTGTTTATCAATCCGGCTGCCCGGGGCAATGGAATGACCATTTTCAAATCATTGAAGAACATGCAGAATTTGCAATTGAGGAAGTCTACTGCTTTCGATTGCGGAATAGTAGTTCTTCATTATGAAGTTAAGCGTTAAGTTATGAGAAAATTATCAGCATTCACTTTCATTACCTTGAATGGTTTCTATAAAGGAGCCAAAGAAGACATCAGTTGGCACAGGCACGGAGCCGAAGAAAATGAATATGCAGCCAACAGTATGGAAGCCGAAAGCACATTAGTCTTCGGCAGAAAGACATATGAAATGATGGCGAGCTATTGGCCTACACCAATGGCGAAGCAAAACGATCCCACTGTTGCAGAAGGAATGAACAACTCTTCCAAAATTGTTTTCTCTCAAACTCTAAAAAAAGCGGATTGGAAAAACACACAAGTGATTGGCGGTAACATAGTGGAAGAGATGAAGAAAATGAAAAAGGCTGACGGAACTAATTTGACTATACTCGGCAGCGGCAGCATTGTTACCTTATTTGCTGAGCATGGGCTCATTGATCACTACGAAATCATGATTGACCCTGTAGCACTGGGCAGCGGTACTCCAATATTCCATAACATAAAAAACAAACTTGACCTTACGCTGACTGCCTCCAGAGTCTTCAAAAGTGGTGTTATACTTCTAAGCTATTCTCCTATGAAATAATACTATTATGAAATCAACAGCCAAACCCAAAAACATAGACGAGTACATTGCTCGCTTTCCTGAAGATGTACAGTCCGCTTTAGAAAAAGTGCGAGCTACTATTAAAAAAGCCGCACCCAAAGCAGAGGAGATCATTAGTTATCAAATGCCCGCCTTTAAGTACTACGGCAACCTGGTTTATTTTGCGGGATGGAAAAACCACATTGGCTTTTATCCGATCCCAACAGCTATGAGGGCGTTCGAGAAGGAGCTCTCGGTTTATGATGGCGCTAAGGGCTCGGTAAAATTTCCGTTAGACAAACCAATGCCTCTTGGTTTGATATCAAGGATAGTGAAGTTCCGCATGAAAGAAAACCTGGAGAAAGCAAAAGCTAAAGGGAAGTTGAAATAGTCACGCGATAATCTCCCAAGGTTCGATATCGCCTTTCACTACCTTGAAAAGTGGATGAGGCACAATTCTATCCTCGTCTTTAAGTTCCTTGTATAATCTCAGGTCACGTACTTCAAGCTTGCGTAGCAAATGTTCAAATTCATATTCAAGCTGTCCTCGGGTAACAGCTATCTTATCAGGCCGGGCTCTTGACAAAAACTTGCTCTGATCAAAATTGTAATCTCTCTTAACGGACTCTTGATGTATCTCTTTCAAATAGAAGTTAATGTAGGACAATGGGTTTCTTGAATCCTTAAACCGGTTCAACTGCGGATGATTCTTGTATCCTTTTGTTTTTCCTTCCAGCACATGTTTTGCCAAAAGTGTTTCGCGCCATAGCGCCACCAATCCTTTTGTATCGAGGTATTTAGGGTGAAGCGACCAGAGTCTCATCGAACTTGATCAACTGATCACTGACAGAATTGATCCGGCTATCAACTCGAGGTCTTCTTCGCTTAAATTACTTCCTGAGGGAAGACATAATCCGTTTTCAAAAAGAGATTCAGATACGCCATTCAAGTAAGAAGGCGCATTTTTAAACACCGGCTGCAGATGCATCGGCTTCCATAGTGGTCGAGTCTCAATGTTTTTCTTTTCCAATGTCTCTCGTATTCCCTCGGCAGAGATATTTTCCTTGTTTGACTCTATATGAACTGTAGTCAGCCACCGGTTAGATTTTGCTTCTTTCATTTCCGGTTGAAAAACAAAAACAGAATCGGCAAGCCGCTGCTTGTACCAATCAAAAATCTTTCTACGTGCATTCACGCGTTCATCGAGCACTAACATTTGCCCTAACCCAATGCTGGCACAGATATTACTTAGCTGATAGTTAAAGCCAATCTCCTTGTGCTCATAATGTGGCGCAGGGCTCCGCGACTGACTGGAGAGAAATCGTGCGCGTTCAATCCATTTCTTATTTTCTGAAATCATCGCTCCGCCCCCGGAGGTAGTGATGATCTTGTTTCCATTAAAGGAAAAAACACCTATGTCGCCAATGGTTCCTGCTTTTCTGTTTTGATATTCCGAACCCAGAGCCTCAGCCGCATCTTCGATGACGGGGATTTCATATTGCCTTGCTATCGACATGATCTCCTCCATCCTGGCAGGCATTCCAAAAAGATGAACAACAATAATTGCCTTGGGCTTCTTCTTTAACTTGATTCTTTCTTTGATGGCCTGCTCTAATAACTGCGGGTCCATGTTCCAACTTTCACTCTCAGAATCAACAAAGACCGGAACGGCCGATTGATAAACGATGGGATTGCATGAACCTGAAAAAGTGAAGGTCGAGCAAATCACTTCATCACCTTTACCTATTCCCAATATAATCAAGGCGAGGTGTATAGCAGCTGTACCTGAACTTAATGCTACACAATGTTCGATCGAATTATAATCGGCCAGATGCTTTTCAAAAGAATGAATGGCAGGCCCTGCGGGGGCAATCCAATTGGATTCAAATGCCTGATGAACAAATTTCAGTTCGTCACCCGAGAGATGCGGAGGGGATAGATAAATGCGTTCGTTCATTGAAATTATTATTCGTTGTTAGTTGTTCGTTGTTCGTTAGTTGTGGTTTCGTTTCCTCCGAATTTTTGCTCGGCCAAAGAGACATCTTTGTGAAAGGAAATCCAAACCAAAAATGTTTTCCATAGGATCAACCAATCAAGTTGAAATGAAATATTGTTGACGTAATGCAAATCAAGTTCAAATTTCTCTTTCCATGAAATGGAGTTGCGGCCGTTGACTTGTGCCCAACCGGTAATTCCCGGTCTCGCCTCATGCCTGCGTTTCTGTTCTTCTGAGTATAAAGGTAAATACTCAACCGGCAGCGGCCGGGGGCCAACGACTGACATGTCTCCTTTCAACACATTCCAGAGCTGCGGCAACTCATCGAGAGATAAGAAGCGCAATACATCACCCCACCAAAATCTTCTACTTTGATTTTCCAAATGATCTGAAGTACTCAGGGTGCGAAACTTATAAATGACGAAGCGATGGTTATTGAAACCAATCCTTTCCTGTCTGAACAGTATGGGAAACTGCAATAGAAGAACATAACCAATTACGATGATCAACATCAGCCAACTTGAAAGCAGCATTGCTGTTAACGAGAACAAAATATCAAAACCACGTTTGAGGTAATTCTTATACATCTGATCCGCTTTGAGCTGACACCTTGATTTTGGATGTCACTTTACTTCGAACAAAAAAATAGATGATCATAAATAGTAATGCCACTCCGATGGTCATCAAGTAATTTGATGTTGTCAGACAACCAATTACAATCACATTAATGATTCCCTGTGCTACACCGTAGATCAAAGAAACAGACAAGTGAGGTATCTTCATTTCATTGGAGAGGTATTGAAACAGATGCGTTCGGTGAGCCTGGAAGATATTCTCTTTTCGCCTGAGACGATAAATGATGGTGATAATTGAATCCGTTCCATAAACCAGGAAAAGCAATGGCCACAGAAAGTTTCCGGTGGTGCGAATGAGTTGGAGCAAAACAAAGATGAGTACCAGGGCGATAGTCACGCTGCCCACATCGCCCGCAAAACAAGCTGCCACTTTCCTGAAATTGAAAAAAAGAAAGATAACTACGGCTACCGACATCCATAAGATAAAAGACCAGTCGGTGAATGTAATGACATATTGATTGATGTATCCAAAAGTGATAAGCGTAACCAACGCATAGACTCCCGTAATACCGTTGATGCCATCCATAAAATTAAATGCATTGAGCGTGCCTATACAGAAGATCACCGCTATCGCCAATAGATACATTGGCCAGGGTAACGGCCAAAGCTGGTAAATGATGAGCAACATCGAGGTGAGGTGAAACAAAAATCGAATACCGGCATGGAGTGAGGTAACGTCATCCAGAAAGCTAATGATTGCAATGAGTACCAATGCAAGTACGAACAGCGGCCATTGAAATCCACTTTGTAAGAACCAAAGCAACACTCCAAAAATAAAAATCACTCCTCCCCCACGAATGGTGTGATGAACATGAGAGCTTCGCTCATTCGGTTTGTCGATGATATTGAAACGATCTGCCACTTTAAAATAAACCAGCTCTGCAATGACCATGGCCACTGAAGATAATGCCAAACTCATCCACGAATTACTTTCCATCGAACGAACGAATTGTTTTGATTAACCCTTCTTGTAAACTCACCGGCAATTTAGATCCGATAGCAGTAACAATCTTCTGATTCGAAATCATCATGTCCTCTGTAAGTTTAGATACCATTGCTCCCCTTCCTAGTAATGAGGCAGAAAGTTCTATAAATGTTTTTGGAATCTTCAGCACCCGTGCCTTCCGGTTCAAGGCTTTCGAAATTAATTGATATAATTCAACCGTAGATAAGAATCCTTCATCGGCCAGGTGATAAATACCTGATTCCATTTTCTTTTCCATCAACGACTGCACCACAAAACAAAAATTATCAATGCTATGAAACGACCTTTGATTATGGAATGCGCCAAACGGAAAGGGCATTCCTGATTTCATAAACCTATACAACAAATTCAGGTTTCCCTTATTTCCAGGACCATGAATCATGGCAGGACGGAGAATATAAAATGATTTACTCCCCCACTCTTTTGCATCAATGTATTCTTCAGCTTTGAGCTTCGATCTTCCATAATCTGTAACAGGATTGGGCGTCATCGTTTCGTCAGCCGGCATCGATGACGTATCGCACAGCGCCTTAATCGAACTTACATAAATGAACTTCTCTACGTTGGATTTTAATACTTCATCTACTAGCGTTCTAGTTCCTTCATAATTTACTTTGTAATAATCCTCAGGCTTGAATTGATTACTCAGATCGTGTGCAATGCCTGCGAGATGAATCACCGCATTGATTTGATGATCGTTCAACGTCTTTGCTGAGTAGTCATCAAGATACGCTACCCCTAAATTCCTTTTCCGGCTATGACCACAAACCTTGATTTCCTTATGACTCTTGAAATATTCCACGAGGTTGGTGCCCACAAATCCGGAGATACCGGTGATTAATATATTCATTGCCACAACTCAAAAAGTTTACGGAAATATTTGCTGTACACCATGAACGCATTTGTATAAATCCCATTCTCGCGACAGCCGCGCATAATTTCATTATTCAAAATGACGTTGCTCATCAGGTTACGCGAACTCACCCCCCCCTTGCGCATGACCACCATCTTTAAAGGAAGGTATTTATATTTTAGGTTATTCACTTTGAGAAAGCGGATCAACAACTCGTAATCGGCAGCGATTTTGTAATCGGTTTTAAATAAACCAAACTGCTCATAATATTTTCTTCGCACAAAGAACGTAGGATGTGCCGGCATGAAACCCCATGCAAATTTGTTCGGGTTCCAGTGAGCGGATGAATAGGTACGAACCACTTTAGACAAATCGTTGGGGTCAACAAAAACCAAATCACCAAACACTGCATCAACAGAAGCATCTGCAAAGGCCGCAGCTATTTGGGAAATAATTGTTGTATCTGAATAATAGTCATCTGAATTTAGAATCCCCACCACGTCACCGGTTGCCATCTTCATGGCTTTGTTCATCGCATCATAAATTCCTTTATCAGGCTCACTGATCCATTTGGAGATCACATCTTCATTGGACTTAATAATACTGATGGTGTTGTCTTTAGAATTACCATCCACAACGATGTATTCTATGTCTTTATAATCTTGAGAACGAATCGACTTTATGGTATCGCCAATGGTTGCAGCCGAGTTGAATGAAACGGTGAGAAGAGAGATTTTCATGACCTGCAAAATCGCAATTTAATTTGGAATGAGGAATTATTGCAGGTAGTTAGGGTGTCCTCGGTCTCTCACGGCACCCAACATATCATTCTCCTGATGCACTGGGTGTCTCGACTTCCTGATCTACGGGGCTTCTGATGAAAAGCTAAAGCTAAACTCTCGGATGCCGATCTTATCAATCAATTCAAAGCCATTGAGGATTTGGACGAAGAAGACCAACATGGTCAAAAAACTCATCGATGCTTTCATCACCAATTCTTCGCAGAGTCACCTGCCTCAGGGACTCTGCGCTTCCTTTGTCATGTCTCGTCCTAAAATAAGTTTACGGTTTTTAATTCTTCGCAGAGTCACCTGTCGCAGGGACTCTGCGCTCTCTGAAATCAGAGCGACTTCGTCAGGTCAATGTCTTCAAGTTCTAAATAATTCGTAACAGTGTATGCACCCTGTCCTCCCGTTACATAATATTTCGCTGAACTGTGTAGGTACTCGTGCTCTTCCGTCACCAATTCCCATGATCCACGACAAGGGTTAGCATGAATATAGTCAAGCTTTTGGTCGATGAATTTATTGCCCCTGCATTCTTTCCAGTCGAATGAAGGCTCGAATACCTGATGCAATTTTCCGCGTTTACCATCTGTGGTGTTGACTTGTGAAGTCAGACGTAACAATACATCGCTCGCGTTCCTCTCCTTCAGTTTCTTTACAATGGAATACGACATGAACCGCTTGCCTTCTCCAATGATTTTGTTGATGCTTTCACCTTGTGTATTTCTAAAACCAATCAAAGCGTGAAGGTGATTCGGCATAATTACGTAGCCAACAATATAATGACCTTGACTTTTTAAATGGTCAAACCATTTGTAAACTGAATCATATCCATTGGCTATTTCAAAGAGATGAAGCCATTCGGTGCAAGTAATAGTGACAAAGTAAATGCCATCATAATCTGGTATCTCCCTTCGTACACTCATCCGGCTAAATTAAACTATTTTCTTTCACTCACGCAGAGTTCCCGAAACGGGTAACTCTGCGAAGAAGAAATATAATGACCTTGACTTTTTAAATGGTCAAACCACTTATAAACTGAATCATATCCATTGGCTATTTCAAAGAGATGAAGCCATTCGGTGCAGGTTATTGTAATAAAGTAAATACCATCATGGTAGGGTATCTCGCTTCGTACACTCATGAAGCTAAATTAAACTATTTTCTTTCACTCGCGCAGAGTCCCTGAAACAGGTGACTCTGCGAAGAAGGATGAGGCTTTCCCATTTAAAAACAAAACCCAGCGCATCGGCTGGGTTTTTCATTTCAGTTTATGAGTTGGTCAGCGACCACCTTCAACGATTGGGTTTGAACTTTAGGATCACTCGTTATTCAAAGGTAGGGACCTCCATAAAAAAAATATTAGTACTAATAAGATAAACAACACAACAGGCAGCTTGTTTATATCCCGTTGGACTCTGTCATAGATCAATCCTGTATAGTTCAAGGTATTTTCAGATCTTAATTTGAATTCATTAAACGATTCTTCATTCAATGAACCTTTTGATTCAAGAATTGAAGTTTTCTGTTTGATCACATTGGCGTCAACCTCATTAATTTTCTCCTTGATCGTTGACCAAGAAACGTAAAGGTATATTGCAAAAATAATTTGAGTGAATACTAAAACAGCCAGTATGGCTTTAGTTCTTCTTGGTCGATAAATTTTTATTTGCATCGCTATCTTGAATGTTAGTTACTCCTGTAGTGCTTGTAGAATAGCCCGTTGATGATTGCTGTTTTCCTGAACCCTCACCACCACAAATAACTACACATCCGTTACTTTGCTTTGTTCCAACAACATTTCCATCAGTAGGCGTCTGACTAAGTTCTCCTCCCATTTTGATTACCGCACCGTCTCCTTCCGGCACATTGGTCATTTCAGTAGTCATGTTGATTTTATCTTTTGTAACATTACCAGAAATTGAAAAACCAGAACCATCAATAGTACCTGTTATGTTAAAACCATTTTCACCTATTTCAACTTTCAAAGTGTGATCCAGTCCTGTAGCTGAACCACCCGTTAGCATATCCTTAAAAGCTACAAGGAAATTTTTGTTATCATCTCTTGCTTGAGTAATCCCATGTTCACCGGTCTTCAAATCCACTTGGAAACTTAATAGCTCATTTGTTTTCCCGCTACCAACATTTCCAAATGTCGTATTTGTTGTGGTGCTACCACCTTGGCTCGGGCTTCTAAATTCGGTTTGATTAGGCTCAAATCGCGCAATCATAAAATTCACTTTCTCCAGTCCCTCCAACTCCACATGGGATGTAACATGATTCTCACTAAACGCATAAGGACTGTTGTACACATACTTGGCGGCAAGAGGATCAATGTTAAAGAACCTTCCAATATCTGGTTGATGATTTCTCCACTTAAATGAATCCCAGTTTAAACCAAGGTCATCAATGTGTTCTTGATCTTGAAACAAATTCCTTTTGTTCACTAAACTATTCTCCCTCGAGTATGAGTTAAAAGACAAACCGAATGGATAGTAATCTTCTCCATTTTTCGACCCGTCACTTTTTTTCCAT
>CBRFFM010000025.1:0-37522 GCA_967789005.1 uncultured bacterium | reverse complement strand
TTATTTTAAAAAGTGGGCCCTGCTGGGAACGATCCAGCGACCCTCAGATTATGAGAAATAATAAACGCATTGACAAACAATTAGTTACTATCATAAGGTTACATTAGGGTTACGTTTAAACATCAGCTCTTTGCCATTTATGTTTTCAACTGAAGATTAATGAACCGAAATTAATTCAGTCTAAACTCGATGGATCAAAACCGTTTTGCTTTATACATACCATAGAGATGCCTCACTATTTTTTGAGTATTCTTCGTTAATAGTAAAACAATGAGCGCCAAGCAAGATACAAAGAACTTTAAACGCCCGCATGAATGAAATTAAAAGGATTTTTGGTCTAGGGACTCAACCGCAAAAAAGCTCATGTTTCCAAATGAAAAGCAAATGGAGAGTCCCGTGAATTTTCCCCTGTAAATACGGGGTTTTTCACGTTGACTTTAACCAGTTTTTTACAGGTCGCTAAGGATTCTTAAAGCGCGATTGCAAATCCGATTTAACGCGAATTCTGGCTCAATATTATGTTTAACGTTTCTTGAACTTTACCGTTATTGCACCATTATCGTGCGACCGTAATTTTTTTCGCTCGACTACTATTTTTTTTATGCTGAAAGGAAAACTTGAGGAGTGCGGAATCAATCCTAAAATTATTCAACAGTACTTAACGGAATGCTTGGAAGTTACCAAGGAAGTTAACGATGGGCTAATGGCTGACATTGACCCTATCGCCTACACTCGAACTGAATTGACAATAGTTCAAGTAGAACTATTGCTTTTATATTTAAGCTGAGATTTACCTTTTTGATTTCTCCACTTTCTTTCCAGTTTCGTTCTGGAGTGAAGTTATTTTTTCTTCCAACAGATTGATGTATTTGTTCTGTAGGGCTGCGCTCTTTTCATGTGTCTTCAATTTTTTATTGAGGATACTTTCGTCAGCGTCCTTAATTCCGTGTTCCAGACCTGCTTTGAGTCTGAGCGAAGTAGCGTACAATTCAAAGAAATTAAAATTCAGTATTGTGGAGAGTTGGTAGAGCAAGTCTGTGTCTATTGTCTTGCGCTTGAAAATATCGTTCACATTGGATCTTGTTTTGCCAAGTTCCTTGGCCAATTCAGTCGCTCCTATTCTGCGTGTGTCTGCGACTTTTTTGATTTCAGCTCCAATGTTGATCTTGTTCATGGTATAATGATAAATATTATTCTACAGATAGTCAACAGTTTGCGTTTGTTTCTAACAATTGTGTACAATTATATTGTACACAATGATAAATTATATTGTACGTTTGTTCCATGCTTCGGGGCATGAAGGTAAAAGTTAAGAAAAAAACTGTAAGCGAAAAGTTTTGTATGACACACGGTAATCCAAGTATAGTTCTCACCACAGATTATTCTGTGTCATACGTGAGGTTTGCAGTTCTGATTCCCCGAAGGCTTCAGAAGAACAGAATAAGCCAGACAGATTCACTGTCTGGTTTTTCTTTTTGTACTCACCTTACCAACAATCGGCAACTTAAAACCTTTTACAACTTATGATGGCCAGTGCTTTATTAGAGCAACTGAACCAAGCCATTGATCAACAACAAATGGTTATCCGCAATCATGTAGCCAGCTTCAAGTACAATGATATAGTAGTACTACAACAAGCCGCGAAGTCGATAATGCAGTTGATGGCCGAAGAAGGCGACCGCAATCTTACAAAGGATGAACAAGTCCTTTATGCAATTCCAGTAAAGTGAACAAGAAATTGATCATATCACCCGATACGCAGTTGCTTGTGGAATTAATTAGCCGACAAGAACAGCGCATTAACGAGTTGATGGAACTTGTTCAAGATATAGCTACTCCCAACAAAAAGTATTTGTCGGTAAAAAAATTTGCTGAAGGGTTAGGTTGGAGTCCAAGTCATGTGCGCCATTTGTGCGAAACAGGCAAGCTCAAAGCCATGCAGCCTGCGGGTGACGGAGGTCAGTGGAAAATTCTCACAAGTGAGCTTCCTCGTATTCGCCAACAAATTAAAGACGAGTCGAATGCCAATCATTTTAACGATCACAAAATCCGTAAATCAATAGCTGCATGAAGCGACTTCACCAAACACGCAGCCCCTGAACCACTAAGACCATATCGGCAATGGCACATCGACAGCTAAGGTGTGCAATTGCATTTTTATAAGAAGCTCATTTCTAAAAAATGAGCAACTCAGGAAAACTATTGCCAAGGCAATTTTTTTTTCTGCCCCCTTAAGCAGTTCTCTGTTTGGGGAATACATTTTAATCAAAAATGTTTTCTAGCGTTCTCCGTAGTAGGGTTTCGATTACGACCGTAAGTAAACGTTTTCAAGAAACCGTTTTCAGTAAACGTTAGGAGGCACAAAATTTTTAAGACATGAATCAAAACAAAAATGAAGCAATATGGGATAAGGCCAACAGTACGTTTATGCGCCAAATCTATTGTTGCAATGGCTATGCCTTCACTGGCTACAGCAAGAAATACAAAAACAACGAGCGTAGGGACAAGACTGACCTACTAACAAACTGGATTCTTCGCGATTTCAAAAACGGCTATCTCGACAAGAAAACAACTAACCCAAAGATTACAGAAGTTGACCGGGTCGAATATTTTCAAAAAAGGAATGAGCGGTACGAGCCGATTGTGAACCTCTACTATGACTTTGCCGAATGGCCTGATCAAAAGTGGATGGACAATAAAAAATTCTTCGCCTTCATTTATCGGTTCTACGATATGATCCGCAAAGGCATTGATGCGACCGCCATAGTCAATGCACTTGAAGTACGCACACGTGCTCCGCGCTTCGATCCTTTGTATTTGGAAGCACCTCGCTTCGGTTCAATGAATGATCTGAACGCCTATGTGTACAAGCTTCGCCAAGACGGGAAGGAAGAAATCGAAGCAATTGAGAATTTCTACAGGAAGTACAAGGAAAAATATTTCACAAAACGATGAATCAAACACAGGAATTTGCTGAAGGGGTGGCATATACCTTACAAACCATTCATGATTTTGAGAGGAAACATGGCCACCTTCACCTTGACGCTTTGGCGGCATGTACTCTGTGCGAGTACATGAGAGACTATTCAATCATCTTCCGTCAAAAGCGATTTGAGGTCGTAAAGAGAGATGCGCCTTATAGTGAAACATTTACAACTCACTAAGAATGCTACTTACAAAGTCTGTCCGGCTCGACTTGGAAACATTGCGGGAGTTATTGAATGCTATCATTTCTGTTTCATCCACCAATGATTCCAAGCTTACCAGAGAGCGATACTATTCCGCTTACATCCTTAGACAATTGTACATGAAGCTGCGAACTAAAGAGTACATGATGCTTGACTCCAGAAAGACTGAAGTAAAAATCAAATTTGACAAGGTTCAGGCTTTGGTATTGATTGATGTTTTAAAAAATTACCCTGCCTCAATTGGTCTAAATTCTTTGATGATGGAAATGGGAACGATCTTGCCAAGGTCGGTTGAACGGGCTTCTTAGTTGAGAAACTGCAAGGGTCTATTTCTCTCTCAAAACGTCATAGGCTTTAGAGCAAAGCCACAGGCCGAACAGCCACACTATAATAAATAGAATGATTTCTATTAGGTTATAGCTCAAATCAATGAAGATGTCTCATCCTATGCAAGATCGGCTTAAATGCTTCTAATAAGAGATCGTGAAAGGTTATCAGGTGTTTCTCGATCAAATATTGGTCTAAGTATTTTTCACCAAACTCAATGAACTGGTGGCCGCTGTAATGCTCACCGTATAACTCCTTTAGCTTCATTGCGATCTTTTGTGTGTTGATCTTTCTTTTCCTCAATGCTTCATAAACGTAAACGGGAATAAGCGAGGTATTCTGCTTCATGATGTATTTGACCGTTGGGTCTAGCATACCCCGAACCTAGAAAGTGATTTTTAGCAATCCAAATCATCTGTCCCAAGTTGTATATAGTTGCCTCCCTATCTCTTTCTCCTTGCTTTAAAATTAAATGGTTCAGAAAGGAAAGGCTGTTCTTCAAACAGAGTTCTCAAATGCCAGGCATCTGTCGCGTGGAAAACGTAATCGTCTCCTTCTTCATCCCTCCAAGTGAGAAATATTGATTGACGAGTTATTGTTGGCTGGGGAACTCGTCTTACAACTTCAAATTCTCTTTCATCAACAAGAAAATGTTGTCTATCAACTGCCAATCCAAAGTCAAGTTGGTAAGTGCGCTTCTCTCCATGACCTTTTACAAACAAGAGATGGGCAGTCGCTTTGGGTGAGTTTTTATCCGGCTTTATTAAGGGCGGTGCACTATGAATACGCACCTTGTATATCCCCGCTTCTATCTCTGAGATTTTCATGAGGCAAGTAGGAAAATTATCTTTAGCAATCTGAGGGAGGAGAGGAATTTCTCAGCTTGGGCATAAACAAGGATTAGCCACGTTGGCCTCTATAGGTATAATGCTGCCGCGTTTAGGCCTCACTTGCTGCTAAAACGGCAAGTCATCGTTTAGAGCCGATGTCTCAATTGTTTCGGTTTGACTTTTATTATTGACAATAAATTTTGCTCTTTCATAGAGCTCGTCAAATGTTATAATCTCCGGGTTTGTCGTGTTTCTCCGATAGCTTTCAAAGCAACTAATAATGCTTTCATTGCCACTTAACTCCTTTGTGTTACCAATTATTAAGATTCCTTTCGGCTCAATGGTATAAATGTCGTTGTTCTCTAATGGTCTTACATTTTCTGCCTTTTGTGAATCTATTGCCCATGTTCTTGTGTTCACTTGAATTTGTGCTATTGCTCCTAATAAATCTGAGCTTAAAAGCCATACATCGTTTCTTGGATTTTTAACTTTTCTCGGCTCGCTTTTATCATAGCTTAACAGTTTAGTTGCAGGAGTTTTGATTTCAACTAAAACGGTAAACTTTGCAGCAGCTTTAGAGTGCATTAAGAAATCACCTTTTTGATTTCCCGCGCCTGTATAATTGCTCCCGCCATAGATAGGTTGGCTACTAAGGAGATGTAAAAACTGATAGTTTAAACCGTATCCGAAAATCCAATCATTTTCCGCAAAGAAGGTTTGCCAAAATGCTTCTGAAGAATTTTCGCTTTCTAAATTCGCTTTGAAAACTTCTAATGCCTTGGCGCGATTTGTTTGTACTCTTGCCAATGACAAGCGCGTGGCTAAATCGGGATTTAAACTAACAAGCTCTTGCCAAACTTCGTCCGCATGATCTTCTGCTAAAAGGCGTTCAATAAGTGTTTTTCTATCTTTTGAAACTTTAATAAGTTCGTCTGCTTTGGCAACGGTAAAATCTTTAATCCCATATTTTACACCTTCCTTATCGACCAAAGCATATAGCTTTGTTAGTTCTTCATAAACTATGCGGGTCGTTTTGCTATCGAGGTTAAGCTTTACACCATCACCGCCTTTTAATGAGCTTAAAGAAATACTCTTTACATTTTCCCATTCTGAATTTCCCTTTTTCCTTTGATGTACTATTGTGATACCAACGGTTTCACCAATGTCTTTTTTTCTATCATTTAAATCTACAATAAGAACTTTTCGTGTTGTGCCAGTCTCTTCAATAACAATGGGGTCTGCAAGCATTGCGGAATATGCAGATGTACTTATTGTTTTATAGTTATCCATCTCAGACAGTTAAAACCTTAGTCGTCTCCTCTCCAAACTGACTAATCACTCTCACTGCTATTTTCTGTCCTTTCTTTTTGATCTCGATGGGGTGTGAGATATGACCATACAGGCGATCAAAAGCTTCATCATCAATTTCAATCTTCAAAGTCTTTTCTACTTTCTTCTTGGTTGTGTCTTTGGCTAAGTTGTCTAAGCCTTTGCGCCATTTATCGAATTCGTCTTTATCGCCACCGCAGAAGAAGACTTGGTTTACTACAAAGTTACTTCCGTCATAATCATCGTCTACCATCCAGTAGGCTATGTCATGAACGTTGCGGGGTTTTACTTCGTCTTTGATCGGGTCGTAAATATCTAGGCCTTTAATTTCTACCGTTACTTCTTTTCCTTTTTTAATCAGATCAATATCCGGTTCGCCAATGGTAACGAAGGAGGCAGCGGACTTGGCAGGCTTCTTCTTTAAACCTTCTTGTAATAAATCATCGTGGATGCGGCATTTGGTTACTTCAAACTTGCCCATGCTTGTAGTTTGTGTGGCTCCTTCTATGTCGCTCTCAAAACTAAAACCAAGGATGATTAGCCAGCCAGCATCGCCTCTTATTCTGCATTCTTTTATCGCTTCGTTAACTGCGTTTTTACTTACTGTGCCGAACTTCGGGCCGATGTGGAAATAAGCTTTCTTCTCACCAACGCCATTCATGTAGAAACCTTCTGCATGTAAATAGGAATGACTTAGTAGTTCTACACTGCGGAAAACTACCATCTCATCTTTGCGACCGTTCTTAATACCTGCACTTACCAAATGTTGTTTGATCACTTCTTCGAATGCACCTTCTTCTTCGTTTACCCTTACTTCATCGTCTAACTCTTCGGGACTAATGGGTTCAAAGTTTTGTAATGTCTCAACTGTAAACGGCCCACTTACGCGAAGTTTACTTTTATCTTCAATTGGCTGGTCATATAAAGTTTCTTCTGAAGCAGGTTCATTGTTTGCAATTGAACCTAAAGTAATATGAGGAACGCTTCGATAAACAAATCCTTGACGGATATCACTATTAGTTTCGTCATACAATTTATAATAAGGAAAAACGGATGTCATTAGTCTTTGCTTAGCAATATTCAAAGCAATTCTACTTGTATCAATGGTTATCCACCTTCTTCCAGTTTGTTCTGCTACAAATGCGGTTGTTCCACTGCCGCAAGTTGGGTCTAATACTAAATCTCCAGGGTCTGTTGTCATAAGCAAACATCTCTGAATAGGCTTAACAGAAGTTTGCACAACATATTTTATATCGGATGCACCATGTGTATCATCCCACATATTATGAATCTCTTGGACTGGAAAATCATCGAAGTATTTTACAAAAGTTGGCAGTTTCCCGGGTGCAATAATCCTTTTCTTTTCAATAAGTTTTTGCATTCCCACTTTATTTGTTTTCCAACTTCTTGCGCCACATTTGAAAATCTTTCCTTCAAATTCAAAATCGTACATACAAGAAGGAGTGTAGCCTGATGACGCTAAATCGCTTGTAAAAAACACTCGAGATTTATTCGGAAGAAGTGTCATATCCCTTCTCTCTTCAGAAGTCATTTTTCTTCGTGATCCATCTTCTAATTCAACCCAAGTGTAACCTGTCCCTAATCCTGCTGGTTTGTCTTCATAAAGTTTACGGAATTTCACTTTAGTTTGATCTTTACAATACCAAATAATGTAATCTGATATACCCGCTAGTCCAGTACTTCCGAGTGGTAAATTCTTTTTGAAAGTAATCAATGACATAAAGTTTTCGCTTCCAAAAACTTCATCCATTACACTTCTTACGAGATGTATATTTTCGTCACCAATTTGCAAGAAGCAAGAACCACTATCGTTCAAGAGTTCTTTAGCAATTAATAAACGATCACGTAAATAAGATAAGTAAGAATGCACACCCAATTCCCAAGTATCTCTAAAGGCTTTTATTTGTTCTGGTTCACCTGTTAAAGCCTCATCGTTGCCGTCTTTTACATCACGGTTGTTGAGCTTTATTTGCCAGTTGCCTCCATATTTAATTCCATAAGGAGGATCAAAATAAATTGTTTGTACTTGCCCTGCCATACCTTCGCGTTCTAATAAACTTGCCATTACCAGATGGCTATCGCCTTGTATGAGGCGGTTTGTCCATCCGTCTTGGTGGTGGTAGTATTCGCTTACTTTTTCTATTTCATCTTTGTCGAGTGCATTGCCAAAGAGTTCATTTACGCTGAACAAATCTATCTGGCTGCTTTTCTCTTCGGTAACTTTGTGCAGTCTTTTAATTAATGTTTCGGGCGCAATGTGTTCGTGGCGGTAAAGGCTACGGATGTCCACTCGCAAAAGCTCATCTCGGTCGTCATTACCGTATTTGTTCATCCAATACAATTCAGGGTCTTGGCCACGGTGGGTAACGGGGTTCTTAGGCAACTCCAATACTTTTTTGCCCTTACTTACCTTTTCGTTTGCATCTTCATAGCCAGCTTCTTCTTTGCTAGGGATGTGTGCGCGTTTGTCGGCTTTGTGTTTTATGGATTCTACTTTCTTGGCCATGATATTACTAATTGAAGATGGGATTGAATGTCTGTTGAAGTTCAGGGTGATTTGCAGGACAATAACTTGCTGCGTAGTATTCAGCAAGTTTAATTCTAACGTAGTTCAAGTCTCTATTCGTCCTCTGCTTTAACTCATCTATGTAAAATGGAATACGTTGTTTCGCTGCCTGGCGTAAGTTTGTTTTATAAGTTACTCCACGTTGAGTTTCAGCAAGAATAATTTGTGAAATATCAAAAACTTCATTGAAAAGATCTTGCAAAGGCTGAACATGGTTTTGCGAATTGGTGTTTAAAAGATCAACCAATCCCTGTTCTGGTGTTATTGGTAAGAATTTTATTTTATCATTATTAGCATTATATAAATTAAGTAATTCTTGCTGGCTTTGACTTCTAGTGTTGTCCGCTTGAATTGCTTGAATATCTGCCTCTGCATCTGAGTCTAAAACTGCATATACCCTTGTGTTATCTGGTATTAAGTATTGTGAAGAAGCTACAGCAAATCTGATTGTCTGCTGCCATCCACCGACAGGAAGTATTTTCAGAATTGGACGTCTAGTGGTATTAATTACTCTGAAATAATAATTTAAGAGAGACTCTAGGATATATTTAGCATACTCATCTTCTACAAAGAATACTATGTCTGGTTGTACCTCCTCTGAAACAGCTACATTTTGTAGAGCTATCGCTGGATAGCAGTCATACTCTACATTTACATTACCTGTTGTCCTGTCCTTTTCAACATAAATTAACTTGCGGGCAGACTTTATTAAACTACTTGAATGAGTTGAGATAATTACAGTGAGGTTTTTTTGAGTTGCGATTTTCTCTAAGAAACGCAAAAACTTGACCTGCACTCGGGGGTGCAAAGCAAGTTCAACTTCATCAATTAAAACGAGAGAATTATTAACTACACTTTCCAATTGAAATAAGGCGTTCAATATTAATATTTCTCCGAGACTGAAATTCTTCTCAGTGTAGTATCTATTTTGCCCGCTGACATTACTAATTGGCATAAGAAATCCATAATTCCATCTTCCTCTTCCACGTCCTCTACCATCAAGTTTTTTCCTCCTCAAATCATTATACCTATTCGTTTCGAAGATTTCATTCATTGAATCCTTGAAAAAAGTAGATGCGCTTGAAATGCCTCTTGTGTTTAGGTCGGCATTTTGAACGTAAAATCTTTCAACGGTCGAAGAAATAAAGATACTGTTGTTAAACCCTAGGTTTTGAAGTACTGAGGAACTCCTCCAAGGATTCGGATTCCATCTCGGATCAGTATATTTATATGTAACAGAGCTTGTGTTATTTGAATACGTGATTTCTGATTGCGAAAAATTATCAAACTGATTATTTCGCGTTGTTTTAAAGTGTCGTTGAAATGCATAACGATCTGCAATTCTAAGCAGACAGGTTAGAAGAGTAGTCTTACCAGAACCATTAATACCTGTAAGGACATGAACGCCACCGACAGGAATAACGAATTCCATATAGCCAACACTCTTTAGATTCCGAACAACGATTTTTGCCATTTAAATGGAGCTTATTTTCTCGATCAATTGGTTCTTAATGTTGCGTATATCATTTGCTACCTCAATGAAGTGCCACTCGGCATAGTTGTATTTATCTTTTAAGGAGTTTACGGCTGGCAGCCAACGGTTCTCTACAAACCATTTTTTTTCTTCTTTGTCTTTGCTCATGCCGCTGATTTCGATAATCAGGTTTTTAACTTTTCCGTCTTTACCTTTTACCCTTGCAATAAAGTCGGGATAGTATTGCCTGTCTTTTCCATCCATTGCATACGGAACGGTGAAGCCTAAGAACTGATTCTTTACATAACTCTCTACTTTTAGTTCTTCCAATGTCTTTGCGGCAATGGCTTCCCAATCGCTATCCATCACTACATAGTTTACATGGCTGCGTTTGGTTGAGTACACCTCTTTGATGGTATTGCCATTGACATACTTGGTACTGCTGAACTTGTTGTAGTAATTGAATACGGGGCGGATGTGTTCAATGGTATTGATGTGAGGATTGATGCCCCGCGCAATGTGGTCTACTATTTTCTTGGGCTTTTCGAAGTAAAGAAGTCTTTTGTATCGTTGATCTTGGATGTTAAGCAGAATGACTTTTGTATTGTACCATTCTTCCACAATCTTCATTAGCTTGTTGAAGCGTTGAAAGCTTGGGTTTCCTTCTTCATCGCTAAAATGGTATTTGATTAACTCTTTGGTAATGGCGAAAATTAATTCTTTGTCTCTTTTCTCCAGCACAGATTTTACCTGAAGCTTTTCTTCGGTGGCAGAGATAGGACTTGCCATTGTTGTTTCTACTGGAAACTTGGAACCGTCTATTTCAAAGTTCTCGATTTTAGTAAAATCATATTTTATACTGCCATCGTGATTCTCTACTCGGTAGCCGATCAGGTTAGGAAATTCAATTTCCATTTCTTTTTGTCTGTCGGGTATCGCTGCAACATGAGTAATATCTACAGGCTCGGCAGGAGCTTCTGACTTACCGCCTTTGAAAAGTTTGAAAGGGACGCCAATAATGTGTGCATATTCAGGAGGAAACTTTTCAATCAGGTTTTCAGCCTTGAACTTATGCTTTTCTTTTTCAGAGACTTCTTCGCCTGTGTCCTTTCTATATGTTTTTAGTAAATAGTTCATTCTTCGCAACGCACGTCCTGCAACTTGTTCACAAAGTAATTGAGAACCGAATGCGCGCAAACCCATAATATGCGTTACGGTGTTTGCATCCCAACCTTCCGTAAGCATAGAAACAGAGACCACGCAACGAATGTGTGCACCAAGCCTGCCTTGCTTACCAACCGTATTAACTACTTCACGAAGTATTTCTGCGTCTGTGATATTTTCTGTGCTGCCTTGTCCGTGAATGCGTGCATAATCTTTTTTAAATTCTTCTATCTCGGATTCAAATATCTTTTTGAATTCGTCATTGATTTGTTCTCCGTTTTCTAAAGCATCGCTATCAATGAGAAGTGTCGGAGGTCTTTTAAGAGGTCGGTTAGTTGAGATATCGTAATTGGAGAACAATTCTTTCGCACCCGATACGGTAACTAATTCGCCTGCTTCATTTTCGTATTCGTAACCCGCAATGTATTTGTACACTTCCTTTGAAACAGACGTGTTGTTGCAAACCACAATAAATACAGGAGGTGCAGAAAAGATATTAGCTTTTTCTTCGCTGTACTTTCTTATCCCATTAAAGTAATCTACATAGTGATTGTAGAACTGATCTAATGCGCCTTTCACCAAAGAAGGCAATTGAGGCGGTTGCTCTTTAATTGTTGTGCCTTCCGTGTGCGCTTCGCTCTTTTTCTTTTTTTGCCCCTTGCGCGGTAAAGCATTTGGGTCTTCGTCCATTACCTTCCTGTACAAATCGCGCAATACAGGCATGGTAAGTTCATGTGTGCTGTCACTTTCAGGTAAGAATGGAATCTTTACTAATCCGCTCTCTATGGCTTCAATCAATCCAAAGTCAGAAACAACCCAAGGGAATAAACTATAGGCATTGTACCCTGAGCCTGATAAATAGTAAGGCGTTGCTGAAAGATCATAAACGCTTTGAAGCTTAAACTTCTTTGCAATCTCTTTTAAGCCACTGAACCAAACGGCCGCTCTTGCGTTTTCGTCTGCTTCTTCGTTGTCTGTTGTTTTGCTTTTTGACTTGGGTAAGTAGCAGTGGTGGGCTTCGTCATTTAAAATCAAAACTCTGCTTCCTGTTTTGAATTTGCCTAAGGTTCGTTTTACTACTTGTGCAAAATCTTCTTTGTTTCCTGTGTCAATCTTTTCTCCTTTAAGATTAACCTTTCCATCAAAAGGGCTTCTCTTATTCCCTTGCAATATCTTAGGCTCGAAGGTGTGATAGTTTGTAATGATTAATCTTGCATTGAGATTTTCTAAGCGTTGTTCCATGTTTTGCGGAACAAGTCCTCTTATCCGATAATAGTCGGCAATGTCTTTTGGGTTTTTATTTTTCGTGTCAACAAATAAAACCCCTAAACGGTCTTTGATGGTTACGCCCGGAGCAACGATGAGAAAGTAATCTGCAAAACGGGTATCGTTTCTATATTCTTGACGATTGAAATAATGGTAGGAGATTAAACATGCCATGACAACTGTCTTGCCTGAGCCAGTTGCCATCTTAAATGCAATGCGCGGAAGTTGGTCGGCTGGGTCTAAACTTACTGTATGCTGACCGTTTCTTAGAAGATTTAGTATGTGTTGTCCTGCGTTTGATTTCTCTGCAACCTCATTCAACCAGATTGCGGTTTCAACAGCTTCTTGTTGTGCGAAGAATAGTTTTTTGGTTACAAGTCTTTCAGGGTTATTAAACCAAAAGTTTAGGAGTTCCTTCGTCACCCTTGTTGTGTTGGGGTATTTCTCGGTTCTCCATTTCTCAGTTTCCTTTCTGCAAAGGTTAATGATATGAGTTCCGTATTCTGCTGCATCATCATTCCATTCAAATACTTCCTTTTGTCCTGTTTGTCGGGTTGGAATTACTGCTGAGTCTGGTTTAAATATTCGTCTGCCCTCAACAACGTTGTTGTAGTCCAGATTGCCTTCGCTGTCGGTATCGTAATGAAGCTTGGGTTCGAGATAAGGACTGTTGAGTATCGGATTATTTGAAATCATGTATAAAACTAGCTTTGAGGTTAAAAATAGACAAAATCAACTCAATATTAGTTGGGGCGGGTGGGTTTGGCTCTTGCCTTTGCTTTGGTTTGCTGGAGGGACGTGGGGCAATGGCAAGTGCCAAAAGCGTGGGTGAGAATCTGTCCCGGTTGCAGTGCGGTGGGGTTTCGTAGACGAGTCTTGGTTTACCGAGTCCAGTCCCCTAGTTTTTTATTTCTTTTCATGTCTCAGTTGTCAAAGGAACGGTTACTTGTCCCAGTGGAGAAACTTAAAGGGATGAATTGTCAAACGTTGTTTTGGGTCTTGGAGAATTTGTCCACTTGCACGGAAGGGCATTGCTGCTAACGTTTGTGCATATGACGTAGCGGGGTTTAGGAGGACTTAGCAATGACGATAGGAATGCTAAGGCCGACCTGCCGCGCCTTGTCCCACCCACCAAAACGAAATTAGGAAACTAAAATTACAACACAACCACGAGCCCCCGCTATGGCTCTGCACTTTGTTGGCGGTAGTTAGCTCTACTCAGTCTATTTAATTTGACGTCACAGTCCGATTTTTCTTTTTATCTCATCCACGTCCCTTTGCATTTTGTCCAATAGCACATTTGTATTTTGAATAAATGTCATTGCCAAAAATGTTTTACAACTTGAACAACGTAAATAGTGTTTAGCGTAAGGAGCATTTGTCGGTTTGTCTTCAGCATATTCGAAAGAAGTGCCTTGGCATTTTGGGCATTTTGTCCCACTATAATTAAAGTCAGCCATAGTTTAGGGTTTATATCTGTCAGAAGGAAATATCAAATGCGTATTTCAAAATTATTGTAATTATTATAATTATTAGTCCTACAATAACTGGATATATGATGTTGTTCGAAAGTTTAGTAGTTAACTGGTTTTCATTTTTTACTGTCCCCAATACTTCTTTCTTTTCATAATGTTCTTTGTAATAGCTTTCACCTGTTGGAGTTAGTCGGGCTATTAAAGTAATGCTACCTATTGTGTAGTATTGTCCCGCAGATTTTGTGGTTAGTCTATTGTAGTCTCTGTCAATTTTAATAAGTCTATCTTCCTCTAAAGAAAATAAGACGCCCTTAATGTCAGTCCTGTTGCTGTCAAACGGTAACAACACCGTGGTGAGTTTAACGTTTTGTCCACCGTTGTCACTTAATGCTTTTAATACAGTGTCCTTTATGGTTTTTCGAAGTTGCATTATGTCCACCGTTATTTTTGAGGTCCAATCTGTCCGGAGCTAATTACCGCCAACAATTGGCTATATGCACCTCAATTGTACATATCGCATTTATCATAGCTTTATCTCCACCCCACTTGGCAACTCATAGTGTTCAATTATTTTTCGCAAGTCCGCAGGGCTCAATGTACGCGTGTGGTTTATCTCAATCTCTCGCAACCGTGCGGTAAATGTGTTTGGACTTACGCGGTACACTTTGGCAAGAGCACTGCGCTTTACGGGGTAGTTCAGTATAGTCATAAAAAAATCAGTTAATAACACCTCCATGCTTAACTGATCCCCCGAAGAATCCGATATAAAAATACGCAACTATTCGCAATTATTATTCCCAACAATTCGCAACTATTGCTAACAACTCCAACGGAATCACAATAACCAAACTTGTGTCATTTTTAGTCAGCCCATACTTGCGCCACGAAACGCAAACCAATGGCAGACTACCGACAGATCACCGGCTGGATAAAAAAATGGGAAGGAGGCTTGAGCAAATCCAAGTCCGATTATGCGAGCAAGTTCCCAGTACCGGATGGCTCTGGTTACCATACCAATGAAGGCGTTACATGGAAGACATTTGAAACCCTTGCCCCGAAGCTCGGCTACAGCGCAACACCACAATTATTTTACGCGATGCCCGATGACGTCTGGGGCAAGATTTTCAAATACGGATACTGGAATGTCATTCGCGGTGATGAGATCAAAAGCCAGGCAATCGCTGAAACGCTGGTCGATTGGGCGTGGGCTTCAGGGTCGGGTATCGCCATACTTCAGTTGCAAGGCCTATTGTTTCTGCAAAAGCAACTCGCTGCTATCAGAGCGCAGGCTAAAGCGGAGAAAAGAAGTTTGTCCCAACTTCTTTCGGCTCAGCTCCAAAAGGTCGGAGTGACAAGCTATGCGATGGATAACAAGACCCTTGACGCACTCAACAGTACTGACGAAAAAACTTTCCACGAAACTTTCAGCTACTACAAGCAAGACTGGTATTTGAGCTTGCCCGGACAGCAAGCAAATTATGCCGGATGGAAAAATCGTCTTGGTGATCTCTACAATGTCACACAACAAAAACTGATTACTGCGTGAGAATGCTTGGCCTCACTGGATTGGGACTTGTTGCATCAGGTAAGAGAAGCATTCTGCCCGGATACGAGTTCGACAACCTCTATGACCGCAACGGTCTTCTTGGAACAAATCCAATCATCGGTGGTGATTTGAGCGACACTTATGACACGCTCAACCACATGGCAGAAATTGTCCGTGACACTTTGGTTGACACGGAAAAAGTTTCTTCCCAACTCAAAGGCGGGTCGCTCGAAGAAACATTGCGCAATGATTGGAACCATGTGTACCGTCATTTCCAATATGAGAAAGATGCCACTGGCATAGAGCAGATCAGGAGACCATCGCGCAGTTGGGTTGATCGTAAAAAAGGAATTGACTGCGACTGCATGAGCGTTGTCCTCTCCAGCTTACTGCACCACCAAAAAATTCCACACGCTTTCCGCAAGGCAACATACAACGAGGAAACTGGATGGCAACACGTGTATGTCATCGTTCCGAAAAAAGGTGTAAGCCTCAATGACTTCATCGGGAGCAAGAAAGTTGACCGCAACAAATACTACGTGCTCGATTGCGTAGTGGACAAATTCGATTACGAAGTACCACCCCTTAAAAAATTTGACAAGGTTATGAAAATACAATATCTCAATGGCCTTGACGCGGCCACAGTCAATGGCGGCATTACGCCACAGGCTGAATCAATGCTCAACCCCTCTCCTTTTTCAGTGGAAGAATTGTTAGGCGTTTTTGGAAATGAATTCACCGAACTCAACGGACTCGAAGGCACTGACCAAAAGCAAATTCAAAATTCCTTTCTGCGTGGCCTCAAGCAACACTTGATTAATACACGCAGCATACTTTCTATCAATCCTGCACTCACTGCTGGCCTTTACAGCCCAACACTTTTTAGTCAAAGGCTTGATGCTCTCATTAACGCTTTTGATGACAACGAGCTTCGCTTCAAAGTCCTTGGTGAACTAGCTGCACTTGAGACAAGAGAAGAACTCAACGGGCTTGGGAGTCCAGGATTAGGTAAAGGCTTCTTTAGGAAGATAGGTCAAGGGTTAAAGAAAGTAGGACGGGGAATCGCCAACGCGGCTAAGACTGTAGCCAAGGCGGTTGTGCGATTCAACCCGGCCACTATCGCGATACGCAACGGAGTACTGCTCGCGATGAAGCTTAACTTTTTTCGTCTTGCGGAAAAATTAGGCTATGGCTATTGGACAGAAGAACAGGCTAAAGCAAAAGGTTTGAACCTTACTCAGTTCCGCAAAAATAAAAAGACGCTTCAGAAAGTGCGTAACATCCATAAGGCGCTCGGTGGCAAACTTTCAAAACTTGATAACGCCATTAGAGAAGGATGGAGAAAAGGCGTTAAGAAACATCACGGAGTCAGCGGCCTCGGAGCTGCTCCTCTATATGTAAAGACGCGTGTCAACGCGGCCATGCCACTGCTCCAATTAGTAAACGAACACTTGAAAGACATTCCTTTCCGTTCGCTTGTCAGCAAAGGAAAAGGTGATGAGTTGAACAATTTCTTTCAGGCATTGCGTACAAACAGCAACGGCCTTGCCACCAAACTCAGCCTTGCGTACAAACCCTCACACGAAGCAAGTCAGTATGAAAAAAGCGAATACAAAAAATTGCTTGACCGCGTTCGTGCAGTTGAACGGTTAGTGATTTCTAAAGGCGGCAATCCCGCTCAGTTGCGCAGTGCAGTTGAAGCTGGAAAACAAGTTGCTCTCAATAAAAAATCGTTGAGTCAAAAACCATTAGGCGTATTGCCCGCTGCCCTTGCCCCTGCCGCTGCAACATTGGCAAAAATTGGATCGCTACTGAAAAGTGTCGATTACAAATCCTTGTTGAAGGGCGCACTTAAAAACAAGGCGGCTGAATTTGTCAAGGGAAAGACGAGCGGATCAAGCAACAGCAACTCTGATACTGCCGACAATACAAATAATTCGTCTCAAGCTGTGTCATCCGATACCGGCAGTGATGATGGTTCGCAGGACATGCCTGCAGATTCTGCAAAGAAAAACCCTTCATCCAGAGGAAAGAAATCAAAACGAGCAGGGAGGAATTCATCTTATTCAGCATCCTCCGGTGGCGGTTCGTCAGATTCAAGTCAATCTTCTGGTGACGATGTTCAGGACACGGAGGCAGAAGTTGTAGAAACGAAGCTGAACAAAAAGAACAGTGCTCCACAAGATGACGGTTCAGAACAAGACTCAGGCGCGCAACTTGTAACAACCAAGGCGAACAGCGCAGGCGATAAAAAGGACAACATAGTCAAGTACATCGCCATTGGTGGTGCAGCACTCACGGGCCTATTCCTATTGAGCCGCGCATTCCAGAGTAAGCCCGCCACTCCAAAAGTTGAAGCTGCTTCTTCAACTCCCCCTCAACCTATGAGTGGAGTAAAAACAAAAAGCAAATCCAAACACAAATCGAGTCAACGCACCCGCAAAAAGGTGATGGCTATAACAATGTAAAACTTAACAATCAAAAAAATGGAACTGGAAAAAATCAAGAAGAACTTATTAGAGGGGGCGGGTGATATTGCGCTTGGAACAGGCGCAGCTATCGTCAGCCTGCACATGGCGCGAAGGATGCCCAAATATTCTGGATGGGTACTCATGGGCGCGGGACTAGTCGGCATCATGATCGGGGGAAAAGTTTTAAAGACCGCATCGATCGTAGCTGCCTCAATGGGAACCATCGCTACGCTCAATTCAATCGCACAGGAAAATGGTGTGCCTGCTATCACTGGCTTTAAAGGCACAATCAACAAAATCATTCCACAACTCAGCGGTGGTTCAACCACGATGCTCGGATTCGGAAGTGTGGAAGATGTGAACGAGCGATTGCTTGGACTCGGACTTTCAGAAGAAGAAATGCACGGCACAGACGACCCGATGATGGGCTTGGATGAAGACTTGCGCGGACAGGATGACTTGACAGGGTTCGGAAGCTTAATGTAAACCAACCCTCACCAATACAGTAAAACAAAAATCAATTTTTTAATAACAATCAATTATGAGAAAACCACTTAAATCGAGAGAGCTATCATACCTCGAAACTTACGGTTCAAAAGAGCTTGATGTCGAAACCCTTCAGGCCATTAAAGACAAAAGGGTAATCCTCGAAGATGAACCCTTGTATGTACGTTCAAAAATTACGGGAGGTGGCGAAGTTGACTTGTTGACTTCCGCACTTAACGAAAGTGTCGGCATCACCAACATCGACAAGCGCACGTTGCCCAAGTTTGTCAATTTCATCATCAACGCGCTTCAGTTCGGTTACGGCTCATCCGCTGTTGCGAACAACGCGGTAGCTGAAGACATCCAGTACGATTCACTTATCACGAGCTGTCCGGTGGCGTTGCAACACGCGAACTTGATCATCAAGCAAAACGACACTCCTATCCTCACACAACCTATCAAGCAATTGCTTCACCAGGACAAGAGCCGCGAGTTTGAAGGGGATGTAGCATACCATGTCACCTACCCTCGCTTGCTCAAACAAAATGTTCCATTCCAGATTTCCATAAAATTCCCTGTGAACAAATCATTGCCTTCGGGTGTGGTGGATCACTTCGTGGAAGTGCATTTGAAAGGAACGCGTACTCGCTTGAGAGGCGCGAAGTAAAAGTTTTCACTTCAAGAGTCAGCTTCAATAAAAGAGGCTGATTCTTTTAAACCGAAACAGAAATGAAAACGAAATATCAAACTATCGCCATCAACAAGCCCGCCAATACACCTGCGGGACGCTATACGGACAGTCAGGAACTGGACAGTGATTGGGATTTCTGCGATGGTGTACAAATCATTGAAAGTACGGACGGAGGTATTCCATTCTACTCAGTTGGACTGGAAGACAAAAACCAGACGTATCACAACATCACACACAAACGCGATTGGATGAGTGGCAACGATACGCCCATCAATCAACGCTACAAGGACATTTACATCCCTGTTGTGCGAGGTGAGAAACTCGACATCAAAACAGAGTTCGGTGCTGTGCTCGCGTCTGACATAAACTATCAGATCATTTTCAGGCTGCACAAAAAGTAAAACAAAAAAATAAGGTTGTGGAAAAACGAAAGCCAGACTCGAACCGATTGCAGGGCAAGAATCAAATCAAGTCCACCTCCATCAACGGGTGTATCGACTTCACGCTTCAGAATGTAGGGACAGAGAAAATCTATTTTGGGTTTATCAAAAATTCTGAACCTGACATTCCGCTCAACCCAAATGAACAATCGACATGGCCGCTGTATAGACCGTGCGAAGAATGGGAAGGTGAACTGTTCGTGAAGTTCGGCACAAACGGAAGTGTGGCTCTGGTACTAAAAACAATTTAAAACCATTTCGAAATGCCCGGAGGTATCCTACGATTGCTGACTGACCAAGTGGTGAATGATATACCAACGCGAAATAAAATTTCCACTGACTGGAATATTTTTAACGCAGGGCAAGGTGTTATTGTCGAGAATGCGTACAAGGATTTTCCTTCGGCTGGCCTCGGTGACGCGACCGTGCTTACACCTGACAGCTCAGAGTACTACAAGTGGGACGGAACTGCATTCAAAAAAATCGGTGGAGTAAACTTCGCTGAAAAATATTCGGGAGCAAGCCCATCTACGATTGCATTAGGCGGAATCCCTGCGGGGACTGATTTAACGAACAGAAGTATATCAACTATCATAGAGCAAGCTGTTGTCGTTTACCTTCAGCCCGCATTTTCCGCCTTTTCAATCGCAGGGCAATCAGTTTCAATCGAGGTAGGTGATTCTATTCCTGCGGGAAATAAAACGTTCACGTGGGCGACCTCCAACAATGGAAACATCGCACCCAACTCAATCACTATCCGCAATCAATCGGCAGCAGTGGATCTCACTTCTGCTTTGGCCAACGATGGCAGCGAGGTTATCAACTTGCTTGCTCCCATCCAGCTCAATGCAAGCGGAGCTTCACAACTATTCCGCATACTGATGGAGAATACACAGAGCCAGGTTGTCAGCCGCGACTTGACCATCACGGCATTTTACAACCGCTTCTTTGGTTCTCCTGTGTCTGCGCCCAATGATAGCGCGAGTGTGAGAGCATTGGGAAAAACATTTGGCAACACTTTTTCCATTGCCATCCCTCACGGCAATCTTATTGCCGCTTTCGCTTACGAGGCCACACGGCCAGACATTGCTGACAGCAATGTGAAGTACGTGGAAGGTTTCAATGCGAATGTCGGCAGCACATTTGTCAAATCGCTTTTGAATGTTCAGGATGCAGGCGGCACACAGCGCAGCTACAAACTTTACATGGCAACTCTTGGCGCACCCTATCAAGCTAATGCAACTTATAACGTAACCATACCTTAATCCCGAACGCATGGCACTTGGCTTTCCATTCGGGTTCAGGGTTGCAGGCAGCGAGCCGCTCGACAACAAATACGGACCGTACAATTCTGTAGCTGCTGCAATTGCTGCGGTAGTTGCGGGTGAACGTTACATCGGCCTCACGATAAATGTAAATGGCATCGAGTATTGGTGGAAGGATGTAACGAGCAATGCGGGGCTGATAGTCAAGACTGCACAAGGTGGAATAAGTATCGTGCAATTCGATGCAACGTTGGCCAACATTGTTTTGGACTTTGGGAATGATCCTGAAGTAACCTTCGTGGCCTCTGCCCCTATTAGTGCTAACAGGGTTTGGCAACTCGTCAATACCGCCAATGCAAAAAAATTATACATCCTGTTCACGATCAACGGAGCCGCCCCTGAAACCTATACACAAACTTTCCCCAACAATTTCAAGTTGAACAATCCCGATTGGGATAAGAACAACAAAACATGGACGGCTTACCAAACAGGCGACTACAAAGCCACTGCAACCTACGATGGTGCAAACTGGTGGATGGACATTGAAGGGGTTTACAATTAATCAAAACGAAAAAAATTATGCAAACAATAATGTATTTACAATGCTTCGCAGTAGCCATCATCGGTTGGGCGTTGCATACTTCGCTGAAACTTCGCTCGATTCAAATCAAGTCGAAGGCCGCCAACCTTGAGTTCAAGGTACGCGACTATTTCAATGACGACTGGCTCGTCATCATCTCCTGTTTTCTGACCATCATTCTCTTTCTACTGTTCATTGACGAAGTGTTCAACATTAATGAAAAGATCATTGAGTATGTGAAAATCGGTTTCGGGTTTGTCGGTTACACAGGAAGTGACATTGCAAGCAGGCTGTTCAGTTTGGCTGACAAAAAAATCAACTCGGTCATTGACTACAAGACCAACATCGCGGACGGAATGGAACAACCTAAATAAAAGCACACATGAAAAAACTGATTTATTTTCTGTTGTTCGGTTCGTTCGGTGCGTATGCCCAATCAGGGTCGAAAGATGCGACTGCCTTTCATTCCCGTGTATCTGACAGTACAACTGTTGTAAAGCCTGCGGGTTGGGGTACTCTATATTATAATGGTCAGTCCAGCAAATGGCGAGCAACACAAAACGGACTAACATTCGATCTCTTGCCACACTTCGGTACTGCTCAACAGATCCCTTTCATGAACAATACAGGCTCAGGTTTCAGGTATTCCTCGAAATTAAAATGGGATGATTCGTATGAAAATTTGATAGCAGCTCCGGGCGTAACATTAATTGGGCCATTGAACAAGTTTCACCAAAACTCTGTCTTAGGTGAATACCACACGTTTGATCTCTCGACTGCTGGATTTGGAATTACCGATCTGCTCGTCAGTGGATACAAGCACTACGCTACTAATGCAGGGGCAGGTTTCATATTTGGTCAAGGTAATTTTCAAATAGACTGTTATGGATGTTTCACAGGTGGAATTAATAGTGCTTTAGCAAAACCTGTTTCGGGGACTTCATTCAATGACGCTCAGGGCGCATTTATTTATTCCTTTACACCAGCACCGGATTCCGGCACTCCCGACACAACTACGGTTGCCCCTCCTGTAAGGGGTAATGTTTATGGTTCAATAAATATTTCTCGGAATACATCATCTCAAGTAAACGGACATGGAGCATTGGGAAAAGGCGCGGTTATAATTGGTGGAGTAAATAATCACATCCCCTCCAATTCAGGAGACAACGTGATTCTTGGAGGTAATGGATTATCAGCCCGTGCAGGAGAAAATTTTCAAACGTATGTCGAGAATTTGAATATCAATTCCGTCCCTCTCAATGATGATGCACTCACCCAAGTCTTGGTAAGAAATTCTTCGACTGGACAAGTAAAATATCGGAACGCTTCTTCGCTTTCTTCCAGCGGGGGAATAACGAACACTGCTGCACTCAATGAATTAATGAAATCCAATGGAACGAACTCTGTTCCGTCAGGACTCTTTTCAACAACGTTGGGTGATTTCACACTTGGAACTGGAGCAGTTGGCACGATGAGAACAGTAACAGCAGATGGTAGTGCCGCCAATGTTAGTTTTAGTTTCTTACCAAAAGGTGCTGGCGGTGCAACTATATGGAGTGGTTCACAGAATCATTACATGAATGTCAGTGGCAGTGGTGTTGCATTAAAATCACTCGATGGACAAATTCAGAATATATACAGTACATCAAGTACAAATGCAGTAAAATATCCACTGGAATTGGATGTGGTTTCTAATGGAACGCCATCTGTTGGCATCGGGACAGGAGTACAATTTGTTACAGGGACTGCAACGGGTGTAACCAAAACAGGTTCAACGATTGAGTCTATTTCCAAAAATATAGGATCAACAACCGAGGCTTTTGATCTCGTGTTCAAAACAATGACCGCAGGGTCACCTGCTTCAGAAAAATTCAGAATTTTTTCGAGCGGTGGTTTCTCTGGGGGTGGTCTTGTTGTCAATCCTGGCACAACGCTTTCGTTTGGCTCCCTCGTTTACAATTCTTCATCCAATTCATTGAATATCGGTTCGGGAAATCAAAGCCTGTATTATCGCTTTTCAGGAAATGATGTCCGCATCGATGGTACTGACGCAACTGCAACCACGAGTTTTTCCCTAATGACAGACGGGGCAAACAGCAGGACTGAATTATATGCCAATAACAAATTGGCTTTAATGGCTTCAGGTCAGGTGTTATTCACCATCAGTGGCGGTAATAGTATTGGCTTTTTCAACACTGCACCCGCTCTCCAACAGCATGTTAGTCCAATCTTGGTCAACGGTGTCACTTCCGGTGGTACAATAAGCACGATTGCGAATTATACCGACCTGACAACTTACTCAAATGATGCTGCTGCGATCAGAAACAACTTTTATCGGCTTACCGAAAAAGTTTTGAAGCTGGAGAGTACCCTTCGGGCTTATGGACTTGCCATTGACTAAAATTTTATATCAACATGAAAATATTTTTTTTAATTCTGTTCACACTCGCTTCCTCCGTCTGCTTCGCTCAATTCCGCAAGGCTGATAAAACAACGCCTGTCAAACAAGACTCCATCGCATTGACCCAATGGCAGCAAGAGCAGATCACGCAACTCGAAAACCAAAAGAAAGCTCTGGATGAGAAAATCAATTTCCTCATTCGCGCGATTCTTGATTTCAATAAGATCGAGGAGAACAGTTTAGGTAAACTGGAATATCAGCAAGGCAAATTGATCGTGACACGAAGGAAAGACGAATAACTGTTTAATTCTATGAATGAAATCTTCACATACGCAAGCACTAACCGCAGACGGGTTTCAGTCGGCTATAAACTGCCCGATGGAAAAGTGGTGCGGCTATACCGTAAACTCGATGGCGACAACCGCGAAGCAATCGAACAGGCGATTGACGATGTGAAAGCGCGTGGCGTGAAAGAAATCATTGTAGAAGCCTATCGCCCGAATGGCTCGGCTGAAGTGATTTGCAAAACCTTTACTCTGCCAAACAATGGTTCATCACCAAGAACAACATTGGGCAACGTTGCGACTCCAATGCTCTTTGATTCGCCAGAGCCTGCCCCTCGCGTCTCAACCTATCGCCCCCAACAACAAAATTCAAAACCAATGGATAGCTGGAAAGACTACGCACTCAAGACCGAGCAAGAAAAGGTAGGCAAGCTCGAAGCAGAGAACCGCAGGTTGCTCACTGAAAATAAAACGCTCGACAACAAGGTGCGCGATTTCGAGAAAGAGATGATCAAGAAAGACCACGAGGTGGAGAAGCTCGCGCAATCGGTAGAGAGCAAATCAGGATTGAGTGGTTTTGTTGACAAGGCCGCAGACAATCCGATGATGATGAATATGCTTGCGGGTTTGGCCTCACGCATGATGGGCATACCAATGGATCAACCGATGAACGGTCAGCCTGCTTTGAACAATTCTCCGGAACTGACTAACACACACACGGAACAATACCTCGCCAACATACGCACGTGGTTATATAAGCAGCCTGAAGATTTGCAGGAGGCATTCTACCAAGTAGTCTATAATCTGACCAACACAAGAGATGTAAAGAGTGCAGCCCTGCATTTAGTCAATGTACTGAAAGGAAACCCGATGACGGGAACACATAATTAATTTTTCACAATGGAAGATTTAACGATCAGGGTAAAGCCCACTACCGAGAGGGAGAAAAAAGACATCGCACAAGCGTTGCAAATATTAGCCAACTATGCCACGAGGGATAGTCTCGTCATTCTTGCGAACAAATGTCAGAAGCAGGGCATGAACGAAAAACTAAAAATGTACCAGCATTTCTTATGACATTCTCTTTGCCAAACGAAGGGTTGCTCGGAGTTACCATCGTTCCAGTCATTTTTGATACACACACGAATGACATTGCACAACCTAACAATTCTCTACGTCACAAAGGCGAAGTGAAATGGGAATGCAGTGACTGGATGATTTTTCATAAAGGATTGGTGAAGTGGTTTAAAGAAGGCCGCTTCAAAAGCAAAATCAAGTATCCTGAAAAAGATGCCATTGCAAAAGCTAACGAAGTTTTCGTGGGGCACTGGAGCAGAGCGAGCTGGACTTTGGCATCGTGTGGTTATGGAAGTGAGTTTCACACCTACTTCACAAGCGTTGGGCTTAATTCGATTTTCAACAGGGTACAAGATTTCTCTGTCGCTGCGGGTGATAAGAGTTCCAAGATTGTTGACTCTGCTTCTAACACGCTCGTCAACACAGTGGACAACACGGGAAAGATCATTGACGGTGCAACAGGTACACTGAGCAACTTCACCAATCTTGCAAAGTATGTTGTGCCAGTAGCTATTGGAGGCGTAGTACTTTTCGTTGGCGCATACGCTTACAAGAATTTCATCAAAGGTAATTCGCGCATTTCAGTACCGACTCCGGGTGGCGTTGTGAAAGTGTAGCACCGATGGCGAATTACAAAGAGATAATCCCATTCATCCTTCGTGAAGAAGGTGGCTTGAGCAAAGCCAAGACCGATGCGGCCAGTATTGACCCCGTACCTGACGGAAAAGGCTTTCATACAAATAAAGGAATCACCTGGACTACTTTGAAACAATTCCGAAGCAAGCTGGGTGTGAGTGAAAAAACACTCGTCTCAGTTTTTTACGCTATGCCTGACCATGTGTGGGCAATGGTATTCAAACTCGGTTATTGGGATGCTGTCAAAGGTGATCAGATCAAGAGCCAAGCTATTGCAGACACTTTGGTCGATTGGGCTTGGTCATCAGGTGCAACAACAGCAATCCGAAAGCTTCAACAGTTTTTACGACTGCCAATCAATTCAAGAATGGATTCGGCTACACTCCAGAGGCTCAATACGCTTTCCGATGAAGCAGCCTTTGTAAAGAGCTTCTCAGACTTCAAAAAGAATTGGTATCTCACCTTGCCCCGTCAATCAGCTAACTACAAAGGTTGGGCAAAACGATTGGACGATCTCTATGCAACTGTGAAAACCAAAGTGGTTGAGAACAAAGGGAACATCGCACTGGTCGCAACAGGTGTAGTCGCTACAGGCATTGTGCTCTACCTCGTCTTCAGGAAAAAAGAAAAATCAACATTTAAACAAGCAGCTTAAAAATGGACGCAATAAATCCTGCACTGTTCAACACGCTATTACAACAATCCCCTATCATCATTGTTATGGTCGTCATTGGTTACGCGATGTGGTCTTACATCAAGGAGAAAAACAAAGTCATCCGTGAAAAGGACGAGCACATCATGCATAACCAAGACAGGCTCATGGAATTGTATGGCAAGGCCGTGGATAGCCAGACCAAGCTCACACTTGCTATCGAAGAACTTAGAAAGGACGTTGAACGCAATTCGAAAAAGTAATTTCTATGGAATTAAGAATCATTATAGTAACGACAGTGCTGATCGCAATCCTCAGTGGGGTGGTTGTGATGCAAGAAAAAAAAATAAGTCAACTGCATACGGAACGAGAGCAGGCGTTAGCATTTGCCAATGTTGAAAAATCGGGCACGACATTTTACAAGAACAAACTCGGACGAGAAACAGCCAAAACACAAATACTTGATTTGAGTTTGCGCAATGCACGGGAATTAAGAAACTCCGACCGTCTGAATTTCATTAATCAGTTCGAGGGAATCAATAAGCGCTTGAACAACCTTGTGCAAATTTCGCGAAGCAATGCACGGTTTGTCAAGGAATTTAAGCTTCCACTTCGCGATACGTTTTTGCTGAATGTGGACAGTACACTTTTACCCGCGAAAGTTTTCAACTACACGGACAGCTTGAACAATATCAGCGGAACAATCATAGGCAAAGAAATAAAGCCGCGCATTGAAATCATCGTTCCGCTTCAAGGTGCAATGTACTGGCAGCGCAAGAAAATATTAGGACTACGCATTGGCCGCAAGAAATGGTTTAGCGATCTCACAAGCACCAACCCTTTTGTAACAATCAAATCACAGGAAGTCATTCGCATAAGCAGAAAGTGAGATGAACAAGGAAGGGTTTGTCAAAGAGGTTGAGACTTTGTTGCGTTCCGGAGGAAGGCACAACAAACTTACGCTTGAAAAACTGGCTAAGTCTTTTGGTATCGTTGACAAAAATCTTGTAAAAGAACTCACGGAACTTGCCATTGTAAAAGAGGCGCGCAAACTCGCACACCAACACGGTAAAACTGTTGCTGAAAAGTTTGGCAACATTGTCGAGTTGTATCGTGGACAGGTAAACCTTTCTCACCGCACAAGTCAGTCCGTCATGCTCCAACAATACAGCACGCCCGCTCCCATCGGCTACTTGATGGGTGTGCTTTGCAGGGTTGATAAAGTTGGAAGTTATTTTGAGCCAAGTGCGGGAAACGGATTGCTCACTATAGCGGCAGAACCGCAATACTTTTCAGTAAACGAAATTGATTCTGTAAGAAGGGAGAACTTAAAAACACAAAACTTTAAAGAGGTTCATCATTTTGATGCAACATCTCAGATTAGAGGCTTTGCTTTCGATGCTGTTCTTACCAATCCTCCGTTTGGCAGACTTAATGATGGCTTTGAGATTGAGGGTTACCCGATAAAAGACCTTGATCACTTAATGGCCATTCGTGCGCTCGACTGCATGAAGGACAATGGCCGTGCAGCTATCATCATTGGTAGTCATACCCAATGGGATGAACACGGTCGAATCACTCAAGGCAAGAATCGAGTATTTTTCAACTATCTCCACAAGCACTATCATGTCCTCGACACGATCCTCATTGACGGCCACGCACTCTACAGCCGGCAAGGTACTTCTTTCAATGTGAGGCTCATCCTGATCGATGGCCGCAAGGACGTTCCTGAAGGTGTTGCACCTCTCAAGTCGGACAAGGACGTAGTGATAAACTCTTTCGATGAACTGTATAACCGTGTCATGCGATTTGTTGATGAACAAGGACAAAAAGATTCTTCGCCCATGAAATTGAAACTAAAGCTGAAGGCGAAAGCCTTGAAAGCAAAATTGAAGATGCAAGGATTAGGTAGTCTCGATATGCCTTATATCCCTGCTTCGCAGATGTGCAATAGTCTCGAAGTGGATACGCCTGACAGCATGGGCTACGAAATCCATCTCGCATTGAAGAAGCTCAAACTCATAGTTGGCAACGTGGAAAACTACGTGCAACTGAAGTTGGGATATACTTCGCACGATGATCTTTGCAAGTCATTGAGCGCAGAGCAAAGTGACGCAGTTGCGTTGGCGATCTACAACATCGAGCAACGAAGTCAAGCACTCATTGTTGGCGATCAAACTGGCATCGGTAAAGGCCGTATCGCTGCTGCTATGGTGCGATATGGAAGGACACAAGGTTTGCGCCCGATTTTCGTAACAGAGAAACCAAATCTTTTCAGCGACTTGTACCGCGACCTAAAGGCCATCGGCAGCGAAACATTAAAGCCTTACATCGTTAACGCCCGCGACAGCAAAACACACGTGAAGGATGAAGATGGCAACATAATCTTTGAAGCATTGGATAGCGATGCCCAAAAGAAAATCATTGACAGCGGCAACCTTCCGAAAGAGTTTGATTATGTAATGCTCACCTATTCTCAAATCTCTGGAGGAGAAGTGAACAAGCGTGGTGAGCTGATCGGCAAGTCACCCAAAGGCTCTTGGGTGGAACGTATAGCAGAAGGCAACGTTATCATCATGGATGAAGCTCATAATGCCAGTGGCGAAAGCAACACGGGAAAAATTTTACAAGACATTATTCGTGAAACCAAAGGCGTAACATTTTTATCGGCCACGTTCGCCAAGCGTCCCGATAACATGCCCATCTACGCCATGAAGACCGCCATGAGCGAAGCGAACATGAGTAGGAATGACTTAGTACAAGGGATTGAAAAAGGCGGTGTTGCTCTTCAAGAGGTTTTGTCCGCTCAGCTTGTGCAGCATGGCCAGATGATACGAAGGGAAAGGAGCTTCGAAGGCATTGAGGTGAATTACATTACCCTCGATGAGAAAGCTGCTGAACATCGAGCCATCAGCGATAACATTACCCAAATCGTGCGCGATGTGATCACATTCCAGAAAGATTTTATTGATGGCGAAGTAGAAAGCCTTGACAGGATAGCTGCCAAAACTAACACTGGAAGTAATGTTGAAAAGAGAAAGGGAACTAAGGGAGCTGGCGTTGACTCTACGCCATACTTCAGCAAGGTCTTTCAGGTGGTCAATCAAATGTTGTTTGCCATCAAGGCCGATGCCGTTGCTGAGCGTGCAATCGTGCGTCTGAAGGAAGGCAAAAAACCTGTCATCGCCTTCAGCTCAACGATGGGTAGCTTTATCGAAAGCCTTACCGATGCTGACGGCCAAAGCAAGAATGAAGACGGAACAAAGATCAACGCGGACTTTGCAACAGTTCTTCAAAAAGGATTGGACGGTGTATTGCGTTACACCGAACGCGATGAAACAGGTAAAAGTGTTTACAAGAAATTCGAGATAACAGATTTGAGTGAGGACGCGCAGTCCGAATACAAAAGGATTGCCTCACAGATCCGCTCGGTAAGCTCTGGAATTGTGGTAAGCCCTATTGACCTTGTGAAACAGAAACTCACAAACGCGGGCTACCGTGTAGCTGAAGTAACTGGCCGCAAGCTCGAGGTAGAATTGAAACTCAGTAAGGAAAAGAACATCGGCCTCATTAAATCTCGCAAACGTGAATTCGCCAACGATGCGTTCAGAAAATTCCAAAACAACGAGGTTGACGTTTTGATGATCAACCAGAGCGGCAGCACAGGTGCAAGCGCTCACGCCCTGCCAACAAAGAACGTTCCAATAGAACAGGTAAAGCAGCGCGTGATGCTTTTGTTGCAAGCGGAATTGGATATTAACACTGAAGTGCAAAAGCGCGGGCGTATCAACCGCACAGGGCAAATCTACAAACCCATTTACGACTACGTGTTTTCGGCTATCCCTGCGGAAAAGCGTTTGATGATGATGTTGCAAAAGAAACTAAAAAGCCTCGATGCCAACACAACATCAAACCAAAAGCAAAGCGAGGCAGTCCTTTCAGTCGATGATTTTCTAAACAAGATTGGTGACCGCGTAGTAACAACCTATCTGAAGGACAATCCAACTATCAATATGCTATTGGATGACCCTTTGGATTTGAATGCCTCAATCGCTGATAGTGGAAGTACTTCTGTCATGGAAGATGCAGCTCACCGTGTCAGTGGCCGCGTGGCTGTTCTACCCACAGACATGCAAGAAAAATTCTACACTGCCATCCTGAAAATGTACAGAGAAGAAGTGGAGTACCTCAAGCAGATTGATGAGTACGATCTCGAAGTCGATGTGCTCGACTTGAAAGCTGCCACGCTCAACAAGTCCATCAAGATAGTTGGCAAAGGTGGGCAGAGCGCTTTCGGTGACAACACGTATATCGAAAAATGCGATGTGAACATTTTGAGGAAGCCTTACACGATCACCGAACTCGAAAATCTTTACGTGCAATCCCTTGATGGAAAGAGTGCGGACGAAATCAAGAATACTCTTGTCAGCAAGTATGGCTCAACTACACAGTCCAACCTTAACGCCTTGCTTCAGGAGATAAGAGACGATTACAAATTCCGGATTGAAAACATCGCTGAAGAAAAAGGGTACAAGGCTTTGCATAGTGAACAGGAGCGGGAAGCGTTTTTGAAAATTCGGGAACAGGAGCTTGAAAAAGCGTGTGAAGAAAAATTGCAGAAAGAAATCGAGAAGTCAAAGAACCGTGAACAGGCTATGCTCGACATTTTTAATTTCTTCGCTATTGGCCGCAAGTTGTTCTATCCGCTTGATATGGAAAACGAGAGCAGTTCCAAAAGCCTTGCGGTGTGTTTAGGTATTCGTGTTGATCTGAACAACGAAAAACCTTTTCTGCCAAGCAACATGAAACTGCAAGTGGCCATCGCCTCGGGTAAAAAGCGTATTGATATTCCACTCTCCAAGATCAAGGACATTAACGCCATTATGGGAGTCAGCTCCAGTCTTTCTCAATCAAATTTTGAGGAATTGAAAAACGAGTGGCAATCAGCCATCAAGTCGGTGACGAAAGATCGTGGCACGGCCTACATCGTGACGGGGAATCTTTTGCAGAGCTATGGTGATGAATCATTTAACAAGGGGCGGTTGATAAGCTACACCACGCACGATGGCAAAACCCTCAAAGGCCGTCTTATGCCCGATGGATGGGAACCGGGTGAAATGAAACAAGGAGACAGCAAGATTAAAGTGCCTATCATCAAAGCGGTCAAAGTGATTGCAGGACTTGTCGGTGGGAACAGTATCAGCACTGAAGATGGGGTTTCAATTATCAAAACGTATGGCAACAATTTCAAACTGATGGTTCCAGCCAGTCGCAGCGCGGGCGGGGATGTGTACCTCGATCAGGAGCTTAACACACTTATGGAAAATGGCCGCTTTGACAAGACAAGCAATTTCATGGTTGCTGAGTTCACCTCTAACAAATTGAAAACGGTCGTAGAGATTCTGCAACGCAACCACAATGCCAGTGTAGGCCTTCTCCCCTATCAACTTGATTTGATTATGGATGAAGTGGAGACTGACAAGGAACTTGAACAAATCAGCGACAATGTGAAAAAGGAAGTCGCTGAAAAAATTGAAGAGCGCAAAGCTGAATCAGCAAAGCTCGAACCTGAAGTTATCTCGATAAACAAATCCAATGTGTTGCGTTTGCGACTGGCATTGAAAGCAAAGGCCGTAAAAGTGAAATTAAAATTAGCAGCTTAAATATGACTACTCTAACTACTTACCAAGACCTCATTGAAAAAGTCGGTTTGTCGAAACTCGATGAAGCCAACAAGGACACGTACAACATTGTGAAGGAAGGCTCTGCGAACTTCAGCGACCCGAACCTATGGAACGAAATGCTGGCCGATGCTGACATCCGTGACGCTTACGAGCTGCATGTAAAAGCATTGCAACGAATGACCTCCGGGACTTCAACGAAGTCTGACAAACCCAAAGCAAAGCCAGACGCAGCTCCGAAAGAGAAACCTGTGGAGATCCACAAGAAAAAAGCCACTTCATTGAAAACGAAGAAAACAAAACCACCAAAGAAGCTGAAACCAAAAAAAATTGTAAAGAAGGAAGCCAAGAAGCCGAAAGCGGCTCCTAAGAAATCAGTCAAAGCCATAAAGTCAGAGGTAAAATTTCCAGTTACAGTAAAACGTTTCAGTCAAGAACTCCAACTGATAAAACGTTTTGCTAACCTGGACGGAAAGCAAAAGACTGTTAGTTCCTTGCGGTCATTCCAAAAGTCCCTTAGTAAAACGCTCAAACAACAACCCGATAGAAAGCCTATCCTAAGTGATATGTTCAACCGTTTGAAAGAGACATTGCATAAAGCTGAAAGCAACAGCATTACTCACATTAATGTCAATCTCGAAAAGGCTTTCAAAGAGAAATTGGCAAAGAGTATCAAGAGCGCGAAACCAAAAGTCAAATTGGAATATTTGGCAGGCGTGGAAAAAAAAAGTCCATACGTGTCTATGCCAAAGGAAAGCGTAAACGATAACCTGTTCCAGAACATCAATCATATTGACCAGCACATGAAAGATTCATTCCGCCTTAAGGGTGCACTAGGAATTTTTCTCGGTGACTTGGAGAAGTACAAACTGGCAATGAGTATCGAGGGCGATCAGGGTGCGGGAAAAACCCAACTCGCTTTTCAATTGGCTGATGGGTTTGCCGATATTGGTTACGATGTTGGTATGTTCCAATTGGAGATCGGTGCAAACAGCAACATCATCAAAAGGAATCGGGACAAGTATATCAAACCTTTTAATCGCGAACGTGTGCAGATCGCTGGCGAAGCTCCGGAAGGGATTGAAACAGTTCGAAAGTATGCAGAGAAATTCGGGGTGATCATTATTGACAGTTGGACGAAGCTCGATGTAGATAGTCAGGAGTTTGACAGGCTGCGCAACGATTTTCCCGATACGATCTGGATTGTTTTGTTCCAGCGTACTTCCGCTAACAAAATCAGGGGCGGCACGAAACCTCTCTATGATGCAGGCATCAACATCGAGGTGAAAAAAGTGGACGATACTTTTGTCAACAACTATGCTAATGCAACAAAAAACAGATACGGTGGAACAGGCATCCATTATAACATCAACTCAAAGAAAATTGAAAACAATGTGCAAGAATAATTTAGGATGTTCAGGCAAGCAAAACTGTGGTTGTGGTTGTCCAAGTTGCAGCAAAAAGCGTGACACAAAAAAGACTACTGATAAACCTCTGTTAATTCAAACCGCTTCCTTCGAACCATCTGGCTATGGCAAGAAGCAAAAATCAGTAACGCCTTTGCCTTCTGGAAGTGGGTATTCGAAGAAAAATGTTATTCCCACTGCTAATAATGAGACCACCTCTCCGATGGTTGAGATAATTCCTAATGAGGACAATAGCGGATTAGTTGTCGCTGGAGTAGGCTTTGGGTTTTTGTTGCTCTTTGCAGCAATCAAAAGACTACAGTAGAGACCAAAAACATTGTTTACGCCTGAAAGTCTACTAAAATCTGCCATTTTGTATAACCCTGTTTTCATATCAATACTTATTTACACCAAACCACTTGTATTAGTGTAAACATCTACTTATTTTTATACTGTCATTTAAGGGCAATCCCATGTTGACCGAATTTAATAGCATCCTCGAAGTAGTTCAGAAATTCCCAACCGAACAAGATTGCATCGAACATTTAGAAACAATCCGTTGGAACGGAAATATAGTTTCTCCTTTCGATGAAACTTCAAAGGTTTATAAGTGCGCTGGGAATAAATACAAGTGCAAAAACACGGGAAAATATTTCAATGCACGAACGGGCACAATTTTCGAGGACACTAAAATGCCTTTACAAAAATGGTTCATGGCATTGTACATTTTCATCTCACACAAAAAAGGTATTTCATCACATCAATTAGCAAAGGACTTAGACATTACTCAAAAGTCTGCGTGGTTTGTTTTACATCGCCTAACTTATAAAGAATCGATCGCATGAAATCAGATATTACGCTACACCAAGCAACGCATGAGGGTGCACTAACTATTGGAGAAAATACTTTGCCAGTGGCCGTATTAGACGATGGTACAAGATTAATTAGTTACAGTTCTGTTTTTAAGGCTTTTGGTCGAACAAAAAGGGGGGCACAAAAAGATAGTAGCAGGGTAAAGAATATGCCTGCATTTTTAAATTCTAATAATCTTCAGCCCTTCATTAGTAAAGAGCTTATTGATGTTTTGGCGCCAATTGAATATTTAAGTCTAACTGGCAAAGAATCAAAAGGATACAAAGCACAAATACTTCCATTGCTTTGCGATGTTTATTTAGAGGCGAGAAATTCCACCAGAGAAAATGGTATTCCAGTCCTAACAACTTCTCAAATTCCTATTGCTAAATCTGCCGAAATACTAATACGTTCACTTTCTAAAGTCGGTATTATTGCTTTAGTAGATGAGGCAACTGGATACCAATACGACAGAGAAAGAAATGAACTTCAAAAAATACTAAAGGCTTACATTTCTGAAGAACTGTTAGCTTGGCAGAAAAGATTCCCTGATGTTTTTTATCGTGAAATTTTTAGACTTAATGGATGGGATTATACTGTTTCAGACATAAAGAAAAGGCCAGGAGTTATTGGTAAATGGACTAATAAAATCATATATGAACAATTACCTAAGGGAGTTCTAAAAGAATTGAAAGAGAAAACTCCTAAAAGCGAATCTGGAAATTATACAGCTCGATTTCATCAGAGTTTAACTCAAGATATAGGCAACCCTCATTTACAAGCACAAATAAATTCTGTTATTCCATTAATGCAGATTTCAGATAATTGGCAACAATTTTTAAGTCACTTTAATAAAATGGTTGATCGAAGAAATGGTCAGACTGAAATAAAATTTGAGGACTTAGAATATAAAGGAGAGCCTAAAAAGATTGAGGATACTAAATTTAATCGAGAATTGAAGAGTTTGTTAGCTGTACCAAAACCTAAGTAGTTGGTGCGATCTTATCTTTTTTATTGTTTTGAAATCTATCATACATCTCATCATCAAAACTACTTGCGGAAACAATCTCATCAATTTTTATAACCAATGTTGTTAATTCGACAATATCGGTTACTTCTCCCCTTTGAACGTAAGTAGCATAAATGTCTAAATATTGAGTTGTAAAAATTAATTCTTTCGTTTCGGATTTTCTATATCCACTATAAACCGGAAAAATTTTTATATAGTTAGCACGTGATGGAATCGGTAGACTTTGTATCCATCCAACATAGCATTTATTATTTTTAAGGGTGAATTGGACTAATTCAACGTTTCGATAACAATGTTCACACAATATTTCAAACTCATTACCAATTGCTTTTATCGCTCTTGAAATTGCCTTGTCCTCATCTACAAAAATGTTGATGATTTCGGTTAACCCCACACTTAGCAAAAACGAACATACCGCCGTTCCAAAATACAACGCCTTCAAAGGGTAATGGCTTCTTATTGATTCAACAATGGAAGGAATAAAATTTGTTAGTGAGGATGTAACCAGCCAAGAAATAAAAAGCATTACAATCCCAACTAAAATTGAATTAAAAATCAATTTTTGGCTTTCAACGCGCTGCTGTCTATATCTGAATAATTCAGATCTAATTAATATGTAATAGCCCCCAACAATAGGGAATATCAGCAAATTAAATGGCATTCAATTATGGAGTAGTGATTTTTGCTTGCCCCTGCTGTTCCTTGAGGTGTCGATAAATTGACGATGATCGCAATTTATCAATCAATGATTGTACTTTTTTTGATTTGAAAAATTCATCTCCCTTTATATAGAGCCTACCAGTAGAGGAAGCATGAAAGATGACTTTTTCATCTGATGATTCTTTGCTCATATATTCTCTGTTTAGGGTTTATAGTTATCAACAAAATGATGTGGATAAATTGTTAATTGCTTAGTAAAGCTAACGTAAATCTATATACGCGCTGACGCTTATTTATAAATTTATTTATAAAGTTAACGAGAATTGTTCCAAAGACGTTCCACGTTGCATATCTAAAAACCTTATTTCTAGCTCAATTTGGCAAGAATGAGAAATATTTTTTTTACGCTTAACCCAAATTTATGCCACCTTCATTTTTCCGAAATTGCCCCACTTCTTCATACTCTCATCCTTATACTGTGCAGCAATCTTCGCATAAATCTCGGTAGTGGTCACGCTCTTGTGACCAAGCCAATCACGCACAGTGATCAGATCAATGCCCAACAACAAGCAATTAATAGCAAAGGTATGGCGGCTGCAATGGAAAGAGATATGCTTATTTATTTTAACTTCCTTCATACACTCTTTTAGCTCTCTATTTACCCTGTTGTTACCTTGCTTTAATCTTCGATTAAGCACAAATGGGAGAAGATCAAGGGCTTGTTCATTGAAAGGAATAATAACATACTTTCCTGTCTTGGATGTTTTTAACTGAATTCTTCCGTCAACGACATTGCTCTCATTAAACATAAGCTTGTCGCCAAATCGGATACCACAAAAGCAGCTGAACAGAAAGTGCCGCAAGGTATTTTTAACCGCCTCGGTTATTTTATCAGTTCTTAATAACTCAAACAGTTTCAATAATTCGTCCTTCGTGAGCCATGCCTTTACAGTTTCCTCCTTTGCCAATCTGAAATTTTCAAATGGGTTGCCTTTAGCGAGCCCTTTTATTACAGCTATACGATAAAACTTTTTGATACACGCAAAGTCTTGATAGTAGCCATTAGGTTTTCTTTTTTGAGACGCAACGTGATGTTGATAAGAGATAAGGAACGAGTGGTTAATTGTATTGAACGGTATAACTGTTTTATATTTTTTCAGCACATTCAATTTATGCTCGTATAGTTTCCATGTGGAGAACTTGATAATTCCTTTTTGATTTTGGAGTTCGCTTTGAGCAAAGGAGATAAAATCTTCACCATTGTTGTTCCGATACTTGGTCTCTACTTTTTCAAATGTAGGCTCCTGTCCTTCGTTAACTATGTCGATAATAATATCGTCTAGTTTAGTCATTTGCCTTTTAAAGTAAGCGTTTAGTTTTATGCTGTTGTCAGCCCCTCGAAGAACAAGGCCGGACTCATTGTCAAAGTGTGTTGGTTTCAAATATCTTTTTGCACTGATGTACTTTCTCTCTTTGCCTTTTGCTAATACATAATAGATGGGTGCAGTGCCATCTGCTTTCATTTTGCTTCGGTTCTGGTAAAGCCTTATTGTAATCATGGGTTACACTTGGGTTACACTGTTAGTGGTGAAATGCTTCAAAAAGCGTTAAATATCGCCACTAAGAAAAACAAAAAACCCGACTTCCAGCAAGGAAATCGGGTTTTTTGGTGGGCCCTGCTGGGAACGATCCAGCGACCCTCAGATTATGAGTCTGATGCTCTA
>CBRFFM010000024.1:0-41077 GCA_967789005.1 uncultured bacterium | reverse complement strand
CTATGTGCATAATAGCGTTTGCTAAAAATATAAAATTCTATCCACGTAACGCCATCATGTTCTTATAACTCAAAAATCAATTCTGAGCGACAGGCGCAACAAGATTTCTCCCATGCCACAAACTACGTTTAAGCACAACAAACAAACAGAGTAAGACAAGAGCGAAGAATCCCCCGCCACGGAGATTGTTTTACTCAGGGTTAAGGCTCCGGCTTGGGGGATCCTTCGTTGCACTCAGGATTGGAGTAGAGAAAAAAGATGGACGCTAGTTCGAAGAGGCTTCAATGAGTTTAATTTCTTCTTCGAATTTCTTCATTGTACTAGTCGGTTGCTCAAATTGCGCACTGTATTCAAATCCGTAAAAATGCCCGTAGATGAGTTCGTTTCTTTGCTTAGTTAATGCACTGTCGAGGTGAAGGCCGGTTTTGGTAAATGAATAGTACAGAATAGGATTGTAACCAGTCAGATCGTAATCTCTTCCGAAAGCCTGGCCGTAGAACATGAAACCTGCATACTCGTTCGTACCATCTTTGTTGATGTCTACAGGTTTACCAATGAAGGTGGGGAGTTTGTCTTGACCGACCATCTTACCGTCTTTAATGAAGATTCGATTCAGATAATTTTTACTTGGCCGATCGTTGATTTCAAAAAGTAGCTCAAAACTATTATCGTCTGTTCTCAACACGAGAGGATACATTTTGTCTCCGAATTCGTACTCGGCTGAAGAGTCAGCGAAAAGTACTTTGTCATTTCTTATCAATTCGAAGTAGCTATAGGTCTTGAACTTTCCAAAGTCTTCCTCTTTTTGTGCGACTGCTTTGAATCCAAAATCGAGGTTGATGATTTTACTATCGCTAACATTTTGTGAGGCCTGCTTACAACAGATAAGAATGGGTAGAAGTAAGAGAAGTTTGAAATTCATTTGAGGATGCGTTAACACAATAGTAATATGTTGACCAATAGTTTGTCGCCTGTTCTCCACTTGATCCATGCTTCTTCACAGTCTCCATTGTGTTCGCAGGGAATTTTTCCTGACTTGGAGAAATTTACTTTGATCCAGTGCTCACCATTTTTTTCGATGACATCGACCACCTCAAGTCTGTCTGGCTTAGGTTCATATCCGAGATCAATTGTTTCTGCGGTGTCTGATGGCTTTTTCTTTAGGGGATTTGCTTTTATATCGAAACGCTCGACAGAGGAATTTATGAGTAGGGATTCCCATGTCTTAAAGTGATTTTCAGAATCAGGTTTTAGAAATCCTTCTTCTTTGTCGTTTATGAGAACGCGGTAGTAGTCCTTATTCTTTTCAAGGCAAACGAAATAGCAGAGACCGTAATCAGGTTTGTAATAATATGGCCTAACAGTTTTAAGCTTTCCATATAATTTAAAATCCTCTAGCTTAATTTTTAAATCCTTGTCTTTGTAGATCGCAACAACTTTTTTCGTGTCATACGTGTCTTCGATTGCGACAATTCCGACTCCGAGCTTAATCGGATTCTTTTCTTGTCCGTAAGAAGAAAGTGAGATTAGTAAAAGTATTGCTGTTAGGGTTCTCATTTTCTATTATGGAGTGTTGGTACAGAACACCGCGATGGCACTGCTACAGGTTTACTCCAAGTGCTTTTTCAAGTGCAAGAACTTGTTTTCCAATAGCTTTTCTTATCAAGGGAATGTCTAGGTCAGATATAAACTTGTAGGAATAATGGCCTTTTAAATACAGCTTATTACTCCGTTTAAAAAGTTTTTTCATTTTCTCTACCCCGTCTTTTCCTTCAATCTTTTGTGGTGTAACAGTTTTTAAAAATTTGCACAACCCTTTTATATCTTTAAGAAACCAATCCTCAATCATTTTTTCAGCCCTGATCTCGTGAAACTCATTTATTCCGAGTTCTGCCACTTTCTTTCTTATCACTTTCCAGTTGGTTGGTGGTTTTTGTGCGAGTTCGAAAACATCGGTGTCATATGCACAAGCTACCACTAACTTATGTCCTTGAAATTTAGGAATAATCTCGTGTCTCAATTTGGAGCTAACTTTACTCTCAAATCTTCCGATACCTTTTACATTGCATATTTTAAGAGTATTAAGTTTTGATAATGAGTTATCATGGTAGTATTTATGCAAGATGCCAAAGAATTCTTTTTCAGTATCACCCTCGACAAATAAAATCACACATGTTTTTTGAGTCGTCATTATGCGCAAAGGTCTTCCAGTAATTCTGACTCACCGTTTGCACATTCAATCATATTGTCAAAAATCAAATCTCCAACAGAGACTCCTTCTTCTTCGGCTATTCTAACTGCTTTGCTGAACTTCGATTTCTTAATCTCTTTAAAAATTGCAAGTCCTTTGGAGTTAGGAATTCCGATCTTAATTTTCTCTATGTCTAAATATTGTATTAGATATGGAGAATGACTCGTCAAAACTATCTTGGTATGTTCTGTTAGCCCATCCAATATCTGAAGTAACCTCTGTAGAAGCCCGGGGTGAATGGAGTTCTCTAGCTCCTCAAAAGAAATTAGTGGAATTTTGTTGATCTCAGCAGCGATGGTGTATGCCAGAACGTAGAATATTTTTTGAGAACCGGCAGAAAGTGAATTGATGTCCGTTTGTTGATTGTTATTAACCTCTTTTACTCGAACATCATAAAGTTTTTCTGGAAAATCAATGGGAATTCCCCCTTTCAAGCTCTTAAAGTCTGCCTCTTTTTTTAAATCAATTTCTATTGGAACAAAATCCTCTATCCCCGGAAGTAATGATTTTACAGAATCTTTGAACATCTCATATAGACCCGGGTTTTGGTTCTTTAGGCTGTAAATAAAATATGCAACATTAGTAGCCTTGGGCATTTCTAATGAATAGTCCTTCTTAACAATTTTATCACCAATTGTCCTAAATAGCCTATTGGGATTTTCTAGTGTATCAATTAACACAATTTTAAAATCGTTAACCAGTTGGAGTATTGGTAAGTAGAAAAGCTCATCATAATTGCCAAGTTTGTTGACAGCGAGTTCATTTTTTTGGATAATCAATTTTTTGTCACAGCGGCCAGTTGGTGAAGGCAAATAAAGTGCATTGTCAAATTCTCGATCAATATAAGCCTTGAACTTTGAGTCGGACTTTGCTGTCTTGATCTTCAAATATTCGCTTTTGATCCTACGACCTTTTTCCTTGCTCTCCTTAATCCAATCGAATGAAAAGCCATAAACAATAATGTTAAGCTCGTTTTGAAAATTAGTTTCAAAGGTCAACTCAAATTCGTAAGGCCTATTATGGATGTGCTTATTAATTGGAATTCGAGGTATAAAAGCCATCATATCATTTCTTTGAGACATTGAAGACTGAATAAAGTCCATACCGAAATCTATTGCTGAGATTAAATTTGACTTGCCATAGTTGTTCAAGGCTACTAAAGCATTGAAGCGGCCCAAGTTTAATTCAGCCTTATCTATATTGGAAAAGCCACCTACAGTAATTTTTGTAATGTTTATATATGACATAAAATATGTCTTTTGTTTATTTAGTTAACGCCAAAACAATAAAAAAGATCTATTAAAAGCAACAAAATGTAACTTATTTGGTAAAAATTACGCGGTACTGAATTAACACCTAAGCTGAAATAGCTTCATTTGAGTGATATGCTGACAAATCTTCGCGTGAGGGATGGAGCGGCATGTGTTTGAGCCCGAAATGGAATGTGGGTTGCTTGGCGAGTAGCGACAGCCCGACCTGAGGTACGAGGGGCACGCCCTATTATCTAACGACTATTTCTCTTATTTTCGCGTCAAAATTTGCAACCATTATTATGAGCAACAGACCGATCTCCGCCTTTATTGAGAAAAACTATCTGCACTTCAATGCCGCTGCGCTGGTTGATGCAGCCAAGGGCTATAAAAAACATATTGCCGAGGGCAAGAAAATGCTTGTGTCGCTGGCCGGTGCCATGAGCACGGGCGAGCTGGGCATCAGCTTTGCCGAGATGATTCGCCAAAATAAGGTGCACATCATCTCTTGCACGGGCGCGAACCTGGAAGAAGACATCATGAACCTGGTGGCGCACTCGCACTACAGGCGCATTCCGAATTACAGGGACTTAACTCCCGAACAAGAATGGGACTTGCTGCAAAACCACCTGAACCGTGTTACGGATACGTGTATTCCGGAAGAGGAGGCGTTTCGCAAACTGCAGTCGCACTTGTTTAAAGTATGGAAAGATGCCGAAGACAAAGGCGAGCGTTTGTTTCCGCATGAGTTCATGTTCCGCATGATCAACAGCGGTGACTTGAAACAACATTATGAAATTGACCCGAAGAACAGCTGGATGATTGCCGCAGCCGAAAGAAATATGCCGATGGTGGTGCCGGGCTGGGAAGACTCTACGATGGGAAATATTTTTGCCAGCTACGTGCTCACAGGCGAACTGAAAGCGAGCACGATGAAGAGCGGCATCGAGTACATGGTGTGGCTTGCCGACTGGTACACGAACAACGCAGGCGAACATGGCATCGGCTTCTTCCAGATTGGCGGTGGTATCGCTGGCGACTTCCCGATTTGTGTGGTGCCGATGTTGCATCAGGATTTGGAACGCGATGGCGTGCCGTTCTGGAGCTACTTCTGCCAGATTTCGGATTCGACTACAAGCTACGGTTCATACTCGGGCGCAGTGCCAAACGAAAAAATCACGTGGGGAAAACTGAGCATCGATACTCCGAAGTTTATTGTAGAGAGCGATGCTACGATTGTGTGTCCACTTATATTCGCTTACATTTTAGATTTATAAAAAGCTACGAGTTACTAGCTGTGAGCTTTGAGCTGTGTGTTCATGGCTCGCGGCTCGCAGCTCTAAGCTCGAAGCTATATGAACTTAGATTTATCCCTTCGTACTGAAATACAAAAAGCTGTTACAGCGCTCTTCAATCAACAAGTAGAGCAACTACAGATACAACCTACCAATCAAGAGTTTGAAGGCTCGCATACGTTGGTGTGTTTTCCGTTGGCGAAGATGTCGAAGAAGGGGCCGGAGCAGACAGCTACTGCGATTGGGGAATATCTTGTTGCTAATTCTGGGATTGTCACTCGCTTCAATGTGGTGAAGGGATTTTTGAATTTGGTGATTGCGGATAAAGTTTGGGTGGAAGTTTTTCAATCCATATTCGCGAATAAGAATTTTGGTTTGTTGGAGAAGAATGGGAGAGAGGTGATGGTGGAGTATTCTTCTCCGAATACTAACAAGCCTTTGCACTTGGGACATTTGAGAAATAATTTCCTTGGCTACTCTGTTGCTGAGATTTATAATGCACTTGGTTTCACCGTACACAAAGTTCAGATCATCAACGACCGTGGCATTCATATTTGCAAGAGTATGGCTGCGTGGAAATTGTTTGGCAATGGCGAAACTCCGCAGAGCAGCGGAATGAAAGGTGATAAGCTTGTAGGAAAGTATTATGTAGAATTCGACAAGAACTACAAAGCGCAAATCAAGGAACAGATAGAACGCGGTGTGGCCGAAGCTGATGCTGAGAAGCAAGCATCGATCATGAAGTTGGCTGTGGAGATGTTGCTGAAGTGGGAAGCTAAAGACGAAGCCACTGTTCAACTCTGGAAGACGATGAACGGCTGGGTGTATGATGGATTTGATTCAACCTACAAACGCATGGGCGTTGACTTTGAGAAGTTGTATTACGAATCGAATACATACTTACTTGGCAAAGAAGAAGTAATGCGCGGTGTTGAGTCGGGTGTGTTCTTTAAAAAAGAAGATGGCTCGGTGTGGGTTGATTTAACTTCGGATGGCCTTGATCAAAAAGTGTTGTTGCGTGCCGATGGAACTTCGGTTTACATGACACAAGACATAGGCACAGCCATTTTGCGTTTCCGCGATTTTCCGAAAATAGAAGGACAAGTTTATACAGTTGGTAACGAGCAGGAGTATCACTTCAAAGTGTTGTTCTTGATTTTGAAAAAGCTCGGCTACAAGTGGGCTGAGAAGTGTTATCACCTTTCCTACGGAATGGTTGATCTGCCATCAGGCAAAATGAAATCGCGTGAGGGTACAGTAGTAGATGCTGATGACTTGATGCAAGAGATGGCCGATGACGCTGAGAAGCAGACTCGTGAGATTGGTAAAACTGAAGGCGCTACCAATGCGGAGATCAAATCGCTTTCTGAAATGATCGGTCTTGGTGCGTTGAAGTTTTTCTTATTGAAAGTAGATCCAAAGAAAAGAATGTTGTTCGATCCGAACGAGTCCATTCAATTGCAAGGACATACAGGGCCGTTCATTCAATACACACACGCTCGAATTCGAGCAATCATACGCAAGGCGGAGTCGATGGGGGTGAAGCCAACAGAATCTGAGTTGACGCAAGTGACTTCGTTAGAACCTGCCGAGCGTGAAGCGATTTTCATGATCAACAACTACATCAACAAGTTGAGCGAAGCAGCGCGCGAGTATTCACCCGCAGTAATTGCCAACTTTGCTTTTGATTTAGCTAAGGGATACAATCAATTCTATCAATCGATTCCCATCTTCAACGAAACCGATCAGGCAAAATTGAAATTCAGAATTGCGTTCTCACAAGTGATTGCGGATGTGCTGAAGAAGTCGATGAAGGTGCTGGGGATTGAGGTGCCGGAGAAAATGTGATTCGTTGTTAGTTGATCGTTGTTGGTTGTTCGCGAAACAGTATTTTCGAACAACGATCAACTAACAACGATCAGCAAAAATGTACCTGCTTAATGACCAAGAGACCGAACGATTGATCTTCCACAAGATTCAAGAATCTGATTTCACTCAATGGCTTGAGTTTTTCAAAGACCCTCGCGCATCCGAACATTGGATTGAAGAAAAGGAAACTCCCGAGATAGAATGTGCCAAGTGGTACAAGAAACAATTTTGGCGTTATGAAAATGATAAAGGTGGCATGAACGCTCTTATCGAAAAGGCAAGCGGCAAACTGGTTGGTCACTGCGGACTTCTCGTTCAAACCGTTGACAACATCATTGAGCTCGAGATTGGCTATTCTTTTTTGCCCGAATTTTGGAATAAGGGTTACGCCAGTGAAGCTGCCAAGTATTGTAGAGACTTTGCTTTTAAAAACAACTTAGCTGATTCATTGATCTCTATCATTAGTATTACCAACATGCCATCGCAGAACGTTGCACTAAAGAATGGAATGCGAGTTGAGAAGACCACGATGTACAATGAAAATAGAGTTAACATTTTCCGCATTCATAAGAATGATTGGGAAAACATTAACTCTAAACTAAAGCAATAGACACTTATTTGCTAAATGGAATGGTGTATTGAAGGTTGACAACAAACTCTCTTCCAAGTCCTGGTAAAGGAAGGTGCCCTCCGCTGTAGGCTTGAACGAAAAGCTGTTTTTCATCAGCAATATTGTAAACTCCAATACCTGCGTCAAAAGTTCTACTCTTAGCCCGCAAGAATAAGTTGCCAATAAATTGAGAGCCGATCTCTGAGTAAGCCAAATTGCCACTTCCGTCCGTGCCTGTAACTCCATACCGTTTTGAAAGAACATTGACTGATGGATTGATTGAAAACACATCATTGATTTTGAAATTGGCCAGAAAATTTAATCTTCCACTCGGTAATCCCAATACAGATTTATTGTTGATGACTGCGCTATATAGTGCGGCTTTATTTATTCCATTGGAGGAATAATAGGCGTAATTGGTTGAAACATATCCCCAGTTGTATTTGATACGATAGTCAATTTCAAATCCCACTGAACCGGCTTGACCAAAGTTGCCATATCGTTGAGAGCTGGTTGCGGCATCATAATAATAAACGATCGGATCACTGATTAATATGTGAAACCCGTTGGCGGTTAAGAACATGTTGTCATTGATTTTATAACCAAGTTCCAACTCTGCCACTCCGGTCTTCTCAGGTTTAATAGTTGGCTCAAGATTAATATTTTCTATAGCTGGTGCCCTGAAGGCTCTGCTATACAAAGCTTTTATGTGAAAGCTGGGCCATGCTTTAGTAATACCTATGCGAGGAGAGAAGGCAGATCCGAATTGGCTGTGGTTGTCAACCCTGGCTCCTAAAGTGAAATTGGCAACAGAGGTTTTAAAAACTCCTTGAGCGAATACACCAATGTCATAAAAAGAGACGCTATTATCTTTATTGAGCGAAGAAAAGTAGCCAGGGACTTTCGTATTGGCGTTATCGAAATAAGAATCCAGGCCGACAACCAAATTGACTTCCTCACTTGGATTTATGGCTGCGTTAATACTGGGAGAGAAACGAGATGCATTCATTGAATAAGCGTAATAGGAATCGTCATTGGTTTTCCATGGGCTACCTGTTTTGTAATTAAGACGTGGAGTAATAGTTACCTTAGAGCCCACTTTTGCATTGTACTTAGCCGATGCGTAAAAATTATTAAAATAAAGCTTGTCAACTGGAGTAGTAACAATAGAATCATATTGGTCGGCAGTATTTGCATAATAGCCGTCATAAATCATGTTAACCGAAAGCTCGCCTACATTGAGACCTCCACTCAACATCATGGGACGGAGTGTAGATGTTTTTGCCATGCCAACTTGATTGCCGTAAATGTCAGTATAGACTCCGCTTGATCTTATTCCCTCACCGTATATTCCTGAAAAAGAATAATTGACCTTCTCGTCTCCATTGCCAATGTTGAAGCGTACATTTTTTCTAGAGTCAGTTCCACTCGTATTACCATACATCATGCCCAGTGAAGCTTCTTTCATTTGCTGACCGTTTCTGGTAATGATATTGATCACTCCAAGCTCCGCATAACCGCCATAGATACTTGAACCAGGGCCACGAATAATTTCTATTCTGTCAATGTTGGATATGTTGTAATGTTGGCCAAACTGTGTGGTGGCATAAAGTATTTCGTTCATTTCATTGCCATCAATGAGGAGCAGCACCTTTCCTTCATGTCCCCAATTTCCTCTTGAACCAATTCCCACCACGTTTTGAACGTCACCTGCAAAACTCATACCCGGTACCTGATTCAAAATGTCCATGAGATCACGGGCCCCCATGTTCTTAATATCTTCTCTGGTAATCACGGAAACAATGGAAGGAGTTTCTCGCGAACTTAAATTTGTTTTGGATGCAGAGATATTGATGTTCATTAGTTGTTCTAATGACATTTCATACGGGTCAAGAGCAGTAGTGTCACTTGCTTGTCCGAAGGCAAATTGGACTGCAAAAAATAAAATGAGAGCAAAGAATTGTTTCATGGTTTATTTTTTTGAGGTTAAGGATTACTAAACAGCTGTAAGGAATTTAGAAAGAATATCTGAATAAATCTATGACTAGGCAGTCTCCCTGCAATAAACAGACGTAAGTTTTTACATGAAAGGGAATTTCCACGGTGCCTTTTGTGTTAACTTTAATCTCAGTTTAATCCTAATTCAAAACATGAAGACAATTATTTTATACTTGGTTATGTTGGCTGTTCCTTCGTCACTCTACGACTTCAAGATGAATTCACTTGAAGGCAGAGAGATTGATTTTTCGCAATACAAAGGCAAAACACTTTTGATAGTGAACGTAGCGTCTAAGTGCGGATATACTCCTCAATACACCGATTTGCAAAAACTGCATGAGTTGTACGGAAGCAAGGTTACAATTCTTGGATTCCCTGCCAATAATTTTGGTGCTCAGGAACCAGGCACTAGTGCAGAGATCAGTGACTTTTGTAAAAAGAACTATGGTGTAACATTTCAGATGTTTGAGAAGATTTCCGTGAAAGGAGAGGATCAGCATCCGCTTTATGCATTGCTCAAGGAAAAGACAGGTCAGGAACCCACCTGGAATTTTTGCAAGTACCTCGTGAAGCCCGATGGCACGGTCAAGTTCTTCAATCAGAAAGTGAAGCCGCTGGATAAGCAAATCATTGATGAGCTTTAAGAAATTAATAGCCTGGGGAATATCGATCGTTGTTCTATTAAGTCTAGCTGCATTTTGGGTTGATTTTTTTCCTCAAGGCAATAAGCTGACTATCAATTCCATTTATGATCTTAAAATCAGATCACTTGATGGAAAAGAAATCGACTTTAGTCAATATCGAGGGCACAAACTTTTAATTGTTAATACAGCTTCAAAGTGTGGTAAGACACCACAATATGCGGGCCTTGAAAAACTACATGAACAGTTTGGAGGCAAAATAAAAATATTGGGTTTCCCTGCTAATAATTTCCTTTGGCAGGAGCCGGGCAGCAATGCAGCGATTGCAGAGTTCTGTGAGAAAAACTATGGCGTTAAATTCCAGATGTTTGAAAAGATTTCTGTGAAAGGCAGAGATCAGCATCCTTTATATCAATGGCTGCAATTGAAAACAGGTCATAAGCCTGACTGGAATTTTGCCAAGTATCTTGTTAGTGCCGATGGAGAACAGGTAACTTATTTTGAGTCCAGCGTGCAGCCCCTCGATAAACAAATCATTGACGAAGTGAATCGGTAATCGGTTATCTTTAACTCATTAACTTTTATAAAGATGCGACTTGCGCACATTGCTTCATTTTTTGTTGATCTTTTCTCACGGCCAAACAAGCGCAGTGTAACCAATTCTATTTATGATTTTAAAGTAAAGTCCCTCGAGGGCAAGGAGGTCGACTTTACTCAATTTAAAGGACAAAAATTATTGATTGTAAATACTGCTTCAAAGTGCGGACTAACACCGCAATACGCAGATCTCGAAAAACTTCATGAACAATACGGAAGCAAAATAAAGGTACTCGGGTTTCCCGCGAATAACTTTTTAAGGCAAGAGCCTGGCGACAACATCCAGATCGGTGAATTCTGTGAACGCAATTACGGTGTCAAGTTTCAGATGTTTGAGAAGATTTCCGTTAAGGGGCAACATCAACATCCATTGTATCAATGGCTGGAGGCAAAGACAGGCCGCAAACCCGACTGGAATTTTGCGAAATACCTTGTAAGTGCGGATGGTAGTGATGTAACTTTCATTAGATCGGGTGTGGGGCCGTTAAGCAAGCAAATTGTTGATGAAGTGAATCGCTAATGAGTCGTTATACGTTAATCGTTATTCGTTAGATTTGCATCAAGGTTTAACGTTTGCAAAAAACGTATGAACTGTAACGTTTAACGAATAATTAATAACGCACATGAAGGTTTGGCTCTCTGCCTTTCGTCTCCGCACACTGCCTCTATCTCTATCCTGTATTGGTATGGGAGGATTTCTGGCGGCTGCGCAAAACAAGTTTAATGGACTGATTTTTTTTCTCTGCTGCAGCACCACTATTTTTTTGCAAATCCTTTCTAATCTCTCCAATGATTACGGGGATACGGTGAATGGTGCTGATCATGCTGAGCGCAAAGGTCCGCAGCGCGCGGTACAATCGGGTGCCATTTCTCAGGCTCAAATGAAGATCGCTATTTTCATTTTCATTGTATTGTGTTTGGCGAGTGGCGTTAGTTTGCTCTATACTTCCTTTGGTTATCAGCTTAAATCGTTTTTGATTTTCCTCGGGCTAGGCGTACTATCAATCATTGCCGCAATTGCCTACACCGTTGGTAGAAAACCTTACGGATATATCGGTCTTGGTGATCTTTCGGTTTTAATTTTCTTTGGCTTGGTAGGAGTGATGGGGTCACAATACCTGTTCACCAAAGAATTCTCATTGCTTCTGGCTCTCCCTGCTTTAAGCTGTGGATTTTTTTCAATAGCCGTACTCAACATCAATAATATTCGCGACATCGAATCAGATAGAATGGCTGGTAAATTTTCCATTCCGGTGAGGATTGGAAAAGAAAAAGCGTCTAGCTATCACTGGATGCTATTGATCGGTGGAGTATTGTGTTCCGTTGTTTTTGTGGTACTGAACTTCAAGTCACCGATGCAATTTTTGTTTTTGTTGGCAACTCCATTATTGTTTATTAATGGTAAGAAAGTTTCCTCACTTCCATCCGAACAGCTCGATCCTCTTTTAAAGCAAATGGCTCTTTCAACGTTGTTGTTTGTTGTTCTTTTCGGAGTAGGAAATTTACTTTCCTAAAATCGGCTGGGCAACTACCTTAGCGGTATCGTCCAAATCAATTGGTAAGGTGATTTCGCCAATGCATGAGTAACGATGCTGGCATTTCTTTTGCTAACTTGATTTATCAAATGAAGAGTTTCCAAATCATTTTACTTTTCTTGCCCTCCTTAACTTTTGGCCAGACGTATGACGGAATCTTTGGTTCATTAAAATCTAATCCTTCACAAGCTGAAATTTTACTTAAAAAATATGTCACGATAACTAAAGATAATCCGAGTGCCTACCTGGAGTTGGGAAATATTTATTATTCCAAAGCGCTTGAGAGCTATATAGCGGATGAGGAGAATGAGGGGCTCCTGTTTCTGGATTCTGCAGTAACCTGTTATCATAAATCTTCAGGAGCACTGACGGCCAATTCTTTTTCAGAGTATAAAAATTATTTCAACGAGTATAATAGGGGAAATAAGAAAAAACTGGAGTTTAGAGAGGTTCAAAAAGAATTAGATGAAAGGATACGAAAGATCAACCGGAAAATAACTCGGATACAAAAACGAGGTGGGGTAAGCGAGATCGTTGCGAGTAATGTGATCAAGCCAAATGGAAAATACTATGCCCTGATTATTGGTGTCTCAAAATATCAGGACTCAAAACTAAACCTGGACCAACCAACAAAGGATGCATTAGAATTAAAAAATGTGATCATTAATCGATATTCATTTGATAAGGGTGATGTTCAACTTTTACTTAATCCAACGCGCCAAAATATTTTGAAGGAGTTTGTCAAGCTGCGGAGAAGACTGACCGAAAAGGACAACCTTCTCATTTTTTATGGCGGCCATGGGTACTGGGATGAAGATGCCAAACAAGGGTATTGGTGGCCAACAGATGCTACCCAGAATGATCCTACGTTTTGGCTTTCCAATAGTGACCTTCGCGATCAGGTAAGAAGTATTAGAACGGCCCATACTCTTCTCATATCGGATGCTTGTTTTAGTGGAGGGATATTGAAAACAAGAAATGCCGGAGACATTCGTCAGGCCTCAGCTGATATTATTCTGTTATATAAGCAACCCAGTCGCAGAGTGATGACGAGTGGATCGATGACCGCTGTACCTGATCGATCGGTATTCTTCCATTATTTAAAAACGAAGCTTGAAACGAACACCGAAAAATTCGTTTCGTCACAATCACTCTTTGACCAAATCCGGCAAGCCGTGATAAATAATAGTCTTGTTGTGCCCCAAGATGGTGTGATATTGGATACGGGAGATCAAGGAGGAGACTTTATTTTTATTAAGCGCTAAGCATAAATATTTTCTGACAAACATCAGTCGGGCAATAGTGTCCCGCACTTAGAAAAAATCATTAACTTGTTTGATCTAAGTTTATAAGATTACAAACCAAAATCATTTTCTATGAAAAAAATTCTCACACCCGTAGATTTTTCAAAGACCTCGGCTACTGCTTTTGATGTAGCATTTGATATAGCAAAGAAGGATGGTGCAGAACTTATAGCCATGCATGTGGTGGAGGAAATCACCACAGAGTCTTATCGTATTACAGGCGAATGGCACAAGGCGGATTGGCAGGATAGAATTTTTACTTTCGAGCTTTTGAAAAAAGCCAAAGCACAATTAGAAAAATTGGTGAATGATCCAAAGTATGCAGCCGTTAAGATCACGGGCGAGTTACGCGTTGGAAATCCTTATCACGGCATTACAACGATTATTACGGAGAAGAAAGTTGACCTGGTTGTCATGGGTACAAAGGGTCATTCTAAACTAGAAGAGATGGTCATTGGAACCAATACCGAAAAGGTTGTTCGCTTATCACATTGCCCAGTATTGACAGTGCAAAAGAAACCGGCAACTAATGATTTTAAGAATATCGTTTACGCCACGGGTATGTCCTCAGAAGAGGAAGTATTTTCAAGATTTGTAAAAAAGACACAGCAAATGTATGATTCAACCATTCATTTAGTTCGGATCAATACCCCTTCCAGTTTTCAGCGCGACCGTATTTCAAAAGATAACCTGGCAAAGTATGCGAAGAAATTGGGTATAAAGAATTGTACCATCAACGTGTACAATGATGTCTCTGAAGAAGAGGGCATCATCTATTTTTCCGAAAGCATCAACGCAGACCTAATCGCAATGGCCACACACGGCCGCACAGGTTTTGCGCATGTAATGGCGGGAAGCATTGCTGAAGATGTGGTAGGTCACTCTAAGCGACCAGTGTTGACGTTCGTAGTAAAACACTAAACGCTTTTTGAGATTTAAATTAAAGCCCGCCTCAAGCGGGTTTTTTATTTTTCTAACTTTGTAAGATTGAAAAATTACTACTTTATACTGAGTCTCAATATCTATGCTAGTAACGCTGAAGTTAAGAGGGCGTATCGAAAACTTGCGCTTCAATTTCATCCCGATAAAAACCCATCGCCAGAAGCGGAGGCGATTTTCAAGGAAGTAAATGAGGCGTATGAGGTATTAGGTGATCCGCTGCGTAAAACAGTCTACGATCAGATGTTAAGTGGCGAACAAGTGGTTGAAGTTCAGCAAGAACAACCGGAGCCAGCGAAACATCGTGACCCGCGCTATCGACCACGACCTCAAAGCCAGGCAAGACCAAGGAAGCCCACACACCGTGAAGAGATTTTATCCATGATGGCTGAGAATTTGAAGTATACATTGATAATATCAAGGGTCGCTTTTATTTTCTCTATCATTTTGCTTGTTGATTTTGTAGTTCCTAAGGAAAAGGAAGAAACAAGAATTGTTGGATACGGAATCTCAAGAAGAGGAAACAAAGGAAGACCAGATTCTTATAGTATGGAACTGAGCAATGGAAGTTCTTTTACAATATCTAAGGAAAAGGGTCGTCAAATAAAGGGCAATCTAATAACCATTTATAGAACACGGTTATTTAATGTTCCTTATCAAATAGAAGATCAGGAGGCTCATGTAGCATCAATTGATGTCGCTATTTTTGGGAATTTTTTGTTTGCTCCGCTATTGCTTTTGATCACATCCTTGGTCGGGGTTTTTTATAATAAAGGAGTCGAGTTTCGGTTTAATTTGGGTGTTGTAAACTTTTTTCTAATGCTTCTTAACCTTGTCTTTCTGCAAATCCATAAATTTTGAGTATGGCAAAAAAGAATGAATGGAAAAATCGGGATGGTGTAGTTTACTCTACCAACCAGGAATTTCAATACGAATATTCAGGTAATGAAGAAGCGAACACACTTTCGCCTCAACAACAAAACCTGAGAGTGGTCCTTGACAAAAACCAAAGAGCAGGTAAACAGGTAACGCTGGTTACAGGATTCGTAGGCAAGTCAGAGGATTTAGAATCGCTTACCAAGTTAATGAAGACGAAATGTGGTGTTGGAGGCTCATCAAAAAATGGCGAAATCATTTTGCAGGGAGACCTACGAGATAAAGTAGTGCAAGCCTTGATCAAGGAAGGTTATAAGGCAAAACGCATTGGGTAGAAATAAAAAACCCAGGGCTTTCACCCTGGGGACTCTCTATTTGCAAGCAGAGAGGTAAGCTCTTTTATCCCTAAGGATAATTAATAACGATAGTAATCAGGCTTGAACGGCCCTTTCACTTCTGCGCCAATATATTTTGCCTGCTCAGGAGTGAGTGTATCCAATTCAACACCGATTTTCTTCAAGTGAAGTTGGGCTACTTTCTCATCCAAATGCTTAGGCAGCATGTACACTTTGTTTTCGTACTTGCCCGTGTTTGTCCAAAGTTCTAATTGTGCAAGTGTTTGGTTGGAGAATGAATTACTCATCACAAATGAAGGGTGGCCTGTGGCACAACCTAAATTCACCAAACGGCCTTCAGCCAATAAAATCACCTGGCGGCCATTCTTCAAGGTATAAAGATCAACCTGAGGCTTAACTTCATCTTTAGATGCATTCTTGTTCAACCACGCTACATCAATTTCATTATCGAAGTGACCGATGTTACAAACGATCGCCTTGTCTTTCATGTTCATGAAGTGACGATCAAGGATGATACCGAAGTTACCGGTGGCTGTTACTATGATATCAGCTTCCTTAACCGCGTCATCCATTTTCTTTACAGCGAAACCATCCATCGCAGCTTGAAGTGCGCAGATTGGATCGATCTCAGTTACAATAACACGAGCACCTGCGCCACGCAATGAAGCTGCAGAGCCTTTACCTACGTCACCGTAACCGGCAACAACGGCAATTTTTCCGGCCATCATTACATCAGTAGCTCTACGGATAGCATCTACCAGGGATTCCTTACAGCCGTACTTATTATCAAATTTTGATTTCGTTACTGAGTCATTGATGTTGATAGCAGGCAATGGAAGTTTGCCGTTGTGCATACGTTCGATCAAGCGGTGAACACCGGTTGTTGTTTCCTCAGAAATTCCTTTGATGCCGGCTACTAATTCAGGGTAGCGGTCAAGCACCATATTCGTAAGGTCACCACCGTCATCCAAAATCATGTTCAAAGGTTTGCCACCTTCAAATGCATGAAGTGTTTGCTCGATACACCAGTCAAATTCTTTTTCGTTCATTCCTTTCCAGGCATAAACCGGAATGCCGGCAGCAGCAATAGCAGCAGCAGCGTGATCTTGCGTAGAGAAGATGTTACATGAACTCCAGGTCACGTCCGCACCAAGTTCTTTCAAAGTTTCAATCAATACGGCAGTCTGAATAGTCATGTGAAGACATCCTGCGATGCGTGCACCCTTCAAAGGCTTTTTTGCGCCAAACTCTTCGCGGATGGCCATCAAGCCAGGCATCTCGGCCTCAGCTAGTTTAATTTCTTTGCGGCCCCATGCGGCCAATGACATGTCTTTTACTTTGTATGAAACCTTCTCAGCTACCATATGTTTTGTGTTTTATTTTCTTTTAAAGAGTTGCAAAGATAAAACAAAGGATTGAGACATCAGAGTGAAAAATTTGGCCTTTTGTAATCGGGTTTCTTCAAGAGTACTAATTGAAATAAACTTTTTTACAATTGAAAAAACGGTTATAACCATGATTTACCCAATAACATTTGTTACCTGATGTTGGTAAAATGGGAGCGGTGTTATGTCTTTTGAACCTTCTCATTTTGACTGCTGTTATTCCCGCCAAACTGAAATAATGATAAAGCCGGTTATAAAAATCGATGTCGTGTCTGATGTGGTTTGCCCATGGTGTTACATTGGTAAGCGCAGACTAGAGAAAGCCATCGATGTGCTGAAAGGGGAGTTTGACTTTGATGTTGAATATCACCCTTTCGAACTAAATCCTACCATGCCTTCCGAAGGTCGTGATCAAAAGGAATATCTCGTTGCAAAATTTGGGGGCGAAGAAAGATACCGTCAGATCACCAGTCATACAGAGAAAACAGCGGCTCAAGAGGGTTTGAAATTTGATTTCTCCAAGCAAAAAAATTCTCCCAACACACTAAACTCCCACCGGTTGATTGCATTTGCTAAGCAAAATGGAAAGCAAGCTCAAGTAAAAGAAGCATTGATGAGCGCCTATTTCGAAAAGGGGATTGATCTTACAAAAAATGAAAACTTAGTAAGCATTGCTGTTGAAAATGGATTAGATGCCAATGAAACATTTACTTTTTTAAAAAGTGATGAGCTTACTGCTGAGGTAAAGCTCGAAGAGCAACTGAACCACCAACGCAGTATTTCGGGCGTTCCGTTTTATATCATCAATAACAAATACGGAGTTTCGGGAGCACAGCCCACCGAAGTCTTTGTGAATGCATTCACAGAAATCGGAAACGAGCCAGTAGGTGGTGAGAGTTGCGAGGTAGGAGAGAAAGATTGCTGATTTTAAAATTACTGATTTCAGATTTGATGCGGCAAACTGTAATTTGTGATCGGTAATCTGTAATGCATTGACTCCTAATCTCGAATCGCTCAATAAAATAATTTGGTTTTTGATCGGCAACCCGATCTTCACTGCGAGTTCTCGAATTCACGGAACAGCTGTTCATCACGAGTTGCTAAAGCTCGGCTATAATTCCTGCATCGCTTATTTGCCTGAATTTATTGAAGAAGAGATTCCATTCGACTATTCTAAACGAATGGAATTTGAATCGCTTGTTGGGCCAGGAGACTTAATCATACTTCAAAAAATTAAGAACCCCATTAATCTAAAACTTCTTAATTACTTCAAGCGATTGGGGTTAAGACTTCTGCTCATTGATTGTGATTTACCTATAGCAGAGGAAGTCAGTAATGTGGTAGATCAAATCATTTGCACATCAAAAGCGTTGCGCGATAAATATTTAATGAAAGGTTTGAAGGCATCATTCATTGAAGATTGCCCCGAGCTTTATTTCAATTCACCCAAGAAGAATAAAGAAACACTGGAATGCTTTTGGTTTGGTGACAACACTCCTCAAAAGTGGCTTGAGGTGTTGCGATTAGAAAGGATATTAAAAGATGAACGTCTAAGTAGATGGCGATTGGTCACTATTTCGAATCACCCAAGCGCAAGTATTCAATGGACTCCCGATTTTTTGGAGAGATTAAAGTCTGCAGACGTCATCGCGTTACTAATTACAACTGACAAGGAAGAAAGCAGCGTAAAGTCAGCCAATCGATTATTGCAGTCAATGGCATTGTCTGTACCGGTGATTTGTTCGCCACTTCCTTCTTATACAGACATCATTACATCTGAAAAAGATGCGTTGGTTTGTTCAACTGATGAAGAATGGATTGCTGCATTTCAAAAACTGGAAGATAACAAAGTCCGTGAGCAAATGGGCAACGCGGCATTTGTAGCCGCTCAAAAATTCAGCATTGAAAAAACGATTCACCTTTGGCTAAAAGAACTTGATTTAGATGAAAGGTTTAAAGCAGTTGATCTAGTGGCAGTGAATAAAATTCAAACTCAGTTGAGTGATTATTTCTATCAATCGTTACTAAAGAAAAACCTTTTCTACTGGAGGAAAATGAAATTCTCCTTATCTGACCTTGGTTGGTTGGGTTATTGTGTCGTGCTAAAGATTAAGAAGCGACTATTGGTCTGATTCTTTACTTTTTCTTGGCTACTGCCGGCTTAGGCAAATCACTTTCTTTGATGATTGTAGTCCATACGCTGGTGCGTCCGTTATCCATCCGTGTCCAAATGGGAGTGATAATTCCTCCATGGGCATCAATGTTGGTGTAGTCGCCAAAGAATTTAGAGGCATCAGGAACGAATGGAGTTTCGCTGATTTTTATTTCACTGAATTTATTTCCTCCATCAAAGGAATAAGCGAGATAAACATCGGTGTGTAGGTCATCATAGTCTCTTCGGTCATAATAAACGATGTAAATGTTCCCATTGGTTTGATCAATCGTCATCCAGGGAAAGAACTGGTGAGTGCCAGCTTCATCTTGATTGATTCGTAACGGTTTTGTCCACATATCTCCACGACTTCTTGATTTTATTAACCAGATGTCGGTATCATCGGCTCCATTTTTTTGATCAGCCCACAGCAAATAGAGTGTTCCTTGCTGGCGACCCGGACTATTATCAATGGCAAGTACCGGGAGACCGTTGCTTCGTTCAATTCCGGGAATGTCCATTGTCCAACCGCCTTCTTGTTTTGCTACAAGTAAATCATTGGTAAGCCATGTGTTTCCGTCATCGTAAGAACGGTCGAAGTAAATGTTGCCATGATTAGACCACGTTACATAAATTTTACCATCGAGACCAACGGCCGGAACAGCACCCTCAGCTGTATTATCATTATCGATACAATCGCCAGAGGTTTCATTGATTTGCACAGCTTTAGAAAACTTATTTCCATTCAAGGATTTACTGAACATAATATTGGAATGACATTCAGGGTCAGTGTTCCCATATTTATCGAATTGAGTCCAGGTCACAAACACAGTATTCTTTTTCGGATGTACAGCAGGCCAGGCTTTGTCTTGATCGGTGGGAGGATTGTTTCCAATTGAAATTCCTTCACTCCAGCTAGCGCCAGCATCCAATGAGGTTTGGCATACAATACGGTCCAGCCAAGCATCATCACCGCGGCCCTTGCCACTAGGGTCTGCCAAGTGAAAATAAAAGAGATGCCCTTTGGAGTTAGAGATCAGCGCTGGATCTCCATAAACTCCAAATGGAGATTTAAGCTCATTTGTGGTCCAGGTTTGTCCACCATCATTAGTAACAATGGCCCGATTAAGTACAACGCCTGCAACGATGTTCTTGGGATTTTTCTTGTTAATGGCAATCGATGGTTCTACTGGCGGATAAGATTTATCGTCTTGCTCGGCAAGCTTTATGTTTTTGAATTGAGAAAAGGAACTAATGGAAGTAGTGAGGACTAAAAGAGCTACGTAAAGTTTTTTCATTGGTCAATGAATCGAAAATCAATTTGCAATTCTCATCATTATTTTCCTTTCATCAAAATTAAATAGAGAATGGTCAATTGTCAGGAGCGATAACTAATTTGGCTACATTGTAAATCTTCAGTTAATAAATTTTTGAAATAATGAAAGTATGGGCGCGTCACTCCCTTGCCTTTTTTGATAACGAGAAATCCGGAGGCTTTCTATTATTAGGCTGTACTTTCATTTCATTAGTATTTGCCAATAACTTTTTAGCTCAGGACTATCTACAGATTTGGCATTCAACTTTCCTTTCAAAGCCAACCGATTTTTGGGTTAATGATGGGCTGATGACCATTTTCTTTTTGCAAGTAGGACTGGAGATTAAGCGCGAGGTCTATGCAGGTGAGTTGAATGATTTTAAAAAGTCTTTATTACCTATACTGGCTGCCATTGGAGGAATGTTAGCGCCTGCCTTAATTCACTTTACTTTAAATAAGGGAACTGCATCGCAAAATGGTTATGGTATTCCCATGGCTACCGACATTGCTTTCTCACTTGGCATTCTTTCATTGCTAGGCAACCGTGTTCCACTTTCGTTGAGAGTTCTCCTCACTGCTCTGGCCATTATCGATGATCTCGGGGCGATCCTTGTCATTGCGCTTTTTTATTCCACTCATTTTTCTCTTCTCTATCTCGGAGCGGCTTTGCTGATTTTTGCTTTTTTGATTTTGCTCAATCGAATGAGCGTGTCTTCTATTTGGGTTTACTTGCTGCTGGGTTGTGCGATGTGGTTTTGTATGCATCGTTCGGGTATTCACGCTACGATATCGGGTGTACTATTAGCTTTCGCGATTCCGTTTCGTCATGGCGATGAGAAGTCACCTTCCAGCATTTTACAACATCAATTGCACAAGCCGGTAATCTTTTTGGTACTTCCGCTTTTTGCTCTGGCAAACACAGCCGTCACCATTCCATCTTCATTTACAACCGACTTAATTTCTTTTAATAGTCTTGGGATCGTTCTCGGATTGATGGTGGGCAAGCCCCTTGGTATCTTTCTTTTCTCATGGATCGGACTGACGATTGGCTGGTGCACCCTTCCGCATTCATTAAACCTGAAACATATTTTGTCAGTGGGAGTTTTGGCCGGTATTGGCTTCACCATGTCGATATTTATTACACTGCTGGCATTCAATTGTTCTTGTCTAATTGACAGTTCAAAGATTGCTGTACTTGCTGGTTCGCTGCTTTCCGGAGTGATTGGATTGACGTTGTTGCACTTCGTTCTCAAGAAAAAATAGGCTGCTGATTTTTGTATCTCGGAAAATCATCCTTATACTTGCGACATAATTTTAATGTTCAAATGGGAAGAGGAGACAAAAAATCAGCAAAAGGTAAGCGTACCAAAGGATCATACGGTATCTCACGTAACCGTAAAAAGATCAAAGCTAAATTGAAGAGAACCGCAAGCAAGAAGCCGGCTAAAGTTGCTGGTGATGCAGCGAAGCCTAAGGCTCGTAAAGTTGCTAAGAAGAAAGAAGACTAAACAATGATTCAATTTTCAAACAACGCATGGTGGTGGCACGGGTCAAACTCTGATCGGTGCAGCATAGTGCTTTGTTGAAAAACTATAAATCTCATTAGAGAAGCCCGCCCGATCATTCGAGCGGGCTTTTTTATTTTACCGAAATTTGAATTTACATGACTTATAAACTGAATACACACTATAAAAAATTACTGGCCGATACCCTCACGCCAGTGAATATCTACTTAAAAGTGCGTGACGTATTTGCAGGTAGCATTTTGCTGGAGAGCTCCGATTATCATGGTCGCGAAAACAGTTTGTCTTTGATTTGCTGTGAGCCGATTGCCTCTTTTGAAGTGCAGTATGGTAAAGTACAAATGCAATTTCCAGATGGAAGTGCTAAGGAAGTAGAAATGGATAATGGAAAAGCAAACCTTCCGCAACTTCTTGATGAATTCAAAAACTCCTTTGAAACAAATTCCAACGGCAGCTTCAAGTCGTTTGGTATTTTTGGTTACACCACCTACGATGCAGTTCGGTATTTTGAAGATGTAAAAATTGATCCGTCATCTTCTTCCATTCCTGATATGATTTACAAATTGTATCGCTATGTGATTGTAGTTGACCATTTCTTTAATGAATTAAAACTACATGAGTTTGCTTTTGGCGATCAGCCGGGTTCACTCGAACGCATTGAGCAAATCATTTTCAGCAATCGTTTCTCCACGTTTAAGTTTCAGGCAGGCGAGAGTGAAACTTCGAATATCACTGATGCAGAATTTTTAGAAGCTGTTGACAAAGCAAAGCAACATTGTTATAGAGGTGATGTCTTCCAAATGGTTTTGTCGCGCAGGTTTACCAAGCCATTTAAAGGAGATGAGTTTAATGTTTACCGCTCGCTTCGTTCGATCAATCCGTCACCCTACCTTTTTTATTTTGATTATGGAAGCTTCAAGCTTTTTGGATCCTCGCCCGAAGCGCAGTTGCAAGTGAAGAATGACCAGGCGTTCATTTACCCGATTGCAGGCACATTTAGAAGAAGCGGGAATGATCAGGAAGATGCGGCCATTGCTGAACGCTTATGTGCAGATGAAAAAGAAAATGCGGAGCATGTGATGCTAGTGGATCTTGCCCGCAACGACATGAGTAGAAATGCAGATCACGTAACGGTGGAAGTGTTCAAGGAGATTCAATATTATTCGCATGTAATCCATTTGGTTTCAAAAGTGTCGGGGAAATTGAATTCTAGCTCTTCAACTGTTCAGATGTTTGCTGACACTTTTCCTGCGGGAACACTTTCGGGCGCTCCTAAAGTAATGGCAATGAACCTTATCAATAAATATGAAAATGTGAATCGAAGTTTTTACGGAGGAGCGATAGGAGTAATCGGTTTTGATGGGTCACTGAATAAAGCCATTATGATCCGAACTTTTTTGAGCAAAGGCAATAACCTGATTTACCAGGCAGGGGCGGGCATAGTTTCTAAATCGGATAAGGAAAAAGAATTGCAAGAAGTAAATAATAAACTGGAAGCCTTGCGCAAAGCGGTGAAGATGGCGGAATCAATCTGAAGATTGGAGGATTATAAGATTGAAAAATCAAAAATTTATGGGAAAGAAGATTGAAAGATTTGAGGATTTAGATTTATGGAATGAGGCCGTGGATATAGGTGTGGAGATTTATAAATTAACTTCATCAGCAAAATTAGAAAGAGACTATTCTTCAAAGGATCAACTAAGAAGGGCAGCAATTTCTATTTCGAATAATATTGCAGAAGGGTTTGAGTACAATAGCAATAGGAGCTTTATAAAATTCCTTAAATACTCAAAAGGCTCGGCAGGTGAACTAAGAAGTAACTTGATTGTGTTAATGAGGGCGGGTCTTGTCTCTGAAAGCGATTATAAAATGTTGGAGACAAAGTTACTTTCCATGTCAAAAAACATTGGCGGATTCATCAAATATTTGAAGGAGTTCGAAGATAGAAAAAGCAAAATTCAATCTTAAAATCTTGTAACGTTTATAATTTTCCAATCTTGAAATCTTTCAATCTTTAATCTTAGGCAATGAAAATACTAGTTCTTGATAATTACGATTCGTTCACATACAACCTCGTTCACATTATCCGTGCCCTTGGACATCAGCCGGATATTTTCAGGAATGATAAAATTTCGATTGAAGATGTGAAACGATACGATAAAATCCTTCTTTCACCAGGGCCTGGTATTCCAGACGAAGCAGGAATTATGAAACAGGTGATTAAAACTTATTCGCCTTCAAAAAGCATTCTTGGAATCTGTCTTGGTCATCAGGGAATAGCGGAAGTATTTGGAGCAGAGCTTTACAATATTCCTGATGTGCTGCATGGTGTAACTTCGACTGCACAAGTAAAAGATCAAACGGAAAAAATTTTCGAAAATGTTCCAAACTCTTTTCAGTGTACCCATTACCATTCGTGGGCAGTCAGACCGGAAAGCATTTCGTCTGAATTAAAAATTACATCAGTAAATGGTGAAGGATTAGTGATGGCCATTAGCCATGTGAAGTATGATGTGAAAGGCTTACAGTTTCATCCTGAATCGGTCATGACACCTGAAGGACCGAAGATGATTGAGAATTGGTTGAAGAACTAATGCTGGAAATTTGAAATATAAAATCTTGAATTGAAGATGAAACAAGTACTCACTGAATTGATAGATCATAAGTCGCTGACCAAAGAGACTGCACGACAAGTGCTGATCGACTTGGCCACTGGGAAATTTAATCCCAGCGAGACCTCGGCTTTCATGACTGTTTATATGATGCGCGGAATCACTGTTGATGAACTCGCTGGTTTTCGTGATGCGATGCTTGAACTCTGCATTCCCGTAAATTTCGATGAGCCGGTTATGGATTTATGTGGAACCGGTGGTGATGCAAAAAACACTTTCAATATTTCAACACTGTCTTCTTTTGTAGTGGCTGCAGCGAGTCAGCCTGTTGCCAAACATGGCAATTATGGGGTGTCTTCGCTTTCAGGTTCTTCTAACATACTGGAATATTTTGGGTACAAGTTCACCAACAATAAAGATGAATTGAAACGCTGTCTTGATCGGGCAAACATTTGTTTCATGCATGCCCCATTATTTCATCCGGCCATGAAAAATGTAGCACCTATTCGCAAAGAACTAGGCGTGAAAACTTTTTTCAACATGCTCGGCCCAATGGTAAACCCGGCTTTTCCCAAACGGCAATTAGTTGGCGTCTTCAATTTAGAGTTGGCGAGACAGTACGGTTATTTGTATCAGCAGACAGAAAAAGAATTTGTGATTTTGCATTCGTTGGATGGCTATGACGAGATTTCATTGACAGGTGCATTCAAGTATTTTTATAATGGAGGAGAGGAGATGGCTATTCCCTCGAAACTTGGATTGACGCAATTAGCTCCATTGGATTTAGCCGGAGGCAACACCATGGATGAGTCAGCAAGAATTTTTATGAATGTGTTGGAAGGAAAAGGAACATCTGCACAAAATTCTGTAATCATTGCCAACGCAGGAATGGCACTCTATTGTGCAGACCAAAAATCCGGACTACAAAACGGAATGACCAGAGCTAAAGAAGCACTGGAATCCGGAATGGCATTAAAGGCATTTAAGAAATTAATTGAGAATTAAGAGGTTACACGTACAGGATTAGGATTGGTTTATTATTTGAATTTTAAATCGGAAATTGGAATAGATGGATTTACTAGGAAAAATTCTGGAGCACAAGAGTAAAGAGGTGGCTTATCGAAAAACACTTTATCCGGTAAAACAACTGGAACAAAGTGTGTTGTTCTCACGGCCAACCTTTTCGTTAAAAAATGCTCTCCTTCAGCAGAATAAATCAGGGATCATAGCTGAGTTCAAGCGGCAATCACCATCGAAAGGAGTGATCAACGCTGCTGCAGATGTTGAGCAGGTGTCGAAAGGTTATATCAGCGCAGGTGCTGTAGCGCTTTCCATTCTAACTGACAAAGAGTTCTTTGGTGGCAGCAACTCGGATTTAATTTGTGCAAGGGGTGTAAACGAGTGCCCTATTCTCCGGAAAGACTTTGTGATCGATGAATATCAAATCATCGAAGCGAAATCGATTGGAGCAGATGCCGTTCTTTTAATAGCGGCAGGGCTTCCCACCAGGCAATTGCACGCATTAGCCGACTTTGCCCACTCGTTGAATCTGGAAGTTTTATTAGAAGTTCATTCGTTGGAAGAATTACAATTGAATCTACCCGTTCAAGCCGATTTGATTGGCGTGAACAATCGAAACCTGAAGACTTTTGAAGTGAACTTGGATATCTCCAGGCTTTTGTCGAAGTATATTCCCAAGGAGATGGTGAAAATTTCAGAGAGTGGCATTACCTATCCGGAAACAATTATTGAATTGCGAAGATTTGGTTACGAGGGTTTTTTGATGGGCGAGAATTTCATGAAACATAATCGACCCGAGTTGGCTGCAAAAGATTTTATTGAATCGCTATAGTATTACGCTGTGGAGAATAAATTGAAGCTCAAGGTTTGTGGTATGCATGGTCCAATAAATATGATAGAGGTCGCTGCGCTCGGGCCCGACTTCATGGGCTTCATTTTTTATAAAGGATCAAAGCGATATGTAGGTCAAGATTTTTCTATTCCCAAAACTTTTCCCAAAAACGTAAAGAGGGTAGGGGTTTTTGTAAATGAAAGTGTAGAGAACATTTTGAATAAAGTCTCAAAGCATCAATTGGATTTTGTTCAACTCCATGGCGATGAATCGGTCGATGTGTGTAAAGAGTTGAAAGGAAAAATTAAAGTGATTAAAGTATTTCGGTTGGACGAGTCGTTTGATTTTAGTTGTACTAAAGAATTCAATTCACATGCTGATTTCTTCTTGTTCGATACCAAAGGAGGGAATTTTGGAGGTACAGGTAAGTCGTTCAATTGGAGTCTACTAAAGAAATATGATCAACAAGTTCCATTCTTTCTCAGTGGAGGCTTGTCGAAGGAAAACATTCAATCGGTAAAAGAACTAAGGGACCTGAATCTTTATGCATTGGATGTTAATAGCCAAGTAGAATCCTCACCAGGAATCAAAGACGTGAGCACACTGAATTCTATATTCGCCATTCTAAATTCTAACCCCTAAATTCTTCCCATATGAAATACACAGTTGATGAGCGAGGGTACTACGGAAAATTTGGAGGCGCATTCATTCCTGAGATGTTGTATCCCAATGTGGAAGAGCTTCGTACTAATTATCTATCCATCATCGAGTCGAAAGAATTTAAAAGTGAATTTGACAAGCTTCTTCGTGCCTACGTAGGCAGACCTACGCCCTTGTTTTTAGCGAAACGTCTTTCGGATAAGTACAAGGCAAAAATCTATTTGAAGCGTGAGGATCTTTGTCATACCGGTGCACATAAAATCAATAATACCATTGGCCAAATTCTGTTAGCTAAGCGATTAGGCAAGCAAAAAATAATTGCAGAGACGGGCGCAGGTCAACATGGTGTAGCTACGGCAACGGTGTGCGCGCTCATGGGGATGGAATGTATCGTCTACATGGGCAAACTCGACATGGAACGCCAACGACCTAACGTGGAGCGAATGCGAATCCTTGGAACAAAGGTCGTCCCGGCATTGTCAGGAAACATGACGCTCAAAGATGCTACCAACGAAGCAATGCGCCACTGGATCAACCACCCAACCGATACTCATTATATCATTGGCTCAGTAGTTGGGCCGCATCCTTATCCTGATATGGTGGCAAGATTTCAATCGGTGATCAGTGAAGAAATTAAAAGTCAATTGACTACCGAAACTGGAAATCCATTTCCTGATCATGTAATTGCTTGCGTTGGCGGTGGGAGCAATGCGGCAGGAGCGTTTTATCATTTCCTCGATGACGAGCATGTCAATTTGATTGGTGTAGAAGCTGCAGGCAAAGGAGTTGATACAAACGAGTCCGCGGCAACAACTGCTCTTGGAAAAGTTGGAATTTTGCACGGAAGCAAATCACTTCTTATGCAGACCGAAGATGGCCAGGTGATCGAACCTTATTCTATTTCTGCAGGATTAGATTATCCGGGCATCGGCCCAATTCATGCTCATTTATTTGACACAGGTCGTGTGCGATTCTTAAATGCAACTGATGACGAAGCAATGAATGCTGGAATAGAGTTGAGCAGGTTAGAAGGAATCATTCCTGCGATTGAAAGCGCTCATGCTGTTGCCGTGCTCAACAAACTCGAGTTGAGTGAAGAGGATATTGTGGTTGTAAATCTTTCCGGTCGTGGTGATAAAGATTTGGAGACATACATTAAGTGGGGGAAATATTGAACTAAAAATTGTAAGACTGTAAGATTTGAAAATTGATGTGATGAATAGAATTACTGAACTCTTTAATTCAAAAACTAAAAACATTCTCTCTGTTTTTTATACGGCTGGCTTTCCGAATTTGAATGATACCGGTCTTGTTGCGAAAGAACTTGAAAAGTCCGGAGCCGATATCATCGAAATAGGAATTCCATTCTCTGATCCTGTGGCGGATGGTCCTGTAATCCAAGGAAGCAATAAGATTGCCCTTGACAATGGAATGACTCTGAAATTGCTTTTGCAGCAAGTGAAAGAGTTGAGGCAAGAATGTAAACTACCGATTATACTCATGGGATATTTGAATCCGGTTTTACAATATGGAGTGGAGAAGTTTTGTGAGGATGCATCACATGCCGGAGTGGATGGAGTTATTTTGCCCGACTTGCCCCTTCAAGAATTTGAAAGTGAATACCAGACTCATTTTGAAAAGAATAACCTGAAGAATATTTTTCTCATTTCCCCAACGACCTCAGAACCTAGAATTCGAGAAATTGATGCGGCTACGAATGGATTTATATATGCCGTGTCGGCTTCAAGCACTACTGGTGCGAAAGGAAGTTTCTTGGAAGACCAAATAAAGTATTTCAAGAAACTTCAATCGTTAAAATTGAAGACCCCCTTTTTAATCGGCTTTGGAATCTCTAATCATGATTCGTTCGTAGACGCTTGTACTTATAGCTCTGGCGCCATCGTGGGGAGTGCTTTTATCAATGCAATTAAAAATTCAAACAACTTACCCTTAACTATTAAGGATTTTGTGAATGGAATTCGGAAATCGATTTGATGTGCAAAACCTATAAGTTATTGATTGGGTAATTTCTTAAGCATTGCAATAATTTTAGTCCAATTGCGACTATCTTTAGAAACAGATTAAATTTTACCAATGCCCGAAGTTGTACTGCAAGTTGACCAATTAAGCAAAACCTATTCTTCTGCTGACAAAAAACTAACCGTCCTTGATCAGGTTTCATTTCAGGCGGAGCAAGGCACTAGCCTTTCAATCATTGGTCCATCGGGTAGTGGAAAAACTACTTTGCTTGGATTATGTGCGGGACTAGATGTGCCCTCGAGCGGATATGTTTCACTTATGGGTTTTAAGTTAAACGCCATGGATGAAGATGATCGCGCCTATGTGCGAAATCAATTTGTGGGTTTTGTATTTCAGAATTTTCAACTCCTCTCCACGCTTACTGCCTTGGAGAATGTAATGGTTCCTCTCGAACTTCGTGGAGAAAAAAACATTTCAGCTAAAGCCAAAGCCTTGCTCTCACGTGTTGGGTTGGAGGACCGGCTTCATCATTATCCATCACAATTGTCGGGCGGTGAGCAACAGCGGGTTGCAATTGCAAGGGCTTTCATTGCATCGCCCAAGATTTTGTTTGCAGATGAGCCAACCGGAAACCTGGATGAAGAAAATGCAAAGCAGATCACCGATCTTATTTTTGAAATGAACCGCCAGGAGAAAACGACTTTAATTTTAGTCACGCATAATTTAGAGCTCGCACAGAAGACAGAAAGAATTTTGCAGATGAAAGGCGGGCATTTAATTCAAGACTCCAAGTTTCAGACTTCTGCAATCTGAAATGTAATCTGTAATTCGAATGGTAGAGTACGTCATCAAAATAAAACGAAAAACTAAAAACATCTTTCGCGATCGTTGGGTCTGGAAGATGGCTTGGCGAGATGGAAGGCATAACCTTTCTCGCTTGTTTTTATTTATGGCTGCATTGATCACCGGCATTGCTGCTGTGGTTGCCATCAGCTCGCTTAATTATTCCTTTCAAGATGAACTCGATCGCAATGCCAAGGAACTTCTTGGTGCAGATTTGGTAATTAACGGAAATAAGAAATTTGATTCAACTTGGAATAGATTTCTGGATAGTGCTAAAGTAAAAACGGCCAGAGATGCTGATATGGCATCGATGGTTTTGTTTGTGCGCTCGGGCAATTCAAGATTGGTAAAAGTAACTGGCTTGGAAGGTGAGTTTCCTTTTTATGGAAAGATGATTACCCAACCGACTGATGCTTATCACCAAACTCAAGCAGGTAACTATGTGATGTTGGATGAATCATTGGCGGTTCAGTTTGGAGTAAAGCTGGGCGATTCTATTAAAGTAGGGAACACAACATTTTTAATGTCGGGGGTAGTTAAAAAAATCCCCGGTGGTGGCGGACTCACATCAACCATTGCACCTGCGGTTTACATTTCGATGGCTGCACTTGATTCAACCGGACTGATTCAATACGGAAGTAGAGTTGGGTACGGTATTTACATTAAAACAAAATCGGATAAAGAGACAAAGGCTTTAACAGTCAAAGCAAAACCGCTGGCAAAGAAATTGGGCAACTCCATTGAGACTGTCGAGCGTAGGAAAGAAGGCCTGGGCAGAAGTTTTCGTTCAGTGTATCAATTCTTCTCGCTGCTTGCTTTTGTTGCCCTGATTCTTGGCTGCATCGGTGTAGCCAGCTCTGTTCATATTTATGCCAGAGAAAAGCGCGAGGAAGTAGCGATGCTTCGATGTGTAGGGTCATCGGGTTGGCAGGCATTTAATATTTATTTCATTCAGGTTTTTGTTTTAGGAATAGTGGGAAGTTTGATTGGTGCCGGGCTGGGAGCAGCAATTCATCAGTTGATCCCGATGCTGTTCAAAGAGTATTTGCCAGGCGATATTCAGTTCTTTATTTCCTGGAGAGCAATTGGTGAAGGAATATTGACTGGTGCAATTGTGTCCGTGCTGTTTACCATTTTGCCATTGGTGTCGGTGAGGTTTGTTCCTCCTTTGACAGTATTGCGAGCGGATTTTTTGCCTGGTAAGATTTTTTCTAAAACGAGATTAACGGCTATCACTTTAATTGTTCTGTTTCCGATTGCCGCTGCTGCCTATCAAACTAAAAGCATTATATCTGGTGCTATGTTTTCTGCCGGAATCGCTGCTGCTTTGGGATTCCTTGTTTTGGTGGCGAGTGGCTTGTTGTATGTGATTAGAAAGTTTTTCCCTTCGGGTGCGTCTTTCATTTTCCGACATGCACTTTCGAATCTATTCCGACCCAATAATCAAACCCGTATGCTGATGGTGTCGATCGGACTTGGTGCATTCATTATTTCTGTATTGAATATTATTCAGCATAGCTTGTTAAATCAAGTGGAGTTTAAGGGCAATGCAAATCGATCAAATACGATTCTGTTTGATATTCAATCGAGCCAGAAGGAGGGAGTTGTCAGCCTGATCAAAGAGAATCAGTTGCCCTTAAATCAGCTCGTACCCATTGTTACTTGCCGTTTGAATAAACTGAAAGGGCGCACCATTGAACAAATCCGAAAAGACACTGCCAAAATTCCTGATGGGTTGCTTACGCGGGAATATCGGGTAACCTATAGAGATAGTTTGATCAGCTCAGAAGAATTGATCGAAGGGAAATTGCAACACTTTGATTTGAATAAGAAGGATTCCGTCTTTGTAACGATTTCAGATGGTATAAATGAATCACTTCGATTAAAAGTAGGTGACTCAGTGGAGTTCGATGTGCAAGGCGTTCTCATGAAAACGACTATCAGCGGTGTACGAAAAGTAGACTGGCCGAAAGATCCTCCCAATTTTATTTTTGTATTCCCGCCACGAGCGCTCGCTTCGGCTCCTCAAATTTGGGTGGCAACTACCAATGTAAATGATAAACAGGCTCCCAAGTTTCAAAAGGAATTGGTGATGAATTACCCTAATGTATCTCTTATCGATTTGCGATTGGTGTTGAGTACAGTTAATGAATTGTTTGACAAGATTGGGCTGGTGGTTCGCTTCCTTGCTTTCTTTAGCATTGTTACCGGCCTTGTTGTTTTAGCAGGCGCAGTGATCAATAGCAAATTTGTGCGCATCAAGGAAAATGTTTTGCTAAGGACAGTTGGTGCAAGAACCAGCCAGATTATAAAGATCACATTGGTTGAATACGGTTACTTAGGGTTGTTCAGCGCGATTACCGCTTTAGCTCTTTCGCTGGGCGGAGGATGGTTGCTTTGCAAGTTCTTCTTTGAGGTTCAGCTCTCAGCTAACTATACTGAGCTTTTAATGATTAGTGCAGGCGTGGTACTCCTTACAGTTTTTATTGGATGGTTTAACTCACGAGAGGTAATCAATACTTCACCGTTGCAGGCCTTAAGAAGGGAAGGTTGATCATTTTTATTTCCAATTGCCTGGATCAGTTCTCCAACTTTTTACATAAGCTAACTGACTTTCATCCAGGTATTTCTTTGCCACAGCCTCCGTAAGCAAATAATTGAAATCACTTAAGCAAACAAGTGGCATTTTAGCGTCTGTAAAACTTTTTTCAGCCACATCAAAACCGTAAGTAAAGATTGCCGCCATACCAATCACTTTGAAGCCTGCCTCTTGCATAGCTTGAGCTGCTTTCAGTGAACTTCCACCGGTGGAGATCAAGTCTTCGATCATCACCGCTTTCTTGCCGGCATCAATTTTTCCTTCTATCAGGTTGCCCATGCCGTGTTCCTTGGGTTTAGGGCGTACGTAAACGAAAGGCAATCCAAGTGCATCGGCAACGAGTGCCCCTTGTGGAATGCCTGCTGTGGCTACTCCTGCAATGTATTCGGTCTCAGCGAAATTTTTCTTGATAGTGGTGGCCAAAGATTCTTTCACAAATTTGCGAATCTCAGGGTAGGAGAGTGCCAATCGGTTATCGCAGTACACGGGCGATTTCCATCCAGAACTCCAGGTGAACGGATTTTGGTGATTTAATTTGATTGCGCCAATATCCAATAGCATGGATGCCACTTGGCGTGCAGTAGTATTTTCGATAGTGACAAAGTTCATGGCCGCAAATTAGATGATTCAACGAATATTTTGATCTAAATCTTACACCGTCTTGGTCGATTGGAATTAATTTGACTTTTTGCATCATAGTTGAGCCATGAACCTATTTGTAAACGATATTCCTGTCAGGATTCTTAAGTCCGGAGAAAAGCCCGAAGCAGGCGATTTCAATCATTTGATCGATGCTGCCAGCGAACCTGTGACTAAAGCCAAGATGATCAACCACGTGTGGGTGAACAATGCAACGGTGGCCGACATGGATTTGATCCTGGATTTACTCAACTCCAAAGTGCCTATCAGTTTAATTTCATTGTGTATTACGATAAACGACTATTTGGCTCTTAAATCCTTTCTTAGAAAGAAATTTAAAGTGGTGAAAGCAGCGGGAGGCCTGGTACGCAAGAAAGAAAAATTCCTGATGATCTACCGGATGAAGAAGTGGGATTTACCCAAAGGCAAAAAAGAAAGTGGAGAAAAATATAAGGAGACTGCAGAGCGCGAAGTAGAGGAGGAGTGCGGTGTGAGTGTGAAGCTTGGAAATAAGATATGCACTACGTGGCACACGTATACCATGAACAAAAACAGCATGATCAAAAAGACGCGCTGGTACGTCATGGATTTAGTTGATGAGTCTAAAATTAAACCCGCACTGGAAGAAGATATTGAAGAACTTCGCTGGATGACACAGAAGGAAGTTTATCATGCACTCGAAAATTCTTACAAATCCATCCGGTATGTTTTCGAGGAATACTACAAGAACGAAAAGATAAAATACTAAAGCTTGTAAGGTAGCATGGCCGATACATCGCCTTTGTAGCGATGTACATCTCGAATAATCGAAGAATTAATTGAAGCGAGTTGGGGCGAGGTAATTAAGAACACGGATTCAAGGTCGGAGTTCAAGTGACGGTTTACCTGTGCAATGCTATTTTCATATTCAAAGTCAGTGGTGTTACGTAGCCCACGAAGCAAATACTTTGATCCATTTCTCTTGGCAAAATCAGCGGTAAGTTCTGCATAGGTCTGAACACTAATCTGCGGATGATTCTTAAAAGTCTCTTTGATCTTCTCGATCATAAAATCAACTGGAAAGTAGCGATTGCTTTTGCCACTGTTGTAGCCAATGGCGATAATGATTTCATCAAATAATGCCAGCCCGCGGAGTACAATGTCTTCGTGACCTTTGGTAAACGGATCGAAAGAACCGGGGAAAGTGGCAATACGCTTCATTTATTTTAGAAGATGAAGTGAAAACAAGTCGAAGAAATGGTGCTCTTGTACTTCATCAAACAAGTAACTGAACTTAAGGTTGCTGGGTCTGCCACCAAATGTCACGTTGCGAATGTATTTCACAAACTCTTGAAAATGGGGTGAATTTTTTCCGATGTAACCCCACAATACGATTTCACTGTTTTGCTGATCCATGTTCAAGCTTTTAAGCACCAGCATGATGTACTTCACATAATCTGCAAACTGCTTGATAGGAAACTGATTGTAGTAAATCAACTTTCCATGTTGAGCTGAAATGATGTGTAACTTGAATCGGTCAACATAAACGTAAAGCGTGTTAGACCCAGACTTAGCTTCTGTCAAAACACCTTCAATTAAGGCAGTCGATTGGTGAAAGAATGTATGAGAAGTATTTTGATACATTGTGGAAAGCCACTGAAACAAATCATTTTGAACCGCAAAAACAGTAGTTGAGTCATTACGCTGATTAGTACAATACAGGATTTTCTCTTTTGCTAAATCAATGGGCGCATTTTGTTTTAAATACTCTTCTACATTGTGCTCATCAAATAGAGAAGAAGGGATTTGACAGAATTTACTATTCTTTATCCCAATTTTAACTTCTTTCCAAAAACCCGCTTTCAATATGGCATGTGCATCAAATAGCTCTGTAAGCGCATTCAGCAACTCTTCATGCGATTGTACATTGCCCATGGCGTAATCTTCCATGAGCATAAGCCGATTTTCGCCATCAACAACAGCAAGTTGGAAATCTTTCGGGCCGGTTTGTATAATTAGAGTGTGGTCGTGAAGCTGCTCATCATCAAAGCGATCGTCTTTGACTTTCTTGATGAGCTTATAGTTGATCGTAGCGGTTTGCAAGTTAAATACTCAGTTTTGTCCGTTGTGCAATATAATATTTTTTAAGGGCCATACTTACCCTTATAGCTTAAAATAACCACTTAGCAGCTCTACTTTTGAAGGGTGTTCGGCATAATGAAAAATGCCATGAATTTCATTGGTAGGAATAGCATGGATTTCATTCCAGGACATAAATCTTGCTTCGTTGATAATGCTTGGACTTCCCGGTTCTGGGTCTGTTCCGATTTTTAATTGAAATGTTAAAGGCTTCACATTAAAAAATAACTCAACGGCATGTAATGGATGTCGAATCAATTCACATGCGAAAAGAAATTTTTCAACCTCCACTTGAAGGCCAGTCTCTTCAATGAACTCGCGTTTCAGGCAATCTTGGGCAGACTCACCAAAGTTCAGTCCACCACCCGGAGGAGCCCAGAAATTGGTCTTTGTGATCGAGCTATGATTGATTAACAGTATTTTTTCATCCCATTGGCAAAGGCCACACACCCGTACTCGAATCTTGTTTCCGTAATAAGTTAGAACCTCATTCTCCATTTTTGCGTTTTAACTTTGAAGTAACTAATTTGTCTGAAAGTGTTATGAAACGTCTTGTCTTTCTTTTCGCTTTAATCTTTATTTTTTCGCTTTCCCATGCTCAGACAGTCGGGCCTATAATTACTTGGGAAAAAAATGCGTACGATTTCGGAGACATCTTTCAAGGTGAAAAAGTGGAGCGCATCTTTAAATTTACAAATACAGGAACAGAACCACTCGTTATTACCAATGTAGAAGTTACCTGTGGATGTACTACGCCAAGGGGTTGGCCTCGTGACCCGGTCAATCCTGGGGGCAGAGGTGAGATCACCGTTCAGTTTGACAGTACCCACAAAATTGGAAGACAAAACAAAGTATCTACTGTTGTCTCAAATGCCGTGTCAGGCATAAGCCAAATTACCATCTCGGTAAATGTGCTGGAGAAAAGAAGGACGAATTGAGTTATTTAGTTGCTATCGAATAAACTAGCGTTGCCCAACCCGATAATAAAAACAAGCCCCCAATGGGAGTGACCATCGCAAACCCTTTAATGTTGGTCAGGGAATAAGCATAAAGACTACCGCTGAAAAGAATGACTCCCAACAAAATCAAAAGGGGTGACCATTGCATTGCTGGCCCGGAAAACTTCTCCATCAGCACTCCAATAAACAAAAGTGCAAGTGCGTGATAAAAATGATAGCGTACAGCAAGTTCATAAGTTTCAACTCGACCATTTTGAGTCAATATATTTTTTAGTGCGTGTGCTCCAAATGCGCCAAGAGCAACTCCGAGTGTGCCGAGTATAGCTCCGGCAAGGAGAGTAATTTTCTGATTCATCATTTAAAGAGTCTACTTTCTTACGAGTAATTTGAGAATGCGGTCACCGTCAATAGTTTTCAAGCGTGCGAGATAAATTCCATCTGGCGCTGCTTCAAGATTCAGTTCTGCTTGATTTTTTCCGGAAGGCTGAAGTCCAAAATTTTGAGATGAAACGCTTCTGCCCGTAGCATCCCAAACGCTCACCGCCACTTCACTTTCCTTTTTCAATGAATAACTAATGGCGAATTTTCCGGAGGATGGATTCGGGTAAACTGTGACATCGGTTGTAACTAATGGCTCGGCTCCGGCTGGTGATTGTTGGATATATAAGTTATCAATAGACCAACCCCAACCGGTTACGTTATCACTATTGGAGTTAAGTCTGAAGCGCACGAGAATAGTATCTCCTGGTGCGAAGTTGTTTTTTAAGTCAAGATTTTCAGTTATAGACATCGAATGGTCGCCTGATATTGCCCCGTTGAAGGCGGTCAACCAGTTGGCTTGTGAGGAAGCATTGTAGCCATTTGCTATGGGAGTCCAATTCAGTCCATCTTTGGTAGCCTCGGCAACCACATAATCATTGAATGCCTTTTGCCCAAAGGTAGAGCCGTTCGCCCCCGGCTGTAGAATAGCTACATCATCGTAAATAACAGATGTATTGCTTCCATCTGAAACAATGATTGGAGCAAGCAATGTAGCGGTATAGTCTTTATTTGTTACATAAGGATGTGGACTCTGAAGACTTAAGTTGGACACGCCAAAATTCTGAAGCAAAAATCCGTCAACGTAAAAATTGTTGGCGTTAATTAAATAATCATAGAAGCTTTGCCGATACGGAGTAAGACTTAGATTGACTCCGCTTGTCACCGGTGATGTTACGGAAACATATCCCTTGTAACTGACTGTTTGAAGAGTGACAGAGCCTGTAGGAGCGTTGCTGATTTGTAAAATGTATTTACCCGAATCCGGAGGCGAAAATTTCACCTTGTTTGTAGAATTTATTTTTACAATCACAGAATCATATTGAACAGGCACATCGATCATTAACTTAAAGTACGATTGGGGAGATGTTCCATAAGCAAGCACTTTTGAAATTCCATTTTGATCGTGGTCTAAAGTTGCAGTCCAAATACCGCGGCCGTGAGTGGCGATAACAATTTCGTTGTCTTGACCTTTCATATCCCAAACCGCGACATTCGGGAACGTTGAAAGCAAGGCCCACGTTGATCCGCCATCCAGTGATTCAACAATTCCAATTTCGGTTCCCACCCAAATGATATTGGGATCGTCTGGTCTTACATACAAGCAATAAGTAGCAACATCAGGGAATCCGGTGGTGCTTGAAGTGCCGGCTCCAAATCCGCTGATATCGTTCCAGGTTTGGCCGAGGTCTGTGGTCTTCAAAATCTTAGCTGTATTAGCGAAAGAATAAAGGGCGAAAGCAGTATTCGGCTCCCATGGATGTGTGGCAATACGAGTGATATAACCTAAGGTAATTCCTGCCGGGCTGGGTACCGGATCAAAAGTCACCCCTGAATTTGTTGATACAAAAAGGTTTGCCGCACCATATTGACCGGGTCCTGCCCAAACGATGCTCGCATTGGCGCGCGAAACTTCAACATCTATAAAAGAAGATTTTCCTCCCCAGCCGGTAGATAGCGGTGTTAATGTCCAACTACCTCCGAAATTTGTTGACCTCCACACGCCTTCATATCCAACCGTGTAAATGTTATCAGGTGCTTGCTTTGAATTAGCCAATTTGGAAATGAATGGGAACTTATCATGATCAGGTGCCCCACTTTTTAATGTAAGACCCGAGAAGGCCGTTGACCAGGAAGAGCCTCCGTCAATAGATCGGGCGAAATAATTGAACTGCGATCCTCCAATCATTTTTTTACTATCTAAGCTGTGCCATAAAACTTCAAATCCGTCTCCTCCTAATTTTGAATTAGTAACGAAATAGGTAGAAGCCGATGAAACTGTTCCACTTGGCGTGAACCAGGTGCCATTGTCTTGCATGCCACCGAAATACTCTTGAGCATTCGGTTTCTTATCGGCCCCATAAAACTGACTTGTGTTGTATCCGTTCCCCACTTTCGTCCAATCTCCCTGAGTCGTACCTGGTGTGGTAGAAATTTTTGAAAGATAAACGCCTCCATCATTGGTCATCAATAATTGAAAGGTCTTAGCGGCATCATTTTGCTTGATGGCGCATATGTTATGCTGATCCGGATGAACGTAATTGGCATTATTAATGCCGTCATAATCTTGATAAGCGTCAGCAACCGATTTTACGGTGCTACTATATAAGTTTAAGTTGGAATAAGTGATTTGCAATTTTGAAGAAGGGAGCGTCAAGGGATTCCACGAAGTGGCATTGTCGCTCAGCACCGGCCAGAAGAAAAACATTTTTTGAAAGGCCTCTCCTCCGTTTACTGCAATGGATGAGTTTGGCAGTGAATTGTACGGCACATTATTTATAAAAATATATTCTCTGCTTTGCAAGGTAGCATCAGGTGAATCGGCATTGTTGGCCAACAGATCAAAAATACCGTTGCGGTTCTGATCGCGAAAAGAAACCATCAGTTGTTGATTTGTAGTTGCATCCCATACTTGAAACGGAACGTCAACATAATCCTGATACGAATAATTGGCATCTGGCACACCGGATGTAGCGCCAACAGGAACTAAGAATCGATGCGCTTTTTGGCTGAGCCCGGGACCAAAACGGACTTCTATCAAATCGTGATTGGCAGCGCTTCCACTTTCAACTTTACCATTAAAACCGGTAACCACATTTTTAAAAGTCACTAAAGAAAGAAATGAACTGGTGTTGACTCCCTGAATCGAATAGCTTCCTGAAATTGATGAAAGCGGTGCGCCCAAAGTAACTTGAAATGCGCCCACGCCACCCACATAAACTACATCTTTATCGTAGGGACTAAAAGCAACAGTATTATCATACCAACCTTGACTTGAGAGATAGTCAACGATTTTGCTACTCAAATTCAATGAAACCAAGCTCCATGTAGCACCTCCGTCATCCGATAGGTAAAGGTCAGAGTTTGTACCGGAAAGTTTACCCTCAGCAGAGGCAATAATGCGATCAGTCTTCACAGGCGAAATCGCAATCTCAACTCTTCCGCCTGGGTTCATCGCGGCATTGGCTGAGCTCCATGATGCCCCGCCATTGGTAGACTTAATTACGCCCACGTAGCGTTCAGTTGCATACAAAATGGAAAAATTGCCAGGAGTGGCTCTGAGGTCTTGTATCTGACCAGAATAGACTTGGTTCCAAATTGCTCCTCCGTCCGAGGATTGATAAATTCCTTTGTTGCAGACTGCAACAACTATGTTTTCATTGGAGGGGTCGACAACAATTCGGTTTACGTTTCCTAATACAGCAGAACTACCCAGCACATTCCAGGTAGAACCACGATCAATGCTTTTGAAAATCCCCATTCCGTTTACACCGTCCACCAAACCAAAACCCTCACCGGTACCGGCATAAATTACGTTGTGGTTTGACTCGGCCATGGCTAGTGTCGAAATTGACATGTTAGGGATATTTGGAGTTAACCATTGCCAGCTTGTGCCGCCATCTATTGTTTTCCAAACACCACCATCAGAAGACCCAACAAACCAGGTTTTGTGGTTAGCGTCATCGGGGTCTACAATGAGCCCACGCGTACGACCGGGTATGTTGCCCGGGCCACGCTCGGTGAATTCAATTACACCGTTACCGATGCTCTGAGTGCGAACTGATGTGCTGTTCTTCTTTAAAGCAGAAAATTGATTAGCCTTTCTAAGTTCAGTCAATTGATAGTTTACCGGGTAGCCGGGTTTGCTCTCGTCTGAGCGAGTGCGAATGCCTTGGTGATATTTAATAAATTCTTCGGGGCCGTCTTCATGATTTTCGAACTCTTCAGATTCATTTTCCAGAAACTCGAATTCATTTTTATTTCTAAGATTCACTGCAATGGCGAGCGCAATCATAAAAAGCAACGTAGGAGCAAGGATTTTCTTCATAAAGGATTAATGGCAAATAACAAAGATAGGTAAGAGTACCTATTTATGAACCGCAATTCGACAGGCATGCAAGGAAATCACTTTAATTTTTTTTATGCAGTATCCCAACGAATAACAGGGACTTACGCAGCTCAGGAGGTGTCCTACACCTATCTGCTTCGATTTATAGGTGTAGGACACCTCTTCCAATAATATCAGTTAAATAATAATCGATGCAGCATCAAGGTGTATTTATCCAGACACCTCGTTCCACTTTGTAGGGTATGGAAGTATGTTTATCGCGACATCTCGTTACACTCTCAGCGGCATGGAGGTGTGTTTATCGCGGCACCTCGTTCCACTCTCAACAACATGTAGGTGTGTTTACCGCGGCACCTCATTACACACTTAACGGCATCAAGTATTTTTATCGCGGCATCTTGCTTTACTCTCAACGGTATGGAGGTATTTTTATCGAGACATCTTGTTACACTCTCAGCGGCATGGAGGTATGTTCATTGTATCGTCCTAAAATAACTTGACAGGTCTTGGGTTAAGAACTGATTTAAGTTGA
>CBRFFM010000023.1:0-43816 GCA_967789005.1 uncultured bacterium | reverse complement strand
TACTGGTTAAAAAGATTGTCTGAAAATTTCCTTTCGACGGTTACAATCGTATCGTTATGCATTGAGCCGTGAGCAACTAGTAGAATTTCGACGATCTCAAATCCTAGGTTTTTACCGAATCCGTTACTATTCCAACCACAGCAAATTGCTAGTCCACCTAGTTTTATTTTACTAGCCGCTATTCTCTTTTCATGAATGAATAATCCTTGGCTATCTTCTTGAGTAAATTTTAACCCCACGGATTCATAAACTTCTTTTATCTGTCGATTGGAGTAAGGGGGATCAAACAATACACCATTAAACTGCCCTTCCAACTGATTCAAAAAATCTTCTGCTTTTAAATGGAACTTTGTTGGTCGTTCTGGATTAAGGTCGTTCGTTATTTCCGCCAGAGAATTCTCGCCAGCAAAAGGATCAATCCATCCAAGTCCATCCCCGACGTATTTATTAACTAATCGTTTTATAGGATCGATCTTAAACGTCCATTTATTCGGCATTGCCCACTTACGATTATAAACCACTCTCATTTTACTTTAACCTCATACTTTTTCATCTCCTCTAAGAAGAGAGTTAACCTTTCGAAATTGTATTGTAGATCGCTTGAGCGTCGGACTGTGATTCAGCCATGATCTCGTTGCCATCAACAATAAATAGTTCTAATTTCAGGCTTGTCCGTAGCCGATAGAAGTCTGCCGCGGCTCTTTGGATCTTCCTTTTCTTCTCAATGAATTCTGGCGTATAGCCGTTATTGTATGATGCTAATGGTTTCGGGTTTTTCTGACCTTCTTCCTGGATTTCTCTATCGCTCAGAGTCGGAACTGCATGAACCCGGCTGTCTACCACGGCTTTTAATTTATCTAGCCATTGTTGGTGTTTTTCAGGGTCAACACTTGAGTCTACAGGCACTAATAATGGCTTGTACATATCGTTGTCCTTCTCGCGCATCAGCTTCTTTTCGATAGCATCATACTTATCTTCGAGGTACTTGGCGAACCATTCGTTAATTACCATTACATCGAATCGGAATATTTCACCATAAACGCCTTTCAATCCTTGACGAAGACACAAGCAAAAATCTTGTAAACTTTCGCCCGGGTGGTCAGCAATCAGGTTTTTTGCAATCTCGACGCTTTGTCCCTGCCGGAGATTGCCGCCGACGGTAAGCATGTTTGATGTCTTTGCTATCTCAACCGCCAAGCATGCCTCAAGATCATTGATTGCTGCCCCGAGGTTTAACAATTCCGTAACGGGCGGGCATTCGAGCGCTGCGTCAATTGAGCGCGGTACAAGGGCTAAAACCTCGCTATAGTTTTGAACCTGCAGGGCGGCTAGCATGCTGTTGGATAATGGCGAGTTCGTTTTGGTTAAACTCTGTCCGGTCGTTTTTTGAAGATGTTGGTTTTCTGATTTCATTCGGTTTTAATTCAAATATTCCCTGCCACTGATTTTCGATACTGACTTCAATCATTTGTATTGCGACCCCTTCGGAGAATGTCCCTAACCTGTCGAGGGCTGTTTGTTCCGAGGTCACCGACCTGTATGGCTTCTTGATTTCATTGCGATAGATTTTCCATTTCTCCCAAACGACGATAAACGCCTCAGTAGGGAAAGGCAAAACGATTTTTGTTTTTTTGCTCTTGTTGTTTTTAATCTTTTCACTTTCATCTCCATCTCCATCTTCTAAAGGTGTTACCACCTTTGTTTTTGGTTTACGTTTGGTAGATTGTTGGTAGCGTTTGGTAACATTCTCGCTTTGTTTCTTGGAGTGTTTACGCATTTTAGCAATCGACTCCTCCAACCATTCGAGGTGATATGTTTTGTCAGATTCGGTAAAAATTAAAACTAGGTTCAGCGCTGGCCAACACTCTTCGAAATCCTTCCCGAGAATCTTCTTTATTTGCTCAAGGTTCATTCGCCCGAACTTTCGCTGCTGCAGAACAAAGTCATTGTATGCGCCCCGCTCTAATCGGTTCATGTGACTCATATCCCGGAGTGCGTCACCGTCGTAATACGTAAAGCAAAAATCTTCTTTAGCCATTTACTTTTTATCTTTTAAGTACAAGCAAAACCAGCAGGGAGTCTTTACTTTATCTTTCTGCTTTCCGCAAAGGCATTCTGATTCAGGTCGTTTTCTGTTCATCATCTTTCAAAAAGTTTTTAAGTGATTTATCAGTTTTGGCTTTCGTGTAATCCTTATCACCGAGCCAAATAAATTCAGTAGGTAGAACCATGTACACCTCGTCCACGGTGTTTTCATGATTGCATTTCGGGCAAGTAACAGTTTGTCCTTTCTGGTGCCAGGGCTGATCATTCAAGTAACCTTTATCCAAAAGAGGTTGTAACATTCCGGCACTACAGTTATCGCAGAAGGATTCAAGGAACATCGTTTGTCTTATTATCATATCAATTCTAATTCGTGTTTGAAGTAATAAGCCACTAGGTACCAAAATGGATTCGCGTCCAATTCCACTCCCCAGCGTCCAATCGAAATATCTTCAAAGGCTACTATTAATCCCGGCCCATTCGGCGTATTAACTCGTTGCCCTATTTTCATCACCAAGTAACCTCACACCAGAATTCAACATTGCATATCTCGGTCTCCAAATCAATTCCTACCCACTTAACACCATTGTAAAAAGCTGCCCCAAACGGATAAGTGCTATATTCCATAAAGACTAAAACACACTTGTTCTTGATAGGCATCGAGTCATCCACATGATGCCATTCGGTTGTTACCTTTTGATTTGGAACTGGCGTGGTTGTCTTCTCTCTCATGCAAATATTCTTAACTGTGCTATGTGGTCTTTAAAATTTCAATTTCTGTTTGTCCAGTTTCTACCAATCGATCGAAAACTTTAAACTCGGTTGTTCCAGAAAAGCCACGCTCTAATTCAAGTACACAAGTCTGGATCCTCGCAAAACGAAATGTTCTCCGAGGCAAAGCGGTGATCGATCGTAAACCGTAATCTTTTAATCTTCGAAGGCGAACGTCTGAGTCTGATATCGTAAACCAAGGCATTAGAGCAATTACGTTATCACTCATTTTCATGCACTCAGTAAGGAAGTAATACCCAAGCCGCATTCCAGTATGTTGGAAGTCTGCAGGCGCGTTTTCCATCAAAGCGTATTTCGTACTGAATGGAGGATTCATGACCACACAGTCGAATCGGCAACGCTTATCCATTAGAAAGAAATCTCTCGGGTGAGTAATGCTAAAGTTTCCGGCTTTCAGTTCGCGGACCATGTTTCCAACTCCGGGCGAAGGCTCAAGAACTGTTACAGATCCAACAGGTACCAGGGAGACCATGTACTTACAAACCTCAATGGGCGTTTGAAAATCCGTCGTGTAGTCGGTCTTTACCTCGTTTCCTTTGTTGTCCCACAAAGGATTTACTGTTGTTTTTCCTGCTGTTGGTGCTGACTTCATCCTTCTTTCCTCCTAAATTATTTTTGGTTGTTTATCAGTGCTATCTATTTATCCTATGAGTACCGGGAGAGATCATGCGTTAACTTTTTGCCTTTGTTTTTCTTGAAATGTTTTTTCGTTCGGATACAATGGAAACAAATGAATCTGGTTTGGGTCTGGTGGATCAGGTGGTTTGTTCGGGTTATCCGGGTCGTCAGGATCGCCGTCTTTATCCCAATTCCAGTTCACATACTTTGTGCATGTTGGTTTTTCCATTGAGTCATAAATCCATTCGCGCGGATAATCTTTTTCAGTTGGATAGAAGCACATTGCCCTAACAATCAATTCACATTTTTTTGAATGTTCAGGATTTGGATTATCATGAATGCAGTGAGCACAAAAACTATCTTCAAAAATCATCCCTTCTGTTCCGTTAGATGGGCGGTAAGAATTCTCAGCGACACATTTATCTGTGCATCCACGCTTGCATTCAAGTGAATATCTTTTGCACTGCATAGTGTAGGTATCTGTGGTTAAGTAAAAACTAACGTTCAAAAAAGTTGAAGGTCTTTCCCTTCCGCCAGCACTCTAAGGAGGTCGCTTTCCAGAACCCTTCGACGGGTTGTATTGTAAAAAGTCCGGCACTTGTTTGCCACTAAACCAATAAACCTTACTCTATGAAAGATTGACTTGCCGGACTATAACCTATACCGTCTGTTTAGGTTTAAAAATCTTTTATCTCAGTTCTTCGCCTGTTAGAGCGAAGTATAAATTCTGTAGTTGATGGACGAATTGAATATGCTTCATAGGCACATCAACGCTATTAGCACACTCAATTCTAAACCGCTTAAAATGCCAATCGTAATAAAATCCGAATTGCTCATCTGTGTTGTGCCCGAGTTCGTGCTCATCGCTTTTGCCGAATCCAAATCTCAATAACCATTCTTGGGTGAGCTGAATCGGATCAAATGACTTCTCATAAGCATCAATATTTTCCGCATCTATGAGCGCTATTTTCATTACATCAATAGCGAACTCTTCACCGGTTGATTTTCGTCTTATATAATTCCCAATTCTTAATTCGCTCGCTTTCATTATTTTAAACTCTTACGTATTCTCTACTTTGAATCCTTGAAACTTTCTTTTTTGTCCTTAGTGAATAAACTCCGAATGTGTCGTCGTCGTGGGTGGCCATCTTCATATCAATGTTCATCCCTTTTTCTCTTAGCCTTCTGACGTATTCAGCGAGTCTATTTGTCCGCCACATCTTTTGCGCCTGATTATGCGTGATACTTTTCCCTTGGAGCAACCAGGTTTTTAAATGTGGCTCAACGTCTTTCTTAACTTTCATAAACTGTCGATGATTGTTTGAATTTCAGTTCGTATTTGTTTCAGCATCTTTTTTCTGGCCGGATATTTCTCGTTCGCTATCTGCTTTGTAATTCCCTTCACTGATAACTTTAAATCTTCTGCTTTCGGAACTATAAACTGAGCTTCGACACGGTTAGCGAATGATTGAACTACTTCATGCTCTTGAATACAAGCGTCAATGAATCGAACTGGTTTGGATTGCCTTACCATCACATCCAGTTTTGAGTGAATGAGAAATAACTAATAACTGCCAGAAGGAAAAGAGAAATAGCAATTGCCGTAGCCGCCGCGAACGCCATTAATAATCCTCTTTTGAATTCAGAAGTGAATTCTTTATCGTCGTGTTTTGGTGAAAGTTCTCTCATAGTGGGGGTAAGGGGGTTTACAGTTTCTTAGTCATTGAAATTGTTTCCTCGATCAGATCATCTAATCCATCTGAAAGACGTTTTAATACTGCCTTTGCTGCGGCTGTGGTCAACACTGGCTCAATTAACCGAAGTGAGTTACAGTAACTAAGAAGTTTTTCCTTGTCGGGTTTCAGCGCCTCTTGTCTCTCAGCTTCACGCTTGGCAATTATTAGCTGCTCTGCCTTCTCTTCGGCCTCACGTTTTACTCTGGCTTGCTCTTCGATAACAGCGCGTTCAGCAGCTTCTTTTTTAGCTTGTTCGATTCTGAGTTTTTCTTCATGTTCACGCTTTTCATTTTCGAACTTCTCGCGCTCGGCTTTTAATATGGCTTCTTGTTTACGATTCTGTTCCTCGATCAACTCACGTTCCCTTCTAGATTTCTCCGCGAGTTCAAGATCAGCTTTGCGTTGCTGTTCGTACTCAATCTTTAATCTATCAAGTTCCGCGCGTTCATTGGCTAGCCTTTCCTCTTCTTCGTTACGTTTGATTTCTTCTGCTTCGCGTTCTAACCTTATGCGTTCTTGATCTTTCAAAAACTCAGCTTCCGCATGACCTAAGAGCGCCTGAAAGTTTTCTTCCGGCATTATCTTTAGTTCGTACAGGTCATGAGCGTAGTTAAACTTTGCCAGAGAATCGACACGCTTTTGAATGCGTTCGTTTTCTTCGCGTTCTTTTTTAATGCGGGCTTGTTCCTGCAACGCCAGGTAACTATCCTCCTGTTGTTCTAGGAATGATTCAGTCGGCGAGATAAGAGCAATCAATTCATTCTCTCTTTCAATGACCCGTTTTTGAAACTTGACTGCATTTTCACGCAGCGACTTGCCGGCTTTCTGAACACTGACACGAGCATTCTTTAATGTGATACGACCTTCACGAACGGCTTTAAATCCTTCCTTGTCTTCTAATCCGTCTATGGTTAAGCCTGTAAATTTTTGAGATAGCTCAGTTAATTCAGCTTCTTTCTGATCAAGGATTTGAAGACCATTTTCGATTTGTGTTTCGACTCCTTCCATTAGCTTAAAAGTTTTGGGTCAAACAAATATTCTTTTGCGGCATCAACACGTGCGTGTAAAAACATCTTGTCTTCAATAGGAACTTCGAAGCGCATTACGTTGATGTCTTTATAGTAGCCGCCATCTTTCAGGAAAGGCAACTCACTATCAGGAGCCAGGGCAATCCACATGAATCGACTTTGTAATGGACCGTCAAAGTTTTGCGCTAGTTCGCGCAACGCTTCGAGTTCAGAGTAGTAAGGAGCGAAGACAATTAATTCGGCGAACTTTGATTTTGTTAGCACCGCATTACTTACACACTGCCAGTAAAATTTATCTCCGTCATCATGATTGTCTCGTACACCATCAATGCCGCTTTTTTTCCAGGAGTCAACAAGCAGACAAAATGATTTTAATGTCTGCGGACATTTAACCTCTGCAACTGTCTCCAGTTTAATAGCGTCAGGTGTTCCTCTCCAGCAGTCAATTGTAGGGTGAATGATTACATCGTTACTACAGGGCTTGTAATCGCTTCCAAGCTTTTTAAATACGTAGTGCTGAACAAGATCTCCCCAGGTTAAAGGCTTTGCGAATACATCAACATTCAGTCCGCGACCTAGCCGGCGTTCCATTTTCTTTGCCTCGATGTAGGAATAGAATGGAACGCCATAGGAATCTTTTGCCTTTCCGTTTTTAGTCAGTGCGACTATTTCGGAGCTGGTAAAATTTCCTGCACGTGGATCAGTGGCCACGGCAGGTTTTAATTCTGAGTATTGTACGAATGCTTCCATGATTTAAAAGGGCAAACCAGTGAAAGCGTATTCAGTAAACTTATCTCCAGTGACAACCCATGGATCGGCGCCATCATAAAGCGCTTCGAGATAGGCTGGCTTTTCGAGTGCAGCCTTTTTGATCTCCTCCGTTAAATCTTTTTTCGGCGAAGGCATGATCGAATACTCAGTATCCAAATCTTTGCCCTTGCGAATGATCTTGATATCATAGAAGAAAGGAGCGCCCCACTCTTCGTTTTTACTTAAGTCTTGGATGGACTTTTGAATAGTCTGCTGTGTGATTTCAAGAATCTGGATTGCTTGCTCGGAATAATTCCAGACAAGGAATGCCCAAAAATGTTTAATCGGTCCTTTTTCCATTGGCTTGTCAGGCTTTGCGTTCATCCTGAATCGGAAGGGCTTTTTCTCTTTCCAGTCAAGCCATCCAATGATTGGTTTTGACAGAATACGAAGTTTATTTTCGCCGTCTTGCAATTTCATGTAAGCCGCATTTCCATTTGGGGCTTCGTAATTTTCTGGTAGAAAACCTGAGTTATCTGTTGTCATGATCATAAAAGAAGTTTTTTATAGTGAGAGATTATTAATGTTAGATATCAGTAAACTCAGTCATTAGAATCCCATTCTCTTGGGAGGCAAATTTTAAAGCATCTTCAAGCCAAGGGAATATTGTTTTGTGTTCGACCACTTCGTCATGCACTCGCATTTTGGTTACCACTGTATGATCCTGTTCGAAGATTAGAATGTCAATCATTTCTTTTGCGTGTTCGAGTGAGTCGGCATTATTAGAGTTATCTCTCCATCCATCACCGGTCCATTCAGCATCGTAACCTTGAGCATCACCGGGCCAGAATATGAAGCCGCCAAAGTCCTCCTCTTTAATAAAGTATCCTCTGTATTCCATAACCCTTAGAAGTTTAGAGGTTGATTATCGAACCAGTGTTGCGCGTCATTGATGCGGTCGCCAACTCGTTTGAAGTTTAGCTTCATGAACTTTGCGGCTTCGATATAGTCCAGAGCTATCTCGCAGGAATCACACTGCTCATCGCTATCGAATTTGGCTTCGAACTCATCTAAGAATTTTGAAAGGTGAAGAGCAAGTGTTGAAGACAATCCTTTTTGTCTCTCTAATACAATAGAGTGTTTGAACGTGTTCAGTTGCATTAACTGAACCTGATTGTTTAGTTCAACGATTGTCTTGCTGTCTTTTTCTATTTGCTCTAATAAGCTGTCGTAGCGATCTTCTGATTGAGCGATGGTGAGAGTTGAGTTTTTCATATCCTTTAAGATTTTTGCTTTTCATTCGTGTACATATCAGCGCCGATGATTAAACAATAGAAGGATGCACACCCAGCGTTAAAAGCTGCGGCATAATTCAACGTCAGGATATTTAATGCTGCCGTTCCAATCCAACCAAGCACAGCGATAAAGTATAGGGTTGAGTACTTCATTAGATTCTAGCGTTATAATTTTCAGACTCTTCAATCAATTGTTCGAGTAATTCCATTTTCTTATTCACGTCGATACCGGGCGTTTTGATTATGCCCTTGACGCGCGCAACATTCCCGTCGTGCAAATGGTATTTCCTGTAGATCAGGTAATCAATTGCAAAACAGAAGGGGAGTATTGTTGATAGACCTATTACCGCTACTTGCCATGTCGGCATAGCCTGTTGAAAGTCCATGTAGTCATCGTAATAGGAGCGCTCGTAAATTTCAGTTACACACAAGAGGAGTATTGGCAGTGCGAACCATCGGAAAGCCCACTTTTGTGGAGCGACTAAAAAGCCTCCAATCGTCAGGAATATTCCGGCAAGAAAAAATCTTATCGAGTTGAAATAGAAAACGTAGTTGGTATAATACCAATAATCAATTCGTGTGTTGATGTCGAAAAAAAGGTGACTCTTCCAAGCGGGAAAAGCCACCAACCCCACCAAAACCCCTACTCTAAATCTTTTGTTGATCCATGCTTCTTTACTTGCATTGCTCAGGCGGGTTAGGTAGGCAGCAAGGAAATCCAGGAAGATCAGGAGCGCAGCCTGAAGATCGAAGTTCGGGAACCGTGTCATCTGTACATGCATTGAGACCGATGAACCCCACGATTGCAACCGCGAGAATAATTTTAGAAAGAACCTTTCGCATAACTGTAGTGGTTTATTAAAGTTTAAAAAGTGTTGTTGTCTTGTTACAGCTTTCATAAAATTATAATCAGGTAAAGTGGGTAGGTAGGTTTTTTTGGTTTTATGTTTTTACGATTCCCGGTTTGATGCTATCGCCCCGGTACTAATCGCATCTTTAATTAATTAGCGCTATGAGTTTCTTGTTCACCCATGTCCGCACACCGTTTCCAGTGTTTGGGTCTTTAGTTCCGAAGAACACATTTTTACCGTCCCTCTCTTTCAACCAACGAACCCGGAGACGATCGCCGTTAATTTCTTCAATCAAACCAGTGCGCCCCTGAGTGTAATCTTTAGGAGCGATCTTTTCGACCTTCCGGCCAATCAAGTCTTTGTTTGCAACAGCGACTTTGATCTTGATAAAATTTTGATTTTCCATTTTGCGATTAGTATTTATTTTGTTTTATGATCTCTTTAACTAATTCCTATTCAGGACTTCTTTCTCTTTCACTGCCTTGTTCAATTCACTAGGGTAGTAGAGAGGGATATCAAGACCTCCCGGATAATGAGCCTTAATCTTTCCGCGTTCTTTCATTTTCCTTAGTGACGATTGACTAATTTTTAAGAATGCTGCCGCGCCTTCGGAGTCTAAAGGCTCTTCACTAAACTTCCCATGCTTAGCAAGTACTCCGGCAACTGCGAAAGCAATTGCGTTGATCTCTTCTTGAGATAACCTACTTGGATTGAGTTGTCTTTCTGCGCTCATTTTGGCCTTTGATTAAATGATTGATTGTATGATTTAGATGCATTACCACGCATAGCCTGAGCGAGAACTTTTTTTGATTCGCGGTAATGATACCTAGCGTAGTTCTCCTGGCGTTCAATCATTTTCTCGGGGTAGAATTTATGCGCGAACTCAAAGAACTTATCTTTGTCTACTCCGGGCTTCACTATAACCCACTCGTCCACTAACCCGAATTCTTTTAGTAGGTCGTCACAAAAGGAGATGTGGGAAAGTGTGTAGTATATTTTGATTAAATCCAGCTTACGACCACCGCCTAACATTTCTTCGACGGTACGCTCTTTATGTGGCCCAAAGTCCAGCCTAGATAATTTTGTTAGTCTTCTGAATTTCATGCGGTGTTTGGTTGAAACTATTTTCGTTTTGACTTTAATTTTTTGAGCGCAGTTGTGCGTTTTGTTAAACATTGGTTTGAAATAGTGAATCCACATTTGCTCCTTCTCATCCAAGTCCTTCGCATCGCACGGGATGAACTTTACTTCATCATAGTACAGCGCAACCGAATCATGGTAGTACAACCTTTGAGGATACCGCGTAGACTGCCCAACATAAATCACAACCCCTTTCAGTTTCAGAAAGTAAATTCCGGTTTGATGTGTTAGGCTGTGCCGTCTCATTCGATCCCCTCTGCATTCAGCCCTTTCTCAATTAACTCAGCTGCGGCCTCAGGCATTTTAAGCTTCCGCCCACCATCTACACGCGCCCTTGTCTTGTAAGTATTTACCCGACTCCACACTTTAGCGGAGGTCTTTACATCGCCGATAGTAACTACCTCACCCGCCGAATTTTCCTGATTTTGCCCTTTGTCCTTCATTGTCTTATATTGTCCTGTTGATGGGTTAAAAGTATAAAACTCTTTACGAACCGTCAAAACTTTTAGACAAAATTTCTAAAATATTTTACTGTTATATGAGTCTAGGCGCTAACATTCAGAAATTCAGACAGTTGAAGAACTGGTCGGTTCAAGAATTAGCTGATGAAATGGGTATTGGAAAGCAAGGGATTTACAAATGGGAGGCAGAAGAAACAAAACCAGGTCAAGAAAGTTTGACCGCTTTAGCGAAGGCGTTAGGGGTAACGGTAAATGACTTATTAGGCAATAACCATACACCGGTACAGAAAGCAACCGACAATAAAGAATTAAGCGAATCAGTCTACCGGACAATAGTAGAGGGGAATACAGAATACGTCTTGGTTCCTAGGAACATCCTGAACGAAACACAATTAATATCAAAGGATGAACTCGCAGAAAAAAGCCGAGAGATGGAGCGAAAAAATAAACAGATTGATTTTTATCAGGAACAGTTTTCAAAGCTTATGGACGGACTGGAGCTAACCTCCAAGTCGCCTAAACCTAAAAAAGTTTAGGAGGAAAGTCATATCGCGGAGGCGCTCTTTATTCTCCTCTGACGGGTTGAATGAAAGATTTAATTTTGCGACCTCTACTGATTGTTCAAGATCTGGGATAACGTTATTTGGATTAACAAGTACAAGGGCGGCAATTAATTCGGAGTCGTTGGTGTTGTGAGAGCTACGCATACGGGTAGTGTGATTATATTAAGGTTGAACATCGGTTAAATTCGATTCGGGACGCCACAATTCAACCTCTACCTTTATTTGCCGTCAGGAGGAGGGGATACGTTTTATCAGTGGTTATAGAACGAAATAACTATAAACAATTGTCAACTTATGTCGAACTAATTTCAACATCTATGAAAAAAATACCCTTGATTGCGCTACTGTTAATTCACCTTTCCCTCTTATGTGAGGGGCAAATCAAATGTAAAATTATTAAAGACGAGAAGGATTCATTTTCAGGAGAAAGGACTATCATAACAGAGGAGTATTCAATTGGAAAATTGGAGTCCATGAATAAACACGTATTTGCGAATGTGATCTACTCGAATGGAATTACAGGGTTAAGGATTTATACACTAGCTGACATGGGATGCGTGAGCCAACAATCAAGGCTACTCTTAAAAGACGGCAACAAATGAGATTATAGAATTACTACATCATGTTTATGACGTTGATTGCGGCAAAACAATTAGCACTTATTCCAGTGTACCACCATCAATGCTAATAACTTTACATGACAGCCTTCAAACAAAGATGTATTCAGCAGGAAGGATTGTATTTGATGACATGGATAATTTAATCCTAGCAAAGGCCGACAATAATTAAGGAACTTTGTGACTGCTTAAAATCTAAATTATAAAATCAAATGAAAAAACTAATCCTCGTAGCGGTACTATTCACCGCTTTCTCTTGCAACGAATTCGAAGCAACTCAGTATTCAGTCGATCCGAAGCTTTCCGCACTGGTCGACACGTTCTACAGCGAAATGTCTGAGCGCGGTTTCAATCTTGACAAATCAAACCTGATTGCAAAACTCAATGGTTCGCAAGCCGCAGCTAGCGGGTCAATTATTCGCGATCAGCGATACCTTTATGTTGGTGAGTCAATCTTAAACGAAAGCACAGCTAAGAATCCAGGATATATTCAGTATCAGGTATTCAATGCGCTTGGAGAGATGTTCATTAATAAGAAAGTGACAACTGGATACACCGGCTCTTATAACATAGAGACGTTTTTCAATGACTTGGTAGACTAGAAACTTCGCGGGGCATTCTCGGGGGCTGACGGGTAAATTGATTGTAACGTGCTGTAAATAAAGTGATTGTAATACGGTCTAGGATTCCCCTACGGACTGCTTATCTGTCACACACAGCGCGTTACACATCGTAAGGCGCTTTTTTTATGCCTTTTTCAAACTTTGTTCAACGCCTGCCGCCGCCTCTGTGACGGTGTGTCACGGGGTATTCTCGGGGAGTTTTATTGTCGCTAGATTTAAACACCTAACTGAATGGCTAATATCACATTCAAACTTGATCACCCGAAGGCAGATAAAGAGGCTTCAATCCTTGCCGTCTTTTATATCTCCAATGACATACGTCCAGAGATTTCCACGGGCGAAAAAGTGCTTCCAAAAAACTGGACAGGCTCACAAGTAAAGAACGTACGCGACCGTATTGAGATCAACGAGCATTTAGCAACCATCAAAAAAGATTTGTTGCAGATGTGGCGCGAGAATAAAGACGCACCGAAAGAGGCGTTGATTCTAAAGGCCCGCCAGGTTGTTAAAGGATCAGCAGTCAAAACAATATCTCAAAAAAAAACATTATTCACAGCCCTCGACAACTTTCTGAATCAGTACCAAGCCGATAAAGAGCCAAAGACACTCTTTAAATATGAAGCCCTTAAACATCGGCTCACGGACTTTGCAAATCAATACCCGGTAGATTTCGAAACGTTAGATTATAATTTTTATGATCAATTCAAAAAATATCTATACGGCATTCCAAATCCTAACTATCCTGACTGTGTGCTTGTTTGGAGCAGCGCCGATAACGCCTATCTCATTCGAAAGCGTGCTGATAATATTATCGGTGATCCTGTTGGGTTATTCGATGACACTGTTTTTAAGTATCTGGTTAATCTTAAAACATTTCTGGCCTCGGCTGAAAAGCGCGGCTACAAAGTTCATCAGTCTTATAAAGAGTGGGAAATCATCAAAAGAGCATACCCGCCAATCGCATTAACCATCGACGAACTTGAACAACTTGAAAACGCAGCGATCAAAAAAGAATACTCGTTAGCCCGAGACTACTTTACGATCGAAGCCAGAACAGGGGCAAGGATATCCGACATTGAACGGTTTAAGATTAACGACGTAAAGGAGCGGATCGAAGAAGATCAAGTAATTCACGAATGGATTTACTCACCGGTTAAGGGCTCAAGACTTCATAAGCAATCAATTACTCTTCCGTTCATGGGCTATTCAGCTCCGGCGTGGTGGACACTTGCAAAGCATAATTTCCAATTACCAAAAATCAGCCAGCAAAAACTCAATAAAGGAATTAAGAAAGCCTGTAAAGAAGCCGGATTAAACCAGGAGATTGTCACCGAGCGTTTTATCGGATCCAAAAGAGTTTTAATAACTGGTGAGAAATGGGAATTCGTCTCAACACACACAGGTAAGAAAACTTTCATTACTCACATGGCTGAAAACGAAACACCGCTTCATATGATCGGCCAGATGTGCGCAACAACAGTTCAAACAATCCTCAAACACTATATCGGGAAAGCGGATTCAAAAATGATTTCAAAATACTTGATGAAGGCGAAAGGAAATAAATCAGATCATTCACTAATGAGAAAAAGCGTTTAGAAAAATATGGAAAAGATAGACTTATTTACCCGCGGCGGAGATTTTGTAACGAGTGTTCAAATCCCTGTCTTTAATCCTAAAGCAGAGATTCTCCTTTGGGGTTCGAGGTACTTCTACTATAACGAATCCAAAAATCAATATTTAGAAGGATTGTGTTTCTGGGTTCCGTCCGAATCTAAACCTCAAGGTGAATGAGCTTAACAACCGATCCAACAGATAAAGGTTTGGGATATGGTTCGAATGAAAAACCAGTTCCACAAAACGAAAAATATCTAATCCTTTCAGACGAAGAGAGAGCAAAAGGATTCGTGCGCCCAGTTAGAACATCTTACAAACATTTGACCTGCGGACAAATTACAACGATGGCAAAACAAATTGCCGAAACCTATGCGCGTGATCCTAAATTTTACGGAGCTACGTACTGCACATCATGCGGCATGCATCGGCCAGTTGGTGAAGATGGAGAATTTGTTTGGGAAGGAACGAATGAAAAGGTCGGTAGTTAATTGAGAAAAGCAGAATAGGAATATATGAACAATAGAAGAAATAGACTTGATTTAATGAAGCCAGCAGAATTGGCGATTCGTAACGCTGTCGAAGAAGTTGAAAAAGCCGGCGCGGACATTCTTTTAACAAAGGCGGTAGTTCGACTCTCAGAAGCAAAAGACCTTGTATCAGATTACTTCGATAATAAGGATCAAGGTAATACGGACGACTTAAAAAGCATTTGATCAGCAATGATCAGGTTTGGTGAACAGGTTTAGACCCCGGTAGAGGTATCGGGGTCTTTTTGGAGAACTAAAAACATCGGTTATATGAAAGAATTCCTAAATCAGAAAGTCATCATTACAACTTCAAATTGGTTCTACGCTCCTGACGGCAAAAACTATCGAGCGGTTTGGGGAACATTAAAAGGAGTTCACGCGGCCAAAGATGTATTAGGATTCACTGTCAACGCCTCACACGCTAATTTTTATATTGAGATTGGCACAATGGTAATCGCTGGATGCCAAGCATTGTATTGCATGCAATGTGATAATAAACCAGATTTCGAAAAAGTTTCACACTCAATGTACGATAGCGCAACTGGCTATAAAGTCATCGAAAGAAGCAACGAGATTTATTTATCCGAGTAAATGGAAGGATACGATATAGTCGAAGAGAGAATACTAACCGGGACAATGCGTCATTGCGTTGAGCGGTGCATTAACCTTCTTCATCAAGGCTGGATCGTAAAAGAAACATACAAAACGCATTTCATCCATTGGCCAAGATTCTGGCAGAGAATATACAGCGTTACACTCGTCCGAAGAAAAACACTGAATCAAGCGATCGAAGATTTGGATAGACCATTGTGCTACAGAAACGAATCCATCGAAGCTCAGTTAAAAAGAGCAATAGAATCCGAAGATTATTTATTAGCCGCTAAATTGCGTGACCAAATTAATAAGGCATGAAAGCAAGTGAACTAAGAATTGGAAATCACGTCTTAAAAAACGGACTCGCGAACCACGTAGACATAGGCATCTTCATGGAGATTTACTACGCAGAGATAAATAATAAAAATCACGGATGTGAGCCAATTCAACTCACCGAAGAATGGTTATTAAAGTTCGGTTTTATCCCGCTAGATAAATACAAATTGGATTTCGGATTTCCTACCAAAGATCATGTTATATCTAAGGATGGAGATAAAGGCTGGTATTATGGATTCGAGTGCTATCTAGTACATCTCCCAGTTGTTGAGCTTATATATGTCCACCAACTTCAAAACCTTTATTACGCTCTAACCGGAAAAGAACTTGAATTAATTGAGCCGCTAAACTAAGAGATCAAATAAACCAGAAATAATGAAATACATCGTATCCGAAGTTAAGAAACCGATAACACCGCAAGATGCGCGTGAATGCGGAATGCCATCACCAATCGAAACAGAAGACCAAGCAATCCAAATCGCCAAAGAATCAACCTTGAAAACCAACAAGGAATACGGCGTTTATAAACTGATTAAGAAAACTTCCCCTCCTGACCCATTGGTAACAGAAGTTGAATAAACCACCCGAAAGAATGAGTGAAAAACTGATAATAAAAATCGACGGTAAGGAGCTCACATTATCAAGCAAAATTCCATATCAAGACCCGCCATACCCTGTAGTGACGGAACTAAGCACTTTTAAAGGAACACTCACGTTTAGACCATATTTCAAAAAGGAAAGATTTCCAAGAAAGCTAAAAAAGCGGATTAAACAACAGTTTAGAAAACAACTATTGAAATGGATTAAAAGTCAAAAAGCATAGAATTCATGGAATCAACCCACTTAACCTACTTAGAAGATCAGATAAAGATTATCTCGGATCGAATGACAGACCGAGATAAGCAAATCAGCCTCCTGAAAGACCAACAGGTAATCGATAAGAATCTGTTAAAAGTATTGGAGAATGGTTACGAGAAAATGAAAGTGAAGGAATGAGCTCGGATGACCTTTATTCATTACTAACCAGAAACCCAAACGATTGGTTTATTGACCATTATTACGCTACACACAAGACAACAAAGGTTAAGTTTTGGATTGCAAATGGAGTCTTTTCATTCAGTCAAGAAGGTGGAAAACCCTGCAATCTTGGACTATTTAATAAGTGGGCTTTGTATTATTGGCTATCCAACGTATCGAGACAGCAGATTTCTAACCTAATGCAACCTGAAGGTATAATTTCTTCTCTTCCCCCTGACGACTACGAACTAAGTAATTAAACCATGCAGATCAACACCCTTAAACGACCATGGGAGAAACCACACCGACAAGGGACAAGATATAACCCCGACCCTCACTATCAGTCTAAAGGATGGAAGAACACAAGGGCAGCATTCAGACAATCATACACTGAGGTTAATGGTGTCAGACTACCAAACATATATTGTATTGATTGCTTTACAGAGCATGGAGTTTTAAAGGAAGGATCAGAGACAGACCATGATAAACGTAGGAAGGATGGAGGAACGGACAACTTCGACAATCTACGCACAAGATGTAAGCATCACCATGCTATCAAGAGTGCGAAAGAAGGGAATGAATTAAGAAAGGACAGAATAAAATGATAGTCACTCACCGCATGGACTCAAACAAACAGAATAAACAACAGACAGGGAGGGGTGGGTTAGAATTTAATTTGGCCTTATTGGAAACCGCGCTTTCGAAAATTTTTGTTCGCGGAATTTTTTAAAATAAAAGGGGTAAATGGAAAAAACACGTTTTGACGCTGAATTTGAGGATTTCTATAATGATTGCCTGGCTGAATTGAAGTCTAGGACAAATTACACGGAGGCGTTTATCCCCTTGCTCGAAAGGTATGTTACTATGACCGCGAAGCTGTCTAAACTGAACGGAGAAATCATAGATGAGGAGGTCACGGTTCAGCACACCAACAAAGCGGATCACACCAATACAGCCACAAGCCCGAAGTGGCGGATGTTCCTTGCGTTAAACCGGGAGGCAATTCTACTAGCGGATAAATTAAAGCTTTCACCAGCGACCGCGCCGGTAGAATCAAGCAAGAAAAAAGACAAAAAAGGATTCGACTTAACCCCGATGAAGGTAGCTAAATGAGCGGAGCTGAACAGTATGCGAGATGGGTATTAGCTCCGGAGAATGAACGTGAGACGGGGCGATTAACTAAACTGGCTGCGCAAAGATTCATGAACGACCTGCAGCGTACTGACATCTACTTTGACGAAGTGGAGGCGGTGAAGATGGTCAACTTCGGCGAACGTTATTGTAATCAATGGGAAGGAGATTTTGAAGGCGTGCCCGTGACCTTTCAGCCATGGCAGCGCTTCATATTCGAACAAGTCTACGGGTGGTTTTATACCGAAACGAAACTCAGGCGGTTCGAAGAAGTGTTTGTGGAGATCGCCAAAAAGAACGGCAAAAGCACGATGTCGGCCGTGCTTATGGACTACCATTTATTTGCCGATGAACGGGTCAAAACTCCCAAGATATTCACAGGAGCCAACAACGAAGACCAGGCAAAAATATGCGTGAATATGGCCGGCCGGATTATCCAGGCAAGTCCCGATTTAGCGGATCTAGTCGACGACGGAACAGTCAGTCTTTTTAATTACAAAGACAATATCACGGAGGTAGTTCATAAAGGTAAGAATGGTTTTATCAAAGCGTTCGCCAAAGAAACCAGTGATAAGAAAAGTAAGACTGCCGGCGGTAAACACGGCGTTAATGCTTCACTTGGTGTAATCGATGAGTTTGGTATGTCGCCAGATCACGGCGCGTCTAAGCCGATCAAAACATCGATGGTATCCAGGAAAGAGCGGTTAATGTTCTATATCACCACAGCTGGCTTTAACATGGAAGGGCCGTGTTATACTGAGCTTCGAAAAGTCGGTATTCAAGTTCTTGAAGGATCAGTTGTAAAAGATACTTACCTCCCTGTAATATTTGAGATCGATCGCCCAACTGGTGAAGACGGAAAGCCAAAAGAAATTACAGTTCAATGGCTCATTGAAAATGAATGGGTTTGGAAACACTGCAGTCCAAATATCGATGTTTCGGTTCAGCGTAACGCGCTAAAGTCAGCGCTCGAAGACGCGGCGACATACGGCGGCACAACCGAAGTAGATGTATTGACTTTGAACTTTAACCTATGGGTTGATTCACCCGAGGTCTTCATCCCGGCCGACATCTGGAATAAAAACTATCACGGCACCGACCCCGAAGATTTACTCGGATCAGATTGCTACGGAGGGTTAGAAGTTGGTCCTTCCGGGGAAGCCACTGCAGTTGCAAAGTTATTTCCGGGCGACATCGTGAAGTTTAAAATGCAATATATCATTGCCGAAGAATCGTTAAATAAAAACGAAACCTATCTCAAGAACAAAGACAAATTTATTATCGATCCAGGAAACGAAGTCGATAACGATTTAGCTATTAAATGGATTTCAGAAGACTGGCAGAAGTATAACATTCATTCGTTCTGCTTCCCGATGACTCAAAAAACAAACAGCATCGTTCAGGGATTGATCAAAGCAGGGTTTGAAGGCAATCCGATCTCTCAAGGGATGAATGGAATTGCTAACGCTACTTCTGAATGGGAAAAATTATTACGAGCCGGACAAGTTGAGCATTTCAACGACGAGATATTACGCTGGATGAATTCAAATTGTCTTGCGATAAAAAAAGAAGCTGGAACCAGAGTAGAAAAATCCTCCAGGGTTTTAGGAATATATGCGTGCCTTAATGCTGTGGCACAGTGGAAAACAATGGAGGCAGAAGAGACAGACGATCAATTGATTGAGTCATGGTAAATTTCCAAGAGAATATTAACCCGGTTGTTTTGATCTGCAGTCATGGAAGACCGGAGATAACAAAGACAAATATCGAAAGCTTATTAAAGCAATCCGTCATTCCAAAAATTGTCTTGGTTGTTACTACTCCGATTGAGGCGCAATTCTACCGCGAAAAGTTTCCTGGAATATTTGTCGTCAAGCACGCTAATGAACCACTTGGATCTAAATGGCAATATGGAGTAATGCAGGCAAAATTACTTTTGCCAAATCCATTGATCATTACTGGTTCAGATGATTTATTGAGTCCAGACTACATTAAGAATGCGATCACTTTAATGCAGCAGGGTTATCATTTCGCTGGACTGAGTTGGTTCTATATGTACGAAGTGGAAACGAAAAGATTATCAACGCTGAGGTATAAAAAAGAAAACTGGCCTATCGGTGGAGGTAGATTTTATTCACTCGCATTACTTGAGCGGATGGGATTTCATGTCTTCGATTCTCTTGCAAAAAAGAATTTAGATAACAGGGGCTTTCATTCAGTCGTAAGCTCAGGAGCGAAGTATAAAGTATTCTGGGAGCCAGACGAAACTCCGTTTTATGTTTTAGCAGTTAAGGGATCATGGCCAGTGATGAACAAGGCAGAAAAGTTTTTTATATCGCCTTACATTGACGTGTTGTCAACAGAAGAGCAAGCAGAAAATAAATTTAATGATCTATGTGCGGGATAGCTGGAACTGTTGGATATAATAATCTTGAAATTGTTGCGTTGATAGATCATCAGCGCAAGCGCGGACCAGACGCAACAGGATATGCTATAAGAGATTCACAGCCAAACTTAGGTCACAATCGGTTATCAATCCTTGACCTATCTGAAAATGGCAATCAACCAATGACAATCGGTAAATACACGTTGACTTACAACGGTGAGATTTACAACTACCGAGAACTACAAAGTTACATTCATACCAACGATGATTTAGGAGGCGTAAAATCTGGGAATGATGCATATACTCTCCTTCAACACATTAGTAAATTTGGCCTAAAAAAATCACTTGAAAGTGCTAATGGAATGTATGCCTTCTGCTTGTTTGATGCAGAATTGCAACAAATAAACCTCGTTGTGGATCGATTCGGTCAAAAACCGCTTTATTATTACCACTCAGGTGCAACTTTCGCTTTTGCGAGTTCTCCTGCAGCACTATTACAACTAAAAGACAAATGGGAAATTGACGAAGGGGGATTGCAAAGTTTTTGGTTGTTGGGTTCTGCGATGGGAGAAAATTCTATCTGGAAAGGAATAAAAAAACTTACCGGTAGCCATCATTTAACTTATGACATCCGAGAAAATAAAATTTCAATTGAAAGATATTGGACTCCGCAGTTTCAAGAGAACACAAACGGCATTGAAGATTTAATTTTAGATGCGATCAATAAAGTAAAAGTTTCTGACGTTCCGATTTATACTTTTCTTTCAGGTGGCATCGACTCAACATTAGTCGCTTCTCAATTTCAGGGGGGCACCGCGGTGCATCTCGGAGAGAAAGAATGGGAGTTTGCAAAAACAGCAGCGGATAAATTCAAAATGAATATCGTCCAGGTAAATCCAGATGACTCAAACATTGATGAAAGCCTGCAAGATTTAGCATTTCAATTTGGTGAGCCGTTGATGGCTGGATTGATCCCATATGTTACAGCTAAAGAAGTAAGTAAGTTTGCAAAGGTAGCGATCAGCGCGAACGGCGCGGACGAATTATTTTTTGGGTACGATCGCATGTCGAATCCAGATATCCAACAGAAAGGAATTTTTCGAACGTCAGCATTTGATTATCAATATATTCACTTAGAGCCGCCAATGGCAAGATGTGGGTGGAGGCAATGGGTTGAACTACAAACTTACGTGCAATTCGATCTAAATAAAACTCTCGATGCAGCAAGTATGTGCCACTCTTTAGAGGTACGTTCACCTTTCCTCGATCATCGGTTAGTTGAGATGGCTTTGAGTATTCCAGAAGGAAAACATTTTGATATGAGACTCGGAAGAAAAGCAATTTTAAAACGCATGCTTGAAAGAATGGGATTTAGCCGCGAGTTCTTAACGCGTCCGAAGCTTGGATTCTCTCTTCACCGTGAACCGGTAGGAATGGAAGAAAAGAAAAACGCAGCAGTGAAATGGTGCCGAGAAAATAATTTCCTAAAAATTAAAGATTGGAATTTACTGTCAGGGAGAGATCAACGCTACTTAGAATCAAGCGCGTTAAGTTTTTATCACTGGTATAAAGTATGGGAACATAAATTATGAAGAGCTACACCAACGAAGAGCGGTTGAATTACGCAAAGTTTACAGAATCGAAACAAGGAGAAATAATAATCCACCATAGCGTAAAGATTGGCGAGAACTGTTCGATTGGTAAAGATGGCTTTGGTTACGCGCGGGAAAATAATGGTGTGCTATTAAAAATGCCACACACTGGTAACATAGAAATTGCCGAGAATGTTGAGATTGGCAGTAATGTTTGCATCGATCGCGCGGTTGTCGGGAGTACATACATAGGCGCAGGAACCAAGATCGATAATTTGGTACACGTAGCTCACGGCGTCAAGATTGGTAAAAATTGTCTGATTGTGGCAGGCTCTGTTATCGGCGGATCTTGTGAAATCGGAGACAATTGTTTTATCGGAATAAATGCCAGTATAAAAAACAAAGTGAAGATTGGCAACAACGTCACAGTCGGAATGGGCGCGGTGGTCTTAAAAGACGTGCCTGATAACGTAACGGTAGTTGGTAATCCGGCACGGATCATAAAAATTGCCGGATAACCTCATAACACTCCGCATACTCACAGCCAGCTTGTAAACCTCGTACGCGCGCGAGGCTGATAATTGTTTCTTCTTTGAAATAAGGCCTATCGAACTGCGAAGTGTATTCCTGCATCGCTATGACTTTCGTTGTGATGTGGTCAGGTGAAAGCCTAACATATGCTGTATTCGAAAAATTAAAACTATTCCACGGGCATTCGTATCCTAAGATTGTTGAATGCTTAAAAGCTCTTACGCCCTCATCGTGAATTACCTGATGATCTTGGTGACAATCGGAAGACGCTGGTAGTAAAACAACATCTGGCTCGATATCCTTTTTTATCTCAATCATGCAGTCTAAAATTTCCTGTCTCGATTGATTGAGTAATCTTGTCTTGAAAGATTTATTTTTGAATGTGCTGCCCTTGGCTTTAAATGCTTTGCATGCTCCTAAGAATTCCGCATAGTTAGATGTTCCACATGAAAAAACGTAGATAAAAACATCACTACCTCGTTCAATATATTTTGCAATCGCTCCTCCACAAGCCAATGTTTCATCATCAGTGTGCGGAGCAAGTACAACGACTTTCATTTACTCGTAAATAATTGTGAGGTCGTCAGCTGCAGAGGTTACGATTGTAAGACCTGTCGCGAAGTCCGCCCGATAATACGGAAGGTGAAATTGAGATTGGAGTAATGTTCCTGGATTTGTGATCGTGGCAATCTTATTTCCTGAGTTGGTTGTATTGTCGTAAACAGTGATAACACCAGAGGCAACGGTTTTATTATTAATGATCGCTACTAAAACACCTCTTCCGGTCTTTACAGTAGTCGTTGCTGCTCCGGCAATATTTCTATACTTCTGTCCCATTTGCTATCTTCTTTTTTTGTGTTGCCTGCTTCTAACGTTCTTAAAAGAATCCCATCCGGAATATTGAGAGTAGCCAACTTTTTCTTTGAACTCAGCCTCGGTTGCCTCATAAGCTTGACGATAGGTCTCGTGTTTACCTATCTGGTTTTCAAACTCGGAATTGAAATGATTAAAGCGCTGTAATCTGCCCTCCATTGAAATCTTCAGGTTGAACAAATTTACGAAAATACATAGGTGAAAGACCTCGGAACAAACAACAATTTTTAAAGAAAGTAAACTGAGTTTACCAATGAAAGTAAATCCAGTTTACCTACTTCGATAATAGTTCCATCGTCCTTTGTTACGTGGCCGGAAAGATAGAGATCGGTTCGTTTAAAATGCAATGGGGTGACGCTAAAACGTCAGCCACAACCTACGACCTGAAAGGCACTTCTTCGGCTGAGGCGATCTTTGGCATTAATGACAATTTTTCTGACGAGAAAGTTACTGAGCGGCGTGCGCATGGACTTGCAACGGTTTACACATGCATAAATGTTCGGGGTCGGACGATCGCATCTTTACCGATTAATCCAATAATCGAAGAAAACAATTCGAAAAGAATTCTCACGGATCATTCGGTTTACGAACCACTCGCCCAACAGGCAAACAAATACATGAGTTCAGCACAGATGTTTTTAACATCTATGATCCATTCGGACTCTTGGGGTAATAGCGTGATTGGGATCAATCGAGACAGTCGCGGCAGGCCTTACAGCTTTGATCTCATTTGCCCAGGTGAATGGGATTGCACGAAACTAAACGGTGAGGCTTACTACAAGATCAATGGTGAAATGTACTCCTCGCAAGACGTTTTGCATTTTCGTTGGTGGTCACTCGATGGGTTAATGGGAATATCCCCGATTAAGCTCCATCAGATCACACTTGGAAAAGCTTTCAAAGAAGAGCGGTATTCAACCACAACGATGGGCCAGATACCGCCAGGATTTCTTCACTATGAAGGCAGTCTCACCGATCCACAGCGCGAGCAGAATAAAAAAAGCTGGAAGAAAGACAGGCACGACGGAGAGGTTCCGGTGCTATCCGGTAAGTGGGATTACAAAACCACAATGTTCCCACCGCAAGCAGTTGAATACATCCAGTCAGCAAACTTAACAGATCAGAAAATTTACGGCATTTATCAGCTGCCACCAGTATTCGCTCAGAACTATGAGCGTGCGACATGGAGCAACGCTGAACAAGGTGACTTGATTTATGCAAAGCATACGATCACACCAATCTGCCGAGTAATCGAACAGGAGTGCAACATAAAACTCTTCACTCAAAAGGAGAAGAAGAACCACTTCGTAAAGTTCAATATGAACGGTCTGCTTCGCGGGGATAACCAAGCACGCGCGGCGTACTACACTGCCATGAGGAACATTGGAGGAATGAACGGCAATGAGATTCGCGACAGGGAGGACATGAATGCGTATGACGGAGGCGAGATTTTTACCGTGCAGGGTGCTAATGTTCCCATTGACCAACTGCGAGAATTCTATAGTACAAAAGTAGCTCCGACGGGAAATCCAGGCGAAGGAAAGAAGAAGGTAAACGGGCATCAACATGAGTACAACTAAATACGATCAATCGATTTTCACAGCGCAAATAGACAAAAGCACCGTTGAAGAAACGCGCAAAATCACCTTCGTGATTGCGGCTGAATCTACCGGAAAAGCGCATAGAAATAAATTTATATACAACTGGGATAATTGGAATCTAAGCAAGTTCAACGCTAACCCGATTGTTGGGTATCAACACAATGTGTATGGAGACAATATGTGTTTGGCTCCGAATCCTGACGATGTTATTGCGAAAGCAACCGCTGGGATCGACATGTTTCAAGGCAAAAAAGTTTTGGTAAGCGACGCCACTTTTGAGCCGGCTGATCTAAATCCAACAGCTGAGAAAGTGTTTCGAAAAGTTATTTGGGGATCGTTAAATGCCTCAAGTGTCGGCGTGCTTCCGATTGGAGCGGTAAAGAAAGAGACCTACAAAAATGATGCAGGTGGTACGGACTACACATTGAACATGGAAGGTCAGGAGTTGCTCGAGTGGAGTATTGTTCAAATACCTGCCGATCCTCAAGCACTCAGGAGATCAGTAAAAAATCACACAATGGCGGCGCTATCATTTCTGCAGCGGTTCGCACCTCAATTATCTCTCAACGAGATGAAGTCAATGAATGTGAGCGATCTGCTTGCTGTTCTTGAGGGTGTGGAAGTATCAGAAATCAAAGGGCCAGACCCGGAGTTAAATAATTATTTGGAGAGGTTAAAAAAATTCAAAACAACGAAATGAAAACAGTATTGGAATTAACACAGGAGCGGGCAGAGGCGATGGATAAACTCGACGCTTTGGTAAGCGCCGCAAAAACTTCTGAACTATCAAAAGAACAGAAGATTGAATTCGATTCGCTCGAAGCAAAGATCGAGGAGTTTGATAAAGACATCAAGCGCGCGGAATCGATTGAGAAGTTGGCTAAGAAAAAAGCTGAATCAAAAATCAGCGCAGAGAATCGCGCGGTTGGTGATGCGCAGGATAATGCAGCGGAAGAAAAAGAACTTGAGAAGGTTGCAAGATCTTTCAAAGTTGGCCGTGCATTCAAAGCAGTGAACGCTAAGAAAGCAATTGACGGCGCGGAGCTTGAGGTGTATCAAATCGCGCAAGCAGAAGCAAAAGAATCAGGCGTTGAATTGTCTGGTAATATCGCGATCCCTCAAAAATTCATCAAGCTAGGTCAGCGTTCGGCGTTGACGGTCGGCACAGAAGGAACCGATGTAGTATACACTGAGTACGGTGGAAAAGTAATTCCCTACTTGAATCCTACACCTGTAGCGGACAAGCTCGGTGTAACATTCTTACAAGGTCTTAATGGTAACGTTCAGTGGCCTCGCGAAACTGCGGATCTGGCGTTCTCATGGGAAACTGAAACCGGTGATGTTGATGAGACAACTCCAACTTTTGACAACGTGTCCATCACACCTAAACGCTTCGGTGGTTATGTGGATGTGACTATGCAGATGTTGCAGCAATCTGTTTTCATGGTTGAGCCATGGCTCAGAAACAAATTGAGTTTGCGTTACGGTATCACTGTGGACAAAGCAATCTTCAATGGTGCTGGATCAGGAAACGAGCCTACAGGTTTGTTTAATATTTCCGGCGTTGGTGTGTTGTCGCTCGGGTCAGGATCAACAAGCAATAACATGACCTATGGTGCATTGCTTTCAATGAAGCGTGATACAAAAGTTGCAATGTCAAGAGTCGGCAACAGGGGTTTCGTTACAAACGCATACGGTGAATTCGCTTTGTACAATACGCCACTGCAAACTTCTGGTGTTGAGGGCAATTTCATTTTGAACGCAAATACTCCAGCCAATACACTGATCAGCGAACCATTCTACACATCAGAGATTATCAAGGCAGATTTCTCAGAAGGAACAAATTCAGACTTGTGCGGACTTGCGTACTCCTCAAATTGGGCAGGTCTGATTGCAGGTTTCTGGGGAGGTCTTGATATCCTATTCGATCCTTACACTCAAAGACTCGGTGGTAAAGTTCGCTTCGTTGTTAACTCCTTCATGGATGTTGATGTGGAGCAACCGCTTGAGTTTATGATCTGTAAAGATTGGGATGCAACTGATCTTCCATCGATTACTTAATCAAATAGTTTATGAAATACATTCCTAAAAGAGGATTCCTTGTCCGCCAAACGGAAAAAGAAGGCGGAAAAAAAGAAGATGTTATTGCAAAACGAGGTATTGCAATCGAGCTGACTGACCGCGAGGCTATCAAGTTTTGGGGCGCGCTAAAGCTCGAGGAAAAGGATCAAAAGCGTCTTATGGCGCTTACGAAAAATCCGAATAACAGCTACCGAAGACTAGTGTAAAAAGAAAATGATCAAGGAGAGTAAAGTATTATTTGAGCCTACAAACGAGCCTGTTGATCTTCAGCAAGCCAAGGATCAACTATACATTACTTCGACTGATCGGGATCTGATTATTTCCAGGCTTATAAAGGTAGCTCGGAGAATTTGCGAAAAGGATTCTGGATTAAGCTTCATGACTCAAACACGGGTCATGAAGCTTGACTCCTTCCCTTGCGACGATTCACCGATTGAAATTCCATTTGGACCAATTCAAGCAATATCAGGGACGGACAGTGCGTCGAATACTCTTGGAGTGAGTTACATCGATTCAAATGGAGCAACGCAGACCTTGGCATTAACAACTGATTTTATCCTGGATAGCCACAACAGCATTCCAAGAATTGCACCGGTTGACACATGGCCAGATACGGACGATGTGATTAATGCGGTAACAATCACTTACAAAGCTGGGTATTCAAGCGCGGCAAATGTGCCTGACGAAATCAAGCACGCAATTATCTGTCAAGTCGCAGCAATGCACGAGCATCCGGAAGGAGATTTTAGTATTTCAGAATCAGCGATGAGTTTACTCGACACAGTGAGGGTTTACATGAATGCACGGCAAGATTAAAATATTGATATACCTGGCGCTATGGAAACGTCCCGAGATAACTGAGATATGTTTCAAGGGATTGAACAGGCTTCGGACTCATCCAGATTTTGACATTGAAGTTTTAGCCGTAGCAAGTGAACCGGAAATGTTACCACTCTGTGAGAAGTACGGAGTAAACGTGGTGACACACACGAATCTTCCATTGGGTAAGAAAAAGAATTTCGGACTGCAGGCAGCGAGAAGTTTCAAGTTCGATTACCTGTTAGAAATAGGCAGTGACACGCTAGTGCTGAATGAACTCCTGGACGACTATAAACCGTGCATCGGTGTTCATCACTTTTTTGGTATAGCGGACGCTGCTTTTATCTGCTCCGAAACTCAAAAGTGCAGACGCGTTGGCGGGGCTTCAACTTATGGAGGTGGCCGAATGATCTCGCGCGAGGCTCTTGAGAAAATGGAGTTTCATATTTGGCCGGATGACATCAGTAAAGGACTCGATAACAGAAGTGTTTTTAGTCTCGCGCGCGAAGGTGGATTCTGGTACCAACAGGTAAAGAGAAGAGAATACCCCTTGGTATTCGACATTAAGAGTGACGTTAATATTTGGCCATTCGATCATTTGCTCGGACAAGAATTTGACGTGAATAAAATACTCGAAAGGCTGAGTGAAGAAGAGGTTACGGCGATAAAAGAACTGTGGGCTGTGTATGCTGACCAGTAAAAACTCGATAGGTCAATTTGATCGGAAGATAGCTTTTATGCAACCGTCATCAGTTAACTCAGTGAGTTTAGGTCCAAAGTACGACGGGTTTGAATTGATTACTAATGATCCACAACCATGGGCGAAAGTGAAAAACAAATTGGGTGACGAGGTTGTAAGTAACGACCAGATCACACACGTGCAGCAAAGTGTTTTTACAGTGAGGTATCGAACAGATATTAATCTTAATGTGAAAATCGTTCACGAAAATAAAATGTACTCGATTCATTCTTACGCTGAGAGTGGAGAAACGAGAAGAAGATTTTTGGACATCACAGCAGAGTATTTGAAGGATTATACTTTATGAGTGTAAAGATGAGTGTTACGGGTGTGAAGGAGATAGACGCAGTTCTTACAGGCCTGCCTCTACAGGTCACACATAACATTTTAGGTGCCGCTCATTTCGCTGCCGCAAAACCATTAATCGAAAAAGAAAAATTATTAGCGCCAGAAGGACCGGAAGGAAATTTAGTGGATTCGATCGGCGCGATAAAAACACCAATCAAAAAAGCAGATTCAGTCGGAGAGGTTATTGTTGGCCCGCGAAGAAGCAGACCATACAAAGGACATCATGGCCACCTGGTAGAGTTTGGAACAAAGCAACGTAAGACTAAAAAAGGAGCTAATCGCGGAACAATGCCAAAAAAACCTTTTGCACTTCCTGCATTTATTCAAACTCAAAGTCTAGTGGTTGCTGGCATAGCTGATAACGTTGGGAAACGATTGTATTCATTCATGAAACGAACAATAAAATGATCTCAGGCATAAACGAAATACTATCTGAAAACTCAGCACTTATCGCACTGATTGGAGAGGATAAGATTTATCCAATGGTTGTGCCGCAAGGTGTAGAGCCTCCGTTTCTGGCGACAAGTTTAGCGAGATCTGGAACGTTCGAAGTTAAGGGACAGACATCAGATTTAGATTTTCCAGTTCTCAACGTGAACGTTCACGCAGATAGTTACGACTCTTTAGAGTCAGTTGCTTCCGCTGTGAAAACAGCGCTGAACAACATTAATGCAACGACAGACGCGGGGTATGTTTTCTCTAGGATATTTTTTATAAACGAAGCGGATAGACCTGACCTATACACAATGGACAGACCCTTGTACGCAAGGTCAATTCAATTCAGCACAATAGTAAAACGATAAAAACAAAATTAAAGTAAATGGCAAGCGTAGGTGCAGTAATCGGAAATGACATTGGTATCTACATCAACGTAGATGGCGCAATGAAATTAATCGCAGCGGGTACGGGTGCGTCTTACACTGCCGACAGGCAAGTTATAGACGTGACAAGTAAAAACAACAGCGGAGCAAGAGCAATAAAGATGGGCGGAAAGTCAGTGAATTTTACCTACAACGGGAACATTTCATTTGACGAGACAACGTCGACCGCTAATGGTTATGAGAAAATGTTGAACGCATGGAACTCAGCCACGGCAGTCGTGGTAAGGTTTTCAACAAACGTGGTTGGTGATTTATACATCCAGTGTTCAGCGTACATCGCTAATATTTCTGGTGAGGGTCCAGTAAACGCAGTTGGTACTTATTCATTGAGCATTAACTCAACTGGTGACATCACTGTAGGAACAGAAACATAATTTTTTATGAAAGGTATATCAGAATTTGTTGATACTAACGGAGTCAAGAGAGGTTTTAAGCTTGGTACCTACGCTTTCGCGATAGCTTGTAAAGCTGACGGATGCAGTCTTGATATTTTATTAAGACGTATCGGCATAGCCTACACGGATGAGCATGGGAACGAAAAGAAAGACCCTGTAAATCTGGAATCTCTTCTAAATGTTTTTTACGGAGCCGCGGTTCACTACTCACAAAATAATAACGTCAAAGTTGACTTCAATGCTTCACATGTGTCTGATTGGATTGATCATTTAGGAATCGAAAAGGCGAATGAAATTCTTTCAGACGGATTGAATCAATACGTACCAAAAAACTATGCATCCCTCGCGGAGACGGGGGAAGCTACAGTATAGAAGATTGCGAATTTGTTGCTGTTGCAAAAATCGGAATCTCATCTCGAGAGTTTTGGGATTTGACATGGTGGGAATGGGGAATGTTGATTCTCAGGCTTTACGAACAACAGCAACAAATTATTGATGAGCGTGAATTCTTCATGGGCATCAAAAGGATCGAGATAGCTGACTTTAGAAATGTTCATAGGGGCAATTCAAGTGTAATAACCCCACAGGATATTTTCAAACTCAGTTACGACACAAAAATAAATAAAGAGCCAGGCCCTAATATGTTCGCAAGAGTTGCAAAAAGATTGGGCGGGGTGATAAAGAAAAAGAAAGGTGACGAATAGTGCGGTACTTGCGAAGTTGGCAGTTCTTATTTCAGCGAACACCGCTGAATTTAATAAAGCTTTATCCAGTAGTCATAAGCAGCTCAGTTCTTTTACGTCTAATATTTCAAAATTAGCTGGCACCGTTGCCCTTGCATTTGGCGCAAATGAGGTTATTGGTTTTGGATTTGAAGTTTCAAAATTAGCGGGCACAGCTGAGGCAGTAACAAACGCTTTTGATAGGCTACCTGAGTCTACCAAATTAATGAAAGACCTCAAGTCCGCGACGGGCGATACCGTTTCGGAACTAGAGTTAATGAAGCGTGCCGTTCAGTCTTCCAATTTTGATATTTCTTTAAAGGCACTGCCTGAATTATTACGATTCGCTACGGTACGCGCACAGCAAACAGGACAATCAGTTGACTACTTAGTTGACTCCATTGTAACGGGTATTGGCCGGAAATCAAAACTCATTCTTGATAACCTTGGAATCTCTGCAGTCCAATTAAATGAAAAATTAAAAGGAGTTGGTATTGGTGAGGCCTCCGTTGGACAAGTCGCCAAGGCTGTAGGGGAAATTGCGTCTGAGGCACTTAGTAAAACTGGCGACCTCGCTGATAATGCATCCACCAAGGTTCAAAGATTAGGAGCCTCTTTCGATAATTTGAAAGTTTCAATCGGCAATCTTTTAAACGCTGCTGGAGTTCCTTCATTTTTCGATTGGCTTAATGACCGGGTCAACCAACTGAATGAGGCGCTGACTAAAGGAGCAACAACAGAGGGACTTAAAAACTACATAGCACTCTTTAATAAAATGCAGCCAGGTGGTCTGCAATTTCTTCAAATGCATGAAGAAATTGAAAAAATGGCTGGTCGATTAGGTGTAAAGCTTGTTGCGCTTAAAGATGAAGCCACGGGTACTTATAAAGTTCTTTTTGATCCACGCACACCCCCGAACTGGATCGACGCAACGAAAGACAAAGTGGCCGCACTGGTGATTACTCTTGAATCTTTGAAAGAAAAACAAAAAGGAATTGGAGAGGCGTTCCAAAAATCCTCAATATCAGATACAACAGGGATGCGTTTGCTGGCATTCGAGAACTTTGCCCTATCAGAGAAAATAAAAAAACTGGAGTACATAAACAAACTCGTGGCGGAAGATAGCCCGGGATTGAAGAAAGCTAATGGCAGCGTACTGACTCCTAAAAAATTCGGATTGATCGATATGGATGCCGTTGATTTATATCTCTCATCAATGAGAAGGATGTTGACAGCGACTAAAGAAACAACAGGGGCAATAAAAGCACAATTTTTAGATCTATCCGGTGCTGTCACTGGAGCTTTAGTCACTGTGGCTGATGGTTTGGGTAATGCCATTGCTGGTGTTGGAAATTTCGGAGAAACTATTGTGAGGGCGCTGGCCGGATTCGCTAGACAAATAGGTGAGTCACTTATCGCAATTGGTGTAGGTATGCTTGCTGCCAAGATAGCAATCAAAAATCCATACACTGCGATCGCTGCAGGTATCGCTCTTGTGGCGCTATCTGGCGCGATGACCGCAGGGATGAGTAGGGCACAAAACAATTTCAACTCAGGAAGTTTGGGCGGTGGTGGTTCGCGTGCATCGTTTGAAACTGGTCGCGGTGGTTCTTTTACCGGAAGTGGATCAATTCAAGATTCCAGACCACAGTTAGTTGCTGTTCTCAAGGGTCAGGATATATGGCTTACACTACAAAATTATAACATGAACAATAAATATACCAATGGGTAATTATGTCTGAGGTTCTATTAAGATCGATACAGTTTACAAGTAACAATCCATTCGGTGGATTCGTTGCTGGTGATACCGTTAATATCTATATAGAAACCGATGACATTGACGCGACAGCAATAACATTCTTCACTTACACGACAGTAGGTATCTACATGAAGAAGAATGGTGTTCTGGATACCACCTCAAGCCTAATTGATCTTGGAGACACAGCATATAAAACAGATACAAGGTATCTGCCACAAATATGCACAGGCACGAGCAAGCTCGAATGGGTTGGGTTTGTTGCTTATCCATACGAGGCGTATTACTGTTTAGAGAATCATTACAGCTGCGTAATAAATCCACCAACATGTAACTTAATAATCACTGGCACCCCTACGGTTGTTGGCGCAAGTTCCTCAACAGCGACGGACGGATCAATAACAATTACAGCAACGTCGGCCAATGCAATTGAATACAAGTTAGGATCTGATTTTACATACGGTGACGGGACGGGTCAATCAACAGGGATTTTCACTGCTTTGGCAGCTGGGCAATATCGGATTTACGTTCGTGACTCTGTGAATTGTTTTGCGTCGGTACTGGTGACCATCAATATTGATAATTCATACGGACCGATTTACAGACTTGAATACGATGATCCGGTAGGTGGAGTAACACGACTCGATATTGTTAAGCGCTCGTACTCATCAGGGGTTACTGAAGTTCTCGGTACGCCTTCTCCATGGATCCGTGGTTTAAGAGGCGAAGGTAGTCAAGATAAATTCGAGACGATACTAGCAACGAAGGCTACACTCGGGTTAACATCAGAATCGAATTTTTATTACGAGTCCCTATACACAAACAATCCGGAAGAGTTCCGAATTAATTTTTATAAGAACAGTGTTTTACAGGGCGTTTATAAAGTCCTTCCGAATCAGTATGGGGAAGACTACAAAGCGCCTCCATACTACACATACATAACAGCGATTTGTGGACTTGCGTCTCTAAAAGATTATGTGTTTCTCCAGGATGATGGACAGCGTTTCAATGGCTCAATGAGTTGCATAAAGCTTATCGCGTTCATTTTAAAGAAAACAAAATTATACCTCCACATCAATGTAGCGATAAACCTGTACTCAACAGGCATGAACACCGCGGCATCAGATGATCCACTTGATCAATCTTATGTCGATACTGATACTTACTATATCAATGCTCAGGAACCAACGTTGGATTATGTACTTGATGCAATCTTGGCTCCATACGGGGCGAGGATCGTCCAAGAAAATGGAGTTTGGAACATCGTGCGAGTTGAGGAGATGCGCGCCGAATACGATTATCGGGAATTTGATGAAAACGGGGATTACGTTGCCAATGACTCATACGACCCGATCGTAAATATTGTGTCGCCAGAGAGCAACAACGGTTTTAATTTTTCTGACACTGATCATTATATGAGCTTAATGCCGGGTTACGGAAAAATAAGGCTTTTCTATAAACTCGGGTTACGATCAAATATTTTAGAGAACGGCGATTTTCGTCTGACATCGGTTTACTTCCCTGTTCAAAATGCTTATGCCTTTGACCTGGATACCTTCGGGTTCCAGTTAATCAACAGCGACTATACGCTAAACTCAACATGGGAAGCAGTTGGTAGTGATGGTAATGTTGCATGGAAAATTTACGGTGATTCAAATGTAACTGCCGGATATGGTGATGCCTATATCCAAAGCGACACCTATAATTTAAAGATGGGAGTTGGTAATACTGTGAAGTTAAGCTTCAAGTATAAAATACCGGCTCCATTCGCTTACGGACTCACTCCGATCCCAATCGATCTGCCATACCAAAAAGTAAGAATCAGAGTTAAGTACGGAACATACTATTTGCTCTCAGACGGAACGTGGTCCACAGATGAGAATTTCATTACTGTTTTTGTGACTGAGTTTGAGAAGTTTTTAGAGACAGAACTGATTGCCACACAGCCAGATTCACTCGCGTCTAATGGATACGATTTCGAAGTAAGGCTTTACCACAGTTATATTTTTCATGCGGAGTTTACAACATTCGACGACTTACGTGCAAAGGTTACTTATGATTCGCCTGATCCGGTTTTACCAGAGGGAACAAGATCACAAGTTGCTGCTTTGGGGGCTCTTCAAAGCATGTACTTTTTTGAGTTAGAAGAAAATACAGACGCAGAAGATGAGCCGAACATTATAAGACCCGATGATTACCATGCGGTAAATAATCCAGTCCAATGGATTCTAAAAAAGAGGATCGTAAAAACATACTTCACAAATTTCACTTCTCCATTTTGGATTGATTCTATCAAAGCAAGATTCTTAGCGAATGGTGCAGACGTTCAGGATACGATTTTGCGAGACATATCCGCGGAGGTCAACAACGCTGGTATTCTTGAAAAAGAGGTGATACACGGATCTTATCAGAGTACAGTAGTTACAATTCCGCAGTGGGATTATGGAGTAGGGAAATTAATTGCAACCAGTAGCGCATCATTGTCACTCATCACAACAAATGTTTTGAGTGCGGATATTTTGTATGCAGGTTATTTCCGAGCAGAAGATGGAGCCGGATGGGAAACATGGACTCGTGATGGGATTAGTGAGGAGACAAGTTTACACGCAATCTTACTTCAACAGCACGCAACACAATACAGAAAAGCATACCGAAGGTTGACGGGTAGCTTTTACAGTGATGACACTTATTACACTTTTCTTAATGTGTTGAAAGAACAGTTCGATAGTGACAGACTCTATTTACCAATGTCTCCGGAAATAGATGACTACAATAATAGAGTGAGGGGAGAATTTTTAGAACTGATCGATGTGACGGAAGGCGCTGGTAGTAATGGTAGCGGCTCATCTCCATTCAGTTCAGCTTTTACAATAGGATTTGGTTCTGGATACAATTGAAAATTTATGGGTCAACTAACAAAAACAAATTATAAATCAGCCTACGGAAGCGCTGGCGCAACCTTCCCTGATAATACTACAGGATTGATTTCCGAGGCTGATATGAGACAGTTTGGAGAGGACAACGCCGATACGTTCATGTCGATCTCTGACAACTTCATAGATGAAGACTCTTTTGCTTCTGACTCGGCTACTAAAGTACCAAGTCAACAGAGTACGAAAGCTTATATAGATTCCGTTCTCGCCACAGCAAGCTTGCGTCAAACCTCTGTAATTAATATTAGCAGCGCTGAACTATTATCACTGAATGGCACTCCTAAAGAACTGGTTGCCGCTCCTGGCGCGAATAAGATTATTGCTCTTCACCGCATAATCATAAAGTATACTTATTCAACTGCTGCATATGCGACTAACACAACACTTGAAACTATTTATGCTGGAACATCAGCATCCCCTGCATCAGCCGCCGGAGTGATTGGACAAAGTGTTGATGTTGTCTCTATAGGGGCGATCTCAACGGTAACCTCGACATCGGATCTAACAAATAAAGCATTACAACTTAGAGTTTCAACCGGTAATCCGACTGCGGGGTCTGGTACATTAAAAGTCATTGTTGATTATTCAATTGCTGACTTCACATAAAAATACATTAATGGAATGAGCGAAATAGTAACACACCTCGGCCAGAATTATCCTTGGATAGCCTATAAGAACGGACACAATTCGTTTACAATAAGTTTTATTGAATCGTCTTTACCATTTGATATTTCAAACTTAACGTTTACTCTGAACATTCGTAAAATTGGAGATTCAACAAATCAACTTCAATTAACTCAAGGAAGCGGACTAACTAATGGCGGGGCTAGCGGAGTTCTTTCTATTGCACTTACACAAGCTCAAGCGTCAACTACACTGCCAGGAGATTTTTATTTCTACGAAATAATTTACGTCAACAGCTCAAAAACATACGCTGCATTTCAGGGTCAATTGAATCTGCTTTCAGAAAGTAATTCGACATCTACAAGTACATCTATCACAGCAAGTATAAGTTTAGCCGGAACAGCCCTAACAGCAACGATAACCGCATTAAGCCCTTATGAAAGCGCGGAGATTGACGGAGGTTCGGCAGCATCAGTTTATTTAACATCACAAAGTATTAACGGAGGAGGAGCATAAAATGGCAAATAGAATACAACTCAGAAGAGACACCGCAGCGAATTGGACAAGTACAAACCCAACCCTTGCACAGGGAGAATTGGGTATTGAGTCCGATACATTAAAAGCAAAAGTTGGCGACGGGGTAACAGCATGGAATAGTATTTCATCATATCTAATTATACCAGCGTCGGCATATCAATTATTAACCGGAAAAGACGCTACCGGAGGGTACGCAGGCCTTACTCTTTTCAAGATCAATTTTAATAACGCGTTAAATACGTTCACTTCCTTTTTCACCAACTCAAACACAGCTGCCAGAACTTATACTTTTCAAGATCGTGATGGAACTATTGCTGACACCTCAGACTTTGTAGGTGCCCAAGATTTATGGATCGGTGCGGCTGCAATGTGGACTAAAACAACTTCTGGTTGTGCTGCTGTTGCTAAAACAGAAATGACAACATCTTTAGTGAATATTCAAACATTAGATTTTGATTCGTCCTCTCAAGAGTTCGCACAATTCACAATAGCACTTCCAAGAAATTGGAACAACGGAACTGTAACAGCGAAATTTTATTGGACCGCAGCCAGTGGGTCAGGTGGTGTAGTTTGGGGTCTTTCGGGCGGGGCTTACTCCGACGATGACGCGCTCACTGTAGCATTAGGGACAGCGCAGACATCAACAGACACTTTGCTTGCTGCGAATGATCTTCACATTAGCCCGGCAACTTCTGCAATAACATTAGCTGGAACTCCTGCCGATAGTGATTTCTTAGCTTTTCAAATTTCACGTAATCCGTCAGATGGAAGCGATACACTTGCGGTAGACGCAAAACTATTAGGGATTATGTTAACAATAACCACCGATGCCGGGATAGCGTCATGATGAATTTTTTTCAATCGGGTTTGTATACTGGTATGGGAAGTAGTGGAGGAATAAATCTTGACACTTATTTTGATCTATTAAATCTACAGAGCAACAACGCATCTAACTTTACACAAGTTTCAAACGCGATAAGTCAGTGGAATGATCTCAGTGGAAATAATAACCATGCGGTTCAAACCACGGCGATAAATCGTCCACTTTACAACAGTGGATCTCCTTTATGGGACGGTAGTAATGATACGATGTCGCTAACTTCTGAAATCGCAAGATCGACATATTCATTGTATGTAGTATTCAGAAAAACGGCTGTTAACTCGACTTCTTCAGCACTTTTTGGGGCGGGTAACGGCGCAGGTAGTAATGCAAATAACTTTTTACGATTTGATGGTAATAGCACAAGTGTTGCGCGTCAGGTAACAATGAATGCTGTTGATAGACCCGCAACTGCAAACTTTACCGCAGTATGGAGACTCGGTGGAGAAGAGCAATACAACGTTCTTTCATTTAGAAGAACCAACGGTACTATTACTGTAAAAATGAATGATCGTACTTGTATAAGAAACTCAATAAGCGCTAACCCTACTTGGCTAACTTACATTTCAAATATTGGTAGTGCGTTTTCAGGCAGTAACATGGGTGGAAATATCCTTGCGTTCTGCATGTCAAGCAGTGTATTTGATGACACAACGGACGCGCTAATCAGAAATGCTTTCTATAATCGTTACGGCGTTTTATCAACTTCTCAACAAAAAATAGTTTGTATAGGTGATAGTATAACTCAGGGAGGGTCGGTAGCAAACTCATTCCCTTCTTACATCGACCCATTAGCCACCTCGCTGGGGTTGCCTTATGTTAATTTGGGTATCGCTGGAGAAAAAGCAAGTGACGGACTTGTTCGCTATCAATCGCAAGCATTCTCAAGACCATACACCGACAAAGTATATATCATGTTTGGAGCAAATGACATTAATGCATCTGTCTCTGCGGCAACCTGTGCAACACAATTGGAAACCATGGCTCAAGGATTTATAACGGCAGGGTATCCAGTTAGAAATATTTGCCTATCGTCTCCATGCTACCAAAAATTAGGCGCTAACTCTTCGACACTTGATGGTTATGCCTCTGCGATAATAGCAAAGGCAAATGGACTCGGTGTTAGGTATGCAGATATTCTAACCGCAATAAGAAACGATGCTTCACCAGATGCTTTAATGGGTGACAACCTTCATCCCAACAGTAGTGGTAACGCTTTAATAGCAAGCACGATCGCAACAGCTTTTTCAGGGGCTTAACGAATAAAGAAAAATAATCGATCTATGAACTTCTCTACTCTTGATAGCGCAACAGTTCAGTTAATAGCATGGGTTTCATGTGTTGCCCTTGTCACTATTCTTGGATGGGCAGGGAATAAGTTCGCGACACTGATCACTATGCTAACAAAGAACGATATCCAAAACCAGTTACGATTACAGAATCTTGAGAGCGATGTAGACACATTGAACGACGAAGTTTTTCCAGGTAAAAAACAGAAAAGGAAATGAGAATAGAACTTCACACAAAATCAAACGCAACCGCTACTATTGGAGACGGTAAAGTCATCGACGACGAAAAGCACGAAACAGTATTTGAGTTTAAAACGCTTGAGCTTCCTTGGAATGAAAACCAAAGGAGAATAAGCTGTATTCCGGCAGGTGATTACCTGGTTGAGAAATGTAAGCCTACAGCCAAAAGACCTTACGAATATTTTCATGTTTTAAACGTTCCAGGCAGAGATTCTATTTTGTGGCATCCCGGAAACTATACCCGTCAAATACTTGGGTGTTTTCTGCCAGGCGAATCTCATGTTGATCTCGATAAAGACGGCACGATCGACATAACGAACACGACGGCTACTTTGAAAATTCTGACTACACTCATGCCGGATAAATTTAAGTTGACTGTGCATAGGGATTTTCCAATCAAATTTGTGTGACAGCCCTAGTTTTCATATTGAAGCTACTTGTAATAATCGCCGCACTTGAAGGATGGAATGAACGTAAGAAAAGTAAAAACGCCCTCTCCAAGATATTGGTACAATGAAACTAAATTCAGACAGGACAGCGTAATAAGAAAAATAGATTCTACTGTCTATCTAGTGAAACTTAGAAAACAATGACAAAGAAACCGTTTAAAGAAACAAAGATCGGATCGTTCCTGAAAGAAAAAGCGCCACACGTTTTAGATATTGTCGGCGATGTTCTTCCAGATCGGGGATTGTTGGGGATTGTAAAAAATATAATCTCAAAGGATGAAAGCATCCCGCCAGAAGTAAAGATCCAATTTGAAAAAATGGCTGCAGATCATGAGAAGGAAATACACGCCTTAGAAGTTCAGGACCGTGAGAGCGCCCGTACACGTGAAACAGAGTTTGTAAAACTTACCGGTCATTCAGATTACATGGTTTGGTTTCTGTCAGTCTCTTTAATGGTGGCTTTCGCTTTCATCGTTTGGCATCTTATTCGGGAAAGCGTACCAAATGAAAACCGGGAGCTCGTTACAAATATAGTGGGCATCATTGAAGGTCTGCTGATCTCAATCTACAGCTACTATTTCGGCTCCTCAATGGGGTCGCGGATCAAAGACATGAAAAAGTAAATGTCCCGGCGCTGGATCACTTTCTTAGTGTTTCTAGCTTTGATTTTAATTTGTTTGGTGTCTAAAATGGTACACTAACGCAGTAAGCTATCGAGTTTTTCCAGGGATTTATTCAATTTGTTCATCTCAATATTTCGTTTCTTCAATGCTTTAAGCAGGTCGCGTTGTGATGTAGTGTATCGACTTATAGATTCATTGAGTTCCTGCAACGACTTCCTTGTCTCAAGGATTACTTTACTGTGTTCACGATCAGCTTCGGATTCTTTTGATGTACATTCAATTAAGAGCGTCACCGATAAGATTAAAATTACTATTCTCATTTTGAGTTTGTTTCCTCGAACCATAAATTATAATACTTGTCCTTTTCAAGGTTTTCTCTTATCGTCATCAGGTTTTTCTTTGTAGAATAAATCTAATATCTGCTCTGCTGTTTTCTTCTCTTGTGTGTTCATGGGAAATTATTTGTTTTTGAAGTACTCAATACACGCGTCAACCGATCCTAAGTTCATCGGATGATTTCCCGCTAATCGCTCAGCTATTTTATTAGCCTCGTCAGACATGATTGCATGCTCCTCCTCAGACAAACCAATTGCACTATGGTTAAATCCTTGCAATAGATCATAGCCGTGTATAGCCATCGCCAACCTAGCGGCTTGTCTTAATTTTGATCGTGAAAGCTTTTTCATATTCGCTACTCCGCTTTATCTGCGGTGGTTACTTTAGGGTTGCATTCGGTGTTAATTTTATAACGTCCTGAAATACTGGAATAATTTTCTTGAGGGCCTTTGGAGATTTTTCATCGGCCAAATCAATGAATTTAGCGCAGTGATTTTTTTGCTGGTTGCATTTCGCCCTAGCATATTTGTTCATTGCCTTAATTACATTATCGAGAGCTTGTTTTGTGAACCAATGCATTTTAACGCCTGATTCAAGTAAGTATTCTTTTTCTGTTTTCATTTCTCTACTGTTGTTAAAAGTTCAGGATTACTTATAGAAGAGCCGATGACGGTGCATTTTGAAACATCGAGTCCGTGTCCGCTTACATTGGTCTTCAAAGCGGTGCGGCCACTCCCGTCAGAGTATCCAACATTCCAGCAATTAGCGTGGTAATTTGTACTCCATCCGTCCCGACCTAATTCTAGTTGAAAAAATTCTACCGGTGTGTAGATGTATCCATTCTCTTCCAAAATATCCCCTTCATAAATCTCTTTCTCCTCTTTATCGTATAGGCCGGTGAAGGCGAGACTTCCGTTTTTGCATTCTTCAATACTCAAACCCCTTCCTGTTGGCGGGCCAATGAATCCGCGTTCCAGAAATCCCCAATAGTTAAATTCTTTCTGCGTTGGGTTCCAAACTTTAAACTTGATTACTCTCTCTTTGTGTAAGGTCATGGCTTAACTTTTAGGTGGTTTTGGTAGAGGCATCCAGTGAGTTATTTCGTCTTTCACCATGCTGCTCCCATCAACATCGTATACGCGCCAATGGTATTGTTTAGACCTGTGTGAATCTGGGTATCTGTGTGCTGTGAAGTACGTTTTTCTTGCGCTGTCCCAAACAAGAACCAATGCGCTAACTCCGTTTATTGGAGGTAACTTATCTTTCACTGAAATCCATTCTTGTTCCATTGTGTTGGTAGTTTAGTTGAATCAAAACTTAATGATCTCCTTTTCAAAATCAGCAAGTGTTATCTCGCCTTTATTCAGTTGGACTAGCAAACTTCTTCCGTACTTAACACCATCGTTAAAAAGCTTGTTCTTGGTTTTCTTAATAACATCTGCGCGGTCTTTCTCAATTTGTTCCATACCTTTCCTATATGCAGACTGTTGTTTTTGCAGCGCATCCACTAGGGCTTTTATAGCTAAGGCGTAGTCGGTGCGCATAACCATTGATCTGCATGATGTAACACCTTCACGTTTTACTAATTCTATTCTATCATACCACGGCAATCCTGGTCTTTCCAATAAATCGAATAGCTTATTGAAAGCTTGTGATATTTCTTCTCCTCCAATTTTACTATTGTAGAATTCGAGTTTATACCATTGCGCTGACGCTAGAATATAATCCTTGTCTCTTAGGTCTTTTTTCAATTCCCGCCCTATGATGATATGTGTTTTGCAATCTTCACACAGTTCATCCTTAGAAGCCCTTGGTTTATCTTCACCTGACTTTCCGCATCCTGCACATGGTTGCTTACCTTCATATTTCAGTCTCATCACTTTTTAACTTTTAGTTGAATCAATAGCAAGGCCGGAGGAGAAATGAATTACACTCTTTAGTTCTATCATTCCTGTTCGTTTTGAATTCTGTCGATTTCTGCTGCTATTAGTGCGCCTGCGATTTTTAGCCGCTCGATATGGAAGTCATGCTCAGACATTCTTTCTTCTTTCGATCTCATTTTATCATGGAACCAAAAACTCCAAGACTCAGGGTATCGCTCACGGTCGAATGTCATAGCGTATAAAGCTGCATCTACAAGTTCATTTTTTTGGTAGAACTCAGCATCTTTCTCGATGTCAAAACCATGCTTTTCAATTTGTTCCTTACGTTCTTGAGCGATTAATTCAATTCCTGTTTTCATAATATCGTTCTTTAGTTCTATCATAGATGAGGGGGGTTAGCGTTTTAGATTTCCGTTTCCGTCCTTGAACTTCCAAAATATCTTCTCAAGTGCTTCTAATTGATCTTCGGTGTATCCAATACTTAAACAGTATGTTAGCCATTGTCCGCACTTGATAATTCCTATACTTGTCTTTTTCATTTTTTTAACTTTTAACTTTCCTCAACAGTCTTCCAATTACATTTACTTTTTCTCCATTAAATTCTACAAGCATCGTTCCTGTTTTCCCTCGGATACATTTGCCGTCTTGTCTTCTAACAGCAGAACACTCAGCCCGTTTGAATCTTGGATCAGTTAGTTTATCGCCTAGGTAGATGTACATATTTTTGTTTCCATGTTAGGGGGTATTACTTTTTAAGCTTAGGTCTATATGCGCTTTGATGCTTTATTACAATCAATTCAGCGCCAGGGTCAATCTCTGAAAGTAGTGCGGTAAAAAGTTGCCACTTCATTTTCCATTCCTGAGTTTCAAATCCTTTGTATTCATGGTACTCGGTCGAATCATGTTTTGTCGTCACCTTGAAATCGACGTAGTAATTACAGATCAAAACACCGTTCACCTTCAATGGAATTTTAACCTGCCTTTCCCATGACTTTATTTCTCCGGCCTTTATTCTCCAGTCAAGCTCAGCGGCATAACCGGCTTCACCTTTCGAGTGATACCACTTACCGTCATACTCTTGCTTTTTAGCTTTGAACTTATTGTTCGATTTTATTTGCCTGTACTGCATTGTTGTTCCCTGTCTTTACGTTTACGGTAAGTCATGATTTGTACATTCCAAATTTTAGCCATTCAGAAAAAGTCTCTGAGCTTTCAGAGTGTAAATATTCTTGATAGCGCCTCTGTGATCTGGTTGTTTTCTTTATCGGCGGTTTTCGATTGAATGTTTCTAGATACGTTACCTCCCATGTTGGATGGCAAACGGATGGATTCGACGTCGGATTATCGTAAAAGTGAACGCCAATGTAATTCCCCATATCCTCAGTTATCACACCTTTCTTGCCGCTGATAATTACTTCTCGGAACATTTCCGCCGGAACATTATATGCAGATTTGATGTACTCGAAATTCATTTTTCATTTTTAGTTTAACGGTAGGTCATTGAATTACTGGTTAAAAAGATTGTCTGAAAATTTCCTTTCGACGGTTACAATCGTATCGT
>CBRFFM010000022.1:0-45816 GCA_967789005.1 uncultured bacterium | reverse complement strand
ATCCAAGACCCCGGTGAATTGTCAAAGTTGGCAGCGAAGTATTTGAACGAGTAACAGATGGGCGCTGAGTTTCATACAGTGAAATTCGGCTTGAGAAGTTACTTCGGCTGCAGACCACTCCTCTGGCTACAGGCCTCAAGCTACAAGTTTCGAGCTTTCAGTTTCGAGCTTTGAGCTTGATGAGTTCTTTGAATTTAACATATGAAGAATTTTAAGAAGCTTAAAATTTGGCAAAAGGGAATGGAATTAGTGAATCATACTTACGAATTAGCAGGACAGCTTCCCAAAGAAGAGAAGTATGAGTTACGAAGCCAGATTACGAGAGCATCTGTTTCTATTCCTTCAAATATTGCCGAAGGCAGCGCGAAGAGAAGTAAGAAGGAATATGTGAGGTATTTAGAGATAGCACTTGGTTCGGCTTATGAACTTGAGACGCAAGTTCTAATTATTGAAAATCTGAATTATGGAGGAAAAGAGTTAAGAGAGTTATTACTAAACGGTATTGACGAAGAGCAAAAAATGATTCAAAGTTTTATCACAACTGTAGAAGGCTCATGACTCATAGCTCGCAACTCGAAACTCATGGCTACCATAAGCCGGTCATGCTCAAACAATGTCTAGAAGGATTACAAATCAATCCCGAGGGCATTTATGTAGACGTGACGTTTGGAGGAGGAGGCCACAGTATGGCGATGCTGGAAATGTTAAAAGGCGGAAGGCTGATTGCATTTGACCAGGATGATGACGCAAAAAAGGAAGCAGAGAAATTACAACATCGTTCTTTCACATTTTGTCAAGCGAATTTCAGGTTCATGAAACAGTACCTGAAGTTGCACGGAGTAACCAAAGTCAACGGCATACTTGCTGACCTTGGCATTTCATCGCATCAAATTGATGAGGCATCGCGTGGGTTTTCAACTCGCTTCGATGGGCCACTCGATATGCGAATGGATCGCAAAGGAAAAGTCACAGCCGCAAAAATTTTAGGTAGCTACAGCGAAGAGCAGCTGCATAAAATTTTCGGAATGTATGGCGAACTAAAAAATGCAAAGACAGCTGCGAAAGCAGTGGTGACGAGTAGAAAAGCTAAACCATTGGCAACCACACTCGATCTGAAAAATGCACTGCAGTCGGTTGCTCCGCGTGGGAAAGAGAATAAATATTTCGCCCAGGTGTTTCAGGCGTTGCGCATCGAAGTGAACGAAGAGATGCAAGCGCTCGAAGATTTTTTGCACCAGAGTGGCGAAGTAATGGAAAAAGGGGGAAGGCTGGTGGTGATGAGTTATCATTCGCTGGAAGACCGGTTAGTGAAAAACTACATCAACACCGGAAAGATGTTTGGTGAGGTGGAGAAAGATTTTTTTGGGAATAAGATAAAGCCTTTTGAGGCGGTGAACAGAAAGCCGATTGAGGCTACGGAAGAAGAAGTAAACGAAAATAAAAGAGCACGAAGTGCAAAGTTGAGAGTAGCGGAAAGAATTTAAGCTTCGAGCTGCAAGCTTTGAGCTTCGAGTTTACAGCTCGCAGCTCGAAACTTGAGACTCGTAACTAAGAGAGAAATGGAGAACAAATTTAAAATAGAACCAGAGCGCGGAGGAAACGAAGCTAGAGTGAAGCCATCGAAAGAAGGTGGCAAGAGCGCGTTTTCTGGTTTGGAGAAAAAATTAAAGTTAGAGAGCTACTTCGAAGAAGGCTTTCCGGTGCAGTATCTGCCCAAGATTTTGTTCGTAGTGTTTTTGGGTTTGATCTACATCAGTAACACGCACTATGCCGACAAGACCACACGGACAATTGAAAGAACAGAAAGTGAAGTAGAGGACTTGCGCGCAGATTTTACAACGCTAAAAGCGGATGTCATGTTTGCCAGCAAGCAAAGCGAAGTAGCTAGAAGAGTCAAGGCCATTGGCCTGCAAGAAAGTTTAACGCCACCATTTAAAGTAGTTGTAGAGAAAGGTGAATATTAAGAAGTCCATATTAATAAGAGTACGCATCGCTTTTTTGGGTGTGTTGATTTTTGCGGTATGCGTTGCTGCAAAAGTGGGACACATTCAAATGATTGAAGGTGAGAAGTGGGCGAAGATGGCCGAGGAGACCATGTTTGACTACAAGAAAATACAAGCGACTCGCGGAAATATTTATTCAGACAACGAAAGCTTGTTGGCTACGTCATTGCCATTTTATAAAGTAGCTATCGATCCCACGCTCTCGAAAGATGAAGTGTTCAAAAAAGGAATCGATTCACTTTCGTATCAACTTTCAATTTTTTATAAAGACAGATCCGCAAAGGATTATAAAGAGATGTTGAAAGATGCGCGTGCATCGGGCAAGCAGTACGTCACCATCAACCGAAAGCAAATCAATTATCAGTCGAAAAAGGAAATGATGTCATGGCCAATCTTCAGAGAAGGCCGATACAAGGGCGGAGTGATTTTCGAAAAGATGGACGTGCGCTACAGACCATTTTCAAATTTGAGTCGAAGAACTATCGGATTTGTAAATGAAGATGAAAAAGGTGCAGGCCTTGAATATAGTTTCAACGAAGTACTTGGTGGACAAGATGGCGAAGCGCTTTTCCAAAAAATAGCGGGAGGCACATGGAAGCCTGTATTTGATGGAAACAATATCAAAGCGGTTGATGGATTAGACATTCAAACTTCCATCGATATCAATTTGCAAGATGTTGCGGAGACATCACTTCACCAGGCAATGCAAGCTCATGATGCTGATGAAGGAACGGTTGTAGTAATGGAAGTGAAGACGGGTCACATCAAAGCAATTTCAAATTTGACGAAAGAGGGTGACGAGTACTCTGAAAAATTCAACCATGCGATAGGCGGGTCATTTGAACCGGGCTCCACTTTCAAGCTTGTAACGATGATGGCTCTGCTAGAAGAGACGAACATCAAATTGAGCGACAGCATCAATACAGGCAAGGGGGAATTCACTTTCTACAACAAGAAAGTGCGCGACCACGAGGAGGGAGGCTATGGAAGAATTTCTATTCAAACCGCTTTCGAAAAATCGTCCAACATCGCGATGGCGAAATTGCTTGACAAACATTTTGGAACGAAACCCGAGAAGTTTTTACAGTACGTTGACGAACTGAAATTGTCAAAGCCGCTTGGCCTGCAAATCACAGGCGAGTCGTTCCCAAAAATCACAAGGCCAAAAGATAGAGCCTGGAGTGGAATCACTTTGCCTTGGATGGCTTATGGTTATGGATTTGAAATGTCTCCATTGCACACGCTCGCATTATATAATGCTGTTGCAAATGATGGTAAAATGATCAAACCTATTTTCGTTACCTCAGTTACGCAAGGAGACAAAATCATTCAGGAGTTTGAAACCGAAACAATCGTTTCAAAAATCTGTTCGAGCAAAACTTTGGGTCAACTTAAACTTTTGTTGGAGGGCGTTGTTGATCACGGTACAGCGAAAAATATAAAAAACTCTTACTATCGCATTGCAGGTAAAACCGGTACAGCTCAGATTTTGAAAGATGGCCATTACGAAAAGAAGTACATCACTTCTTTCGTTGGGTATTTTCCGGCTCACGCTCCTAAGTATACAGCTATCGTCCTGATTAAAAATCCGAAAGGAATTTATCAATACGGAAATAGTGTAGCTGGTCCTGTGTTCAAAGACATTGCCGATAATATTTATGCTCGCGATCTAAATCTCCACTCGCCCATGGAGCAAAAGTTGGTTACCGAGCCTGGAGTTGTTCCAATTGTTCGCGCAGGAAAACATGAAGAAGTTGCCATGTTGTGCAATGAGCTTGGCGTATCCAATCACTCATCTACTGATGATGAATGGGTCCGCGCATCGAAGGAGGCGAGTTCAGTAGTGCTGAAGAAAAATCCAATTATAAAAGATCTTGTTCCTAACGTAACTGGAATGACATTCCGCGATGCGATTTATTTATTAGAGAAATCTGGGTTGAGAGTATACTATGGAGGTAAAGGAAGAGTGACGGAACAATCAATCGCTCCGGGAACCAGATTTTCAAAAGGAAGCAGAATTTATCTGAAACTAAGTTGATGGCCTCACTACGCGACATATTATATAAAGTAAATATCACCTCTACTTCGGGCGACATGAACCTTGAAGTGAGTGGCGTTGCATTTGATTCGCGAAAGGTGAAAAAGGATTTCATGTTTGTTGCTATTAAAGGACATCAAACCAACGGACATGAATTTATAGAGAAGGCAATTAAGAGTGGTGCAAGTGTAATTGTCTGTGAGAAATTGCCGGAAATAGTTTCGGAAAAAGCTACGTTCATTACCGTGAAGGGAAGTGCAAAAGCGCTTGGTATCATTGTATCCAATTTCTATAATAACCCTTCTAAAAAAATAAAACTTGTAGGTGTTACAGGCACGAATGGAAAAACTACCATCGTCACTTTGCTTTACAGGCTTTTCACCTCGCTTAATTATAAAGTAGGAATGTTATCAACAGTTGTGAATAAGATTGTTGATAAAGATATTGTTGCTACTCATACTACTCCCGATCCAATTCAAATCAATGAGTTGTTAGTGCAAATGATTGAAGCAGGATGTACTCATTGTTTTATGGAAGTCAGTTCACACGCTGTAGATCAAGGACGCATCGAAGGACTTCACTTCACAGGTGGATTGTTCACCAACATCACACACGATCATCTGGATTATCATCACACGTTTGAAAGTTATATCCGCGCGAAGAAAGGATTCTTTGACGGACTTTCATCAGATGCATTTGCATTGGTAAACATTGACGACAAGCGTGGCATGGTGATGTTGCAAAACACTAAAGCAGAAAAGAAAACGTACGGCTTGAAAAAAATGGCCGACTTCAAATCGAAGATCATTACCAACTCAATCATTGGTTTGGAACTCGAGATAGCTGATAAAAATGTCTGGTTCAAATTGATTGGCGATTTCAATGCATACAATCTTCTTTCAGTTTACGGTGCTGCCTGCTTGTTAGGCGAAGATCCTGAAATGGTGTTGTTGAAATTGTCCTCGCTTAATGGAGCTAATGGAAGATTCGAATTAGTAAGGCCAGGTTCAAAATTTACAGCGATCGTTGATTACGCGCATACCCCTGACGCGTTAAAAAATGTTTTAGAGACAATCGAACATTTTCGAACAGGCGCTGAAAATGTGATTTCGGTTGTAGGCTGTGGAGGAGATCGTGATCGGACCAAAAGACCATTGATGGCTGCAATCGCTTGTAAGTATTCCAACAAAGTCATCTTCACTTCAGACAATCCGCGCAGTGAAGACCCGATGGAGATCATCAGGGAAATGCAAAAAGGTGTTGGCCCAAGTGAAGCAAAGAAAACATTGGTGATGGCCGATCGAGAAGAAGCGATCAAGACTGCTTGCATGTTGGCAAAGGAGAAAGATATCATTCTTGTTGCAGGCAAGGGTCATGAAACTTATCAAGAAATAAAAGGAGTGAAATACCCTTTTGACGATAAAGAAGTTTTAGAACGGATGTTAAAAATGTTTGCTAATTAATGCTGTACTATTTATTTACATATCTAGATAAAGCGTTCAATATTCCAGGTGCGGGAGTGTTTCAATACATTTCGTTTCGCGCAGGAGTGGCAGCAGTTCTTTCATTATTGATCACGATCACCTTTGGAAGTCAGCTGATTTCTTTCTTGAGAAAAAAGCAAGTAGGTGAAGATATTCGCGATCTCGGACTTGAAGGTCAGCTGCAAAAGAAGGGAACACCTACCATGGGTGGACTGATTATCATCGCTGCAATTCTTATTCCCACGCTGTTGATGGCCCAATTGGACAATGTTTATGTCATCCTTTTAATAGCGACAACGGTTTGGCTTGGTGTAATCGGTTTTCTTGATGACTATATTAAAGTGTTCAAGAAAAACAAAGAAGGCCTGGCAGGAAGATTTAAAATAGTTGGTCAAGTAAGCATTGGATTGATCGTTGGACTGACCTTGTACTTTAATCAAAATGTAGTTGTTCGTGAAGTCACAACTCCATCACTTGCAAGTATTGAGTTGGTAAAACTTGAAGCTGAGCAAAAGTTAGAATACAAAGACGTTAAGTCGACTAAAACCACGGTTCCTTTTTTCAAGAACAACGAATTCGACTATAGCAGTTTGATTTCGTGGCTGAATGCTGATTATACGTGGCTTGTTTACACCTTGATCGTAATTTTTATTGTTACTGCTGTTTCAAATGGTGCAAACATTACAGATGGTATCGATGGCCTGGCTGCAGGAACTTCTGGAATCATTGGATTAACGCTGGCCATCTTTGCTTACCTCTCTGGTCGCGTTGACTTTAGTTCGTACCTCAACATCATGTACATTCCAAATCTTAGTGAGTTGGTAATTTTTTGTACCGCTTTTGTTGGAGCGTGCCTTGGATTCTTATGGTACAACGCTTATCCGGCTCAAGTGTTCATGGGAGATACTGGTAGTCTATCACTTGGTGGAATTATAGCTGTGCTAGCCCTGGCAGTTAGAAAAGAAATAATGATACCCTTGCTCTGCGGAATATTTTTTGTTGAGCTTCTCTCGGTGATGCTGCAGGTATCCTATTTTAAATACACAAAGAAGAAATATGGAGTAGGGCAAAGAATTTTGCTAATGTCTCCATTGCATCACCATTATCAAAAGAAAAATATTCCTGAACCCAAAATCGTAGCTCGGTTTTGGATAGTCGGGATTCTTCTTGCAATACTAACATTGGCAACATTAAAATTGAGATGAGTAGACGCGTAGTCATATTGGGTGGAGGCGAAAGCGGGACAGGCGCAGCACTTTTGGCAAAAGCCAAAGGCAACGAAGTCTTTGTCTCTGATCAAGGTATGCTGAAGGAGAAGTATAAGGAGGAGCTCATCGTTGAGGAGATTCAATTTGAAGAAGGTCAACATTCAATTGATGAAATTCTCAATGCAGATTTGATTATCAAGAGCCCGGGCATTCCCGATAAAGCGGAGGTAATAAAAAAAGCAAGAGAGAAGAAAATCGAGGTCATCGATGAAATAGAATTTGCATTCCGTTACATCAAGGGAGGAAGAGTTATTGCGATCACTGGCACAAATGGCAAAACGACTACAACTCTGCTGACTTATCATTTGATGAAGTCGGCCGGTATGAACGTGGCTCTTGCAGGGAATGTTGGTGAAAGTCTTGCTCGCAAGGTGGCTAAAGGAAATTATGATTGGTATGTAATTGAGATGAGTAGTTTCCAATTGGATGGAACAAAAACATTCCGGCCACACATTGGTATTTTACTCAACATCACTCCTGATCATTTAGATCGCTACGAATATCAAATGCAGAATTATGTCAACTCAAAGTTTCAGTTGATACAATCCATGCAAGAGAGCGACTACTTCATCTATTTCTCGGATGATAAAGTGATTGAAGAAGAATTAGCAAAGCGAACTATTGCGCCAGAGAAGATACGTGTTGCATTGAATAACAATTCGGCTGAAGCGCATTTTGATGGCCGAGTAATGGTATTTGAACTTGAACATCAGCTTTTCAATTTCCATCAGCAAGACACCACGCTGAAAGGCCCACACAATTTGATCAATACCATGTCGGCTGTGGCTGCGGTTTATACTGCCGGTGTTTCGATGGAGTCTATTAAGCAAGGCCTTAAGACTTTCAAGAATGCCCCCCATCGATTAGAATCTGTTGCAACAATTAAGGGAATAGAATTTGTAAATGACTCGAAAGCTACCAATGTAGATTCAGTAGTTTATGCTCTTGGAAGTTACAAGGGCTCGTTGATTTGGATAGCCGGTGGAATTGACAAAGGCAATGATTATTCAAAAATAACTGAAGAAGTAAAAAGGAAAGTTCGTGTTCTTATCTGCTTGGGAAAAGACAACGAGAAACTTCACAACGCATTTGATGGTGTTGTGAGAGTTATCCTCGAAACACAAAGCATGGAAGAATTAGTGGGCCTGGCCTGGAGAGCTTCAGAACCAGGCGATGTGGTGTTGTTATCGCCCGCGTGCGCAAGCTTTGATTTATTCAAGAACTACGAAGACCGAGGCGATCAGTTTAGAAATGCAGTGCTGGAATTGAAAAAGGAAAATGAACTTCTTAGAGAAGAATTTAGGAGTTAGTAGATAGGACATAGGAGAATAAAAAATGGAAAACAGAAAACCAGCTAAGTCATTCAAGGAATTGATCGTGTGGCAAAAGGCACATCAGCTGGTGTTAAGCGTTTATAAAGTGACCAATGATTTTCCGAAGGAAGAAATGTACGGGTTAACATCACAGGTTAGACGGTCTTGTGTTTCAGTTGCAGCGAACATAGCTGAAGGATTTAAAAAGAAGGGCAGTGCGGACAAGCTCAGATTTATGAACATAGCTCAAGGCTCACTATCGGAAACAGATTATCATCTCCTTCTCTCGAACGATCTGAAGTATTGTAACTCAATAGAATTACAGAATCAGGTTGACGAGGTGGTGAGGCTATTAGAATCGTATATGAAGGGTATAAGACAAAATGCTAACTCCTAACTACTATATTCTAAATTCTTTTCGCATATGAAAAAGTTTAAAGAATGGGCTGACGAAAACTTACAGGGCGACCGGGTGATCTGGGCGGTGGTCTTGATGCTTTCGCTCATCAGTATTTTGGTGGTGTACAGTTCCATCGGAACATTGGCATTCAGAAAGACTACTTCACCTGAATGGTATTTACTGAAACACACATCGATGGTATTGCTTGGACTTGCATCGATGTGGGTAGCACACAAAATCGATTATCGTTACTATTCGAAGCTCTCACGCCTCGCCTTGTGGGCAAGTGTTCCGTTGTTGCTCTATACTCTCAAGTTTGGTGTGAGCATCAACGATGCCTCACGTTGGATCAAAGTTCCGCTCTTCGGTTCATTTCAACCATCAGACTTTGCGAGTCTTGCACTCATCATCAACTTGGCGAGTATGCTTTCTAAAAAGCAACAGAACATTGAAGACGTTAAGGAAGCACTCATTCCAATGCTGGTTTGGTCTGGGGTTATTTGCGGATTGATTGCTTTAACAAACTTATCGAGTGCGATGCTGTTGTTTGCTACTTGCATGCTCGTCATGTTCATCGGTCGTGTGCCGGTAAAATATTTGGCAATGCTGGTGTTGGTCGGACTACTTGCAGGGGCCATAGCATTGAAGCTGGGTGTGCGTGGTGAAACAGCAAAAAATCGTGTTCTCAGTTTTGTTAACGGAACTGAACTTCCATTTCAAGCGAAGCACGGAAGAATTGCAGTAGCTACTGGTGGAGTTTTTGGTAAAGGGCCGGGTAACAGTGATCAACGAAACATTTTACCCGAACCTTACTCGGATTTTATATATGCTATTGTGATTGAAGAGTATGGAATGATTGGCGGTGCAGTGGTATTGGTTCTGTATTTAGTACTTCTTCATCGAGGAATGAAAGCGGCATACAATAGTGAACGAGCTTTCGGTGGTTTGCTCTCTGCAGGTTTGAGTTTCGATTTGGTTTGCCAGGCAATGGTGAATATGGGAGTTGTTGTGGGGCTCGGTCCAATCACCGGTCAGCCATTACCATTAGTGAGTATGGGAGGAACAGCGATGGTGTTCACCGGAATTTCCATAGGAATTATTTTAAGTGTGAGCCGCGGAGACCAAGATCAAAATTGGGATTCGCAAGTTCAGGAACAAGAAAGTAAAGTTGAAGCAAAAGCAGCTTAATTGATTTGAAGATGATTGAATTTGAAAATTTGAAAATGGAATTTAGCTACAAGCTACAGGCTTCAGGCTTCAAGCTGTTTTCGAATTCGCCAAAGCTTGCGGCTTGTAGCTTGAAGCTTGTCGCCTTCAACCAAGAGCGCAAAAATTATTTTAAGCCAACAAAATAAGTTGAGTACGAACCAACCATATAGAATAATCATTAGCGGTGGCGGAACCGGAGGGCACATCTTCCCTGCGATTTCTATTGCTAATAAATTTAAGGAGCGTTACCCGGCTGCAGAAATTCTTTTTGTTGGTGCTGAAGGACGAATGGAAATGACGCGCGTGCCTGAAGCCGGTTATGAAATTATTGGTTTGTGGATTAGCGGAATTCAAAGAAAATTGACGTTATCGAATTTGCTTTTTCCTATTAAGCTGTTGACGAGTTATATCAAAGCCGGAAAAATCATTAAGAAATTTAAACCGAATGCAGTCATTGGCACAGGCGGATATGCTAGTGGCCCAATCATGCTGGCGGCAACAAGAAATAAAATTCCATCCCTGCTTCAAGAACAGAATTCCTATGCAGGGCTAACCAACAAGCGACTTGCCTCAAAGGCGCAACGAGTGTGTGTGGCGTATCCTGAAATGGAAAAGTATTTTCCAAAGGACAAGATTGTGTTTACAGGTAATCCTGTTCGTCAATCTATTTTGGATATCGACAATAAACGTGAACAAGCATTTTTGACCTTTGGACTAAATCCTAATCTCCGAACATTAGTAGTTCTTGGAGGAAGTCTTGGGTCGCGCACACTCAACGAAAGCATTATTGCAGGTATTGATCAGATCCTCGAATCACAAATGCAAGTGATCTGGCAAACCGGCAAGGTTTACTTTGACGAAGTACGCGAGCGTGTTGGAGACAAAGGAAAAGATTTAAGACGCATTGGCATCTACAGTTTCATTCAAGACATGGATCTCGCCTACGCAGCTGCAGATGTAGTGATCTCACGCTCAGGTGCACTTGCGATTTCTGAATTGTGTTTGACGAAGCGTCCTTGCATTTTGGTTCCATCGCCTAATGTGGCTGAAGATCACCAAACGATGAATGCCATGGCATTAGTGAAAGAGGATGCAGCTTTGTTGATCAAGGACTCAGATGCCAAAGAAACTCTTGTAGATGAAACATTGAAATTGATTTTTGATTTGCATCGTTGCAAAACGCTTAGCGAAAATATCGCAAAGTTGGCCAAGCCCAACGCAACCGAAGACATAGTAAACGAAATTGAAAAACTAATAACCAGATGAACTTAAAAAATTACGATAGTATTTATTTTCTGGGGATCGGTGGCATTGGTATGAGCGCATTGGCGCGTTGGTTTAAACATTCAGGTTTGAAGGTGGCAGGTTACGATCGAACAGCTACTCCGCTTACACATGAATTGCTAGAGGAAGGAATGGAAATTCATTTTGAGGACCGAATTGAATCCCTTCCAGGCTATCTCACAAAAGAGAAAACGCTTGTAGTTTTTACTCCAGCAATTCCAAAAGATCACAAACAGTACAATTATCTCAAGACAACTGGGTTTACTATTCTCAAACGATCAGAGGTACTTGGTTTACTTACTAAGAATTACAAAACAGTTGCAGTAGCAGGCACTCATGGCAAGACAACAACTTCGTCTCTGATTGCACATATATTAAAGAGTGCTGGCAAAGACATGGTTGCTTTCCTTGGCGGAATCACTGCGAACTACGATTCGAATTTGGTGATGCACGGAAAAGTCAGTCCGCAAACGATCATGGTTGCTGAAGCTGATGAGTTTGATCGTTCGTTCTTAAGACTCTTTCCGCAAACAGCTGTCGTTACTTCTGCGGATGCTGATCACCTCGACATTTACGGAGATCATTTGCAGATGCTTTCCGCTTATAAGGAATTCATGCACCAGGTGAATAAAGGTGGATACTTGGTTATTCATGAATCAATCGCGCAATTGGCGAATGAAGAAAAGCATATCACGAAAGAAACATATGGAACGAACCGGGGACAATTTTTTGCCAGCAATGTAAAGGCAGATCACGGTTTTTTTGAATTCGATTTGAATGGCCCTGGCCTGAAGATCGAAAAAATTCAGCTTGGCGTCCCCGGGTTTCATAACATGGAAAATGCAATTGCTGCTACGATGGTGGCAATGAAGTTGGGTATCGATGACAAAACAATCAAGGAAGCGCTTGCATCATTCCACGGAGTGAAGCGCAGGTTTGAATTTGTGTTGCGAAAGAATGGATTGGTTTACATCGATGACTATGCACATCATCCGGCAGAGATCGAAGCATTCTTGAAATCACTGAAGTCGATGTATGCGGGTAAAAAGATAACGGTTGTGTTTCAACCGCACTTGTTCACACGCACGCGCGATTTTGCTGAAGGATTTTCAAAGAGCTTGAGTATAGCTGATGAAGTGTTGTTGCTAGATATTTATCCGGCTCGCGAAGAACCGATTCCGGGAATCACCAGCGATATTCTTTTTAATGACATCACAAGTCCTGTGAAGATAAGGTGTACGAAGAATGACTTGATGAGAAAATTAGAAGGAATGGATGTGGAAGTGATTGCTACAGTTGGAGCAGGGGATATTGATACGATGGTGAGACCAATTAAGGAGATGTTGTCTAAAAGAAAATAAAAGGGCTGCAGGCTACAAGCTACAGGCCACAAGCTTGAAGCGTGAAGCCTGAGGCTTGAAGCCAAGAGATAAATATGAAGTTGAAATTGAACATAAGGACTGAAATTAAAGTGGCTGTAGCGCTGGTCGGAGTTTCTTTTCTTATCGCATTTGGTGAACGCAAGCAGGGTGGAAGTATTTGTAAAGACATTGTGATTGAGATTGATAATCATCAGGAGAATCACTTTTTGGATGAAGCTGATGTGATGAAGTTGGTTGAGAATTCGGGTCAGCCTGTGAAGGGAACAGGAATCGATCGCATCAAACTGAAAGAGATCGAATCGAAGTTGGAGTTGGACAAACATATTCAGGATGCGCAGCTGTTTGGCGACCTGAAAGGAAATTTAATTGTGAACGTGGAGTTACGTAGACCTCTGGCTCGCATTGTGCAACAAGATGCTCCTGATGCTTACATCGCAGATGACGGAGTGATCATGCCTGTATCTGAGAAATATACTTCGCGAGTAATGTTGCTCAGCGGATCGTATATGAAAAAATTATTGGAGAGCGGAGACTTGAATAAAACAGAAGAAGGCAAACAGATTTTTGAGATGATCAATTTCATCAACGAAGAAAAATTTTGGAAGGCACAGGTAGCGCAAATGGATATCGACAATGACGGAAGGATTTCCATTTACCCGCAAATAACAGGGCAGAAAGTAGAGTTTGGAAAGGCAGTTGATATCGAAAACAAATTCATGAAGCTGATGATCTTCTACAAAAAGATTTTACCGCAACGTGGATGGACAAAATATGAGAGAGTGAATTTAGAATATGAAGGACAGGTTATCGCGGAGTAGGGCTACCAGCTGCAAGCCTCTAGCTACCAGCTTGAAGCATGTAGCCTGAAGCATGAAGCCAAAGTAGGTAAGATGAAATGAAATTTTGGAACTAGACAGAATAGAGAAACAACCACTAAAAACATAGAGTCATGGAAAACGAGAAAATAGTAGTAGGCCTGGATATCGGAACGACAAAGATCTGTGCCATCGTTGGCCGCAAGAATGAATACGGAAAACTGGAAGTGCTGGGCATGGGCAAAGCCGAAAGCGAAGGCGTGATCAAGGGCATCGTTACTAATATTGACAAAACCGTTTTTGCCATTGAGAAAGCCATCAAAGAAGCAAGTGACATGAGTGGCATCGACATCGGTGTGGTGAATGTTGGAATTGCCGGTCAACATATACGGAGCACAATACATCACGGAAGTATCACGCGTTCTTCGAAGGACGATGAGGTGAGCATTGAAGATGTGAACCGCTTGACAGAAGACATGTATCGCATTGTGATTCCTCCCGGCAGTGAGATCATTCATGTGATGCCACAAGATTATACTGTGGATTACGAAGAAGGAATCAAAGATCCGGTGGGAATGAGTGGCGTGAAGTTGGAAGCGGACTTCCATATCATCACTGCTCAGACAAGTGCAATCAATAACATTAACAAATGTGTGAGACGTACTGGTCTTGAAATTCAGGATTTGATTTTGGAACCTCTTGCATCAAGTCTTGCAGTGTTGAGTGAAGAAGAAAAAGAAGCAGGTGTTTGTTTGATAGACATTGGTGGTGGTACAACGGATATAGCTGTTTTCCATGACAGCATTATTCGTCACACTGCGGTGATTCCTTTTGGAGGAAATATTTTGACAAGCGATATACAGGATGGCTTGAAAGTGATGGCGAAGCAAGCTGAGCAATTGAAGACTCGCTTTGGAAAAGCAATTGCCGAAGAAGCTAGTCCGAATGAAATCGTGTCAATCCCCGGAATTAGAAATAGAACTGCGAAAGAAATTTCGGTGAAGACGTTGAGCAGCATCATTCAGGCAAGGATGGAAGAGATCATTGAGATGGCGCACACAGAAATCATCAACTCAGGATATGAAAGCAAACTTGCAGGTGGTATTGTAATCACTGGTGGTGGTTCACAACTCAGCAACCTGAAGCAGTTGGTTGAATACATGACTGGTATGGATGCGCGCATCGGTTATCCGAATGAACATCTTGGTAAAAGTAAACTCGAAGCAGTGAAAAGCCCGATGTATGCAACGGCTGTTGGATTGGTGCTCTCGAGCTTCCGCTCATTGGATGAACGCGAAGATCGCTACAAAGAAAAAATGGCAGAAGTAAAACCAATGGCGAAAGTGAAAAAGCAAAATCCGACTTCAGATTTCTTCACCAGCATTTTGAATAAGACGAAGGGTTTGTTGATTGATGACTTGGGAGATAAGAACGAGTATTGATTTTGAAAATTGGAAGATTGAAAAATTGGAAGATTGAAATGAGAACGAGTTTGAGATTTGAGAATTGTCATTTGGAATTTACTGCGGCAGGGATAGGAGTGGAAAGCCCGAAGTGCGATGGAAAGTGCGCGGACGGACTTGTAACGGATAGCCCGCTCGGCCGCCCAATGAATTATAGATGAACGAAGCGAACAACGAACAACCAGGAACGAACAACGATTAATTAAAAACGAACAACCACTTAAAATTATAAAGTCATGTTTGAAACAGGATCATACAAATTTGATCTGCCGAAGCACCACAAGTCGATCATTAAAGTGATTGGCATAGGTGGCGGTGGCAGCAATGCGGTGAACCACATGTATAAACTCGGCATCAAGGATGTAGAGTTTGTTGTGGCGAACACCGACTTGCAGGCGCTGAACAGCAGCCCGGTGCCTTACAAGTTGCAACTGGGTGTCGCCCTCACCGAAGGTCTCGGCTGCGGAGCAAATCCCGAAGTGGGCCGTGCGGCTGCACTTGAAAGCAAAGAGCAGATTCGCGAGATGTTGGCGGGCACGAAAATGATTTTCGTTACTGCTGGTATGGGCGGTGGAACCGGAACCGGTGCAGCGCCTGTGATTGCGAAGATTGCCAAAGACATGGACATACTTACTGTTGGAATTGTAACTGTGCCTTTTGGTTTTGAAGGAAAGAAAAAATTATCGCAAGCTGAACTTGGTGTTGAAGCGCTGCGTGCGAGTTGTGATACAGTGCTTGTGATTCTCAACGACAAACTGCGTGAGATTTATGGAAACCTTGCGATCGGTCAGGCATTTGGTGAGGCGGATACTGTGCTTACTACTGCTGCCAAAGGCATTGCAGAAATAATCACGCTTGCAGGATATGTGAACGTTGACTTCCAGGATGTGCGCACGGTGATGCTTAATGCTGGTGCGGCAGTGATGGGCTCAGCAGAAACACGTGGCGACAATCGCGCCATCAAGGCAGCACAACAGGCACTTGCTTCTCCGCTACTCGACAACCGCGACATTATGGGCGCGCAGAAAATTTTGTTGTCGATTATATCTGGTCAGGAAGCTGAGTTGCAAATGGATGAACTCACCACGATAACAGAATACATTCAACAACAAGCAGGCGATGAAGCTGAAGTGATCTTCGGTCATGGTGTGGATGCAAACTTGGGAGATCGCATTCGTGTGACTGTGATCGCTACAGGTTTTGCAAGTGAAGGAAAGATTGCAAAGAAGTTGGCCGAGAAAAAAGTTCATGAACTGGATCGTTCACAGATTTCTTTGTTCAATCAATCATCAGATAATTCAGTGAACCAACGTGGTGCTGAGATTGAATTGAAATTAAAAGATGATAAAGACCGGCCGATTTTGGATAGACCAATCTTAGAGCAAGAGAAGCCAAACGTTCAAAAGCCTGTTGATAAGCCAGTGTTACGTCCTCAAGACAAGCCGGTGCTCAATAAACCTGAAGAGCCGATTGAAGAGCGTACTTATGTTTTCCAAAATCCGGTAAAAGAAGAGAAGGAAGAGAAGTTTGTTGAAGACGATGAATTCAAAATTGGAAACGAAGTCTCGGCCGATCAGGTGATTGATGAAGAGGGATTGATGCAAGTGCGTAAAACCAAAGAGCGCCTTGAACAGCAAGCACGTGAGCGCAGAGAAAAACTCAAGACGAACAAGAAGCAGGAGATGACGAAAGAGGAGTTCAACGAAAAGTGGACATTGCCTGCGTACTTAAGAAGAGGCGTGAAAGTGGATGGCGATGTGCCACACTCTTCAGAGCCGTTCATCTCGCGCTACAATTTAAACGATGATAATAATTTGTTAGGCAACAATAAATTCTTGCATGACAATGTAGACTAGAATCGTTGCTAGTTATTCGTTATTGGTTGTTCGGGTATTCCGAATAACGATTAACGAACAACGAATAACGAATTGAAGATATGGCATACCCGGCACGACTGGCCTTACTCCATTCGTAGTGGTTGTTGGAAGTAATAATTTTTTGCCGGTGCCGGTGTGCCTTCTTACTCGATCAGAGATTTTAGAAATGCAGTGACTCGATTTTTTGCTGCGCTGATCGACAGGTGTTTTTAAACTGGAGAAGCCGGGAACTATGTCCCGGCTTTTTCTTTGAGGGAGTTTTATGACAATGCCCAATTTCGTAAGAACCAAGATTTCCCCTAAGTTTGCAGTCCTTAATCTATACTATGAAAAACTTTGGTATCTCAGACGCATTGCAAGCATTGGGTGTGAAAAAATCAAACCCAGGAACCTCCACCGGATTAAAATGGCTAAAATCTTCCGGTGCTTATCTTGACTCTTACTCACCTGTCGATGGTAAACTGATTGGTCGTGTTCAGTCTACGGATGAAAAATCTTTTGAGAAGACTGTAGCGCAAGCGCAAAAAGCATTTGTGGAATGGAGAAAAGTGCCTGCTCCAAAGCGTGGTGAAATTGTAAGACAGATAGGAACAGCACTGCGCCAGCAAAAGGAAAATCTTGCCAAGCTGGTTTCATACGAAATGGGCAAGTCATATCAGGAAGGTTTGGGCGAAGTACAGGAGATGATTGACATCTGTGATTTTGCAGTTGGCCTTTCTCGTCAGTTGAATGGATTGACCATGCATTCGGAAAGACCTTTGCATAGAATGTATGAACAATATCACCCACTCGGAATTGTTGGAATTATTTCAGCGTTCAATTTTCCGGTAGCAGTTTGGAGTTGGAACACGATGCTTGCTTGGGTATGTGGAGATGTTTGTATCTGGAAGCCGTCAGAAAAAACTCCGTTGTGTAGCATCGCATGTCAAAATATTGTGATGAAAGTTTTCAAGAAGAACGGTGTGCCTGAAGGTGTATCATGTATCATCAATGGCGATTATAATGTAGGACGGATGATGTGCGACAATGAAAATATTCCTTTGGTTTCGGCTACCGGATCGGTGAGAATGGGCAAAGCAGTTGGTCAGACGGTGAGCGGAAGATTAGGAAGAGCGTTATTGGAACTTGGCGGAAATAATGCAATCATCATTACAGAGAATGCAAATCTTGACATGTCAATTATCGGTGCTGCGTTTGGTGCCGTGGGTACTGCCGGTCAGCGTTGCACTTCAACTCGCAGGTTGATCATCCACGAAAAAATTTATGATGAAGTAAAAAACAGATTGAAGAGAGCTTATGGCCAACTTAAGATTGGTAATCCTTTAGACCAGGAGAATCACGTTGGTCCGCTCATCGATAAATTGGCTGTGAAGAATTACAGCAACGCACTTACAAAAGTGAGGGGCGAAGGTGGAACATTCTTAGTCGGTGGCGGAAAACTTTCCGGCAAAGGATATGAGTCAGGATGTTATGTGAAGCCCGCCATTGCTGAAGTGAAAAACCATTATGAAATTGTTCAGGCAGAAACATTTGCTCCAATTCTCTATTTAATAAAGTATAAGACCATCGAAGAAGCGATCGAATTGCAAAACGGAGTGAAGCAAGGCTTGTCATCAGCAATCATGACCACGCGTATGCAAGACATGGAGAAATTCCTTTCACACGCGGGATCGGATTGCGGAATTGCCAATGTTAACATTGGTACATCAGGTGCTGAAATTGGTGGCGCTTTCGGAGGCGAAAAAGAAACCGGAGGCGGTCGCGAGTCAGGCTCAGATTCTTGGAAAGTGTATATGCGTAGGCAGACCAACACCATCAACTTTGGTGAGACCCTTCCACTGGCGCAGGGGATCAAGTTCGATTTGTAACGATTACCACAGAGAACACAATGAAGCACAGAGGATTCGCAAAGATAATTCCTGTGGCTCTCCGTGTGCCTTTCCTCTATGATCTCTGTGGTAAAAAGACGAACTCATGGCTGGGTAACTAATTGTCCCCCATGTAAGTTTATCCTAAATAGTGAGTTTGGAAAACCAACTTATTCAGCCTATTTTTAATGAACTTCAACTTTAATCTATGAGTTCAAGAAAATACCGCGCTGTCATGCTCATTGATGACAACGAAATCGACAATCTCATCAACCAAAAGATGATTGAGGCATCTGCTATAACCGAAAATATTTACACGCATACGGGAGCAAAGAGCGCGATTGAGTTTCTGAAGAACATGGAGAAGATGGATGTGGCAGATAAGGTCTTGCCTGATGTGATTTTCCTCGACATCGATATGCCGTTAATGGATGGCTTTCAATTTCTTGATGAATTTGCCAACCTCTCGCAGGTCACACGTAAGAAAAGCCGGATCATCATGTTAACCTCTTCGATCAACCCGCAAGATTTTAACCGCGCCAAGAAGTACGAGAACGTGAAGCTTTACCTCAACAAGCCTCTCTCGCACGACAGCATCATGAAAATTGATGTTTGATTAACAGCTAAGAGACTCTAGTATTAAGTATCAAGACGTTTGATTTTGATTTGCCTTTGTCTTGGCTACTTATGTCTAGCGTCTTGGTTCTCCGTAAAGATTAAGCGTCAACCGCTCCCTCAATAGCCGAAAGAGCTTCCACAAACTCCTCGTCCATTTTTATTAACGAAGTAGGAGCGAAGTAATTCACTTTCACTTCCTTGAACTTGGGGATAATCGCTTGAATCTTCTTCGCCTTTTCTTTTTTGGCCTCGCTTGTAGCTACGCGCAGAATTTTAAGAAACAACAAAACGTTTTCACATTCGTCCTTTCCAAACATTCGAATTTGGCGCTGAATGCTATTGGTTAGCTGCGTAAACAATTCAAAATCCTTAAGCATGCAATACTGAAGTGAGAGCAACGCTTTCACCTCCATCTGCACAAATGGATATTTTTTCAAGCTCACTTCATTGAGCATTGCATTGATGACTTTCGCAGCCTGGTCATATTTACCGGCATAGTAACAGCTGACAGCCAGGTAGCAAACATAGATCACATGTTTGGGTACGTCCTGCGTTTCCGCTTCGATATCCATCAACAAACCTTCATTCTCGGCAAACAATGTTTTCTCTGTGTTGTTGCGCAGGGCTCGTTCAATCTTTGAAATCAGGAATCGGGCAGAGAATGTGTAGTTCGGGTAATTGACCAAAATGGTAGAGGTCGCGTCATTGATCTCTTCGTAATGCTTTTCAGCCTGACGATATACTTTGTAGTGGTTGTAATATTCCAAATGGAGGAATTCGAAAACCAAGTTCAAATGATAGTAGAGCGGATCGAGGTTATAGGTTTCAAAAATCTTCTGCACACGAGTGAAAATGTCTTCTGTTGCTTCTCCTTCCAGGGTTGAACTCTCATCGGTATCAACAAATAGACGATGGAAAATCAGCATGCAGCTTTGGTAAACATACAAGCGGTGCGACTCATAAAGCTTGGAAACGTTTTGCATTTCCTTCATCAATAAGTCAAGTCCCATTTTTTCAACAGGGTCGCCAGTGAAGAAATAGTTGCCATACTTTTTAAAGTAATCCGCCAGCAGATCCTCTGCCTTATCTACCGCCAGCATGTAGGCCACGTGCCGGTTGTAAAGCTGTGAGTAGGTAAAATACTCGGGCGAATGAATGTGCATTTTCTTGAGCGACTTATATACTACCGTCAGCTCACTTGCCAAGTCATAGTCCTGAAGTTCCTTCTCTAATTTCTTTAATGTGGTGATGGAGATTGTTCTTTTCTTAGTGAATAGCACTTCATTTAAGTTAGCCACCTTGCGAAGGATGTCCGTGCGAGGGCTCTCCATCTGCTGAAGCAAGTGCTCTTCTATTTTTTGGTTGAGGCGCGAGCGTAAAGTGTAATACGCATTCGCATTTACATCAAGTTCAACCATGATTTTGCTGTCCGAAAGTTGGCGTTCGCGCAAAGCCCGAAGCACGTATGCAGACTTCTCTGCATTACTTTCCATCAACGAATCATGGATCTGTTTATAATCTTTCTCCGAGAGTTGCTTGATGATGTTCTTGAGTTTGGCCATGTAAAAACACTTATGCTCTTAAAGTTACAAAAATTAAATACCCACGCAATATGGGTAAATCGCAGCCATAAAGGCATTTTTTTATTTCATTGTCTGCCAACTTTTCTTTAAAAAATGCCTCGGATTGCTTTTTGATCCTCACCCCTAAAAAACTTATGGATGCTTATTCACAGATGATTGTCGATGCGGTGGGTCAAGTGAAAAATGCCGTTGTAAAAATAGATGTATACAAAAAGGTAAGCGGAAAGCTTCGCGCGGCCGGATCGGGTTCGGGGTTTATCTTTTCTTCCGATGGGATGATCTTCACCAACTGCCACGTGGTGAACGGTGCCGAGAAAATTATGGTGTCGCTGCTCAATGAAAATGAAATCGAAGCTACTCTTATTGGCAAAGACCCGGATACCGACCTTGCCATCTTAAAAATTTATTCCGAGGGTTACTCCGTTGCCAAATTAGGCAATGCTGAATCGTTGCAGATAGGTCAGTTGGTTATTGCAATCGGAAATCCACTTGGTTACCAGCACACCGTTACAACGGGGGTGGTGAGTGCGCTCGGTCGCACGTTGCGATCGCAAAACGGAATGCTTGTAGATAATGTAATTCAATCCGATGCCGCATTAAATCCTGGCAACTCGGGCGGGCCCATGATTACTACCGATGGTGAAGCCGTTGGCGTAAACACGGCCATCATTCAAGGGGCACAAGGACTAAGTTTTTCGGTCGACATCAACACCGCCAAAGAAGTGGCGAGTCAGCTCATCAAAAACGGAAAAGTGTTCAAAGCTTATTTGGGTTTCCAACTTCAGGAGGTCAACATTATTCCTAAAGTCAAACAGCATTATCATTTACCCAATGACAAAGGATTGTTTGTGGTGAGTGTGGAAGAGAATTCTCCGGCCTCGCGCTCACAAGTTATGGCAGGTGATATTATCGTTTCTTTCAATGACAAACCAGTACAATCGCTGCATCAATTATTTAAAGAGTTGACTAGAAAGGAAATTCTCACGCTTACAGATATTTCTGTGATTCGCCATACTGAGTTGATGAATGTGAGCATTTCTCCTGAAGCGAAAGCGGCTTGATGTTGACGATTGACAGGGCGGCTGTCGCGAGGCGCGCCACCGGGCTATTCGCTGTACTCCTCGCACCCCGCACTTGCTCCCTTGCTGCGGGGTGCCGCTTCTATCCCTGCCGCTAAAAAAATTCCTTATTGTCTATTTATGAAATGTTGCAAACGAACGTAACTTAAATTATTTGCAATGCCTTGAATAATCCCCGATGAACCATTAGATGCTCGTCTCTATTTAAATTCATGTTAGTCTGCATGTATTTGAAATAGAGAATATCAAGTCGCTTCTTATTTTGATTTCCGAGCACGCTAAATTTGAATAAAACATCAAGTACAAAATCGATGTTCTCTTCTGAAACTGTTTTACTTGTCAGGTATTTCATATACTCTGCTTTGAACTCTGCAATACTGAATGACTGTTTTCGTAGGTTTGATATTATCTGTAAAATCCCTTCGATATCAGGTAAAATGGGAGTCAATTCATCAACTATCTCATCTCTTAAATAGTTTGAAAACGCTCTATCTACGAATTTTACTGTCTCGTTTATTATTTTTTTTCGATTGCGGCTCACTGTTTCCTCGCAGCATGCCTGAAAGTAACGAATATAGTCTCTTGGTCTTAGATGAGTGTTTCTGGTGATGTAGTCGAATGTATTAACAGTAACGGCTTGTCTATTACCAGCCTTGATGTCCTTTTCGTCAAAAATTAAATCCCAAGCCTGTTCGAAAGAAAGTTCTTTGTCTAGGCCAGCGTCTTTAGAGATTCGATAAGCAATTAGTTTTTTTATTTTCTCAGCTGTCCACTCAATTTCGATTTTGAAGTCGCGCCATTTGTTTTTATCGGCATCTTTAATGAGAGTATAAATGTCATCCCTAAGAAAGACTATGGGGCAAATATTGATCTTCGTGGAGCTGAAGGTATAGATGATATCTTGGACAGCTTTAAATAGGCTTGTTAATAGGTAATTATAATGCTGATGTTCTTCAGATTTAATAGTCCTATAGTCTTCATCCAGTTCATCAAATATTATAAAGTACTTTGATTCATCGCAGTGCTGAAGAATTATGTCTTCTAAAGCGTTTACTCGATCAATCCAATTAGCAGACTGCGTTTTTACATCTTTTGAAAACTTGAAATTTCCGCCCGTGCCGAACACAGTTGCCCCGAATTCTGCCGATGTCCAGTTATTAATTGTTCTGGCAAGGGATCTAATGGGGTCTGGTTTATAAATCTCAGCTAAACTTGCTCGAACGGAAGCGTCAATTTTTTCATTACCAACCATGAGTTTAGCGATGGTGGAATATATTAAGTACTTCCAAAGAGTTATGTATTGATTTGGAGGCGTGAATTTCTGATTGTCTAATCCGTATAACTCGTTAAATGGGAAATTCTTAAAACTTAACTTCTCGCTGAATGTGTCGAAACTGTTTAACGCGAGGAGATGCTCACTTATTGAAGACTTTCCGGATCCTTTTCTGCCAATTATATAGTACTTACTTCTATTCAAAATGAGATTAACTTCTTGGAGATGATAGAAGTAGTCTTTTTGAGTCTCAAGTTTCGCTTCCAGCTTCCAATTTTCAGCGATGCTTTTTATGACATTTGCAGATTCTTCATTTTTAGTTCTTACATTCTCTTTGAGAGGCTGCATTTTCTGCATTGGAGCACTTACCGATTTAGTGACTTTAATTTCCGTTGCTATCTTTCCCTTTTCATTTTTGGATTCACTGTATGACACGCAATCTTTATCACCCACTGGGTCAATGATGCCACTCCTGTGAAAGAAAATTTCTGTAGAGTCAGAATCGTTTATAATAAAGCCAAACCCTTTTTTAAAATCTAAATGCTTAATGATTCCTTTTTTTCATAACAATTTGATTTAAAGCCAACATGCATTTCCTGTAGATTATGGTATCACCTCCCTAATCCTAAAATAATCCAAAATCCCCACTTTTATATAAAAACATTAGGTAGTCCCACCAGCCCTTCTATTTTTGGGGTTCTAAAATCCGATATTATGAAACGCATACTGCTACTATTTCTCTTTTTGCCAACCCTTTTGTTCGCTCAAGGCATCCGTTGGGCAAAGGATGGAAACTCTTATTATAGAATGGAAGAAGGTGAGGTAAACCGTTACGAACTGCCTGCCGATACAAAAACTACCTTTTTATCTAAGGCCGATCTTACTCCCACTGGTCAAACCGAAAGCCTAAAAGTTAGGAGTTTTGTATTGTCAGATGATGGCAACCTGGTGCTGATTTACACTAACACCAAAAAAGTATGGCGTCTCGATACGCAAGGTGATTACTGGGTGTTGAACAAAACGGCCAAGACATTAACTAAAATCGGAAAGGATAAACCTGCATCATCGCTACGCTTCGCCAAATTTTCTCCAGATGGAAAAAAAGTAGGCTACGTGAGCGACTTCGATTTGTATGTGGAAGATATTGCTTCGGGTCAATCAACAGCGGTCACATCTAATCATTCAAGAAAATTAATCAGTGGAACTTTCGATTGGGTTTATGAAGAGGAATTCTCTTGCCGCGATGGTTTCCAGTGGGGCCCTGATAGTAAGCAGATTGCTTATTGGCAAATCGATGCCAACAAAATCAAAGACTATTTCATGGTGAACACCACCGACTCTGCATACTCTAAAATTATTCCGGTAGAATACCCAACAATTGGTCAAACTCCATCGCCTGCAAAAATTGGTGTGGTAGATGTTGCCTCCAACAAAACTACATGGCTGAAAATACCTGGAGATCCTCAGCAGAACTACCTCCCTCGCATGGAGTGGAATTCCAGCAACGAAATTTTTGTACAACAACTTAACCGCAAGCAGCAAGAGAGCAAAATCTTTACTTGCAATGCCATGACAGGTGATGCAAAACAGATATTTACAGAAAGTGACAAAGCATGGGTTGATGTATTCCCTTTTTCAACCAATACGTATGCGCTGGATTTCCGTCATCCGTTCATTTGGCTGAATAATAAAAAAGAATTTTTGTGGATGAGTGAGAAAGACGGTTGGGCTCATATATATAGAGTAACAACCGATGGAACTAAAGAAACACTTATCACCAAAGGAGATTACGATGTGATCGACTTTATGAATGTCGATGAAAAAAACAACCTTGTTTACTTCATCGCTTCACCTACCAATGCCACGCAAAAGTATTTGTACAAAACAAAATTAGATGGCAAAGGCAAATTGGAATTGGTTTCGCCTGCCGATCAGCAAGGCACTCACGATTATTCCATTTCACCCAATGGAAAATATGCGCAACATAGTTTTTCAAGTTCATCAGTAAGGCCAATCAACGAACTGATTGATCTTGCCACCAACAAGGCAATTGGTCAGAAAAAAGAGGCGACTCCTTCAAGAGCATCAACCATGCCTGCCAAAAAAGTAGAATTCTTTAAAATCAAAACTGAAGAAGGAATTGAACTTGACGGATGGATGGTGAAGCCTACTAATTTCGAGGCTACAAAAAAATATCCTGTGGTGTTTCTGGTGTACACCGAGCCGGCTTCCCAAACCGTGCGCGATGCATTTGGCATGGGCAATAACCGCTTGTACCGTGGCGACATGGCAGCTGACGGATATATTTATATGTCGCTTGATGGACGAGGCACCCCTGCACCAAAGGGCCGTGAGTGGCGCAAATCCATTTACAAGAAAATCGGTCAGATCAATATCAAAGATCAGGCTCTCGCAGCCAAAGAAATTTTGAAGTGGCCTTTTGTCGATGCCGATCGTGTTGCTGTTCATGGCTGGAGCGGTGGAGGATCAACCACATTGAACTTAATGTTCCAATATCCGGAGATCTACAAAACTGGAATTGCTGTAGCTGCCGTTGCCAATCAATTGACCTACGACAATATCTATCAGGAACGCTACATGGGTTTGCCACAAGAAAACCTGCAAGACATTGTAAATGGCTCTCCGGTTACTTATGCTAAAAATCTGAAAGGGAATTTATTGTACATCCACGGAACGGGCGATGATAACGTGCATTATAATAATGCCGAAATGCTGATTAACGAGTTGGTTAAACACAATAAACAGTTTCAGTTTATGGCGTACCCCAACCGTACACATAGCATCAGCGAAGGCGATGGAACAAGTCTGCACCTTTCAACTTTGTTTACAGAGTACTTGAAAAAGTACTGCCCTCCGGGAGCGAAGTAGTTGGCCGTTAATGGTTATTCGTTAATCGTGACGGATAACCATTAACGTTTAACGAATAACGAGATGAAGACATCCCGTAGAAAATTCATCCAAACCTCAACGGTGCTTGCTTCACTTGCTTCGGTTCAAAAATTATTTGCCAAGGAGAAGGAGGTAAGAAAACCGATTGTGATTTCTACGTGGGACTTTGGTGTGGCCGCAAATGCCGAAGCCTGGAAAATTTTGTCGAAAAATGGACGCGCACTCGATGCTGTTGAAGCCGGGGTGCAAGTACCCGAAGGCGATCCGAAAGAAACTTCTGTCGGACTCGGTGGCTTACCCGATCGCGATGGACGCGTGACACTCGATGCCTGTATCATGGATGAGTTTGCTAACTGCGGTTCTGTAGCTTGCCTCGAACACATTGTTCACCCGATTTCAGTGGCTAGAAAAGTAATGGAGAAAACGCCACATGTGATGCTTGTTGGAGATGGCGCTTTACAATTTGCCTTGGCCAATGGATTTAAAAAGGAAAATCTGCTTACACCCGAATCAGAGCAAGCCTGGAAAGAGTGGCTCAAGAAAAGTGAATACAAACCCGTAGCTAATATTGAAAACCACGACACTATCGGGATGATTGCTCTTGATTCGAGTAATAATTTTTCGGGTGCATGCACCACCAGTGGAATGGCTTACAAAATGCACGGACGCGTGGGTGATTCCCCAATTATAGGTGCTGGTCTTTTTATTGACAATGAAATCGGTGCTGCAACATCCACAGGAGTAGGTGAGGAAGTTATTCGCATCTGTGGATCACATTTGGTAGTTGAGTTAATGCGGCAGGGCAACTCTCCGCAGCAAGCTTGTGAACTTGCCGTAAAGCGCATCGTAAAAAATCAACCTAAAAAATCGAAAGAAATGCAAATTGGTTTTTTAGCGCTCAATAAATATGGAGAGTTCGGTGCGTATTCGCTGATGAAAGGATTTACATATGCAGTTTATTCCAATGAGATCGCTAATAAAATTTTCGAAGCTAAAAGCTATTATTGAATTATCTTTGGGGTATGGAATCAGTAATAATCACTCCACGAAACAAAAAAGAACTTGAATTTGTATCTGACCTTCTAAATAAATTGGGGATCAATTCAAAAAAGCTTTCAATTGAAGAAAAGGAAGATTTGGGCCTTGCTTTGTCTATGCGCGAAGCTGATCGAACAAAAAAAGTTTCAGAGACAGTTATAATGAAAAAACTAGGGCGATAATGCAGGTTGAATTCCTTGCAAAATTTAACCGCGACCTCGATCGAATACATCTTAAATCAGTCAAAAACTCTATTGCAGAAGTAATTGACTTGGTAAAAAAGTCCAGTTCTATTTCTCAGATTACTAACATCAAAAAATTGAAGGGATTTCGATCCACTTATCGAATCAGGATTGGTGAGTACCGAATTGGAATCTTTGTGGATGGTAATCAAGTAGAGTTTGCAAGAGTACTCCATCGAAAAGAGATTTACCGCTATTTCCCATAACACTTACATGACACTTGAAATTGTTGTCTATAATATAGACTCGGCACTCAAGGCCCAGGAGGGTCGGGCAGACCGGATTGAGTTGTGTGATAATCCGGCCGATGGAGGAACAACTCCTTCTTACGGTGTTATTGAAAACGTAAGACAAAATGTGAGTTTCGATGTGTTTGTCATGATTCGTCCTCGGGGTGGAGATTTCCATTATTCTAGTTATGAATTTCATGCCATGAAGCGCGACATTGATCAATGCCAGAAATTAAGCGTGGATGGTGTCGTCTTCGGTATTTTAAATTCAGACGGAACGATTGACAAAAAGCGATGCAAAGAATTGATCGATCGTGCACGGCCCCTGAAAGTAACCTGTCATCGTGCCTTCGATATGACGAGCGATCCATTTCAAGCACTCGAAGATTGTATTGAAGTTGGCTTTGACAGGATTCTCACTTCAGGTCAGCGAGCGAAAGCAATTGATGGAGTTGATCTCATTGCTGAATTAATTAAGAAGGCAAATGGACGAATATCCATCATGCCCGGATCAGGTGTAAATGAAGAGACGGTTGAAGAGATTGTAAAGAAAACCGGAGCAACGGAAATACACTTTTCGGCTACTTCCTTCCGCGAAAGCGAAATGAAATTCAGGAATCAGAAAATTGCTGGAATGGGTAATGAAGAAGGCTCTGAATTTAAACTTCGCACTGTTGATCCTGAACGTGTTAAAAGAATGAGGGTGTTGGCGGAAAGTGTTAAACACATAGGAACATAGAGCACATAGAAATTCGAGGATTTGGCAAAAGAATAATTTGAAATATATTTGCAGCCCTCGGGGGATTAGCTCAGCTGGCTAGAGTGCTTCCATGGCATGGAAGAGGTCATCGGTTCGAATCCGATATTCTCCACAAGTCCCATCTTTTGAAGATGGGACTTTTTGTTTCTGCTACTTAATAATCCTCCTTGCCCCGCGAAAGCGCTTGATAAAATAGTCTGAGTATAAATTGGTTTCTATCACACCTAGAGAAGTAGAGGCATGAATAAACTTCACATTGTCACTGCTCTTCACTTCAGTAACAATGCCCACATGGGTAATTGCTTTTCTCTTTTTTCCTGTAGCAAAGAAAACGAGATCACCGGGCTCCAGTTCTTCTCTCTTTATCTTTTCTCCTTGCTTGGCTTGCACATCGGCAGTGCGAGGAAGTGTGATGTTGATAGCCTGATAGGCGTGACCCGTTAAGGCCGAGCAATCTATACCCGCTCGGGTGGTTCCGCCATATTTATAAGGTGTGCCAGTATAGGAGCGAGCCGTCTTAATGACCTCAGAGACTTGATCTTTGATTTTGGATTTTCTGGAGGAAGCACAGCCGGTGGCTAATAATGCCAGAAAAATGAAAAAATATAAATGCTTAAATTTATGCTCCACTAAAAAAATGGTTTTACAAAAATACGGTAATGGGCATTGTTAAAGAAATGAAAGCGGTGTTGAATGACGAAATTATCGATTCGTTCAAGAAAATCGTGGGTGAACCCAACGTGATTGTTGATGAGGCGAAGCGAACAGAGTACGGCCATGACAAAACCGAAGACTATCAGTTTACTCCGGATATGGTCATCATGCCTGGTACCGCTAACGAAGTAAGTGAAATTCTAAAAATCTGTAATAAACATTTGATTCCAGTTACCCCTCGAGGTGCAGGAACCGGATTGAGTGGTGGAGCATTGCCTATTAAAAAAGGAGTTGTGATCTCGATGGAGCGTTTCAACAAAATCCTCAACATCGATGAATTGAATTTGCAAGCCACGGTTGAGCCGGGCGTCATCACAGAAGTATTTCAAAACAAAGTAAAAGAGAAGGGATTGTTCTATCCACCAGATCCGGCTAGCAAAGGGTCTTGTTTCTTAGGTGGCAACCTTGCCAATAACTCGGGCGGCCCCAAAGCTGTGAAGTACGGTGTTACCCGCGATTATGTGATCAACATGGAAGTGGTGCTTCCTACCGGTGAAATTATTTGGACTGCAGCCAATGTTTTGAAGAACTCAACGGGTTATAATTTGACCCAACTCATGTGTGGCAGTGAAGGAACACTTGGTATCATCACCAAAATCGTTTTTAAACTTCGCGGCAACCCGCAGAAGACGGTGCTAATGATGATTCCGTTTGTCACAAATGAGGAGGCATGTAAAGCCATTGCTTCTATATTCACTTCAGGAATTGTTCCTTCAGGTATGGAATTTTTTGAAAGAGAAGCAGCTGAGAAAACTTTTGAGTATTGTGATAAAGTGTTGAGTAGCCCAGTAACCACAAAACTTACTGATGGGATGGACGCTTATCTTCTTTGTGAACTGGATGGCAATGATGAAGAGTTGCTCATGCGCGATGCGGAACGTGTGATGGCCGTGGTGGAAAAATTTCAATGTGGTGAAGTCTTGTTTGCCGAAAGTGCAGCCCAAAAGGAAGAGCTTTGGAAGATCAGAAAAAATATTTCTCCTGCAGTGAATTGGTTTACACTTACGAAGTCGGATGATGTGGTGGTGCCACGCGCTAATTTGCCCAAGCTGATCACCGGAATTAAGGAAATTGGAAAACGTTATGGATTCAATACTGTTTGCTTCGGTCATTTAGGTGATGGAAACCTTCACGTAAATATTCTCAAAGAAAATATTTCTGACGACCGATGGGAAAGGGAAATTCCGGAAGGTATTGGTGAAATTTTTAAGCTGACAGTAAGTTTGGGGGGAACACTTTCTGGCGAGCATGGTATCGGTATTGCCAAACGACCTTATATGCCTATTGCAATGAGCGAGGTGAATCTAAACCTCATGCGGGGCATCAAAAAGGTCTTTGACCCAAATGGGATTTTGAATCCCGGAAAAATTTTCTGATCATTAAACAAAATCCCCGAATACCTCAATGAAAAAACTGCTTATCCTGTTGTTAGTGGCTTCATCTTGTAGTTCGTCAAAAAAGGAAAATCAGCAACCAACAGAAACCTCATTTGCGGCAACATTGACTGAGGCGCAAAAGACAGAAGGCTGGAGATTACTCTTTGACGGCCAGACATTGAATGGCTGGAAGATTTTTAAGGATAGAACGAATAATACCTGGGAAGTGAAAGAGGGTGCCCTTCACTGCAAACCATTATATGAACAAGTCAAAGGTGATGGTGACGAACGTTCTGATATAATCACCGTAGATGAGTTTGAGAATTTTGAGTTAGCATTCGACTGGAAAATTTCGGAAAAGGGAAATAGCGGAGTGATGTTTCGGGTGACAGAAGAATTGGAGCAACCCTACTTTTCCGGTCCAGAATACCAGGTAAAGGATGATACTGGATTTCCAGAAACTCCTAAAGAACTAAAAGAAGCTGGCGCCAATTATGACATGCATGCTCCAGGTTCTAAGAATTTGAAACCGGTTGGCGAATGGAACTCAGCGAGAATTATAGCCAATGGAAAACACGTAGAGCATTGGCTTAACGGTCAAAAGATTTTAGAATACGAACTTGGCTCTGCAGACTGGCAGAAGCGCAAAGACAACAGCAAATGGAAAAATGAAAAAGGTTATGGTATGACATCGAAAGGTCATATTGATTTTCAAGACCATGGCCAGGAAGTTTGGTATAGAAACATAATGATTAAAGCACTTTGAAATCAAAACCTAAAGTATCGTCTCTTGGAATTTTATTATTCGGAGTTGCCTTAGAGGCAGTGATCATTTTATTTTCAATCGGCAGTGAAGGCTTTACTCTTGAGGCGCTTCACGTCATCACCCGATTTTCAGGGAGGCTCTCTCTTCTGGCATTTAGTTTAATCCTTCTTTTGTACGACCGAAGAGGAGTGATAAGATTGGATATTGCGTTTTTGCTTTTCGCGGTTCTTCATGGTATTCATTTAATCGAGCTGATTTCCTATGTGAGTCTATCAGGAGTTGAACTTATCCCCATCAGGGTATTTGGTGGTTTCATCGCCTACGCTATGATTTTTGCAATGCCGGTTTTGGTTGCCTGGAAAGATCAGAGGAAACTATCAGTAAAGAACTTTCACAGGGCTGAAGCGGTCTATTTTTCTTATGTGTGGCTCATATTCTTCTTGACTTACCTTCCGCGCGTGATGGGCACTTTGCCAAACGTAGGCGGCACCTTCATGGAACATGTGATTTTATTTTCTTGGGTTATTATTTTGGGAGCGATCAAAATGGTAAGTGTGATTGGATCCAAATTGGGATCGTAAAGCATGTGTGGCATCACCGGAATTTTTGCATTTAACCTCGTTGGGAAATTTAATCTAGTCAACATTGCGGCCGCCACCAAGGCACTGCACAAACGCGGACCCGATAACCAGGATATTTATCACGATGAATTTGTTGGTCTTGGTCACCGAAGACTTTCAATAATTGACACCAGTGCAGTTGCCCACCAGCCCATGTGGGATGAGTCGAAGCGCTATTGCATCATTTTTAACGGGGAGATTTTCAACTTTCAAGAACTGAAAAGAGAATTGGAGAATAGGGGAGTAACTTCTTTCTTCTCTCATTCGGATACTGAAGTTCTCCTGAAGCTATTCATTCTCGACAAAGAAAAGTGCCTTGACAAACTCAATGGCTTTTTTGCTTTCTGTATTTACGATAGACAAGAACAAAGCTTCTTCATTGCCCGTGATAGATATGGAGTGAAGCCATTGATCTATCTTTTCGATGAAGACAAATTCATTTTTGCGTCTGAAATGAAATCCATTCTGGCGTACGGACCCGAACGAGAATTAGATTATACATCACTGCACACCTACCTTCAACTCAACTATATTCCTGCACCTCGAACGATTTTTAAAAATGTTAAGAAGTTGATGCCAGGACATTATTTGGAAGTTAAAGGTAGAAAGTTGGAAGTTGGAAGCTACTATTCAATTCCTACCAAAGAACAACCAACAACGAACAACTATTCTGAAGCCAAAGAGAAATTCAAACAACTCCTCGAAGCTTCAGTGCAACGCAGATTGATTTCAGATGTTCCTCTTGGTGCTTTCCTAAGTGGTGGGATTGACTCATCGATCGTTACTGGGTTGGCGGCTAAACACAAACCTGATCTTCATACATTCTCCATTGGCTTTCGCGATGAAAAGTTTTTTGATGAAACAGAATATGCACGATTAGTTGCGAGTCATTTCAAAACGGAGCACACTGTCTTTTCATTGACGAATAAAGATTTGTTCGAGCACGTTCATTCCATACTGGATTATATAGACGAACCGTTTGCAGATTCTTCTGCTATCAACGTTTACATACTAAGTAAAGAGACACGCAAACATGCCACCGTTGCGCTGTCAGGTGATGGAGCTGACGAACTTCTGGCTGGCTACAATAAACATGCTGCGGCCTATCGAGCAATTCATGCCGGAGCTAAAGAATCCTTTGTTGGTTCAATGCTTCCTCTTTGGAAAATGATGCCGAAGTCACGGAGCGGATTCATCAGTAATAAGACCAGGCAACTTCAACGCTTTGCTGAAGGAATGAAACTTTCTTCCAAAGAAAGGTATTGGCGATGGGCAGGTTTCGCAACAGAATCAAATGCGCTACAGTTATTCTCCGAGCAATCACGGAATAATTTTGACAGGCAGGAATATGATTCTTTCAAACAGGAATTATTAAAAACCATTCCTGGAAAAGAAAGCATTAACGACATCTTACTTGCCGATTTCAATTTGGTCCTTCCCAATGATATGCTCACCAAAGTAGATTTGATGAGCATGGCCAACGGACTGGAAGTACGCTCTCCCTTTCTGGATTACGAATTGGTGAATTTTGCGTTCTCTTTGCCGGATGATTTCAAAATCAATCCTGAGATCAGAAAGCGGATTGTGCAAGATGCATTCAAAGAAATGTTGCCAGCTCAACTTTACAATCGCCCTAAGAAGGGATTTGAAGTTCCGTTATTGAAATGGTTGCGCAAGGATATGAAGTCATTGATCAAAGATGATTTGTTGTCTGAGAAATTTATCCGCGAGCAAAACATTTTTGAATACAAGGCAATTCATAAACTCAAGCGAAAACTCTTCTCCATAAATCCGGGCGATGTTCATGCGCGAATCTGGGCGCTCGTTGTGTTTCAATGGTGGTGGAAGAAGTATAATACGGGAAAGTAGGCTCTTCTAACTGCCTGTACTAGTTTCTAAATCCTTACCTTTAAATATGAAGCGAATTGTTTTCCTATTTATTCTTGCGTCTTGCTCAGCTTCTTATGAAGATAAACAAGGCTTATTGGATGTAAATGGAACTTCTCTTTACTACCACATGATTGGCAAAGGTGAGCCAGTGATCATCATTCACGGTGGCCCGGTGCTTGATCAATCGTATATGATTGATCACTTCAAAGAGTTATCAAAAAACCATCAACTTATTTTTTATGATCAGCGAGTCTGTGGTAAATCAACAGCACAGGTAGACACATCTTCAATGACCATAAAAAAAATGGTGGAAGATATCGATGGCCTCAGGCAAAAACTTTCTTTGGATCAGGTACATATCTTAGGTCATTCGTGGGGCGGTATGCTTGCCGCGATGTATGCTATCGAACATCCTTTAAAAGTGAAGAGCCTTATTCTTTGTGATGCGATGCCTCCGTCTTTCAGGTTGTGGGATGAAGAAGAACAAGCCCTTGTAAAAAGGACTTCCCATTATGATAGCGCTGTCAAAGAAAAGATCTTTTCCTCAGAAGGTTTTAAGAACAAGGAAGTGAAATGGGTAGACTCCTTGATGAAGATTTCTTTCAAGATTCAGTTTTACGATACTTTAAAACTATCCAGGCTGAAAATAAAACTACCTCAGAATTATTTTCAACGCTCCGAGATCTTTCAGTACATCGGCCCCGAGTTATTTGCCATTGATATCACAACCAAGCTGGATCGAATCATTTCACCAACATTAATTATCTATGGTGATCAGGAACCTGCTGTTAGGATTTCAGCACCCGTCTTTAATAAAGGAATTCCGAGGTCACAGCTCTCAATCATCAAGAAGAGCGGTCACTTTCCGTTTATTGAACAGCCTGAACAATTCAATAAGACAGTTGAGGAATTCTGGAGAGGTTTAAAATAAGTTACTTCACACTATACTTCTTTAGTTTCTTCACATCGTCAGCTGATGCAGGCTTAAGACTAACTGCAGCACCGCCCCCGGAGGCCAACTTCAATTTCAAAGTTGTTTTACTGGACACAATAAATTTTTGAATCTGGTATTCCATCGGGTTTTCTTTCCAATGTGTCTTCTCTCCATCGAGGTATAGCGTTGCCACATAAATTTTTCCAGCATCGAGAAAATTCAGATTTGCTGTCGCCATGCGACCATTCTCATCTGTAATTGCACCTAAATACCACTCCTCTTTTCCTTTTGCCTTGCGAGCAGTTGTGATGTAATCACCAGGCTCCGCTTCGAGTATGCGTGTGTCATCCCAATCTACAGCTACATCTTCGATAAACTGAAATGCATCCAAATGCTTTTCGTAATTCTCTATTAAGTCAGCGGCCATTTGTAGCGGACTGTATAACGTAACATACAAAGCCATTTGCTTCACAAGGGTGGTATGTACTTGGTTCTCACTCTTCGGGTTGTAGTAGTTCATCTTCACCTGGAATATTCCCGGTGTATAATCCATGGGTCCGCCCATCAAGCGGGTGAATGGTAAAATCGTTTCATGATCGGGAGGATTGCCAACACTCCACGCATTGAATTCATTTCCTCGTGCAGCTTCACATGCCATCCAGTTGGGGAATGTGCGATGAAGGCCAGTTGGTCTTACGGGTTCGTGGGCATCCAACATGATTTTATATTGAGCAGCTTTTTCGGCCACTCTATTATAATGGTTGATTGTCCACTGACTATCGTGATGCTCGCCTCGTGGAATGATACGGCCAACATATCCACTCTTCACCGCATCGTAGCCATTATCTTTCATGAATTGAAAAGCTTCATCCAATCTGCGATCATAATTAGTGACGGATGCCGATGTCTCATGGTGCATGATGATCTTGACTCCTTTCGATGCGGCATATCGCTGTAATTCTTTCACATCATAATCAGGGTAAGGCGTTACAAAATCAAAGACATCTTCTTTCCATTGACCGAACCAATCTTCCCAACCCACATTCCATCCCTCTACGAGTACTCCGGTGATACCATGCTTCGCAGCAAAATCAATGTAGCGCTTGGTGTTTTCGGTACTGGCTGCGTGTTTTCCATTTGGTTTCAATTTCTTCCAGTCGGTATTTTTCAAAGTCAAGTTGCCCGTGTCGGCATAGTTCCAGCTTCCAGAGCCCACGTGCATTTGCCACCACACACCTACAAACTTCATCGGCTTAATCCAGCTTACATCTTCAATTTTAGTTGGCTCATTCAGATTCAAAATAATTTTAGATGAAAGGATGTCGGCAGCTTTGTCACTTACAACAATTGTTCTCCACGGTGTGTTGAAAGGAGTTTGGAGATAAGCTTTGTTGCCAACGGCATCGCTTACCAAATGCGAAGTGAGACCAAAAGTTGTTCTATTCACATCCAGAATCATAGCCGGATAGTTGACTAGAGCAGCTTCGTGGATGTTGATGTAAAGGCCATCGGCCGTTTTCATCATCAACGGAGTTTGAACTGCGTTAGCAATTGGAAACCGCGCAGAGATCTCGTCAGCAGTCTTTGCTTTCTCCGGACTGGTCTCACTCAACTTGGTGGTGTAGTAACTGTATTCGTTCGTATCGTAATCTCCGGGGATCCAAAACGTTTTGTGATCTCCAGTCATGTTGAATTCCGTCTTCTCGGCAGTAACTACAAAATGAGTAAGCTTCGACTGATTAGGAAATTCATAGCGGAATCCAAGTCCATCGTTAAATAATTTAAAATGCAATCGCATGGTGCGTGAAGTTTCCTTCTGCACGAGCGTTGCAATTAACTCCCTATAATTATTTCGAATCGTTTTCACTTCACCCCAAACCGGGTTCCAGCTTTCATCGACAAGTGCTGAGTCAACTTTGGAGATTGAAAACCCAGAAACAAGATGAGGCTGACCTTTCAATTCCAAACCAAGCTTGCCTGGTTTTACAATTGGCTTGTGGTTGAATGTAAGTTGATAAACAGGCTCCCCGTTTGCTGCCAAACTGAAGGACAGCCTTAGCCGATGATCAGGCGACTGAATGGTTTGCGAAAAGCTTTGAGTGAATAGAAATACGAGAAGGAGAGAAAGAGAATACTTCATACTTATTGGTTAAGATTTTAAAACTAAATTTTAAAATCACTCCTCAGAAGTAATGATCAAGATAAAGTCCCGTAAACGTTTGCGCTGGAGGTATGCGTTAATCGTTATTCGTTAAAAGTTAATTGTTAGTAGTGTATTGAAGCAAAGACTATTAACGTATAACGATTAACCTCTCAAAGAGTCCAAATAAAGCTGTTCCACCTTCTTCCTCGCCCATGGCGTCTTCCTAAGAAAAGTAAGACTTGATTTAATACTCGGATCATGCTGGAAGCAATTGATCTTAATGATGTTTCCCAAATCCTCCCAACCATACAGCCCCACGAGGTGATTCAAAATCATCTCCAGTGTTTTGCCGTGTAGTGGGTTGTTTGCTTGCTCCATGGTATCGTTAATGGTTAATCGTTATTCGTTAATCGTGAAGAGTCATTGTGATCGAACTATTAACGATTAACTAATAACGGATAACGATTCTACTTGCTATCGCGCAGTGTAACCGTTCTGTTAAACACTAATTTTTCAGAAGTCGAATCCGGATCCAAACAAAAATACCCCATTCGCAAAAACTGAAAATGTTCACCAGCCTTTGCATTCACCAGCGCAGGCTCCGCATAAACTTTAGGAAGCACTTGCAACGAGTTCGGGTTTAAATGATTTTTGAAATCATCTTCAATGGCGTTCATGTCTTCGGTTAAGAAGAGTTTCTCATACTGACGAACTTCAACAGCCACCGCATGAGCAGCACTTACCCAATGGATCACACCTTTCACCGCAACGCCCGAAGTATCATGTCCACTTCTGCTTTCAGGAATGTACGTGCAACGAAGCTCCTTCACATTTCCGTTTGCGTCTTTAATCACTTCTTCACACTTGATGATGAATCCACTCTTCAACCGCACCATGCCACCGGGCGATAATCTGAAATATTTCTTCGGAGGAACTTCCATGAAGTCATCCTTCTCAATAAACAATTCGCGACTAAACGGCATCTCGCGCACACCCGCATTCTCAGCTTCAGTATTATTTTCAGAAGGCATCATCTCTGATTTTCCTTCAGGATAATTCGTGATCACCACTTTCAGCGGATCAAATACCACCATCCTGCGTTGCGCAGATTTGTTCAGTTGATCACGCACACAAAACTCCAGCAAGCTGATGTCGATCAGGTTTTCGCGTTTAGCTATACCTATCTTATCACAAAACTCGCGGAAAGCTTCAGGCGTAAAACCTCTTCTGCGAGCGCCACTTAGCGTAGGCATGCGCGGGTCATCCCAGCCGCTCACTAATTTTTCGTTCACCAGTTGCATGAGCTTGCGCTTGCTCATCATGGTGTAGGTCATGTTCAGTCGCGCGAACTCATATTGTTTCGAAGGATAGATCTCCAGCTTCTCAATAAACCAATCGTACAACTCGCGGTGCGGCACAAACTCCAGCGTGCACACACTGTGCGTGATCTGCTCGATCGAGTCGCTTTGTCCGTGGGCGAAGTCATACATTGGGTACACACACCACGCATCGCCCGTGCGGTGATGGTGCGCGTGCTTCACACGGTAAATCACCGGGTCGCGCATGAGCATGTTCACGTGAGCCATATCAATTTTTGCGCGCAGTACTTTCGAGCCGTCCGGGTGTTTGCCTTCTTTCATTTCGGTAAACAACTTCAGATTCTCTTCAATACTTCTGCTTCTATAGGTGCTGTTCGTGCCCGGGTGCGTAGGCGTTCCTTTTTGGTGAGCCATCTCCTCGCTCGTGCTGTCGTCTACATACGCCAGGCCTTTGTTGATCAGCTTCACGGCAAATGCATACAGCTGCGGAAAATAATCCGAGGCATACAGTTCTTCGGCCCACTCAAAGCCGAGCCACTTCACATCCGCCTTGATGTTCTCTACGTATTCGGTTTCTTCCGTCACCGGGTTAGTGTCATCAAAGCGCAGGTTGGTTTTGCCGCCATATTTTTGTGCGAGGCCAAAGTTGAGGCAAATGCTTTTGGCGTGGCCTATGTGCAGGTAGCCGTTGGGCTCAGGCGGAAAGCGCGTAGCAATGCTCTTATGTTTTCCGGCCTTCAAGTCGGCCTCGATAATCTCTTCAATGAAGTTCAAACTCTTTTCTTCGGTCATCATGTATTCTAAGTTTCAGTCCTAGCCGTCTGACCGCTTGTTTGCAGCAGCATTTAGCGGTCTGACGGCTTTGCTTTCGTTTTCAGTTTAAAAAGGATCGTAAAGTTAAAAATTTCTTGCGGCTCGATGCTAGATTCTGGATACTAGATTCTCACAGGACCAATTTGTAATTTGTCATTCGCAATTTGAAATTTCTGTAGGCGGCCTGCCCGAGGCGGTCACCGGGCTGTACGCTATACTCCTCGCGCCATTGCACTTGCAATCGCTGCTGCGGGGTGCCGCTCCCATCCCTGGCCGGGAGTACTTTAAACAATTAGTATATTTAAGTATGAAAATAGTTGGCGACTTTTTAGAGAGATATTTGAAGGAGTACGATTTTTACTCAGAGGCCGCAAGGATTTGCGCGTCCCAAGCCGAAACTCTCTTGGAGTCAAATGGCATCAGAGCAATTGTAACTTATCGAGCAAAACGTTATGATCGACTTGAAGACAAAATCAAAAAAAGGTCAGGAGCAAAGAACTACCAGACCATTGAAGATATCTATCAAGACATAATTGATTTGGCTGGTGTAAGAATAGCTCTTTATTTCCCTGGCGACAGGGAGGATGTTGATACATTACTTAACGAACATTTTAGAGTAAAAAAGACGAAACGTTTTCCAATTAGCTCGAAGAAGAAATATGATAAAGTATTCGATGGATATAGAGCCACTCATTATCGCGTCCATATAAAAGACACGAAATTGAATGGCCCAGCTAAGAGATTTTCTAAGGCCCTGATCGAAATACAAGTTGCATCCGTTTTGATGCACGCTTGGGCGGAAGTTGAACATGACTTAGTTTACAAACCCCAGGGTGGAAACCTGTCCGAAGATGAGTATGCAATCTTAGACGAGCTTAACGGGCTTGTTTTGACAGGTGAGATTTCACTTGAGAGGCTGCAGCGAGCATTTAAAAGAAGGATAGAGAAAGAGGATAAACAATTTAATAATCACTTTGAACTCTCATCTTTCATTTATGATGTTTTGAAAATAGACTACCCAAAAATGAAGACTGAGCCGTTCATGGGGAGGGTTGATCTCTTGATGAAATTTTTGACGGTGACCAAGCTTGATAAGCCAGACAAGGTAAAGAGATATATCAGTAAAGTCATTCCACAGGAGGAAAAACGCCCCATTGCCGAGCAGCTTATAGACATCATTCTCTCTGAAAACTCTAAACTATATTCCGTTTTCGAAAAAATAAAAAAAGAAGACAGTATAAAGCATCAGTATAAATTTTCTGATGCAAAACCAGAGGAGGGTGTTCAAACCTTAATTGGACAATTTTTGTCTGAGTGGATAAAGGTTGAGCGATTAACCCGGAAAATTGTAAATGAAAGATCTTCTCCAGCTGATAGAAGAGCCTACACTTTTTTTCCATTCAGGGTTTTTAAAGATCTGCGCTTGCTAAGTGAACCAGAGTTGATGGAGTATGATTCTTTGAGAAGATTCAGAAATAATATAGTTCACGGAATCAAAATCCCTGACAAGGCCTCATTCGAGGATGCCATAGGTAGGTTAAATAAAATAATTAAGAAATTAGAAAAGAAGTATAGGTAAGGACAGAAGTTTCTTTCCTTTAGTTCTTGTTGGTCCCTTAGCCCCCTTCTCAGCAGTGTCTCCCGTTTCGGGGACGCTGCGTTGTGGAGGCTCTAGCGAGAAATGAAACTCTTCCAATCTGACTATTCAATTTGTATCTTTGGTTTATGGAAACAATGAAAATTGATATTGTAAACCCCAAAGCCAAAAGGATTCTTAAAGACCTGGCTGATTTAGACCTAATCAACATCCGCGATAAAAACCCTATCAAATCTTTTGAAGCGCTTCTATTAAAACTGAGAACCAAAAGAAAAGGGATTTCACTAGAAGAGATCACAAAAGAGGTTGAGTTAGTTCGGTCAAAGCGGTATGGCAAGAAAGGCTGATCGTATTATAATCGACACCAATCTTTGGATAAGCTTCCTGATAACCAAAGACTACAAAAAGCTTGACGACAAACTAAAGAAGGGTAAAGTTAAACTTCTCTTCAGCCTCGAGTTGATCGAGGAATTCCTTTCAGTTGCCGACAGACCGAAATTCAAAAAGTATTTCAGTAAACAAGACATCGAACAGCTGATTGATTTGTTTGATGTTTATGGAGAAATAGTTGATGTCAAAAGCAGTGTTAGCGTTTGCCGAGATGCCAAGGATAATTTTTTGCTTTCGTTATCCAGAGATGGTAATGCAGATTTCTTGGTAACAGGCGATCACGACCTTTTAGACCTTAAGAAATTCAATAAAACCACGATCATAAGATTTTCCGAATACCTAAAGTAACTTCTCATCGGTGTAGCTGCGTTTGTGATGCGCCAGAGTCCGAAGCGAGAGTCTTGTCGAGAAATGACGGTTGCCAAAATGATGTCGCAGAATAATCTGAAATCATGTAATTTAATGGTATGGCGACATCTCAATTTTCTGAAACACAAATTGTGTCGATTTTAAAACTCTTGGACCAGGGAGCGAACCCAGATGATCTCTGCCGCGAATACAAGATAAGTTTAAATACACTCTTTAGCTGGAAAGTAAGACATGGCGGAACAGAAGGCTTGCTCAATCGCCTGACAGAACTGGAAGAGGAAAATTACAAGCTCAAAGGAAAGCTCTCCGATATCATCATTCAAAACGAAGCGAAAGATGCAGGAGACACCGACCGCATCTACAGAATTCTGGCAGCCAATATTCCGGGCACCGCCATCACTATTTTAGATCGGGAAGAGCGCTACCTACTTGCAGAAGGTGATTTTCTTTTGAAGATGGGATATGTGAAAGAAACCATGCCCGGTAAAAAAATCAGTGAAGCAATCACTCCCGAAAATTATATTTATTACCAAGGCGTTATCCGAAGGGCTTTTGCGGGAGAAACTATTTTGGTAGAGCGGCAAACGCTTTCAGGCTCTTACTCCTTGATGAAAGTTGTGCCTTTGAGAGATAGTAAAGATGAAATATTTGCGATCATGTTTGTCCTGATTGATGTTACGCCTCTCAAGGAAGTGCAATTCGAACTGGTCAGGGCAAATGAAGAACTTGAAATAAAAGTAAAGACACGTACCGAACAACTCGAAGAAGCAAACAGGCAACTTGAATCATTCGCTTACTCTGTATCACATGATTTACGCTCACCTCTCAGGTCTCTCTCCGGATATGCTTCAATATTAAAAGAGGATTTTTCTTCGAAAATAAATGATGGGGAATTTGATAGAGTTGCCGATGTGGTAATAGACGGTGCAAAAAGAATGGATCGACTGATTACAGATCTTCTTGAATTCTCCAAGCTAGGACGCAAGGAATTGACGATTTCACAAATTGATACGAATAAACTGGTAAGGGCAGTGCTTGATGATCTCCTTTTACAAGAGCCATCAAGGAAAGTTGATGCTACTTTGGCAAACCTAGAACCGGCAGCCGGAGATTACAGCCTCCTTCGTCAGGTGTGGGTGAACCTTCTGTCTAATGCGCTGAAATACTCCAGCAAAAAAGAATTAGCAAAAATTGATATCGCATGTACAAGAGAGAACGGAATGATTTGTTATTCAGTTGAAGACAATGGTGCTGGTTTCAATATGAACTACGCTGATAAACTCTTTGGAGTATTTCAACGATTACATAAAGCGGCCGATTTCGAAGGCACAGGTGTAGGACTTGCTTTGGTCAAAAATATTATTCATCGACATGGCGGCAAAATATGGGCTGAAGCGGAGGTCGGCAAAGGAGCGAAGTTCTATTTCACGTTGCCACTTAAATGAATAACATTCTACTTCTCAGCAGTGTCGTTTCGGGGAGGCTGCGTTGTGATGCGCCAGAGTCCGAAGCAGAGAGCCTGCAGAGAAATTACTCGCAGCCACTAGTTCAGACTAAACCAGACGACCGTGTGAGATTCCGGCACTCGTGCCTCGGCCGGAATGACAAATAATAAAAGAGAGGTCAATACAAACAAACTTAACTGTCATGCCGGACTGCGTTGGAATGAGTAATGGCGTTCCGGCATCTCACCCGAAACTCTTCGTTTACTCAGTACTTCTTAGCGGCATCATCGAGCACATGTCCGAAGCGAGACTCTGGCGAGAAATAAAAAAAGAGCCATCGTTTAAGTGGCTCTGTCTAAAAGTAAGTAGGTGATCTAACTTTTCTTATCTCCGAGCTTGGAATTAAGCCCTCGAAAAATACCTATTTGAATAATCTTACCCTTATCATCAGCCTTAAATCTTATCCTGACATCTTCATTCTTTAGAAAGAAATAGTTTTCTTTTTCTGCAAACACTTCAATTTTAGGTTCAGCATTTACCTGCATATATAAATGAGAATCTTCTGTTGTTATCTTAACCAGGTAATCGGATGAGACATCGTAATCTCCCAAATATTTTTCAAGCGCAGTGTGGCTGAGGTTTGCTGCTTTTAAAATCTTGTAAGGTTTATCATAGAGGATGGCAACGATGGCATTTCCGATAGTTTCAATTTCATGGTTGTAGGTGTTATTGATCAATATGATGCAGACATCATCTTCAGGTATTCTTATCATGTGCGTAGTAAAGCCTTGCACGTTTCCTCCATGAGAAATAACTCTTTTTTGAAAGAGTGAATCTATCCACCAGCCATAACCATATCCGTTTCTAAATGGAACGTATGCTTTTTCTAAACTAGACTTTGATATGATCTGATTATTCAGCAACCCTTTGTGCCATAAATACAGATCCTGGACAGTGCTGTATAAAGAACCTGCAGCATAAGTCGCGGTCGAATCCCACGATATCGCTTCCGTAATTTCTTTCTTCGAATAAAGTGAATATGGCTTTGCTTTGTCTTTACTATTCAACCCAACAAAATCAAATCCCGAATGACTCATTTTTAGCGGGTTCAGTATAAATTCTCTTACTACCAGCTCGTAAGATTTATGCGTGAGTTGCTCAATGATCAAACCGAGGAGTTCGTACCCGGAGTTGCAGTACGAAAATTTCGTTCCCGGTTCGAAATCAAGAGGCTTGTCTCTAAAAAAAGACATCCGTTCTTCTTTGCTGAGCGGTTTTTTTAGATCGCGATTGTTATACTGTGCACTTCTAAAATATTCATAAATACCTGACGTGTGTGTAAGCAAATGCTCGATCGTTATTTCATTTCCTCGCGGGTAGTCAGGAAAATAGATGCTTAACTTATCCTGTAATGTTAGTTTCTTTTGCTCAGCCAGCTTCAGGATAACAACAGCAGTGAACTGTTTCGTCATCGAACCGATTTGGTAAATAGTATTGGGCGTGTTGGGTATTTCGTTTTTAATATCGCGATAGCCAAAACCTTTTTCAAATAGGATTTTACCATTCTTGCTCACCAGTGCTACCCCGTTGAACCTATATATTTCAGAATAGGAATCAATCAAGCTTTCTATTTTTCTGTTAATCTCTTGCGCCTGTGCGCAGCACGTCAAATGAATAATTGTAAAAAGTAAGAATGATTTTTTCATGAGCAAGCTTGGGATTTAGATATAATGTAAATCGCATTATACGGGATATTAAGAGGATTGTTTGGGCTTGCCCAAGATCGGTGTTGTTACATTGAAGAACACCGACCGCGCAAGTCAGTCAGGTCTATTTGATGTGGCCAGTCAGCTTCTCAGTAGAGTCTCGCGTTTCTGAGAGGCTGCGTTTGCTGAGTGTCCCGAAACTGAAGATCCACTTACTCGCTTCTCAACGAATCTACCGGGTTACCGCCTGCGGCTTTAATTACCTGGAGACTTATCGTAAGTGCAGCGATGGCAATGGCAACAAGGCCCGCAAGTAAGAAAGTCCAGAAGTGAATTTCCACGCGATAAGCAAAACTCTCCAGCCAACGATCCATGCTGTACCAGGCCACCGGTGTGGCAACGATGATCGCAATGATGACGAGTAAAATAAAGTCCTTCGACAACAACGTCACGATGCTGCTGATGTTAGCTCCGAGCACTTTGCGGATGCCGATCTCCTTCGTGCGGATTTCTGTAGTGTAAGTAGCCAGCCCGAGTAATCCGAGGCAAGCGATGAATATCGCCAATGAGGAAAATATTGAGAACAAGTTTTTGAAATTGAAATCCTTTTGGTACTGGCGATTGAAATCGTCATCAAGGAAACTGTAGAGAAATGGCCGATGCGGTGCCAGTGTTGTCCAGATCTTGTGCACTGCCTTGATGGTCGAGGGGATGTCGTCCGATTTTATCTTTAACGAAACATAGCGGCAGGCATAGGGTTCGTATGGAAGTGTTAACGGTTCGATGTTCCGGTGCAACGAGATGTAGTTAAAGTCTTTTACAACACCAATGACCTCTCCTTCCTTGCCCCATTGTTTGTATTTTTTACCAACGATATCAGCGGGGTTTGAGTAACCGTATTGTTTAGCAGCTGCCTCGTTAAGCACAAGGCCACCGATCGTATCTGAAGGATGATCCCTTGAATAGGAACGACCTGCCACCAACTTCAATCCGTAGTGGTTAACAAAATCCATTCCCACCTGAAAGACGGGCTGCCCCATACCTTTCATTGCACCGTCAGTTGTGATGATCTCCGTGTATGCATTCGGAAAATAACTTCCGGGTACACTCCGCGAGAAAGCAACCGACAAAATATCGGGGTTCGATTCCAATTCTGTTTTCAAGACTTCACGCTTGTCGTTGACCGTCTCATCGTAGTTGTAGTCGAGGATCAGCATACGCTCTTTGTCGAACCCCAGATCCTTATTAATGATATTGCTCATCTGGAAGGAAACGATCATTGTACCAGCAATGAGTGCGATGGAAAGACTGAACTGGAGGATCACCAACCCTTGCCGAAGGGTGACACCTGTCTTAGCGGATTTGCTCATTCCTTTTAATATAGTCGCGGGCCGGTATGACGACAACACGAATGCAGGGTAAGAACCCGCGATGACACCGATCATGATTGTCGAAACAAAGAGTAATGCAATGTTCTGCAGCGTTAAGTATTGCTTGAAGTCTAAAGTTCTCCCGGTAATGCCATTCATTCCGGGCAACGTTATGATGGCGAGAATAACAGCGAAGAGCATTGAAACGCTAACGATGATAAAAGACT
>CBRFFM010000021.1:0-47135 GCA_967789005.1 uncultured bacterium | reverse complement strand
TCGTAGCTCCACTCGGGGCTGCGGGCGCATAGTTCGTTAACACCACATCATCAAAACTGCTGCATGTACCATTCGTAATGGTCCATCGCAACGTCACCGTGTTGCCGGCTGTCAAGCCGGTCACTCCGCTGGTATTCAAGGTAGGTGTCGTGATTGTTACTCCGGGGTCCACTCCGAACACACTCCACAAGCCTGAACCTGTCGTTGGATTATTGCCTGCCAGTGTGAAGCCGGTTGTATTGCATTGGTTGATATCGGTGCCTGCAGCAGCTACGGTCGGGGTTTGATCGTTCGTGATGATCACATCATCGAACGTGCTGCAACTGCCATTGGTAATCGTCCATCTCAGTGTCGCACTGCTGCCTGCAGCTAAGCCCGTCACTCCGCTGGTATTCGAAGTCGGGGTCGTGATCGTCACGGCTCCGCTCTGGATACTCCAGGCTCCGGCACCGGTCGTAGCGGCTGTTCCCGCTAACGTGAAGCTTCCATTGTTGCACTGTGCTATATCTGTTCCTGCAATCGTAGCTCCACTCGGGGCTGCGGGCGCATAGTTCGTTAACACCACATCATCAAAGCTGCTGCACGTGCCATTCGTAATGGTCCATCGCAACGTCACCGTGTTGCCGGCTGTCAAGCCGGTCACTCCGCTGGTATTCAAGGTAGGTGTCGTGATTGTTACTCCGGGGTCCACTCCGAACACACTCCACAAGCCTGAACCTGTCGTTGGATTATTGCCTGCCAGTGTGAAGCCGGTTGTATTGCATTGGTTGATATCGGTGCCTGCAGCAGCTACGGTCGGGGTTTGATCGTTCGTGATGATCACATCATCGAACGTGCTGCAACTGCCATTGGTAATCGTCCATCTCAGTGTCGCACTGCTGCCTGCAGCTAAGCCCGTCACTCCGCTGGTATTCGAAGTCGGGGTCGTGATCGTCACGGCTCCGCTCTGGATACTCCAGGCTCCGGCACCGGTCGTAGCGGCTGTTCCCGCTAACGTGAAGCTTCCATTGTTGCACTGTGCTATATCTGTTCCTGCAATCGTAGCTCCACTCGGGGCCGCGGGTGCATAGTTCGTTAACACCACATCATCAAAGCTGCTCGTACAAACTCCATTACTTATTGTCCAGCGTAACGTCACTGTATTTCCTCCTGTTAATCCTGTTACATCGCTATTAAAAGCGGATGGTGTTGTGATCGTAACCCCAGGATTGACTCCGAACACACTCCACACTCCTGAACCTGTCGTTGGATTGTTTCCTGCTAATATGAAACTGCTTGTATTGCATTGGTTAATATCTGATCCCGCTGCAGCTGTAGTCGGCTGCTGGTCAACAGTTATCGTAGTATTGTTGGTGGCTGTTATGCCGTTACCATCTGTTGCGGTAACGATATAAGCCGTTGTGGATGTTGGCGAAGCTGTTGGGTTTGCAACAACGGCTGAACTCAACCCCGTTGTCGGACTCCATGAATAAGTAAATGAAGCATCTCCTGACCCGGTGGCAATAGGTGAAGCGGATGAGCCACTACAAATAGTGACGCCACCACCCGCAATTCCTACGGTAGGACTTGCCTTAGTAATCCCCGTGAATGCAGAGGTTTGGCCTGCTGTAATCGTAGCTGAAGTAGCGGTTAATGTATTGCCGCCAAGTGTTGAAAATTTTACCCACGGATTTGTTGATTGGCTAAACGCGCCATTAAGCTGAGCTGCACTTATCGATGCGTCTGTTCCACCAATATTAACATCTGCATTAACATAGGTTCCGGTTACTGTTGCCTGGCAAGTTGTAATTCCGGATTGAGAAACATTCCAGTAGCGCGTTAAGAAAAAGGAACCGCTCGAATTATTGGGGTGCTTTGAATCAACAACGGAAACACCAACGTAAGCTGAACTATAAGCGGTGCCTGTAACACTTAATGTTATCGGTGAATATTCTTTCGTTCCGGAATTATCGCCAATAGGAAAAGTAAAAGATCCGTTTGCCGTAAAAGTTTTTCGTACTTCGCTTCCACCGGAAGCAATGATCATTTTGGAAGCAGAAGGAGCCGCAACAGATATTGTTGCGGCAGAACCAAGAATTAAATTACTACCGCCAATATTTAAATTACCCGAGCTTAAAGTCAGCACACCGTTTACAGTGACATCACCGGCTAAACTTGCTTCACCACTCGACTGATTAATTATTAAGTTGTTATAAGTACCAGCTGTAACTGTTTGTGAGGCACCATAATATTCAATTGTCCCTGCGGGGATAGCAAGGCCATTGCTTGCGCCAGAGAAACGAATAGTTCCGGTATTGGTAATTGATCCGGCAGTTAATGTATTTCCCGCCATATCAAATACCGAAGAATTATTCAGACTGTTGGCCGTAATTGATCCAGATGCATTCTTTTGGCCAGCGCCTGACATTGTCAGATTGAAATAGGTTACCCCTGCAACTGCTTGAGTTGATCCGCCATTGAAATTGATAGTTCCGCTGTTGTGGCTAAAGGTTCCTGAGTTAGAAAAGTCTCCCGAAAGATTAACAGTACCTGAGCTACTCGTCAAGGCTCCTGCGCTTATGGCAAGACTATTGAGCGTAATCGAATTGCTTCCAAAGCTAAGTGTTCCTGCACCTGCTTTTGTCAAATTGAATGCATTCGAAATGGTTCCGCCAACTGTTAACGTATTTGCACTTACCGTTACCTGGCGACTTGCACTCATAGTCACAGTACCAGTGCCAAGATTTAGATTTTGAGTGCCGGCAAACGTGAAATCGGAATTCCATGCTTGAGGATAATTAAGCGTTGTTATACTTCCGCCACTGGTGTTATCAATTGTTCCTCCTCCGTTAATAGTAAATGTTCCTGCAACGGTTCCGAGAGCAGTTGCATTATTGATATTCAATGTTCCGCTGGTCAATGTCACTCCAGAGGTAAAAGTATTTGCTCCGGCCAGAGTTAAAGCACCGCTTCCAAGTTTCGTTATGCTGATGGCGCCTCCGCCAATGGCTCCACCAACTTTCAGCGTTCCTCCACTTACGGTTACTTGACGGCTTGCATTTGGCGTTACGGCACCTGTGCCTAAGTCTAAATTATTGGTTCCAGTAAAAGTGAAATCTGAATTCCAGTTCTGCGCGTTGTTATTCGTTAATGAAATAGCGCCTCCACTTGTATTATCAATGGAGCCTCCGCTGATTGTAAAAGTTCCTGTTCCAAGAGCAGTTGTACTATTAATATCTAAAGAGCCTGCAGAAAGAGTTGTTGTTCCGCTGTAAGTGTTATTTCCACTTAGCACTAATGAGCCACTTCCGCTTTTGGTGATAGCCAATGTTCCTGCAGATCCATTTTGCAAAACACCGGCATAAGTGTTGGAAGCAGAAGTATTGATTGTTAGTGTACTCGTTCCTGCTGCACCATTTTCAATAAATGGGCTACCGACCGTTGCATTTGTGTTTAAACCCGAAACTGAAACGCTATTTCCATTTAGCTGAAGTGTACCGGTGCTTCCCGATCCGAAGGTCACCGTATTTGGCGCTCCCGAATTTAAGGCACCTGCATTACCAAGCCTGATAGTTCCAGTGTTGATTGTTAATCCGCCCGTAAACGTATTAGATCCTGAAAGCATAAGAGCTCCAGCTCCACTTTTAATCAATCCAAATCCTACACCAGTGATCACTGAGGAAATTGTCAAATCTGGATCTGCTGTTCCATTGGCTACGGTTACTGTTCGGGTTGCACCCAGAGAAAGTGGCGCACTTATGGTAGCTGTAGTAGTACTGGAATTGGTATTGATGTTGCCTCCAAGCGTCATTGTACCCGAGCCTGTAATGGAAGTGCCAGTCATATCAACTGAACCTACGCTGGAAACATTGAATGTGCTAAGATTAAAACTTCCACTTGTTACACTTAGAGCATTGGTGATTGAAACACCTACTCCCAACGTTGTTGTACCTCCGTTGATTGTAAGATTATTAAATGAAGTAAGTACACTATTGGGTAATGTATTGGTTGTATTCAACACAAGTGTGCCTGTTCCTGGTGTCCACGTATTAGTAACTGCAGAATTTACAGTGATGGAGCCAAGGGTCATTGTTCCCCCGGAGGACATATCTATTAAATTACCGTCTCCAGGTGTGCCATTCGAGCTCCCAAATAATAAAAATGAAGCCGAAACACTAGAGCCACTTGAAAATAACAGCCAACCATTTCTAGCTACGTTGCCGTAACCACCAACACCAAGTCCATTAGTAATGGCAAGGGAAAAAGCACCCGAGAAATCGACTGTTCCATAATTATTAAGAGTACCATTAGCTATTCCTCCAATTTGAAGAGTGTTGCAAGCTGAATTTGCATCAATCGTCACTAAGAAAGTTCCCCTAACAATCACATCATCATTTGAGTCAGGGATTCCATCTCCGTCTGATCCTGAAAAAATTGACCACGTCCCAGCGCTTGACCAGTTTCCATCTGCAGTTGAATAGAAGGTTGCCTGACCAAACGCGCTGGTGGAAATCAGAAGGGAAATCGCAAAAAAAGCTACACCAAACTTAGTTGAATACAAGTTCAGAGATGTCTTAGGAATACACCGGCCAGTTGCCTTTAACATAAAATGACTATAGTCCAACAATTTGTAGATAATTAAAGCCTCATAAAAGTAACCGTCAAACTAAGCCATCAGTCAGTCAATTTACCTTGTGAATTTAATTTCATCAAAGTGATTTTATACTGTTCTGCTGGCTTGCCAAGATTCATTGTTCCCAATACTATAATATGTCCATCAGGCAATTCAGCAACTGCTGCCACCATATCTTTTCCGTCTCCTCCCAAAATTGCAGGACTATTCCAAACTTCTCTTAAGGCGTAATCAAGCTTAATGAGCATCATATCACTGCTAGTCTCTGCACTGTTTGAGTTTGCAAGAACTAAATATCCTGAGGAAGCATTACAGGCAGTGGCAAAGGGTGTGCTACCCTGGCCCAACGATCTGCCTGGATAATTGAATTGAATATCGCTGGCTTTAAAATCTAAAATATTGGACCTTAGCTTAATTATTTTCAGGGTTTGGTTCTGGCTATTGTCAATAGAATAACCGGTCATCAAGTATCCACCTGCTATTGCCTTTTGAGCACTGGTAACTATTTCATCCGAACCGTTAATTACAAATTCTGCGGGGTCATCTGAATTGCCATCCGTAGCTCCGGTAGAATTATGCAAACTAAAAGCCCAAAAGTTTTGATCTGTTAGGTTGGGAAAATCAGTATGCCCAAAAACATAAATAGAATCCAAATATTGGAAGGCTCTTACCTCATTATTGCTAATTCCTTGGCCATAGGTATTCTGCCACAACACAGCTCTTTGAGTCAAATTTTTATCCGTGCGAAAATGCAATGCATCTTGGCTATGTGAAGTCTGACCTCCAACATAACCCGTATTACCCGACACCAGAAAATCTCCATTGCTTAATACTGAGATTGAATTAGCTCTTGTAACAGAAGATGGTTGCTGTGGAATTTGAAGTATAACATTGTTGGAAGCAACTCCGTCCTGAGTGAATTGTATCAATTGTATATGCTTATCGATACTTCCGGGACCCGGGGCTCTATTAGCAGCAACCACAATAACTCCGTTGCTGACAGCGAAGTCTCTTGCTTCCAGTTCAGCATCACCATAGGTTGTTTGCCAAATGAGGTTTCCTTGGGCATCGGCTTTTGCCAAATACACTTTTTGAGTGTCACTGGCAACCACTCTTGAGTTACCTAAAATAAAAAAGGTGCCATCGCTATTTGCAATCAGGCCAACTGCAGTTTGATTTCCATCTCCTCCAAAATATTTAACAAAATAATTTCTGCCGGGAGGCTTTATGTTCGATGTTGTGTCACAAGCAAATGCGATCACCAAAAAAATAAATAGTAGTTGGTATCGCTTCATTTTTTCCTGTTCTTCTTTAAACCTAACTTCTCTAATAAGCCGGTCACGGCAGGCTTTCGTTTTCTAGGATCATAAATGGGTTTTATATAACCGATAGAAATCGAAAGATTGTCAAGCCTGAAAAAATTTGATGCATACGGATAGCTTGATATCAATGGATCAAACTGGCCAGTTGAAGTAGTGTATGAATTTTTTGCGATGTTATTAAGGCCGGCTAAGTACCGCATATCGGCAAACAAAAAGTTTTTGCCAATCTTATATTTAAGACCTCCTCCGAGGACAATCGAGCGATTGAAGAAATTTCTTTTATAAGAAATGGAAATATCAGGACCTTGAGATACCTGCTGAACATTGGTACTCGGAGAATTATAGTCAATTGCTTCAGCCGCAAGCTTAGCGTTGAGGAGTAGGTTAGCCGATAATCCGACATAGGCAAAAGGTCTGAATTTACCCGAGTCTTTTGAATACTTAACGAAGAGAGGTATGTCAATCCAATCTTGCTTCTCAGTAAAAATGGTATTTACCCCGGCTCCAGTATTGTCATTAGTAGTCTTAAATGATTTCCGCGCATATCCAAAGCCTAAGCCAATACTCCACCTCTCATTAATATTCCAATCAATCCCTGCCCCTATTTGATATCCTGGCTTATAAGCATTTTCACTCTTCGATTGCATTGGGCTAGTGCTTACAGAGTAGATAATGCGTGGCAAAGAGGTATTCATCCCTACTCTTAAGTATGGAGTAAATAAAGGAGTGGTGATAAATTTTTTACTCAAATAGTAAACGTCTATTGGATCGCGCGTTGGATTGGCTACATATTCAGGATCTGCTTTCAGTAGCAACAGGTAACTATTTTCTGCTGCTATTGGATCATTCAGAACTAAATAGGATTGGGTGAGGAGAAGATATGCTCTTACCTTCTGCTCCTTCGAAAAGCCATTATCAAGACAAGGTTTGAGTATTCCTGGTAAACTATAGAATCTTCCCGCTTCATATTCAACTGTAGCTTGATTAAGTATTTGTTCACAATCCTTTCCTTGACTAAGAGCGGCTCTCGCAAAAGAAGCAAGTGAAATAAGTAGTATAAATCGTACCATCAGAATTATTTTGGTGATGGTAAATTGGCACACGTCTTCTGATATGGTAACTCGTTACCAACATAGATGTCCCATTCTTCAGTTGTCATATTTCGCGACAGATTAGGACAAATTTGATCAGCTAACGTTTTAGGGTTGGTAGGCCAAATGCGAATCTCTCCGTCATTGCATGAGGCAAGCAAATGATCTGAATTTTTTGAGAAGGCGATCGACCACACATATCCATTATTATTATCCATTACGATTGGCAAATCATCTACATGGTCTACAACCCACATTTGAAGTTTACGGTCAAGCCCGGCACTTGCCAGCAGCAACCCGTCACGGCTGAATTGCAGACTGGAGATTCCGGCCTTATGCCCACCTAATTCCTTTTCCACTTTCATGGCATTGATGTCGAATATTTTCACCACTCCCCTTTTCTCCTTGATTTGTTCCAGGCCGTAGGCTATGGCAAATCTTTTGGGATGAAAGGCAACCGAAAGCACCCGGTTAGGAGATTCATCTTTCAGCTCCTTAAATGAATAATCTTTCAGGTTTACCAAAATAACTTTACCTGAAGCTGAACCTGCCACCAGGTATTTTCCATCGGTACTGATATCAATTGATTTTATGTCAAAGGTGACTTCGAGTATCTTTTTGCTGGCGCCACTTAACTGATTTGTAAGCCGAAGTGTCTTGTCTGTTGAGGAAGAAATGAATCCTGAATTATCAGGCAGAAATTTAATATCGGTAATTGGCCCGTGATGTCCGGAAACAATTGTGGGTGACTTACTCAAATCCGATAAATTGAAAATTTCAATGTAGCTGGAGTCGCTTCCGTTGACTAAATACTTATCATCTCTGCTTAGAGCGACAACCCGGTTAGGGAAATTCTTTTCATTAATGATCTTATCCGCTTTCTGCGTCATAAAGTCACCTTGGAATATACGGCCATCATTTCCAGTGGTGAAGAATGAAGAGGAGTTTTGAGATACCGCCAGTGCAAACATTTTGCTTTTGAAGTCTCCAGGCACTTTTAAAGCATTGTAATTCGCCCCTGATAATTTCGTAAGCGCATAATACAAGCCTCTGAATACATACGGATCGTATTTCTTACCACCATTTTCATTATGGTAGATATATCCTTGAAGAGCGGTTGCACCTGCTAAATCCTTATCGTCAATCCCTTCTGACTTTGCTTCGAGCGACTGTGCTATTGATAACATCAAACGGTTATCGGAAACTCCTTTTAAACTGTCTGCTCGTTTTTGTTGTAACCAAGCCAGATCAGTAGCTTGATTGGCAAATATCGTCTGCTGCTTAGCCTGCTCAAGGCTGGCCTCTGCCTGATGTCTCAAACTATCGGCCCTGACAATCTGCATACCCAATTCTTTATTAGATTGATCCAAAAGATCACGCTGCCTTTCAATTTGCGACTGCTTGAAAATAATCTCCTGCGCGGTTTTTTCAGCAAGGTCGCGTTGTTTCCGGGCCTCCCTGCTGGCAAGTTCAGCTTTATCCCTTTGGGCACTGGCATCTGCGTAATTCTTTTCAGCTTCTATACTTTTGATCAATCCATAAAAGAAAAGACCAATGGCTACCATCAGGAATAAGGCCAGGATAAGATTTGTAACTCGGGCTCTGCGCAGCATCCTTCGCTGCAACATTTCCTGGTTTTTTAATTCGGCCTCGTAGGTTATGCGGCTGGTATCCAAAAAGACAATGGCACGTTCAAAAGCAACATCATAGCGCTGAGCCCACGCCCGTGTGGGGCGCTGCTTTTTTTGCCAATTCAGCGCGAGTTGCAAATCTGGTGGCCTCCATAAACTGGTGCGCCCAATCTGGTACATTGCAGCTGCATCAGATACCCGCTTATACATCAACGCAGATTCAGATTCTTCCTCTACCCAAGTGGTGAGTCTTGTCCATATACGCATCAAGCTTTCGTGCGAAAGTTCGATGACAGAATCAGCAGCCAGAGGAACATTTCCTCCGGGCATTAGAAATGATCGGCCCGACTTCCTAAAATTATCAATTACATCAATTACTTCTTTCTCTTGAGCATTGCCAAGTTCAGCAATCAGGCCAACTTTGGAGGGCCTGCGTAATCCTTGATTGTCCTGGTTTCTTTCTGTTATGGCTTTGAAGAGAACTTCAGCTATTTCTTTCTGGCGCCCATTCAAATCTTCAAAAGCTTCATTTGCATGTAGCGACAAAGCTTGATCAATTTTTCCGACTGAATTGTAATGCCGAATATCGATTGGCTCACCCGAATCATGATTGCTATGCCAATACTCCCATGTACGCATCATGGCATGCTGAAGAATCGGCAATTGGTCTTGATGATCTCCTATATCGCTGAGCAATCGTTTCACAAGTCTTGGAGAAATTCTTGCACCACTAACAGCCACTGGGCCCTCGATTGCCATGCGCTTCTGGTCACGAGTCATTTGGGGCACCAAATAGTTGCTCGAGTTAATCATCTCAGTGAGCCCTTGAAATTCCGCGCAATCGCCAATAAAATCTGATCGCATGTTTATGGCTATGTAAACGGGAACTGCCTTCTGCTTTACAGCTGTAAGAATAAGATTTACACAAGCAGTAGCTTCATCAACAAATTCTTCATTCGCTTTTTCTGCATGCCTGAAGAGTTCTTCAAATTGATCAAATAGAAAAAAAATATTTTCCTTCTCGTCTTTCTGAATGAATCGGGAGAGCTCGACTAATCCATTAGGTCCGCTTCGTAAGACTGAACTAACAATGGCGCGATGAATATGCCTGTCTTGCTCTTCAATCCTTTTAGCTTGAACCAAGAAATTCAGAATGGATTCAGTAAGATTACTAAGAGGAGAATCGCCTGGGCGCGATGTTAGTATACTCCAAAATGGGCCTGTTTCTGTGACGAAACCACCGTAAAGCACTGGCAGCAATCCGCAATACATCAAGCTCGACTTTCCGCTGCCAGAATATCCCATTACTGCAATGGACCTATGTGCGGATAATTTCAGTAGTATTTCATCAACCTGTCCTTCGCGACCAAAGAAGAGAAAACACTCTTCCATTGTAAATGGTCTTAGCCCCGGGAAAGGGTTAATACCAGTCTGGCTTCCTGAAAATGACTTTTCGGAATCTAGATCTTCTGTCACGCCAACCTTGACAGGTGAATTGAGCATTGCTTCAATTTAAGTATTTGTTTAATTGAGGTCTACTATAGACGGGTAAACCAACAATATCCCAAAAAATCAAAGATATATATCCTAAACCTAAAAACTTAGAAATTTAATCAAAATCAAATAAACTGTAAAAACTTGTCCGTCAATTTAACATGGTCAGAAAGCAACTCATAGAATTCATCTTTATTGATCTTTAACAAGATAGTCTCCTCTTTTCCTACCAGCAAATTGGTATTGATAAAGCCTGGAGCGGAAAGCATCTCGCCAACAAACTGACCCTTGTGAAAATCTTTGACAAACCTGCTATTTTCAAAATACTGTACTGAGCCACTGTAGATTATATAAAAATCATTATTCAATCGCTCATCGACCGACAAATACTCGCCTGTTAAAAGCTTTTGCTCTTTGGAGATATCTGCCAGATATGAAAGAGTCAAACCAGGGATGCCATAGAATACACTTATGTTTTGAAAGAACACTACCTTTTCATACAACATCAATTTATTACCGGGCCTATCTTTTAGAACTGCACGGTCAAGCCAACGCCTGTATGTTTCGTCTAGACGAGGAACATTTGAAAAATAGACATTCGGATCAATTTCGTAAAGCGACCATCCTGCTACTTCGCGAATCAATCTGTCAGGATTGAAAAGTTGGGCAATCAAATCCAATTTGAAATCTGCAATTTTCTGTAAACCAATCTGATAGATCACCGCTGCTTTCGTCCATCGGTTGGTCTGCGTAAAATCGCGATTGACTAAAAATTTCAATGACAATTTTGAATCTAAATTCACTCGGGGATAAAACACTTCCAGCCTTTTGATTTTTTCAAAATCACTCAGATCATCAAGTACCGGGATTACGCGCATTTTCAATTGCTCAGAAAGAAAAACGTCAAGCAACTCTACGGCATAAGTTGTTCCCTCCGAAGTTCCACTTTCAATATTTTCTTTTACCAATTGAATCGACCTCGTGTCATACAACATGGCTAAGAGCATATAAACGTGCTCGATGTCATGACTGATTTCTTGACGAAGTGCTAATCGAACTTGATCGCTTTGTTCACTTTCTCCCAATTCACGAATTGCACCCAAATTCCAAGTTAAGTCAGCAATATCATTCTCAATGGCATATTTGATACGCGTAACCTGAGCAATACCAGCTTTAAAACCGCATTCACCCAACGACAACAGCACTTGCGATACGATTATCTTATCTGGATAATCGATTTTGTTCCACAACAATTCTTTTGCACGGGTGCCTCCAATATGGCCAAGCACCTGAACAATGCGTACCATCGTTTGGGTATTTTGGCCCGACCGATAAAAACCACTGTCGAGGTAATTCAACGCTGCTGTACCCATTAGTACCAGGGAGTTCATCGCCAAATTAGAATACTGCGGATTGTTTAGATTTTCGATTACTGCATTGATCACTTCACTATTAAACCTCTTAGCGGAGGTAGCCAATGCTGTTCTTCGCACTTTTGGATCACTGTCGCTGAGAAGTTCAATTAAAAAAGAAGTGTTTTCACTGGAGGTAGAATGCAAAAGCAACTCAGCTGCATAATGGCGATCACCCTCATCGGTAGAACGCGCGAGTCTTTGAATTCGCAATCTTGTAATATCTCCTCCACTCCTTAATACTTGTTCAAGATCAATGCCCGTCAAAACGTTTTTCCCTTCACCACTAATCTTATTTTTATCAATGCGAATTACATAATTCTCAGAGACGGAAAGTCCTTTCATCTCATTCATCCTTCGCTGGGCGTAATCTTGCGCTTCCTCTTGCCGGTTTTTCATCAAGGTATTAACCCAAATACCAACATTGGATGGGTTGAGTTTTTCTAAAAGCTTGAATGAAAAGATGGCTTTGGAAGTCTTTCGATCGGTAAGCTGTGATTGCAATGTGGACGTAATCTGTTTGAAGCCAATCTCCAATTTGTCTTCGTGGAATTCAGAGCTCTCTAATTTTGATCGTATTTTATTACGATAGCCCTGGTACAAATTCTTAACGAGGAATATGTAAACACCACCAAGGCATAGCACCATTACCGGAATCCAAACAATTTTGAAGAAGATAAATTGACTAAATGCGAACACAATAAGACCAGCGATGAACCTGCCGGACTCATTGATAACGCCTTCAATTTTTGACTGAATGCCAAAACGATACCGACTGTCGAGCGGAATAAACATCAATTTATAGACAGGGCTCTCAAGCGAATCGCGAAGCATGCTGTTGAAGAGGCGAGTCAATGCTACAAAGAGGAAAAAGAGAATGAATGCTTGCCCAGACTCAAGTGAATATCCCAAAATTGAACTTGAAAGAAATGAACACAAAGCAAAAATGCAGGTGACTATGGGCAATACGAAGAGGGAGGTTCTTAAGCCGTAAGTACTAATCAATCGATCGTTGACAAAGGTCTGCATCACCAAGCTCAACAAGTAGATTGTACCATTAAAATACCCGATAAAATTAGTCAGGTCGCGCTGAACAGGATATTGTTTATTGAGCAGCGTTTGGAAGGAATACTGATTAAAGATAAATGTGACCATTGAAACAATCAAGAACCAAGCAAGCAGTACGACATATTTATCCTTAAATATTTTTTTAAACCTGGTTTCTTCTTTTACCGTGTTGTCTAATTTTTTAGTGAGCGTAAACTTTGTCGCTATGATTATCACAAAAGCGAGTGACCCGATAAGGCTTACATTACAAATAATCAGGTAATCGCTGGTATTTTTGAAGAAGCTGGTGGTGAGAGGTACAAAAAAATTGGCTGCGATGATTGCCATCAGCTGCCCGGTATCAATCCAACCGATAATTCGTTTAGATTGTTTGAAATTGAAGAGCCTTCCAAAAATCCCCCAATAACAAAGCAATAATATGGCAGTGGTGGGGCCTGTCAAACAATACATGAAAAACAATACCGTCTCATGCATGGAAGGATTGCCAAAACGATACAAATAATAAACAGTGGATGTCACCGCAAGTAGCATCCCAAGGCTGGCAATAGTAAGTGCTACAAATCGAATTCGATTCTGGAAGAAAGTAAAAACAATGGTTGAGAAAATGCCCAAGACTCCTGATATCAGAAAGGCCTCATTTAGCCTGCTACTCAATTGATTTAAGAACAGAGACTCGGCTGTTACCTGATACGTTGCTATAAAAATTCCAAAGAAGAAACCCATTCCAAGCATTAAAGCAACTTGGTTACGCTCTTCAGGATGAGGACTCAAAAAATCTAACGGATGCTTTTTCACAGCTTGAAGTTAAAACTTAACGATAGAAAGAAAAACTACTCCAAATAAATTACTGTAAAATGATCTCTCCATTAAATTACTTCAATCAAACTTCACCTTGGTGAAGAGGTGATAACACTGCCAACGGTTGCGTAAATATTTGACACTGACATTAGTACAAACACCAAGAAGCTGCGCTACCTTTACAAGCAAAAAGTTATGGCAAAGACAATTACCAAATCAAAAGCTCCCGCTCAAAAGACAAAGTCAACTGTTGCCCCTATTGTAAAGGTGAATGAAAGCATTCTCGAAAAACTAAAAACACTCAACATTGAACTACAACTTCAGTCTGATATTACATGGTGTCTTGGCAGTTACAGTCATGACAGCAACCCGATAGGCTTATATGAGGTCGCAACTAAAGCTCTTGGCATTTTAAAAGCAGAGCAAGCCAAAAAGACGAAGGGAATTACAGCTAAATTGATTTCAGATGTTGAAAAGGCACTGACAGCAAAGTAGTTTGTTGTCAGATCATGTGAGTCACGTTATCCAATTTGCCGTGATATTTATCACAGGTTATCCCAAAAGTTCTTAAGAAATCAACTCCCTCGTCAGAGGCAATGCCTTTGTACTCGGCATACGAGTTAAAATAAATTACTCGATTAATTCCCATGCTAAAAATGATCCGTGCACAAGCCAGGCATGGTGAAAGCGTGACATATAAAGTGGCCCCTTCCACTGACGTCTTATTCTTCACCGCATAGAGAATCGCATTTTGCTCTGCATGAATAGCGAGGGAACAGCTCCCTTTTGAATCTCGTGGACAGCCTTGATCAGGCCATTTATCATCGCAGTTATGCGTTCCACTTGGCGGTCCGTTGTACCCAATTGAAATAATACGAGTGTCTTTCGTAAGAACGGCACCCACATGCCGCCTAATGCAATGTGAGCGCTTGGCCAGGTTAACTGCCAACTCCATATATATATCATCAAAGGCGGGACGGGAACTCATAGGTCTAAATTGATTGTTTCAAAAGTAGTGAATGAATTCAATTCCATATCTTTCGCGGATCAAAATCGGAGTAATGAAAGGTTTTATATTTTCTTTAGTGCTGATCACGGTTTTCTCCAACTGCACCTTTGCCCAAGACGAATTGAAACCTAGAATTAGTCCATTGACTGTTGTTTCCATTCGATATAAGGAGGCCTACTTAAAGATTGTTTATTCGCAACCCCAAAAGCGTGGGCGCAAAATTTTCGGGAAAGTTGTTCCATTGGGTGAAGTCTGGCGCACTGGGGCTAATGAAGCCACAGAGATCACCATCACCCAAGATATTTCTGTCATGGGGGCAACTCTTAAAGCCGGCACCTATTCCTTTTTTTCTATTCCCGATAAAGAAAAATGGATCATCATTTTCAACCGAGAATTAGGTCAATGGGGATCCTATAATTATAACCCCAAAATGGATGTACTCCGATTTGAAATACCCACAAAGTCTGTTGCGGATAATTTAGTCTACGAACCATTCACTATTCGTATCGATCAAAAAACAGATTCTGCCGAAATATTTTTGTTTTGGGACAAAACACAAGTTAGTTTTCCGATTCATTTCATAGAACCCAAACCATGAGGCGCTTTATTTTTCCTATCCTATTATTGATTACTTTTTCTGTCCTATCACAAGATGTGAATGAACTTGCTCGAAGAAATGGGTTTAAGGATATTAAGCTTGGTAGTTTGGTTGACAGCGTTAAAGGGGCCGTTTTTCAAAAAGAATTTGTTGAGCTTAAAGAATTTGAAGCAAAGCTTTATGAAGTTAAAAACGATGCCTACAAAAAAATTGGAGATGCGGATGTGAAGAGTGTTGAACTCAAGACATATAAAGGTCTGATCTACGAAATCATTGTGACCACCCCAAAAGATCCGCGTATCATGCGTGGATTAGAGAAATCTTATGGTAAGGCAGCCTATAATCTTCGCACGGAACATTACGCATGGCGCGCGCCTGACCAATTGAGTCTGGTATTCAAGGGGCATAACAAGGAATTGAAGCTCATCTATAAATCAATCCCAGTCGTCAAAATGATGTATGCCGATAAAAAGAAAAAGGTGGAGGAAATTGCGGACGACTTTTAATAAGGATTCAAAAGAAAATACCTAAGAGTAAATAAAATTACATCCTAAGGGCTTTTTTCAACATTCCATTTGGAAAATAGAGCTTTTAAGGTCTCTTTTGCGCAAAATTAGTACTTTGCACAAAATAAAAATGTCTTTGTCAGTTGGTAAATTGAGGGGTGTGGTTGATCCATTTCTTCGTCACTGAGCTAAGCCTTTATTTTTAAGAAAATAGTTTTAACTAAGTTAAATCCGACTGCGGATTGAATAGAAATGCTGTTAGAATTGCTACCTAAGGAATTAAGTCCCGAAACGATTATCCATGTCGGTGGGGTAACGCTTTTGCTCACCATAGTCTTTTTTGAGACAGGGATATTCTTTGGATTCTTCCTTCCGGGAGATTCATTACTGTTTACAGCAGGACTTCTCTGCAAATCGCAGTGGCTCACACTTAGTCCAATACAACTAATTCCACTATTAATCATAGCCGCCACACTCGGAACAGCGGCAGGTTTTTTCTTCGGCCGTTGGTTTGGTGATTTTTTTAGTCATCGAAAGGAAAATTTCTTTTACCGAAAAAGATATGTTGACCTCACTCAAGAATATTTCGAGAAGTATGGAATGATGGCGTTTGTATTTGGCCGATTTATACCGATCGTTAGAACATTCCTCCCTATCCTTGCGGGAATTGCAAGAATTGATACCAAAAAGTTTTGGATTTATAATCTTCTTGGAGCCACCTTGTGGGTTGCTTCGGTAGTAACAGCCGGATATTTGCTCGGGCGCAGGTTCGAACACTTAAAAGACAACATCGGATTGATTGCCTTGATAATGATCTTTATTTCGATGCTGCCTTTGGCTATCACATTTTTAAGAAAAAAAATGATCGCAGGTCAGGAAAAAGTAAAATGATAAAGAAAAAAAATAGTTGGCCATTTCTTGTGACTTTTAATGCCCCTGGCAATTATAAGCACAGGTATATGGTCAGATTGTATGAATTTTCAACTTTTCACTTTGCTACCACTTGTAAGGATAGCTTATCGAAATTTGATTATTTAGCTTTTTATCTTGCATTCAGTTGTGGATTTCCCTTCTGCCTTGCATCTTTAGCCCCCTAAAAAGTTTTGAAATCCTTACTTTTAACCATAACCTATACTTTAACTTATGAAAACTCAGTCCAAGTCCTCCTCTTCATTAGGCGATAGCTTGAAATCAGGCTTTGCCGCGGTGGTGATTCCTGTTGAAATTGCCCTTGCCATTGTCATCTACATGTTCGTGTTAGGTGACGGTTCCAATTTTGCAGGTGGTAGTAACACCAATCACCCCCTACCGGGCAATTACCTCGGTATCATTTATAAAGGAGGCGTGATCGTACCAATGCTTATATCCTTATTAATGATGGTGCTTACATTCGGTATCGAACGTTTGCTTACGATCATGATGGCTCAAGGTAAGAGCAGCACCCAGACTTTCATCAGAAAAATCAAAACATTGATGGCTGCAAATAATGTTGATCAGGCAGTAGCTGAATGCGATAAGCAAAAAGGCTCTGTTGCCAACGTTGTAAAGGCCGGACTTGCTAAATACTCTGAGCTTTCTAAGAACAACGCAATCGAAATGGATAAGCGTGTGCAGTTGATTCAAAAAGACATTGAAGAAACAACACAGCTTGAAATGCCGATGCTAGAGAAAAACCTCGTGATCATTGCCACTATCGCCTCCATCGCTACCCTGTTGGGTCTTCTTGGAACGGTGTTAGGTATGATCAAGTCGTTTGCGGCTCTTGCAACAGCAGGTGCTCCAGATTCAGTAGCATTGGCAAACGGTATTTCTGAAGCCTTGATTAACACGGCTTTGGGTATCGGTACATCCGCTATTGCGATCATCCTTTATAACTTCTTCACTAGCAAAATCGATGCACTCACTTATGGCATTGACGAAGCTGGATTTAGCATTATTCAGAATTTCACAGGACAGGCAAAAGCCTAACTTTAAAATAGAATTAATATGGCAAAAGTAAAGATGCACCGAAGCACACCATCCATCGACATGACACCGATGGTGGACTTGGCCTTCCTGCTCGTTACGTTCTTCATGCTTACGGCTACGGCTACACCTGATGAGCCGGTGCAGGTAGCTATTCCTTCATCCGTATCTGATATTCCGATCCCTGAAAGAGATATGATCACCATCAGTATTAGCAAAGACAATAAAGTCTTCTTTACTGTGGATGGTCAACTTACCCGGCCGAAAATGCTGGAGGAAATGGGTAAACTCTATAACGTTTCTTTCACACAGGAAGAAACTGATGTATTCGCTGTAATCACGAGTTTTGGCCTTCCCATTGGAAGCCTGAAGGAGTTTTTATCACTGGGGCGAGAAGAACGAAAACAAATAGAGCAAACTGGCATTCCTGTTGATTCTTTAAATAATCAATTGAAGGACTGGGTATTACAAGCACGCTTAGCCAATCCAAAAGTAAGGATCGCTATAAAAGGTGATGGCGATGCAACGTACCCAGTAGTGAAGAAAGTGATTAACACACTTCTTGATCGTAAAGTGAACCGGTTTAACCTGATCACTGGAGATGAGAAGGCACCAGCAGAAATGGCACCAAAGAAAGCGTCTTAAGTAAAACTTAAAAAGAAATAACATGGCAGAAATACAAGGCGGTGGCGGTGGTGGCCATAAGAAAGGCGGCAAAGTAAGGAGCAAAAAAACTTCTACACGAATAGACATGACACCAATGGTGGACTTGGCGTTCTTGTTGCTGACTTTTTTCATCTTAACTACTACACTATCGAAGCCTCAGACCATGGAAATTACCATGCCTGAGAAACTTAAAAAAGAAGACGTTCAGACTGAAGTGAATGAAAAGAAGGTACTCACTATTGTGCTTGGGGATAATGATAAAGCATTTTGGTATGTAGGAATTACTGAGCCCAGAGCAGAAAAAGTAGATTTTTCTAAAGATGGGATACGCAAAGTGTTGCTGAAGAAGAATTCCGAGATCAGAGAAATGATCGTCCTTATTAAAGCTATGGATCAGTCGAAGTACAAGAATATGGTGGACATTCTAGATGAAATGACTATTTGCAACATTAAGCGATACGCTATTGTTGATATCACATCGGCAGATAAAGACATTGTTAAAGAAGCATCGTTATGAGTACAGAACCGGCACCGAAGAAATGGGAAGACATTGTCTTCGAAAATAGAAACAAGGCTTACGGGGCATACTTCATTCGTATGGTTTACTCGAAGCACGTTGTTATTGCATCTGTGATGGCACTCTTGCTGTTAAGTTTTGTATTGGCATACCCTGCCATTGCAAGTCTTTTGAAGAGTGATGATGATTTGTTGGCCAAGAAACCAAAAAATACCAAGGTTTCATTGGAGCAACCACCTCCAATTACACCAGATCAGCCACCTCCACCAGATATTCCGCCCCCACCGGTAAAAACCATTATCAAGTTTTTACCTCCAAAGGTGACGGAAAAAGAAGTGGTGGAGGAAGAAAAAATGCCAACTATTGACGAGATCAAAAAAAACGAAACAGGATCTGAAACTGTTGAGGGCACAGGAGAAGTTGTTTTTGACGAACCCGTTCAGGAAGTTGTGAAAGACGAAGGTGATGGCAATAAGGTCTTCAACTTTGTTGAGCAGCAAGCCGAATTCCCAGGTGGCCAGGAAGCATTGGCCAAATGGTTATCACGCAATTTGAAATATCCTCCATCAGCCAGTAGGATGGGTTTGGAAGGAAAAGTATATGTGAAGTTTATTGTCGAGTCTGATGGCTCTATAACAGGAGCCGAAGTCCTCAAAGGCTTTGACGCTTCTTGTGATAAGGAAGCTGTAAGAGTTATCAAACTTATGCCCAAGTGGAAATCGGGTAAACAGGGAGGGCGGGCCGTAAGGTCCTACTTCACGCAAGTAGTTTATTTTAAACTCGAGCAATAAAAAAAATAAACTCCTGCTTCGGCAGGAGTTTTACTTTAAGCACATTATGGAAGCGGTTACAAAATACTTTGCGCTCTTTATGAGCCTCATTTACCTAATGCTTGGGGCTGTTATGATTGGGGGATCTCCTTTCTTCAGTAATATCCCGCGTAAATACACATTGATTATGGGAGTAATTATGGTTGTTTATGGATTATTTCGAGGTTATCGCACCTATCAAAAATATTTCTCAAGCAATGAAAACTAAAGTACTGATCTTATTTTTGAGTGCACTTATCTTGTCGTGCCGCGATCGGGATAAAAGCGGCAAGATACTAGATACACCTACCACAGGAGACATTACCATCGCTGTCGATGAATCACTTAAGCCATTGTTTCAAGCCGAGGTAGAGGGCTTCGAAGGTCTTTATCAATATGCTCACATTAAGGCCAGATATACTTCAGAAGCCACTGCAATTGATGATCTCTTGAAAGACAGCGTACGTCTTGCCATCGTTACACGCAAACTATATCCCCAGGAAAAGCGAGGGTTAGATTCTTTAAAAATTGTACCTGCTCAAATCGTAGTGGCTAAGGAGGCCATCGCATTAATCGTCCACAAGGATAATCCTGATAGTCTCATCACTTGGGACCAACTGAAAAACATATTAAATGGAAATACCAGCAAGTGGAACCAGCTTTATCCTAAATCAAACTTAGGTGACCTGCAGTTAGTATTTGATCACCCTCAATCAGGAATTATTCGTTACCTCACTGACACACTTGGCTTAACAAAACTCCCCTCCTATTGTTACGCAGCATCAACCAATGAAGAAGTGTTTGCGCATGTTTCAAAAACTAAAAATGCCATCGGGTTGATTGGCTTGAGTTGGATTAGCGACAAAGATGATCCTGCTGCCAATCACTTTTTAAAATCCATTAAGGTGATGGGCATTTCTACCGATGATGATTATCTCAAACCTTACAAGGCTTATATCGCCATGAAAAAGTATCCCCTTTCTCGAAATGTATATATCGTTAGCAGGGAAGCGAGGTCAGGATTGGGTAGTGGATTCCTTGCCTATGTGGCGAGTGACAAGGGACAACGTATAGTTCTGAAATCAGGCCTAGTACCTGCTACCGCGCCCGTGCGTTTGGTGGAGATCAGACGCGAGCCAATGCAAAAAATTACTACCAAATAATTGGCACGGTTTTTCTGAATTCTAACTTCTTAAAGGGGAGAATAAAGACACTTAAGCCACGATTAATGGCCGCAGAGCCAAAGGCTTTTGGAAAATCGAGCGTACTGTAGTTTCTTTAAGGCCCAATTCGTAGCAAATTGAATTTAAAGTTTATGAAAAAAATAATTGATTTAGTGAAGGCGAACAATAAGATGGTTCTCGCTACTGTTTTCTGTCTCGCTGTGGTTTCTTCTTATGCACAAGAGATTGAGATCAAGGCCGCGCAGAAGTTACTCGATGAAGACAAAAAGAAAGCCTCAATTGAGGCATTCCAAAAAGCAATCAACACTTACCCTGAAGCAACGCAGCTTTACTACTATCTAGGTCACGCACAGATTATAGCTGGTGACAAGGCGGGAGCAAAAGCATCCTTTGAAGCAGGTGTTACAAAAAATCCAAAGGAGCCCTTGAACATTGTTGGGTTAGGTCATTTGTTGATTTTGGATAAAAACGTGGCGCAGGCTAAAGTTAAGTTTGAAGAAGCGCTCAAGCTTGGCAAGAAGAATTTCACCGCAATGAATGCAATAGGTGAAGCATACTTGTCTGATAAAGCCCTGCAGAAAGATGCCATGGACATTCTTCAGAAATCTAAGTCGATCAATGATAAGAATCCTCAAACACATTTGCTCATTGGAGATGCTCACAGTATAGTTCTTGGTCAAGGTGGCTTGAGCGCCAGTTCTTACGAACGTGCCTTAGACAATGACAGCAAGTGTGCTACAGCGGAATTTAAATTAGGAGAGTTATTTATGAGTACGAATTTGCCGGTAGCTGAAGAGCACTATCAAAAGGCAGTGGCGATTGATCCTGATTTTGCTCAAGCTCATCGTGAATTGGGAGAGCTGTATTACAAAAAGAAAGACGGCCCAAATGCCGTAAAGCATTACAAGAAATACCTTGACCTTACCGATAGCCCTGACAAGGACGACCGTTTCCGCTATGCATTCTTCTTGTTCCTTGCAAAGGATTATGATAACGCGAACAAAGAATTTAATGAGCTGAGGAAAAAACCAGATGTATCTTCTACTACTCTTAAGTTTGCCGCTCAATCTCAGGTAAAGTCAGGTAATCTTCCCGAAGCTGAGAAAGCATTTAAAGATTATATGAATCACTCTCAAACTAAGGTAGATGCTGACGACTTCAATAACTTAGCGGAACTGTACAAAAAGCAAGGCAAAGACTCGTTGGCAATGAATGCTCTGGAATCGAGTATTTCTTTGGATCAAAACCAACCCGAGGTCCTTCAGACTCTAATTGAATACTATTTTAAGGGCAAGAAATACGATCAATGCGAGCGAGTATGTCGTACAGCAATTAAGACACGTAAGAAACCATTTTCAAACGATTTCTTTAGACTTGGTCAGGCGTTGTACCTCCAAAAGAAGTATACCTCAGCAGACAGCAGTTTTGGCAAATTCATTGAGCTTCAGCCCAAAATTACTTTAGGATATACTTGGGCAGCTCGTTCAAAGCAAGCACAAGACACCGAAGATTTGAAAGATGCGCTCGCCAAGCCCTTCTATGAAAAAGTGATTGAGGTTGGTGAACCAACAGCAGACAAAAACAAAAACGACCTTATTGCTGCTTATCAGTATATGGGCTCATATCATTTATTAAAGTCACAGAACCAAGTAGCTAAAGGATATTTTGAAAAAGTACTGGCTTTGAACCCAGAAGATGCAAATGCTAAAGAGGCGATTAAACTAATTAACACCCCTCCTCAACAGCAAAAGCCAAAAAAAAGATAAGTTGACATAACCAGATCCAAGGGCAGGGAAGTGCAAAATAAATATGGCACATTTCCCTGCCCTTGTTATTTTTACAGGATTATACAATGATGACCGATGCAATCCTGGGTCAACTTGTGCGTTAAGTGTTTCAATTTGATTACGTTTTTAAATTCGAAATGATGATTCTTCAAATCGCTGCTCCTCCTCAAGACGAACTTACCTTCATTGAACTGATGATGAAAGGTGGAGTCGTGATGATTCCCATTCTTCTACTTTCGGTTGCCGCGATTTATGTGGCCGTTGAGCGTTATCTATATTTGCGTTCAGCTATCAGCAGCGATGACAACTTTATTTCTAAAATCACGCGGTCCCTTTCTTCGGGAAACATTGCCGAGGCGAAACGCTATGCTGAAGATGATAATACAGCCACAGGAAAAATCATATCAGCTGGTCTTGGTAGTATCGGGCGGCCTATGCGGGAAATAGAATCGCTAATGGAATCTGCAACCAATATTGAAGTGGCCATGATGGAGAGGAACACAGGCTATTTAGGAATCATTGCTGGTATTGCACCCATGCTTGGTTTTATTGGTACGATAGTCGGTATCATCCATATATTTTATAACATTTCTCTTACCGACAACATAAGTATTGGCGTCATCTCGGGGGGCTTGTATGAAAAGATGATCACCAGCGGAACCGGTCTTGGTGTAGGTATTATTGCCTATATCGCTTATCACCTACTACAGTTACGCATTGGCCGGTTTACACTGCAAATTCAAAAAGATGTTTTTGAGTTCCTACGTTCACTGCAAGTTCCTTCAAAATGAAAATTAAACGCAGACATACGTTCGCTGCCGAAGTAGCTACTTCTTCGATGAATGACATCATGTTCTTTCTGCTGTTGTTCTTCCTCATCATTTCAACTGTAGCAAACCCGAATGTCATTAAGGTACTTTTGCCAAAATCTAGCGAGACCCAATCGCTTAACAAGAAAACGATTATACTTACTGTTACTAAAACAAAAGAGTTTTACATCAACAAAAAACCCGTTCCTGCCGGGCAGCTTGAACAAGAGCTTATCAAAGCAACCAAAGGATTGGATCAGCCAACCATTGTACTTCACATTCCGCGCGATCTTGAAATTCAGGATTTAGTGGATGTGCTAAAGATTGGTGTCAAGAACAAAATAAAAGTGGTACTCGCCACCGAGCGGAAGTAATCACTGTAGGTGATTCTTCTCTATAAAATCACGAAAGGACTTTTTGTACGAATCACTAATAGGCAAAGTTGCCTGGCCAATATGTACTTCATTTTTCTGTACAGAGTCAATCGCACTCAAGGCTACAATAAAGGAATTATGAATCCGGATGAATCCATCAGAAGGTAATTGTTCCTCCAATGCCTTCAGTCTTTGAAGACTAACAATTTTTTGCTGACGAGTGTGAATAGTAACATAATCTTTCAGTCCCTCGATATATAAAATATCATCCCACTTCACCTTCACCAATTTTGTTCCATCTTTTACGAAAATAAAAGGTTGAGATGGTGAGGGCAGTACCTTTTCGATTTGTGCTTGCGGTTGTTGCAACCGCGAACTCACCTTATCAACTGCTTGAAGAAATCGCTGAAATGTTATTGGCTTAAGTAGGTAATCCACTACATCGAACTCATAACTTTCCAATGCGTATTCAGAATAAGCAGTAGTTAATACAACGAGCGGTCGCTTCTTCATGATTTTCAAAAGCGAAATGCCAGTAATCTCCGGCATTTGAATATCCAGGAAAAGTAAATCTACTTGATTTGCCTTGAGCACTTCCATCGCCACTACTGGGCTTGGGCAAACGTCAACAAGCTTAAGTGAAGGAACTTTCGAAACATAGTCTTTCAGCAAGCTGCGCGCTAGCGGTTCATCATCAACGATCACGCAAGAGATGCTCACAAACTTAAATTGAGTTGAACAAAATAACGATCTGTCTGATCGTCTGTTTTCAGTGTATATCTTCCGGGGTAACTTAACTCGAGCCTTCGCTTCATATTCTGCAGGCCAATTCCTGATTTCTCTTTGTTCTCGACCACACTTTTTAATTTACTATTCTCTACGGTATAGATGCATTCATTGCCCTCCATCTTGATGTTGATTTTTACCCATGAGGCAGGGTTGTTTGCACTAACTCCATGCTTAAATGCATTCTCAAGAAATGTAATAAAGATCAGCGGAGTAATCAATTTATTTTCAGCCTCCCCTTCTAAAACAAAATCGATTGGAACCTCATTATTTAGTCGGAGTCGCTCGAGACTGATGTAGTTTTTCATGTATTCGATTTCCTTGGTCAAAAGAACTTGCTGATAATTCGAGTCATAAATCATATACCTCATCATTTGCGATAGTTTGGCTATTACTTCCGTGGTATTGGGTGATTGACTGTACGCGAGGTAGTATAGATTGTTGAGTGTATTGAAAAGAAAATGAGGATTAATCTGCGCCTTTAAGAACTTAAGCTCATTCATCAGCTTATCGTTTTCCATTTGCTTTCTTCTGGCCTCCAATTCGAACCAACCGGTTGCGAAGCGAAGCATTCCAACAAAAATGGTAATCAATAAAGTATCGAACGAAAGCTGCACAATATAAAAAGTAGTATAATAGTAGCGCTCATGTATATCGAATGATTCCATCACAAAACGCTGCACGTAGACACGCGTAAATATCAAAATGGTGAAAGGGATAATGAATTCGATTAGATACTTCCAGGTTTTTTGATGCCTTAAATAACGCGGGAGTAAAATGAAATAATTAGAATAGGTTACCAACATCGCAAAGGAAAGTTGCAATGAGAGAGAAAGAGACATCCGGGTAATGCTTATTTCACGACCCGGCCTTGAGCTAATCGCGTAAGCATAAAATGAAACATAGAAGCACCAGAAAGAAAGGTGTAGCAAAAAGACCCGATTGCGCTGAAAAAAACTTGGCATAGTGTATTATTAACGAGCTAAGAGAAGCTAAAGTAACCGTTCCTGTAATTCTTAATTCGATTCTTATACTTTTTTAGGCATCTCACTCAACTTAATCGATGAATGCCTTCATCTCTACGATGCACGCGAATATCGATGAGATTATGTAGGTGTCGATTGTTCGTTACCATCTATCTAAAAGCGAAGAAAAACGGAAACCATTTGCGGTTATTTGCGGTATACAACGCGGTAACAAAAAAATAGAAAATCATAATTTTGACGAAATGAAATCTTTAACAGCGGCTTTCCTTGTTCTACTATCAATAACGGCACATGCCCAAGCTCCAATAACTGCGAATCATGGCAGAATCTATGGTGTTGTGATTGACTCAACTAACAATGCAGGCGTGGAATTTGCCAATGTTGCGCTTCTTGACCCGGCAACAAAAAGGCCCATCAACGGAAATGTATGTGATGATAAAGGCAAATTTGAGATTACCCAAATACCTGTTGGTAATTATATCGTTTCCATTTCATTCATTGGATACAATACAAAATTCGTTCCTGTACAATTGACCGCAAAAAACAAGGACATCAACCTTGGCAATGTCACGTTGAGTCCTTCAGTAACTATGCTGAAGGCAGTTGAAGTTACCGGGCAAAAGCAATTAGTAGAAGAAAAAGTTGACCGGTTAGTTTACAATGCAGAAAATGATGCCACTACAAAAGGTGGAGATGCTACCGATGTTTTGCGCAGAGTTCCCTTGCTTACGGTTGATCTTGATGGAAACGTTTCATTGCGCGGAAGTCAGAACATAAAAGTACTCATCAACAATAAGCCATCAACCATTACGGCTAGCAGTATATCCGATGCACTTAAACAAATTCCTGCAGATCAAATAAAAACAGTGGAGGTGATTACGTCACCATCGGCAAAATACGATGCTGAAGGCACGGCCGGAATCATCAATATTATTACGAAGAAAAATACGCTGGAAGGATTGACCATGAACATCAACACTAGTGCGGGATTTCGTGGGTCGAACCTTGGCGTGCAGGGCGGTTATCGCAAAGGGAAACTGGGATTAACACTCGGAGGATTTGGCCGCGCTCAATACAACACGCCTGGAAATTTTTCAAACGATCAGAAGACCTTTCCAACGTCAACAACCATTTTTCAGAACGTTCAATCTGCATCAACTCGTCAGCAAAATCTTTTTGGGAACTACACCCTTGGTGCAGACTATGACATCAACAAGAATAATTCACTCACTGGGTCAGTGAGATTTGGAGTTCGCGATGGACATAGTTATCAAGATGCGCTTACCACTCAATTTCAGCGCTTCACTCAAGGAGCTGTGGATTCAACGTCTACCTCTATTAGAAATGTTAATCAACTCAATACCTCGCATTCAGTAGATGCAAGCCTTAACTATACACACTTGTTTACTAAGCAAAATAGAGAGTTCAATTTATTGACTTTGTATAGTCGCAATGTTGGCGATAACAATTTTGTGAATACAACTTCCTATGACAATAAAGACACTACTTATTTTATCAAAAACATTAACCCCACACTAAACACTGAAGCAACCGTTCAGGCTGATTATCAGACTCCGATTCGTGATAATCAAATGTTTGAGATGGGTGCAAAAGAAATTATGCGTCATGCCACAAGTGATGCATCTTATTTACAAGCTGACCAAACAGGAAACTATCAAGCCTATGTAGGCTCAACCTACAAAGCAAACTCTTTGGATTACACTCAAAATATTACTGCTGGATACGTTTCTTATACACTCACAACACCTAGCAAATACTCGTTCAAGGCAGGAACGCGATACGAGTATACTACTGTAGATGCGCAAACCTCCACAGGGCCATTCTCAACCACTTATGGAGTGATTGTGCCAAGCGTTAATATTTCAAAACGATTGAATGACGGAAGCATGCTTAAGTTTTCCTACAACAGAAGAATTCAGCGGCCCTCAATCCAAAACCTCAATCCAAACGTGGTTGCCTCAAATCCATTGAGCAAGTCAAGCGGAGATCCGAGACTTAGCCCAGAATACACCAATAACTATGAAATAGGATTAAACAAATTCATCAAGGCTACCACACTCAATTTCTCGGGTTTCATGCGTAACACCGACAATGCCATCACGCAGATTCGCTACGATGAAGGCGGTGGTGTAATACATACCACCTACGCCAACATAGGAATTCAAAATGCCTATGGTGGAAGTATTTTTGCGAACGTGGTCATCTCAAACAAGTTTTCGTTAAGCGGGGGCTCTGATGTGTACTTCGCCAGTTTAAAAAATCCGGGAATAAGTGCCACCGACAAACTAAACCCCACAGCCAAAAACAGTGGATGGGTCTATAACATCCGCGGATTTGGTAACTATACTATTGGCAAAGGTTGGGGACTCCAGTTTTTTGGATTCTACCGTGGGCAGCAAGTTACTTTGCAAGGCTATCAGGGTGCTTTTCGAATTTATAGCTTAAGTATTCAAAAAGAATTCAACGAGAAAAGAGGAAGCGTAGGAATTGGAGCTGAAAACTTTGCAACTCCGTCAATTGTAGTTAAATCTTCTTCCGTATCACCACTCGTAAATCAGCAAAGCGCAAATACATTTTACAATTTTAATTTCAAAGTCACCTTTAGCTATCGCATTGGCAAACTTTCCATGAATCAACCTCAAAAGAAGAGTGGCAAGTCAATCAATAATGATGATTTGAAAGATAATGGTGGAGATGACGGTGGTCAGCAAATGGGCCCTCAGCAGAGCGGTGGCCAACGTGGCGGCATGATGGGTGGCCAAAAAAATGGCACCGTGATGCCTTCTCAGCCAAATTTGAAGATGGCAGCGGCCGATCCTACTAAAGAAGTAAATGCTGAAGGTAATTGGAATTACACAGTAGAGTCTCCTCAGGGAGGAGGCGGAAAACTCTTGTTAAAAAAAGAAGGTGATCAATATTCTGGTTCAATAATTAGCAATAGAAATAACAAAGAAACACCACTTAAGTCCATTTCTTTGGTTGGTAACGAAATTACTATTAACTATGAGGTTTCTTTTGGAGGGAACACCATGAACTTTGTAATTAAGGGAATAATTAAAGATGATGAACTCAACGGCAATATGAGCGTAGGCCAGTTTGGCACATTCCCAATCAATGCAAAGAGAGAAAAATAAAATCCAATAGGATAAAGATAATGGAAGTCACAAACCGAAGGTAAGGGAGGTTTGGAAATATCGGAGGTTTGTGGCTTTCTTTTTACTCGATAGATGTAGGAGTGTAATTCGGATAAATCATCAGGTGTTTGTTCTTCACCACTTCAAAAATCATCCCCCTAAACGCACTGACATTTTCTTTCTTGGTTGCAGAAATAAAAACCACGTGATCGAATCCGTGTTGTCTATAATATCCCTGCAGTGCATTAACGTCCACTTTTCCTTCCTCACTTTGCAGTAAATCAATTTTGTTTAGCACAAGAATAGTTGGAATATTTCCCGCTCCGATTTCAACCAGTGTATTTTTTACTACTTCAATTTGGTTGTCGTGAAAGGGATGAGCACAATCAACTACATGCAAGAGTAAATCCGCTTCGCGCACCTCATCGAGCGTTGATTTAAAAGATTCAATTAAGTGATGAGGTAATTTTCGGATAAACCCAACGGTATCTGAAAGCAAAAACGGAATACCTTCAATAACTACCTTGCGGACCGTGGCATCTACTGTGGCAAATAATTTGTTTTCCGCTTTTACATCAGCTTTGGAAAGCAAATTCATGATGGTGCTTTTCCCAACGTTGGTATATCCAACCAGTGCCACACGAACCATTCCGCTTCTTGACTTACGCTGCGTCTGTCTTTGTTTATCAATCTTCTTTAAATCTTCCTTCAGTTGGGAAATCTGATTGCGCACAATCCTCCTATCTGTTTCAATCTCTTTTTCCCCAGCACCACCACGTGTGCCTGTCCCACCTCGTTGCCGTTCCAAGTGGGTCCACATGCGAGTAAGTCGGGGAAGTAAATATTGATTCATTGCCAATTCGACTTGCGTTCGTGCTTGTGCCGTTTGAGCACGCATTAAAAAAATATCGAGAATCAAGAGTGACCGGTCGTAAATCCGAACAGAAGCTTCTTTTCCTGCATCATTTAATTCTTTCTCCAAATTACGCAGTTGAGATGGGCTTAAGTCATCATCAAAGAGCACAAATCGAATTTGATTTGTTGTGACATAGCTTTTGATTTCTTCAAGCTTTCCCTTACCCACAAACGTTCTAGAATCAGGATTAGGAAGTTTTTGAGTAAACCTTTCAATTGCCTTGATGCCTATAGTCTCAGCCAAAAAAGCAAGTTCATCTAAGTGTTCTTGTGTTTCTTCGGGCCGAGTCTTTGGCGTTGCCAGGGCAACTAGTACGGCTTGATTTATAGGTTTATTCATTGGGGTGCAAACTTATCTTAAAGTTGCTTCATGCCAAAGGTTACTTTTTCTTACTTTTGTGGGATGTAATCCCTGATACGGCAATTTCTTGCCCATTTCAGAAAACCTAAACCAAGGCCTTTATTTAAGGCCATGATAGTTGGCAAAAAGATGAGAATCGCGATTGTATTAAATACGTCCTGGAATATCTACAACTTCAGGATGAATTTCGTTAAAGCTTTGCTTGCCGAAGGTCACGAAGTGCATACGATTGCCCCTAATGATGATTACACTCATTTCCTCACTGAAGCTGGCTGTATTCATCATAATTTGAAAATGGATAGCCGTGGAGCAAACATTATCAAAGATTCTCTTCTAGTCTTTGAGTTGATTGGCAAATACAGATCTGTTAAGCCCGATGTGATTTTACATTTTACCATCAAACCTAATGTTTACGGTACGCTAGCAGCAGCCATTCTTAGAATTCCTTCCATTAACAATGTATGCGGCTTAGGTACTATCTTCTTGAAGAAAAACTGGGTTTCCTCAGTAGCCATTGCCCTTTATAGATTAGCATTCCGATTTCCAAAGAAAGTTTTCTTTCAAAACCCTGATGATCTTGAACTCTTTGTTGATCACAAATTGATTAAATCATCGGTTACCGATATTCTTCCTGGCTCTGGTATAGATTTAAAGCATTTTACACCCGCTAATTTTTTCCGGAATAAAAAATTCACCTTCCTTCTGGTATCCAGACTAATTACGGACAAAGGCATACTTGAGTATATTGATGCAATCAAACAATTGAAATCTGCTGGTGTTGATGCCAGGTTTCAACTACTTGGGGCAAAAGACCCCGACCATAAACGTGGAATTAGTTTAGAAATAATTGATGAGTGGATTCATTCTAATACTGTTGAATACCTAGGCACCACGAGAGATGTTAGGGGGTTTATTAAGAGCGCGGATTGCATTGTCCTCCCATCTTACCGTGAAGGAACCCCGCGTACACTTCTTGAGGCTGCCAGCATAGCCAAGCCAATCATTACTACAGATGTTCCAGGGTGCCATCATGTTGTCTCTGATCAGTACAATGGGCTACTCTGTAAGCTTAAAGATTCATCTGATCTTGCTCAAAAAATGAAAGACATGATGAGTTTAAATGACGAAACTTTAAAATCCATGGGCGTTAATGGCCGTAAAAAAGTGGAAAATGAATTTGACGAGTCTATCGTCATCAGCAAATACCTTAGAGCTATCCATAGCGTTGCTCCTGCCAATTAATACTTGTTCTTAGAGGTTAATGAAGCCAACGAATTTTGGTGAAAAATTGTAATTTCACGCTTATTCATAAAACTAAATTGTGCGGTATCTATATTCGTTAGGCCTATTTCTATTTCTGCTCAGTTCCTGCGCTTCCTATAAACAGAACATTATGTTTAAGTCTACGGAAGGTCACGTGCCAGAAGGGGTGAAAAAAGAAGCTATAACAACAGAGAAGAATTACGTCATTCAAAAAAATGACTTACTGAAGCTTGACATCTATTCCAATAATGGTGAGCGCCTAATAGACCCTAATCCCGATATGTCGGGGGCAAATTCGAAGAGTTCTAATCAATCATCACAGCAACAACAGCCTACTGAGCAGACTTCCTATTTAGTTGACGTGAATGGGTTAGCCAAATTGCCCATGTTGGGCGAAATGAAACTGGAAGGTCTAACCATAAGGCAAGCCGAAGAAATCGTTCAAAAAGAATATTCAAAATTCTTTAAAGAGCCTTTTGTAAAAATGTCTTATGTAAATAAGCGAGTTATTGTATTGGGAGCTCCTGGAGGCCAAGTGATCCCTCTTACCAATCAAAATGTTTCAGTAGTTGAGGTATTAGCTCTTGCCAAGGGAGTGGATAACCTGACGAAAGTAGGAAACATCCGCCTGATCAGAGGCGAACATGTTTACCAGATGGACTTTAGTACTATACAGGGATATAGAGAAGGAAATATGATTGTTGAGCCTGGAGATATCGTTTATGTAGAACCTATTCGTAGACCTTTTACAGAAGCTCTTCGTGATAATTATTTCCTGATCTATCCTTTGATAACCGTTATTACCGTAGTGATTGCTAATCGCATAAAATAGTTTTCATTTGAAAGAATTAATAGACAATAGCAGATTGAGTGGGTCATCACAAGATGCCATTGATGTTGATAAACTACGGGCGGTTATTCTAAGGAATACCTGGTGGATTTTCTTTATTTTTCTTGCCTCTAATGGAGTCGCTTATCTAGCAACAAGGTGGACGAAAGATGTTTTTGAATCAGAATCGGAATTAAAACTAGACATCAAGAGAGATGCCACAGAGCTCGGCATCAAAGAATTTGTACAGGATCAAAATCGTGACGTAGTTTCTGGCGAAATCGAGCAAATCAAATCAAAACTTTTCCTAAACAAAATCATTGATTCACTTAACCTGGTCGTTGGCTATTTCAGTGAAGGAAATGTTCTAAACAATGAATTGTATAGTCAGTCCCCTTTCGAGGTCAAAGTTATTTCTTCGAAAAAAAGTATTCTAGATATACCGATTTATTTTACCCCACTCGATGTTAGTACTTTTCGTTTAAAAATTGAGTCGCCACGCAAGGATATTTCTGCAAAATATGGATCTGTAATTTCTCTTGATGGTACTGAATTCAGCGTCTCAAATACTGCAAAGATCACTGAGAATGACGCCAATGATTATTATTTTGTAATCCATAGCCGACAGGGGCTGATCTCTTATCTATCAAAAAATATTACTGTTGAACCCCTGAATATTGGAGCTAATACCATTCGCATCTCATTTAAGGATAATAACGTGCAAAAAGCTGTTGACATTGTTAACAAGATTGACTCAGTTTATATCAGCTATAGCAACGAACAGAAAAACCTTACTAACAAACAAAAGATTGATTGGCTAAATAACGAGTTAGCTCAGCTTGAAAAACGAATGGAAGGTTTTGAAAACTATTTTGAAGAATTTACACTTCAGAACAAAACCAGTGATGCTGCCGCTGATATGAAGCGCACCATTACTCTGATTAATCGTTATGACTCACAGCGTTATTCTCTTAATAAACGACTAATAGAAGTCAGTGGTGTAATTGATGGAATTGTTTCTGATAAAAAACAATCTTATTCTTTTCAATACTCTTTCCTCCCTGAATATATTAATAGAAGACTTGAGGCTTTATCGACATTGACACAAGAACGCGACAAACTTTCTCTTGCGTACAATGAAAACACGTTAGCATTCAAGCAAAAAGAAAAAGACGTTTCATTGTTAAAAGATCAAGTCTTCGGACAACTAACCTCGCTCAAAGAAGATATGATGAAATCGTTGAGTGACATTGTAAAAGAGAAGCAAAAGTTGGAACAAGAATTTTTATCGATGCCAGACAAAAATACAAAGTTCGCCAAGAACCAAAGGTTCTATAATCTATTCACTGAGTTTTACCTCTCCATGCTGCAATCAAAAGCACAATTTGAAATTGCTAAAGCTGGAAGCACACCAGATTTCAAAATTCTTTCTGCCGCCTCTACTCCAAAAGGCCCAGTTATGCAGCGAAAACTTTTATTTCATGGTATAGGATTGGCAGCATCAGTTGCTCTCGCCTTTTTCTTTATCGGATTTGCTTACATACTTGACAATAAAATAACTAGCGTTAGAGAAATTGATCAAGCACTTGACCTACCTGTACTTGGAATAATCCCTGCAACACGCAGTGGCACTAAAGGAATTCTTGTGCAAGACAACCCAAGGTCAATGACAAGTGAGGCCATTCGATCATTGCGTACCAATCTCGATTTTTTTACTTCGGGAGGTAGCAAAAAAGTCATTACAATTTCATCATCTATTTCAGGCGAGGGAAAATCTTTCCTTGCAAAGAATCTTGGAGGCGTATTGGCCATGTCAAATAAAAAAGTGGCTTTGCTTGATTTGGATATGCGGAAAGCGAAGCTAAGTGAAAATGGAAGTGGGGAATCGCAAACCAAAGGAATAAGCACTGTGTTGATTAACAAAAATACTTGGCGTGAATGCATTCAGAAAACACAAATTGAAAACCTGGATTTCATTCCTTCTGGTCCACTCCCACCAAACCCATCAGAACTTTTAGTGAACGGTGAATTTTCTGTATTGATTAAGGAGATGCAAGAGGAATATGATTTTCTTTTGCTGGACACACCACCTGCAGGCTTAGTAACCGATGCCATTATGGCTATGCGCAAATCAGATTTGTCAATATTTGTTGTTCGGGCGAATTACTCGAAGAAAGAATTCTTGAGAAACATTGACCGAATCATTACTGTGAATAAACTAAGTAATGTAGCTGTGGTACTCAATGCGCTCCCTCAGTCAGATAAGCTTTATGGGTATGGTTATTACGAGGATGACCTTATGAAGCGTAAGTGGTGGAATTTTTTTAAAAGCTAAGTGTTTTCATTTTTTTTTAGGAAAACGAAAACTGATACTATCCCATTAAGGGTGGATATCCATTCACATCTCATTCCAGCAATTGACGATGGCGTAACAAGTTTTGAGAATTCATTGGAGGTGATTCTTCAACTGCAGGCCGCAGGTTACAAGAAAATAATTACTACCCCGCACATCATTAGTGACACTTACAAAAACACGCCCGAAATAATCCTCGGTGGCTTAAAAAAGTTAAAAGAGTTTTTGGTCAATCGTCAAATAGAAATTACAATTGAAGCGGCAGCTGAGTATTACCTCGATTCCTGGCTAATTAGCGAGGCCAACTCGGGAAATCCCTTACTTACTTTTGGTGATAAATTCTTTCTCTTTGAAATGAATTACATTACTGAGCCATATCAATTAAATGATTTTATTTTTTCATTATCAACGAAAGGATACAAGCCAGTGCTAGCTCATCCTGAACGTTATCAATTTATGACGGTGGAAAAAGCTGAAGATCTTCGCCAACGAGGTGTACTGCTCCAAATGAATATGCTCTCATTAATCGGCTTCTATTCTAAACCAGTCCAATCGATGGCAAACAAGTTAGTTGACAAAGGTTATGTAGATTTTCTCGGAAGTGATTGTCATAATCTTCGACAGGCCTCCTTGATCAGGGAAGTACATAAAAATAAATATTTCAAAAAGGCAATGAACCTGCCGCTATATAATCACACACTTTAAATCTATGATCGCCATTACGGGAGCAAATGGATTGTTGGGCAATTTCATTCTGAAAAAATTCATGGATGAAAAAGTTCCGGCTATTGGCCTGAAAAGAATAAATAGCGATTTATCTTTTATTGATGAAGATCTGAGAAATATAGAATGGCGAAACGCAGATATAAATGATAGCAACACCTTACTTGAATCGCTTAAAGATGTTGACACCGTTATCCATGCTGCTGCAGTCGTATCATTTGATGCAAGGGCTAAGGAAAAAATCTATAACACCAATGTAGAAGGCACGAGAAATGTTGTTAATGCTTGCTTATCTCTTGGTGTGCGTCACCTGATATTTATCAGTTCAGTTGCCGCCCTTGGAAGAAAAAAAGGGCAAACAGAAATTGATGAAACTAATCAATGGACCGAAAGTGACTTAAATTCAGATTATGCTAAGTCAAAGTATTTGTCTGAGCTCGAAGTTTTTCGGGGGCAGGAAGAAGGGCTGAAAATTTCAATAGTTAATCCTTCCGTTATTCTTGCACCGGCTAACGCTAACAAAAGCAGCGCCCAAGTCTTTCAGTATGTGCAAAAAGAACGACCCTTTTATGTGGATGGAGATATCAATTACGTAGACGTTCGTGACGTAGCCGAAATGGTTTTCAAATTGTACAGCGAAAAAATAACCGGAGAAAAATTCATAGGAAGTGCAGGGCAGGTTGCATTGAAAGAATTAATGGATCAGATAGCTATTCGGTTAAATAAGAAATCGCCCTACATAAAAATTAATTCTAGCTTACTGCAGGTAGCTGCATGGATTGAAGAAATGCGTTGCAGAATTACGGGTTCTGAAGCTGTAATCAGTCGCCAATCGGTTAAAATGCCAAAAGAAAAATTTGTCTATCGAAATGAAAAATCTATCAATCGGTTAAAAATCAAGTATAGGCCTTTAGCAGAAACGCTGGATTGGTGCTGCAATCACTATAAATAGACATTTACAAATAACAAATCTCAATAACAAGGTTGACATCCACTTATTAATCACCGATTTTTGCAAGGTGAGAGCGTACATTTTTTGTACGCGGAATTTTTACCTAATTTAGGCAAACCTTTCGCCCGATGGCCCACGAATTTAGAAAGAGAGAAGAAGAGGAAGAGTTGATCAAGCGATACGAAGAGAATCTCCGAAAAAACACGCCCTGCTTTTACGACATTGACAGCTATGAGATCATCATTGATCACTATATGGCTGGCTCCAAATTCAAAAAAGCTTTGGTGGCCGTAAATGCAGCAATCGATCAATTTCCTTTCTCAACCGAATTGCTTACGATAAAAGCACAAGTGCTATCACATTTAAAAGAATATGAAGAAGCGCTCGGTCTGCTAGAAACTGCGAAGAATCTTCATCCAAACGATCTTGAAATTTATTTATCTATTGGGTCTGTGCATTCGCTACGAGGCATGCATGCCGATGCAATTGCTGTCTATGAAGAAGCCTTAGGCTTTGCTGCAGAAGATGAGCATGATGAATTATATTACAATATCGGTCTGGCGCATCAAAGCATGGAAGATTATACCAAGGCGATTGAGTTTTACAAAAAATCAATTGAAGTTAATATCACCCACGAAGGCTCACTCTACGAACTTGCTTTTTGTTTAGATATCGTTGGCCAGTTAGAGAACAGCCTTGAGTATTACAAAAAATTCATTGACGAAGATCCTTACTCTGCCGCGGCCTGGTACAACTTGGGTATTGTCTGCAATAAATTGGAGCGATTTGAGGAAGCCGTAGAAGCCTATGGATTTGCTTTAGCCATTGACGAGAATTTTGCTTCGGCTCATTTCAATATGGGTAACTCCTTCATGAACTTAGAGAAATTCCCAGAAGCGTTGGAGGAATTTAAAAAGACTATTGAGATTGAGGGCCCAAGCCCTGAAGTGTATTGCTGTATAGGCTCAGCTTACGAGAATCTAAGTCAATACGATTTCGGCTTGAAGTATTTTCAAAAAGCAACAAAACTTGATCCGCTCTATGACGAAGCCATCTTTGGTGCCGGCAGTTGCCTGGAAAAACAAGAGAAGTGGTATCAAGCTTTGCATTTTTTTAATAAGGCTATAAAAATCAGCAATGACAATCCGGAATATTGGAAAGCAGCTGCTCATGCCGAGTATAAAATCGGAAATATTATTTCGAGCATCAGCGCCTACGAAGAAGCCAGTATTCTTGGCCCAAGCGACAAAGAGATTTGGCTCAACTGGTCTTTCATTTATTATGAGCAAGGTGAGCATGAAAAAGCTGCTGAGGTTTTACTTCAAGGAATGGAAGAGATTCCACATGAACCAGAATTTTTTTACCGCATGACTGCTTATCTCATCGAAGCGGGTAAATTCAAAGACGCGATGCACTATTTGGAAAATGGTTTGATCTTAAATTTCGAGGGGCACTCGCAATTATTTGATTTCTTTCCGAAACCCGAAACACAAAAAGCATTATTTAAACTTATCGAACAGTACCGAAAAGAAAATCCCTAATGAACTACACGTTAAAAAATTTACCTGAGCGTACTACCAAGCCCAGACAAACTGGTTTTACCATGGCAATGGACAAAGGCTTAAGCATACGCGAAGCCGAGGACTTTATGAGCATTGCAGGTGATCATGTTGATATTGTAAAATTAGGTTGGGGCACATCATACGTTACACCTAATTTGAAAGAAAAAATAAAAGTCTATAAAGACGCTGGCATCCCTTGCTATTTTGGTGGTACACTTTTCGAGGCATTCATCATTCGCGATCAATTTGATGATTACAGAAAGATCCTTGACAAATATGAAATGACTTATGCCGAAGTTTCAGACGGCTCAATCGATCTTGAGCACGACAAAAAATTAGATTTCATTTCAAAACTTTCAAAGCAGGTAACTGTTCTTAGCGAGGTTGGATCAAAAGACGCAGATAAAATTATTCCACCCTACATGTGGATTGATTTGATGCAAAAAGAATTGGATGCTGGTGCATGGAAAGTGATTGGTGAAGCGAGAGAAGGAGGTAATGTTGGCTTGTTCCGTTCGTCTGGCGAAGTAAGGTCAGGATTAGTACAAGAGATTCTTACTAAAATTCCATTCGAAAAAATTATCTGGGAGGCCCCACAAAAAGCACAACAAGTTTGGTTCATTCAATTACTTGGAGCGAACGTAAATCTCGGCAACATTGCTCCTAATGAGGTAATTCCTCTCGAAACAATTCGCCTGGGCTTACGTGGCGATACATTTTTGCATTTCCTTGGAATCGAACGTAAAAAGGATAAAAGCGCACCTCCATTTCATGCCGATTAAGGATAGCTATTAACTTTAACTAACTGAATGTTAATATTTTGAGTATTTTTATATCCTAAAACATTACTCAAGTCCTTATAATTATAACCTACACCTTAGCTTTGCAGGCTTCGCTTAAAATTTTGGAGGAGCTTTTGCCGTAAGGCAATATTTTTTCGGCTATAGTTCACTTAAAAAAAACCAATGGAAAAGAAATTCGGCTTAATCGGATCAACAGTTAGTCATTCATTCTCAAAATCTTATTTTGACGAAAAGTTCTTCCGCGAAGGTCTGCGCGATTGTCATTATGATCTTTATGCACTCAACTCGGTTGATGAATTGAAAAAACTGTTGGCAGACAATCCGGACTTATGTGGATTGAATGTAACTATCCCATACAAAGAAAAAGTAATTAAGCTTTTAAGCGATATCGATACTGCCGCTAAAAACATTGGTGCAGTGAACGTGATTAAAATCCAAAATGGAAAACTGAAAGGGTTCAACACCGACAGTGATGCTTTTTATGAAACTTTAGAAAAGTGGTTTACCAATGTCACTGGAGCAAAAGCATTAGTACTCGGTACCGGGGGTTCGTCAAAGGCGGTTCAGCAAGCATTGAAAAAATTAGGAATCCCGTTTGAAACGGTATCTCGTGAAGAAGGAAAAGGCAACCATACTTATGAGGACCTTGAGAAAAATAAAAATATCATTTCTGAAGCGAGCCTAATCATCAACACTACTCCATTGGGTATGACGCCAGACACAAAGAACTTCCCTCCTATCAATTACGATCTGATTACACCTCAACATTTCGTATACGATCTTATTTACAACCCTGCCCGCACGATGTTTATACAAAAAGCGGAAATGCACGGAGCCAATGTAAAGAATGGATTGGAGATGCTACAGATTCAGGCAGAGAAAGCCTGGGCCATTTGGAACAATTGATTCCCCTTGTTAGTTGATCGTTGTTGGTTATTAGTTTGAATGGTGGATTGAAATTTTCGGTCAACCATCGACAAATAACGAACAACGATTGCTAACTTTCCCAAATGGATTTTGAACTCACGAGTGAGTATGTACCCACGGGCGATCAGCCCAAAGCAATTGAACAACTCGTCAAGGGCATTGAAGGTGGTGAACATCACCAAACTCTTCTGGGAGTAACGGGTTCAGGTAAGACCTTTACAGTCGCTAACCTTGTCGCTCAAGTTAATAAGCCCACATTAGTTCTCAGTCATAACAAGACTTTAGCAGCACAACTCTACGGAGAGTTCAAGCAATTTTTTCCAGAGAATGCAGTCGAATACTTTATCTCGTATTACGATTACTATCAACCGGAAGCTTTCATTCCTTCATCCAATCTTTACATCGAAAAGGATTTATCAATCAATGAAGAGATTGAAAAGCTAAGATTAAGTGCAACCTCTTCGCTGCTCACAGGAAGACGAGACGTTATTGTTGTAGCCTCGGTGAGTTGTATTTATGGTATTGGTAACCCCGAAGAGTTTGGTAAAAACAGAATTGAGTTGGGGGTTGGCCAAATTATTCCGCGCAATAAGCTTTTGTTTTCCCTGGTAGACATTTTGTACAGCCGAACGGAAGCGGAGTTCAAGCGTGGCACCTTTCGCGTGAAAGGCGACACAGTGGATATTTTCCTCGCGTATGCAGATTACGCTGTTCGTTTTTATTTTTTTGGGGATGAGATCGAAGCCATTCAATCAATAGAACCTGTCAGTGGAAAGAAAATATCTGATGAGAAACGGGTGACCATCTTCCCCGCCAATCTTTTTGTAACCGGCAAAGAAATGCTGAACCAGGCTATCCGCGAAATTCAAGATGACATGGTTTTGCAAGTGCAGATGTACGAGCAGGAGAGAAAATTTTTAGAGGCTAAGAGATTAAAAGAACGAACAGAGTTTGATCTTGAAATGATGCGTGAGCTTGGCTATTGTAGCGGCATCGAAAACTACTCACGCTATTTCGACAGAAGGAAAGCCGGTGCACGACCATTCTGTCTGCTTGACTATTTTCCAGATGATTACCTTATGATCATCGATGAAAGTCATGCCACTATTCCTCAAGTTCGTGCCATGTGGGGAGGCGACCGCTCACGTAAAGTAAATCTTGTGGATTATGGATTTCGCTTGCCTTCAGCCATGGACAATCGTCCGCTTACGTTCAATGAGTTTGAATCGATGTTGAATCAAGTCGTTTATGTTAGTGCCACACCATCCGAATATGAATTGAGAAAATCAGAGGGAATTGTGGTCGAGCAATTGATTCGCCCAACAGGCCTCCTTGATCCTGAAATTGAAGTGCGACCTAGCAAAAATCAAATTGACGATTTGATGGAAGAGATTGATGAGCGTGTTAAGAAAAAAGAACGGGTATTGATAACCACGCTCACTAAAAGAATGGCGGAAGAGCTTACAAAATTCTTAGAAAGGGCTGGAATCAAATGCCGCTACTTGCATAGTGAAGTACCAACATTGGAACGAGTTGAAATTTTAAGAGAACTTCGTCTCGGGGTCTTTGATGTTTTAGTAGGAGTAAACTTGCTTCGTGAAGGATTGGATTTACCGGAAGTTTCATTAGTTGCGATTATGGATGCCGACAAAGAAGGATTCTTGCGCAATGTTCGCTCACTAGTGCAAACCATTGGCCGTGCAGCGCGAAATGAAAATGGGCGTGTGATCATGTACGCTGATAGAGTTACTGACTCCATGCAAATAGCAATGGATGAAACCAATCGCAGAAGGAAAGTTCAGATTGATTACAACTTGGCGAACGGAATTACTCCACGTACCATCATTAGATCGAAGGAAGCAATTCTTGGCCAAACCAAAGTGGCAGACTCCAAACGATCAATCAAAAAATATTATATTGAAGAGGAAGAAAAATCATTGGCTGCCGATCCGGTGATGGCTTATCTCTCGAAAGATGAGTTGACAAAAATGATTGACCAAGCAAGAAGGTCAATGGAGAAAGCCTCAAAAGATCTCGAATTCATAGAAGCAGCTCGATTGCGCGATGAGTATTTGGTGTTGCAAAAGCTGATGGAAACAAAAAAATAAGTCATTGTAATAGAACGTAGGCATTGGAGAAAATTTATAAATCAAATTCCTCATTCAAAATTGAAAATCATGAAGAGTTTTTTAGTCCCTATTTTATTTGTCATCACGCTTCAAAATTCATTCAGTCAATATCTCTGGAAAAATAGTTCGATAGAAATTAAATCGTCATTCCGTGCCCTTTCAGTGATAGATGATAAAGTTGCATGGGTTGGAGGAACCAAGGGCACCATTGGTCGCACGCTCGATGGTGGAAAAACTTTTTCATTTAAGCAGGTTGGTGGTTCAGAAGCTCTCGATTTCCGTTCGGTGTATGCTTTCGATTCTTTGAATGCCATTATTGCCAATGCTGGTTCGCCTGCTTTTATTTTTAGAACAACCGATGGCGGAAAGAATTGGAAAGAGGTTTATCGCAACGAAGCCAAAGACGCATTCGTAGATGGCATTGATTTTTGGAATGACAAAAAAGGAATGATCTATGGTGACCCCATGAATGGAAAAATGTTGCTGATCACAACTAACGATGGTGGAATGACATGGACAGAAGTGCCCGAAAGTAAGCGACCCGTTTTAAAAGAAGGAGAAGCTTCATTCGCAGCGAGCGGCACGGGTATCCGATGTTTCGATAAAAAGAAAATTGCAATCACTACAGGCGGAAAAATTTCGCGTCTCTGGACATCTAATGACAATGGGGAAACATGGAGTGTCTCTGATCTGCCGATCATCCAAGGGATTGAAAGTGCGGGAGCTTTCTCTTCCGTATTTTGGAGCAAGAAGGGTGTTGTGGTAGGTGGCGATTATAAAAACGATGCTCAAACCGGTCAACATGTTTACTTAACTCTCGATAAAGGAAAAACTTGGAACTTGCCCATTCGCCCTACTCGCGGATTACGCGAGGCTGTAGAGTCTTTAGGCAATGATTACTTAATTGCCGTTGGTCCGCAAGGCGCAGATTTGTCTAACGATGGTGGAATCAATTGGACAGTTTTATCAGACGAAAAAGGGTTTCATACTATACGAAAAGCACGAGACGGTTCATTAATCATTTCAGCAGGGAACAGTAAGATTGCGGTGATCACAAAAAAATAAAATTAGAACGAACAGTACCTATTCCGTTACAGCTTCGTTTTTTTTCAATCAATTCAATCCATTAATATTGCCATTTAAATTTGATCCGTGAATAGAATTTTATTTACCATTCTTGTTTGCTCAGTTGCATCTCTTGCCCAGGCACAAAGTACTCATGACGTTTTACTCGGTGGTAGTTTTGATTTTTTAAAGACCGACAACCGCACACTTCTCAACAAAGCTCAGTTAGGATTTGAGGGACATTATTTCATTGAGAGACGTTTTGCCGTTGGCATAGGAACCGAATTTTGGACTACCAATCAAAAGAACTCCTTTATGATGGGCGCCCGGTGGTACGCCAATGATCATGTCTTCTTTCGCTTTCGTGGCTTAATTGGTGCCAATGATACTGCGCTTGGCTTTGGCTATGCAAAGCCCATTAATAAGAACCTTCGCTTTGAGACTATAGGCGACTACTATTTTGGTGGTGCAGCTTTTGCTTTGCGATTTGGATTGGGTTACGTCTTGAGATAATTAATCCTCCAGAGACTAAATTAACTTCAAATAAAAAAACCCGAGCCTAGGCCCGGGTTTTTTTGTGTCATGCACAAGTTGAATTACTTCACGTGGGCACTTACCACTTTAGCAAGTTCGAACATAGAAATTTGATTCTTGCCAGCAAAAAGTACTTTCAGTTTTGCATCGGCATTGATCATACGCTTGTTCTTCTGGTCTTGAAGTTTGTTCTTCTTGATGTAATCCCAGATTTTCTTGATCATCTCTGTTCTTGGAATAGGCTTGCTTCCAATTACCTCAGCTAAGGTTGCGCTTGGAGTGAGGGCGGCCATGAAGGCTGCGTTAGGTTTTCTTTTTGCCTTTGCTTTTTTAGGAGCGGCCTTCTTTGCCACTTTCTTCACTGCTTTCTTAGCAGCTTTCTTCGGTGCTTTTTTTGCCATAGCTAATTATAATTTATGTGGTTGTTAAAATTAACGCGGAAATATACTACGCTTCTTTAACAATGCACTAACATTTGAATAAAAATTTCCACTTTTCTCCTATGAAAACGGTACTTCAGCATGTTGCTCAAGTATTGCTTGAAGAGTGTATTTGTGACGATATCAATCAAACAATTTTCTCCTGATTGCTATTGTTTGACACTGATGTCAGCATCAAGGCTGCTGAATAAATTGCCGCACCTTCATAGATTGAAGGAACTTCCGTAAGCTGAGTGATTAAGGAAAAACCAACCCTCTCTCCCTCTTCTTTTAGTTTCTTGAAGCTGATAGGGTATGGCACCCAGGCATTAGGTTGTCTGCGCTCATACTCAACAACTACAAGTCTTCCGGGGGAGATTATTCTATTCTTAAGCTTAAGCAAAAAATCGGCTTGGTTCTTTACATAGTGCAATGCATTCGCCATAAGAATCCCATCGAAGTTCTCACCCCAACGCATGGAAGTAAAATCATCAGTTTTAGTTTGTAATTGAATAGCTCTCAAATTCCATTCAATGGACTTTAATGAATTTCCATTCCGATCAATTGCTAAGACTGAACTACTCGCAGGAAGTAATGATGCCAACGCCCGGGTAAACAATCCATCACCTGCTCCAAGATCTACCCATTGCTGAGGCGAGTCAGATCTAAGAATTCCTTTCTCGATCAAATGAACAGCAGTGGAAAAATCCATCGCAATTACTGATGAAAGACGCTCGACTTAATGATCAATCCATTCTTAATCTCCAGCATTTCGCCAACGTAAAGATCATCCTCTCCATTGACGTGGCGAACATATTCCATGAACACGCGGTCATCCTGAGATGTTAATCGGATCACTTCATATTTTAATGAAGGCAATCGATCAAATGCATCCTGCCACCAAGAGCGCAGTGCATCCTTACCTTTGATCAATCCTTTTGTTTCAGGATGACGCACCTTCAATTTCGGGCTGAAATGTTCCGCATTGTTGTGATACAACGAAAGCAATTGGTCAAGATTCTTTTCATTGAATGCGTTGAACCACTGAAGAGCTATTTCATTTAACTCGGAGGAACTCATATTTATTTTTATTCTACTGCATGAATGGTGACCCAATAACGATAAGCAACAATGGCTTTATCTAATTTTGAAAGCTTTGTGATGTCGCGCTTGCTGTAACGAGGCAGAAGCATTTTATTCAACTTCGCAATGATCTGAAATACCATTTTCTTCATACGAAATCTATTTAGTCACCGTACCTGTGAAAACATTGGCCTTTTCACTAAGTGGGTTTCCTGATGATCTGCGAAATGTAACTACTTGCCCTACGTGCCACAAACAATCTGCGATTGGTCCATTTAACTCATTCCAAAAAGGAAACTCCGTTGTACCGGCTGATCGCTTAAAAGTCAATTTGTATTCGCTCATTTGTTTATCTGTACTGCCGCGTAATTTATCACTTGCCAGTTTAAAATTCTCAAGCGTTCTCTTGCGTAATTCATCAAACGAATATTTCTCCTTGGGTAGCCCCGGCTGATTAGGGGTATTCGTTACCGAGTTTGCTATGATCTGCGATAACTCAAAGATGTGCGTTATGGTCTCCTCTGATGTGCGAGCTTCTTTCGAAGGCCTATGAGCGAGGTCTTCCGCACGCAATCCTTCTGTTGCCCAGTAATAGCGAAACCCAAGCCCATCGATCATCCTGGATGCAACTGTTCCTGCAGTAAAACTTTCCGGATAGGAAGGAATCTCAAAATAAGGCAAGGATTTTTCTTGTGCCCAAAGTGGAGACAACAACATAGATGCTATTAGGGCTAATAATGATTTCATACTAGATTCATTTTAGCACCAAATTAAAAAAGGATCAGTGTAACTCTGCTTTTATACCGAAGAAAACTTCGCTATTGGTCTCAAACCTGAAGTTGTTATAAAAAGTAGCGTTGTTGTATTCGTACTCAAATCCAAAGTAGAGTCCTTTCAATTTTTCAAAGGAGGCCCAGACGGAAGCTTGAATCACGGTTTGGTAGGTTGGAAAAACCATTCGCCCCATACCTGTTGACGAAATCTTTACGTGATCAAAAAGATTGAACTCTTGAGTAGTGAATTCATAACCCAGAACCAAATCAGGCACCACACGACTCACTATTGCAGCTCGTCTGAAAATCTTGCTGTCGTAAGTAACGAATTGAGGGCCGATGCTTAAATACTCTTGCGCTGTAACCGTACCGGACTCGGCACCAATTTGAAAATGTCTAAACCCGTAATAAAGTTCAGTATACATAATCAAATCTCTCATGTCGCGGGTTTTCACCCAGTGTGTATTGGCATCGGCAAAAAAGCGAACGCCATAAAGTGACTTTTCGTTAGCAGTAAATTTGTGATAGTCAAACATCGCCTCATTCTTGATCACCGGATCGCTTGGTACAATCAAATTAAATGGATAAAACTCCAATTCCGTTTCAAGGTTATCATGCTTGACAATGGATTCAATAGTTGAATTTGAGGATGAAGGATGCCCTCCACTATTAATCCCATCGATAGGTTGTCCATTTATAGAGCTGCATACCAAAGTGAAACAGGCTAATAAAACTGGAATGATCTGGGGAGATATATGAGCTGATTTAAGTACGCTATTAATAGAGTTTGTGATCATCATCATTGACAACCCAATACTCTACCTCCTTCAAGCTAAAAAGTATGAGAACAGTCAGGCGATAAGATGACTTACGGTATTAACAGAAGGTAAGTCGAAGCCTCAATTCGGAGTGAACAGGTTATTCTTTATTTGTTCAAGAGCACAAGCCAATCGAATAGGCGATTAGTATAACCCCATTCGTTATCAAACCAAGCCATCAGACGAAGATGACGATCAGTGACTTTAGTAAGTAAACCATCGATTGTACTTGAATGAGAATTATTAAGAATGTCAGTAGAAACAATTGGATCAAAAGTAATTGATGCAATATTTTTTAACTCTTTTTTAGATGCGGTTTCAATCAACGAGTTAATTGTCTTTGCGTCTGATGATTTTTTCATCACGATGGAGATATCAGCAATAGCTCCGCAAGGAACAGGCACCCGCGTTGACATTGACTCAACTTTATCTTTCAGGTCAGGAAAAATATTTTCCAGAACCGGTTTGATATTCACGTCAAAGGGAATGATTGAATGAGCTGCTGCCCTTCCCCTTCGTAATCCCTTGTAAGGTTTATCCAGTAACTCTTGTCGCGTGGTATAAGCCTGGATCACATTTAAGTGAACAGAATCAATTCCAAAATTCTCTTTTACTAAATGAATGAGAGGCGCGGTGCAATTGATGGTACAATCGCCTGGTGAAACAATTGAAAGATCATTGGCTTCATTTTGATTAACTCCAATTACCGTGGTTGGAATGTCCTTGCTGAAAGTTGTTAGCAAAACCTTTTTTGCCCCACTATTCAAATGATGGCTTGCCTCGGACGAATGAGTGAATAGGCCCGTTGCTTCGGCTACAGTGTCAATTGCGAAATCTTTCCACGGGAGATTTTTAATTTCGCTTTGTTGAAAATAAAAGATCTCATGTCCATCGATGCTGATTCCGTTTGGTGTCGAAACAATTTCGCTAGGAAAAATTCCCCTAATCGAATCATACTTTAAAAGATAGATCAAATTCTCTTTTGAAATAAAATCGTTCACAGCAACCAGGTTTTTGATATTCCCTTTCTGGTGAAGCAGTCGAAAA
>CBRFFM010000020.1:0-71750 GCA_967789005.1 uncultured bacterium | reverse complement strand
GTGGGCCCTGCTGGGAACGATCCAGCGACCCTCAGATTATGAGTCTGATGCTCTAACCAGCTGAGCTAAGGGCCCTTTTGAAAACGAGGTGCAATGTTACATATTTGCTGCTTATCTCACAATCTTGATTGCACACAATATCAAAAATCTCATCTTCGACCTCGGTGGGGTGATCATGGACCTCGATTTTTCCAAGACCCATCGGGAATTTTCACGTCTTTGTAGAATTCCGGTAGAGGAACTGAAAGGCAAGATTCACACCAGCCCTTTCTTTAACGAGTACGAAAAAGGATTGATCAGTGATGAAGAGTTTCGCAACCACATGCGTGCTTTTTTGAGTTACTCGAAGGCGACTGACCAAGAAATCGATTCAGCCTGGAATGCCTTGCTCCTCAATATCACGAAAGAGAGGTATGCCTTATTAAATGAGCTGAAGTCGAGATACAAAACGTTTTTATTGAGCAACACCAACAATATTCATCTTCAAGCCGTGAATGAAATTGTTCTGAAAACCTCAGGTGAAAAGACGCTCGATCCGTTTTTCCACAAAGCTTACTTTTCTCACCTGATGAAAATGCGAAAGCCGGATCAGAAAATTTTCAAAAGTATATTAAAGGAAAATAATCTAAACCCCAGCGAGACACTCTTCATGGACGACATCCTTGAAAACATCGAGGGCGCCAAGTCCGTTGGCATCCAAACGATTCACATTACTTCTACCAACCAGATTCTATCTTTGTTTTCATGAACGAGAAAATCAAAACGTACTTACTTCATAGCTCGCTTTTCATTGTCACTTTTATAACCACAACGTTGGCCGGTGCCGAGTGGACTTATGGCAAATCTATTTTGCTTTCTGAAAGCAATTCGATCTTCTCACTTTATCTGAATCCGAATTATTCATGGTCAGATTTTGCAAGTGGCCTTCCCTATTCAATTTGCTTTTTATCCATCTTGACTTGCCATGAGTTTGGTCATTACTTCACAGCGATTTATTACAGAGTAAAGACTTCATTACCCTATTACATTCCGTTACCACCATTCGGTTTGCTGGGCACTTTAGGCGCTCTCATTCGCATTAAGCAACCTATTCCTACTAATAAACAACAATTCGATATCGGCATTGCCGGACCTTTGGCAGGCTTAGTGGTGGCTTTGGGATTTCTGATTTACGGCTTCATGACGCTTCCCCCTCCAGAATATATTTTTCAATTCCATCCGGAATATCAGAAGCATGGACTCGACTATGCACAGCACGTATACAATCCAGCTACCATGCCAGCAGGAACCATTGATGTAGTCATTGGCAAAAACATACTTTTTGTTTTGTTAGAGAAAATATTTGCAAATCCTGTGCGCATGCCTAATCCGCACGAGATCATGCATTATCCGTTTTTGTTTGCCGGGTTTCTTTCCCTTCTCTTCACCGGCTTGAATTTATTACCTATAGGTCAACTTGATGGCGGGCATGTTCTCTATGGGTTAGTTGGCTATCGCTGGCACAAGATCATTGCAGCGGTTGCATACTTTGCCATTCTTTTCATTACAGGTCTTGGGTTTATCGAACCCGGTTCGCCCATTGAAACAATTGTCTCGACCGGTGCTCTTTATATTCTATTTCTGTTCATGGCCATGCGCAGCATTTTTGAAAAGAGACGCGATCGATTAATGTACGCTTTAATTATTTTCACTACTCAATACATTACTAGTTGGTTGCTTCCCAATGTCCATGGGTACTCAGGGTGGTTTTTGTTTACCATGCTTATTGGTTTCTTTGTTGGAGTTCCACATCCCCCATCGGCCATTGAACAACCTCTTGATTCTACTCGAAAAATTCTTGGCTGGTTTGCTCTGCTCGTATTTATTCTTTGCTTAACGCCCGATCCAATAAGTCTTATCGAGCCTTTAACTAAGGCAACACCATAATTTTTTCGGTGTGCCATTGCTTCCCATTGAAATAGCGGGCGAGATAAATTCCCGGAGATGTGTTGTGCAGAGTTACCTGCGTTGATTCGAAAGAATCTTCCCGTTCAAAGGAGACCGATCGGCCAGCTATATCCATTACTTGCAGATTTTGAACTGACTGAGATAAATAAAAAATTCCCCGATTGGGGTTGGGGTAAAACGTGATCTTTTTCTCTTCGATGGCGGTAATTGGCCCTTTGGCTACATTGGAATTACCGAATACAGGCCTGATCATCAAGTTGCCATAAAGGTTGGATGGAGCCCAGCCCGTTCCAAGCTTGGCAAATATTTTACTTCCCGAATCAGAATTCTTATCTAAGCCCACACCAATAGTGGCCGTTGAATTCTGTTTGTATCCAATAAAAAATTTATCCTTAACAATGAGGGCATTAGGTAAAGTGATGTGAGTAAACTTGTTGTTAATAGTTCGATGCACGGTTAGCTGAGAACTGTCGATTTGAGGTCGAGACAAATCATCCCAAATACTTAAAAGTACTACCTGGTCAGATTCATCGCCTACGTGAGGGAAATAGATATCCACCGCTACTAATGTATCCGCTTGTTGATACATCATGTCAAACTGATACGCGAGGTAATTGCCCGGATTGGTAAGTGTTGCTGCATATTCGGCTTCTCCATCATCGTAGGCGTAGTAGTTGCTGAAAACAAACGTAGTTTGAATGGTGTCGTTTACTCTAAAGTCAATTCCACTATAAATAATTGGGTCGTAGTCTCCACTCACCGAAGTCTTGGGCACATTGTCGCCTGTCTTCAATTCTATCTTAAACGTTAACGCTATCGAATCTATTTGAGCAGTGTTCTTTAGTCTTGGAATTGAATCAAAAAAGTAAATCGTATTGGTGCCATAAACGACACCATTTTGAGATGCTGAAGCTGCAGATATCGTCTCATAAAGTGAAGTGCTTGGCGGAGAGACGACTCCATTCGAGCGGGTTATTGTTGTAAGATAGCTGTCCAATGACACTGGCTGTCCAATAGGATTCTGGTTTACTCGTAAGTTCGCGACAGGAATTGTCATATTGTTGAATACGGTATCCCCTTTAGCTAACAAATGTTTTGCCGGAATGGATTGATACTGTTTCAGTATTGATGTTGGAGGAGAAACTATTGCTCTATCAGGCATTCTGGTGGTGTCATTCAAAACAATACCATTATTCAAATAAACATAATCCAGATTCCACACATCAAAGGGTCCGGAAAGCCTTCCATAATTTTCAAACCGAAACTGAAAGTCGTTATGAAAGTAAGTTTTAGAGTTATCTGGAATGGTTAAACTATTTACAAACAACTTCACCGGAATAAATTTAGTGTTGTCGCTAAGTTGGTCATACTGCACAGACCACACTTTATTCCAATGCACCGAATCGTATTTAAACCAAAGCGAAAACTCATCACCAGGATCTGGCGCCTCTCCATTGCCCTGGTATTGATAATAGAAGGAAATAAAAACCGAGTTTTGATTAGCCGGATTGACCAAGTCCATACGAAGCGGCCGCGAGACTAATTTATCTGCTATACCTTTTGCCAACGAGTTACCACTATTGTAAGGCAAGCCTAACGAATCGACTCCATCAAATGTAGCCACCTTGATTGTAGGCGGATTGATTCCCATTCCGGTGTTCACCCAAACGGAGTGGCCAAACTGCCATAAGCTGTCATTGGCGTAACCACTGGAAGAATTGTTAAAAGAAAAATCATCCCAAAAGGGAAGCTGCATTGCCTTGAGTGTAGTGCCTTGAGTTTTGGTGACTTGATCTATTGATGGTGATGCACTTTGTCGAGCAAAAGAAATTTGCTTCAACTGGGCGTACGTGTGCCCACAGAAAAAAAGAAAACAGAAAAGGAAAAATAATCGCATGTCAGTTTGTCCCTTCATTCTCGGCCTCCTCAGGTTTGTAACCCTTGGGGGCAATCCAAAGATCGACAGGAAATCCTACTCTTACCGAATCGCCTGCGATAGGGAATTGCTTAAAAACGATTGGAGTAACACCAGTAGTATCTGCGCCCTCTAGTATTTCTACTTTGCCCAAATGCAGATTCCATCCGGATAATTTCTCTAATGCGGCCTCGTATGAATCGCCCACCAAGTTACCAATGGTAAAATCGTTTGGTCCGTCTCCATCACCAACTACCAAATCAATAATTGACCCTTTTGCTAATCGATGGCCAGGAGCTATTGGCACACCCCGATATCGAAATTCTAATACTGTGGGAAACGGACTTGGCTTGTAATAAATCAATCCTAATTTTAATTCACTGCTTTTTAAAACAGCCTTTGCATTTAATAAAGAGCCTTCCAGGTCTGGCATAGGCAACGTGGGAGGAGACACACGATTGAGTGAAACATATACGATCCTATTCTCCTTAACTTTTGAACCGGGCGCTGGAAACTGACGAAGTACACTTAACGGAGGCAGCGTATCGCTGTAAGAAGAGTCGTTTACCGAATAACGCAATTTATGATCGCTCAGAAATTTTTCAAGGTCTTCTACTTTGACTCCTTTCAGGTCCGGAACTTGAACAAAGTCGCCATGATTAGTAACGTTTGGCAAGTAGATGTAAAAATAGACGATGCTAAAGAACAAAAGTATGCCTGTCACGATACCGAAATGTTTTAGCAAATCCTTTACTGAATCTCCCTTAAAATATTTATTGATGTCCATCACATTTATTTAAAATTAGACCGCTAAGGTTTCAATATTTCAATGAAGATGAAAACCCACGATCGGCCCGATGCGCAAGTCTATATCGTTGTTCAGCCAGGTCAACTAACTTCGTAATCAAATCAGTAAACCCGATGCCCCGTTCTTTCCACATCATCGGAAACATACTTGAATTGGTGAAGCCGGGAATCGTATTGATTTCATTTACATAAACTTTCCCATTAGCAGTCAAAAATAGATCAACTCGTGCAAAGTCTTCGCAGCATAATGTCTGGAATGCTTTCAATGAATGTTCTTGGATTTTCTTCGATACGGTTGCGTCCATTTTTGCGGGCACATCAATCTTCACGGCCTCTCCATCCACATACTTTGCATCGAAAGTATAGAACTCATAGTTCTTGCTGATGATGATTTCACCTGGTCGTGATGCCTTGGCAGGTGAATTGCCTAAAACCGCACATTCTATTTCACGTCCCTTGATAAATTTTTCAAACAAGACGCAGTCATCGTAACGAAAACCTTCATCCAGAGCTTTTTGGAAATCATCTTTTGATTTCACTTTCGAAACCCCTACCGATGAACCTAAGCTTGCCGACTTCACCATGAAAGGCAATCCGAGTTTCTTTTTGATCGACTCAAAATTTATTTCTTTTCGATTAGCATAGAAGGCAAAAAGAAAATCAGCTACCGGTAGGCCAGCTTCTTTCAACATTTTTTTTGCCACCAGCTTATTCATCGACATAGCTGAGCCCAAGACGCCCGTGCCCACCATTGGCATATCAATGGCTTTGAGCAAGCCTTGAACTCCACCATCTTCTCCATCCGTGCCATGCAACACTGGAAAAACAATGTCAGGTGTAAATTCTTTTGACTTGGTTTTAAATACAGGGTTCTTCGCACTCAATTCCAGCCAGAGTTTCTCACCATTTTTAATTTTGGAAGAAACCTTTTCAGTAAGCCTCCATTCTCCTTTATCGGTGATACCAATCAAAAACGGTTTGAATTTTTTCTGATCGATGAATTGAAAAATATTCCGTGCAGAGTTAATCGAAACACCATGCTCTACTGAGCGACCTCCGTAGAGTATTGCAATCTTTTTTTTAGCCATGAACCGGGTTCAGTTTTCTTCCCCAAAGATGTTCAGGTTTTGGGGCTTTTCCATACGGGGAATGATTTTTTTCGATCAAAAACCAAAGAATACTTTAGTCGAAGTGACGGAGGCAGGTGATTGCGTTTGAACGCGAACAATATAGACTCCTCGCGATTGATAATGCTTATCATCATCTAGAGTATACGTTTGATTGATCGTATCCGGCAAGAGATCATCTCTCACTACTTTGCCCATAAAATCAAAAACCTGAAGGCGCACTAATTGCCTTTCGGGGAGTTTAAAAGAAATTTTTACAGGCTCACCCAAGCCACCATAAACAGAATAAATTCCGTCCACTTTTGGCGGTGCAACTTCGGCAAAAAACTCTACGTTGTCGAGATAAAGATTATTGCCGTTTGCATTAGTGACTACAAAAGCAAGCCTCACATTTTCTTTTCCAGCCAATGCTTGTAGGTTGATGTGATTGCTAGTCCAGTCACCATCAGAAGATGGCAACCATGATTTGGAAGAACTTGAATTATTCATTTCTTCACCAGAGGCTGTAAACAAAAGCTGATCGAAATTCACTCCACAATCAGTAGATGAAAATACTTGCAATGTTTCGCTGCCGGTGGAGTGATATCCATAGCTAGTTTCAAAAGTGACGCTTGTTGAATCTAATTTACTAAAATCAAGTACTGGGGAAACCAGCCAGGCTTTCTCACCGAGATTGGTATTGGTGAATGCGTCATACTCCATCGACACGGACTTATTCGTGTATGTCTGATACCATATGGCCCCAAACCCCGGATTTACTGTAGACCATAAATTGGAGTTATGATCAAAGTTCTCTAACAAAGGAACAAAATCTGTAGACGTATTGATAACTCTCTTCGTTACCAGGCTGTCTTTAATCAATTGTCCAGAAGAAACCCCATTCGGATATTTGATCACAGTTGAAATGGTATTGTTACCATTAGAAAAATTAATGGGCGATAACGTAATGTTTTTAGATGATCCTACATCAATCTGTGCGTTTGAAATCTGTTGAGTAGTAAGTTGACCATTCACATAGAGGTTAGCGGTAAATGAATCAATCATCGTATTCCCCAGGTTTTTTATGCTGAGTACTGGCGACACAGACGATAAGCAACTCACCGGTGAGGGGCTCACGAAATCATTGATTTCAAATGCGGATATTGGAGAATTGAATACGGTCACATTATCTATATACAAATCATTGCCGTAGTCATTAGTACCTACAAAGGCAATTTGAATTTTCTGCCCGATGAATTGATTCAGTGAAATAATCTTGGTAACCCACTCGGCAGCCAGCGGCTTAAACTCAGAACCATAATATTTGGTAGTGGTGGCAAGATTAGTTCCGGATTTATTGAAAACTTCAACAGGTGAGGATAAGAAATCACACGATGTAGAAACAAGTATTCTTAAACGATCATTACTTCCACTGAAGGCAGAATAAGCATAATCAAAACTAATTGACGCTACAGAGGAAGAAGTTAAATCAAGCACCGGAGTAATCAGCCAATCCGTTGAGCCCTGATTATCGTAATTATAAAAGTCGATATACATGGCTTTGTTAGAGTTTTCTACAACCATGTTCTTCCATGTGCTTTCCCCATCGGGGTTGACGATACTCCAATTGCTTGGCGTTTGGTTGAACGGTTCAATTAATGGCAATGCCACTGGTGCCGGTACTTGTGACGTTATGCTGAGTGTATCGTTATAAAATTTACCGTCAGTACCTCCATTAGTATTCAACACCTGAAATGAAAATTTGTACGTACTTCCCGCATTCATTAATACCTGCGAAAAGCTCACGGCTGTTTCTGTATTCGGGGCAAGGCTCAATGGAAAAGTTGGGGCCTCAATCAAATTTCCATTGAGGGAAAATTGAATTTGAGAAGAAGTGATAGATGTCGATCCGAAATTTCTAACTAATAAACTCGGAGAAATATTTCCGCTGCAAGTAGTCGTTCCCGGAGTTAATAAAGTTTTGAGCCAAATGTCATTGGCTACCGGGGCCGGGGCTAGTGAGCCAATTGATGTCAGTAAACTCGCTCTTCTTGGACTATTGTTAATCACTATATCCATTCTGGTGACTTGTCCTTTTGAAAAAATATTCATGCAGGCATCATCAGTATAGTTCATATAGTTAGCAAACATGGTAGAGTGATTGCAATCCGACTGTGCCACTGATGGGCAGGTGCCGTTATAATTGGTGTCTTGAACAGGTGTGTCGGCAACATAATCCGTACTGATGCTTGGATTGCATGAGGTTACATCACCCCATACATGTCGCAATCCAAAAAAATGTCCAACCTCATGCGTTACAGTTCTTCCTAAATTATACTCGGATAATAAGTTGAACTGACTTCCATTGGGATCTTGAACAGTTCCAAAGGTTTGGTAATCGATTACAATGCCATCCGTAAGTCTGTCATTAGATGAATCTTCCAAGCCTTGGAGCGTAGAAGAAACCGGAAGTTGGGTGTAACCAAGTAATCCACCGCTTAAATTAACTACCCAAATATTCAGGTAATCTTCTGCCGGCCAATAGCTCTGTGCTTTTATGGCATAGTTATCGGAAATGCCCCACGATCCTTTCGTTCCTTTAACACGTACAATCCCGCTTGTTGTCAATCCATCGGGATCTTGTTTTGCCAATACAAATGTGACATTAAATTTGCCGGCTACAGGTACAAACTCACTTAGGGTCTTAACGGTATCGGCATTCAGTCTTTGAAAATCATTATTGAGTACGGTGATTTGAGACATGATCTGAGCATCGGAAATATTGCTGCCTGAGCCAACTGCCTCACCGTTGTTAATGACATGGACCACTACCGGAACCACATAATTGGTGGACTCAATCTTACCAGCTTGAAAAGTTTTTTGCTTTTGAGCCACTTTACTTTTCATCCACAATTCAAACTGATCAATCGTTTCTTTTTTCTGGCTTTTTTGATGAAGAAGTCTCTCGTACTCCACCGTTCCGCACCGATCTTGTGCAAATGAAATGAGAGAAGAAAGAAGAAGGAAAAAACAAATGATTAGTCTGAGCATATTCCTGCAAGATAATTCTTATCCTATGAAAGTAAATAAGACTATTGGAGGAAAAGTAATCGCTCAAAAATTCCAACACACAAGTTCCATATGCACAAACTTTAAACGAATGTTCAAAATTTGCATTTTGAAATTTGGAGCTTATTACATGAGATTAATTACTTCAATGGATTTGATTTCGGGTACAGAGCGTTTGATTGCTTCCTCTACGCCAGCTTTGAACGTCATCGTGGACATTGGGCATGAGCCGCAGTTACCAACAAATTCTAATTTCAGGATTTTATCTTCGGTTATTTCCAACACACGGATGTTGCCGCCATCGGCCTCAAGATAAGGACGTATGCTATCGAGTGATGCTTCAACACGCATCGTCATATCTTCTGGTTGGGCTTCAACTATATTCATCACGCGGTCATTTCAACTTTCTTGGTCGATACAAAGTTAGCATTTCTGATGGCAACTTGTCTTGCCAGGCTCTCCGCAAGATCTCGGAACGCAATTTCTGTTGCTCCTTCTTTCATCACCGCAGGCAATCCGCTGTCTCCGCTTTCGCGAATGCTTTGTACTAACGGCACTTGTCCAAGCAGAGGAACACCAAACTTATCGGCTAAGTTCTTGCCTCCATCTTTTCCGAAGATAAAATATTTGTTGTTGGGCAATTCTTCAGGCGTGAAGTAGGCCATGTTCTCGATTACACCAAGAATCGGCACATTGATTTGTGGTTGCTTAAACATCGCGAGCCCCTTCATTGCATCTGCCAATGCAACTTTTTGTGGAGTGGTAACAATCACGGCTCCTGTTACAGGCACAGTTTGTACTAGTGTCAAGTGAATATCACTGGTGCCCGGAGGCAAATCAATTAACAAATAATCCAATTCACCCCAGTCAACATCACTGATGAATTGCTTCAAAGCCGAGCTTGCCATTGGCCCTCGCCATACAATGGCACTCTCCGGTGGTGTCAGAAATCCAATGGAAACTAGCTTCACTCCATACTGCATCAATGGAATAATAATATTCTTTCCATTCACTACCTTAACTTCAGGCTGCTCGCGCTCACAATTGAACATCACCGGAATAGACGGCCCAAAAATATCGGCATCGATCAAACCCACTTTTGCTCCGGATTGCGCAAGGGCAACAGCTAAGTTTGTCGTTACTGTAGATTTTCCCACGCCACCTTTGCCTGAGGCAATAGCAATAATATTTTTTACGCCTGTCAGCAGCTGAGCATTATCACGAAGTGACGTAACAGACGAAGTCATTTTTATTTCAAGCTGAACATCGCTCCCGATAACTTTCCGAACGGCATCTTCGCAATCTTGCCTGATCTTTTCTTTTAAAGGACAAGCGGGTGTGGTCAAAACCACCGTGAAAGAAACTTTACCTTCACTAACGGCAACGTCTTTCACCATGCCCAGGGTAACCAAATCCTTTTTAAGATCCGGATCATGAACAGTAGAAAGCGCTTTAAGAATATCGGATTGATTCATATGAATTATACTACTACTCTATTTTCCTCGTTTTAGTTCGCAAGAGCATCATTGAGATACCCTGATTTCCCGCAAAGAAACGATTAATTCCTTAAATTGGATTACAAAGTCTATAGCTATGAACGCAAAACAATTCAGACACTTTCTTTTGCTTGCCTTATTCTCGTTGACAACGACAATCTGGGCACAAAAGGCTCCGGGTAATACCGGATCGAAAGTTTCGCAGCAAGATGCTCAGGCCGCACTCGACTTTCACAACAAAGCCCGCAAAGATGTGGGCTCACCACCTCTTGAATGGTCTCCTGAGCTTGCAGCGCATGCACAAGCGTGGGCCGATCATCTGGCCAAAGATGAAAATTGCGATATGAAACACCGACCAAATGATGGGAAATGGAAAAGGATTTATGGAGAAAACATCTTTTGGGGTGGAGGGTCTTCTTACACCGTTGTTGATGCGTCAGAAAGCTGGTACAGCGAAATCAAAGATTATAAACATGCTGTGCTGAACAGCTCTAATTGGTATGCGGCCGGGCACTATACTCAAATGGTTTGGAAGAACACCAAAAAAGTAGGTATTGGTCAAGCTACTTGTTCTGGTGGAGCAATACTTATTGTGGGCAGCTATGATCCTCCCGGAAATTATATGGGCGAGAAAGCGTATTAGAAGTATCCCAAGTCATTTATCTGAATCCTCATCCTTGCTGCTCGTCTGGCCAAGCGTTATCTTTGCCTTTCTAATCTCTTGAATTTTGATCACCCGCGAGACCATTGAAGAAGTCAAAAGCCGTGTCGATATCTACGATGTGGTGAGCGATTTCGTGTCGTTGAAGAAATCGGGGCAGAATTACAAGGGATTAAGCCCATTCAACAACGAAAAGACGCCTTCATTCTTCGTGGTTCCCGCCAAAGGCATCTTCAAAGATTTTAGTAGCGGTAAAGGTGGCGATTCTTTCACTTTTGTGATGGAACATGAGAAGATGAGCTACGTAGAAGCCATCCGCTATCTCGCCAAAAAGTACGGAGTTGAGATAAAAGAAGACCGAACCTCAACCGAATCAAGAGAAGTGCAAAGTGAGCGTGAATCGCTTTACATCTTAATGAACTTTGCGAAGGATTTTTATAGAAATGCTTTAACACAAACAGAAGAAGGCAAGAGCATTGGTCTGAGTTACTTTCGCGAACGTGGCTTCAACGATCGCACTCTTGAAAAATTTGAACTGGGTTATGCGCTCGAAGGCTGGGAGAACTTTAGTAAAGAGGCTATTGCCCAAGGATACAACAAAGAACTTCTAGAGAAAACCGGACTCGTTGTAAAAAAAGAAGACGGCTCAAGTTATGATCGCTTTCGCGGAAGAGTGATTTTTCCGGTGCATGGCTTATCGGGAAAAGTGATTGCTTTTGGTGCACGTATGTTGGGCAAAGAAAAGAACCAACCCAAGTACATCAACTCACCTGAAACCGACATCTATCATAAGAGCGATGTACTTTATGGATTGTATCAGGGCAAAAATGCAATTCGCCAACATGATGTTTGCTACTTGGTAGAAGGTTACACCGATGTGATCTCCATGCACCAGGCCGATGTAGAAAACGTGGTGGCTTCCAGCGGCACTGCGCTTACAGAAAATCAGATCAAACTCATTCGCAGGTTTACAGAAAATATCACGGTACTATTTGATGGCGACAGCGCAGGAATCAAAGCGGCTCTTCGCGGCATCGACATGATTTTGCGCGGAGGTCTCAACGTGCGTGTCATGCTCTTTCCTGATGGAGAGGATCCGGATAGCTTTTCCAGAAAAGTAGGTACTACCGAGTTTCAGAAATATTTAAAAGATCATACTCAGGATTTCGTTTCGTTTAAGGCAAGCCTTTATGCAAAAGAGGCAGCTGGCGACCCGATACGTAAAGCAGAATCGATTAAAGAAATTGTCTCGAGCATTGCCATCATTCCTGACCCAATCAAGCGCTCTGTTTACATTCAAGAAGCAAGTAATCTTTTAAAAATCGGTGAGACGGTTCTTCTTACAGAGTTGAATAAAATTCTAATTCAGGAAAGAAGAAAAAATGAAAAGGATAACCTTCGGTCACAGTTTGTAGAAGAAACTGTAATTCCTGTTGAAGATATTGGCGCTCAGGTAAAGGTAGACGCGCAAAGCTTAGTCTACTATCAGGAACGTGAAACTATTCGATTATTGCTTAACTATGCGGATCAGGCGCTAGAAGATTCTAAGCTTGCCGATTTTCTTGTACATGAATTGGAAGACGTGGAGTTTACGAACGAAGTCTTTAAAACTATCTATCAAAAATTCAGGGAGGCCGCCAACAATAATCAACCTATCAAAAGCGATTATTTTTTGCATGATGGGAACGATGCAATAAAATCTGCCGTTTCAGAGCTGATCACTTCTCGTTATGATATCAGTCCGCATTGGGGAGATAAGTTTCACATCTACATTCCTAAAGAAAAAGATGTACTTAACGAGATGGCATTAGCTAATGTACTTCGATTGAAGTTTCGTGTGGTGCAGAAAATGATGGAAGACAATTTGCAAAAAGTGAAAACTGCAGAAGCGAATGGTAATTGGGATGAGTTGGATAAAGCTCTCGAAGTTCAAACGGGTTTGAAGAAAGCAGAAAGCGAATTAGCAGGAAGCCTAGGAATAGTTATAGCAAAATAGCCCCGTCCTTTAGGGCGGGGATTAGAAGAGGAAATTAAAATTTGTCTAGGGCTTTAGCCCTTTAATTTAGTCGATATGCCTTTTACGAAGATATTAATCCATGCAGTCTGGGCAACTAAAGATCGCAAGCCTCTTATGACTGGAGAAAATAGATCAGCTTTGTTCGAACACATTAGACAATATGCCCCGACTAAAAACATTCACCTTCTCAATGTAAATGGCTGGCTTGATCATATCCATTGTCTCATCTCCCTATCCTCCGATCAAAATATTTCGACAGTGATGAATTTGCTTAAAGGCGAATCTTCTTATTGGGCAAATAAGAACTTAACGTGGAATGAAAAATTCGGATGGCAAGATGAGTACTTCGCTGTTTCAGTGAGCCAATCACATTTTGATGTAGTGAACAACTACATTAACAATCAAGAAGATCATCATCGAAAAAAATCATTTCAAGAAGAATATGAGGAGTTTGTTAAAAATTATGATTTTGCAGAATTAAAGGGCTAAAGCCCTACTAAACTTTAATTACTTTCAACACCTACCCTAAAGGACAGGGCAACTAGAAGCAAAAATGAGCGACAAAATAAAAATTGACACCATCGAAGAAGCGATCGAAGAAATTCGCAATGGTAAGATGGTGATCGTTGTTGATGACGAAGACCGCGAAAATGAAGGTGATTTTATCTGTGCTGCCGAATGTGTCACACCTGAGATCATCAACTTCATGTCGAAGGAAGGTCGGGGATTGATCTGCGCTCCGCTTGTAGAAAGTCGCTGCGAGGAATTGAAACTCGAATTGATGGTAGGTACGAACACGGCCGCGTTTGAAACTCCCTTCACAGTTTCTATCGATTTGATTGGCCATGGTTGCACCACTGGAATCTCAGCTCACGATCGATTTAAAACGATTAAAGCACTCGTTGACCCTGAAACAAAACCGGAAGAACTCGGAAAGCCTGGGCACATTTTTCCGTTGCGAGCAAAGAAAGAAGGTGTGCTACGCAGAAGTGGTCATACCGAAGCAGCCATTGATCTTGCTAAACTTGCTGGCTTCCGTCCTGCGGGTGTACTTGTGGAGATCATGAACGAAGATGGCACCATGGCGCGCCTCCCCGACTTGCGTAAAGTTGCTGACCGATTGAAATTAAAACTCATCACCATTAAAGATCTGATCGCTTTTCGAATGAAAATGGAAAGTCAGATTAGACGTCATGTTGATGTGAACATGCCAACGGCTTATGGTGATTTTAAATTGGTAGCCTATGAAGAACCAGCTACTCAAGAAATTCACATGGCCCTCGTTAAAGGGGAGTGGAAAAAAGATGAGCCGATCATGGTGCGTGTGCACTCATCTTGTGTAACTGGCGATATTTTCGGTTCATGCCGATGTGATTGCGGCTCACAACTTCATAGTGCCATGAAGATGGTAGATAAAGAAGGCAAAGGCGTAGTGCTCTACATGAAGCAAGAAGGCCGTGGCATCGGCTTACTCAACAAATTGAAAGCGTATAAACTTCAGGAAGAAGGATTAGATACAGTGGAAGCTAACCTGCAGCTCGGCTTTGATATGGACAATCGTGACTACGGCATTGGTGCACAAATTCTGCACGACCTTGGTATTTCAAAAATCAAATTGATTACCAACAATCCTAAGAAACGCGTTGGGCTCATGGGCTATGGATTGGAGATTGTTGAAAATATTGCCATTGAGATTGCTCCTAACCCACACAATGAAAAATACCTGGAAACCAAACGCGACAAGCTCGGTCACATGATTTTGAAAAAGTAATGAAGCGGTTTCTATTCTTTATTGCCTCTCTCCTTTCGGTTAGTTCGTTTGCTCAAACATTCCCGTTTGATAACTGGCACGATGGAAAAATCGTACTCGAATCAGGTGATACGATCAGAGGGTCTGTTAAATATAATCTTCAGGATTTGTTGCAAGTGAAGCACCAAGGGAGGCTGGAGAGTTTTACTCCACGCAAAGTAGTGTTCTTCGAAATCTTCGATCAAACTTACAAGCGTTACAGGCAATTCTATTCATTACCGTACTCTGCATCGGGCGGATATAAAAGCCCTACTTTTTTTGAAACACTATGCGAAGGAAAAATCACGGTGCTGTCTCGAGAGAAAATCGAATACCGAACTTACTCCTCTCCTTTTTATGCTTATGGCGGCTACTCTACGCGCATGGTGCTGGTCAATATTTATTTTCTCCTTAAGGAGAATGGAAATATTGAAGAATTTTCAGGTAAGCGAAACGATTGGTATGAAATGATGGGAACCAAAGAGAATGACATTCACGCTTACGTGAAAGACAACAAACTGGATTTCGATCGGAAGTACGATTTGAAACGAATAATTGATTACTACAACTCCACTTTTAATTCAAGATAATTTCATGCAAAAGCCTTTGATCTTAGTATCGAATGATGACGGAATCACTTCTCGTGGTATTTTAAATTTAGTGAACGTGATGAAGGAATTGGGTGAAGTACTGGTGGTGGCACCCAATAGTCCACAATCCGGAATGGGCCACGCCATCACCGTGGGCGACACCTTACGATTGAATGAATCATTTCTTTTTAAAGATGTCAAAGCGTACGAGTGCAGCGGCACCCCTGCCGACTGTGTGAAGATAGCCCGCCATTTTGTATTAAAAGGAAATCGTCAACCTGATATTGTGGTGAGTGGAATCAATCATGGGAGCAACACCTCCATCAGTGTTCTATATTCAGGAACCATGTCTGCTGCGATTGAAGGTGCCATTGAGGGGACACCAGCTATTGGATTTTCACTTTGCGATTACAGCCATAAGGCCGACTTCTCACACACACCTGAATTCATCAAAAAAATTACGCAGCAAGTTTTAAAGAAAGGGTTGCCAAAAGGAACTGCACTAAACGTAAACATCCCACCTAAGCGAAATGAACCGATCAAAGGTGTGCGCATCTGTAGGCAAGCCAATGCCAAGTGGGTTGAAGATTTTGATCAGCGATTTGACCCCAACGGCAGAAGCTATTTCTGGATGACGGGCAACTTCGTCAATTTCGATAAAGGCGAAGACAACGATGAGTGGGCTATTGCCAATAACTATGTGTCAGTTGTGCCGTGTCAGTTTGATCTCACTGCACATCAGGCCATTCCGATTTTAAATGAAGAGTGGGATATTTTGGAGTAAGCGCATTTGAATTATCAAATATATCCTGCAGCCTTATAGGCTATCATGCCCGTCCATTCCCTGATGAGTACATGCCATTCGCGAAAAGCATCCACTTTAGGTATTAATAAAATATCGAAAGAATATTTTCTGGTATGCGAATGAAAGTCCACACTAAAAGAATCTACAGTCCAATCTACTTTTTTGAAGCAGGCCATTGATCTACGCATGTGAAATGCCGAAGTAATCAATAAGCATTCTGAAGGAGCCGCATTTCCGGTCAGTATTTTTTTTACTTCTTCTGCAGACTCATGCGTATTTCTTGATTCAGCTTCGGTGGCAATATCGTTTGATGGAACTCCCATCAACATCAGGGCTTCCGCTATTTCGTAAGCTTCTTTCCGGTCAGGCGCATCCAATCTTCCACTTCCTCCTGATACTAGAATTTTTTTGATCTTACCCAGCTTATACAATTGAACTGTATGTGTAACACGATCCGCTCCGCACGCAAAATAAACCCGGTCTTGCGGACCGGAATCGTACTTCGTAATGCCCGTTAGGAGGATTCCCCACGAATATGTTTTGGTGACCTCTTTCATAGGAGTAATAGGAATCTCCCACCATTTCACCACTTCATTCACAATAAACTCATTGGAGAGGAGAAGCAATAATGAAAGACTTGTAACAATTATTTTTTTTCGAAGCGATTGCTTTTTGACGAACAAGGCTGCAATCAATAATCCACAAATAATCGTCAGCGGCATTACCGCATAAAAAAGAATCTTTGACAGAACAAAAAACATGTCTACATCCGTTTAGGGATTTTGCTGTAAACATTTCCTATGCCATCGATGACCTTCAACAAGACTTCAAAGTACAGCGCAATAGCAAGTACTAAAGACATAGACCAAATAACGATCAAGTTAAAATAGATGGTGTCTATAGGTTTGAAGAAATGTTTTGCCGGCATATAAAACTGTGCATCAAAATCGAAAAGATGTTCAGGGTCGGGATCCTTATAAATTGGATAAATCTTCTGTACCAACTTACCATTGCTTTCAATGATGCGATTAAACTCGGAAGTATTTTTCACCAACTCAGAAATCGCCTCGTTCTGATAGGAGTTTTGTTCTTCTTCAAAATCCTTTTCTTTCTTTGCCGTGCTCGTTCTGCGGTTGATCATGTCATCCTTATGTTTGTCGGCTTTAGAGTAACGGTTATTATAAAACTTCTTTAACGCTTCGAAGAAGACTACGGTCTCGGCATGAGTTAAAGAATCGTACTTCCCCAAGGCCAAGCCGTCCAGGTACTTGAAATTTTCCTTTCCAATGACATGAAGTTCATCGCCTATCTCATCGTGAATTAGATCAAGGTTTTTCTTTACCGCTTGTTGAATGCCTGGTTCCGGATTTTTATAATTGAGGTTTACAAAATCCAGGCGGCTTTCCAATTCAGGAATAAAATAGACTTTTTTGTAATCGGCATCAGCCATGATTTTATCGTACAAGTAAAAATGTTGTTCAAACTCGTTGTCTTTATATTGCGTGACCATAGACGCCTCAAATGCCCATCGAGAAGCCATCATATCACCCACCATCGGAACCGTAGCGGTATTTCCGATCAATGGATTGAGTTTATCAAATTTTACTACCACCCCGCTTAATATCAACTGTGGAATCAAAAGAATAGGAATAAGAATATAAATGGTCACAGCCGAATTGAATGCGGAAGAAATATTCAATCCCAGTAAGTTGGCAAAGCAAGAGGTGGTAAACATGATACCCCAGTGCGGCAAAAACATTCCTTTGATTTCAAGAATGGAATTTCCAACCAGTACAAATAAGAACGTTTGAATGGCTGAGAGGGCAAATAGGATGGATATTTTTGAGAAGATATAACTACTTCTGTTGAGGTGGAGGAATTTTTCACGTTTCAATATTTTCCGGTCGCGGATTATTTCCTCGGCACTCACCGTTAAGCCCATAAAGAGTGCAACAATCACGCTCATCAGAAAATAGGCAGGCATGTTCAGGTTTTTGCTGAACACATACCCGGAGTTTAGCTGGTCATCGGAATTGTAGTAGCGCACGATGAAAGCCAGAATGAACGCGAGCGCAGGTGCTTCCAGAAAATTGATAATCAGATATTGCGTGTTACTCAACTTCGAAAGAATATCGCGCATGGAAAACAAATGCGTTTGCTTAAACCATCCCGGTATCCTGAGTGTAGAATGTGGTGTCTCGTTTTGTCTGACAACAGAAGGGACCTTTGCCTGATCTAAAAAAAACTTGTTCCATTTCTCTGCAGAGAACTTTCGCTCGTTAGTAAAATTTCCAAATTCATTAATCACTCTTGTTTCAATGATATTGAAAATCAATTCAGGATTCACATTGCCGCATGTATGACATTCTCCTTCATCGCTATTCACCATGTGAATATTTCGTTTGAAATAGATCACCGCATCCACGGGATTGCCATAATAAATCTGATACCCGCCAGTATCCAAAATAACGAGATGATCAAACATCTTAAAAATATCTGAGGAGGGCTGATGGATGACCGCAAAGACCAATTTTCCTTTCAGCGAAAGTTCCTTCAAAAGGTCGATGATGTTTTCTGAATCTCGAGACGAGAGTCCGGAGGTGGGTTCATCAACAAAAAGCACCGCTGGTTCGCGCAGCAGCTCCAAGCCAATGTTCACACGTTTTCGTTGCCCGCCACTAATTGTTTTTTGAAGGGGTGATCCTACTTTCAAATCTTTGGCAGCATTAAGCCCCAGGTCGTCCAACGTTTTTAAGACGAGCATGTCAATCTCTTCTTCATTCAAATGACTGAAGCAAAGTTTGGCAGCGAAATAAAGGTTTTGATAAACTGTCAAATCCTCAATAAGCAAATCATCTTGAGGAACAAAACCGATCACACCTTCTATTTTCCCTGGATTGCGATGAATATCAATTCCGTTAATCAAGACTTGGCCTTGCGTTGGTTTTTCATTTCCATTCAATACGTGAAGCAATGTGCTTTTACCGGCACCACTGGCTCCCATCAAGGCAACGAGGTTTCCGGATTCCTCCACAACTGTAACATCGCGTAAGCCAAGTCTTCCGTTCTTAAATTGGTAAGAAATATTTTTTGCTTCAAAACTCGTCTTGTGGCCTTTGTCTGCTTTCTTAAATGCCGCCAAAATCCCTCCATAATAAACAGCATCATCTGCACCCCATCGAATGGAACTACCATTAGCAAGTACACTTACTTTGTTGGGTGTTAATGGAACACCGTTCAACAGTACATCTGACTTCCCAGCGTATTTCAAAAAATAAAGTTCAACACTCGGCACATGAAGTATAGTGATGAATCCATCCAGCTCATTTCTTTGAATATGCTTCCCCGGGTTTTTCTTCCCATTACCGATGATCAGAAGATGATCCGACTTCGCGTTTGTCTCGTTTTCGAGGTTTACAAATTGTTTAATTAAGTCTAGGTCTGTAGATGTGATGTTGAATTTTTCACAAATGATTTTCGAGAGTTTGTCCTCGCGTTCTGAAATTGAACCATCGGCCATGACTACACTCATTAATTCAATGAGCACCACCATCTTTTGTTTTTGGGTCACCTCTTCGTTGATAGAAGCGCATATCCCCGCAATCATTTCGTTCTCTTTTTCAGCAGTGAGCTTGTCAGAAATTTCGAGCGCAAATTCATCGAACAACCGAATGTGCCGCTCCATTGACGACTGGCTTAAATGATCTTCCAGGAACGCATGGATGTGATCTCGCTCTTGCGCGGTAACGGTATCTTCTTTTGCCACAAAAGCAAAAAGCTTGATGATGGCTTTAAGTACGGGTTCGCTCATGCCTTCAAGTTTATTTTTTAAAGATAAGAAAGATGACTCACCAATCTACAGAAATTGATCTGAAAGCAAAAAGCCCCGAATGACCGGGGCTTTTGTAAATGGTTCAAATGAGAATCAGTCAACAATTGATTTTCTTAGCTTTGATATTGAGTTTGTTATGTCCTCAAGATTCTTGTCGCTAAGGATTTTATCTGCTTGGTTGTTCTTAATCTTTTCTTCAATATTCAATGCGCGATAACTTGCTTCCAGTGAATTAAGTTGTTCAAGGATGGAAGTTACGGGTTCGCTTTGCTCTACCGAGCTAAGCATTTTAATGAGCTCGTCAATGGACTCTCTTTGTTGAAGCACTACCCTCAAAAGAGGCGTAAGAACCAACATCCGGTCTTCTTCTTTAAGGTCTTTAGGATAGGATTTGATCAAGCCGGTAGAAATGTACAAGCCTTCAATAAAGCTACCGGCAATCATCAAAGCCGCAGGCTTCACGCGATTGTCGCTCTTCAAATATTTTTCAGTTTGCTTGACAGCATCGTTCACCAACTTGGTAAGCGAATCTTTCTGTGCGATGTTTTTCTCAAAACGCTTTAAAACTTCCTGATCGAACGCACCAAGTACTCCCAAGCCATTGGCTAGTTTCTTTGAAGCATTTACATAATCAATGGCTTCTTGTGTCTTATCATAAGAAACAAGATACCCGATGTCGGAGGCATAAATACCCAGGTTCAGAGCGGCTTTATCGTTCCTGGTAAGGTATGAATCGGCTTTCTTCTTATCATTCAGCAGGCCTTGATTGAATTCAGCACCAGTAGCTTGTAGCAAATAGGGTATTTCGGTAGGTGAAGGAAGATTATTTTCTACATCCTTGATTTCATCAGTGAGAGACTCTTCAGCTTGCTTGAATTCATCTGAGTTCTCATTGTTATCTTTTTTTGAACCGCATGACCAAAGGCCGAGGGTTAGAACGAGGAGGAGTATTCCGTAACGGGTAACTTTCATGAGATTTTTAGTTTGAACCTTCAATTTTAATACAATTTTTCCTATTCCCTGAGTGTTCTAAATATTTTTGTGCAGGACAGAGACAATTCTATAGGCTACTGGTTAATAAATCGAAATTCAAATTCTTTCATCAGGCAGCCTACAAAGCTGCATTATCGAGCGATAAAGGATTAGCTATCGTTAATTTTTATCAATTTTGAACCGACAAAATTAACTCATGATCCGAAAAACATTCATCCTCACATCATCTGCTCTGTTTATTAGTTCTGCCATTTTTAGTCAAAAACTATTCACTAAGCTTCTCCCTAAAGAGACGGGAATAAATTTTAAAAATGAAATCGCTGAAACGGAAGAGTTAAATGTTATATCGTACGAATATTTTTACAATGGCGGAGGTGTTGCTGTTGGGGATATCAATAATGACGGGCTTGAAGACCTGTATTTTACAGCGAACATGAAGCCTGACAAGTTGTACCTCAATCTGGGTGGCCTTAAATTCAAGGACATTACCCGTGAGGCAAAAATCACCAACAAACCCGGCTGGAAAACAGGTGTAACAATGGCTGATGTAAACGCAGATGGCCTGTTGGACATTTATGTTTGTTATTCGGGAAGTGGCGATTCGCGCTCTAGGGAAAATCAGCTTTACATCAATAATGGGAACCTCACCTTCACGGAGAGATCAAAAGCTTTCGGATTGAATAGCAGTGCCTATTCTACCCAAGCAGCTTTCTTTGATTATGACCGCGATGGCGATCTCGACATGTATCTTCTGAACCTCAACATCAAAGATTTTAAGGACATTGAGCTGGCAGAGATGAAAACGATTTACGATTCGCTCGCGGGCGATAAATTATACAAGAATGAAAATGGTGTTTTTAAAGATGTGAGTTCTGCTGCCCGCATTTCCGGAAATCCCATCAGTTATGGTTTAGGTTTGAGCATTGCCGACATTAATAATGATGGCTGGCTTGATATTTATGTTTCGAATGATTTCAGGGAAAATGATTACTTATATATCAACAATAAGGATGGCACATTCTCAGAGAAGAGTAAAGAATGTCTTCGGCACATGTCTGAATTTTCAATGGGCAATGATATTGCCGATTTCAACAATGACGGTTGGCTTGATATTATAACATTAGATATGTTGCCTGAAGATAACCGCAGGCAAAAATTATTGCTAGGACCTGAGAATTACGACTGGTATAAAGCTTTAGTTGCCAACGGATTTCAGCACCAGCTGATGCGCAATATGCTTCAGTTGAATAACCAGGACGGCACCTTTAGTGAGATTGGTCAGCTCGCAGGTGTATCGAATACGGATTGGAGCTGGTCGCCTTTATTTGCTGATTTTGATAATGACGGCTACAAAGATCTGTTTATCTCTAATGGATTTCTACGCGACTACACTAACCGAGATTTTCTAAAATTCTGGGCCAACTACACGGTAGCCAAAGCAGCGAATATGGAGAAATCATTGCTGATGGATTTAGTCACTCAAATGCCTTCCACCCTTACTCAAAATTATCTATTCAAAAATGGAGGAAATTTAACTTTTAGTAATAAAACAGATGACTGGGGAATGAGTGAGTTGATGCTCACGCACGGGGCTGTTTATGCAGACTTGGATAATGACGGAGATTTGGATCTGGTAATTAATAATGTAAACGAGGCCGCCTATATTTATAAGAATCAAACTTCAGAAACTGTCAAACCAAATTATCTGAAGGTGAAACTGGAGTCCAAGGGCAAAAATCCTTTCGCTTTTGGTGCTCGAGTTCAGGTTTTTAGCAAGGGTCAAACTCAAACTCTTGAACTGAATCCTACTCACGGATTTCAATCATGCAGTTCTAAAATCCTTCACTTTGGCCTAGGTAATATTCCAAAAATAGATTCGCTTGTAATACGTTGGCCTAGGGGCTCGAAGCAAGTTATTCAAGTCGAAAAAATTAATCAACAAATCAATGTTAGGGAACCCGAGGCCAATCAGGTAAGCAAATTAGTTAAAACCAAGCCCGCTCCTCTTTTTGAAAATGCTGATTATTTTGGTTTGAATTTTTTGCATCGGGAATATGACTTCAATGATTTTAGAAGACAACCACTCATTCCCTTCATGCTATCTCATTGCAGCCCTGCACTTGCCAAGGCTGATGTGAATGGCGATCACCTCGAAGATGTTTTCGTTGGCTCTTCGCGAAATCAGGCGAGTAAATTATTTATTCAGCAGTTGAATGGTTCGTTTAAAGAAAAGGATATTAAAGCCTTTGAAGACTCAAAATTATTCACCGCTTCTGATGCCACTTTTTTAGACATCGATAATGATGGTGATGTTGATTTATATGTGGCCTCTGGTGGCTATCACGATTTCGAAGAAGGCAGTCCAATGCTTGCTGACCGGTTGTTCCTGAACGATGGCCAAGGGAATTTCTCCAAGTCAACCACTCTTGAGTTATTTACTTCAAAGTCGTGTGTAGAGCCAGCTGATTTTAACAATGACGGAACGATGGATATTTTTTTAGGAGGAAGAGTTGTGCCAGGTCGTTACCCGGAGGCACCACCCTCCTACTTGCTTCAAAATAATGGTCATGGAGTTTTTTCAGATGTAACAGAAAAAGTAATTCCTGAAATCAGAAAGGCAGGAATGATCACCGATGCTGTTTGGAGGGACCTCAATAACGATGGAAAGAAGGATCTACTGGTCGTTGGAGAGTGGATGACGCCAATGGTTTTTATCAATGACGGTTCTGTTTTTCACAATCGCACCTCAGAATATTTTGATAAAACTTATTTCGGGTTATGGAATACGCTGGTAGCCGATGATCTGGATGGAGATGGAGATATTGATTTGATAGCGGGCAATTTGGGGTTAAATACGCAACTCAAAGCAAGCACCACCCAACCTGCCGAATTGTGGTATTCTGATTTTGATGGCAATGGATCGGTTGATCCGTTTTTATGCTATTACATCCAGGGAAAAAACTACCCTTACGTGTCTAGAGACGAATTAATGGACCAGATGTATGTGATGCGTAAAAAGTTTACGGATTACAAAAGCTATGCAGATGCGACATTGTCAGACATCCTCGATGCAACCCAATTGAGTCAGTCGCAGAAGTTGAGTTCAACTACATTTGAAACTACCTTGTTTGAAAATGTCAATGGAAAATTCGTGAGTAAAACTTTGCCGATTCAAACACAGTACTCACCTGTTTATTCAATTCTGGTGAAGGATATAAATAAAGACGGCAAAAAGGATATCCTTCTTTTGGGGAATAACAACCATGCCCGATTAAAGATTGGAAGAATAGATGCCAACTACGGAATTGCGCTTATCCAAAAGGGAATCATGCAATTTGAATATATCCCACAAACTGAATCCGGATTGAGCGTGCAAGGCGATGTAAAAGATTCCATGATCATTGATACTTCAACCGATCAGTTGCTGGTAATTGGCATCAATGGTGGCTCATTAATTACTTATAAACTCCGCAAATGATTAACCAACTTACGAGTCTGATCGTTCTTTCCTTCTTCTTAACATTCAATGTTCAAAGTCAGAACTCACTGAATCAAAAGCGGGTAAATTACTTTACTAGCAGCGTTTTCAGTTTAACGGAGGTGATGTTTCATGATGTCATCAATCCACCTGCAGCTGCACGTTTTTATGCTTATTCCACGTTATCTGCTAATCTAATCGTTGAAGATTATTTTGGAACAAAGCCATCGCTAACATCTGCCTTAAATCGACCGATTAACTTCCCTGTCCGGAATTCCAAAACTCAAATTGATCCCTATTTTGCATCTACCTATGCATTGCTTGCCACGGGCCGAACAATCATTCCTTCCGGCTATTCTCTCGAGGTCAAGCAAAATGAGTTATACAAAAACTATTTGAAGTTGGGAGTTAAGAAAGAAGTGCTTGATTCATCTCTTGCCTTTGCCAAGCGGGTTACAAAAGTGATAGCAGACATGGCCAGGAAAGATGGGTACTTAAAACTAAGTGTGTTGCGCAGGTATGAATTAAAGCAATTGCGAAGTACCTGGCAACCTACTCCGCCTGAATACATGGCAGCAGTAGAACCACATTGGAAAACCATTAAAACCTTTTTCATTGACTCAGCGAATAAGTTTGCCCCCAAACCGCCAATTGCCTTTGACTCCACGATCTCGTCTCCTTTTTATGGATTAATGAGCGAAGTTCACTCAACAAGTAAAAGTTTATCTCAGGAGCAATTGCTTATTGCTCGCTATTGGGATTGCAATCCGTTTGCATTTTATTATTCAGGTCATGTCAATATTGGCATTAAGAAAATTTCACCCGGTGGCCATTGGATGAATATTACCGGAATTACTTGTCGCAAAGCGGGCATTTCATTTGAGAGAACCGTATTGATTCATAATGTAGTCGCCATGGGATTGCACGATGCTTTTATCAGTTGTTGGGATGAAAAATATAGAAGCGATCGCCTTCGCCCTAAGACTGCCATCAATAGGTACATCGATAAGAATTGGAGTCCTGTTTTAGAAACACCACCCTTCCCCGAGTATACATCCGGCCATAGTGTAATCTCATCCGCCAGTGCTACCCTGCTCACTCATTTCTTTGGAGACAACTTCGAATTCACGGATAACACTGAAGTGCTCTTTGGAATGCAGGAAAGAAAATTCAACTCATTTTATCAGGCCGCACACGAAGCAGCATTATCCAGATTGTATGGAGGCATCCATTTCCGCGATGCCATTGAGGAAGGCGAAAAAGAAGGCATAGCCATAGGCAACTATATCATTAGCAAAATAAAATGAGCAATAGTGAAACGATGAAAAGCTAAGCTAGTCCTTGCCTTTTTCATCGTGTTCGTCTTCCTCATGGTCTTCACCCTCACCCTCTTGATGGTGGCCTTCTTCCCAAGCTTCCATAATTTTGTGGAACTGGTTATGCAATGAAGTGAGTTTCTCTTTAACTATATCATCGGAAGCGCCTTTGCTGATTTCATCGGCAAGAGTCCTGGTGTCTGCTTTAAGTTTTTGCAAATTGGATTTCATTTCATCGTTGTTCACTTTTTCCGGCAACGATGCCGCGGCCCAATGTTCGGCTTCATCGGCCAATTGAGCAGCCATTTTTTTTGCTGGAGCTACATTTCCCGAGTCTTTCAATGGATGAAATACCTCGGCCATGATCTTGTGAAATGACGCCAGTTCTTTCCACTCGCCTTTCTCTTCATGATGCTTTTTGATGGAACAGGATGTTGTTAATGTCAACAACAAAAGAATTACGAATTGATTTTTCATAGGGTAAAATTAAGGTAAATACTTTTCTGTTTGAGGATGAAATGTTCGCCAGGAATGCCAATATTCCTGATACGCCTGAACAAAATTCAGTTTAGCTCCGCTTAGCTGGCCTTCCTTACACTCTCCAGACCACGACCATGAATTATTTTTTTGATCGACCAACATGTTACGGCTTGAATCATAGGTGAACTTTAATGTATCCTTTCCCTGTATCCTGCTAAAGGCATGAAAGGAAGCGGAGTCCTTCTCTATTGCAATTACAATCGATGCATTGTCGATCTGATCATTGATCACTTTTAATTTTATTAGATCATTCCAATCATAAGCTTTTGCTGTCAACCCATTAGCAATGCCCACCACCCATGATTTATCATGCCATGATTCGCGGTCATGCATCTCTAATTTAGATTCGGTTTTTCCCTCATCATAATCTTTTAGTCCTTCATATTGCGCTAAGAAAGACTTGTCTTGTTGCAGGATATAAGAATCGGGATGCATAGAGAGCCAAGCTTCCAAAGTCATTTGGAAAGAAGGGACTTCGTTTAGAATTTTTCCTTTCAACGGCCCTGCAATTGCCTCGCCATTTACTTGTCGCCACCAACTTTTCGTTCTACTGTCTTCAAACATCGCGTTGAAATGATCCATTCCTACCAGACGAAATTGGTCAGCCATTCCATCAATAAGTGGACTATAAGCACGCCCGGTACGACAAACTGTGCAATATGTAACCATAATTGCTTGCCCTCCGAGTGTGTCGCACACCTGGTGATGATAACCGATGATTTCGATTGGATATGCCTTTGCCTCACCGTTTAATGATAACCCAAGCACCAGCTGATTTTTATCGATTTTATTTTGGTCTGCCTTTGCCAAAATCTTATGCTCCGGTTGATAAAACATTTTCTCTGCCAGAAAACGGAAGTTAAATGCATAAGCTACAATCAACCAGAAAACCAATAACGATATGACTGTGGCCCTACTAGAAACATTTTCTCCTGTAATATATTTGAATGCCGGATAACCTATCAATAAAATACCAAGCACTCGGAAAAGCCAGATGTAGTTGCCAACGAAGTAGGCCAGCTGGACAGTCTCATCGATCTGACTCCCGGGGAAAGGCATGATATAATAAACGCGGGTTATCTCCACTCCTATCAGGAGTAAGAGACCAGTAGCAAATAAAAGTAGTTTCATGAGAATGCTAATTCGAAAAATAGTCAAAAAAATGACTTGTTAATAGGTTTTAGCAACACCCTGTCGTAAACAAAAAAGCCCCGGTTTTACCCAGGGCCTTTTTTCACACAAACAAACCCAAATTTTTAGATCAAGATCGCCATGTTCGAAAGCGTAGTGGCTACCTTGAGGTTAGACGCTTCAATCGCCTGTTGATTCAATTCAAATTTCAATTTATCATCAACTGTCTTAAAGTTGATACAACTTCCCTTCACACCCAAACCATTTCTATCAGTTACTACCAAGGTGCCTTTACCTTTCACTTTATTATTGATGGCGTCAAATTCATTGCTTTTGTTACGGTCGATAAACAGAACCTGACAATCCGTAATTTCAGAAGCGCTATTAAATTTCTTAATCACATACACTTTATTGCCTTTAGGCTTTCCTGCATACCAGGTATTAAGTGTATTGTATATCTCGTTGTTTCCCACTACACCAATAACGAACTCTTTGCTGTTGTCATTGGTAGGCCACTGCACATACTTTACAAAGTTGAACACCATCATAGAATAAACTTCGTGCACAGGACGCTCTTGCGCCATTGCTGCTATACCTATTAATAATGCTATCCCTACTAATACTGCTTTTACTTTTTTCATAATTTCTTTTTGCTTGTTTGATGATACAAATGTAGAGCAGCCTGTGGAGGTAGAAACCCCAACATAAAGCGTATACTTTCGGGTGTAAGTTTTACTGATATGCATTCTATGCACAATGGTATCCGAGCGCCTTTTTTGGTTTAAAATAGTGTTGGCTAATTAGCGTTATGCCATTTCCAAGCTTTAAATGCCTCACCCCAACAGTTAAGGCCGCAGATATTTCAAGTGTAATAAATGGAGGCGTAAATAACTCTACTGGGAGAATAGTGAATTTACATCCCTGAACCTGATGCCCTTTGCACAGCCGAATGACTTAGTTATAAAAAAAGCTTCCAATACGGAAGCCTTTTTTATAAAGCTGATTGTTCTATTTGTGTTCAATGATGACTTTCTCTGCATTCCGCCTCATTGCCTGTGTCGATGCGAACAACATACATGCCCATTGGCAACTTCACTTGTCGATATCGTTATTGTCTATTCTCCTTTTTTCAGAACACCTGATCCTGAAAAATGATCGCCCAGGGTTTTCCGGGCGATCATTTACTGTCTTTCTTTATTTGGTCACTATGATCTTGCTGTATCTGAGCTGGCCATTGTCTTTTACTCTGACCAGGTACACGCCTGCATCCAACTCATCGATCTGGAATGTCTTCTCCTTATTCCCCTTCTCGATCGTGCTGGTCTTCACTTGGCGGCCCGACATATCAAACCACAACACAGGCGAATCTTCTGTAGCTGCTTTCGATAAAATCACTGTGGCATGAGTAAATGCCGGATTGGGATAGATGCTGAATGAAGTATTCTCTTTCTCTAACTGCGTTGTTTGCTGTGCCTGTGGCAACGGTCCGCACGGTATATAGGTGTCGATATGATTTACATCTTTTGGAGCTGAGACGTTCCTAGAACCGGTAGTCTGTGTGAAGGCCATCGTAGTGGATTTGCCTTTCACTTCAACTTTCTTGGCATCAACAGGATCAACACTTGCTTCAATCGGAGGTTGGTTGCTGGTGCCTTGATAAACATTTGCCGAGGCTGTTACACTACAACCGTTCACGGTGTAGTGAACAGTGTAGGTTCCTACCGAGCAAACGCTGATACTCGATGCAGAGGAGCCTGTACTCCAAGAATAGCCGCTGCCTGATCCTGCCTGAAGTGTGGTACAACCTCCTGTCGTGCAAAGGTCAACACTTGAAGGTGTAACATATCCATAGCCTGACCCTACAGTTATTGTAGCGGAAGCCGTGGCACTGCAACCATTGGTTGTTCCGGTAACTGTATAGGTGGTTGATGATGATGGATTCACTGTTATCGCTACAGTACTCGCTCCTGTTGACCAGCTATAGGATGATGCTCCGCTAGCTGTTAGTGTCGAAGATGAGCCAGAGCAAATACTATAAGATGATGCATAGATTGAAACTGAAGGCTTTGCATTGATAGTTACAGACTGGGCTACCGTGGTCCCCACGCAGCCCAGGTAGTTGGTCTCTACTACGCTCACATTCCCTGCTCCTGCTGCTCCCCAGTTTACAGTAATGCTGTTGGTAGTGCTCCCGCTCACTTGCGTGCCTCCTGCTATAGTCCAAACATAACTGCTACCTGTGGTGTTGGTTACACTGTAAGATACTCCGGTAGCATTGGCGCAAACTGCTGCATTTCCGCTGATCAAACTGGTGAGTGGTTTGGGGTTAACAAGTACAGATTCTGTAATTGTATTCCCTACACATCCTGCCGAGTTAGTCTCTTTCACATTTACTGATCCGGGACCGGCCGGTCCCCAGTTTACTGTAATGCTGTTGGTAGTACCGCCACTCGCTTGCGTGCCCCCGTTGATAGACCAGACATAAGTGCTGCCGGCTGTATTTGCTACACTGTATACAACTCCGTTGGCAGGCAAACACATGCTTGAATTTCCGGAGATGATCCCCGTATTAACAGAAGCGATCGTTATGATTTTATTTACTGCAATACCTACACAACCTGTTGATGTTGTTTCGATCACGCTTATGTTCCCTGTTCCTGAGGCACTCCAGTTGACTGTGATGTTATTAGTGCCTGCTCCACTTACCAATGTTCCTCCAGTTACTGTCCATGCATAAGTGCTGCCCGAAGTATTCGTAACACTATAGGCTAACGCACTTGCGTTAGAACAAACTGTTGAGTTACCTGTGATCGCACTGGTGGCAGGAGTTGCTGTAATTGTGACTGGTAAGTTTACTGCAACGCCAGTACATGTTGCTGAACGCTCGGTCACGTTCAAAGTTCCTGGTCCTGCAGCACCCCAGTTGACCAAAATGGTACTGGTATTTTGTCCGCAGACAACTGTGCCTCCGGTAGCAGTCCATGTATAGGTATTCCCCGTTACGTTAGCAACACTGTAAGCAATGCCATTTGAATTTGGACATACCGTTGCACTTCCAGAAATCGGAGTTGTGAGCGGTCCGACAGAAACGGATTTGTTTGCAGGCGTGCCCACACATCCTGCTAGATTAGTCTCCACCACATTTACATTACCCGCACCGCCATTTCCCCAGGTTACCGTGATGGCATTAGTTTTAGCACCACTGGCCTGTGTACCTCCGGTGATTGTCCAGGTATAACTACTATTGATGGTATTCGTAACGCTATAGGAAACGGTAGAGTTAGGACATGCTGTTGCTCCACCTCCACCGATTGAAATTGAAATAGGATTGGCATTGATCGTAACAGACTTGGTTACAGTTGCGCCAGCACACCCGAAAGAATTTGTCTCCGTCACTTTTACTGTTCCTGACCCTGCAACTCCCCAATTGACAGTGGCAGTATTCCCATTCGAACTAAAAGTAGTTCCTGTTGGCCCAGTGACTGTCCATGTATAACTACTGCCTATGGTATTGGTAACACTATACACTGCTCCGGTTGTGTTGGCACAAACGGGAGAAGGGCCTGAGATCGTTCCTGTAACTGGAAGGGGATTAATAGTCACTGGCTTATCTACTATAGTCTGACACCACTGTGAATTCGTTTCAGCAACTCTTACATTTCCAGGACCGGCAGCGCCCCAGTTAACTGAGATTGCATTTGGACTCTGTGTCGAATAACTACCTCCTGTCACCACCCACAAGTAACTGCTACCTGTATTATTAACAACACTGTAACTAACAGCAGTTGCATTTGCACAAACGGATGTATTACCTGTAATCACGGGATTGGGGGGGGTCTTTATAGTAATCGCTCCTGACACACCACTTTTAGCAGATCCGCAAGGACCCGTGACGATCAAATAATAGTAGGTCGTGCCTATTGTAGAAGTTGGAGGTGTAAAGGCGGGGCTCGTAGCGCCAGTGATAGCAATTCCACCAGTGTTAGAGTTGGCTGTGTTGCTATACCATTGGTAAGTTAGAGGTCCGGTCCCTGAAGCGGTAACTTGCAAAGGGGCAGCACTAGAGTTCGGACAAATACTTTGTTGGGGCAAGTACTGATTCGTTATCGATGCAAGTGAGTTTATAGTTATTGCTCCTGACACATTACTATATACGCTGCCGCAGCTGTTTGTTATAACAACCCAATAATAATTAGTACCCAGATACGAAGGCGTGTAGGTGGATCCGGTGGCTCCGCTAATTGCAAACCCAGACCCGGAGGCTGATGACCCACTGGCGCCCGGTGTAGCTGAGGAGCTAGTGTACCATTGATAAGTTAATGTTCCCCATCCAGTGGCCGATACCGACAAAGGAGTAACTGCAGATTGACAAAAAGTCTGAGGCGTGAGGGTAGGCTGTGAAGTCACTGAGACCGGAGTAGTACCCACTGTAACGGCTGAAACGTTACTTGAAACACTTGTACAAGCATTTGAGCATACCGCATAATAATAGGTAGTGCCGACTGTCGAAGTAGACACATATGTACCGCTTGTCGCAGAGCCAGAACCATTATATTGCGTCCCCCCAGTATTGGAGTTAACCGAATTGCTATACCACTGATATCGGGTTGCTCCTGTGGCGTAAACATATAAAGTTGAGCTTACATTTAGACAAGCCTCCAAAGAAGGTGGAGATTGCGAGTTAATGGTGATCACTGTGGGGTCAACAGTCAGCACAAGAGAATTTGAACATCCATTGGATGAGTCAGTAAAAGTGAAAGATACCTGACCGGCCGCAACGCCAGTTACAATTCCGGAGTTGGTCACTGTCGCAATAGATGGGGCGCTACTGGTCCATGTACCTCCAGAAGAAGGGCTAAGAGTAGCGGTACTTCCGGAGCAAATATTTGGTGCTGAGGAAGAAATTGATGGCTTAATCAGAGCAACCGACATCCCGGAACCCACAATGCACCCATTGGAACTAACTTCAGTTAAACTAATACTTGGATGTATGGGGGCTGAACAACCCCAACAGCTGCCACCGATTTGATCACTACCCCAATTAACGGTCACACTGTTAGTACCTGCTCCACTTACTATCGCCCCGTCAGCAATACTCCAATTATAAGTTACTCCTGGCACGTTTGGAACTGAATAAACAACTCCATTCACATTAGCACAAGAAGTACTCGGTCCAGTAATCGTAAAAGGTGCTGGAGCAGTTTTAACAGTCACTGACAAATTCACCGGAGACCCTACGCATCCAGCACTTGAAGTTTCTACAACTGTTAAACTTTGTGTCCCGCTTGCAGTCCACATAACATAAACAGCCGAGCTGGTGGTTGAAATTCCTGTTATATCAGAAGAAGGTGGTGCCGGAGGAGGCGGAATAGGTGGAGTTGGAATTGAATAAACTGTTCCTCCTGTAACTGTCCATACATATGTACTTCCTGCGGTTGCTGTAACACTATAATAGTTATAACCATTTAACCCGCAAATGCTTGCGGGTGCGCTAATGAATGATGTAGTAGGAGGCGTACACTGCGCTAAGCTTTTTGTAATGTTAAGACACACAAAGAGTGCGCTCAAGAGTAAAAATTTTCTCATGGGTTGGTTGGGGTTTGTCTCTCTAAAAATTATAAAATCAAAAAGATCGCCCCGGGTTTTCCGGGGCGATCTTTACTCGTCTTTTATTTATTTGTTCACTAAAATCTTGCTGTACCTGAGCTGGCCATTGTCTTTTACTCTGACCAGGTACACGCCTGCATCCAACTCATCGATCTGGAATGTCTTCTCCTTATTTCCTTTCTCGATCGTGCTGGTCTTCACTTGATGGCCCGACATATCAAACCACAACACAGGTGAATCTTCTGCAGCTACCTTAGTCAAAATAATGGTGACTTCTTTGGATGCCGGATTTGGGTAATAGCTGAATGACCTTGTATCCTCTACTGTTATAGCTTCTTGTGCCAATTGCTGGCAAGGTGTAGGCGCAATCACTTGTGATGTCAAGCCTGATTGTAAAGAAGGATCAATACTCATTGATTGGAGATAGTTAGTGCCTTCCTTCACCTTGTCTACCGCTTGGATTGAAATGGCCGGAGAAGTTGATGTGCTCCTGTAAACATATGCTGATGCAGATACTGAACAACCATTCATTGTGTATGTCACAGTATATGTTCCGGGACTGCAAACTGATATGCTCTGGGTATATGGGCCGAAGCTCCAATGATAGCCCGAGCCTGGACCAGCTTGCAAAGTTGCGCATCCACCTGTAGTGCAAAGGTCAACATTGGATGGAGTTACATAGCCATAGGCAGACTTTACCGTAATAGTAGATGACGCGCTTGCCGAACAACCATTCGCGCTGCCCGTAACGGTGTAGGTCGTGGTATTCAAAGGTCTCACTGTAATGCTTGCCGCGGTAGACCCATTTGACCAACTGTAAGTGGAGGCGCCACTAGCGTAAAGTATTGTAGATAATCCCGGGCAGATAGTTGTGACTTCTGGAGAGATAGAAACGTTTGGCAGCGGATTTACCGTTACTGGTATCAACCCACTTGTGATTGAACAACCAAAACTATTATAAACAGTTACGAAGTAAGTCCCGCTCGTAGTAACTGTAATTGATTGGGTAATTGCACCTGTTGACCACAGGTAGCTTGAACCGCCATAAGCAGAAAGAGTGACTGATCCGCCTTGGCAAAAAGTTGTTGGTCCTGAAGCTGTGATAGAAGCAAGAGGCAGGACATTGATCGTAATAGGTTTACTTACTAATACTCCAACACATCCTGAAGGATTCGTTTCCACCACATTCACACTTCCTTGTCCGGCTGCACCCCAATTTACAGTGATGCTGTTGGTGCTGCCACCACTCACTATCGTTCCTCCGGTAATCGACCAGGCATAAGTACTTCCCACGGTATTAGTAACACTATAAGATTGACCATTGGCATTTGCACACACACTGGCATTTCCCGAGATCGCACTGGTTGCCAGGATATAGATCGATATTGATTTGTTCACTGCTGTTCCAACACATCCAAATGAATTCGTTTCTATCACACTTACGTTCCCTGTTCCAGCTGCGCCCCAATTTACAGTGATGCTGTTGGTGTTGCCACCACTCGCCTGCGTGCCCCCGGTAATGGTCCATACATAAGTACTTCCGGCTGTATTGGTAACACTATAAGACTGACCAGTGGCATTCACACACACGCTGGCATTTCCAATAATCGCACTGGTTGATGGAAGGGGATTGATTGTTACTAATTTGTTCACGACAACTCCTGGACATCCTGAAGAATTCGTTTCTATCACACTTACGTTCCCATATCCGGCTGCACCCCAATTTACAGCGATGCTGTTCGTGTTGCCACCACTCACAATCGTTCCTCCGGTAACCATCCAGGTATAAGTACTTCCAGCTGTACTGGTAACACTATATTGTCCATTAGAATATGCGCACACGATGGCATTTCCTATAATCGGACTGGTTGCCAGAAATCCATAGATCGATATTGATTTGTTCACGGCTGTTCCAACGCATCCAAAAGAATTCGTTTCTGTCACACTAACATTCCCCGTTCCGGCTGCACCCCAATTCACGGTGATGCTGTTGGTGTTGCCACCACTCGCTTGTGTTCCTCCGGTAATTGTCCAGGCATAAGTACTTCCTGCTGTACTAGTAACACTATAAGATTGACCGCTTGCATTTGCACACACACCGGCATTTCCTGTAATCGTACTAGTCAACGGAAGGGCATTGATTACTACTGGTTTGTTCACAGCAACTCCAGGACATCCTGAAGAACTCGTCTCCACCACTCTAACATTCCCTATTCCGGCTGCTCCCCAGTTTACAATAATGCTATTGGTGCTGCCACCGCTCACCACCGTTCCTCCTGTAATCGTCCAGGTATAAGTACTTCCTGCAGTATTGATGACACTATAAGATACTCCGTTGCTATTCGCACATACACTTGCATTCCCTGTGATCACAGATGTCAAGGTTGATTGTTTAACAGAAACAACTACGTTTTGATAACAATTGACCATTCCACTCACGTAAGTGACATAGCTGTATGTTGCATTAATTGGCTGTGGGGTTGTATTGGTTAACACTTCGTTAACTGAGCCTGATCCGCTAGAACTTGAAGGAATAATACCACCAACTCCTGGCCTGCTCCATGAGAAAGTTGCCCCGATATTAAAACTTGATGGTGTGTAAGTGAAAGGTGAACTACTACAAACTGGTGATGGAGTTAGTGTACTGCTTAATCCAGTATTTACCAAAACGTTTTTGGTTATTGTGGCTGAAGTACAACCGTTATTATCTCGTCCGCTCAATGAGATCCAATAAGTATTGCCTGGGTTATAGTTAAATATGACCGGCACTGCCATGCTTGTAGAACTATTAGGCGATTGGATTATACCTGTAGGGGAAATACTCCAATTATAGGATACAAAAGGGATATTGCTATTGAAAAATGTTGGAACATTCGTGCAAACAGAAGGAGGCCCTAGGATTGTAGGAGTAGGCACAATGGAGACACCCACATTCATTGTAACCGGAGTAGAGACTGTACAACCATTGTTAGTACCAGTATAACTTACTCCAATGCTTCCACCGGTGGCGCCCCAATTTACCGTAATTGAATTTGTACCTTGACCTGACGCAATTGTTCCCCCGGAGATCGTCCATGTGTAATTGGTTTTACCGGCCTCTGTTGAATAAACAGTTCCAAGTGCACTAGGGCAAACCATAGATGGCCCCGCAATAGTTGCTCCACCTACCGTTACGTTTAGGGTAGGGACCGAAGGAGGATAACATCCATTAACGTTATAATTTACCGATACCGTTGCAGCGCCTCCAGACTTCCAATACACATTTAAAGTGTTTGTTCCCTGCCCTGATACGATGATGCCTGGTGATGAAACTGCCCAAACGTAATTCGGCTTACCTGGATCCGTAGTATAAGTAACCGTTGAACCTGCACATGATGTTGTAGGCCCGGTTAAAGAAAGAGGGGCCGGCAGAGCATTGACGCTTACATTTACGATAGCCAAATTGCTGTTGCAGCCAGAGGTTGCATTAGCATATCCAAAGCTTATCTGCTGCGATCCTACAGTAGACCAAACTACTCCGATTGAAGTAGATCCTTGCCCGCTTACTATCGTTCCGCCCGTTACAGTCCATTGATAGTTGATTGCGGGCATCGTTAGGTTGGAAGCTGTATAATAATAGATGTCGGATGTAACCGAGCATATTTTTGTTGTTCCGGTTATAGTGGCAGCAGAGGGAGGAGCAGTTATAAGTCCACTCATACCTCCTTTCGTTAAGCAACCGTTCCCAGATGGATCAAGATAAGAAACTGACATCGATGACATATTCCAGGGGCCGTTTGCTCCAGGAGGAGTACCTGGAAAGGGAGTACCCATTGTCCAATAAACTGTTATCGAATTTGTATTCATTCCGCTGACAACAGTAGCATATGCAGGTGGATAGGGGTTGCCCGGCATATAGGTTGGAAATGACCAGCTATAGTTTTGCATTCCTGATGGCACTGTATAAGTCACGTTGGTGCCTGTACAAAAAGAAGTAGGCCCTGAGATAGCAGCCACAGCTGTCGGCTTAACAACAACGGGCATCGAAGTAGAGGATGTACAACTTGCGCTATTAGTATAGCTTACAGATACAGATGGCGAGGAGGTTGAAGTCCAATAAATGTTAATCGAATTTGTACTTTGACCTGTAGAAATAGAACCGCCTGCTACTGTCCAAGAATAGTTTGTCATTCCCGCTTCCGTGTTATACACTTCATAAGTGTTTTGGCATGGGTTGAGATTACCTGTTACGGTAGGGTTTGACGTGCATTGTGCTGAGCCTTCCTTAAAATGAATGAACATGAGGAGCAAGCTCAAGAGTAAAAGTTTTCTCATAGATTGGGTTTGTTTGGTTTGTCGTTCTAAAAAATTATAAAATCAAAATGATCGCCCTGGGTTTTCCGGGCGATCATTACTGTCTTTCTTTATTTGGTCACTATGATCTTGCTGTATCTGAGCTGGCCATTGTCTTTTACTCTGACCAGGTACACGCCTGCATCCAACTCATCGATCTGGAATGTCTTCTCCTTATTCCCCTTCTCGATCGTGCTGGTCTTCACTTGGCGGCCCGACATATCAAACCACAACACAGGCGAATCTTCTGTAGCTGCTTTCGATAAAATCACTGTGGCATGAGTAAATGCCGGATTGGGATAGATGCTGAATGAAGTATTCTCTTTCTCTAACTGCGTTGTTTGCTGTGCCTGTGGCAACGGTCCACACGGTATATAGGTGTCGATATGATTTACATCTTTTGGAACCGAGACATCCCCTGAACCGGTAGTCTGTGTGAAGGCCATCGTAGTGGATTTGCCACTCACTTCAACTTTCTTGGCATCAACCGGATCAACACTTGCTTCAATCGGAGGCTGGTTGCTGGTGCCTTGATAAACATTTGCTGAGGCTGTAACATTACAACCGTTCACGGTGTAGCGAACAGTGTAGGTTCCTGCCGAGCAAACGCTGATACTCGATGCAGAGGAGCCTGTACTCCAAGAATAGCCGCTGCCTGATCCTGCCTGAAGTGTGGTACAACCTCCTGTCGTGCAAAGGTCAACACTTGAAGGTGTAACATATCCATAGCCTGACCCTACAGTTATTGTAGCGGAAGCCGTGGCACTGCAACCATTGGTTGTTCCGGTAACTGTATAGGTGGTTGATGATGATGGATTCACTGTTATCGCTACAGTACTCGCTCCTGTTGACCAGCTATAGGATGATGCTCCGCTAGCTGTTAGTGTCGAAGATGAGCCAGAGCAAATACTATAAGATGATGCATAGATTGAAACTGAAGGCTTTGCATTGATAGTTACAGACTGGCCTACCGTGGTTCCCACGCAGCCCAGGTAGTTGGTCTCTACTACACTCACATTTCCTGCTCCCGCTGCTCCCCAGTTTGCAGTGATGCTGTTGGTAGTGCTCCCACTCGCTTGTGTGCCTCCGGCTATAGTCCAAACATAACTGCTGCCGGTGGTGTTGGTTACGCTATAGGATACTCCCACGGCATTGGCACAAACGCCTGCATTTCCACTGATCAAACTGGTAAGTGGCTTTGGGTTAACAAGTACAGATTCTGTTATCGCATTCCCTACACATCCTGACGAGTTAGTCTCTTTCACATTTACAGATCCAGGACCGGCCGGTCCCCAGTTTACTGTAATGCTGTTGGTAGTACCACCACTCACCTGCGTGCCCCCGTTGATGGACCATACATAAGTGCTGCCGGCTGTATTTGCTACGCTGTATACAACTCCGTTGGCAGGCAAACACATGCTTGAGTTTCCGGAGATGATACCCGTATTAACAGAAGTGATCGTTATGATTTTATTTACTGCAGTACCGACACAACCTGTTGATGTTGTTTCGATCACACTTATGTTCCCTGTTCCTGCTGCACTCCAGTTGACTGTGATGTTATTAGTGCCTGCTCCACTTACCAATGTGCCTCCAGTTACTGTCCATGCATAAGTGCTTCCTGAGGTATTCGTAACACTGTAGGCTGCTCCACTCGCGTTAGAACAAACTGTTGAGTTACCTGTGATAGCACCAGTAGCAGGACTTGCTGTGATTGTTACAGGTAAGTTGACAGCAATGCCAGTACATGTTGCTGAACGCTCGGTCACGTTCAAAGTTCCTGGCCCTGTAGCACCCCAGTTGACCAAAATGGTACTGGTATTTTGCCCGCAAACAACTGTGCCTCCAGTAGCAGTCCATGTATAGGTATTCCCCGTTACATTAGCAACGCTATAGGCAACGCCATTTGAATTTGGACAAACATTGATGCTGCCAGCAATAGAGCTTGTGAATGGAGAAACCGTTACTGCTTTACTTATTGTTGTGCCTACGCAACCGGCCGCATTGGTTTCAACAACGCTCACATTTCCGGGTCCACCTGGTCCCCAGTTTACCGTGATAGCATTGGTCGTCCCTCCGGTTGCTTTTGTTCCTCCGGTGATGCTCCAGTTATAAGTACTGCCCGAGGTGTTTGTAACACTGTAAGCGATACCTGTTGCATTGGGGCATGCAGTTGCACTTCCTGTGATCGCGCTTGTAGTAGGAAGAGCTTTAATCGTAATTGGTTTGTTCACAACAATTCCAACACATCCGGCAGCACTGGTCTCCGTTACGCTCACATTACCTGTTCCTGCAGATCCCCAGTTGGCAATGATGCTGTTGGTTCCATTTCCACTTACTAAAGTACTTCCTGTTGTTCCGGTGACTGTCCATGTATAACTGCTGCCTGTGGTATTGGTCACGCTGTACACCGCTCCAGTCATGTTCGTACAAACAGGAGAAGAACCTGTAATAGTACTTGTAACCGGAAGTGGATTAACTGTGACTGATTTATTTACAGGTGCGCCCACACAGCCTATTGCACTGGTCTCAACCACTTTCACATTTCCAGTTCCGGCAGTGGTCCAGTTTGCAGTGATTGCACTTGTTCCTGAACCTGTTGTCACAGTTCCACCTGTAATTGTCCATGCATAACTGCTACCTGTTGTATTAGTTACACTGTAAGCAACTCCGTTCGTGTTAATGCAGACAGAAGAATTACCAGTAATGGAACTTGTGGTAACAGGTTTTATCGTTACGGGGAGATTAATTGCATTTCCAACACACCCGTAAGAATTTGTTTCAACAACTTTTATATTGCCTGAACTTGGCGCAGTCCAGTTCACAGTAATACCAGAACTCGTTCCTCCACTGGTTTGTGTTCCTCCCGTAATCGTCCATTGATAAGTACTTCCTGTTCCACCTGCAACGCTGTAATAATTTGAATTGGTATTTTGACAAACAATCGTGCTGCCTGAAATTGTGTTCGCTGCTGGATTTGGATTGACATTAATTCCTAAGACGTCTTGACCGCCTGAACAGCCGGAATTGGTTTCAACCACCCAAACAGCACTTGGAGTTTGCGAAGAATACGAAGCAAAATTAACTGTGATTGAATTCGTATTTGCTCCAGATACGATTGTTCCTGAAGGGGCTTCCCACGAATAGGTACTTCCAGGGGTATTGATAACACTATAGCTTTGGATGGAATTACTGCAAACCTGAATTGAACCAGTGATAGAACTTGTTACAGGTTTCTTGACGGTCACGGGCAAATTGACGGGGATTCCGTCACATCCTACTGAATTAGTTTCTGTAACACTAACATTACCTGATCCAGCGGCCCCCCAGTTAACGGTAACGGTATTTGTATTGCTATATGCAGCTGGGTAACCACCAGTTATTGTCCAAACATAAGTACTTCCCGGAGTGTTAGTAACACTATAAGTCGTTCCACTAGTATTACACCAAACATTTGTATTGCCTGTAATTGGACTTGTCGCTGGAGATGGATTTATTGTAACTGGAAGACTTTTTTGTGAACCCGAGCAACCTCCTGAATATGTCTCAACAAAGCTAACATTTCCGGAAGTACTTGCGCCCCAATTTACCGTTATGGTGCTTGTATTTTGTCCACTTACTATGGTTCCACCTGTGACAGTCCAAAAGTATGTGGTGCCTGTAATTTGACCATAGGTGTATGCTGGTTTTTGGAAGTACGCGGAGTAGGTAACATTAGATGATTGGTTCGCACATATTGGTGTGGCTCCGGATACCCAAAAATATTCGGTAATCTCGCTTACTCCCACATATACATTTAATATGGAGGTGCACCCAGATGACGAAACGAAAGCGAATGTAACGGGTCCTTGTGCGAGACCAGTAACAAGTCCAGAGCTTGTGACAGAAGCAATCGAATTGGAGCCTGACCAACTGCCACCGGTTGAGGGGCTTAATTGCATCGAAGCTCCAACACATAATTGTGGTGAGGGAGCGCTAACCGCTGGAGGAGTTGTTTGAACTGAAGTTGTCAATGTAACTGGTGCACCAGGGCATCCGTTTTGATATTCAACAACAGTCAAAGTTCCAGTTGCAGGTGTGTTCCATAAAACGTTTATAGAGTTATTGGGAATAACGGTGCCAGATACATCTGTATAGCAGGTAGAAGAATTTAAAAAACCGCATCGATAGGTGGTGGTGTAAGGTCTGCCACCCGTTGCGGTCCACATGTATGAACTCCCAGGAGATCCGGCAACACTATAGCTCGCGGACACATCTACACCTTGGCAAATGATTGTATTGCCAGAAATTGGTGGCGTATTTGGTGGCGCATTAATCGTCACCGCCAAGTTCACAGCTGCACCCACACACCCTCCTGAAAAAGTTTCCACTACTTTCACATTTCCTGATCCTGCAGCACCCCAATTCACATTGATGCTATTTGTAGTACTTGGAGCAACAGGTGTTCCTCCGGTGATCGTCCACGCGTAAGTACTTCCCGCATTATTAGTAACACTATAGGTTATGCCAGTGGTATTGGCACAAACACTCGGGCTGCCTGTGATGACAGATGTGGTGATTGAGCATTGCGCCAAGTTTTTGCTAATAGCAAAACACACGAAGAGCATGCTCAAGAGTAAAATTTTTCTCATGGGGTTGGGGTTTGGAAAGGGTAGTCTGTATGGGAAATATTTATTGAAAGAGGCTTCCAATATTTAGAAGCCTCTTTATTGATATTTTTTATTTGTGTTCGATGATGACTTTCTCTGCATTCGCCTGATCGCCTGTGCCGATGCGAACTACGTACATGCCATTGGCAACTTCGCTGGTCGATATCGTTACTGTCCATTCTCCTTTTTTCAAGATTCCCGATCCTGAAACTCTCCCCATCATATCGTACAGTACTACCTGCGTGTCTTGTTCTGCTCTCCATGGTGTCTCCACGATCACTTCATGGTTGGCTGGGTTGGGATGAACGCTGATCTTATGTCCTTTAGGTGAATCGTCATTTTCAACTGGGGCAGGTTGGCTGCCTGGGGCTACTCTTGCTATGGCATTGCAAAGAGTGCCTGTTCTATAAGTAGTGGTTGATGCTGAGCCAATACATCCCGAAACATTGACTGTGACGGTGTAGGTTTCTTCATCGTAAACAAGAAGCGTGTTGCCTCCATTAGTGGTGGTACCTGTTTTTGAGTAGTCGCCATAGGAAGATGTCCATGTATAGGTTGCCCCGCTAATCGCGGTTGCTGTTAATGTGGTAGACGAAACTTTACAAAGATTTAGACCATTGCTGGCACTTATGAAAACACTTGGCGGTGTACATGTCAAACTCACAGGTACTGTCTTTGTGTTTACACAGCCTCGTGAATCCGTGCCCGTAACAGTATAGGTTGTTGACGCTGATGGGCTTGCGGTGACAGTCGCTCCGGTTGTTGTGTTCAAACCTGTGGAAGGTGACCAAATGTATGTTGATGCTCCGCTTGCGGTAAGGCTTACTGATCCTCCGTAACTGATCGTTGCCGAAGCAGGGTTTACTGTTATTGTTGGTAGTGCATTAATAGTGACAGGTAAATTCACTGCAATACCTACACATCCAAAATTATTCGTCTCCACTACACTTACATTTCCTGTTCCTATTGCTCCCCAGTTAACTGTAATGCTGTTTGTTGTACTGGAGGCCGCTGGTGTTCCTCCGCTGATCATCCATACATAAGTGCTGCCCGGTGTATTGGTAACACTATATGAAACTCCGGTAGCATTCGGGCACACGCTGTTATTGCCAGTGATAGCTGACGTTGCTGGTGTTGGGTTAACGGTAACCACTTGAGAAACTGTAGCACCCACACATCCTGCTGAGTTCGTTTCAGTTACACGAACTGATCCGCTGCCACTCAGCCCCCAATTTACTGCAATGCTATTTGTGGTACCGCCACTGAATTGAGTTCCTCCATTGACTACCCACACATACGAACTACCAGGAGTATTAGTAACACTGTAAGCAATGCCATTGGATGGCACGCATAGATTTGTATTTCCGGTAATTCCACTTGTCGTTGGAGACCCAATGGCAACCATTTTATTGACGGCTATTCCTACACATCCGTTGGAAGATGTTTCTACTACACTTACATTTCCTGTGCCTGAAGAATTCCAATTGACTAAAATATTGTAAGTGCCGTTTCCACTCATCAAAGTTCCTCCGCTTACGGTCCATGCATAAGTACTGCCCGAAGAGTTAGTAACGCTGTAAGCAGCACCCGTTGCATTTGAGCAAACGGCTGCGTTGCCTGTGATCGCGCTGGTGGCGGGAGTTGATGTGATTGTTACAGGTAAGTTGACGGCAACGCCAGTACAGGTTGCTGAACGCTCAGTCACGTTCAAAGTTCCTGGCCCTGCAACACCCCAGTTAACCAAAATGGTACTGGTATTTTGCCCGCAAACAACTGTGCCTCCGGTAGCAGTCCATGTATAGTTATTCCCCGTTACATTAGCAACGCTGTACGCGACACCATTTGAATTTGGGCAAACATTGACGCTGCCTGCAATTGCACTGGTGAATGGAGAAACAGTTACTGCTTTACTTATTGTTGCGCCTACGCAACCCGCCAAATTGGTTTCAACAACGCTCACATTTCCGGGTCCACCTGGTCCCCAGTTTACCGTGATAGCATTGGTCGTCCCTCCGGTTGCTTTTGTTCCTCCGGTGATGCTCCAGTTATAAGTACTGCCCGAGGTGTTTGTAACACTGTAAGCGATACCTGTTGCATTGGGGCATGCAGTTGCACTTCCTGTGATCGCGCTTGTAGTAGGGTTGGCCTTGATCGTTACGGCCAGGTTTACTGCCGCACCAACACATCCTGCGGCATTGGTTTCAATGACTTTTACGTTACCACTTCCTGCTGCTCCCCAATTCGCTGTAATATTGCTAGTGCCATTACCCGTTGCCACCGATCCTCCTCCTGTAATCGTCCATGCATAGGTGCTACCTACTGTATTGCCTACGCTATAAGCTACACCATTTGAGTTAACACAAGCTGTAGCGTTTCCAGTGATAGGGCTTGTTGTTGGAAGGGCGTTGATGGTGACTGGAAGATTCACTGATGTACCAACGCAACCGATTGAACTAGTCTCAACAACTTTCACATTGCCTGCACCTGCAGCTGTCCAGTTTACAGTAATATTGCTAGTACCAGCACCACTTGCCACGCTACCTCCGCCTGTGATCGTCCATGCATAATTACTGCCCGTTGTATTGGTTACGCTATAAGCTACTCCATTTGTATTTGCACAGACAGAGGGGCTTCCAGAAATAGGACTAGTAGATGGATATTTAATGTTTACTGCAAAATTGACTGGCGCACCCTGACACCCAAAAGAATTTGTCTCTACAACTTTTACATTTCCCGTGCCGATACTACTCCAATTTACTGTGATCGCATTCGTTGTACCTCCACTGACTTTAGTGCCTCCTCCAGAAATAGTCCAGACATAGGTACTTCCAGTTGTATTTGGAACATTATAAGCAACTCCACTTGAATTTGCACACACATTTGCACTGCCAGTAATGGCACCAGTAGAAGGAGAAGAAATCGTTACCGATAAGACCATGGTCCCGCCAGAACAGCCATTTGAGCTTGTTTCAACAACCTGCACACTTCCCGGTCCTGCAGCACCCCAGTTAACTGTAATGCTGTTGCTCGTACCGCCACTAGCCTTACTACCACCTGTTATTGTCCATGTATAAGAACTCCCTGAAGTATTGTTTACACTATAAGCTACACCATTCGTATTAGGACAAACAGTTGAAATACCCGTGATTGAACTTGTGTTAGGATAAGTAGAATTAATAGTTAAACTAACTGGAGTGCTGCGGCAGCCCGCAGCACTCGTTTCTGTAACACTTAAGTCTGTTGAATAACTATATGCCCACGGGAAAATGAAATCAACGAGAACTCTGTTCGTAGTTGAACCAGTTGGCTCTATAGTTACATATCCTCCATTATTGGTCGACCAACTATAGGTATTTCCTGGATTATTTGTGACGCTATAAACATTTCCAACCGTTCCTTCACAGGTATTTGTACTTCCTGTAATAGGTGAAGTAATTGGTGTTGGATTTATGGTTACTGGTAAAGTTACAGGTGCTCCTGCACAACTTGCTTGATTCACTTCAACTACAGTCATGCTTCCTGTACCACTCGCGCCCCAGTTTACCATAGTGCTATTTGAATACTGATTGGATAGGGTTGTTCCCCCTGTAGCCGTCCAATAATAAACGTCACCAGGAGTGTTGGTGACACTATAATAGTTACTATAACTATACATGTTTGAGCAGGCAACTCCGATCTGGCTTATTGCGGATGTGACTGGAGTTGGATTGATGGTGATTGGCTGCGAATGGGGAGGGCTAACGCATCCGGCTGGGTTTGTCTCAATAAACGATACGTTACCTGACCCCGCTCCTAACCAATTAACCGTAATTGATTTTGTACCCGCCCCGCTAGTAACCGTGCCACCGTTTACAGTCCACGTATACGTACTCGGATCACTAGTTACATTGCCTTGCGCGTAAAACTTCGCTCCGGTAAATCCAGCACAACTGTTATTGTATGATCCCACTTGCGTTCCAGAAACACCAAATGAATTGAACCCATTGACAGTTATAGGAAGATAAACTTGTGAACCGACACAACCATACGTATTGGTTTCCATTACACTAATACCCGAATTGAATGTTCCTAAGCCATTGCTGTAAGTTGGATCCCAATTAACAGAAATACTGTTTGAATTACCTCCACTCATTTGGGTACCACCCTGATTAATGCTCCAAGAATAGGTGCTACCGGGAGTATTAGTAACACTGTAGGTTACACCCGTAGCATTGCTGCAAACAGTTGCACTTCCTGTAATTGCCGAAGTAGCAGGCATACTTATCGTTACGGGTAAAGTTACAGGCGCACCGGTGTAGCCGGCAGTATTTGATTCTACTACACTCACACTACCTGGCCCGGCAGCACCCCAGTTTACTATAATACTATTAGAATTTCCACCACTGGCCTGATACCCTCCTCCTCCAATTGTCCAAACATATGTGCTACCTGAATTATTAGTAACATTATAAGTCACTCCCTGCGTGTAGGGGCACACCGTTGTAGTGCCAGAGATTTGCGAGGTAAGTGGTATTGCTTTAATAGTTATAGGTACAATCAGAGGCGCACCGACACATCCGTAAACATTCGTCTCTGTTACCGTCACATTTCCGGGGCCTGCAGTACTTCCCCAGGTTACTAGGTTATTATTATATGGACAACTAGGGCAACTCAAAGTGCCACCGGTTACTGACCATGCGTAGGAATTACTAAGAGCCGTTGAGCTGACAACGTAATTTAAATTTTGAGCATTTGCATAGGGACTTGTATTACCACTAATAAGAGAGGTTATTGGCAGTGCATTAATAGTTACTGGTAAGTTCACAGGTGACCCTGCACACCCTAATGAGTTTGTTTCAACTACACTAACATTCCCAGTGCCTGCTGTGCCCCAATTTACTTGGATGGCACTTATGTTTAAACCAGCAATGGTTGGGGTGCCTCCTGTTATTATCCATGCATAAGTGCTACCTGGGGTATTGGTTACACTGTATGTAACTCTATTTGAATTTGCGCATACTGTTGCATTTCCAGTGATTCCCGATGTTACTGGTTTAACTACTGAAACCGTTGGTGTAATGGCAGAACAGGATGTTGAATTATCTGTAAATGTGAAGGAAGCGCTCCCTACGGTTTGCCCAGTAACAATACCAGAATTAGTAACTGTAGCAACTGATGTATTGTTACTTATCCAAGTACCTCCGGCTGAAGGGTTTAGGGTAATTGCTCCTCCAATACATAACTGGCTGGCCGAAGCACTAACCGCTGGAGAAATAATAGTTACCGGCAAACTAAGAGTGGGACCAACGCAACCGCCCGCATTTGTTTCAACTACAGATAAAGTTCCAGGTCCACTTCCGGTCCATGCCACCCAAACGGTACTACTTGTTGTTGATATACCCGAAACATTGGTGTAGCAAGTACCGCTACCACCACCCCATCCTCCACATGATGCAGCCGTATAAGGTGTACCCCCGGTGGCCGTCCATACATAAGTACTCCCTACGGAACCGGTAACCCCATAACTAACATAACTTCCTATGAAATGGCAAGCTGTTCCACCTAAAATAGGAGAGGTTGTTGGTGCTCCGTATATGGTTATTGGCAAATTTACGGGGGCACCCACACATCCTGCTGAATTGGTTTCCACCGCTCTGACATTTCCGGAGCCGGCAGCTCCCCAGTTTACTGTGATGCTATTGGCATTGCCTCCACTTACTTGTACTCCTCCTCCAGAAATCGTCCAAACGTAAGAACTACCAGGTGTATTAGTTACGCTATAATTCAATCCGGTAGAATTAAAGCACACCTTATTACTACCAACTATTGGTGAGGTCGATGGAGCTACCACAGATAGAATAATGGAACTAGAACATCCCGTTGAGGAAGAGGTAAACCTTAAAGTTGAAGATCCCGGGGCCATACCGGTTGCAATTCCAGCATTAGTCACAGTGATTACTGAAGGATTGCTGCTTGACCATGTGCCCCCCGAGTTAGGGGTAAGACTTGTGTTACCACCAACACAAATTGAACTTACCGGACTACTCACAGTAGGTAGGGCAAAAACGGTTACAGAAGTGCTTACTGCTGCACCGGCACAGCCTCCAGAAGTTGTCTCAACTACTGTGACAGAACCAGAAAAAGATGGTGAACCCCAGGGGCTACTCCAATTTACCGTGATGCTATTGGTACCATTGCCACTTGCTATTGAACCGCCTGAGACGGCCCAAGAGTAGCTGCTTCCTGTCGTATTTGTCACGCTATATAGATAGTAATTCGATCCGGCAAATGGGCAAACAGTTGACGAACCCGAAATTGCCGAAGTATTAGGCGGTGTACATTGGGCTACGCTTTTCTCGATGCTAAAGCACACGAAGAGCATGCTCAAGAGTAAAAGTCTTCTCATGGGTGGGTTTGTTTGGGGTGATCTGTATGGGAAATATTATTGAAAGAGGCTTCCAATATTTTAGAAGCCTCTTTATTGATATTTTTTATTTGTGTTCGATGATGACTTTCTCTGCATTCGCCTCATTGCCTGTGCCGATGCGAACTACGTACATGCCATTAGCAACTTCTGCAGTCGATATCGTTACTGTCCACTCGCCTTTTTTCAGAATGCCTGATCCTGAAACTCTCCCCATCATGTCATACAGTACTACTTGCGTGTCATGCTCTGCTCTCCACGGTGTCTCCACAATCACTTCATGGTTGGCTGGGTTGGGATGAACACTGATTTTATGTCCTTTCAGTTCGTCTTCACTTTCAGTTGGCTTAGTGGGTTGGCTGCCTGGGGCCACTCTTGCTATAGCATTGCAAAGAGTGCCTGTTCTATAAGTAGTGGTTGATGCTGAGCCAATACATCCCGAAACATTGACTGTGACGGTGTAGGTTTCTTCATCGTAAACAAGAAGCGTGTTGCCTCCATTAGTGGTGGTACCTGTTTTTGAGTAGTCGCCATAGGAAGATGTCCATGTATAGGTTGCCCCGCTAATCGCGGTTGCTGTTAATGTGGTAGACGAAACTTTACAGAGATTTAGACCATTGCTGGCACCTATGAAAACACTGGGCGGTGTACACGTCAAACTCACAGGTACTGTCTTTGTGTTTACACAGCCGCGTGAATCCGTGCCCGTAACGGTATAGGTTGTTGACACTGATGGGCTTGCCGCGACAGTCGCTCCGGTTGTTGTGTTCAAACCTGTGGGTGGCGACCAACTATACGTTGAAGCGCCACTAGCTGTAAGACTTACAGATCCTCCGTAATTAATCGTGGCCGAAGCAGGACTTACGGTTATTGTTGGTAACGTATTTATAGTGGTCGGCAAATTCACCGCTAAGCCTATGCATCCAAAATTGTTTGTCTCGAGCACACTTACATTTCCTGTTCCTGTTGCTCCCCAGTTCACTGTAATATTATTGGAGTTGCCTCCGCTCGCTTGTGTTCCTCCGCTGATCGTCCATACATAAGTGCTGCCTGGTGTATTGGTAACACTATATGAAACTCCGCTCGCATTCGGACACACGCTATTATTTCCAGTGATGGCTGACGTTGCTGGTTTAGAATTGACCTGAACAGGTTGCGTCACTGCATTACCTATGCATCCGGCTGAGTTTGTCTCCACTACACTTACTAACCCTGGGCCAGCCAGTGTCCAGTTTACCGTGATGCTGTTGGTGCCTGCACCACTTACCATATTTCCACCATTGATTGTCCATACATAAGTACTGCCTGCAGTGTTGGCCACGCTGTAAGTCACTCCATTGGCTGGTAAGCACATGCTTGAACTGCCAGTGATGATTCCGGTCGTTACTGATGTGATTGATATCGTTTTGTTCACGGCTGTACCGATGCAGCCTGTGCCTGAGGTTTCGACAACACTTACATTTCCTGTTCCTGCAATTCCCCAATTGACAATAATACTGTTGGTGCCGTTTCCGCTCATTAATATTCCTCCGCTTACAGTCCATGCATAGGTACTACCTGAAGTGTTGGTAACACTGTAACTCACAGCGGTTGAGTTAGCACAAACTGCAGAACTACCAGTGATCGCACTTGTAGCAGGGCTGGGTGTAATGGCCACGGGAAGAGAGACTGCTACTCCGGTGCATGTTGCAGAACGCTCAGTCACGTTCAAAGTCCCTGAACCTGTCGCGCCCCAGTTAACCAAAATGGTACTGGTATTTTGCCCACAGACAACTGTGCCTCCGGTAGCAGTCCATGTATAGTTATTCCCCGTTACATTAGCAACACTGTACGCAACACCATTTGAATTTGGACAGACTGCTATGCTGCCATTGATCGGAGTAGTGAGTGGAGAAACCGTTACTGGTTTATTGAATGTAGTACCCACGCAACCTGCCAAATTGGTCTCGACAACCCTCACATTTCCGGGTCCGCCAAGTCCCCAATTAATGGTTATAGCGTTGGTTGTCCCTCCGGTTGCTTTTGTTCCTCCGGTGATGCTCCAGTTATAAGTACTGCCTGTCGTGAATGTTGCGCTATAGGCAGTTCCAGGAGCATTAGGGCATTGGGTTGTGCTTCCGGTGATTACTAAGCTGGTTGTAGGCAGTGCGTTAATGGTAACTGTTTTTGTTACCATTGAACCAACACATACCGCAGCACTTGTCTCAACAACTTTTACAGTGCCTGTGCCGGTTCCCCAATTGACAATAATGCTATTAGTTCCATTGCCGCTTACCAGAGAACTTCCGGTTCCTATCACAGTCCATGCATAATTACTACCAGCAGTATTGGTGACACTGTATATCACTCCACTTGTATTTGCACAGACAGGAGAAGGACCTGTGATCGTTCCTGTGACAGGAAGGGGATTAATAGTAATCGATTTATTTACCGTAGTACTACAGCCTGTATTTGTTTCAGTTACGCTTACAGTTCCAAGGCTCATTGCTCCCCAGTTTACTGTGATCGTGCTGGTTCCTTGTCCACTTACAAGAGAGCCACCCGTAACCGACCAGTTGTAGGTGCTTCCCATGTTGTTTGTTACGCTATAGGTAACACCATTTGTATTTGCGCATACAGGTGAATTACCTATTATCACTGGATTAGGAACATTTTTTATAGTAATCGCTCCAGACACATTGCTTGTCGCTGAACCGCAAGCCCCCGTGACGACAACATAATAGTAAGTTGTGCCCGCTGCTGAAGTTGGCGGTACAAAAGAGGAACTATTTGTCCCGCTGATAGGGGCTCCACCAGTATTAGAATTAGTTAGGTTGCTAAACCATTGGTAGCTAAGACCTGCTCCAGCAACTGTTACCGACAACGGTGTGACACTCGCGTTCTGGCAAAAGGTTTGAGAAGCTGAGATAGGCTGATTACTTATCGAAGTAGATGAGTTTATCGTGATGGCACCTGATATATTACTATATACTTGGCCGCAGCTATTTGACACAACCACCCAATAATAATTAGTTCCGAGAATGGAAGGAGTGTAAGAGCTTCCATTGGCCCCACTGATCGCAACCCCGGAAACTGAAGATCCGCTCGCACCGGGCGTTGCCGTACTGCTGCGATACCATTGATAATTTAATGATCCCCATGAGGTGGTGGCTGACACCGACAATGGAGTGACAGCCGACTGACAAGAGGTCTGAGGCGAGAGCGAAGGCTGAGCAGTAACGGAGGGTAGAGAAGTACCTACTGTGACGGCTGAAACATTACTTGAAACGCTTGTGCAAGAATTTGAGAATACTGCATAATAGTAAATGGTACCGACTGTCGTTGTAGGTACCCCTATAGACGTTGTCGCAGAACTAGGCCCATTATATTGCGTCCCTCCTGTATTGGAATTAACCGTATTACTGTACCAGCGAATTTGCGTGCCTCCTGATGCAGCAACTGAAATAATTGATGAAGCATTAAGACAAGCTTCAACTGACGGTGATGGTTGTAAAGTAATAGTGATCACCGTGGGGTCAATAGTCAAGTTGATGGTATTTTTGCATCCAGAGGAAGACTCAGTAAAACTAAAGGACCCAAGACCGGGCGCAACACCTGTTACGAGTCCAGAATTAGTTACTGTAGCAGCCGCGGGATTGTTGCTGGTCCAAGTCCCTCCCGAAGATGGGATAAGTGTAGCTGTTCCACCTGGGCAAATATTTGAAACAAATGGACTGACACCGACAGAAGGCTTATTCAGTGTAACTGACATCCAGGCTGAGTTTTGACACCCAACTGAATTGGTTTCAATGACGCTAATACTTGGAGGCTGTCCACACGGACCCCAACAATTGGTCTCCTTACTTAGGTCACTTCCCCAATTAACGGTCACGCTGTTAGTGTTCGCTCCACTTACTATGGTGCCGTCAGCAACACTCCAATTATAAGTTACTCCTGGCACGTTTGGAACTGAATAAACAACCCCATTAACATAAGCACAAGAAATATTCGGTCCAGTAATCGTAAAAGGTGCTAGAGAGGAATTAACAGTCACTGACAAATTCACAGGAGACCCTACGCATACTCCAGAACCAGAGGTTGTTTCTACAACACTGACATTACCAGGACCAGAGCTGTTCCATTGTACCCAGGCTTGGTTGCCACTGGAGCTGAGCAGTGTTCCTCCCGTGATCGTCCAGACATATGCACTTCCGACAGTGTTTATAACATTGTAGGGGTACGCAGTATTGGCACAGACAATGTTGGCGCCATTAATCGCAGAAGTTGTTGGTGGTGCACAAGGCGCACAAGGGTTAATGGTCACCGGCAGGCTCGCAGTTTTGCTGGAACATCCATTAGAGATCGTCAAGCCAATATTTCCTGAACCTACAGCTCCCCAATTCACAGAAAAATAGTTGTTACCTCCTATAGTGCTCATGGTTCCAACTTGGGTTCCACCAACAATTGTCAAATCATAAGTATAGCCTGAAAAAAAAGGGACACTATACTGGGCTATACCATTTGAGCAAGCGCTATTACTTCCGGAAATTATAAAGATTGGTAGTTGTGGTTGTAACGAGACATTTAGGCTCACAACGGCACCAACACATCCAAGGGAATTTGTTTCAGTAACTTGAACACTCCCTACACCAACTAATGCGCCCCAATTCACTGTGATATTGTTAGTACCAGTGCCACTCACTATCGCACCTAAAGTGACAGTCCAGGCATAGGAACTACCAGGAGTATTTATAACACTATAAGGTAGTCCGGTTGCTCCATTGGTCGAACATGTGGGACCTGTAATAGCCGAAGTGGCTGGTGAGGTACATTGCGCTAATCCTTGTGTAGTATTGAAACACACGAAGAGCAAGCTCAAGAGTAAAATTCTTCTCATGGGATGGGCAGGTTTGGGTGAATTATGGGGTCTGGAATTCGGATGCAAATTTTGGATATTTCTTGCTCCTAATTAATTCTTGTAACACCCAATACTTACCTAAGAATCCATACTCCTTTAGGAGTAGTGTATATCTTTAAAATATTTACTGTCAATTACTTACATGAAATAAAATTTACAAAACATGACTCGACTTAACTTAAAAATAGGAGCTTGCATGAGCTAATCATCGCGTAAGTTTGACGTACTGTTCATATCCAACCAGCAAATTTCTACAGGGACCATTCGCAAATAAATTGGATTGCTCAGGGTCAGTGCTGCTGCCAACTTGGAATTGTTTTGTGAATTAAGTGAGTTCCACAGAATTGTGGTTAGAACTCAGACGCCTCCGTAATCAATCTCCGCATTTCTTTCATCTCAGCCTTCAGTCGGTCATCTTCCCATTGAAAATGATCTACCATTTGAAGAATACACTGCTCGAGAATTCGATTCATTCTTGGTAAATCAAAGTACAGCATGCCTGTTCTTCTTACAAAGAAATCTGAAGCAGCGAGCACCATCTCTCTTTCCAAACAGAAATGCAACTCGGCCAACACTAACCTGGATTCTGATTCATTCCCTTCCTCTGCATTAATTCGAGCTATGATTTCATCGGTTTGCTTGCCATAGGTGCTTACAAGATAATCCACATACCCCTGCAGATAATTGGCTTTCAATTTCTCATCAATCAGCTCTTTGTATTTTTTTACTTCATCAAAATTCTTGAAATAAGGATCAGTGATGTGAATGGAACCTGTAAGGCAGGATTGCAATGTGTCTTCATCGAAATAGTTCTTCACCACCAGATCCACCACGCGCTCGGCCATTTTGCGATAGCCGGTAAGCTTACCTCCCGCAATAGAAATCAAGCCTGATTTCGATTCAAAGATTTCATCTTTACGAGAAAGCTCGGAGGCAGATTTTCCATCTTCGTGAATTAACGGACGAAGTCCGGCCCAACTGGATTCAATATCATCGATACTTAAATCTGAATTAGTGAAAGTTTGGTTCACCGCTCTAATCAGATAGTCTACATCCTCCATCTGAGTACGAACATCATCGATGCCTTCTTTATAGGTAGTGTCGGTAGTACCAACGTAGGTGATTCTTCCACGGGGGATGGCGAAAATCATCCGGCCATCACCTACATCGAAATAAATGGCTTGAGTTACCGGAAGCTTTTCTTTGGGCACAACGATGTGAACTCCTTTGGTCAGGTGTAATTGCTTTCCTTTCTTAGATTGGTCTTTTTCACGAAGTGTATCTACCCAAGGACCGGCAGCATTTACAATGGCTGTAGCTCGCACTTCAAAAGTTTCGTTTTTGATCTTATCAAGAACTCTAACTCCAACTACCTTTTCATCGGCATAAATGAATTCCATGACTTCACAATAATTAGAAACCGTTGCACCCTTCGCGTTTGCCGTTTTGATTATTTCAATAGTGAGTCTTGCATCATCGGTGCGATACTCCGCATAGATAGCCCCTCCTTTTACATCATGAGGATTCAACAAAGGTTCTTGTTTGAGGGTTTGCTTACGTGTAAGCATTTTACGTTGGTCTTCGGGCTTCACTCCGGCAAGCCAGTCGTAAAGTTTCAAACCAATCGATGTGAGTGTACTCCCCAAGCCGCGCTTCTCATACAAAGGCAGCAACATCTTTTCAGGAATCACTAAATGAGGTGCAAGGTTATGGACTACGGCCCGCTCGCTTCCTACTTCTTTCACCAAACCGAATTCCAGTTGTTTGAGATAGCGTAAACCGCCATGAATCAATTTTGTAGAACGGCTGCTGGTGCCGTAAGCAAAATCTTTCTTCTCAACCAATGCCGTCTTCAACCCTCGTGATGTAGCGTCAAGTGCAATGCCTGCACCAGTGATTCCCCCACCGATGATTAATAAATCAAAGGACTCGGTTTTTAGTTTTGATATAGAGGTTTCTCGATTCAAGAGGAGTTATTCGTTAATCGTTATAAGTTAATAGAATTCACTGAATCAAATCAAATACAACGATTAACGCTTAACTATTAACGAATAACTTTTAACTATCAACCCATCCCTTCGTTCGCTCCACCGCCTTCTGCCAGCCTTTGTACAATTTCTCTCGAAGAGGAGTTTCCATTTGAGGTGTAAATCGTTTCTGGATTTTTCTATTTTTGACAATGTCTTCTTTCTTCCAAAGCCCGGCTTGAATACCTGCAAGGTAAGCTGCACCCAAAGCAGTAGATTCAATTACTTCCGGTCGCTCCACTTCCGTTCCTAAAATATCAGCTTGGAATTGCATTAAGATGTTATTGGCACAGGCGCCTCCATCCACTTTCAAAGCTGAGAGTTTCAGACCCGCATCTTCTTGCATGGCGTTCAAGATATCTTTGGTTTGATAGGCAAGCGATTCTAACGTGGCTTTGATGATGTGGTCTTTGCCGGTATCTCGTGTCAATCCGAAAATCGCACCACGAGCATACATGTCCCAATAAGGCGCACCTAATCCCGCGAATGCGGGAACAACATAAACTTCATTTGAGCCCAACGCCTTCGCTGCAAAATATTCTGAGTCTTTCGATTGATCAATCAAATGCAAACTATCACGCAGCCACTGTACTGCCGCGCCCGCAATGAAGACACTTCCTTCAAGTGCGTATTCGACTTTGCCGTCAAGTCCCCAGGCAATAGTGGTAATCAATCCATTTTTTGACTGCTGAATTTTGTCACCGGTATTCATCAGCATGAAGCAGCCTGTACCATAAGTATTCTTCGCCATTCCCGGATCAAAGCATGCTTGACCAAACAATGCCGCTTGCTGATCGCCCGCCACGCCCATGATTGGAATTTTATTTCCATTCAATTCCCAATCGCCAAAGTGAAATGCTGACGGCTTCACCTCAGGTAACATCGACTTAGGAATATTCAAATCCATTAAAAGCTTTTCATCCCACTTTAAATCACGGATGTTGAAGACCATTGTGCGTGATGCATTGGAATAATCGGTGAGGTGAGTCTTTCCATTCGTCAATTTCCAAATCAACCATGAATCAATGGTACCGAAAGCAAGCTCTCCTTTTTCAGCAAGCTGCCTCGCTCCTTTCACATTATCTAAAATCCATTTGATCTTTGTTCCCGAGAAATACGAATCGATGACCAGACCTGTGTTTTGTCTTACATAGTCTGTAAGCCCTTTCGATTTCAGCTCTTCACAAATACTTGCTGTGCGTTTGTCTTGCCAAACAATGGCATTGTAAACAGGTTCTCCTGTTTTTCTATTCCACACAACCGTGGTTTCTCGCTGATTGGTGATTCCGATGGCAACAATAGATTTTGCTTCTACTTTATTTTCCGAAATCACCCGTTGCAGCACACCCGATTGAGAACTCCAGATTTCATTCGGATCATGTTCAACCCATCCCGACTGAGGAAAAATTTGAGTGAATTCTTGCTGCGCTATTCCAGCGATCGATCCTTTCTCATCAAAGAGTACGGCACGTGAACTGGTAGTACCTTGGTCGAGGGCAATGATGTATTTCATATTGGTCAATGGTCGATAGTCGATTGCTGTCTTACTATTGACAACGGACCATCGACTATGGACTGATTAAAAGATTGAACTATAAATAAATGCTCCAAGTAATCCACCCGCTATCGGTCCTACTACGGGAATCCAGGCATAACTCCAATCGGAATTTCCTTTTCCGTGGATTGGTAAAATAAAGTGTGCTATGCGAGGCCCGAGGTCGCGTGCGGGATTGATGGCAAAACCGGTAGTACCTCCTAGACTCAAACCGATGGAAATAATAAGAACGCCAATTACAATTGGGTTGAGGCCCTGCGTAAATTCATTTGCGCCTATAAATAGAATGGCAAGAACAAGGAGTGCAGTTGCGATGATCTCACTGATCAAATTTGAAATGGTATTTCTGATAGCTGGTGCTGTACAAAAAACCGCACGTTTAGTATCCGCATCCATCGTTTCTTTCCAATGAGGCAGGTAATGAAGCCAGACTAAAGTAGCGCCAACAAATGCCCCTATAAATTGAGCAACGATGTAACCAAATACTAGATCCGAAGGGAAACTCCCATTAAAAGCCATGGCCAAAGTCACGGCAGGATTAAGGTGAGCACCGCTAATATTTCCAACCGCATAAATGGCAAGAGTTACTGCAAGTCCCCATCCAATTACGATGGTAAGCCAGCCGGCATTTTCAGATTTTGTCTTTTTTAAAACCACCGAAGCGACAACGCCATCTCCAAGCAAAATAAGAAGCAACGTTCCAAAAAACTCTGCGAAGTATGGTGACATGACAATCGATTGTTTAGTATCAAGGTAAAACTAAGATTATTTGTGGGTTTGCACACGGATTTAGCCTTTTTGGATTATCCCTTTATTGCCCTTAAATTTGCCCACTTTTCAATAACTGATGCTCAATCATAAGCAGCAAACCATTCAGAAGTCGGTAACCATCTCAGGTGTGGGTCTCCACACCGGTGTTCAGGCTACCATGACTTTCATGCCCGCAAAGCCTAATCATGGAATTAAATTCCAGCGTATTGATTTGCCTGGCTCACCCATCATCGAAGCCGATTGCGATCGCGTAGTGGATGTTTCTCGCGGAACAACCATTGAACAAAGCGGTGCACGTATAAGCACGATCGAGCATACCCTCGCTGCCTTAGTTGGCTTGGAGATCGATAACGTTTTGATCCAAATCGATGGCCCTGAGGCCCCGATCATGGACGGCAGTTCGATCGAATTTGTTAACGCACTAAAAGAAGCTGGCACCGAAGAGCAAAACGCCTTGCGCGATTTCTTTGAAGTACAAGATTCCATATTCTATCGTGAGGCAGCCCGCAACGTAGAAATTGCAGCACTTCCGTTGGATGACTATCGTGTAACGGTAATGGTGGATTACAATTCACCTGTGTTGGGAAGCCAGCATGCATCGATTACCAGTATTCAGCAGTTTGAAAAAGAAATTGCCAATTGCCGCACATTTTGCTTTTTGCATGAGCTCGAGATGCTCTACAAAAACAACTTGATTCGCGGTGGCGATTTGAACAATGCCATTGTGATTGTTGACCGCGTAGTTGAGCCACATGAATTGGACAACATCGCACGCATGTTGAACAAGCCCAAAGTAGAAGTAAAGAAGGAAGGAATCCTCAACAATATTGAGCTTCGTTACAACAACGAGCCTGCTCGTCATAAGCTTTTAGATATTATTGGTGATTTGGCACTTGCCGGTCGCCCATTGAAAGCACAAATTCTTGCTGCAAGACCTGGTCACGCAGCCAATGTTGCTTTCGCGAAGAAGCTAAAGAAATTAATGCAAGAGGCTGACAAGAAAGGAGTACCTAAATATAATCCTTCGTTGCCTCCAGTGATGGACATCAACAAGATCACTGCTACGCTACCGCACCGTTATCCATTCTTACTCATTGACAAAATCATTTACCTCGACAAAGAGCGCGTGATTGGAGTGAAGAACGTAACGATGAACGAAAATTACTTCCAGGGACATTTCCCCCGCAATCCTGTGATGCCTGGTGTGCTTCAAGTTGAAGCGATGGCACAGATTGGCGGCATTTTAGTTTTGAATACCGTTCCCGATCCTGAGAACTACTGGACCTATTTTTTAGGAATCGATGAATTCCGTTTCCGTAAAATGGTTTTACCGGGAGACACATTGGTTATTCAATGCGATTTGCTCGCTCCTATCCGCAGAGGTATTGCAAAAATGACAGGCCGTGGTTATGTGGGCAACACGTTGGTTTGTGAAGGCACCATGACCGCCAGTATCGTGAGAAAAGATTTATGAGCCAATATCCATTAGCCAACGTACATCCCGATGCAAAAATCGGAAACAATGTTACGATCGAACCTTTTGCCACTGTTAAGAGTGATGTAGTCATTGGTGATGGCTGCTGGATTGGACCCAATGCCGTGCTTTGGGAAGGAACTCGCCTCGGAAAAAACGTAAAGATTTATCCCGGTGCCTCCATCTCGTCCGTTCCTCAAGACTTAAAATTTGCAGGAGAGAAAACAGAAACCCTCATTGGTGATAATACCTCCATTCGTGAGTTTGTTACCATTAGCCGAGGTACAACTGATAAACTCAGAACTGAGATCGGAAAGAATTGTTTGTTGATGGCCTACGTGCACGTTGCCCATGACTGTATCATTGGCAATAATTGCGTGCTGGTAAATGCCGTTCAAGTGGCAGGTCACGTAACGATCGATGATTGGGCTATCATCGGTGGAGCAAGTGCTGTTCACCAGTTTGTGAAAGTGGGAGCGCACGTAATGGTTTCCGGAGGTTCATTGGTTAGAAAAGATATTCCTCCATTTACAAAAGCAGCTCGCGAACCCCTCACCTATTGTGGTGTCAATACCATCGGTTTACGCAGACGCGGATTTGATTCAGAAAAGATTTCAGAGATTCAGGAAATCTATCGCTATATCTTTTTGAAAGGACTTAACAATTCCAAAGCTCTGGATCTCGTAGAAAAAGATCTGCCTTCAAGCACAGAGCGCGATCACATTGTTAATTTCATCAAGGCATCTGAGCGAGGAATCATGAAAGGATTTTCTTCAGGCACTTCGTCTTTTGAATGAGTGTAATTGCCAACAACCTGGGCAAGCGGTTTAACCGCGAATGGGTATTCAGAAATTTTAATTACACGTTCGAGTCGGGGAAGGCTTACGCTATTACCGGGCCCAATGGATCAGGCAAGTCAACCTTGATGCAAGTACTTTGGGGGCAAATGCACCCCAGCTCCGGTTCCATTCAATATCCGATTCAAGATCAATCCGAGATTTACAAATCGGTCTCTATAGCTGCGCCTTATATGGATTTGATTGAAGAGTTTACTCTACATGAAATGGTGCATTTCCATTTTAAGTTCAAGAAAAGCCGGCTGCCCATTAAAGAGGTTATTGAAAAAATAGAGTTGAGTTCTTCCAATCATAAGACGATCTCCTCATTTTCTTCTGGCATGCGTCAGCGTTTAAAGCTTGCACTCGCATTTTATGCTGAAGCTGATCTGCTGTTTCTGGATGAACCCTGTACTAATCTGGATAAGAAATCAGTTGATTGGTATGTTCTGCATCTTCAACAGGTTTCGACTGGCACAACAACTTTTATTGCCTCCAACCAGGAGCATGAGTACCCAAGTGCATCTGATAAGATTGATATTTTGAATTATAAATAAGGTTACTTTATAGCTGGATGCCAGATTTAAATCATCATAAATAGGTATCCAAAAACCAATATCTTTTATATTGCAACCTGATTTTTGTAAGTTTAACCGGTAAAATTCAACATATGAAGGCATTACGCACTTTACTTTCAGTCTCAGTTTTAGGTATTATGATCGCCTTTTCGGGGTGCGGTGGTGGCAAAGGCAACACTGAACCTGTTGCTGACCAGCAATTAGGAAAGTTGACTAAAGTATGGAAGGTTAAACCTACTGGTGGCGTACTTTACGGAACAGGGCTCAATCAAGTTGATTCAACCAATAATTGGAAAAGCAGACCCTTTTTACTTACAATAACCGGAACAAAAGGACAGACTACCTTTAATTATTCATGTACAGGCCGCCCTCCTAGAAGCGTATGGCCTTCAGCAGGAACTTGGTCATTTGTTACTAGCGACCCGACCCATTCAATTACTAGAGATCCGGGAGGTGTTGACGAGTTGCCAATTTCTTATACTGTAGATGCTTCAGGTACTAGCTTGCAATTGATTATAACCAATTTCACAGGCACAGGATATACTCGCGTGAGTAATGTAAGTGGCGATTGGACATTCAATCTTATTCCCAATTAAGACCTAAGAAGTTCTTAATTAAAAATGCGATTCACACTAACTGTGAATCGCATTTTTTTTATCTCATTCTCCATATTTCAGGGCAAGGTTCATCGTAAAAGTGAATTTGAAACCCGGCCCCATTAAACACTTAGGATAATAAAAATCCTAAAAGAGCATTGGCTTAGAAGTAAGTGCCTTTTGATATAGAATTATTGTTACTTTTGCAGCGGCAAATCGGCACGACCAGCTCCTGCTGAACTCCCCCAGGATCGGAAGGTAGCAAGGGTAGGCGGTTGTAGCGGTGCGATGTTGATTTGCCACTTTTTTTATCAGGATTTATGGGATGAGCAGATTCCAATCGCTATTGCCTAAGTCTCAGGTCTATTTCACGAATTTCTTCCCCATTCCTTTTACAGCTGATACACAGAAGAACCCAACTGCTTTGCTTCCTGTAGGATTGCTATTAACAACATTGGACGATACATTATCAATAGGCCTGTCAAACAAAGCCCCAAAGCCTCCGTTGCGCTGGGTTTGAACGATCACTTGTTGCAGGTGATCAAAAGCTTCGGGCGATAAAGAATGAATCTCAACATATACTGAGTCTCCAGGCGCATAAGGAGGCAAATTCTGATTACTCTTCTTGGGGTCTTTATCTATAGGATTAATAGCATCTCTAATGGGTGGGATGAACGTAGCTCCATCAAAGTCGCCACCAGCGGAAAAGCCTGCATCATAAGCTACATTGATTTCCATTGGTTTGTTTAAAAATACTCCATTCTTGAATGCCTTAATCCAATAGGTATCGCCCTTTCCCTTAGGGTCAGTCGCCCAAAACTCCGCTACATAAGAATCCTCAGGGAATTGAAATTCGGGCTTTACTTTAAATGTTATACTGTCTACTACAGTAGTCCTTTTCATCTCGGAGAGCGCTTGAAATGTCTCTCCATTAACTTGAACGGAGAGTGCATATTTTCTTCCGGCCGCTCCGAAATTCTGCCCCAATGTTGGAGTCCATTGGTACGTACCAGAATTTGTTCCGTCATCTACAAAGGCATAGGCTACATTCAAATCATCGGTTACCGTAACGGTTGCTCCACTCACTCCAATTGGAGTTGAGGTATCAAAGTAAGGTTGCGTCATTGTCAACCGAATGATTTGCTTTTCGGGCTTGTCGTTCAGCCACGCCTCTACTACCAATATCGGAGAAGCACTCTCCAAATCCGGATTAATGATTTTATCGCATGAGGAGAAAATCAGAATTAATAAGAATACAGTCACCAATTTAGGCCGCATAATCATATAAATCTTGTTAATCATTTAATCCTGGTTAAAAGGTGAAGTTGTAAGAAACCGCTGGCACCATCGATCCAATAATAGAAACCTGTCTTGCTTGCGACTGAATTGGCTGTCCGGGCGGTACGCGCTTGTCATCTTGGGTGAAGTAAATTGAGAATGGATTTTGCCGAGCGTATACGTTGTAAATGGAGAACACCCAATAGTCGTGATTCTTTCGGGGCACTCCGTCTATCATTCGTTTGCCTTCTAACCGGAATGAAATATCCAGTCGATGGTAAGAAGGTACGCGCACATTATTTCGAGAGCCGTAGGCGTTGTACGGAATCAAAATTCCATTCTCATAATACCGCGAGGTCGGAAAAGTGGCAGGTGTACCTGAAAGGAAAACAAAATTGGTAGAGAAAGACCAGCGTTTGTTGATTTCATAGAACGCTGCCACTTTCAAATTGTGCCTCTGATCGTAACGCGCGGCATACCAATTACCATCGTTGATTCCATTCACTTGCAATTCGGTCTTTGCTAATGTGTAGCTAACCCAGCCATTGAGCCTCCCCGTTTTTTTGTGAAGGTAGAATTCTAGTCCGTAAGCTCTGCCATTACCGCGGAGGATGTCTCCTTCCAGAAATTTATTGATCAACAAATCCGCTCCGGGGATATAGTCAATTTGATTTTGGGTAGTTCTCCAATACGACTCGACTGAAGCTTCCCATTCGTGATTCTTTCCAATCGTTCGGAAATAACCGAGTGCATACTGATCGCCAATCTCGGGCAAAATGTTATTTGACGTTGGGGTCCAAACATCCAATGGGTTGGATGCGGTGGTGTTCGAGATCAAGTGAAGGTATTGAACCATGCGGTTATAACTTGCCTTGATAGAACTGACTTCATTAATCTGAACCTTGGCAGAAAATCGTGGTTGCCAGTTGCTGAATTGAGAAATGGTTTGCCCGCTTTTATAAACTGAATAGGATTTGGGAGTCCTTCGAATACCAGCGGTCGTATCATTGTAATTATAGATCGTGTCGGGCCCGAAAGCTCTGAACTGTGAAAACCTCAAACCATATTCCAATGAGACCTTCGAGTTGATTCGCTGCACATTGCTGGCATATAGCGAAGTCTCGAAATTGTATTTTTTACCAAGACTAATGTCCCTCTCTTCTCCGTTCGTTACGCCCTTTGTATTTGCCGGAACGAAATAGTAGTATATCGCTTCGCCACCAAACGACAATTCATTATTGCTATCAATGAAGTAAGTTAAGCTGGGCTTAAAGATAAAATTGGTGATTGCCGAATTCCATTTAAAGCGATTGCGATCATCGCTGCCAAACTGCAAGTTGTAAGAATACTCACTGTAGACTCCAGTCAGATTCGAAAACAATTTTCGGTTGAATAAATGATTCCATCGAGCGGTAGCGGTCTGATTACCCCAACTGAACCCTTGATCTTTGCTGAACAAGAAATTGTCTCGTCCGAAATAGCCCGACAAATAAATTCGATCGCGATCATTGAATTTATAATTCACTTTGGCGGTGAGATCATAAAAATTTAAAGCTCCTCCATCCTTTAATGCTTTTACAAAAGGACGGGCAAGTATATCGATGTATGATCTTCGGGCAGCCACAATAAATGAACCCTTATTCTTTAAGATAGGGCCTTCAAAGGCGAATCGGCTGAAGATAGTGCCAATGCCTCCGGTAGCTTCAAACTTTTTACTGTTGCCCTCTTTCATTCGCACATCGAGAATCGAAGAAAGTCTTCCCCCATAATGTGCAGGTATGGCGCCTTTATAAAGTTTGGTATCAATTACAGCATCCGGATTAAATACCGAGAAGAAGCCAAGCATGTGCGATGAATTATAAACTGGTGCTTCATCAAGTAAGATCAGGTTTTGGCCAACGCTACCTCCGCGAGAATTGTAACCCGATGCTCCCTCGCCCACGGTACTAATACCGGGAAGGGTCTGAATTGCTTTGATCACATCCACTTCACCAAGAAAGGCTGGAATTTTTTTGATGGTTCTGATGTCTAATTCCTGGGTGCTCATTTCGGTGTTTTGCACTTTAGTGAGCGGGTCGTCTTTAGAGCTTACCACTACTTCAGTAAGCTGAGTTGCTTCCACTATCAATTCGATGTCAACGCGTTGATCACTGTCAAGTGTGATCTGTCTTTCAATTTTTTCGAATCCTACAAAACTGTAAATCACATTGTAGGTGCCCGAAGGAACGGTAATGGAATAAAATCCATAAGCGTTTGCCACAGCCCCTGTGTTTACTTCTTTAAGGAATAAGGTGGCACCAATTAATGCCTCTCCATTAGAGGCATCTTTAATATAGCCACTCAGGGTGTGCTTATTTTGGGCAATGGTGGGGATTAAGGAAGTGAAAGCGAACAAAATGACAAGTAAACGTTGAATCATTGGCTAAAATTTAAGCTTCAAGACCAAATGTAAACGCATATATCGATCGAATGTTTTGAAGTCGAAATTCGGAGCTTAAAATACGAGTAACACTACTTTAACATCGTTCAAATCAATTAGCTTTGCAGGCAAAACCACTACCTAAAATGAAGTTCTTTATCGACACCGCTAATCTTAACGAAATCAAAGAAGCCCATAATCTGGGAGTACTCGATGGCGTAACTACAAACCCATCGCTTATGGCCAAAGAGGGTATTTCGGGCAAAGACAAAATAATGGCCCATTACAAGGCCATCTGTAATATTGTTGACAATAATGTAAGCGCTGAAGTGATCGCCACTGATTTCGACAACATCATTGCCGAGGGAAAAGAGCTTGCCAAGATTGATGATAAGATCGTAGTAAAAGTGCCCATGATCAAAGAGGGCGTGAAAGCAATAAAGAAATTTACAAGCGAAGGAATTCGTACGAATTGTACGCTTGTATTCTCATCTGGCCAAGCCTTGTTGGCGGCAAAAGCCGGAGCAAGTTATGTTTCTCCTTTTATCGGTAGACTGGACGATATTTCGCAAGATGGTCTGGAATTGATTTCTCAGATACGTTTGATCTATGACAACTATGGTTACCAAACCGAGGTGCTGGCCGCTAGCATTCGTCACACCATGCACTTGATTCAGTGTGCGGAAATTGGCGCTGATGTTGTCACTTGTCCTTTAAAAGTGATCACCGATTTGTTGAACCATCCGCTAACCGATATTGGTTTAGCTAAATTCCTGGCTGATCATAAAAAAGCTAACGGCTAATAAGATCAATAGGCATTAAGACGTTAGGTCTTTTGAATCCCTGGACTTCATGAATGTGTCTTTAAAAATTCGTAAATCGTACCTCATACCTCGTAATTAACGAAATGCTTTTCTCAACTGATCCTGTTGTACGAGTTCGTGAGGCGTCTGTTTTTCAAGCACAGAATGCAGTACTCGATAATATCAGTTTTGAAATTGAGAAAGGAGAATTTGTTTTTATCATCGGACGCACCGGCTCTGGAAAAACTTCCTTACTGAAAACAATGTATGCCGATTTGCCTTTGCGCTTAGGTGACATTGATGTAGCCGGATTTAACATACGCGGAATCAAAACTAAAGAGGTGCCCATGCTTCGTAGAAAAGTGGGCATCATCTTTCAGGATTTCCAACTGCTGCAAGACCGCACCATAGCTGACAACCTTATTTTTGTGATGAGAGCTACCGGCTGGAGCGATAACGCTAAAATGAAAAACAGACTAGCAGAAGTACTCATGCAAGTGGGTTTGGGCTCTGTGGAAAAGAAGATGCCTCACCAACTATCTGGAGGAGAACAGCAGCGAGTGGTTATAGCACGCGCCCTGATCAACGAGCCTGTAATTTTAATTGCAGACGAACCCACTGGAAACCTCGACCCAGAAGTTTCGCAAGGAATCCTCAAAGTCTTCCAGCAAATCAATAAAAGTGGTACCGCTGTTTTGATGGCCACGCACAGTTATGGACTGATTAAAAGATTCCCAGCTCGCATTCTCAAGTGCGAAGAAGGAAAACTCCTCGATTCAAAAAAGGAAAACTTCGAGTTAGATACGGAGTTTTAATTCAGGTAATCAAATACTCTTCTGATCACTCTTCTCCGGCTTATCCAATTTATTCAATTGTTGATTGATCAAGTCAACTCTCACAAGCAAATTTAAAACAAGAGCATCTCTCACATCTTGGGTAGGACGCTTCTTCAATTCGTCTTTCAATACTTGATACATGGCTTCCAGTTTTTTCAGGTTTTGAGTAACCTCATCTTCTGTAAGCCCTGTTTGAGACTGATAACGACTCACTAGATTCATTTTTTCTGCAATCTGAGAACTGTAGTAAATCTCCAGATCATTGAATCCCTGCAACGCTGCTACATCTTGTTTTTCAACCCTGGGGGCATTCTTCGTAAAGAATAAATAAGATGATAACCCTAATAGGATAATGGCAGCGGCACGCCAAAACGAAACTGAATTCAAGAAAACCTGTTTTGAAAATTTCGGCAACGCAGCTTCAATTTTTTGCCAAGTACTTTCGGGTGGAGTTTTCGCATCAAATCCTTCACGGTTTTTATCGATAAACTCTTTTAAGGAATCGTTTTTCATAGGGTGCCTCCTTCCAGTATTTCTTTAAGTTTCTTTTTAGAGCGGTTGAACTGCGATTTAGATGTCGATTCGGTAATTCCGAGTATCTCCCCTATCTCACCATGATCATATCCTTCTAGTAAATACAACGACAATACAACGCGGTAACCATCAGGTAATTGCTCAATTGCCTCTCTTACTTTTCCAACCTCAAACGGATAGCCTTCCAATTCATCAACCACCGCCTCTTCCCTTACATCAAAGTTTTCATTTTCAGGCAATCGTTCAAATCTCCTTCGCCTTACTAAATTGATTGCCTTATTTACAACTATTCGCTTAAGCCATGCGCCAAAAGCCGAGTCGCCTCGATAGGACTCCAAATTATTGAACGCGCTGATAAAGGCATCTTGCAACACGTCTTTGGCCTCATCGGAATTGTTCACAATTCGATAGCCCACATTGTACATCGCACGGCTATAAAGTTTATACAATTGATGGTACGCATGTTTGTCACCATCGCGGCAACGCGCAATCAAATCATCGACATTATGTTGAGCCGCGTACTGCAAACACTTTTAAGCTACCCAAAGACAACCTCCTTTTAAGAAGGTTGCACCTTTATTTTAATTTTGAAAGGTTTTCTTTTGCCGGAGGAAAATCTGCCCCCAATGCCAACGAAAGCTCAAAAAACTTCTTAGCAGACACTTTATCGCCCTGCTCTTGAGAAAGCATTCCCTTAAGGTTTAAAAGAGCTGCTCTCATCGGATATTCTTTCGCCTTATTATCCCCGCCCGTAAAACTTACCTTTAAGGTATCAACACTTTTATCGGCCAGCAATATGTCTGCTGATGTTCCGCTCTCTTTATAACGTTTTAAGCGCATTTGCAAAAACGCCATTTTATAGAGCACTGTCGGGTTGCTCTGAAGCAAATACAAGCTTTCATAGCTCTGCAAGGATCTATCAAAAACACCCAGGTTTTCATACCCAATAGCTGTCATTTCTAAAGCAGTAGTATTCTTGGGATTTCTTTTTAACAACTCCTGAGAAACCAAAACTGCTGATGGATATTTTTGATTTTGGTAATAATAGTATGCAAGTTCATAGATCAATGAGTCATTCCCCTGATTCTCGATGATCAAATCATAGAGCGCGTCTTTGGCTACCTCAGGATCATTCCATTGCACTGCAATTTGATATTTGATGGCATAGTGCCTGAACAATGGATTAATTGGAGGAACTGAATCTTTTTTGGAAGCTGATTCAGTTTTAACAGGCTGAGGTTGAGCAGCAACTTCTTGCTTAACCGGCTCTGCCTTTTCATTTTTCTTTTTCTTCTGTGCAAAAACGCTCGAAACAAGAGAAACAAAAATCAACACAAGTACACTCTTTCTCATAACAATTTATTGGTTTACGTTTTGGTTAATCAATCCTTTTTCTTTAGCTATTTTCATTAAAAGCTCAAGCGCTTCCTCGCGGGAGTTCTTTATTTTCCCATCGAGAATGGCGTCTTTAATTTCTTCTTTGAGATCGCCAATAATTCTGCTTGCGGGCAGATTAAACATTTTCATGATTTCATCACCTGCAATAGGTGGTTGAAAGTTCCTGACCTGATCATTTGCTTCAACTTCGATCATTTTCTGCTGTACCTTCTCAAAATTGCGAAGATACTTGGTCACCTTCTCCGAATTCTTCGAAGTAATGTCGGCCCGGCATAAAGTCATCAATGCCTCAACATCATCACCCGCTTCGAACAAAAGCCTGCGAACAGCAGAATCAGTGACCTCTTTTACCAACGCAATTGGTCGTAAATGAAGTCGTACCAGCTTCTGAACGAAATCCATTTTCTCGTTCATTGGCAATTTCAGTCTTCGAAAAATGCCAGGCGTCATTCGCGCTCCTTTGTCTTCATGACCGTGGAATGTCCAGCCTACTTCGGGGTCAAATCTTTTGGTGGCAGGCTTGGCGATGTCATGTAAAATTGCAGCCCAACGCAACCACAAATCATCAGAAACTTTAGCCACGTTGTCGAGTACCTGAAGGGTGTGGAAAAAATTATCCTTATGAGCTTTGTTGTCTACGTACTCTACTCCATGCAGTGCAATCATCTCTGGAAAAAACTCCTTCAATAATCCACTTTGAAAAAGTAGTTTGAATCCATACGATGGCACTGGAGACAGAATGATTTTGTTCAGTTCTTCCGTGATGCGCTCCATCGAAATGATTTTCAGGCGAGAAGCATTTTTGGCAATTGCTTCGAACGTATCCGCTTCAATATCAAAATTCAATTGGGAGGCAAAGCGTATCGCGCGAAGCATACGCAATGGATCATCTGAGAAGGTGATTTCAGGGCTAAGGGGAGTTTGAATTATCTTTTGGGAAAGATGGGCTACGCCACCAAACGGATCTACCAGCTCTCCATAATTATTTGCATTCAGGCTGATGGCCATCGCATTGATGGTAAAATCCCTGCGCTTCTGATCATCATCTAGGCTACCGTCTTCAACAATAGGCTTCCGCGAATCACTTCGGTACGATTCTTTGCGGGCGCCTACAAATTCCAAATCAAAATCCTGGTACTTCACCATGGCTGTACCAAAATTCTTAAAGGTTGATACAGGAGCATTGCCCAATTCCTTGGCCACCGCTTCAGCCAAATGAATGCCGCCTCCGACACACACAAAATCTATGTCTTTACAGGGGCGCCTAAGGAGAAGATCGCGAACATATCCGCCAACCGCGTAGGTTTCATAACCCAAGCGTGCGGCCACACTCGCCACCGTTTTAAACACGGGAATCTTGTTCAAATCTTCGCTGAAATTCATTTCAAGCTCTTGTCTCTTTCTGATAAACCGACAAAGTTAATGAGAATTGAGATAGATGCTTAAAATAAAAAGCCTCTACAAATTCAGGTTCTGTAGGGGCTTTTAGTCGCTTTAAACTGCAATTATGTAAAGCGATGCTCTGTTGTTACACCAGCTGTTGTTATGGTATAGACTCGGTCGCAAGTTCCGTTGCCATAATCTATCGTAGAAGTTACACCGTTAGTTATCACGTCAACCGTACCACTTACTGCAATGAAGTAATGAGAGCGACCAAAGCATCCGGATTTATATTCGATTGCTTTGGTGATAGAAGCAGAGAACGCTATTCCATTCCGTGTTGTTCCGCTCCATGAGCCAGTGACATCAATCGTTGTTCCCGTTGTTTTTCTTTCATAAGTAAATACCAGATTTCCAGTCCACGAAGATGAAGTGCCGTCACGATATCTTATCCTTGAGCCATTGATCGCTACGATTGTGGGGCTTCCTGTAGCCGCATTAATTGATAAGGAACCATCTACTTGAGTAGAGTCTCGCCAAAAATTCTGGAAAGTGATCTTTTCAAAAGACTTGAATGTAGTTCTGTCTTTAAAAACAACAACTAGCATAAGGGAATCGATGATTTTTCCTTTTCGCACATGAGTCGAATCACATACTGTGCTATCTCCAAAATCAATAGTGATAGTACCTGAAACAATTAGGCTGTCTGTATGGCTCCAATCCACTTTTATGTTGTTAACCACGGTTGGTCTGCAATCCGAATCGTATTCTTCATCACCATCATCTGCCATTCGCCCGAATGTAATTCCCTGATTTGCAAAAGCACTGGAAGTAAGGCTCACCGCATCTTGAGCAGCGGCAATCATAGAGGCGTTGTCTTGAGCAGCTTGAATAGACTGCTGTACTTTCATTTGTTTCGAAAGGAGAACGTCTTGCGCCTCATGCTGGCATGAAAGCACAAAACCAACGATCAAAATAACCAAGCCAACTATGCGTACTGAATTCAACGGCTTTTTCATATTCCTTTTGCATTGGATCTGTTTGACTGTTTATGGATATAAAAGTTAACGTATTGGTAAAGGGCTTTTGCACCTGATTTGGGCAGAAAGACAAATTCGAGGGGTGAAATGAAGGATATTCCCGATTACAGGAATCCCTTAAATAAAAAGCCCTCACGACCTTTTAAGTCATGAGGGTTCAAGGGAAAAGTCTTAATCCTTAATCGTGGGATAAAATCTTGGCAATCCAAGCCAAACATAAGGCAGAAACGATGAATACCATATGAATGATTATCTCGAATTTTAAGGCCTCAAATGCCTTGGTAGAAGTCGCAGAATGAATATCAATGAATGTTTTAAGCAGGTGAACACCTGATATTGAGGCTAGGGAGGTCGCCAATTTTACTTTCAGCCTGTCGGCATCCAGATTGTCGATCCAATGCGGACGGTCTTCCTGTTCATCAAAATCTATCCGGCTCGTGAAGATGGAATAACCTCCGATGATTACAATCACCAGCAAGTTCATTACCATCGAAATGTCGATCAGACCAAGGATTGACAACATCACGGTTACCTCAGACCATGCCTGAAGGTTCATTGCGAGCGTGAACAGCTCGTCAATAAACTTATAAACATAAAAACCCGAGGCAACAATTAGGCCCATGTAAATGGGGGCCTGAAACCATCGAGAAGCGAATATCGACCATTCAATTGTGGTTTCGAGCGCTTTACTTACGCCTTTTCCTATTCCCATAGACTTACAATTTTTAGTGCGGCAAATAAACAAAAAAACCCTGAAGATTTCAGGGTTTTTAAGCGGTCCGGACGGGATTCGAACCCGCGACCTCCTGCGTGACAGGCAGGCATTCTAACCAGCTGAACTACCG
>CBRFFM010000019.1:0-79816 GCA_967789005.1 uncultured bacterium | reverse complement strand
AATAAAATTTGTGCTCAGCGATTGAGCATCGGTTAAGAAAAAATATTAAATGAGCTGATTAGGCTTGCGGATAAGAACTATCCGTTATTTGAAATTGAAGAATACTCGTCAATGCGAGAATGAAAAAGGCTGATTAGAACAATACCAATTGGTTTGAACATCAAGGCCTGATTGATTTGATTTTTAAATCTGACATTAATTGACGTTGTCTGAGAAAGTAAGGAGGAAAGAAATGCTTCGTCAGAGTGCAGTTTGGTACTGCTAACGGAAGAGTAAAACTTAATTAAGCTAGATGAACGACTAAATGACCTTGCGACATCTCGCTGCTCTGTTTTTATCGGTGTGCGCTCGTTACTCGAACTCGAAGGAACTGCCGAAAAAATGAAAAATCCCAAAAGGGCGTAGAGCAATCCCTTTGGTAAACGAAACTTTATTGATGAATGATTTTTCATTTAATCAACCTACTCTGCCAACACTGGCCTTGCCTCGATTGATTTAGCCGCACCCTCTAAAATTTCGAAAGCACTTTCCGCCATTCGATTTTCAGTATCAAGAGTGGGATTAATCTCCACTATCTCGTATGCACAAACTCTCGGATCTTTGCATAGTTCCGCATTCAGTGTCTTAGCTTCTTCAACGGTTAGTCCGTTAGGAACAGGCGTTCCGGTACCGGTAGAAAAACGACTGTCGATGCTATCTACATCAAACGAAATGTAAATCAGGTCGCAGTGGTCAAGCATCTTTAGCGCATGCTGAGCCATTTCTGCAGCGCCTTTCTTTTTCACCTCTTCTACTTCAATGAAATTGATGTTGTATTTGTTGATCAAATAGTTTTCGGGCTTCTCCATGTCACGCACGGCAATATACACGAGGTCTTCAGTGTTAATTTTTGGCCCGGGCATTCCTACATTCTTGATTTGTTCCCAATAATCCAAAGTAGCACCTCGGGGGTCGTTCACTTTGCTCTCGAGATTATCAATTCCAAAAGCCATCGCTAATGGCATTCCATGCATATTTCCTGATGGTGTAGTAAACGGTGTATGCAAATCAGCATGCGCATCAATCCAGACTACTCCTAGCCTCTTCTTAGGGTAAGCCTTTTTAATACCTGATATTGTTCCGTAAGCTGTTGAGTGATCACCAGCCATAATCAACGGAAAGAAATCATCGAAAAGTTGCTCATAGACTTCGAGGCAAACTCGCTCTTCCATCACCAAAACACCATCGATAAATTTGGCGTAAGCGTGCTCAGCTCCATCAAAAAGAAGCTCGTTTACATTTTCGACTTCTATAGAATCGTATTTCCTGAATAAATCGGATTTTAAATCAAGACTGGCAATTTTCATGGCCTCTACCCCTAAACTGGCTCCGCGGGTACCGGCACCGATTTCGGATTTTACTTCAATAATCTTAATCTCCTTCATAAAACTATAACAATGACAATTTAGCAATTAATAACTCAGCGAACGAATTGGGAAATGACAACAGAGACGCAACCAACTTACAAGTCGGGCAGCGCGTGGGCAACAGCGAAAATGCGTAAGAAAAAACAGCTGGCCATAGTTGTGAATCTTTGCAAAGATGCTGATTTTATTGGAATATTGCTGCTTGATTTTTTTCTAAAAATCGAATTGAATCCATAACTTAAAGAGCAGTTAACAGAAATGAAGAGTTACCGCGAACTGATAGAGCAGACATTTGAGTTTCCGCAGCGTGAATTTAAGGTTCGCGAGCATGAATTGTTGTTTAATGACGTGCCAATTATGGATGTCATTAAGCAATACGGCACTCCCCTTCGCATCACTTACCTTCCACGCATCAGCGAAAATATCCGCTATGCGCAATCTGCCTTTAATGGCGCCATGGAACGATTCAAATACCAGGGCTCTTACACGTATTGCTACTGCACCAAGTCTTCGCATTACGATTTCGTTTTAGAAGAAGCATTGAAGAATGATATTCACATTGAAACTTCTTCGGCTTTCGATATTCCGATTGTTCGTACACTTTATGAGAGGGGCAAAATCTCGAAGAGCACTTATATTTTGTGCAACGGATTTAAGATGCCACAGTACAAAGAGTACATCACTGAACTGATCAACGAAAGTTTTACGGTGGTTCCCATCTTGGATAACCTTAGTGAAATTGATCATTATGAGCAAAATGCAACCAAACCATACCAAGTAGGTATCCGAGTTGCCGCTGACGAAGAACCTAAGTTTGAGTTTTATACCTCGCGTCTCGGAATCCGATATAATGACATCAACACTCTTTACAAAGAGAAGATCCAGACGAGCAGCAAGGCTTCATTGAAGATGTTGCACTTCTTTATCAACACGGGCATCAAAGACACGGCTTATTATTGGAGCGAACTCAGCCGTTTCATCTTCAAGTATTGCGAAATGAAAAAGATTTGCGATACGTTGGACTCGATTGACATTGGTGGTGGCTTCCCTGTAAAACAATCACTCACCTTTCATTATGATTACAAATACATGATCGAACAGATCGTGGAAAACATCAAATGGATCTGCGAGAAGAACAACGTACCTGTGCCCAACATCTTCACCGAGTTCGGTAGTTTCACGGTAGCCGAAAGCGGAGCGGTTCTATATTCCATAGTAGACCAGAAACTTCAAAACGACAAGGAGCTTTGGTACATGATTGATGGCTCGTTCATCACTCACTTGCCCGATGTTTGGGGGCTCAACCAAAAGTATATTTTATTGGCCGTGAACAAATGGGATGACCCGTTCCATAAAGTGAACATTGGCGGCCTTACTTGTGATAGTCACGATTATTACAACAGCGAAGCCCACACGGGAGAAGTTTTCTTGCCGATGATCAACGATGAAGAAAAACTCTACATCGGATTTTTCCACACAGGTGCTTATCAAGAGTCACTCGGTGGCAACGGAGGAATTCAGCATTGCCTCATCCCAGCACCGAAACATGTGCTTATCGATCGCAATGAAGATGGCGAAATCTCTACAGAACTTTTTGCTCCGGAGCAGAAGAGCGAGAGCATGATGAAAATATTGGGCTACTCCGAAGAAGTGGAAGCCAAGAAAAAAGCAAAGAAATCTAAGGCTCAAGGTCAGTCGGCATAATAAAAAATGCCATCGAGGAATCGATGGCATTTTTACTAACAAGGTTTGAAAGATCTATCGTCCGTACATTCCCTTGGTTTCAGTATAATCCGATGGAATCGTAAAGTCAGTAGCGTTGAGTGATTCTTTTTTAATCTCTGTTACTTCCATTACCATCGTTCCTTCTTTCATATTTGATTCGATCTTCAGCGGAATTCCATCAACGCCCTCATAAATCATTGACTGGCCGCGGCCCATGCGCTGCTTCGCAAATGCCTTCATGTCGATGTCTTTAATTTCTGTGGTTGCCCATAAGTTGGAGGTAACGCTTTGGCCGCGCTCGGTCATTACCACTACATATTTAGTGCAGTTGTAACCGAGTATCTTCATCGTCTCGCTCGTTTTCGTCACAGTTGGTTTCGTTTCTTCGCTTGCTCGCTGACCAGGGCCGTTACTTGAAGTCATTATCGAGTAAGTTTTGTTTTGACGATCCAGCCGTATAGCTTCGTTTTTATCTTTCAAGTGCAGAACATCACCCGCCATCATTCCACCATCCATAGTGGTGAGCGCGTTGCCATCCTTTATTCGGATAATCATTCCCTTCGGCATCATGTTGCTCATCATGTCTGAACCACCTCCCTGGGCCATCTTCTCCATCATCGCTTTCATCTGTGGATTGTTTTCCATCATCGCCTTGAACTGAGGGTCGTTCATTTTGGCTTGCATTTCTTTCATCTTCGCTTGGGTGGCAGGATCGTTCATTTTCTGCTGACCTTCGGCCATCTTAGCCTTAAGGGCAGGATCAGTAATTTCCATTTTCATCGACCACTTGATAGTGCCTTCAAAATTTTGAGCAGATACTTGCGTGGCAACAACTGCGAACAGTGCCATCAATATTTTTTTCATAGGTAGTTTGGTTTGAAGGATAAAGTTAGAGAAAGAATTTTTCATACCAAGGACCTACCGCATTCAGCAAAACATCTGATTTTTAAAGAATCAAAGAGCGTTCAAATTATGCCAGCCACGTCTAAATCACTTTACAGTTACTTCAGCGATGGAAGCAATGAAATATTCGAACATGTAAGAAATATTAATCAATTCCGTCATCACATCTCCACTTCCAGGTTTGCCACTATTATCCAACCAAGCCTGATTAATCTTTGCATATTGACTAGCGTACTCCGGCTTAATATTTATGCCAACGACATAAAGGATCTTAGAAGTACCAACAAATCCAGTAGGAGGCGTGTAACTCAAATCAACAGTTGGGTTTCCGTCTGCAAGAGATGTCGACAAGCTAAATCCATTACCGTTGAGGCCTGTGGATACTCCGTTAACTCCAATGTGAACATAATCTATATTTGTACAAAGGAGGGTATTGTCTGCGAGATGAACATTTAACGTATTGCCTTGAGTTACTTCGGCCTTAGTAAATGGAATGATGCCGCAAGAATTTTGACTTTCTTCAAAAGTAATTTTTCCACTACCAAGCGTTCTTCCACTACCATCATAAAATTTCACAATAGCATTTTCGATGCTATCACTACCCGGAGTGTAAATCATGAATTTATCCAAATAGATTTCAGCATTACCTGTTCCTGGTCCAATTGTCACTTCAAATTTTGCAGCATTAGAGAGATTAAGCGCTGTATTCAAACTGATAAGAATCTGTTTTTGCGATAAGAAATTGACTTTTCCAGTGGCACTAATTAAAGGCACGGACTTCTCTTTATCGCAAGAAAATTGAATGACCGCAATCAGAATGACTCCTAACCGAATTAAATTTTTCATATGCTCTTTGATTTTATTCGCATTCAGAACGCCACCACCCTCAAGAAGATACTGGTCTCAAAAAATAAAGGTGTATCATTTCTTACCTTGCCAGTATTTAAATTTCCATTCGAATGCATTTTAAAATAACGAGCACACAAAACCCGAAAGTAAAGAGCCTAATGGCACTGGAGAAGCCACGTGAACGAAGGAAACAACAGCTTTTTATTATTGAAGGCGAAAGGGAAATCAGGCTAGCCGCAGAGGCGGGATATAAAATCGGGAATATTTTTTTCTGCGATGAGATCATTGATGCTGATCAGATTCCAAATGTGTTAAAAGAAGACAAGCTGATTGTTCCGGTATCGAAAGAGGTCTTTGAGAAAATCGCGGTGCGCGAAAACTCGGGAGGAATGATTGCCGTAGCTGAACATAAACCGCATTTGCTTTCGCAGATCAAGCTGAAAAAAAATCCGTTGGTCCTTATTTTAGAATCAGTTGAAAAGCCAGGAAACCTTGGTGCCATTCTTCGCACGGCAGATGCAGCAGGTGTTGATGCTGTGATCATCTGTGATCCTCAAACCGATTTTTATAATCCGAATGTGATCCGTTCAAGTGTGGGGTGTGTGTTCACCAATCAGCTGGCAGCCGTTTCTTCAGACGAGGCTATTGCATGGCTCAAGAAAAATCAGGTTCAAATCTTTTGTACCTCATTGCAGTCGTCAAAGCCATATTATCAAATTGATTTTACCCATTCATGTGCTATCGTTATGGGCACTGAAGCTACAGGGCTTTCTGAAGTCTGGACAAAAAACTCTGATGCGAACATCATCATTCCTATGCAAGGAAAAATAGATAGTATGAATGTTTCGAATGCGACTGCTGTTGTAGTTTTTGAGGTGTTGAGGCAGAGGTTGGCTTAAGCTTAAAAGGCCATTCTTTTAACAGTTCTATAAAAGTCTATAAATTATATAAAAATGCACGCAAGACGCACAAACCTTAAGACTCCTAACATTTCCCCATGTTTAAGATACTAAAACTTGCAACTGAGTTTTTTGAGTTGAGGATTAAATCCATGGCTGACTCAAGTATTGATAGCAAGGCCGATAAACTATTTAACTGTATAAAATCAATTGAGATTGGAGCTAGTAAAATTTCCACTTGGTCTCTTAGTACCTTAGGGGGTTCATTATTGGCAATTCTTAGCGATTCATATTTACATCCGACAACAACTAAACTAAAGATGATATATCTCTTATTTATTTTGGGCTGGATTTTTATAGGAGTATCAATTTTCAATGGAAAAGAAATTGCTGGTCGAGCTATTGCGTCCGAATTATACAAAGGAGATGTAGCTCAGTTGACCGTAATATTTACAAAGTGTAATACTTGCTATACGAGACAGCTCCGGTTTTTTAATTTAGGACTTCTTGTTTTTGGGATATGGTTGCTACTGTATTTATTTTGGTGGATATTCGGTGAATCAATATTTAATTTTTGCTTATTCTAAACATCTGAATCATAAAAATTGACGCATGAGAATATTTGGAAGCAACTGTGACTTTAAGAGAGACTGTTCTAAAGTTCCGATTCCAAATAAATGCGTTGAGTATTGTCTTGAAAGAATACTACGTAATGCCAGCGTTGAAGAAAAGCAACTCGTTCTGGGACTCGAAGAAAATCTAGCAATAGCTATTTTTAAAGCTTATAACGCTTCAACAATTAATTCATTTTCAGATCTTAAAAGGAGGCTAACAACTGAGCAAGCAGATTCTCTGGTAATGAAATTTAAGACCATTAATCAATTTCAACTCAACTACTTTAATGCACCCCGAGATGAAAGAGAGTCTATTATAGACGAACTTAAAAGGATGGGGTTAAATTCAGGCGATAGCTTTCCACGCTTTGACTAAAGATGTAGACCCGACTACATATTCAGCTTTGCATTATTTCTTCACCATCCTCAATTTCTCCACCGCAAATTTCTCACACGCTTCCTCAACAGCCGGAACATCTTTTGAGGCCAGTCGGGAACCTATTCTATGAGTAGCCGCATTGGGTATAGCAACCATCACTTTCATGTCGCCCGGAGTGCTCAATTGACTGTTCATCTCTTGCATTGCATCAACCCTTACAGTAGGATCTTGCTCTTGTTCATTCTTATAATAATAGAGTGACAGGCTCGGGCATTTTACTTTCTGAAAAGTATCGCGGTTCATTTTTTCTTCTAGCAGTTCCTCCAGCTGAGATACTGATTCGAGCCGATAGGAATTATACCAATACTTATCGGCCAGGGAATCGGGCGGATACGTGACCGATTTTCCTCCTATCACTATTCGGGCAATCTGTAATCCCCAAGGATTGTTAGACAACCATGCTTTCGGATTTCTGAGCGCGATGTTGGGCGACATGTTCATGAGTGCATAAACATCATCGGGATATTGAGCGGCAAGAATCAACGCCATGGTGCCTCCAGTAGAGGTACTCATCAGAATTACTTTTTCGCCTATTGCCTTGCCAATAGCCAATGCCTCTTTACTGCTTGTCCACCAACGATCGGGTGTGAAATTGATAAGCTGATCTATTGTATCAATGCCATGATCGGCCATGCGGGCGAGGTACATATTGCAACCAAACTTCTTTGCAAAATTAGTGTGAACAGGATCGCCCTCCATTGGGCTTGCAGAAAACCCATGCAGGTAAACTACGGCATATTCCGTCTTTTTCTTCAAGCTATCCGCCCACACAATCCGAGCTTCGTTATCGGGTTTAATTTTGTGTTTGAGTTCCTGATTGGCAACGTATTTTTCTAACTCATCCGCCTGCTGCGGCACGGTGGGCATAGTGGACTCAAATTTTGGCTGATCCGGTTCCGGACCAAGGAAATAAACTCCAAACAGCAGTACAATTGGAAATGAAATGATGATGAGCTTTCGTTTCATGCGTTAATATTTATTTTTATAAGGTCGCATGGAATGCCCATGCACAATTGTTATTCTTTTCGTTCTGCTTTTCTGATGGCATTTCATAAATGCTTTAATAAAAATTGAAGAGTTTCAACCTAAATCTAATTGATCTAAAGATAATTATATAATCAGCGAATGCACACGTTACAAAAAGCACAGGCCTTTAAATTCATCCGCCTAAAGCAGCAACAATAACCTGATGTCTCCCATCGGTTCGGCCCCATTGAAAATGAGCCTATATATTCTTAAATTAATAAAACTAAAAGCCCAGAAATATGACTTATCAAATTGAGGGAAACAGGATGTTATTTGCCATCACCCGCAGTCAAATAATCGACATTTCAGTGGACGATACGCTACAAGTAAAAGATATTCCCGGGGCAAGCCATGTATGGACAGAACATGACAGCCAATTTATCGAAAATAATCCTGACGATGATATATTCCTGCAAATCGAAAAGGTAGCTGTCAATGAGTACAAGGCTTCAGTGATCTCACTAGACCGATAGCATCAATTCTCTTAGCAGCTTAGATAATATTTAGCTTAGGTTATTGTTCGGCTCAAAATTGTTTCCATATCGGGTTTGAGTTTGTATTGCAGATCGCAAGAAAACACTTGGCAGCTTTGCTCTATACGGTCAACTGTTGGAACTGAATTCTGTAAAACCGTCTGAAACAAGTGTCTAAAACGCACTGGATTATCTTATCATTAAATACTTAATATTAATTTAACATTAAACAACGCTTCAGTTAACATTGAAGTAACACTTTTGCATCAAAATTTACTTTAAAATGATAAAAGCCAAAAACCTATTCGCGTTGTGTCTGATTTTCGCTTGTTTTTCAAGCCTTCAATCTTTTGCACAAACAGCAAATGACTCGCTGAAGCAATCAGTAAATGATCTCCAAAAAGCAGTTGAGACTTTAAAAAAAATAAAGGTAACCGGATGGATTCAAGCACAATATCAAGTGGCGGAGTCAAAAGGTGCAGCCAACTTTGATGGTGGAGTTTTTGGCCCGTATTCTGATTCGCGCTTTATGATTAGACGAGGTCGTGTAAAATTTACTTACACTCAAAAATTAAGTCAATTTGTAATGCAGCTTAACGGTACTGAAAGAGGCTTCAACTTGGTCGAAATTTATGCGAAAGTTACCGATCCATGGACTAAGACGTTCTCATTAACAGCCGGAGTAATGAACCGTCCTTTCGGTTTTGAAATAGACCAATCTTCACAGCATAGAGAATCACCAGAACGTTCAAGGTATACTCAAACATTAATGCCTAACGAGCGTGATTTAGGTGCTAAAATTAACTATGAACCTCTAAAGGAAAGTAAGCTCTATGGATTAAAATTAGAGGCCGGATTTTACAACGGACAAGGAATTGCAGTGCCGGGTACTACCTCAACAAATAATGGAGTTAATGAATTCGATGCCATAAAGGACTTCATAGGGCGCCTATCCTATTATAAAACTTCAAAAGACGAAAGGTACAGATACGGGCTTGGCGTTTCCCATTACAACGGGGGCGTAGTCAATCAAAGCAATGTAGTTTATGATCGTATCGTAAACGGAGCGAGCGGATATGTTTTTGCTGCAGCGGACACTTCAAACCGAACCTTTAAAGGTAAATCTGCTTCTCGTAAATATTTTGGAGCTGAATTCTTTATTAGTACAAAATCCATTTTAGGAACAACAACCATTAGAGGTGAGTACATTTTCGGTACCCAACCGGGCATAGACAACAATTCGGCCAGTCCTGCAGCATTGCCTGCAAAAAAAGTAACTTACCTAAGAGATTTTGATGGTGCATATGCTTATCTAATCCAAAGGATCGGAAAGACAAAACATGAGTTAGTAGTAAAGTATGAATGGTATGACCCAAATACTAAACTTAAAGGAACTGAACTTGAAAGTGTTACTAACAAAATGACTTCGGCTGAAGTAAAATATCATGCCCTTGGTCTTGGCTACAACTACTACTATGATGAGAATGTGAAATTCATGTTTCACTACAACATTGTAACAAACGAAAAGACCCAAGTTGCAGGCTACACGAACGATCTAAAAGACAATATTTTCACCGCAAGGATGCAGTATAGGTTTTAAATAGTACCCTCCAAAAGCCCGAATCCATTTTCGGGCTTTTTGGATTAGATCATTGAGGATAAGTTATTAAGGCAATTAGAAGGTTATATTCCTTTAACTTTCATTTCTAGATCTTCAATTCGCTTCAGGTATTCCCGTTCCTTTCTGCTCATTTCTTCTTGTGTAGCACTAAGTTCTTCCATGTTTTGTCTCATTTCTTCCTCTTGAGCACGCATCTCCTCGGTTTGCTGCTGGGTCTGAGTAAGCAACAACTTGGTCTTATGATTAATACGAACGGTGCTGATGGCGGACGCCAAATTTTCTGATAGCTTAATGATAAACTCTCGCTCGAAGCCTTCATATAATTTCAGAGATGCTAGCTCCATTATTCCATAAACAACATCATTTACTTTTAAAGGCAGAATAAAAATATTTCTAGGTGTTGCAGACCCTAGTCCACTGGTAATGGTGATATAGTCTTCAGGAACTTCAGTCATATAAATTGGTGCTGCCTCTTGCCAACATTGAGCCGTTAAACCCTGACCCATTTCAATTCTTTGCTCTACAAATTTCTTTTTCTCCCATGCATAGCTGGCGATGAGTTGAAGATATTTCTCTGCACCATCATCGTTTACTATGTACAAACGTCCTTGATTGGAGTGTGTATATTTTACAGTAAATGACAAAACCTGGTCACCAAATCTTTCCACATCTTGTTCCTGATTGCGCAGCAACTCCCCAAAGTCAGCGAGTCCTTGGGTTGCCCAGTTGCGTTTATCATCTTCTTCAGTAGCCTTCTTTAACTTCACGTGCATAGCCATCAATGCTGTTGCCAGCACATCGTTGTTGTACTTCTCATTGTATTGAGATGACAATTCACCATTTCCTACTTTCTCAGCAAAATCGGCCGCGGTCTTCACCCTTTCAATCAAATTATTGAGCGCCCGCTGACTTTCACCAAACTCATCAGAGCTCGTTATTTCAGTTTCCTCCGGATACTTTCCTTCCGAAAGCTGAACAATATTGTCGCGAATCTTTGCAGTGTTTCTGGTGAACTCCTTAGAAAACAGAAAGGCCAGGATTGTACCAAAACACAGTTGAAAGACCGATGCTATTAAAATGAAGAGAATAGTTTGGCCTACTACCTCATCAATTCGCAGATCAGCGTTTTTGCCCAATTTTACAGCGATCGGATCGAGGGAGTCAACAGCTTTCTGCAACTGCGCAATAAGTCCTTCCTTTTCATTAAGACCAATTTCCTTCTCGGTCTGTACAATCTGATGAAATTTGTTCCGATACAGTTCAATGTTTCTTACCGCATCTGCAACAACATCCTCTTTTGCATTTTTTGAGCTGACAGAGTTCTTTAATTCTTCTATCCCTGCATCAAATTTGTCAATGTATTGGGGGTCTTTGCGTAGGAAAAAATCTTTTTCATTCTTTCTCAGGTCAAGAATCAAAACTTTGTCGGCAACATTATCCTTTTCTACCGAATGAATGGCTTTGCGCAGTTCGCCCTCATCGCCCCAATCTTTAAACCCGCGCTTCTTATATTTTTCTACCAAAGAATAAAAAGCTACTGTATAATCCTTCAAGCGGGTTTTAGTATCAGCTAATTCATTTGAGATCTTAAGGGTTTCGATATTACCGCTCTTACTCAAGCTATCTACCAGATTATTTACCTCAGTGTCCAGTTTCCTAAAAGTAAGTAGGTAAGGGCTTTCCCCTTTTTCGAATAAGCTTGGCTTGGTAACATCGCGAAGAAGAAAATTCTTTTCAGAGCGTCTTAGCTCAAGACGATACGCATTGATTTTATCAATGACTGACGCAAGCTTTTCATATTCGATGATTTTATAGATAGAAATAACGCTCCAGACAGAGAGAAGAAGTGAAAGCACTAGCACCCCGCCAAATGCTAATAACAACTTTGTTTTAATCTTTGTGATGTTAAACATGAAGACCTTGACGGGTTACAATATGTATTGAATATAGTTTTTTTTTCTTGAACCTGGCAACAGAAAATTGAGTAACATTTTAAATTAAGCTTAGCAACCATCGCCTTTAGGTAAAAAAAATAGCCTGAGAATCTCAGGCTATTTCAATATGTAGTTGAAGCCTTAAGCCGCTACCCCATTGCCACTCTTCACTTTCTTTCGATCTGTTTTCTTCCTCAGCTTCGCTATTTCTTTAAGCTCTTTTTTCATTTGCTTGCCAACAATTTTGGCCAACTTTTTAGAGCTTTTTGCAATGAGTTTTTTCGCTTTCTTCTTTGGCTCTACAATGCCCAAGGTTTGAATGGTCTGCTGCAAAGAATCCGCTAAGTGCATCCTGATTTCTTTATTGCCTTTCACGATGAGTTTTTCCATAATTGATTTGATTGAAGATTAAAACTAGGGTGCAGAGCAATCATTATCAAATTTTAGAAAAAACTTAACATTGGATCCCAAAATCTCCTCAAAGCCAATGCTTTAGGAGAATGTATGAACTTCGGAAAAGAGAAATTCTATTCATTTCTTAGCGAATCTACCGGCTTAGCAAGAGCAGCCTTAAAAGCCTGGAAGCCCACCGTTGCCCATGCAAGCAAAAGCGCGCCAACCGACCCCACAACAAACGTCACAAAGTTGATATCAATGCGATATGCGAACTGACTTAGCCAGTAGTCCAAGACGAAATAGGCTGGAACAACTGCCATAGCAATTGAAACGACTACCAGAATGGTAAACTCCTTAGACAATAACGTTGTGACACCCATGACACTCGCACCCATCGCCTTGCGAATACCTATCTCCTTGGTGCGTTGCTCAGCCGTGAATGCCGCCAGAGCGAATAATCCCAGGCTGGCAATAAAAATAGCAAGTGTGGTAAAAACGGTAAACAAAGAACCTAAGCGTTGCTCTTCGCGAAACAGCTGATCAAAATTTTGGTCAAGGAAAGCATATTCAAACGGATCCCCTGATGCATATTCTTTCCAGAGTTGAGTTGCATTTTGAACAGCACTTTCTGGGCTGCCTTGATAACGAACCAAGAGGTTGCCTGCTTTATCTGTTAACCGAATCACCATTGGTCTCACTTTAGTTTTATACGATTCAAAATTGAAGTCCTTTACCACCCCTACCACTTCCATCGGAACTTGCTTGGGCGCATTATTGTCCCCTGCAAAAACAATCAACTTTTCTTGCAAAGGTTTTTCCCAACCCAATTCGCGTACTGCGGCCTCGTTAATTATTACCACCGAAGAATCAGAGGGAAAGTCGCGTGAAAAATACCGGCCTTGTGCCAGCTCAAACTTCATCACGTCTGCATGATCATAGTCCGCATAGTAGGTACCCATGAGGTGATCCTTCTTAGTGATCGAATTACGGAAAGCAGTAGTATTATTGACACCGGGGAATACGTTATTTGTAAAACTCGCTTTCTCAAATCCTTTTTTTGTAAGGAGTGAGTTCTTAAATGCCATTTGATTGGTTCCCAATCTTCGTGCATTACTGATGACCAAAACATTGTGTTTATCTAATCCGGTATTTCGTTCCTGTAAATAACTGATTTGTTGGTAAACCGTGGTAGTGCAGATAATTAGAATAATGGAAAGAGCGAATTGAAAAATCACAAGTCCGCTGCGAATACCTTTGCTCTTCACACCGGCCTTGATCTTCCCTTTCAATACTTCGGTAACGCTAAAACTAGTGAGGTAAAAGGCCGGATAACTTCCTGCCAATACGCCAATGATTATTGTGAGTACAACGGCACCGGCAATCACAGCCGGATTGCCGAGCGAAAGAAGCGACAATTGCTTGCCCGAAAGTGTATTAAACTGCGGCATCAAAATCCCTGTGATGATTAGCGCAAACAAAACAGCTATGCACGCCAGCAATATGGACTCCAATAAAAATTGTCCGATCATTTGTCCACGTATTGATCCGAGTGTCTTGCGCAGACCTACTTCTTTTGCACGACCTGCAGAGCGGGCGGTAGACAAATTCATGAAGTTGATACAGGCGATCAATAGAATAAAAATACCTACAGCCGCGAACACATAGATGTAAGTGATATTACCTGATGGTTCGATCTCGTCTGACCAAATTGAATGGAGACGTGAATCGAGTATTGGATAAGGTACATAGCCGTATTCGTTACCAGCCTGACGGAATTTTTCAATGGATGCTCCCATGAATTGTTCAATCTCAGGAGCGATGTGTTTGTCGGTAACTTCGTTCAGCCTTTTGGCGATACCCTCGATAGAAGTAGCAGGTGTCTTTCTAAAATAAGTGTACAGGCCATTGTTCAACCAAACGGGAGCATTGTACTGATCTTTTTCAGAACTAGTTGAAATAATAGCGGCAAATGAAAAGTGTGAGTTGTGCGGTGGTCTTTCAGCAATGCCGGTTACTTTAAATGACTTGTTATCATTTCCGATCGTAAGCAATTTTCCTAAAGCGGCACCTTTAAAATACTTGGTTGCCAAATCAGGAGTAAGAACAACACTATTAGGTTCTTTCAACGCAGTAGTAGGATCGCCCTCGAGCAGTTTGAAAGAGAAGAATTGAAAAAAATTCGAGTCGGCATAAAGTATTTTGTCTTCAGTAAAAGCCAGGGCTTCATTTTTAAACACGATGCCGTCTCGTTTGTTAATGCGAGTAGCTGCCTCCACTCCTGGAATTTCAGCGACCATCCCAGCTGCTAATGGCGGGCATGAGTTGGCAGTATTAACTTCCTGGCCGGCAATTTTTCCATGCAAGCCAATGCGGTAAATGTTATCGGCATCCTTATGAAAACGATCGTAGCTCAGCTCATCGGATATGTAAAGCAAAATGAATAAACAAGCCGCAACTCCCATAGCTAAGCCAAGGATATTGATTGCCGAATAGAAAGAATGCTTTCTGATATTTCGAACGGCAATAGTGAAGTAATTCTTAATCATGACGATTTATTATTAAATGAAATTTGTTTTTAGACGCTGTTGGATTCGCTTGGGTTGCAGGTATCTCTACTCGTCCCTTAATGTTTTTGTTGGATTCAGCGAAGCCGTAGTTACTGTTTTATAACCGACTGCCAGCACCGCAATTATTGCCATGGCAATAATTGAAACAGCGAAACTGATCATGCTTAACTTTTGATAATATTCCCAGATGGAATCCATCAAAGCATCGGATGCGAAGTAACCGAGCGCACCACCAATAACAGTAGCAATGCCCAGGTTAATAATAAACTCAAAATTGATTACAGTAGCAATATTGCTCAACGAGGCCCCAAGAACTTTGCGCACGCCAATTTCTTTCATCTTCTTAACAATATTGAGCGACACCAAAGTAAACAATCCGATGCCCGTCATCAGTGCAGCAAAAAATCCAAGGAATCCAAACATGATTACAACATTGCTATTAATCTCGTTGGTCTCTTGCAATTCGCGATCGATCAATTGCCCGTTGTACTGAGTGTTAGGAAAAGTCTCTTTCCATTTTTTTTCCATGAAAGTGTTTAACTCAGCCAATTTTTCCGGTTTTGCTTTCACTACCAACTCCTGATATTTATCGGGTGAAGTATAACGCACCATCAAAGGCTGAATGGGTTGCCACAACGCACGTGCATAAACATTCTTAACAACACCAATCACATAGAGTTGAACGGTATCCATCCAAACGATTCGCTTACCAATCGGGCTATCCTTCCATCCAAATTGCTTTACAAATTCTTCAGAAACTAAAATAGATTCCTTTCGATCCGTTTCGGAGTCTTTCTGGAATTTTCTTCCCGAAAGCAAAGTCATATCCATTACTTCGAAATAGTTGTCGCCCACATCCATGATATCAACTTCGCGTTCAACCGATTCAAATTTTACCGGGTCATTGTAAAAATTATTAGCAATATGATTTTTTGTTCCCGCTATCAAATCAATGTCTTTGTTAGTAGAAAGTGCATCGCGATAGGTATTGAATGCTCCTTCGTTATTCACCCAAACTGAAATCACTCCGTGTGTTGCAAAACCCAAATCATAATTCTTCTGGTACTTTCCGTTGTCGTAGAAAGCAACGCCCATAATAATTGCCAACAGAGAGATTACAAACTGCCCGCCCAATAAAATGCGAGTGAACCAATTGGTTCCTCCAAACTTGGCAGAGCCTTTTAAAATGCTAACTGGTTCAAAAGAAGTAACATAAAATGCAGGGTAACCGCCCGCTATCAATGCGGTAAGCACAAGCAATGCAACGAGGAATCCCATGAACCCCAGATTCTCAGAATAATTCAATTTCAATTCAAGCCATGGCCACATCGCATCATATGCGGGAGCAAGCCATTCCGCCATCAACATACCTGCAAGCAGTCCGAAGAAGCAGAGCAACAGATTTTCAGATAGAAACTGAAATATCAACTGGCTTCGAAGGCCTCCCATTACTTTGCGAAGACCTATTTCTTTAAGGCGTTTGCTGGAAATCGCAATTGATGTATTTGTAAAATTGAAACAGGCCAGAAGCAAAAGGAGAGCGGCCATAATTCCCGGTACTGTTATGGCTTCATCGGGAACACCACCATTGAGCCAATCGCCATTAACGCGAGGGTTCGAGCGGTTGCGCTTCATCATTCCTTTAAAATTCTGGAGGTAATAGGAAGTAACTTTAAAATCTTCGCGTACTTTATTTTGTGGCGCTACATACTGCTGTAGTTGCCTTGTTACTTCAGGCACTCGCGCTGGATCGTTAATCACGAGAAACAACGTGTTCCATCGATACCAACTCGTTTCACTGTTATCGGGATCTAAATTGACATCCCAAAAATTATCATAAAGAGCAACGGCATCAAATCGAAAACTGGAATTGAGAGGCAATTGTTGATACACCCCACCAATGGTAAATTCCTTTAAAATGCGCTGACCATCTTTTTTTAGAATCACCTGAGTGATTTGCTTACCCACTACTTCTTCGCTGTTAAAATATTTTTTCGCCAGCTCATCACTGATGAAGACTTTACTTTTATCATAGAAGTCCGCAAAGGTGCCGTACTTCAGTTTATAAGTGAATAGCTCAAAAAACGCTGAATCCGCAAATGCGAAGTTTGTACCAAAAACCTCCTCACCAATCCGAATATCAGAATAGTTTGATGCATACCGTACCACTTTTGATACGTCTTTAAAATTACTTTTGACATGATTGCCAAGAGGATTAGGCACCATGCCGTAGCGCTCGTGTTTCCCCTGGAATTCACGTTCAAATTGAACCCGATAAATTCTCTCCGCGTTTAGCTGAGTGTTGTCCCACTTATCCGCAAATTCCCAATTCACGTAACCAACAATACAGCACGCGATCGCAATGCCCATTCCGAAAACATTGATCAGAATAAAAAGTTTGTTTTTCATCAACGAGCGCAGCGTGATGATGAGGTAATTTTTGATCATGGGGTTTGTAAGTTTGCACTAAGACGCCAACGGGTGCCAAAGTGTTGCACGGGAATTCCAATAAATGTGCCGAGGGATAAAGTTCTGTTTAAAAGCAAAAAAACGAAGTTGCTTGTTCGGTCGCTGTACGGGTGTGAACACATGATGTTCGATTGAGCTCATCCGTGAACAAAAAAATAAAGTCCCATGAACGGTGGGACTTTATTCTTAACCTAAACCTAAACTATGAGAACGAATCAGGACTCTTTCGTTCCTGAAGTCTTATATATGAAATTGCTCCTTGATGTTTTCAGTAACGATCTTTCCATCAAACAAGTTAACGATGCGATGTGCATAGTTAGCATCATAAGGTGAGTGCGTTACCATCAAAATAGTTGTGCCTTCTTCATTCAATTGAGAAAGAAGTTTCATTACTTCTTCGCCATTGGCCGAATCCAAATTACCTGTAGGCTCATCGGCCAAAATCACTTTGGGTTTTGCTACGATAGCGCGAGAGATTGCCACACGCTGTTGCTGTCCACCAGACAATTGCTGAGGAAAGTGATTTCTACGGTGCATGATGTTCATGCGCTCCAATACTTCTTCTACTCTTTTCTTACGCTCATCTGAAGGCACTTTCATGTAAAGCAAGGGAAGCTCAACGTTTTCGAATACCGTTAGCTCATCTATCAAATTGAAACTCTGGAACACAAAGCCTATCGAACCTTTGCGCAATTGCGCACGCTGGCGTTCAGAATATTTTGAAACTTCGTTTTCACCGAAGAAATATTCACCCCCACTTGGGTTGTCAAGCAATCCTAAAATATTCAACAAGGTTGATTTACCGCAACCTGATGGGCCCATGATGGCAACAAATTCGCCATCTTTAACTTCCATGTTGATGCTGTTAAGTGCGGTGGTCTCTACTTCTTCAGTAGTATAGACTTTCTCGAGGTTCTTTAATTTTATCATATCTGTGAGGTTAAAAGAGAGATGCTTTGGGTTGATTTTTAGTTTTATTAATACTTGTTTTTTTTCTGTTGGTTACAAATTACTTGAACATAAGACGCTGAACTTGGTAAAAAGTTGCACCCTGTTCATTAATTCAATATCAAAACTTCATTGTTGCCAAAATTTTCGTAAGATGAAGTGATCACTTTATCGCCAGGCTTGAGGCCTTCGAGCACTTCAAAATATTCGGAGCCCATCTTGCGACCAAGTTTCACCTCGCGTTTTACAGCGCGATCCGTTCCCGGCTCAAGAATGAACACCCAATTACCACCAGTGTCTTTATAAAATCCGCCCATCGGCAATAACAATTCTTGTGAAGGTTGACCTAACTCTATTCGCAAACGAAGCGATTGCCCTCTCCGTATTCCTTGTGGAGTCTCTCCTTGAAAATCCATATCCACTTCAAAACGGCCATTCGTAATGTTTGGGTAGATGTAAGAGATCATGAGGTTATAAGTTTTTCCATCGAAATCGGTAGTAGCCGGAAGCCCTGTTGAAATTTTAGGAAGATACAATTCATCAATTGGCACACGTACTTTATAACTTCCAACGATATCCACTTGACCTAATCGTTGCGCTTGGTTTACAGCTTGTCCTAATTCCCAGTGCGCAGTTGTAGTCAGCTGTCCATCGATTGGAGATTTGATAGAAAGGTTATCTAAAATCTTTCCAAGGCCTTCCAAATTCAACATCATTCTTGAAAGTGAACTGTTCAGATCTTTTATTTGCTCAAGACGATTGAGTGAATCTGTGCGGTAAACCTCATAGGTAATTTTTCTTCGCGTCACATTGTATTTATAATCAGCTTCCGTTTTTTCGAAATCTTGCTTGGCAATCAATCTCTTTTCGAAAAGTTTTTTCTGACGATCGTATTGCGGAGTTAGAATGGCAAGTTGGTTATCAATCAATGCAAGCTGTTGCCGTTGATCCAAATCGTTTTTAGTGATATTCAATCTGGTATCTCGCGCGCGGTTGATACTTTCGTTCAATGTTGCTTCCTGGCTCAGTACCGAAAGTTCACGATTAAGGTTGGTGAGCTCCATGATCACATCACCCTTTTTCAACATGGCACCGCTTTCCCTTAAGATTCTCTTGATGTTTCCACCTTCAATCGCATCTAGGTAGACTGTGCGTGCAGGTTCTACTGTACCGGTTTGAGGAATGTATTCTTTGAATAACCCCATCTTCACTTCCGAAATGGTAATCTTATCTTTTTCGGTTTTCAGTTTAGGTCGCCTGTCGGCAAAAATGAACTGGTAGGCAACAAAAACAACGATCGCAGCAGTGCCGAGATAGGTTGCAACTTTCTTAACAGTGAATCTTTTCTTTTGAATTTTCTTGTCCATGCACGAAATGCGTTTTCAGTTTTACACTCACCCATTAGCCAAGTAATGTGCCAACCGCATAACGGGCTTTTCGGTATTAATTTCGGCTATTTGTGTTCGGTTTCAAGTTCAAATGTGAACGAGCCTGTCCGCATGCGGACAAAATTGTTATAGCTTTGACACGAAAAACCGCGAATACCATGAAAACGAAGCTATTCCTTCCAACGGTATCAATATTGCGAAGCAGAAAAGAAAATTTTCAATCCTGACCTATGAATGAAAACAAACACGGAAAAATTTTAATTGTTGACGACAACGAAGATTTATTAAAAGCAGCCAAGATTTTTCTTAAAAGACATTTTGCACAAGTAGATGTAGAAAAGAACCCCGAGAGCATTCCCGCGCTCATGGCAAATGAAGACTATGACGTGGTTTTACTCGACATGAACTTCACCAAAGATGTGAGCAGCGGCAGCGAAGGGTATTATTGGCTTCAAAAAATTTTAGATATCGATCCTTCCTCTGTTGTGGTGTTAATCACAGCATATGGTGATGTGCAGATGGCCGTAAAGGCGATCAAAGCTGGTGCCACCGATTTTGTTTTGAAACCATGGGAGAATGAAAAATTGCTTGCCACCTTGTTATCGTCCATGCGCTTGCGCGAATCGCGAGATCAAATTCAAACATTAAAAATTAAGAACCAGGAGATCAATCAGGCGCTGAATGAAAAATTTAGTGACATCATCGGGCAGAGTATGCCGATGCAAAAGATCTTTCAAACCGTGGAACGCGTGGCTCAAACCGATGCGAATGTTTTGATTCTTGGAGAAAATGGAACAGGGAAAGAAATGATTGCTCGGGCAATTCACCGTAATTCACAAAGAAAAAATGAATCGTTCGTCTCTGTGGATTTAGGCTCGGTAACAGAAACGCTATTTGAAAGCGAACTCTTCGGACATAAGCGAGGCGCATTTACTGACGCGAAAGAAGATCGGGTTGGCCGTTTTGAATTAGCTAATAATGGAACCCTTTTCTTAGATGAAATCGGAAATCTTTCTATGCCACTGCAGGCGAAATTGCTCACCGTTCTTCAAAATAGAAAGGTTAGTCGTGTGGGAGCAAATAAAGAAGTGCCGGTGAATATTAGATTGATCTGCGCAACGAACATGCCTCTCTATGAGATGGTGAAAGAAAATAGATTTCGGCAAGACTTACTTTACCGAATCAACACCATTGAAGTTGAGATTCCTCCATTGCGCGAGCGACCAGAAGATATTCCATTGCTTGCTCAATTCTTTTTAAGAAACTACAACGGCAAGTATGGAAAAAATATTTCTAAGATCAGTGATGCTGCGCTTACCCGGATGAACAAACACTCATGGCCGGGTAATATCCGAGAACTTCAGCATTCGCTCGAGCGTGCGGTGATCATGAGCAGTGCTTCCGTTCTGCAACCCGAAGATTTTAACCTTAATGCAACGAGTTCGAAGGAAAATGATTCGGCAGGTTTAAATCTCGATGCTTTCAATTTGGAAGAAGTAGAGAAACTATTGATTCGAAAAGTGCTAAAAAAATACAATGGAAACATCACGCAAGCGGCAGCCGAACTCGGCCTCACTCGTTCATCACTTTATAGAAGATTGGAGAAACATGGACTTTAACGCGATTACAAATTGAAAAATTAAGGATTGAAAAATTCTAAAGCCTCCGTCTTTCCGAGATACCAAATCTTTAAATCCTCAATTCGCAATCTTTAAATCAAAAAATGAAAGACTTTCGCATACGAGTAATTTTTAGAGTAGTGATGTTGGGTGCATCTGTTGCGCTTTTCATTTTCATGCTTTATCGCCCAAACATGATCTTTGCTGCAGGGCTCAACTTCCTGGTAATTATTTTTCAGTTGATTGAACTCTTCCGATTTACATCACAGACCAATCGTAAGCTCACGCGCTTTCTGGAGTCGGTTCGCTATTCAGATTTTGCATCCGCCTTTGCTGCCGATAATAAACTTGGCAAAAGTTTTAAGGACCTCAACCAATCTTTCAACGAGGTACTTGAAGCGTTCCGAAAAGCAAGATCAGAGAAGGAAGAGAACTGGCAGTATCTGAACACAATCGTTCAGCAAGTTCGCACCGGTATCATTTCGTTTGACACTGATGGCTATTTAGAGTTGATGAATGCCAACGCCAAAAAATTTATAGGCATCTCCAATCTGAAAAACATCAGCGAGCTCGAAAAGAAAAACCCGAAACTGTTTGCAGCGCTAATGGAAGTACAGTCGGGTAAAAGCACACTATATAAGACAAATGAATTTCTTTTGACGCTCCAGGCAACTGAGCTTCGTATTCGTGGGAACACTGTGAAGCTGATTACGATGCAAAATATCCAGACGGAATTGCAGCAACAGGAAATAGAAGCATGGCAAAACCTGACGCGCGTATTAAGGCACGAGATCATGAATTCCATTACTCCCATTTCTTCGCTCACCTCCACCCTACGTGAAATTCTGGATCATGAATTAATCAAGAAAGAAAACGAGTACGAAATGAAGGCGGATGTTGCCGATGATCTTCGAGAAGGTTTAAGCACCATTGAAAACCGAAGCCGTGGGTTGATTAAATTTATTGATGCTTATCGCGAATACACCTCGTTGCCGCAGCCAAAAATAAAGACTGTTTTATTAAAAGAGTTGATTGACAAAACCGCGCTGTTCATGAAGACTCAATTGAAAAAATCTACCATCGAATTTTCCAGTTCATGCAGTTCGGACTACCTCACCGTCCAGGCCGATGAAGAAATGATCGAACAAGTATTGATCAACTTAGTGAAGAATTCAATGGAATCACTTTCACAAAACGGAAGTGGCAAAATTGAACTCAGAGGAAAATACGATGGTCAAAATGTGCTCATCGAAGTCGCGGATAATGGCCCGGGAATCATCCCTGAAGCTATCAACCGAATTTTTGTTCCTTTTTTCACCACCAAGAGAACAGGCTCAGGAATTGGTCTGGCCTTATCGCGGCAAATCATGCAAATGCACAACGGCTCTCTTACCGTTGAGTCTGAGCCAGATGTAAAAACCGTTTTCACTTTAAGGTTCTGAGTTCTTAGCGTTCACAAGAGCTCAAAAGACAGGCAAGTGAACCGCATAAATATATAATAACTGTTGCCCAGCCATTAATAAGCGTTGGAAAGCGTAGAAAAAAACAATAACTTTTTATGCCTATAAACTTGCGCCTGATTCATGCCTGTCCAAAAACCAACTGTTAGACTAGTATTCCATTTTCTTGCTCTGATTCTGTCGACTAGTTTTTTGGAAGGGCAACCTCTCCATCCCGATAAAGAATTAAGTCAATACAGTCTCGATCGCGTTTCCTCTGATAAAATTCCCTCCGGCATTTTAAAGATGATACAAAGCAGTGATGGCTACCTCTGGATGGCCACACACGATAATCTCGTTTCGTTTGATGGTGTAACTGTTACGCTATACGATCGTTTCTCCAATCCGGAGTTTAAAATCAATGGATTTAGAAGTGTTTATGAAGACAAAAACAAAAATCTTTGGGGAGGATCTAATGGTGGCGGATTATTTCTGAAGAAAAACAAATCGTTCAAAAAGTTTATCGTGCCTTTTGGGCCAGGCTCCAACTACATCGAGACTATTTTTAATGATTCAAAGGATAATTTATGGTTGGGCACCATGAAAGGACTGGTGCTTTTTAAAGATTCAGCCTTCGTTTTGATTCCTCCTTCGTTTCAATCACCCAAGCCTTACTTTACAATATTCGATTTTTCGGAGGACAAGAACGGCAATTTGTGGATAGCCTCGTCTATTGGTGTTCTAAAATATTCTAATGGTCAATTACTTCAGCATACCTGGCCAGGAATTTCATTGGATGGTGATATTATGTCTATTCATATCGATTCTTTCCAAAATATTTGGATCGGCTCTTATGGCAAGGGAATTTTTAAGGCAACTGAAAATTCGATCACAAAAATTATGGAGTTGGGCAACTTTGGTCGATCAGTCAGTATTATGGAAGATCTAAATCATAATATTTGGATTGGCAGTGAGAACGGGGTTGCCCGCTATAGCAAAGGCGGTGTTTCAAAAATCGGAGTCGACAATGGAATTGCTAACGTAACTGCTATTTGCGAAGACCATGAAGGTAGCGTTTGGCTTGGTACTTATTATAGCGGTCTGGCTCGGCTGCGCGATGGCACATTCACCAATTTTTCCCGCAGCAATGGACTTCCCAACAACACTATACATTCCATCTATCAAACCAAAGACAGCACCATTTGGGTAGGTACCGAAACTAATTTTGCTTCCTACAAAAATGGAAAATTTACTAAGCAATCTTTTCCACAGGTTGCCGATTCACGCATTAGAGATATATGCGCAGATAGCGAGAATAACCTATGGATCGCGACATACAACGGCTTGTTCAAGCTTAGGAATAATGTGTTGACGAAGTATTCTACTGACAACGGAATTTCTAGTGAACGTGTATCGGTTATTTTGGAAGACGCTCAAAAAAGATTATGGATTGGCACTCGTAACGGCCTTAACCTCTTTCAAAATGGCCGATGGAAATCATTCTCAGAAAAAGATGGACTCAGCAATACGTTTATCATGTCTCTGATCCAACTTCGCAATGGTACTTTAGTCGTGGGTACAAATGCAGGTCTCTTTTATTTAAAGGGAGAACTCTTCGAACCGCTAATGACAGATAAGGGCAAAATCACCGAAACGATCTTTCGAACTTATGAAGACAAAGACGGCTACTTATGGGCCGGAGCAAATACCGGTTTATTGGTTATTAAAGACAATAAGGTCCATGCCTACTTTAGTGAAGACAAACTTTTAGCTGATGTTATTTTTCAAGTGATGGAAGATCACTTGGGGCAAATGTGGTTGACTTCAAATATTGGGATCATCAGAGTATCAAGGAAAGAATTAATCGACCGAATAAGTTCGGGCAAAGCCCCTCTTAATACTCAATTGTTTAACAAATCGAATGGTTTGCCGACCAATGGGATAACCGGTGCCTCAAAAGGTATGATTGCCTTTGACAAGAAAATCTGGTTTCCTACACTTCAGGGTGTAGCCGTTGTCGATCCGGCAAACATTGTGTTTAATAAAGTTCCTCCTCCTATTGTTATAGAAAAAATCTTGGTGGACGGAGAAGAATTTGAACCTGGCGAAGTTATCAAGGTAAAGGCGTTCACTAGAAACATAGAAATTCATTACACCGCCATGAGTTTCATCGCTCCCGACAAAGTTCAATTCAGATATCTTCTTAAAGGATATGACAAAACGTGGCACGAAGCCAGCGATCGCAGGGCCGCTTACTTTAACTCATTGCCACCGGGCGACTATACCTTCATGCTGCAAGCAAAGAATAATGACAACGTCTGGAGTAAAAATGATAATGCAGTTGTCCTTCATGTACAAAAAGCATTTTGGCAAACCTGGACATTCTATATCCTAACAACGATAGGAGTTGGACTCATTATTTACGGGGTTGTGAATTACCGAATCAAAAGCATTCGCGAATTGAATAAAAGGTTGGATGAACGGATTCGTGAACGCACACAGGAAGTGTTGGCTCAGAAGGAGGAAATAGAAGCACAACGAGATTACATAGAAGAGAGAAATTTTGAGCTTGAACGAGCGAAGAACATTATTGACGAACAGTACACCAAACTGCAAGAAGTTAATGAAAGCCTGGAGGGAAAGGTTGTCGAACGGACCCGTGAACTTTTGAGAGCGCTTGAGGAGCTAGACTATTTTGTTTACAAATCTTCTCACGACATCAAAGGGCCTCTCGCGCGATTGCACGGGCTATCCAACTTAGCCTTGATGGAATCGAAAGAGAAAATCACCCGACACTATTTGGAGCTTCTTCAAAGAGAATCGATTCTGGCCAGCCGGGTACTTCAAAAATTATCTTATGCACACCAGATAAAGAATATGGAGATTGAAGTGCAAGCAATCAACCTCAACGAATTGCTTCATGGTGTGGTGCGTCAACTCAAAATCATGCACACCGATGCTGACCATATTCAATTTGTAATTGATGTTGATAAAAACATTGTTCTGAGGTCAGACATAAAATTGGTCAAAGAACTTTTTGCCAGCGTTCTTGAAAACGCCATCGTATTTCAATCCGAGAAAGATCAGCACGTTCGCATTCATGCAATCGCTAATGAGGATGAAATCATCACTTCCATTTTTGACAATGGTGTTGGTATCCATGAAAAAGCTAAACCCAGTCTTTTCAAAATGTTTTATAAGGGAAGCGAAAAATCAGTTGGGCTTGGGCTGGGGCTTTACATTGCAAGAAAAGTGTCTGAACGACTTAACGGAAGAATTAAATTACTCAGATCAGAACCGGGAACAACAGAATTTGAAATCGATCTACCCCTGAACTTACCCACAAATATTTTAAGCCACGCCTAAAATTTGGCTCTCAAAACTGCCACATCGGTAAATAATATAATTTTATATTACTGATTATCATTGTATTACAAATAAACAGGCAATATTTATTAACAGTACTTGGCCATACATAGTACTTTCACCGTATAAGACTCCATGATATGTTTTAACAAAAGCCTATGAACCTTGAAAACACCCAAGTACAAATGCGAAAGGGAATTTTGGAGTACTGCATTCTCCATATTATTGCCCGCGGAGAGACCTACGCTTCGGATATGCTTGACGAACTGACGGCAGCCAAAATGATTGTAGTGGAAGGCACCCTCTACCCTCTCCTCACCCGCCTGAAAAATTCCGGCTTGCTGGAATACAAGTGGGTGGAATCCAAATCCGGACCTCCAAGAAAATATTATAAACTTACAGATGTGGGTGATCAATTTTTGCGAGGCCTTACCGAAACATGGGATGACCTTGTTCACTCCACCGAAATGATCCGTAAGAAATCCACCACAACCGTATAACCTCACCTCCACTTTTTAAGATTATGAAAAAGACATTAAGCATCAATATAAGCGGCATCATTTTCCACATCGAGGAAGATGGCTATGAAACGCTTCGCAGATATTTAGATTCTATCAACCGCTACTTCAGTTCTTTTGAAGACAGCAGTGAAATCCTTTCAGACATTGAAAGCCGTATAGCAGAAATATTTTTGGTAAAGCTGAACGAAGGCAAACAAGTGATTACAGCCGAAGATGTGCAACACCTTATCGCCACCATGGGTAATGTAAGTGACTTCAAGGCGGCCGAAGAAAATGAATTTGCAAGCGAACCATCTGCCAAAGAAGAACCTCACACAGCCTCATCTCAACCAGCTAACAAAAAATTAGTGCGTGACCAGAAGAGAAAAATTTTAGGTGGTGTTTGCGCAGGCCTTGGTCATTACTTTGGGGTAGATTCCGTGTGGCCACGGTTGATTTTTGCTCTAATGACCTTAGGTTACGGGGGTGGCATATTGGTTTACATCATTCTTTGGATTGTATTGCCCGCTGATGAAAACCTGGAAGAAGAGCCAAGTGTGAAAAAAATGTACCGTAATCCTGAAAGTAAAGTGCTTGGTGGCGTGGCCGGAGGTCTGGCAGCATTTTTTGGCTCAGATGTGGTGATGGTGAGAATTGTCTTCGTGATCTTAAGTTTCATCGGTGGTTTTGGTGTGATTCTTTATCTGATTCTTTGGTTTTCCATTCCGGAAGCAAAGACAATTACCGAAAAAATGGAAATGCAGGGTGAGCCCGTTACACTTTCGAATATTGAATCCAGTGTTAAGAAAAGTCTAAATGAAAAAAGCGAAGAGGAAAGCACGCTTGCAAAAATTGTCTTGTTCCCATTTCGCGCCATTGCTGCCGTAATTACCTTCTTAGGTAAGATGCTGGGGCCCGTAATTCGCGGAAGCGTAGATGTACTCCGTGTCATGATTGGCATTTCAATTTTATTCTTGGGCCTCGCGATGGTTCTCTCAGTTTTACTGGCCTTTGGATTGTTATTTGGCATCATCTCATCTTCATCGCTTCCAGCCTCTTGGGGCGCGAACCTGGAAGGAATCAATTTTCCCATTGAAGCTTTCAAAGCAAGTTTCCCTTCCATGACTATATGGGCAGCATTTTTTGTGGCATTTATTCCTTCCTTGTTCATCCAACTTCTTGGAAGTTCAATTGTCTCCAAGCGAATGGTGATTCGTCCACTGGTAGGTTGGTCAATGTTTGTGATCTTCTTTCTGAGCGTGCTCACCTTGAGTTTCTCTTTGCCTCGAATCATTCTTTCTTTCAAAGAAGAAGGCGAATACAAAGTAGAAAGAACATTTGATCTCAATGGTAAGACTGCTGTATTCAAGATCAATGAAACAGGACTTGATGATTACCGTGTTACCGATTTGTCGATCAAAGGTTATGACGGCAAACAATTAAAACTAATCCAGCGATTTAAAGCGAATGGCTCGAGCAGGAAAAATGCCATTGAAAATGCCCAGACGGTAAGCTATAATGTGCAGCATGCGGACAGCACCATTACCTTCGATTCAAATATCACGTTTGCGAAGGATGCAAAATTCCGCGCTCAGCGATTGGATTTGGAATTACTTGTGCCATATGATCAGCATTTTATAATCGATGGAGAATTTTGGAGACTTATTGATAACTATGGCCGCTGGAATTATTCAGAAACTGATAAGGCCCAAACCTGGGTAATTACTAAAAAAGAACTGGAATGCGTAACCTGCCCCGATCTTCCTAAAATTGAACAAGGCCTTGGCGAAGAAGATCAATTTGGATTCAAAGATTTTGATGAGTTGGATATCAAAGGAATTTTTAACCTCGATATTCGTCATGGTGATCAGTATTCCATCGAAATCGATGGAAGTGAAAATGAAAGAAGAAAATACAAGGTAGACTTGGCAGGTAACACCTTGGAAATAAGTTACAACTCTAAGAACAAAACCTTCTGGATGAGAGATCTTGATGGAGAAGAATTGACAAAAATTTCCATCACGATGCCCGACATAAAAAAAATAAAAGTAAAAGGTGCAGGCAAAATCAGAATTGATGGTTTTAACGAAGACGATGTAGATATTTCGTTGGTAGGCGCAATGACGTGTGAAGCAAATATGCACGCTCAAAACTTACAACTCGAATTGTCAGGCCCGATGGTTTTTGAACTGGATGGCGATGGCGATTTCTTAGAGGCAGAAGTAGACAAAGTTGCGCAATTGAAAGCAAGCGGTTATGAAGTTCGTCACGCGGTGATCAGCGCACGAGAACTCGGTCGAGCCAGAGTAAACGCTCGTGAGAAGGTTGAAATTGATACTGATGTAACTGGCTCCGTAAAATATCAAGGTTCTCCTGAGGTAATCAGGAAAAACTGACCTTAGAAATTTCAGATACGAATCCCGTGCCTAAGGTGCGGGATTTTTTTATTTGCCCCGAGAATCAGTTAGAGACCCAAGTCTGATAAACTACGAACCCATGTTGTCGGTTGATGGTGGTAATGCCAGCCTGCAAATAACGCTCAAAAGCCAGTTTCTAGGATATTTCTCTAACCCCATGCAACCTCATCCGTTAACTTTGCATCTCCGTTGATGTAAAGTCTCAATGGAATTCCAGATTTACCGCGCCAAAGAAACCGAATTGATCGAAGGCTGCCTACGACAAAACCGTCAGGCACAGCAGTCATTATACCAGCGTTATGCCGGCAAAATGTATTCGCTTTGCTGCCGCTATGTGAAAGACCGCATGGAAGCGGAAGATGTACTGGTAATGTCGTTCACCAAAATCTTGGAACGCATTGGCCAGTATAAAGGTGAAGGGAGTTTTGAAGGATGGATAAGACGAGTGGTGGTGAATGAGTCACTCTCTTACCTGCGCAAGCACAAAAACATGTACCTCGAAACTGATATCGAAGAAGCAGTCTATGAGCCCGATTATCAAAAGATGGAAAACGAACTTGAAGCGAACGACTTGATGAAGCTGATTGAAACTTTACCTGTTGGCTACCGCACCGTGTTTAACATGTATGCGATTGATGGATATAATCACCAAGAGATTGCGAATCAATTGGGTATCAGTGAGAATACTTCGAAGTCGCAGTTGAGCAGAGCACGTACTTTATTACAAAAACGATTAACCGAAATTGAAAATGAAACCGTCAGAAAAACCTATTGACCGGGTCGATCAATTTTTCAAAAATAAACTGGAAGATCACTCGATGGCTCCATCAGAAAACGCATGGGCTAAAGTGGAGGCAGGGCTTTCAAAAAAAAATAATGTAGTGCTGTGGCGCTGGGCAGCGGCCGCGTTGCTCATGGGTGCGCTAATTACCATTATCTACTCGTCACAGCGTGGCATTGGAAATTCTCAACCTGCTTTAGCTGAAAAGAAAATTAAAAAAGGAAGTCCGGTAGCCTCAGATCCATCCAATTTAACTCAACCAAAAACTGAATCGCCTTCCCAACAGAGCAGTTCAACTTTTGCGGCTAAGAAGAATTCAACTAAAAGTTTAATTCAACCAGCAAAGATTGAATCAGAAGAAATTCAGAAGAAAGAGACTATTGCAGTTGTTGACCATAAAATCAAAAAGACAGAGGCTGATGACATGAACCAAGGTCAGGAGGCCAAAAACAAAATTGAAGAAAAAATAATAGCGGAAGCAACCCCAAAGAAAGAAGTTGCATCTACTACTCGAAAGCCAATCAAACTGGAATTTACTCTGGAAGATTTGCCTTCGGTAGAAACGGTGGCCACGACTAACGAGGTGAAAAATACAGGACTAAAGAAAGTTTTAGAATTGGCTCGTGAGATGAAGCAAGGAGAAGGACCACTAACTAGTTTGAGAGAAAAGAAAAATGAACTCTTCGCCCACAACTTCATCACAGGAAAAGAAAGAATTCAATAAACTCATTTAAGAAAATCGCGAAATGAAAACAAAACTGATTTACATACTTACATTTATTTCTTCATCACTCTTCGCTCAACAACAAATTGACACGGTTACCATTAGAGTGGGCGATGGCAGCAAGGTAATCTTCGCTATCAAAGACAAAAAAGATTTAGAAACGCTGAAGAAATACAACTTCCAAAAGCTCATGGACGACATGATCTACAAATTGGAGGTTCGCGACTCTAGCCGATTGAATAAATTGTCTTCTGAGTTTTTGAAGAAGGACTCCCTCAAAGAAACTCTCGCAGCAAAGGAAGAAGCGCCCGTTGTGCAAAACAATGAATCCAATTCTGGAGACCGTCATGAAAGAAAATATCGCGGACGTAGAACCAGAAATAGTTTTATTGTGGACTTAGGCACTAACAATTATGTGAGCAATGGAAGTTTCCCCAGTCAAGACAATAGTTTGTATGCTGTGCGTCCGTGGGGATCATGGTATTTGGGACTCAACTCCATATATAGAACAAGAATGTCAAACAAATTTTTCCTGGAGTGGGGCTATGGTGTGAGCTGGTACAATTTCAAGTTTCAAAACAGCCAAACACAAATCACAAAAGACAACAACGGTGTTTACTTCAATCCAGATTCTCGTGGCTATAGTTATGATAAAAGTAAACTCACTGCGGCCTATCTAAATCTTTCTTTTGTGCCAGTATTTGATTTTGCCGGCAATAAACGCAAGCCAGGTTTCTTCAATGGACATCATTCAAATGGATTCCGATTTGGAGTCGGCCCTTACGCGGGTTATCTCATCGATAGTTATTCGAAGCAGGTTTATGCCGTAAATAATTCAAAAACGAAAGAAAGACACCACGACAATTATTATTTGAACAACCTTCATTATGGTGTGCGTGTACAGTTTGGATTCAATGATATCGATTTCTTCTTCAACTATGATCTTAATCCTCTCTTTGCAACCAACAAATCTGCCAATCCAAACTTGAATGCATTTAGTTTCGGAATTTCGTTTTAATGAACCGGATTCTGAATGCTTAATACTTGCAGATGAAAGGAAACAAAAAAGCCCCGCAAATACGGGGCTTTTCTTTTTAACAAATCCTTTACGGCTTCTTATCCTGGTTAAGCAACTTCACGCCAAGAATACTTTCCAGCAATGAAGCGTCTTTGCCTCCGCCACCACCATTCATGTAGGTAGTAGGTAATACCAGTTTTGAAAGAGCTTCTGCAACCCCAATCTTGGTATCCTTCTCAAATTGTGCGCGCTCTTGAGGTGTCAAACCTGCAGTAACTAATCTCGCGTTTGCATAAGACTTCGCATCGGCATCGGTCTTCATCTTTTGTGATTCCAGTAAGGCTGTCTGTGCCTGAAGAGCTGCAACTTCTTTTTCTTGTTGAGCTTGTGTGATAGCTTGGGCTTTTATTACCTCTTGTTCCCACTTTGCTTTAGCAGCCGCAGCTTTACCTTGAAGCTCAGTAGTAATCGCATCTTGTTCCGCTTTTTTAGAATTGGCAATCGCAGTTTGTACTTGCATGTACGCTTGTTGCTGAACCTTAATTTGATTTTCAACTTCCGCATCGTAATCAATTGAGTTCAATGCAAGTCCTTGTAGGTTGACTCCATAAACTTTCACGCTTGAAACTTCCTGGCGCATCGGCAAGCCTTTTTGATCCTGAACAATCTTCACTACAGTCACTGTCTTATCAGTGTTCATCAAATCATCGTGTACTTTAATATCCTCCTGCCTGGTGCGGTAAACTCCATTGATGGATTGGTCTTCGATAAACGAAAGCAAATCATTTCTTTTTTCTGCAGAGGATTCTTTCGATGACATCAACGGGCCAGTCATGTACACAGCTTTGGTCACCACCTGGCGAATCAATTGTTGTTCAACGGCTTCTTGCGAACCAAAGTCCGTGTGAAGTTTTAACGTGGCCTTATCATCCGTAGGCATGTACCAACGCACTGAGCCTGAAATCTGGCCGTGACCACCATCGTTAAAGCGGATTTTGATTGATTGGTCTTCGTTCACCGTATTTTTTCCTTCGTCCTTTTTGCTACTGAACCAAAATTGATTTGATTTCTTGTAGTGTGTAGCTGTTCCGAATCCTTGGAACACCGGACCGGGTGTATTGTAAATTGAAATCTTGCCGCTGAAAACACTTTGAATAATTACAATCTCAGAGTTGTCAACGTTCTCGACCATCTTACCGGAGAACAAGATTAGAATCAGTGCGAGTAATCCGAATCCGATCATCAGAATTTTTCTTGAATTAAGAGTGGGCACAGTCATGTTTTGCAATGGGTTTTGCATATAGATTAAAGTTTAAGTTTGGTTTAATTGTTAAAAAGATTGTCTGACTCTTCTTTGAGTTCTTCGGCAGACTTGAATTTTTTGTTCACTTCATTTTGAACCGATTTTACTTCCTTGATTTTCTCCTTGGCCTTAGCAAGTTCTTCCTCAAGAGATGTCTCTTTTGGAGGTTCAGGCTGAGGAGTTTCAACTCTCTTTCGAAAGGATTGAAACAACGGTTTTCCGGTGAGAAGCGGATAGAAAAACTCTGTAATTGAGAGTAGTACAATAGCCGCAAGTAGTGCGAATTCGAGTAGAGCCCACATATATTAAATTGGATTTGGTTACGGGATTTGAGGCGGCAAAGAAACGAAATTAGTCCTTTCGATTAGGTGACTGCCGGGTGAATAGTTAGTCCATGGTTATGGCGCTGGAAGCCCTTGTTTTTTGGCCCCTTTGATGTGTATTTATACGGTGACAGGGCGAAAGTAATCGTTCTTTTTGCAAGATTATTTGATAAGAAACCCCCTCCCGGATTTGCAATTGATTAGAAAATTCAACACTAAAATGTAGTTTGCAATAAGGAATTTATAATGGCAAAAAAATCAACCTGGACTACCATTGGCAAGCGAAAGATCGAACTTTCTAATCTCGATAAAATTCTTTTCCCTGATGAGGGAGTTATTAAAGCCGAAGTGATTGAATACTATCTCAAAATTGCACCAACATTATTAACACATGTTAAAGGCCGCGCACTTACATTGATTCGTTTTCCCGATGGCGTTGGTGGTGAAACATTCTATCAAAAGAACCGACCTGAGTGGGCGCCAGATTGGATTGAGTTCGAGACGTTAGGCAAAGAGAAGAAAGATTACATCATTGCGACAGAGCCGGCTTCTCTGGTTTGGCTTGCCAATCTCGCAGCACTCGAACTTCATCAGTTGCATAGCCGCAAACCCAATTATGATTTTCCTGACTACATGGTGTTTGACCTTGATCCACCGGAAGGCTATACGTTTTCAAAAATCGTTGACCTTGCCTTTGAGTTAAAAGCGCATGTCGAAAGTTTTGGATACACCGCCTTTGTGAAAACAACAGGGGGGAAAGGAGTTCACATTTGCTGTCCACTAGAACCGAAGGCTGACTTTCACGCAGTGTTTGAGGCAGCACAATTAATCGCTACTCCATTCGTGGACAAAAATCAAACGACCACCACACTTCATATTAAAAAAGAAGCACGTAAAGGAAGAGTATTGATTGACATTTATCGGATTCGGTCTGGACAGTCAATTGTATCGCCTTACAGTTTGCGCGGAAGAAATGGCGCGCCTGTTTCGATGCCACTTTCGTGGGATGAACTTTCAAAGTTAAAAGACCCGAAAGAGCACAACATCCGAAATGCGGTGGAAAAAGTATTGCACAATGGTGATGCGTGGGAAGGAATGGATGCGTATGCTGTTGAGATCCACACACAGCGTAAGAAATCGGTTGCTAAAGAATTGCCAGTCTCAAAGAAAAGAAAAACTCCGGCACAGTTAGAATCTTACGAGAAGAAGCGCGACTTCAAAAAAACGGCTGAGCCCAAACCTCATCTGGATATCACCGGAGGAAACAATTTTGTAGTGCATCGTCATCATGCCACGAACTTGCATTATGATTTGCGTCTTGAGCAAGATGGAGTTTTAAAATCATGGGCAGTACCTCGTGGCTTGCCTCCACACCCGGGCGTAAAACGATTGGCTGTGCAAACCGAGGATCACCCCATGAAGTATTTAACATTCGATGGCAAAATTCCGAAAGGCCAATACGGTGGTGGCGATATGTGGATTTATGCTTTAGGAAAATATCAAATCACAAAAGACAAGAAGGACGGATTTTATTTTCGCTTGAGTAGCAAAGAAATTTCAGGTGAATACAGGATTTATAAAATCAAGAACAAAGAATTTTTACTAGAGCGTGTTGACGAACCACAAATCAATTACTTACACAGTGATGTTGAGCCGATGCTTTCTGCAAGTGCCGATAAGCCACCTCTCAATAACGATTACTTTTATGAAGTGAAATGGGATGGCATCCGTGCCCTCATTTATTTAGAAGACGGACAAGTGCGCATCAACAGTCGTAACCAAAACAATATCACTAAACAATTTCCCGAATTACTTGACGCGAAAAACTTTCGTGCTACCTGCGGTGTCTTTGATGCAGAGATCGTTTGCCTCGACAAAACGGGTAGGCCTGAATTCAAAAGAGTGATCAACCGACTTCAGAGCTCAGGCGATTCCAACATTCAGAAGTTCAGCAAAACCAATCCTTCTTATTGTTACATTTTCGATTGCCTTTACCTAGATGGACGAAGTTTAGTAAACGAGCCATTGATGAAACGAAGAGAATGGTTGAAAGACGCGATCAAAACAGATTCGTCTTATCGCATCAGCGACATCGAAGAAGACGGCCAATTATTGCTCGATGCCGCGCGAGCACATTCACTTGAGGGTATTATGGCCAAGCGCAAAGACAGCAAGTACTTGCCCGGTAAGCGTACCAATGATTGGGTAAAAATAAAGATCCGCAACACGCGCGAAGTAGTGATCATCGGCTACAATCCCGGCAAGGGTAACCGTGCCAGTGCATTTGGTGGACTCCATATTGCGGAGCGTGAAGGAGATGAATTGATATACCGAGGCAAAGTGGGAAGTGGATTTGACGATGCCACACTCAAAGAAATTTTTGCCGACATCAAAAAATTGAAGGAGATAAAGAAACCCATCCCTCAAAAAACTCTTGACGACAAAACGAGCAAATGGGTAGAACCTAAATTGATTGCCGAAGTCACCTACGCTTCACTCACCCCCGATAAAATTTTTCGCGAGCCGGTGTTTGTGAGGATGCGACCGGATTTGTATTGAATAGAAATTAATTGGATTTAATTAACGCACACTACAAGCAAATAAAATGAAAGGCCAAGGCGATTTGGAATTACCTAAAATTAATTTTGACACAAACGGGGAGTTAATAATTGAACCTTCTCTTACTTCTTCGCAACATGATTTTGATTTTTATGTAGGAAAATGGAGGCTTCAAAACAGGAAACTAAAAACGCGTCTAAACAACTGCACCGAATGGGCAGAATTTGAATCCACTCAAGAAATGTATAAGGTCTTAAATGGACTTGGCAATGTTGACAATTACCTTGCAGCATTTGATGGTGCACCGTTTGAGGGAATGACTGTGCGACTTTTTAACCCTAAGACAAGATTGTGGAGTATCTATTGGGCTGACTCCAATGAAGGCGTGTTGCAACCACCCGTTTTAGGTTCATTTGAAAATAACGTTGCTCACTTTTTTGCTAAAGACGTTTTTAATGGCAAGAAAATAGTAGTTGCCTTTCGCTGGGACGTGAGGGACAAAGAGAACCCAATTTGGAGTCAGGCCTTTTCAGATGACAATGGCAAAACTTGGGAATGGAATTGGTATATGTATTTCAGTAAGTTCGAAAAGAGCAATACGAAAGAGAAGTAAGAGGCCATTAATTCCTCTGACTAATCCCTTAGCCCAACCAGGTTATGAATTAACCTCCAATGGAAACCTTTCGATGGTAACCCTCGGCCATAGAATTGAATGGTAAAACCACGATCAAGAAATTATTTTCGTACAAGGCTGAAATTTTTTTGACATCGACAAAGTAGGGGATCGGTTTGTTGTAAACCACTTTCGGCACTTCAATCCACATGCCATCAGATTCAAAATCGAATGTATAGAATACACTCAGCGTGTTATTATGAATTTCAACCTTCAGGTTTTCTTCGTTTACACCAGGCACTCTTAATCGGATTTCGCGGTGATCTTGAAATTGCTTGAGTTGCAACAGTGGTTCGCTAACTCCACCATTCAATGCATTGAGTACGTCAATAGACGCTAGCAGCTCATTCTTCACAAATTTTCTCGCTTTCATCACACTTTTCTTTTTGAATGCCAACTATAAAACAATTGAGATACCATAAAAAGTTTGCCAGCCAATAAGTCATTTGTTTTATAGTTAATTACTTAATTCCAATCCAATTCTGGATAAGAATTAATTGGAGAATTGATGCCTATGTCAAACTGGCATTTGATTTCTCGCTAATTGGGAAATGAGTTTACAATTCTAAGACGGCTACTTTACAGGATATAATTTAAGGTACAGCAACTTCAGTGCTTGATCATTCTTCTTAAATCCTTCCATAGAACCTGCATCATCATCATATGCAAAAGTGTAAGTTGTAAAATCACCGTCAGATGAAAATTGCTTTGATAAGTAAGTTGAGCTCGTTTGAATTCTTGTGAATTCTGCTGTCTTAGTGTATTTCGGCAGGTTCAATCCTTCAAGCAACAACTCAACGAATTGGGGAGTGAAGCTCTCGTTGTTTTTCAATATCGCTACTCTCGCCATATCATTTGATTTCTTAGTGGGAGAAATAAACCTCATAAGAGATTTGTCGGTATTGTCCTGGCTAATCGAATAAATACCTTCAATTGGATCTAGCTTTCCCTTATTTTCATCCAGGTATTTTTTAATTGACTCTTCGGTCCATTCCTGCTTACTCTTTTGTGGTGTCATTTGACTGGAGCAGGAACTCCATAGAATCATAATAAAAATGGTGAACAGGATGTTTTTGCGTGAAGAAGTAACTTTTTTCATTAGGCCAAGTTAACATTTAGTCTGCAACTGCACCAGAGTGTACGGACTTCTTAATTTGATTTTGGCAAACTCGAATCATGTCAATAACTTGTCGCGATGGAAGATTTTCTCGCGGCTGCGGCCCAATTTATTAATACTACATCCAGTCACATATTCCTCACAGGCAAAGCGGGTACAGGTAAGACCACATTTCTCAAAAGTCTAGGCGAACTTACACACAAGCCACACATCGTTGTTGCCCCAACGGGTATCGCTGCGCTGAATGCAGGTGGTGTTACTATACATTCGCAGTTCTTATTGCCTCCTCTTACCTTTTTGCCAGACCGATTTTTGCCTGAAGATATTACGGAAGGGGGCAAGTTTATTAATCAAAATTCGCTGGCGCGCAAACACCCACTCAATAGTGCACGCAAGCAAGTACTTCGCTCCATTGATTTATTGGTTATAGATGAAGTAAGTATGCTACGCGCAGACCTGCTTGATGCAATTGACTATCGAATGCGCGCTGCACGCGGAAATTTCAAGCAAAGTTTTGGTGGAGTACAAGTGTTATTCATAGGAGATCTTTATCAGTTGCCGCCTGTAGTTCGCAACGAAGAAAGAGAAATGCTTTCAAAGTATTATAGCAGTGCCTGGTTTTATGAAGCAAGGGCCTTGCAAGAAAGTCCGCTGGTGTATATTGAGCTTGATAAAATCTTTCGGCAGCATGATCCTGAGTTCATCGCCATACTCAATAATTTGAGAAACAATATCGCAACAGGTGAAGATATTGAAGCTTTAAATCGATTTTATAAAACTTCGGATGAGATAAGTGAACTGAAAGAGGTAATCACACTCACTACACACAATGTCAAGGCGGATGAGATTAATCTAAGAGAACTAAACAAGTTGCCCGGGCCGGCTCATGTTTTCAAAGCCTACATTGAAGAAGACTTTCCTGAGAACTTATATCCAGTACTATCTAAGATCGAATTGAAAGAAGGTGCGCAAATCATGTTCACTCGCAATGACAACGAAGGGAAAATGTTTTTCAATGGAAAGCTTGCTACGGTCAAAGAAATTATTGGGGATGAGATTTGGGTAGAGATGGCTGAGACTCATGAGCCTTATGAGCTGAAACGCTCGCGATGGGAAAATAAAAAATATACAGTAAACAAAAGCACCAACGATCTTGACGATGAAGTGATCGGTGCCTTTGAGCAATTTCCCATCAAGCTTGCATGGGCCATTACCGTGCACAAAAGTCAAGGCCTTACTTTCGACAAAGCAATTATCGATGTGGGGCAAGCATTTGCCGATGGACAAGTGTATGTGGCACTTTCCCGATTGCGATCGTTGCAAGGATTAACGTTGCGCACACGGATCAATCCATCTGCGATAAGTACCGATAGGCAAGTAGTTGAATTTGTGAAAGCCAATCACATGCCCGATCAACTCGCCCACGTGATGAGAGAACGACAGCAACGTTTCCTCCATCATCTGTTCGATAAGACATTTGATTTTTCAGGATTGGTGAAAGACATTCAATTCGTTCTAAAAGAACAAACGGAATCAGAAGGTTTTAAAGAGGAGACGATGAAGTCGGTACTTCAACAAATGGTTGAGTCGCTTGAAGCAGAACAACCAATTACCGAAAAATTCAGAGGGCAATTAATAAACTTATTGTCGGCCAATGACCGCGCCAAACTACTTGAACGCATCAGTAAAGGCAGTGAATATTATAAGAATGTTTTATTTCAGGATCTTGAAAAATTGTTAAGGCATATTGAAGAAATGAAACAACACAAGCGTGTGAAAACGTATGTCAATCAATTAACAGATATCGATCAGGCACTAAGTAAAAAACTAGAAGAAGTAGACAAATCATCTCTTTTGGTAAGTGCTATTTTAAATGGCGAAGAGAAATTTAATTTTGAACCACTTCATAAACAGCGCCTAGAGAGACGAGAAAGGCTTTTGGAAGAAATAAGATCGCGCTCAGAAGTACAATCTCCATTAAAAAAGAAAAAGGGAAAGACAAAGAAGACAAAAAGCAAGGATGAGCTCAATACATATGACACTACTCTGCAAATGCTTAATAATGGCATGAGCCCCGATCAGATTGCTGAAGAGCGTAACCTGACCGTGGGTACCATTGAGGGGCATCTTGCCAAGGCTGTAGAGGCAGGAAGTATTAGTGTTTATAAATTCATGGATGACGCCTCAGTAGCTGAGATCACATCAGCACTTTCAGAATTACAGGAAGGTGCTGGTTCGAAAGATTTGTTTACTAAACTGAAAGGGAAATACGGTTATGGTAAATTGAGAGCCGTGATGGGACACGTGAAGAAAGCGAAACTGTAAGTTGGTGAGGCTTATAAGATTTTGATTTCAAATAATCAATGGCGTTTGTCATCTGCTAATCGGGCCCAATTAATTAGCTTTGCAGATCAAATTTATGGCATGACAGATCATTCTCTATTTCTTAAGAACCTTTGGTATCTCGCATTTCACGGATCCTTCTTGAAGCAAGGCAAGCTTGTTGGTAAGGAAATCCTTGGTGAAAATATTGTTTTTGGTCGCGATAAAAATGGAACGCCTTTCGCTTTGCGCGATAATTGTGCACACCGCGGAGTGCCGCTCTCTCAAGGATGGTTTAAAGACGATACTATTCAGTGCTGTTATCATGGTTGGGAGTTTGGTACAGATGGAGTTTGCAAAAGTATTCCGGCACTTCCTCCGGGCGGAACAGTAGATGTTTCTAAAATCAAGGTCTTTCAATATCCCTGCAAAGAAATTAGCGGAACGATTTGGGTTTACATCCCAGAAAAGAAATTGCCGAACATAGAACCCAAAATGCCACTGCCTGATTTGATACTGTCGAAGGATAAAAAATTTTTACATGTTGAAACAGTAACTCTCCCAGCTGACATCGATCATTCAGTCATTGGCTTGATTGATCCCTCACATGTTACGTTTGTGCATCAATCATGGTACTGGCGCTCAGCTAAGAAACTGAAATTGAAAGAAAAAGAATTTGCCCCTAGCCCAATGGGTTTCAAAATGGTGAGACATGCGCCTTCGAGTAATTCGAAAGGATATGGAGTTTTAAAAGGGGGCACGTCAACTGAAATTACTTTTGAGATTCCAGGTATTCGTTGGGAGCATATCAAGATAGGCGAGAAGAATGAAATTATTTCGATCACTATTCTCACACCGATCAATGATCATGAGACTGAACTCACTCATATTTTCTATAGCACGCTCGCTCTCTCTCGCTGGCTCTGGTGGCCGTTGAAAAAATTGGGTAAACAATTCATCGGACAAGACTTAGGTGTATTTCAAAAATTGAGCGAAGGATTAAAGTCAAAACCAACGCTCTCACTTATTGGTGAACCCGATATGCAAGCGCGTTGGTATTATGAGATCAAGAGATTGTGGGCTATTTCCCAACAAAACAACGAGCCGTTTGTCAATCCGGTGAAGCCACAGAAACTACATTGGGTGACTTAAACTCCTTCACCAAAATCATCGAACAATTGATCGTTGAGCTGAGGCGAATCTTTTTTACTTCTTGATAGTCCGGATCGTTGTAACAATTCCTTGCCGCTTCCTCTGAAGGAAATTCAATAATGGCATTCATCGTTTTAGATTTTCCTTCGAAGGCAATTCCATTCACATCCGATGACAACACCCGTGCTCCATATTTGGAGAGCAATGGAGCCACTTTGGGTGGATAGGCTTTGAAGCTTTCCAAATCTTCAATGTTGTAACTGTTAATTAAATAGACCGCCATAATTATTTAGTATGAATATTCGGGAGCTGTAATTCCTTTACATCTCAAATAGGTTACCGCTTGGCCGCGATGATGAGTGATGTGATCAATCGTTGATGAAAATCCTAGGATTGTGGTGTCGTTAATATCCACCTTATCTACTGTTGCTTTCAAGGTATCGTAAGCTCTGTTGAGGTATTTCACAACGCTGGTTTTATCCTTCTCGGTCGTAGGAGGATTCCATTCCATCTTTACCTTCTTGATGTTGTTTGCGTTCCACCACTCAATACCATAGGCAACGTGATGGAGTAATTCCTTGAAACTCCAGACTGTTTCTTCGGGCTTAAAGTCATAAAACTTTTCAGGCATTGCTTCGGCAACTGCCAACGTGTACGCTCTTGAATTTTCAAGCGTAGATAATAATAGGTCTTTCATATACTTCTGTTTTTTTTTATCAAAAGTAGGAGAGCATTTTTTTATGGACTTAAGGAATCTTGCTCATTTTTGACCATGGATTGGCGCTGATTAGCTGATTCCACTGATGTCTTCTTCGCTTTAGGCGACCTTTGCTGCTCGGAATTTGGCTGGCGGGGTGTTGTATTTATTTCGGAATGCAGAAGTGAAATGTTCGATGCTATTAAACCCAGAAGAGAATGCAACGTCTGCTATAGGCAAAGAAGTGCTTTTTAAAAGCAATTCCGAATTCTTCAATCGGATGTTTAGTAAAAACTGATGCGGTGAGTAGGACGTGAATGTTTTAAATATGCGACTGAAATGAAAAGGACTAGCGCAGCAATGATTGGCAATCTCCATCAGAGAAATATCATTCGTATAATTTTGAGTGATATACTCCTTCGCCTTCTCAATGGTGATCAGATGGTTTTTCTTTAGTCGTGCATTGATATGATAATCCGGTTTGTAATCTGTCAGATTGTTAAGCACAGTTTCCACCAATTCCATCACCAGGTTATCAATATTCAGCTTGTCAGACTTACTCAGAATAGATTGGACAATAAGAAAGTGAAGAAACTCAACTTCAGGTTTTGTTTTGAGCAAGGTTGAGTGAAGATCATTGTCCAACAAAAACTTGACTCGTCCGTACTGCTCTAGGATTTCTTTGTAGAAACTTAATTTGAAATCGAAGATAGTGCACTCATCGGGAATGGTATGAGTATGGGTAACCGTTCGTTCGTAATAAGGTTTTGTGATTAGAACACAACCATTGTATGAATCAAGTGAGTGACGAAATACATTAAATAGAAAATTTCCTTTACGAACGAAGCTGATGGCAAACGATTGGCTGTACTCTGGCTTTGACGTGCGGCAATCGGTGCATCGACATTTAAAGTCGAGCACCCGATAGAAATCTGATTCGTAAAGTGTGTGAATGTCAGCTTCCATACCTAAAGAAAAGAAAAAATAAAAGCAAACCTATAAGCCGGGTTCTGTTCCTCAATTGCTTGAAGTGCCTATCATTTATCTAGCCGTGCAGTCACCCGCACGATCGAGCAGCCTACCCAACCACGCCAGCTTGCGCACATAACGAGCCGCTATGTCTTGCGAGGCATGGCCTATTTGGCCTTTCAACCCGTAAGGCTTGCCATGCACACATCATCACTGATATGCCGGTGAGCTCTTACCTCACCTTTTCACCTTTTCCCATAACGACAAGTCGCTGCGGGTAGTTTGTTTTCTGTGGCGCTATCTGTCCCCCGACAAGTCGGGGTCCTTCCCGTTAGGAAGTACGGTGCCCTATGTTGCCCGGACTTTCCTCCCCGACAAGTCGGGGCGATAAGCCGGTTTGCTTTCATGCAAAGTTAGCGGTTGAAATGTTATTTCTCTTAAATTTGATATACCCCAATCTTAACTATTTATGAAGCTCATCTTTAGTTTCCTGATCGTAATTATTTTCACATGCAACATTTCACTTGCAGCACCAAAGGCCGATACGGTAAAAGTAGGCGCATTCATCATAAGCATTCATGATATCAATTTTCACGATAAAGAATACATCGCCAGGTTCTGGCTTTGGTTTACTTATGATTACAATAAAGAATTGGATTTCTCTAAAGAGTTAGATATCCCAAATGCCAAAGACATTGTGATAGATCAAGTATTGTCAGACACTATTGACGGAAAAATTTGGGTGCAATTGAAAATGAAATGCACCATGAAAGAAGAGTGGAGAGTGCACAATTTTCCTTTTGATGAACAACACTTGAAAATCAACATTGAAGATTCTAACCGCGATATAACTACTCTCGTTTTTGTGGCCGATAGCGAAGATAGCAGGCTTAGCCCTAATGAGGGACTCACGGGTTGGGTTATGGATAGTTTTAAAGTCGAAGCATCACAAAGCCCTTATGATACACCTTTTGGTGACCCGAGACCGGAAGTAAAGGGTCAAACGTACTCCTCTATAATTATTTCGATGGATATAGATCGCGAAGCGACAGGGCTGTTCCTAAAACTTTTCCTGGGAATGTACTTCGCCTTTCTTATTGCGATGGTAAGTTTCTTTTCTGAGACGAATGAAGTTGAATCAAGGTTTGGATTACCGGTGGGCGGACTCTTCGCTGCTGTCGGTAACAAATATATTATTGACTCGGTCTTACCGGAATCCTCGCAATTTAGTTTGGTAGATATACTTCACAGCTTAACTTTCTTCAGCATCTTTTCAGTACTCCTGATTTCCGCAATAGCCCTGAAACTTCATAATAAAGATAGAATTGACAAAGCCCATAAAGTCAATAATGTAGGGGCAATCGCGGTGATCGTTGGCTACATTATTGCCAATGTTTACTATATTCTAACAGCTTGAGTTAATTCAGATTACCGTGGTACTTGAGTTCTTTCTCACGTTCGGCATCTTCTTTCTCACGTTTGATTCGAACTTTGGCAGGAGGGCCAACCATGATCGGTACATTTTCTACCTCCACGTTGGCCAACTCAAGGCCATACATCGCTTCAGTAGAAAGGCTGTGTTTCTTGATAAACCTATATCCTTGAATAACTAAATTATCAAACGAAGAGATTTCGCTATCGACAGATGCAAGTGAGTGTAAAATAATAAACTTGAAATCGGCAGGCATGCTGTGTCTGTGCAGCGAATCGTAATGGCTGAGTAAATCAATTTCAGAAGTTTCAGCCAGGTCATGAAGAATTTTGTTGAAGAGCAAATTCACACGGTGGTCGGCTTTGAATCCTAATTTGATTCTTACAAAGAAACATTTCTTTGGAACAATCGTGTCCACTGAATACTTGGACGTATATGGACTGTCGACCGTATCGACATGCACAAACCAATAAACGTCTGCACGTTTCGGTCGTTTCTTGAAAATGGAGTACACGATATTCGAGTCGATGTAACGTTTACTATCGGCCACCGACATGTAAACTAAATTGGTAGCTTCTTTAGGAATAGAATTATCGGCTTGCAAATCCTGAATCAACGGAACATAATGCTTCAAGTCAACAAACTCAGTATGACGATCACGCAAGTGGCGAGCCTTAAGCAACACAAACATCATTGTAAAAAAGATTACAGCGATGGAGTAAGTGAACCACCCACCTTGTTCAAACTTGTGGAAGTTCGAAATGAGGAATAAAATTTCCAGCGTGAAGAAGATAATGCCTATAAATGCAGTACGTACTCGAGAGTGCTTAGCCGTGCTAAAATAAAACACTAACAATGTGGTAGTCATTAGCATATTGAGAATGATAGCTAGACCATAAGCGCCTTCCATTGCTCCTGATTTTTCGAATATCCAAACCACAGCAATTGTTCCGATCATCAAGATCCAGTTGATAGCAGGAATATAAATCTGACCTTTAATCTGGCTGGGGTAACGTACTTTTGTACTAGGCCATAATTTCAATTTCATGGCTTCGTTAACCAATGTAAAAGTACCTGAGATCAATGCTTGGCTGGCGATTACTGCAGCCATCGTGGCAATCACTATACTCACCATCAAAAACTGCTGAGGAACGAGGGCATAGAATGGAATCTGCCCATTAAGGACTGATCCATTTTGTGACAGCAGCCACGCAGCTTGTCCAAAATAATTTAAGAGCAACGCAATTTTTACAAAGCCCCAACCCACACGAATATTCCCTTTACCACAATGGCCTAAATCTGAATACAAAGCTTCCGCTCCGGTGGTACACAAGAAGACTTCGCCTAACAACCAGAAGCCGTCAGGATAGTTCGTCAATAAATTCCAGGCATAAACGGGATTGACTGCCCGAAGCACACCCAGATTGGGCAAGAGATGCATGAGCCCAAGGCCACCAATCATGAAAAACCAAATCATCATGATGGGCCCAAAAGTTTTGCCTACAATGTTGGTCCCGAATTGTTGAAAGAAGAAGAGCAGAACTAAAATAACGATAACAATAGGTACAGTAGGGATATTTGGATAGTCAAGGGTAATCCCTTCCACGGCCGCTGAAATACTAATTGCTGGAGTAATGAAGCCATCTGCAATAAGAGTTGCGCAACCAATGATGGCTGGGAAAATTACCCAGGCTGCCTTGTATCTTCTAACCAATGCATACAAAGCAAAAATTCCACCTTCACCTTTGTTATCGGCATTCAATGCGAGATAGACATACTTGAATGTGGTAATTAAGGTCAGCGTCCAGAATACGCAGCTCATACCACCTAAAACCAAATCTTCGGTAATGGGACGGTTGCCGATGATCGCTTTGTACACATATAATGGCGATGTACCAATGTCGCCATAGATGATGCCCAATGAAACTAAAACACCTGCTGTTGTAAGCTTGATTGTGCGTGAATCGTGGATATTTCCCATAAATACAATGCGATCAATGGCACTGCCAATGATCATCCGTTAACACTTGAAAAGGTAATTTAAAAATATGGCAATTGAGGGGCATGAATAGTGCCTTTCAGGCAAACGGACGCAAATTTAAGTCAACTGAAAGGATTTATAGTCACTTAGAAAAAATATTTTGATAAGCCATTTTTAGGGGAAAAATCCCGTTGTACTTTTACTTTTCAACCTTATAACTAACAACAGTATGCATAAACCCCTCTTAACCTTTATAGTTGCAGCAGCTATTTTTACCAGTTGCGATAACAAATCTGAGAAACTACAAACTCAGCTAGATTCTCTGAAAGCAGAATTGCAAACCAACCAAAAATTTGTTCAAACCCTACAAGATGTTGGCGTATTGATGGATTCCATCGATGCTAATCGTCAGTTGCTTCGTGTGAATATGGTAGAAGGTACCACTTATGCCGACTATACCGCACGTATGAAAGACATCAACAACTACGTGAAAGATACCCAAGGTAAAATCGAAGACCTCGAAAAGACACTGAAGAAATCAAAGGGCACTGCCAACGCATACGCGGCTACTATTAAAAAATTGAAAACTGATCTTGAAACAAAAAGTCAGGAGATCATCAAACTTCAAGAACAAGTTGCGGCTTTAGGTAACGAAAATCAAAACCTGATCACCACCAATAATCTGCAGCAAGCTGAAATTAATGACAAGGCAGCACAGATTGAAACTAAGAAACAAGAGCTTTCCTTGTTAGAAGAAAAAATTCAGCAGGTTCAAATTCAAAGCAAAGTGAGCGAAGCAGATTCTTATTTTGCCCGCGCACAAGCAGTGGAAGAAGCAGCTATCCGCACGAAGCTTGCACCAAAGAAAAAGAAGGAGACTTTTAAAGAAGCAATTGAGCTTTACAAAAAGTCATTGAGCCTTGGCAAGACAGAAGCACAGGCAAAGATTGATGCTTTAAGCAAGAAGATTTAAGAAGAGATTAACATAAAAAAAGCACCTACTCAGTGGGTGCTTTTTTATTTGTTAGGAATAGCATTCCAATCACAAAGCAAACCCCAGCTACAATAATGGGATACCAAAGTCCGGCAAAGGGGTCTCCACTCGGATTATTTTCTGATTTACTGAACTCATAAATCATTGTCGCGATAAATGGAGTGAGCCCACCGAACACTCCGTTGCCAATATGGTAAGGCAATGACATTGAAGTGTATCTGATTTTGGTGGGGAATAGTTCTACTAAAAATGCTGCGATTGGTCCATAGACCATCGTTACAAAAATCACTTGTACCGCAATAAGAACGACCATCCACCAGTAATTGGCTCCTGCTAAAGTTGTCTCTTTTTTTATCTCTTCGTTAACAGTTTTGTTTTTAGTCACTGTGCGTTTCTTCATCTCCACTTGCATCGTCTTGTCGTGATAAGTCTTGAGCAGTGAAGTCGTAACAATAGTATCACCCGATGAAGTGTAGGAAGTCATTCGTTCAATACTTCGTTCACTTTCCATTTCTGATTTCTTACTGACATCCGCCACAGCATACATCTTTTGATAAATCGGGCGATAGAGCAACACGCCTAAAATCATTCCGGTCATCATAATGTATTTTCTTCCAACGCGGTCGCTCCACCAGCCGAAGAAAATAAATAGTGGAGTACCAATGAGCAATGAAGTAGCAATAATGTAATTCGATTGAACGAATTCGATGTTGCAAGTTTTTTGAATAAATGACAACGCATAAAATTGGCCGGTGTACCAGATTACGCCTTGTCCGGCAGCGGCACCGAAAAGCGCGAGCAACACGAGTTTCAGATTTTCTTTCTTTCCAAAACTTTCTCTGATAGGATTCTTTGAAAGCTTCCCTTCCTTCTTGATCGCTGTAAACAAGGGAGATTCTTCCATCCGCATTCGGATATAAATAGAAATCGCCACGAGAATTGCCGACACTAAAAATGGAATGCGCCATCCCCAAGTTTGAAAGAGATCATCTTTCATCGATTGACGGACGATCAAGATCACGCCAAGGGAAACGAACAATCCTAATGTTGCCGTTGTCTGAATGAAGCTGGTGTAAAATCCTCGTTTACCAGCAGGCGCATGCTCTGCCACATACGTTGCAGCTCCACCATATTCCCCACCTAATGCCAACCCCTGAACAAGCCGAAGGATTAAAACAAGTATAGGAGCAAACAACCCAATCGTTTCATAATTGGGTACCAAGCCAATGAGAAACGTTGAGCCTCCCATCAGCACAAGCGTGACTAAAAAGGTATACTTCCTTCCAACAATATCGCCTAACCTACCAAAGACGAGTGCACCAAATGGCCTGACTACAAACCCAACTGCAAAAGTGGCTAGCGTAGAAAGAAATGCAATGGTAGGATTTCCTTTTGGAAAAAATTGCTGAGCTAAGATTGCTGACAGGCTTCCGAAAATATAGAAGTCATACCACTCGATCAGAGTTCCAACAGAAGAAGCTGTAATAATTGTCCAGAGAGATTTACTTGAGCTTGGATGATGAGGCATTTAAAAAGATTAGCAGTTTATAAATTACAGATTTCACGTTAGGATTTTAGGAGGAAGGATAACGATAATTTTCTATCTCAGGCACCCGGAACTAATTTACGCCCACGTTTTGCCATTGCCCGCCTCATTCAAAGGAACACAACCGTGATACAATCCAGGCACCTGATTGTATTGCAACACCTGAGTAGCGCCCGGCTCTGAAACAAAGTAGCCCAGCATGGTGAGTTCTTTCAATTTTAAAATAAATGGTCTTGCTATCGTCCCATCTTTTTTTAGAGCCCGCACTGCATCTTCATGAATATTCAAGATGTATTCTTTTTGGTTCACCTCATTGCATTCGATGAAGTTATCCCCATATTTTTCTCGAGCGCCTTCATCTAATTTTGCTATTCCTTCGATGAATGATTTTTGCTCTTCCGGTTTGTAGCATTCATTTATCAACATATCAATAAAGTTAGGTACACCTGCTTCAATCGCTCCGGGTGTATCCGTCTTAGGTAAAATCATTTCTGCTATTGCGCTGATCAAACGTGCTTGATCTTCATTGAAGAAAATAGGTTTGTAACTAAGATCGGGAACATTTTTACAGCCTTCTAAAAAAGCTACTACCGTTGAGGCCGATACTGCAGCTCCCATGATCATCGCTGTTCTGCGAAGGGCCTCTCTCCTGTCGATTAGTGTTTTCATATCCGGATTCGATTATCGATTTAGACTTAAAGATTTTGTTTTTTAAGTTCACTCACTGCATGATCAACCGCACGTGCAGTAAACGCCATGTAAGTGAGTGATGGATTTTGACATGCAGACGAAGCCATGAAAGATCCATCTGTGACAAAAACATTTTTGCATGCATGCACCTGATTGAATTTATTGAGCACACTTGTCTTGGGATCTTTACCCATACGCGCTGTTCCCATTTCATGAATGCCCAGGCCGGGGCCACCGGGGTTATCATAGGTGTAAACATTTTTAACACCCATTGCCTCTAGCATCTCGGCAGCATCCGCAGCCATATCTGCGCGCATCTTGTATTCATTCTCTTTAAACTCAACATCAAAATCAATTACATAAAGACCATGTTTGTCTTTCTTATTTTTATTGATCGTCATTTTATTGCTGTGATCAGGAAGAAATTCACCGAAGCCAGTCATGCCGACATGCCATCGGCCAGGCTTAGCTACAAATTCTTTCAACTCCGCTCCAATGGAAAGTTCGGCTACCGCTCTTCCCCAGCCTTCTCTCCCCGCTCCACCCTGATAACCAAAGCCACGTACATAATCTCGTTTGTCATTGCCCACATTGCGATAGCGCGGAATATAAAATCCATTAGGTCGGTGACCTACATAGTATTTGTCCTCGTATCCATCGACTGAACCACCGGCTCCAACCAAAAAATGGTGATCCATAATATTGTGACCCAGTTCACCACTATCATTTCCAAATCCATTGGGGAAACGATTTGAAACTGAATTCATCATAATGTAAGAAGAGCCGAAAGTAGATGCGCAAAGAAAAATTACTTTCGCATAAAACTCCATCTGCTCACCCGATTCTGAGTCGAGCACTTTTACTCCTGTAGCCCTTGCTTGCTTTTCATCATAGATCAACTCATAAACAACTGAGTTGGGCAGAAGCGTCATGTTATTTGTTTTTTCTGCAGCAGGAATGGTGCACGAGTTGCTACTGAAATAGCCGCCAAACGGGCAACCACGAATGCACAAATCTCTGAATTGACAAGTGCTACGCCACGGTGTGTGCGGAAGCTTAGCCGTTGCATGTGCCACACGACCAATGGTGAGTAGCCGATTAAATTTTTCTTTAATTGATTTCTTCAACTCCAACTCCACACAGTTCAATTCCATAGGAGGAAGAAATTTTCCATCCGGCAGGTAAGGATAATTTTCTGTCTGCCCACTTATGCCTGCATACATTTCAACATAATCATACCATGGCGCTATTTCTTCGTAGCGCACAGGCCAATCTACACCGTGACCATCTCTTGCATTCGATTCAAAATCCATGGGGCTCAAGCGATAACTCTGTCTGCCCCACATGAGCGAGCGCCCTCCCACATGATACCCTCGCATCCAATCGAAGCGTTTTGTTTCAGTGTAGGGATGATCGAGATCATTCACAAACCAATGTTTAGAACTTGGTTTGATGGTATAACCCGTTCTATTCTGAACGCCCTGCTTTTTTAAATCTTCTTGAGTGGGTCGATCGGCATTGGCTAACTCCCATGGATGCTTATTGGTTGTCGGGTAATCTACCGGGTGTTTTACATCACGACCACGCTCAAGCACCAGCGTCTTCAAACCTTTTTCAGAAAGTTCCTTCGCTGCCCAGCCACCACTAATGCCCGTGCCAACTACAATAGCATCGAATGTGTTTTTCTTTTCCATCTCTGTGTTCAAGTTTCATGCTGTAAAATCAGATTTTGAAAGAAAAAGGTAGAGATATTTTTATGAGAACGGAAGTACGTCATCACAAAGTTTGGAAAATTGATCGCTTAAAACCGCGAATTAGAACTTCTCCATCACTCCCAAACCAAAAAGAGCAAAATCATATTTTACCGGATCGGCCGGATCAAGCTTCTTAAGATTAGAAGTCAATTCGAGTGCTGTCTCCCAATCCATTGGTTTGCGCTTAATCAATTTCAGTTTTCTGGCCACGCGCTCAACATGAAGATCGACCGGGCAAATTAATTGAGAGGGCGATATTTTTTTCCAGATACCAAAGTCGACACCCTTTTTATCTTGTCGCACCATCCATCGCAAATACATGTTTATCCTTTTGCAAGCTGATTTTCTCTCAGGTGTTGAGATATGTTTTTTTGTTCGGGACGGGAAATCTTCCAAACTAAAAAACAGGTTGTGAAAATTGATCAATCCTTTTCCCACATGTTCATCGGCCCCGCTGACCGCGAATGCACTTTCCAATGAATCGTTTTTCTTATAATACTGAGAGAGGAATTCTATAAAATAAAGCGCATCGGTTTCATTGAAAGTGCGATGCTTATATTCACGAAATCGTTTAAGGTCATTCAATTGGTGATTCAAAAGAAAATCATGTGGAGCGTTGTCCATTCGATTAAGAAAATCTTTTGTTTTGTTAATGATCGTTACTCGCTGACCCCACGCAAGCACAGCCGCAATCAGGCCAGCAATTTCAATGTCTTGTTTTTTTATGAATTGATGCGGAATAGAAATGGGATCGAGTTCAATAAAATTGGGTCGATTAAACTGATCTACCTTCTCATCAAGAAAATCTTTGAGCTTTTCGAACGAGTTCTTTCCAGTGATCTTCACTTGAATCAATCCAGGAATTTAGCTTCGACTCTGCGATTGATAGCACGTGCTGCCTCGTCAGTGCTTTCGTGAATTGGTCTTTGTTTACCAAAACCCATAGTTTGTATTCGCTCTCGGATAATACCTTTTTGCATAAGGTAATCGCCCACACTTTTTGCACGATTGCGAGACAGCGTTAGATTGTATTCTTCCGTTCCTTGATCATCGGTATGACCACTCAATTGAACTTTCCAATTGGGATTCTTCTTCATTATAGAAATGAGAATATCGAGTTCGGTGAATGAAGAAGGTAAAAGATTATAACTATTAAATTGAAAATGGATATTCTTCAAAATATAAGTCTCATTGAGTTTGGGTGCTTCGATGAATGGCTCTTCATCTGAAACTGCTATCTCATCCTGAATTACAATTACATCATCAATGTAATAATAGGCATTGTTCCCTAGCATGAGACTCCTGCCCTCACGATAGTCTATTTTCATGCTTTCAGTCGAATCATTACTTGAGAAATTGCCGATGATCAAATATTGCTCTCCTCCTTTTGCTTGAATCTTTGCCGAAGCTGACATCCATGCATTAGTAAGTGTGGCTAAATCTTTAGTCTCATTGATTACCGGTTGGATATGTAGCAACGTATCATAGCTGACTTTTACTTCCGTGTTGGACAGTGCGAGGCCGATTCGATCAATCGCGTAGACAGAATACGAAGAGAGGCGGTAAAAAAATTGAATCTTATAAAAGAGATCGGCTTTCATTGGCTCAGTTAATTTGCACTGAACATATTCGCGATAATTCTTCTTGCCGGTGTTCCAGGCATAAATTCCTGCGTAGGCAAAACCAGAATGAGCGTGCGAAACACCTGCCCAATTATTGGGCACATGCATATCTCCTATACTGCACCTGTTAAAATAGTCTGGAGTACCTTGCGTTGCAGAGCTCCAATTGTTCGGACCGAAATGTAACGGATCGGTACTGAAGGTAACAGGGCATTTCACATATTCTTCAAATCCGGAATTAGGCACTAAGTTTTTTTGCGCCAACCCCAGTTGAACAATCGACCAAAAGCAAACTGTGAATAGACATTTCAGAGGTTTGAACTTTATCATTTTCCTAAAAACTTCACTTCTACTCTTCGATTTGTTGCACGCGCTTCTTCTGTCTTGGCCTTGCTCAATGGCTTGAGTTTGCCAAACCCTTTAGAGACAACGCGATCTTGAGTGATTCCACTTTGTATCAAATACCATCCAACACTTTTCGCTCGGTTAAGTGACAAGTTATAATTGTATAAATTATTGCCTTTATCATCGGTGTGTCCACTTAATTCAACTTTCCACTTGGGGTTTTTTTTCATGATGGAAACCAATACGTTTAGCTCAGGCTCTGACATGGGCATTAAACTGTAGCTGTCGAAATCAAAATAAATATGCTTTAGAATATAAACTTCATTAGGCTTAATAATTTTCTTAGTAGCGAGATCAACGGAGTCAGCTTCAGGTCTTTTTTTCGTTCCATCGATGAGTATAACAGACACATCATCGATATAAAAGTAAGCTGCCTTGCTCAACAATGGCTCACTTGCTTTTGAAAAACTCAAATGAAATTTCTGAAGCTCACTGTTCGGAGAAAAATTTCCGATGCTAATAAATTCTTCCCCTCCTTTAGCTAGGTATTCAAAATCCACTTGATTCCACATTCCTGTTTTCTTACTGTAAACAGAATCCATGACATGGGTGAACGAAGGACTGATGATCCACACATTGTCATGCGGAACTTCTTGGAGTGAATCAGAAAGCAAAACTCCAATGCGGTCGATGCTGTATTTGGAGTACACAGAAAGTCGAAAGTAAAATTCAACCTTATATTTTCTTCCCTCTTCGAGAGGTTTTACCAATTTAGCCTGGAGGTATTCGCGGTAATCGCTATTATTTATATATCCATAGATACCGGAATAGCCCCACCCATTGTGTGCATTGGCAATGCCAGCCCAGTTATGGGGCACTCCTGCGTTTCCAAAACTACAGCGGTTAAATAAATCGGGAGTTCCTCTTGTGGGCGAGAACCAACCAGGGGCCAAATTTTTTCCAGAACCTTGCTCATTATAAGTAGTGGGGCAATCGTAGTATTTTTCAAAACCAGGATTGGGAACAAGATTCTGCGCCAATCCCATGCGAACACAGGCAAGAAGAAATATTGGTGCCCATGCTTTCATAAGCCTTTTATTTATTTGAATCGAATTACTTCCACCGCGAATCGCTGATCAGCTGATCCGAGTCGATCATATGCCGACCTGGAAATCTTAACCAAAGTTTCATCCGTGGAGTTCAATTGACCTATTACTCGCACAAAAACTTCTTGCTTATTGGCTTCATTACGCACCTTAATAATAGAGCCAGGCTTTGCCGACTTATGTTGCGCTAAATATTTGCGGTTTCCATCTGTTCCTTCGAGCAATGCAGCCATTCCTTTCTCATGTATTTCGTCTGATCCGATTACAGATTCAGAGATTTTCACCTCCTGTGATTTTGTTACAAGTTGATTGGTAACCTGGTTAGACTGGCTCGCCTGGTACGTTTCATTGGTGCTCACCGGTGGCAAAACATAAATCACTTGTCCGGGTTTGAGTTCATTGTCAGCGAGCTTATTCCACTCTTTGAGTTGCTGCACACTTGCTCCATACATTTTAGAAATCGAGAATAAAGTTTCCTTGGGGGTAACGGTGTGTACCCCGCGCAAAGTCTTGGCATCGGGCAATTTATATTTTGTCTCGGTGGGTTTTACAATTTCAGTTGTAGCTGTCCTCTTTTTGATGACAATATCCTGACCAACATTAAGTGCATTGTCAGTGAGATTATTCCATTTCTTCAAATCATCCAAGGTTACTTCATATTGCTTGGAAATGGAAAACAAAGTCTCCTTGGGGGCTACCTTGTGCACGATATTTCCATTTTCACTCCTTGCCTTCACACGAGGGATGTATGGCACTTTCAAAATTTGTCCTACCGATAAACCGGACCCCGCACTGGGATTTTCCTGGGCGAGATCAGTAACGGGCACTCCATATCTTCTTGAAATCGAAAACAAGGTCTCCTTCGGATCCACTTGATGGATAATGTACTGCTTGCCATTGATCGTTTCCATGCGGAGAGAATCCATTGGTGAAGCGGTTAGATTAAAAGCTACGAGCCACGAGCTAATAGCTGCGAGTGCAAATCGCTCGAAGCTCGAAACTCGAAACTCAAAACTTTTCATTTTCGTCACATCCATATCCTATCTTTATACAAAAATACAATTTGATTACGATGATTCGAAAGCTGCTAATACTCTTTGTTCTGATTTTTTCAGTGTCTGGGTTGATCGCCCAGAAGCCCGGCTCTGCTAGAGTTCAGGGAGATAAATCCAAAGTAATGGTAATGGATATCAAAGCGGAGATTGACCCGCGCATGTTGCGATACGTGAAGTTGTCCTTAGAACATGCCGAGAAAATCAAAGCCGATTATGTAATCATCGACATGGATACCTACGGTGGAGTTCTTACTGATGCCAAGGAAATTGTAGATCTGATCATGGATTTTAAAAAACCGATTTGGGTTTTCATCAATTCTGATGCTGCCTCTGCCGGGGCTTTGATCTCTATTGCATGCGATAGCATTTACATGTCGCCCGGGGCAAGTATTGGTGCCGCCACAGTAGTTGAAGGAGATGGAAAAGCAGCGCCTGATAAATATCAATCTTATATGAGATCAATCATGCGATCAACGGCCGAAGAAAATCACCGCGATCCGCGAATTGCCGAAGGCATGGTAGATGAACGCGTAGTAGTCGATAGTATCAAGCAAGCGGGCAAGGTGATCACTTTCACTACTAACGAAGCACTGAAGTATCATTATTGCGAAGCGAAAGTCAATTCTATTGAAGAAATTTTGAAGCTAAATAAAATTGAAGCCTATGAGCTCGACCATTACACTTTAGGAGCAACAGAAAGGATCATAGCTTTCTTTCTCAATCCATTCATCAGTGGACTCTTGATCCTCATGATTATTGGTGGAATTTATTTTGAGCTTCAAACACCTGGTGCGGTCTTCCCAATCGCAGCGGCAATGGTGGCATTGGTACTTTACCTTGTCCCCTATTACCTCAATGGCCTGGCCGAATATTGGGAAATCATCGCGCTGATGGTGGGCATTATCTTGCTCATCGCAGAAATATTTTTCATTCCCGGATTTGGCGTTGCCGGAATTACGGGCATTGCACTGACCGTAACTTCGCTCATCCTCATCATGCTCAACAACGACTTTTTCAATTTTGAATTTGTTCCTCTTGGTGATATTGTAAAAGCAACCTTCGCAGCCTTAGGTGGAATCACTGGCGGAGTATTGCTTTTGTTCTTTGGTGGAGCAAAACTTACCGAGACCAAAGCGTTCAAGAGAATTGCACTCACCGATACGCAAGAAAGTTCGCAAGGCTACTCAGTGCGTACCAATGAACCCAATCTCGTGGGCAAAACTGGAATGGCACACACCGTGCTTCGCCCTAGCGGTAAAGTAATGATCGATGGAAATGTCTATGATGCATTCACGCGCGGTGACTACATTCAGAGAGGGGAAACGATTGAAGTGATCGGCACGGAAGGGATTACTTTGAAAGTGAAGAGCTCAGGAGCTGCAATTAATTCACCCACTGAGAATTCTTAATCAATGTCGAAGCAAGAATACGCCATCAGAAACGCGTTGCCTTCTGAATTTGATGAAATTGGAAAGCTAATGGTGAGTGTCTATTCGCAGCTTGATGGTTTTCCAAAGCCAAATGAACAACCCAATTATTATAAATCACTTGCCAACGTAGGCGAATTTGTCGTTAAACCTAATACCGAAATCTTAGTTGCTACTTCATATGAAACCAAAATTGCAGGAGCGGTTGTTTACTTTGGCGACATCAAATATTACGGCTCAGGTGGAACAGCCACACAAGAACAAAGTACGGCAGGATTTAGATTGTTGACTGTTGATCCTGCAACCCGAGGGCAAGGTGTAGGAAAACTTTTAGTTAACGAATGCATTCGCAAAGCCAAAAGTAAAAATCTGAATCAAGTGATTATTCATACCACCATGGCCATGCAAACCGCCTGGAAAATGTATGAGCAGATCGGTTTTAAAAGGTCAGAAGATTTAGATTTCATGCAAGGCGAACTTCCTGTGTTTGGTTTTAGATTGATGATTTAATCCTACATGAAAAATGCAATCATCGTTGGCGGTGGGTTGGCAGGATTGGTGAGCAGCATTTTGCTGGCGCGAAAAGGAATCGAGGTAACGTTGATCGAAAAGAAAGTTTATCCTTTTCATCGTGTGTGCGGAGAGTATATCTCCAATGAAACACTCCTCTTTCTTCAAACACAGAATTTATTTCCGAAGGAATTCAAGCTTCCAAGCATAACTACTTTTCAACTTAGCTCTGCAGGGGGCAAAAGCACCACACTTACTCTTGATCTTGGCGGTTTTGGAATCAGCCGATATTCATTCGATCATTTCCTATATCAGGAAGCTGAAAAATCAGGAGTGCGTTTTTTATTAGATGAGGAAGTATCTCAAATCAATTTTACAGACAACCATTTTCAAGTTCGAGTTAACGACAAAACTTTAACTGCCGACCTTGTACTTTGCGCTTTTGGTAAGCGATCAAAGCTCGACCTGGAATTCAAAAGGGATTTTGTTAGCAAACGTTCGCCTTATGTTGCCGTAAAGTATCACATCAAAACCGATCATCCGGATTCGCTCATTGCGCTTCACAATTTTGAAGGAGGATATTGCGGCATCAGCAATGTGGAAGATGGTAAAACAAATTTGTGTTACCTGGTACATCGCGAAAAACTCCGGCAAGCGGGAAGCATCGAAAATCTTGAAAAGGATGTGTTGAAGAAAAACCCAGTTCTAAAGAATATTTTTGAAAACTCTGATTTCCTGTTCGATAAGCCAGAAACCATCAACGAAATCTCTTTCGAGACCAAAGAACCAGTTTTCAATCACATGCTCATGATGGGCGATGCTGCGGGAATGATTACTCCCCTTTGCGGCAACGGAATGGCAATGGCAATTCATTCTGCAAAACTAGCCGCTGAGCTGGTTTCTGATTTTTGTAATAATTCAATTACAAGAGAGCAATTAGAAACAAACTATGCGTCAAAATGGAAAAATGAATTTGCTAATCGTTTGTGGTTCGGTCGGCAAGTGCAACGACTTTTTGGGAACGAATTCGTTTCAAATGTTGCGGTGAATCTTGCCATCCATTCCAAGTTCATCGCCAATCAGATTGTAAAGAATACGCACGGAAAACCTTTTTAAAATTTCAGATTAAAAATTCAACGAGTCACTTACAAGACAATTCAGGCGAGATTAGAATCGCAATTTCAAATCTTTGTATCTTGAAACTTATGTCATTCATTACGTCCATTGGTACAGCTGTTCCCCAAAATAAATTCGAGCAAACCATCATTGCGCACTTCATGGAGCGAATCATCCCTGATGAAACGCAGCGAAGGAAAATGCATGCTGTGTTCCGCGCAAGCGCCATCAAAACCAGATTTTCAGTTTTGAGTGATTATGGAAAAGAGAATGATTTCACATTTTATGCTAACACCCAGGGGCTCGAGCCATTTCCATCCACAGCTAAGCGCATGCAAATTTACCGTGAGCATGCATGCTCACTAAGTCTGGACGCGATAAAGAATTGTGTTGCTTCAAATAAAATTGGAGAGATAACTCAGCTGATCACCGTAAGCTGCACCGGTATGTACGCTCCTGGTCTTGACATCGACATTGTTGACGCCCTTCAACTTCCCTCTTCAACTGAGCGGATCTGCATCAACTTCATGGGCTGCTATGCTGCAATCAATGCTTTAAAAGTTGCTGATTCAATTTGCAAAGCAAACAATCAAGCTAAAGTTTTGATCGTTTGCACGGAATTATGCAGCATTCATTTTCAAAAAGATTTTACAGAAGACAATATCCTCGCCAATGCTTTGTTTGCCGATGGATCAGCCGCCATGCTCGTGGAGTCCAATCCTGCCGGTGATATGAATTATTCAATGGAAGGATTTCAAAGCAATATTATTCGCAGTGAAGAACAACACATGGCATGGACCATTGGTGATCTTGGATTTGAAATGAAACTCTCGTCCTACATTCCTCAAATCCTTCAACAAGGAATTCATCAATTGTTAGCCTCCTTGCTAAAAAAGACTAAAATCGATTTAAATCAAATTCAACATTTCGCCATTCATCCGGGTGGAAAAAAAATTCTGGAGACTGTGGCGAAAGAATTAAAGTTGGAAGATGAAAAGCTGAATGCTTCGTTTCAGGTACTTCGCGATTTCGGAAACATGTCATCGCCTACAGTAATCTTTGTTCTAAAAGAGATGCTTAAAAATTTCACAAAGCAAAATGATAATGAGCGAATAATGGGAATGGCATTTGGTCCGGGGCTTACCATGGAAAGCATGATTCTTAAATTGCAAGTGAAATGAGTTCCTTTTTTTTGCATCGCTCTAGTGCAATTGAAATCATGGATGACCTCAATTGCAAAGGCGAGGTGGTAGATCAAACCCTTCGTGAGTTGGAATTCATCAATAGAACTTTAGGAGGCAACCAAATTACTGTGAGTGGAGTCAAAACGCTGACTCAAAAAAATATTCAAACTCCTTTAGAAATTATCGACCTGGGTTGCGGAGGAGGAGACATGTTGGTACTTCTGGCAAAAGAATTATCTCAACAAAACATAAAAGCAAACTTCACAGGCATAGATGCAAACCCTAACATTATCAATTATGCAAAGGGCCACACGCAAGAATTTATAAATATCGAATTTGAAACAACCAATATCCTTTCTCAAGAATTCCAATCAAAAACATTTGATATCGCCATTGCAACCTTGTTCTTTCATCACTTCACTTCCGAGCAATTGGTTGACATCATCAAAAAACTTTATTCGCAAAGCAGAATCGGAATTGTAATTAATGATTTGCATCGTCATCCATTGGCATTCTATTCCATTAAACTGCTAACAAAATTTTTTTCAAAATCAGCCATGGTAAAATTCGATGCCCCGCTCTCTGTACTCAGAGGATTTTCGAGAAAGGAAATAACCGAGATTCTTGAAAAAGCTGGAATCAAAAACTACTCTTTGAGTTGGCGCTGGGCCTTTCGATGGAAGATTATTATACCAAAAAGCTAAATTTCATACATCTAGTTGCAACTTTGGTTACGGACTTTATATTTGGCCTTCCAAAAAACTTAATACATGAAGAAATATGTTGTTGAACTAATCGGTACTTTCTTTCTCGTACTCGTAATTGGTCTTACAGGAAATCCACTGGCCATTGGAAGTATCCTTATGGTTATGATCTATATGGGCGGGCATGTTTCTGGTGCTCATTATAATCCCGCTGTTACGCTCTCGCTTTTACTTCAAAAGAAAATCGACACCAAAGATGCGGGTATGTATATGGTGTTTCAGGTTATTGGGAGCATCGCAGCTGCATTGGTTGCATATGTAATCACTGGCAATACGTTTGCCCCAGGCCCCAACCCATCCTCATCAACATTAGCTGCGCTATTGATTGAAATCATTTTCACTTTCGCGTTGGTATCTGTGGTACTAAATGTTGCCGTATCAAAGGCTACCGCTGGCAATGGTTATTTCGGTTTCGCCATCGCCTTCACTGTTTTAGCCGCAGCATTTGCCGGAGGCGGAATTTCAGGAGGAGCATACAACCCAGCGGTTGGCTTCGGACCTTGCTTGATTGATACATTGGTTGGCGGCAATAGCTCCCTTTCAAACGTTTGGCTTTACCTGGTTGGCCCTCCCATTGGGGCAATCCTCGGATCATTCGTATTCAGTTTTACAGAGAGGTAAACGTTAAACTCAGACAAAACTGGTAGCCGACAAATAGTCGGCTTTTTTATTCATCATTAGTCACTGGCATTTTCTATTTTTGCCGTCTTAATCGAGTTAATTTTTACGTCCCATGTCACTTTCCACGAAATACAACCCGGCCGAAACCGAAAACAAATGGTATCAATACTGGATGGAGCAAGGATTTTTCCATGCCGAACCTTCCTCTGATAAAGAACCATACAGTATTGTTATTCCTCCTCCAAACGTAACGGGAGTATTGCACATGGGGCACATGCTCAACAATACCATTCAGGATGTGCTTATCCGCAAAGCACGCATGGAAGGAAAAAGAGCCTGCTGGGTGCCAGGCACGGACCACGCTTCCATTGCAACCGAAGCGCGTGTCGTAGCCATGCTTCGCGAAAAGGGAATTAAGAAGTCTTCGCTTTCGCGCGATGAGTTTTTGAAATATGCCTGGGAATGGAAAGAAAAATATGGAGGCATCATCCTTGATCAGTTAAAAAAGTTGGGAGCCTCTTGCGATTGGGAACGTACGCACTTTACCATGGATCCCGATTATTACAAGGCCGTAATCAAAGTTTTTGTTGATCTCCATAACAAAGGATATATCTATCGCGGACTGCGGATGATCAATTGGGATTGTGAAGCGAAAACTGCGCTTTCAAACGAGGAAGTTTTATACAAAGAAGATGGCGAACGTTCCGTGCTCTACTCTGTTCGTTACAAAATGAAAGATAGCGAAGAGTGGATTACCATTGCTACACAACGACCTGAAACCATCATGGGCGATGTGGCGATTGCCGTGAACCCATCCGATGAACGTTATAAAAATCTGATTGGCAAAAAAGTATTAGTGCCTTTCATCTTACGCGAGATCCCTGTAATTGCAGATGACTACGTTGATAAGGCTTTTGGTACCGGATGCTTAAAAGTAACCCCTGCTCATGATGTGAATGACTATGAAATTGGTCTTCGACACAAACTCCCGGTGATCGACACCATCAATGATGACGGAACCCTCAACGAAAAATGCGAGCTTCCAAAGTTTGTAGGCAAAGATCGATTTGCTGTTCGCAAGGAAATTGTAAAAGATCTTAGAGAAGCAGGTCATCTAATTAAGGAAGAAGAATTTGTTACCCGAATCGGGCGAAGTGAAAGAACCAACTCTGTGGTTGAGCCAAAACTTTCTCTGCAGTGGTTCGTGAAGATGAAAGAGATTTCTGTTCGTGCAAAAGATGCCGTGGAGAATGACGACATCAAATTATACCCTGCCAAATTTAAAAACACGTACCGCCATTGGATGGAAAACGTGCGCGACTGGTGTATCTCTCGTCAATTGTGGTGGGGTCATCGGATTCCTGCTTGGTATGATGAAAAGGGGAATTATGTAGTTGCTGAAAATGAAGAGGAGGCAAAGAGGTTATATAGTTCAAAGTTCAATATTCAAAGTTTCAAGTTGACTCAAGATTCAGATGTGCTAGACACTTGGGCCTCTTCGTGGCTGTGGCCAATTGAGGTGTTCCATGGATTCGATGAAAAATATTTTCAAAACGGAAAAATCAATGCATCTCAAAATGCGGATCTGAAATTCTTCTACCCTACCAATGTTTTGGTTACTGCACCGGAGATTCTTTTCTTCTGGGTGGCCCGAATGATTATTGCCGGTTATGAATACATGGATGAGAAACCGTTCAATGATGTTTACCTCACCGGTATTGTTCGCGACAAGCAAGGAAGAAAGATGAGTAAGTCGTTGGGTAACTCTCCCGATCCTTTGGAACTCATGGAGAAATACGGAGCGGATGGTGTGCGCACAGGAATGCTCTTCAGCTCGCCTGCCGGAAACGATTTGCTATTCGATGAGAAGCTTTGCGAACAAGGAAGAAATTTTGCGAACAAGATTTGGAATGCTTTCCGTTTGGTAAAAGGATGGGAGGTTTCTAAACATGCTCAGCCGGAAGAAAACAAAGTTGCCATCGAATGGTTTGAAGCAAAGTTGAACCAATCGATTAACGAGCTCGAAGATCACTACACAAAATACAGGATGTCAGACGCACTCCACTCTCTATACAAATTAGTGTGGACCGATTTCTGCTCGTGGTATTTGGAAATTGTGAAGCCTGAGTTTGAGAAGCCAATCGATGAAGTTTCTTATCAAAAGACCGTATCATTTTTTGAATCGATTTTGAAATTGCTTCATCCGTTCATGCCTTTCATTACTGAGGAGTTGTGGCATGAGCTAATGGATCGAAAACAAGAAGATTGCATCATCATTGCCGAATGGCCAAAGGCTAAATCGTATGACCCGATCATTCTACGTCAAGGTGACGCTGCATTTGAGATTGTTACTCAGATTAGAAATGTTAGAAATGCTAGAGGAATTTCTCCGAAAGAAAGTTTTAGACTATTTGCGAGCAAATCTGCTAAGAGGATCGAATATTTCGAATCAGTGATAAGAAAATTAGCTAATTTAATTTCTATCGACTTCACGTTCCCAACGACTTCAACTACCACAACTAAATTCATGGTGGACACCGATGAGTATACTGTGCCCCTCGAAGGAAAAGTTGACGCAGCCAAAGAGAAAGAAGAAATCTTAAAGGAGCTCGACTACAACAAAGGCTTCCTTACTTCCGTGATGAAAAAGCTTTCTAATGAAAAGTTTGTTGCAGGTGCTCCAGCTCAAGTACTAGAAATGGAAAAGAAAAAGAAAGCAGATGCTGAGATGAAGATTAAGAGTTTGGAGGAGAGGTTAAGCAGCCTAAACTAGACTCTCACTGCCAGCAACAACTCAATATTCTTGTACTTCATTTTAAACTTACGGGCAACAGATTCGTTGGTGAGGCTTCCTTTGTAAGCATACACTCCTTTCATGAACCATTTGTGGGCAAAGATCATTTCTTCAACTCCGCCCTCTTCAGCTGCTCTTAAAATAGTAGGTGTAAAAATATTACTCAGTGCCGTAGTGGCGGTGTTTGCTACTCGCGATGCCACATTAGGGACACAATAGTGAATCACATCGTATTTTCTGTAAGTCGGATTAGCAAGTGAGGTAATCTCTGATGTGGCTACGCACCCGCCCTGGTCTATGCTCAAGTCAATGATCAGCGAATCGGGTTTCATTGCTTTTACCATTTCTTCACTTACCACATGGCGAGCTCTGCCTTTCTCGGCACGCAACGCACCAATTACTACATCGGCCGTTCGTAGACTTTCGCTGAGAGTGACTGTATCAATAGTAGAAGTATAAAATTGATGACCAAGTGTATGCTTGATCCTCCTCAACTTGTACAAATGATTGTCGAATACTTGTATCTCTGCTCCAAGACTCTGTGCCGCTCGCGCTGCATATTCAGCTACGGTGCCCGCTCCAATGATAACCACTTTGGTTGGCGGCACTCCAGTGATACCTCCCAAAATTATTCCTCTGCCGTTTTTGGTTGTACTCAAGTATTCAGCAGCGATAAGCATTACGGTACTACCGGCAATCTCACTCATCGCGCGGATGATCGGCATCCCTCCTACTTTGTCTTCAATAAACTCATAGGCCAGTGCGGTCACTTTTTTACGAAGCAAGGCTTGCACGCGCTCTTCGCTTAAGTAACCCATTTGAATAGCAGAGATCAGCGTCTGTCCCGGCTTGCAATATTCTAATTCCTCAATGGTAGGCGGCTCTATTTTCAGAATGATATCGGCCTTATAAACTTCTTGTGGAGAATAGACAATTTTTGCTCCGGCTTCACTGTAAGAGCGATCGGTAAATTTGCTTCCTGCACCAGCGTTGCTCTCCACCCAAACCTCATGACCGTTATTTACCAATAAGGCCACTGCATCAGGGGTAAGACTAATTCGATTTTCTTGAAGTGCTATTTCTTTGGGGAGTCCAATGAAAAAATTATTCTTCCCCTTTTTCACCTTCACCAATTGTTCTTGAGGTGATAAACTCGTTTTTGCCAGTGCTTCAAATCCGGTACTTTTTTTCTCAGCCATGTTTACGGTAATGAATTAATCGATTCTGTTCGTCAATAATTTCTATTCGGATTTCAAAATGTTGTACAGGCAACAATGATGGAATTTTCTCAGGCCATTCTACCAAACATAAATGACCGGAATCAAAATACTCGTCTGTGCCAATATCATAGGCCTCCATTTCATTCTTGATTCTGTAAAAATCAAAATGATAAACTATTTCATGGTTCGCTGCCTGGTACTCGTTCACAATAGAAAAAGTGGGACTAGCTACAGTTTCGTGCGAACCGAGTTCCATCAATAAAGCCTTAGTAAGTGTTGTTTTTCCGGAACCCATTGGTCCATGCAGTGCCCATACATTTGTTCCCCGGCCTGCCTTCAATAATTTTGTTGCCGCTTCGTTAATCTGTGCGAGCGAATAAGAAATCCTTTCTTCTGTCGAAACAAGCTCAGACATTCTTCGAAGTTAAGGAAATTATAGGGATAATCATTTCTTCCAGGCTCACGCCACCGTGCTGAAATGTGTCCTTGTAAAAATTGACATAGTAGTTGTAGTTGTTCGGGTAAGCGAAGAACTGATCCTCAATGGCAAATACATAAGTAGTTGATACATTTTGCTTAGGCAAAAAGAGACGCTCCGGTTTCAAGCCCTCCATTACTTTGTCTCCCTCGTACCCAAGATTTTTTCCTTGCTTGTAGCGAAGATTAGTATTCACACTCTTGTCTCCGACAATCTTGAAAGGCTTCTTCACACGTATTGTACCGTGATCGGTAGTAATAATCACTTTCGCTTTTTTCTCAGAGACCTTTTTTAATATTTCCAGTAATGGCGAATGGATAAACCACGACTTCGTGATTGATCGATAAGCAGCTTCATCGGGCGCGAGCTCGCGGATCATCGCCATGTCTGTACGTGCATGCGAAAGCATGTCCACAAAGTTGTAGACAATCACATTCAGTTTGTTGTTGAACAGGTTAGTCACCGAGTCGGCCAGATCACGACCTTCCTCCAACTGCTTTATTTTGTGATAAGAAGATTTGATGTTAAGGTTACTACGCTTGATATGGCGGGCCAAAAATTCGTGTTCAGAATTATTTTTCCCTTCATCAACATCTTCTCCTACCCAAAGTTCAGGATACGTCTTCTCCATTTCTGAAGGAAGCATACCTGAGAAAATGGCATTGCGCGCGTAGGCAGTTGTGGTCGGAAGGATGGAGTAATACGTTTCCTCTTTATCGATATTATAGAATTCTGAAATGATGGGCTCAAGCACCTTCCACTGATCATACCGGAGATTATCTATTACAAACAGAAATACATTGGCATGATGGGCCAATTCAGGAAACACCACTTTCTTCATCAATTGGTGAGAAAGTAATGGACGCTCTACGTTCGGGTTATTGAGCCATCCTTCGTAGTTCTTTTTGACGAAGCGACAGAAGTTGGTATTCGCTTCCACCTTCTGGCTTTCCAATACCTCGGCCATGTCGTGGTTATCGGCCTCATCCATTTGCAATTCCCAAAACACGAGTTTCTTATAAATATCAGCCCATTGCTCATGGTTCATGTTGTCGAGAAGGGCCATGCTAATTTTTCCAAACTCTTGCTGATAGTTCAGATTAGTCTTCTCCATCACGAGCCGCTTGTTGTCCAAGATTTTCTTTACCGACAACAAAATCTGGCTAGGGTTAATCGGTTTGATCAAATAGTCTTCGATCTTAGCCCCGATCGCTTCCTCCATAATGCGTTCTTCTTCATTTTTGGTGATCATCACCACAGGAAGATTAGGCTTATTGTTTTTGATCAGACTCAATGCCTCCAATCCACTCATGCCCGGCATGTGCTCATCGAGGAATACCACATCAAAATGTTTTGAATCCGAAAGCTCAACAGCTTCCGCACCGTTATTTACCGGTGTAATGTCGTAGCCACGTTGTTGAAGAAAAAGAATGTGTGGTTTGAGCAAATCGATTTCATCGTCAGCCCAGAGAATCGTGTACCTTTGCATTCGTAGTTAAAAAACTAAGTTACAATTTAAACTTCAAACCTTTCGATTGAATAAGAACAAAATCATCAACGATCCGCTTTACGGATTTGTTTCGATCCCAAGCACGCTGATTTTCGATCTGATCTCGCACCCTTACTTCCAGCGATTAAGATTTATCAAACAGTTAGGCGTAAGTGATTTTGTTTATCCGGGAGCAGTTCATTCGCGCTTTCACCATGCCCTGGGTGCGATGTTTTTAATGGGAAGGGCTCTCGAGAACCTTCAAAAGAAAAAAGTCAAGATCAGTAAGGAAGAATTCGAAGCTGCTCTCATTGCAATACTCCTGCACGATATTGGCCACGGGCCACTCTCCCATTCATTGGAGGAAACGATCTTGCCGGGCATCAAACACGAAAGCATTTCCTATTTGTTTATGAAAGTATTGAATGAACATTTCAACGGTGAATTAGAACTTGCTTTAAAAATTTTTAGAAATAGTTATCAAAGGAAATTCTTTCATCAGTTGGTGAGCAGCCAACTCGACATCGACCGGTTGGATTACCTCAACCGCGATAGTTTTTTCACCGGAGTAATGGAAGGAACCGTTGGTGTTGATCGAATCATTGCCATGCTGAATGTACACGAAGACCAACTCGTGGTGGAAGAAAAGGGAATCTTCAGCATTGAAAGTTTCCTCCATGCACGAAGGCTGATGTATTGGCAAGTATACTTGCACAAAACTGCGGTAAGTGCCGAGCGCATGATGGTCAATATTGTGAAGCGAGCACAGTATTTAGCAAGTGCCGGAGAAAAAATTCCAGCCAGCGATTCGCTATTGTTTTTCTTAAAAGGAAAATATTCGGCAAGCGAACTTGCTCACCAGCATGACGTTCTTGAAGCCTTTGGCCAACTTGACGATAATGACTTGTGGGGCGCGATTAAACTTTGGCGCGGTCATCCCGATTCCATATTAAGTGACTTATGTAGAAAGATTTTGCATCGTGAAATTTTTCAGATTCAGTTGACTCAATCTCCAATTAAAAAGACGGAAGCAGAAAAAGTAAGACAGGCAATTCAAAAAGAGTTTGGAGTCTTACAAAAAGATGCGAGCTTTTATTTTTCGCACGGGTCGGTGAGCAATGAGGCTTACATTTCCGGTGGCCAACCGATTAACGTGCTGATGAAAAACGGAAAGTTGCTCGACATAGCCCAAGCCAGCGACCTGCCGACCATACAAGCGATGAGTAAAATCGTGAAAAAAAACTATTTATGCTGGCCCAAAAACTTATCTTTGCAGGATTAGGTAATAGGCCTTAGGGGTTGGCTCTTAGGTATTTAACAACTCGAATGACTAAGTCGTAAAGTTCAAGTCCCAAGAAGAAGAAACGCAAATGGAATTCACAATCAATCAAATAGCCTTAATGTTGAAGGGCGAGGTGCAGGGGAATGGCAATGAGAAGATCAACATGCTCGGCAAAATTCAGGATGCCAAAAAAGGCCAAATTGCTTTTCTTGCGAACCCGAAATACGAACAATACATCTACACCACGCAGGCAAGTGCGGTAATCGTTAAAAAAGATTTTCAACCAAGAAAAGAAATAGCAACCACTCTCATTTTAGTGGAAGACGCTTACAGCAGTTTTACTTTGTTGCTGGAAGAATATCACCGCGCCATCAGTTTTCAGAAGAGTGGAGTTGAAGAGCCATGTTTCATTGGCAAAGATTCTATGGTTGGTAAAAATATTTATCGTGGAGCTTTCTCTTACATCGGTAACAACGCGAAGATTGGAGACAATGTAAAGATCTACCCTCACGTTTTCATTGGCGATAATGTGACCGTTGGAAGTAACACCATTCTTCATCCCAACGTAAAATTATATGCCGACACAAAAGTTGGCAACGACTGCGTGATTCACTCGGGCACCGTAATTGGTAGCGATGGTTTTGGTTTTGCTCCGCAAGAAGACGGTTCATACAAAACAATTCCCCAGCTGGGCAATGTGATCATTGAAGACAACGTGTGCATTGGGGCAAATACTGTAATTGATTGTGCTACTCTGTTTGGCGATTCAACTGTCATTCGTCAGGGGGTGAAGCTGGACAACCTCATTCAGGTGGCCCACAATGTAGAGATTGGAAAAAACACAGTGATTGCAGCTCAAACCGGAATTTCTGGTTCTTCTAAAGTTGGCGAGAACAACATGATCGGAGGACAAGTGGGAATTGCTGGTCACTTAGTAATTGCAAACAATACTGGCATTGGCGCACAAGCCGGCATTGGCAAATCGATTAAAGAAGAAGGTCAACGTATCATTGGCTCACCGGCATTCGATGTGAAAGAGTATTATAAAGCTTACGCTGTATTCAAAAGACTACCCGATCTTAACGAACGTCTTCGCGAACTCGAAAGAAAAACGAAAGAGCATAATGGCTTTGCCGAGAGACACGAAGTAGAAGGTGACGAATAACCCTCTCCCCTAATTTCTTATGTACACTATCCCTTTCCAAACGATTGATTGGTCATCTGTTGAAAAGACCGAACACAAAGGAGAAACTGGCACATCATTTTGGCAGACACTTTTAGTAGCCGGATTAAGAGTTCGATTGGTGGAATACTCAGAAAATTATTTTGCAGATCATTGGTGCACGAAGGGGCATATTGTGTATTGCCTCGAAGGCGAATTTGAAAGTGAACTTCAGACCGGGGAAAAATTTGTGCTTTCTAAAGGAATGAGCTATATCGTTTCAGACGATTTAAGTTCGCATCGCTCTACCTCCAAAAAAGGAGTAAAGCTTCTAATTATTGATGGCGCTTTCTTAAAACCTCAGTAGTTGCTTCGGCCGAGAGCTGTGAATATAAATCCTACTTTCTGAGAAGAACAGATCAAACCATTAAACGAAAGACCAATTCTTTCAGAATCTGCCCTTCATCCTCACTTCCCGAATTAACTCCTTTCAGTTTAAGATCTGCTTGTCTGAGTAACGAAATTATTTCAAGCGCCTTATGTTGAGGATAACGTTGCAATGCTGCGACATAATCTTTAGCAGCATAAGGGCTAATCTTAAGCGCTGTAGTTAATCCCTGCGAAGAGCGATCGCCAACACTATGCGCTGCCAGTACTTTGCTAAAAAAAGAATACAAAAAAGCTACGATCGGTATGACAGGGTTCTTCTTTGAATTGGCTTCAAAGTAGTTTGCAATTTTTGCTACTTGCATCCAATCTTTATTGATCAATGCTTTCTGCAATTCAAAAATATTGTACTCACGACTGATGCCTACCTTCGCCATTACTTCTGTAGTGGTGATAGTATCTTTAGCATCGTGAGATATTAAAATCTTATCCACTTCATTAGTCAGTCGATTCAAATCATTGCCCACGTATTCAGCAAGTATCTGAGCGGCACTGTCTTCGATCGAATATTTTTTCTCCTTTACATAGGCAAGAACAAATTCACTCAGCTGATTATCATATGGCTTTTTGAAAGTTGCAGATACTGCCAGCTGCTCAGCTTTCTTACCAAGTTCTCTTCGTTTGTCTAACGTTTTGTTCTTATGACATAGAACAAGCACAGTAGTAGGTGACGGCTTCGATAAATAATCGAGCAACATTTTCGAGCCCGTTTCTTTATTGAGATCAGGAATATCTTGTGCCTCGCGCACAATCACCACTTGGCGCTCGGCCATCATTGGAAACCTCCTGGCATGCGTAAGGATCGTGGCCATAGGTGCATCTTTTCCATAAACTATCACCTGATTAAATCCCTTTTCTGATTCACTTAACGCATGCTCTTCAATGTAACTTGAAATCAAGTCGATATAATAAGTTTCCTCGCCTTGCAGCAAGTAGACCGGATCAAATTTTTTAGTCTTGAGTTTATCTAAAATCTTTTTGGCAGAACTATCCATCAGCGCACTCTATTTTTATCCTTCAAAGTAAATGCAGTAACTATTCCCGTCAAAGCGCCAAACAAATGAGCTTCCCATGAAATACGCGGATCGCTTGGAAAAACACCATACAAGAACGCGCTTCCATAAACCACTAGTATGATTATAGAGATAACGAGCGACAAGAAGTCCTGTCGCAATAGTCCGTACAAAATCAGAAACGCACCTATTCCATAAATCAAGCCGCTGGCACCTATATGATAGGAAGCTCTGGGGCTGAGCAGCCACACCAATGCATTTGTGATGAAGTAACAATTAAAAAATACGGTCCCGCCAATTCGGTCATAAAAGAAATACAACACTGTTCCGAGAAATAGTAAGGGAAAGGTATTGGAAATGAGGTGAGCTAAACTACCATGAATCATTGGAGCAAAAAAAATTCCCAACAATCCATGAAAAGTCCGCGGGAAAATACCCAAGTGCCCCAAGTCGATGTGATAAAAAAATTCGATGCTGAATGAAAGCCACATGATAAACACCAACCGGAATGGTACTACGGAGCTCCCAAAAATTTGATTTTCGTTGGCCATCAGTTGGCCGCTGGGTCTTTGATCATCGGCAGCTTCACATATTTTGCTTCTGCATCACCAATGGATTTCATTCCAAACCATCCGCCAGAAGACTTGGCAACTGTCATGGCCAGATCACAAATACTTTGATAATACTGAGTGGAAAAATTAGGATCAATCTTGGGCCAGAGTTGGTTCAGCCGAGCAAGTTCTTCAACCAACATGGGGTTACGCTTAGAAACTTCCACCGGGTAATATTGTAACAACACCTTCAGTTTATCTTCAAAGTCCTCTCCTATTTCACCATAAAGCTGTGTCATAGAATCAGCTGAGTTCTTTTGCCTTTTTCGTGCTTGTGAGATTGCACCCTTTATTTCATCTCTATCGATATCTCCATCAGCACCCGCTATGAGAATACATACCAGTATAGGCGCTTTAAGCATGAATTCCTGTTCTTCTGTCGAAAGACTATCAAGCTGTGGAACCATACTTAAAATTTATACAATGTAAAAGTCAATTATTTACCGTAAATTTTAAAACTTTAAGCTGTAAATATCTTACCGTATTTAATCATTTAATCAGCCCATGTACGAGAAAGAACCCGTGAAAATTTTCGTTGTCGAAGACGATCCCACCTATACTAAGTTTTTGCAATACGTACTCAGCCTCGATCCTGATTTTGAGATTGAGTTTTTCACCACGGGCAAAGATTGTATTGATAAGTTACACAAAAAACCTTCCGTAATCACGCTCGATTATTCCCTGCCCGATATGCCGGGTGAAAAAGTATTGAGGGCTATTCGCGAATTTGATCCCGACATAAGTGTAATCATTATCTCTGCCCAAGAGAAAATCGGCACAGCCGTAGAACTTCTTAAACTGGGGGCATTCGATTACATTACCAAGGACGAAGAAGCCAAGGACCGGATTTTAAATGCGATAAAGAACGCGCGCAACAAGTCTTCTTTGATCCGCGAAATCGATCGATTGAAAGAAGAGATCTCTGCCAAATACGAATTCGAAAAAAGCATTGTAGGAAATAGCCTGGCGATCAAAAAAGTATTTGGATTGCTGGAGAAAGCAGTAAAAACACAAATCACTGTTTCAGTGACTGGCGAAACCGGAACAGGTAAAGAGCTAGTGGCAAAAGCTGTTCATTATAACTCAAAAAGAAAGGACAAGCCTTTTATCGCAGTGAATATTACCGCCATTCCACGCGACCTTATCGAGAGTGAATTGTTTGGGCATGAGAAGGGCGCATTTACTGGCGCAGCCAACCGAAGGATCGGAAAATTTGAAGAAGCTGAAGGCGGTACTATTTTCCTGGACGAGATTGGCGAGATGGACTTGAACTTGCAGTCAAAGCTCTTGCGCGTTTTACAAGAAAAGGAAATCACACGCATTGGCAGTAATCAGGTAATTAAACTTGATGTGCGCGTGATCGTAGCTACACACAAAAATTTAATTGAAGAGACCAAAGCCGGAAAATTCAGAGAAGACTTGTATTATCGTTTATTGGGTTTACCTATTCAGCTTCCTCCCCTACGCGATCGTGGGCAAGACATCATTTTACTAGCGCGTTATTTTCTCGATCAGTTCAGTAAAGAAAATCAGATGTCGAAATTGAAAATTACCGCTGAAGCCCAAAATAAATTATTGAAGCATCCGTTCCCCGGCAATATCCGTGAATTGAAATCCGTCATTGAATTGGCTGCTGTTATGGCTGATGACAATGAAATACAGGCCGACAACATTAACTTCAATAGTGCGGCTGGTGAAGAAGCGATGTTGCTACGCGAAATGACTTTGCAAGAGTATAATTATCGCATCATCCGCAATTACTTGAATAAGTATGACAACAATGTGCTGGATGTAGCTCGCAGGCTTGACATTGGTAAGTCATCCATCTATCGATATCTAAAAGAAATGGAGCAAGCCGGGATTTGATTATGAGTGAACTGAAAAATTACGTTAAGCGAGGTGGATTTTTCAAGGCTGTCGTTGAAGACGGATCGGATATCATTTTTATTGTTGACTACGATGGCGAAATCCTTTATCACAATAATTCAGTTAAAGAAACGCTGGGCTATGGAACCAATAGCCTGGTGGGAAAAAATTTCTTTGATTACATTCAGCCCTCCAGTCTTTCCAATTTTAAAAAGGCATATCAGGCCAGCACCAAAAAAAGATTTAATGAATCGGTTGAATTTCAGTTTTTGTGCAAAGACAAATCGTTCAAATATCTAGAGTTTAACTCCATCAATCTTTTTCAAACCGAAAAAATAAAAGGGTTGATCCTTGACTGTCGTGATATTGCTCAGCGAAAAAAAGATGCCGAAGAATTACTGAGAGCCCAAAAAGCAAAAGAACTATTTCTTGCGAATATCAGTCATGAAATCAGGACACCTATTAATGGAATTGCAGGGCTAGCATCATTGCTTAATGAGAACCCCAACAGCAACGATCGAACAACCTATTTACATGCCATCCAGAGCGCAGCCGACAATCTAAAAGTAATCATTAACGATATTCTGGATCTAGCCTCAATTGAATCAGGGAAATTAAAATTTGAGCAAATAGGATTTAATCTGAATGACTTACTTCATGCACTGATTAATACATTTCTTTTTCAAGCCTCAGAGAAGAAAATTGACCTGCGCTATCATCTTCATGAAGATGGCAACAAAATCTTCATTGGAGATCCCGTAAGGTTAAATCAAATTCTTCTTAACCTCGTCAACAATGCAATTAAGTTTACTAATCACGGATACATAACTGTGAATTGCAACGTCAAGAAAAAGGACGTAAAAAAATATCTTCTTGAGTTTGAAGTGCGCGATACCGGGATTGGAATTCCAAAAGACAAACTAAAAACTATTTTTGAAAGCTTTAGTCAAGCAGATGCCAGCGTAACACGAAAATATGGCGGCACCGGACTTGGTCTCACTATTGTAAAACAATTAGTAGAACTTCAAAACGGATCAATACAAGTAACAAGCAATGAAGGTTTCGGTTCCACATTCACTTTTACTATTCCTTATGAATTGGGAAGTCGTGCCAACATCAAGGGACATTTAGCAAAGGATTCGCCACTCTTGAAAAAGACCCTAAAAGATTTATCTGTGCTTTTGGTTGAAGACAATGATGTGAACCGGTTATATGCAAGTAGCATTCTTAAGATTTGGGATTGCAAAATCGATACTGCTGAGAATGGGTATGTAGCCTTAGAAAAAATAAAAAATGAGAGTTATGACATCGTGTTGATGGATATTCAAATGCCTGTGATGGATGGATTTGAAGCCACGAAAGCAATTCGGGCGCTTGATTCAGAGAAGAAAAATTTACCCATCATCGCATTAACTGCAAATGCTACGCGCTCATCAGTTGAACAATGTTTGGCAAATGGAATGAATGATTGCCTCTCGAAACCCTTTACCCCAGAAGATTTGTACAATAAGCTCACGCTTTTCAAAGGGAATGGTTCATCAAGAAAAACAAAGGCAAAAGCTGATCCTGCTAATCAAAATATCGACCTGGACTATTTACAAAAAATGTCGGGCAACAATCAAAAATTCATTGATGAAATGCTCGCAGCCATATTGCGATCTCTTCCTAAGAGCATTGAAGAAATCAATTCATTCACCGAAGCCAAGAACTGGGAATCTCTTGCCAGTGCCGTACATAAATTAAAGCCTTCATTAACTCTAATGGGCTTGCATGAAGCCAAAGAGTTGGCGCTTGTCCTGGAAGATTTAGCGAAGCATAAAAAAAATATTGCCACCATTAAAGGGTATTCAACCGATCTTTGTGAGAGACTGAATAGAGCCATGCAAGAACTTCAGAGGCTGGTTTAGTTGGAATTCAATACCACTAATTTCTTATAAACAGGTGCACTTCCGGGAGTGCCAATCGCCACAAAATAAACGCCATTCGGAAGAGTATTTATCTCCACTGTCTTAATACCGCTGACTGCATCGTTGAAATCACCTGACATTACATTAATGCCTCGTTGGTCAGAAATTTTCCATATCCCGTTAGCAGGAAAATCTCCGGGCAATCCAAAATTGAATTTTCCATTGGCCGGGTTCGGGTATATCTTGACGTTCTCCAAAGCAACTTGGGTTGCTCCAGGATCCTTGATAGCCGTAATGATTCTGTTTCGCTTCCGGTTCACCGGGAAAATGGCGCTTTGCAATATTTCTTTCGTACTATAATCTTGAATGAATGCTATGAGATGGAGACTATCGGGATTGCCAATTGATGATTCAATCTGAACATCCGATTTGGAGAAAGTATAGACATCGCCTTTCAATAAGGTTACATTTTGGATGTGGCCGCCTGTTCCATAGATAAGTTTCCGCACAATGTTATGGTATACTGTATCCGTTGCAGAATAAGTTTTATCATAGACAGGATCTTCTACTAATACAATTTGCGCCATTAGTTGAGCTGAGATGTCAGCTTCGGTTTTAATTTTCAGTTTAGCACTGAACGTATGATTTGAATAGGTACCAGAAAGTGATGTGGTATCCATTGAAATTATGTTGAGTCTGGGTAAGCGCAATGCTCCGCTGTCAATTTCTATTGCATTGATTTGTGTAAAATCTCCCCTTTGAAATTTTCCATTCAAGTTTCCATCCATTACCGAATATGGAACTTGCTGAACGCCATAATAAAGTGCACGGGCAGAGGCATCATTGTTATCTTGAGAAAGATCATCGGGCTGAGGGAACCTTACATGATATTGTAAATCGACAAAGTCAGTACTACCATTTCTCAAGTTTATTTGATTTGCATATAAATTATCAAAATAATCATCTCCACTACGGCTACCTGCTTGAGTAGCATTGGTAAAATGCTCAACTAAAACATTTTTGGTTTTTTCGCCCACGAAAATATTATCAAAAGCAAAACCATTATAAACAGATGAGCCCGCAGCTGGGCCATTGGTGGCAAACGCAAGTCTTATCCGAACTTGTTTTCGTGAACTTACCCCACTGGTAATCACGTCAGGGATAATATCCAGATTAAAGCGGCCATTAATCCATGTTCCCGAAGAACCAGTCCAGCCATAAGGCCCTGAATTTTGCTGACCTGGATTACCAACAATTGTGGCACCGGGCTTATACCAATTTATTCCCTGTTTTCTTTGTGAAACAGGGAGACCTGGTAGAGGGCCAATTATAAACCAACTATTTCCTCCATCGGTAGAATATTGGATGACAGCGCCATCGTAATTTTCGTTAGCGTCTATCCAATAGTCAAGAGCAATAACTGGCCTGTTTAACTGGGTCAAATCAAAACAGGGTCCGTTAATAGATGAACTCTCATAATCAAAGTAAGTACTATTATTAGCGCCTGTCCACCATGCAGAATCAGTCGCAGAAGTAGCGGGATTGAAAATTCCCGCTGGTAGTCCCCACACCCAGCTCTGAGAACCGGGTATAACGTTGGTCGAAGTCGAATTAGTAGCATTAAAGGCTTGAGGTACCCATCCTCCATCAGAGAAATTAAATTTCTCGAAATATGAATATGTAGCGGATGGCGTTTGATTGCCTGTAGTTGTAATCAAAATATTGACAGTTTGGGTTACTGACTGCACACAGCCTACATCGGTAACCACCGACATCTTAACATCGTAATTGCCATTTATGCCATAAACATGAATTGGCTTATCATAGGTACCCGTAGTACTTGAGCTTCCCGAAACGGGAGAGAGAGGTGCCCCGGATATCAAGGGCGAGCCATCGCCAAAATCCCAGCTGTAGTTGACAATTGTGCCTTGACCACTCTTAAAGGTCGTTCTATCTGAAAAATTTGTCTTGTCAAAGGTGCATATGTTTGACCAGCCAAAGTCAGGAATCGGAAAATCTCCAACTTTTAATGTTGTTGTTGCAGTACCCGTACAACCTTGATTCGTAAAGACTGTTAAGTAGATATTTTTTGTGCCAGGATTGGTAGGGTCATAACTCACCGATGGGTTTTGCGAAGATCTAATTATACCATCATCCAAATTCCAATCCCATCCATTGATTGCATCTCCAAACGGATTAGTGGATGGCATGGTCGAGGCATCTTGAAATACCACTGCGCTCGTTACACAAGTTGAATTAACAATTATTGCTGCATTCGGATGCGCAAACACATTAATGGTCTTATACTTGGGAGGAGTGGTAACTCCCTGCGAATTCCTATATGTGTAAGTAAGTGTATAAGTTCCTGCAGGAAGGCCATCTGTGTTCAGATACCACTGCGAACCTGAATTAATTATAAAAGAAGAATTCGCTCCAATAATATCAAACTTAGTTACAGGGTCTCCATTGGGAAGAGGATTTCCGACAAGCGTGATATACCCTTGCTCTGCGCAAAGTTTATAGTTAAAATTCTGATCTTGTGGCACCCCACTTCCGGTCGAATAAATTAGAGTAAAATCTGTACTGGTAACAGCATTTACCTGAATCACCTGTGTATCAGAATTGGTACATCCATTTCCATCAGTATAGGTATAAACAACTGTATTCAAACCAATAGGCTGAACACTCGGGTCAAAGGCAACTTGATCAAAAGGTGTTTGGGTTTGAGAGCCAAAAAATGAAGAGGGCGAAGAAAATTGTCCGCCAATTTCGAAGCCGGTTAGTGAGATCGCAGGATCATTCGCAGCAATATAAGGGTAATTCGGGAGGCCAGTATGTGAATTACCATTTTGAGGGAAGCCGCTAAACTGAACGGAAGGCAGTGGATTTATTTTGAGTGATGTTTGAGTGCTCACCAAGCTACAAGGTCCGCTACCATCCGGATCTGGGGCCGAAAGAGTAAGTATAACCGTAATAGGACCAGTTGCTAAAGAGGCATTTTCTGAATTACCTATTGTATAAGTCGCGTTAGGATCGGAATTATTGCTATACGAACCTGCACCGCCTGTCCAAGTCGAAGATGTTGCTGAACCGCCTATGCTTCCACCTAAAATAATTGAGGGCAATGACGCACTTGGTTGGCTTGCGCATATTGCCAGGCTTGCAGGCGCAAACACCCTTGCAGCTTGATTTACCTGGATGTTGATATTGGATGATACAGCTTGACAAGGACCAAGACCATCTGGGTCGTTGGTAGTTAAGTTGAAAGTCAATGTTGATGAAATATCAGCTGAAGGGTTAACTGAATAAGAAGACGAAACTGTATTATTGGTAACACTGGTTGCTAATAATGAACCAGCACCAGTTACCACACTCCATAATCCAGTTGTTGCACTACCTCCTATTATTCCATTCAAAGAAATTGAGGATGGCTCACATACTGCATAATTTGCTGGCAGAACAACAGTTGCAGCTCTATTGACGGTGACGCTTAGAAGGTCTGAAACTGGATTACAAGGACCAGATGGGTCGGGATCATTTGTTAGCAATTGGAAAACAATAGTTTTCGTTACGTCCAAAGGATTATTTACTGAATAAACTGCTGTAACAGTGTTTCCACTTACTGTAGATGAAGAGATTGAACCACTTCCTCCACTTATGATGATCCATGTTGCCGAAGTTGCAGCGCCACCAATTGTTCCGGTTAAAGCTATTGTCGATGGTTCGCAGACAGCATAGTCAGAACCCGCATCAACAGTTGCTACAGGATCAACCGTTGCAGTAATATCCTTGGTTGGCCCATTGCATCCATTGGCTGCTGGAGTTATCCGATATATTACACTTCCAACAGAAGAATTATTAAGTGTTAACGTCTGGTTTATAGTAGATCCATTGTCGGCAACAGCCCCAATAACATTTGAAGACGGGAATACTACCCAGCTATAATTTGTACCACTTACATTCTGTGGTGAAGCATTAATTGTAATTATTGCGCTTGATCCAGAGCAAATGATTACATCGCTGCCGTTAGCAGAAGGCACTGGCTCAACTGTTACGATGTAGTCTTTCACAATGCCATTACATAACCCAACTATTGGAGTAATATGATACGTTACGGTTCCCGCTACATTAGATGTATTGGTCAGCGCGTCAACGATTGCACCGCCCCCACTCGCTGCTGCCCCGCTGATGGAACCAACGACTGTGCTCGTCCACGTATAAGTTGTCCCTCCGATGGTACTTGTTGGTGTGAAATTTAATGCCGTTCCACTGCAAATCGTATTCTGTAATTGTGGCGCTGTGTTCGTAATCACAGGAACTGGATTGACTGTAACCGTAACATCTACAAATGTGCCTGAACATCCATTCGCTGTCGGGGTTATTCGGTACACCACGGTGCCACTTGTAACTCCGTCTGTGCTGGTTAACGTCTGACTGATCGTGCTTCCACTTCCCACTGTCGCGCCCGTTACATTGCTGCTGCCCTGAATCGTCCAACTAAAGGAAGTGCCACTCACGCTGTTCGGATTCGTGATCAACACACTCGTTGTGCCTCCACTGCAAATAGCCTGACCGCCAGCCGATACAGTAGGAATTGGATTAATGGTAACCGTGTAATCCCTCACCGTTCCATTACAGGTGCCAACAGTAGGTGTAATATGATAGGTTACTGTTCCTGTCGTATTCGAAGTGTTAGTCAGTGTATTGGTGATTGCACCGCCCCCACTCGCTGCTGCCCCGCTGATGGAACCAACGACTGTGCTC
>CBRFFM010000018.1:0-86696 GCA_967789005.1 uncultured bacterium | reverse complement strand
TCAACTTAAATCAGTTCTTAACCCAAGACCTGTCAAGTTATTTTAGGACGATACAGTCTTCCAGCTTCTTTCGTAAATTGGGTATACCAAAATGATTTAAGAAATAACAGGATGGCAAAAGCAAACAAACTTGCTGACCAGGAACAAGTAACCGAGCATATCAACAAACTTGATGCAGGGCTAGCCGAAGTAGTTGAGTACTTGAGAAAAGTGATTTTAGCCACAGACAAACAAATCGGGGAAAGAATCAAATGGAATAATCCTAGTTTTTACTTCACTGGAGAAATGAAAGAATTCGATCCTAAAGAATATAGAAGGGATATGATCGTGATGAACCTTTTCAAAGGAAGAATAATACTGGTATTTCCAAGTGGCGCAAAAGTGAATGACCAATCCGGACTGCTCGAAGGAGACTACAAAGACGGCAGACGAATCGCTACGCTAAAAGATCTTAATGACGCAAAGAGCAAACAAAAGATTTTGCAAAAGGTAATCAAAGACTGGCTGAAATTGATTGATAAATAGATCAATTTGCTTAGCACGTCAGATCGAAAGACCTGACGATACCGAATAGGCGCCAATCAGAATACGTAACATACTGACTGAACCCTCGAATCACACCATCAAAACAAATTCTTCTTCTCCACGCTCCAAAAAAATCGATTAATGGTATCCGTATTTGTCGATTAACAATACTCCTCATTTCATAAACAATTTCTGGAAGAGTGTCGTTGTTAAATAAGTGAAGTTGTAGTAGAAATGCAGCGTGATTGCGCTAACGCAAATGTCCTGAAAACTTCAGGATGCGAGAACTTAAATTTTATAACATATGAACACCACCGTAAAAGTATTAACCGGATTTGTGGCCGGAGCAGCCATTGGCACCATCACCGGAATTTTAATTGCACCAGACAAGGGAAAGAATACGCTGAGGAAAATTAAAGAAGAATCAAAGCATTTGAGCGATGATATTGCCGACTCTGTATCGCACACCGTGCATGCACTGACGCATCCTTACAAAGACAGAGACCATAGAAAAGAGGAGAGCGAAGTTGAAAACGGAAAATTGGAACGGAGAGCGCGTACCTAAAAAGTTTTTTGAAAGTATTGTCAAAGCGAGGGCCGATAAAGCAGGGCCTTCGCTTTTTTTGTGCCCGTCAGGTCTTCAATCTTTTCAAAGCGATTAACAGACTGATCGTAATCACGAGAAATATCGCAGCTAAGAGACCAAATGCAACTACTCCATTGTCGGTGTAGTTGGTTGAAGTCTCAACATCAAAATGATTTCCTTCTTCATTATAGTCCCACATCAATAGTCGAATGTAAACTACAGAACAGATCAGCGTCAAAATCGCTGCAGCGATCGAAGCAATAACCAGAACGATTTTAATGAATGACTTCATTCTATAATTTAAACTTGCTATAAACTTAGAGAATCGGCCAAAACTTCTGATACTCTACTGTCCAACAAAAAATGCAATTGCGTATATTAGGAAGAGAAAGTCGATCACCAATTGCTTAATGATCTGAAGACAGAATATGATTCTGAAAGTAATCACCTTATGGAATAACACAGATCAATTAATTAAGGAATTCTTTAAGTACAGAACAACCGCATTAGTCTTCGTTGTAACTGTCACTTTGGTGCATTTCTTCGAAAACAACCTAACACTATCATACCTACCGTATTCTTTTATCGCTATATCACTGGCGTTACCCTCTATCCTCTTCTACTTGGCTATTGATAGTCGCGATCCACTGGTATCGGTTTTGAATGAAACCATTTTTGATTTATTCTGGAGTGGAGTCTTTATTGGAACCGTCCATTTTTCTATTGCACCAAGTTTTGTAATTGGGCTGGTAGCTATAACGAACTATGTAGCGGCAAAAGGATTTTATAAAATCTATAGACTATTACTTATTCCCTTGGGGTGTCTTCCAATAATTTTGCTTCAAGGATTTCATTTTATCAACGGCACAGGTCTAGTGGAAGTAACTGTATCCGTAATCTATGGACTGATCACTTTCTCGATTTTAGGAAATATCGTCTTTAGAACCGGCCGTGGGGTAAGGCGAAGGAATCTTGCCTTGGAAGAGAAGCAAAAAGAACTTGCTGAATCCAATGCGGTAAAAGACAAGCTATTTTCCATTATCGCTCACGACATGAAAGCCCCACTAAATTCATTGAAGGGGTTTCTGTTTCTTTTGAATTCGAAATCGCTAAGCGCGAATGAGCAAACTGAGCTTCTTAAAAATATTGACAATCACTTTAATCACACCTCAGAGCTAATAGACAACGTACTATTGTGGGCGCGAACACAAATGAATGGCATTACCATTACAAAGGAGCTAATCGATGTAAAACTGATCACTGATAAGGCTGTTGAGTTATTGCAGGTACAGGCAACGAAAAAAGAAATTAGCATTGATAACCGAACGCCAAGCCATAAAGCATTTGCTGACCCCAATATGTTAGAACTGGTTTTCAGAAACCTGATCGGCAACGCCATAAAATTTACTCCTCAAAATGGAAAGGTGACGATTTCATCAATTATAGAAAATGGCACTGCAACATTTTGTATTGAAGACAATGGCGTAGGTATTTCCAAAGATGCAGTCCAAACTCTATTTCGTCTCGACAAAACCTTTACAACACTAGGCACTGAAAAGGAGAAAGGCTCAGGCTTGGGATTATCGTTATGCAAAGACTTTATTGCCCGACACGAAGGAAACTTATGGTTGGAAAGTGAGGTAGGCATCGGAACAAAGTTCTATTTCACGTTGCCGAGTAATTCCTAGTACTAATTTCAAACTACCCTTAAAGATTCCCGAACTCCTGTAGCCAACATAGCGAGCGCATTTTCTTTTGTAACCATTTGAAAAGCTGCCCGGTCTAATGGTTGTTAATTAACAAAAGACAATCTCAATTATTTCAATCTCAAAACACAAAACATGAAAACATATCGATTCACGATTATACACCTGTTAATGCTATTGTTTGCAATTCAGGCGAGTGCCCAAAACATTTCTCGCCACATAAAAACAGTCAGCAACCACAAAGTAAAAGTTAAAAGCCTCGAAAAGCTTATCAATAAAACGATGGACAGCCTTCAGATTCCGGGGGCGTCAATTGCGATCATCAACGATGGGGCCGCGGTATATCACAAGGTCTTTGGAGTGAGAGATCGTAGTACCAATGCACCTGTTGACAGCGAGACTATTTTTGAAGCAGCTTCCCTATCAAAGCCTGTGTTTGCTTATTTTTTTATGAAAATGCTTGATAGAGGTGTGGTGAGTCTGGATGAGCCAATGTACAAATTGCTGCCGCACCCTTCCATCAAAGACAATGACGAACGCTATAAACTGATTACTCCGCGCATGGTTCTTTCTCACAGCACCGGTTTTCCCAATTGGTCTGAAAACAAACCCATTGAATTGCAGTTCAACCCTGGCACAAGTTTTTCTTATTCAGGTGAAGCACATCAATATCTCACTGCTTATCTGGCCACAGCCAACAAGACTAATTGGAAGGAGGGTCTTGAGGGAATTTTCGAAAAAGAAGTTACAACTCCGCTTGCAATGAAGCGCAGTTACTTTGTCGGGAACGAATATTTCAATACTCATAAAGCAACCGGATATGAAACTTCTGAGCCTAAACAACTTTGGCTACCAAAAGCATTTGGCGCTGCTCATACGCTACATTCTGAGGCGGCCGACTATGCCAAATTCCTGGAAGCCATGATTAAAGGAGAAGGTCTTTCAAAAACATCTTACGATGAAATGCTCAAAGAGCAAAACCATTTTAAAGAAGGCAACGATCTTCTTACCGCTGGTCAAACCGGATGGTGCCTGGGATTCTCGATGAAACCCACTGCTAACGGAGTGCGATACTTGCACACTGGCAAGAACACCGGATTTACATCATATTGCTGTTTTTACAGAGAAAGAAAATATGGGTTGGTTATTTTTACCAATAGCAACAAGATCTCTGAGCTCTATAAAAAAATTGGAAAATACCTTGACGATGAATTTTAACATAACTAAAAAACAGTTGACATATGGAAAACTTTGAAAACATTATCGTTTCGATTTGTGTATTCGGATCAGGCGCATTGGTAATCTTTATAATTGCGCGCTACAATTACCTTCTTAAAAAAGCATTAGCCGACAAAGGAATTGTACCCAAGAGCATTAAAATAAGTTATTCGGAAATTGCATGCATCGTTATTGGCATTGCATTAGGAATTGGAGCATCTTCTGCATTTACAGTCCTTGACCTATCTGAAGATACCATGGATTTATTAGTCTGGTCTGTGATCTTGATCGGTGGTGGCCTGGGTTTATTTGCTGCACAGTTTGTTCGCCAAAAAACGGAAAGTGGAGAACAGAGATAGTGACCTTCATTTGTTTGAACGGATCAGCGAGGGAGATACATCAGCGTTTCGAATGATCGTTGAAAAATACAAAGATGTATCTCTTTCGCTGGCTTGTTCTGTATTGAAGAATCAGGAGGAAGCAGAGGATGCGCTACAAGAGGCATTCCTTAAAGTCTTTAAAAACATTAAAAAATTTAGAGGCGATTCTCTGTTTTCAACCTGGCTCTATCGAATCGTGATCAACACTTGTTTAAATGTTAAGGAGAAAAACAAGAACAAGGTCTACGAGGAGGTTTCAGAGTTTCATGAATCGAACCATAAAGGGAGTTTTGAAACACTTATGGAACTGGAGAGGAATAGTTATGTGACAAAGGCATTAGAAATGATGAAATCCGATGAGTCTCTTGTACTCAGGCTTTATTACTTGTGCGACTTAAAAATTGGGGAGATTATGGAAATAACTGATTTTAGTGAATCCAATATCAAAGTCATTTTGCACAGAGGAAGAAAGAACATGTATGAAATATTGGAAAAATTGACAGGCAACGATTTGAAAAGTTTATTATGACCGAAGATAAAACGAGATCATTGATTCAGGGGAGTTTATTAAAAACCACTGACAGGTTTACTGAAAAACTAATGAACAGGGTAGAGCAACATCAGGCTAAAAGAATTAGAGTTCATTTTCTTCTGGCGTTTGCGGCATGCTTCACTTTATTCTTTCTTGTGACCAAATTGACATCTGAAATTAGCTTGTTTCATTTTCATTTGAAATTTCCTCATAGAGCGATTCCAATTTTTGGATTGCTTATTATTTTCATACTGTTAAACAAACTAATATTCTTAAGAAGAGAGCTGTTGACAAAACAGTAAAAAATACTTCGCTCCACATAAAAGAACTCGCGTAAGGTATTGGATTGATTTACACATCAACGGCTCGAATAGGCTTACATCTTTGTGGTGTAAATTTTTTTTAATGAAAGGCTTTTTTCGCTTGATCGCATTATTGACGATAACACTCTCTTTGACCAAATGTTCATTTGCCGTTCTCTCTTCAGGAGAACCCAGGAAAACAACCGGACTACATTCGACCAATAAAAAATCTTCCGGGGAAATAGAGAATTCAGAGGCTTCTAACACGCAACTGCCTCCTCCCCCAAGACAAGCGAAATGAATTTGAACTAAAATTCTCCTTTCAGTGAATCCCTTAGAAACGCCATCCAATTAAAAAAACACATGTAAGGTATTGCGCTTTTTTGCGGATGATTAGCGCGTGTTGCATCCCATCTTTGTCCTATAAAACCAATCAAAAAATGAAAATCCGTTTTGTAAGAGTAGTTGCATTGTTGGCTGTAGTCTTCTTGTTAAGCAAGTGTACCGGTGTATTGATAACAAATAAAGGTGTACCTCCCGGTCAGGTAAAGAAGCAAAATGCCCCTGGTCAGCAGAAAAAAGCAGCAGGTGCCCAATCAGCAAAGGAGTTCGCTCCGGGTCAGCAGAAGAAAAAGAAATAATGTTTTTTAGTTGATCACCGAATGAGCTTCGGTGATCAATTGTTCAAATGAATTCATTACAGAATTCACCTGGGCCAAGGTGTTTGAGTCAATAATCGTATTGTCCTTACTCACCTTGGTCTTTACATAAGAAATCACCAATTGAGTTTGATCCGTAATATTCGACTCAATTATTTTTAACGTCTTCAACAAAGACTCATGTGAATTTTCACCCAGTGAAGATGCTGTAATCAGTGCTACTGGCTTGTGTGAAAACTCGCATGAAGATACCGTCCAGTCAATTGCATTTTTTAAGGTACCCGGCACACCCATTGCATACTCGGGTGTGCAGATTAAAATTCCATCCGCTTCTTTCAATTGCTTCCGGAAATCTTTCACTGTCGCTGGAGGAGTGTCATTATCAAGGTCAGGATTAAAATGAGGAATGCTGCCAAGTCCTTCAAATAGGGATATCTCAAATTTCTGCTGAGTCAAGTCAATGATGGCATTGATCAAATTTAAATTGCTCGATGTTTTTCTTGTGCTTCCGCAGATAGCGATGATTTTCTTTTTCAAGTTCATAAAGACCTATTTAATCAGAATGCACAACAAAGACAATCTGATTTTTGTTTAGTCCATTTCAAGTTTTGTCAACAGCATGACAATCTAATGAAGCATGGAAATCGTTTTTGCATGGAATTTAATTAAACAATTTTATGCAAAGAGTATTGGTAAGTGTAGTGATGTTGGTCTTCTCATACTCCGCCCTTGCGCAGAGCAAAGTTTTTGAGAAGGATGGTTTGGCAATCAGTGGATATGATGCCGTGGCTTATTTTACAGACGGTATACCTGTAAAAGGCGATAGTCAATTTCAATTGAATTGGAATGACGCTACTTGGCTATTCGCATCAAAAGCGAACCTTGAGAAATTCAAGGGTCAACCGGAAAAGTTTAGTCCGCAGTTCGGTGGATTCTGCTCGTTTGGAGTTTCAAGAGGATACAAAGTGAAGAGCGAACCAGACGCATGGGCTATTGTCAACAACAAATTGTACCTCAATTACAATTTAGATGTAAAACAAGACTGGCTGAAAGATCGAAACAATTTGATATCTGTTGCGGAGAAGAATTGGGGCGACATCAAAGAGAAATAAAATAATAAAAGAGGCCGAGTGATCGGCCTCTTTTAAATACTCTATGACTAACGGCCACTTTAGACATTCACCAATTCTGTTACTGCTGCCTTCGCCAATTTTTGTTGCAAATCAAATGGAACTGGAACATAGTCAGCAAAGCGCTGAGTAAAGCTTGCTCTTCCTTGTGAGATGGAACGAAGCGTAGTTGAATATTTATCGAGCTCGGCTAAAGGAGCACGCGCTTTAATTACTTGGTAATTTCCGCTCGTGTCAATTCCCATAATCAACGCCCTGCGTGTCTGCAGGTCGCCCATGACATCGCCCATAATTTCTTCGGGTACTTTTATTTCAAGGTCGCAAATCGGTTCAAGCAGCTGAGGTTCTGCTTTCATGAATGCATCTTTGAATGCCATCATGCCTGCAATCTTAAACGAAATATCGTTTGAGTCTACCGGATGCATTTTTCCATCGTACACCATCACACGCACATCGCGCACATAAGAGCCTGTGATTGGGCCTTCCTCCATTTTCTCCATCACCCCTTTTAATATCGATGGAATAAAGCGCGCATCGATTACACCACCAACAATGCAATTATAAAATACAAGTTTGCCTCCCCACTCAAGATCAATAAACTCTTTCCCTCGAACACTGTACTCGGTTGGTTCGGGCATCCCTTCATAATAAGGTTCGATCTTCATATACACTTCACCAAATTGCCCTGCACCACCCGATTGTTTTTTGTGGCGGTAATTCGAAGTCATCGGCTTGCGAATAGTTTCACGATATGAAATTCGAGGTGTAACAAAATCAACGTGCAGCTTGTACACGTTTTCTAAGAACCATTTGCATACTGTCAAATGCAATTCACCTTGAGCTGAAATAATCAGCTGTTTCAATTCTTTTGAAAATCCTACTTGCAGTGTCGAGTCTTCTTGATGGATTTTAGCCAGCACCTCTCCAATTTTTTCATCATCGTTTTTGCTTTGGGCAATAACCGCTACCTGCATGCGCGGCTCAGGAAAGACAATCGGCTCAACGGCAACATCAAATCCCTTCACATGAAGTGTTTGGTTCGTGAACGTATCCTTCAATTTTAATGTCGCACCAATATCTCCTGCTACTAATTTTTCAACCGGGTTACGCGCTTTTCCATCCATGATAAAAAGTTGATGGAATCTTTCCACTGCGCCTGTCTGTGTATTGATCAATTCTGAAGTTGGCGTCACTTCGCCCGACATCACCTTAAAGTAAGAGAGCTTACCCAAGTTGGGCTCAATGTGAGTCTTAAAAATAAACAAGACCGCAGGTTGGCTGCGGTCGAATGAAAGTTCTTTCCCTGAAGTTGTCTTTTCGGGTTTAGCATCGATAGGTGAGGGAGCCACATTATCGATGAAACCCATCATGCGACCTGTGCCCATGTTTTTCTTGGCAGACATCACAAATACAGGAAACAGATCGTGATGAACCATTCCTAATTTCAGACCCTGACGCATTTCATCTTCATCGAGGGTTCCTTTTTCAAAATACTTCTCCATCAACTTCTCATCATTCTCTGCAGCTTTCTCGACTAACTCGTTGTGCAGACGATCTGCTCTTTCCTTTTCAGAATCAGGTATCGGAAGTTTTTCAGGTTTACCGCCACCAGCGGGAAATTTATACATCACCATCTTCAACAAATCGATGATGGAGTTGAAACTCTCTCCTTGATTCAGCGGATACTGCATTTGAATAACTGCACTTCCATAATGTTCTTTCAATGACGCAAGTGCTTTATCAAAATCTGCTTTGGGGTGATCGGCTTGATTGACAGCGAAGATCACGGGCTTGTCAAATTGCTTTACATAATTCCAAATCAAGTCGGTACCCACTTCGGCACCGTGCTGAGCATTGATCGCCACCACGCAAGTGTCAGCCACGCGCAAGGAGGCAATCATTTCACCGGCAAAATCATCGAAGCCAGGCGTATCGATGATATTGATTTTATAGTCGCGCCATTCGGTGTGTAGTACAGTTGCAAAAACGGAGTTGCCTCGCTCTTGCTCTATCTCATGATAATCACTCACCGTATTCTTTCCTTCGATAGTGCCCCTTCGATGTGTGATGCCCGCTTCAAAGAGCATATCCTCGGCAAGCAATGTCTTGCCTGTTTTGGGCGCACCCAGCAACACTATGTTTTTGATGTGTTTGTCGTCATAGATTTTCATAGGAGTAAGATTTTGAGGTTAATAACATGGTTGTATCAACTCATTTATCACTCCCTGAACACGTGCGGACTGCAAAACTTTTTTGGAAGTGTAGCCTTAGTCAGCTAGATGAATCGGTAATTGAATGTAAAGGAAAAAAGTGAAAAATGGAAGCAATTGTACTTCGTAAATTCGCCCGTTTTGCAGATGATTATTGTCAAGGTTTTAATTGAATGATTGGGGCAAAACCAAGGTTTCAAAACCAGTTGCGCAGGCCCTGAATGGCCATGTACGTCATCACCGCAACGACAATCCAACCGATTACGGATAACCATTTTGGATGACTATAATCCGGATAGATACTTTTCCGCCAGGCTGCCGACAAAATAATAGCAAGTGAAAAAGGTAATATCAATCCATTGATAGCCCCCACAGCAATAAGTATTTTTACAGGCTGACCAACGATAATGAAAACAATGGTAGATAAAACGATGAAGCTGATAATGATCTGACGAAAATTCTTTTCAACAAAGGGGGCTAGAGATTTGGCAAACGAAACAGAAGTGAAAGCAGATCCAACAACAGAAGTAATCGCGGCACTCCATAATACCAACCCAAAAATCTTGTAACCTACTTTCCCTGCAGCACTTTGAAACACCACCGCTGCCGGATTATTGTTACCCAAAGAGATTCCTTGCCACACAATTCCAAGAGCCGCAATAAATAAAATGGTTCTCATCAATGAGGCAATCAGTATTGCAGACACAGAACTTTTCGAAACTTCTTTTAAATTCTCTTTCCCTGATATGCCTGCCTCCAGCAATCGATGAGCTCCAGCAAAGGAGATGTAACCTCCTACTGTTCCTCCAACGATTGTAAGAATCACCAATTCATCTACTACTTGAGGGAAGAAAGTTTTAACAGCAGCTTCACCCAAAGGTGGCTCTGACTTAAACGCGACATAGAGTGTAAGGCCAATCATTACAAACCCGAGTACCTTCGCAAAAGTATCCATGGCTTTACCTGCCTCTTTCACAAAGAAAATGATAGCTGCAATTACACAACTAATCATTGCTCCTACTTCTACACTGCATCCCGTTAGCACTTGTAAACCAAGACCAGCACCGGCAATATTGCCAATATTGAAAGCGAGACCTCCCAGCAAGATCATTACCGTTAAGGCATAACCGGCACCAGGAATTACTTTGTTCGCCAAGTCTTGCGCATACATTTTACTTACACTTACCAATCGCCAGATATTAAGCTGCGCACCGATATCCAATAAAACCGAAATCAAAATAACAAAGCCAAAACTTGCTTTGAGTTGCTCAGTGAATTTCGTGGTTTGAGTGATGAACCCTGGGCCGATGGCGGAAGTAGCCATTAGAAATGCTGCGCCTGCCAGTGGTCCAGAGAGAAAAGATTTTTTCATTGAATGAGTTTGATTCCAATTTTCTCGCTGATCATTTGCGCATGAATTAATTTGGCAAACGCCACTGCATGCGCTCCGTCTCCGTGAAGACAGATCGTATCGGCCTTTAAAGAAATTTGCTTCCCAGAAATACTCGCTACTCTATTCTCTTTTGCTAATCGAATCGCTTGTTGAAGCGCTTTACTTTCATCTGTAATCAAAGCATTGGGTTGCGTGCGGGGAGTCAGTGAACCATCCGGCTGGTAGGTGCGATCAGCAAAAACTTCTTGTGCCGTTTTTAGATTGAGTTTTTGTGCTTCATCAATCATTACACTTTGTGAAAGACCATAGAATATCAATCGATCATCAAAATCTTTAACTGCTTTCGCGATGGCTCGCGCCAATACCGGATCCTTTGCCGCCATATTATAAAGAGCACCGTGCGGTTTCACATGATGCAATTGAGCTCCTTGTTGCTGAGCGATCTTATGAATGATTTGAAGTTGCTCCGCTACCAACTGATAAACCTTATCAGTTGGTAAATTCATATTCGTTCTGCCAAAATTTTCACGATCAGGAAATGATGGATGTGCCCCCACAGCTACATTATATTTCTGACAAAGTTCAATTGTGTACTTCATCAACTCTTCATTGCCTGCGTGATAACCGCACGCGATATTGGCTGAACTTATCCATGGCATCAGTTCAGCTTCGTTGCCAATGCCTTCAGCCATATCGCAGTTGAGATCGATGGTTAATTGGTTCATCTGAAATGTTCATTGAACCGAGCCAGGCAACTCTTTTTTAACTCTCGTAATTTTTGTTCCCTTGAAAACAATTCCATTTCTGCTTCTTCTAAAGAAATCATTTTGAAATTTACTTTTTCTCCTGGAATAAGTTGAGCTAGTTTTGATAAATCGGCCTTGATCACAGAAGCAATTCTTGGATAGCCGCCTGTGGTTTGATGGTCCACCATCAAGACAATCAGATTCCCATCAGGCAAGAGCTGAATGGTGCCAAAATCTACAGGTGATGAAATCAATTCGATTCGTTCCTTCAATGACAAAGCTGGTCCTTGCAAGCGATAACCCATCCGGTTGCTTTGACTCGAAACAATAAATCCTTCAGAAATAAATTTCTCACTTGATTGTAGTGATAACATCTCGGTTTCTACAGAAGGGATGCACCTGATTTCATTAGCTGGAGAATAGATCTGATTTAATTCATTAATTGAAATTCCCCACGGCAAAACTTTAGTCTCTTCAATTTGAATCCCTCCATCAATCCATTCGACAACATCATTCTTTTGTAAGGGCCGACCATGGTATCCCCCTGCAACGGCACTCAAGTTAGTAGTCGTGCTTCCAAGCCAAGTATCTGCGTTCCACCCTCCATTCACAGCAAGGTACGCCCACGCCCCTGCTGAAGTCTTCTTCAATTTCAATAGAGAGTTTGCCTTTAATTTAAATGGCTTCCACAAAGGAATATTTTCTCCATCAACTTGAAGGCTGAACCCCTTCCCAGTTATACAAACCACCTGACCTTGATGAAATAAAATATCGACAGAAGAATACCCTAACTCCATTACAGCCTCATGATCATTGCCGACCAAATAATTTGCGATCTTCATTGCAAAGTGATCCATTGCTCCGCTCGGTCCAATACCCAAACTCCGGAAGCCTTCCCTCCCATCGCTCACTAGTGTAGTCAGCATTGCAGGCTTCAGAATTTTAATACTCATTCAGTTTTTCAAATTCGGTTTTGTCAATCGAGTAGAATTTCACTGAATCGCCCGGCCTCAACAAGCAAGGCGATTCTTTCTTTACATCAAAAATTTTACAAGGCGTGCGGCCAATCAATTGCCAACCGCCAGGAGAAGACACTGGGTAGATTCCTGTTTGTATTCCGGCTATGCCAATACTCCCTGCCGGTACTTTTGTGCGAGGAGAACTTTTTCGTGGAGTTGCTATGCGCTCATCAACAGAACCCATATAAGGGAAGCCGGGAAGAAATCCGATCATGAAAACATGATATGCTTTTGAAGCATGGATTGAAATTACCTCATCGCGGGTCAGCTGATGTTGGTGAGCAAGGAAATCAAGATCATCGCCATCATAAAAAACCGGCAACTCGACAACTCTGTTTGTTTCTTCTGAATTGATCTGTACTCCAGCTTTCAAAATCTCCTCCAGAAATCCCTTTACATAATTGAATGGAGTTTTCTGATCATCAATGATTGACTTCACCTCCACATAATTGTAAAACACCGCAAGTGAAGAATAAGCAGGCACCGACTCAATAAAACCGCTAAATGAATTCTGAATTAGTTTTCGATGGAGTGCAATTATCCTTTTATTAATCTCAACATCAATTGTGCTTCCAAAAGAAACAAGTGCGACTGTTTCGTTGAGCGGTGTTATAGTGAACGAGCTTGCCAGAAGAATTGATTTTAACACTTAAATTATAAAAATCGGTTGGTGAATCCTCATGTAAAATGTCTTTCGATATTCTGGTTTTTTATCCTATTTTAAAAAAGTAATGATACCTTATGAAAATAACTAAGCTTATTTGTCTATTGTCGCTTGTTGCAACAACACTTAACGCGCAACAGGCGACTATTCCTGTTGCTTCAAATCTTACTGCAGATGGAATACCATCTTTACCTCTTTCACTTGTCAGTGAGGTTAAGAACTATACGGAGGCCCGAGGCGCATCCTTGGTGTCATGGCATCCTTCAAAAAAAGAGATGTTGATATCTACTCGATTTGCTAACAGCAACCAACTTCATTATGTTAAATTTCCAGGTGGCGATCGCAAGCAAATAACTTTTTTTGATGAGCCAATCGGATCAGCCACTTTCGAACCCACCAAGGGAGATTATTTCCTTTTCCTAAAAGACATTGGCGGAAATGAATTCTCGCAGATTTATCGCTATGACATTGCTGACAAAAAAATAAGTTTAATCACAGACGGAAAAAGATCTCAAAATGGAGGAATACGATGGAGCAAAAAAGGAGATTGGATTGCATTCGGATCTACGAAGCGCAATGGACAGGATAGAGATATTTATGTCATCAACCCACTTGATGCTTCGTCAGAAAAGAAAGTTGCCGAAAATAGTGGAGGCGGCTGGGGTGTAACCGATTGGTCAATCGATGACAATAAATTATTAGTGGGAGAAGGCATTTCTGTAAATGAAAGTCGTTTGTACCTGGTAGATCTACAAACCGGAACTAAATCACGCTTGCTTCCCGAAACGGATGAGCGCTCAACTTTCAGTGGGGTCGGCTTCTCAAAAGATGGCAAAGGAATTTATCTCACCACAAACAAGGACAGTGAATTCAACAGGCTGGCCTATTATGATTTTGCAACAAAGAAACTAAACGTGATTACTTCTTCGATTCCCTGGGATGTGGAAGACGCAGAATTGTCTGACGATGGAACACAACTTGCTTTCGTTACCAATGAAAATGGTATCTCAAAATTATATATCATGTCTACTGCCACCAAGAAATTTGTACAAACAAGTCTTCCTGTGGGTGTGATTGGAGGAATCAATTGGGCTGGCGACTCAAAGTCAATCGGGGTTACCTTCACCACTTACAATTCATCCGCAGATGTTTTCGAATTCAACACCAAGACTAACGAAGTCATTCGGTGGACAGAAAGTGAGTTGGGAGGAATGGATATTTCCAATTTAAAAGAACCTCAATTGATCACGTGGAAATCTTTTGACGGAAAATCAATATCCGGATACATGTATAAAGCGTCTTCCAAATTTTCGGGGAAGAGACCTGTGATCATCAATATTCATGGTGGGCCCGAAGGACAATCACGTCCAACATTTCAAGCGCGATCCAATTTTTACTTCAATGAACTTGGTCTCACCATCATTTATCCTAACGTGCGCGGGTCTACAGGCTACGGCAAAACATTTGTTGACTTAGATAATGGAACAAAAAGAGAGGAATCGGTAAAAGATATTGGCGCGCTGATCGATTGGATTGCTCAGCAACCCGATCTGGATAAAGATAGAATCATGATTACGGGAGGTAGTTATGGCGGATACATGACTTTGGCTGTATCTTATTTGTACAGTGACAAAATCAGATGCTCGCTTGATGTGGTGGGCATTTCAAATTTCAATACGTTCATGAAAAACACTGAAGCCTACCGGAGGGATTTGAGACGAGTGGAGTATGGTGATGAGCGTGATCCGAAGATAGCAGCCTTCTTTGAAGAGATCGCTCCGCTGAATCACATCGACAAAATCAAAAAGCCATTGCTCATCGTGCAGGGCGGAAACGACCCGCGGGTTCCACACACTGAATCAATTCAGATGAAGGAAAAAATAAAACAAAACGGTGGAACAGTTTGGTTTCTCATGGCCAGCGATGAAGGGCATGGCTTCAGAAAAAAGAACAACATCGATTTTCAATTCTACGCCACGATAGCGTTCATCAAACAATTTCTACTGAATTGAAATTATTTCAATACTCCAAATCGATATATGGACTTCTGCTTATAAGTCTCCCCCGGCTTTAAAACCGTAGAGGGAAAATTAATTTGATTGGGAGAGTTAGGGAAATGCTGTGGCTCCAAACAAAAAGCAGATCGGAATAAATAAGATTTGTTCCCTTTGCCTATATATAAGTTACCAGGAAAATTGCCCGAGTAAAATTGCAAACCTGGTTCAGTAGTCCATATTTCCATTATTCTACCACTCGTTGGTTCACTTGCTTTAGCCGCAAGCGAGAGTTCATTACTGATTTTGTTTAATACCCAATTGTGATCATAGCCGTTCCCGAATTTTAGCTGCTCATCATCTTGAGCTATTCGTTCACCTATTCTGTACGGAGCAGTAAAATCAAATGCGGTGCCTTTAACTTTTTTCAATTCACCCATTGGTACCAATTGATTATCCACCGGAGTGAATTCATTGGCATTGATCATCAATTCATGATTCAGAATATCTCCATTGCCGGCTCCTGCCAAATTGAAAAAAGAATGATGGGTAAGATTAATGATCGTTTCTTCATCCGTTGTTGCTTCGTACTCAATGATTAATTCATTCTCATCGGTGAGCGTGTAAGTGACTGTAACATCCAGGTTGCCGGGATAACCCTCCTCACCATTCTTGCTCCGATAAGTCATGAGTACTGAATTCTCTTTGAAAGGAATCATTCCCCAATAAACTCCATGGAAGCCCGCATGCCCTCCGTGCAGCGCATTGGCTCCATTGTTCAATACCAACTGAAAGCTCTTTCCACTCAACGGAAATTTTCCGCATGCAATTCGATTAGCATAACGGCCGATCACAGCTCCAAAATAAGAATCATGATTGAGGTAATCCGTCAGGGAATCGAAGCCGAGAACTATATCATCTAATTTTCCCTGCTTGTCGGGAACGAATAACGAGACAATGCGCGCACCAAAATTGGTAACGCTCATCGATGCGCCAGACGCATTACGAACTTTAATTAGTTGAGGAGAGTTTTTGCTCAAGAAACGAAATCACCAAAAGCTTTAACAAACCCTTTCATTTCGTCTTCAGTGCCAATGCTTACGCGGCACCATTCTTTTTGCTGATAATCCCAAATACGAATGAGATAGCCAGCTTCATCCATTTTCTTTAGAATTGTTTTGCCGTCTTTTGGCGCAGCAAAGAATACAAAGTTGGTCAATGATTTTCCGTAGTTGTATTTACGCTGATCCAGGTAATCAGTCAACACCTTGCGGGCAGTGGCGTTTTTATTACGCACCATGGCCATAAAGTCGTCATCTCCCAAGCTTGCTTTCGCTGCGGCAATACCTGTTTGACTCATCGGGAAATCACCACCATATTTTGAAATCTTTTTGATCAAGTCTGGTTTGGCAACGAGATAACCTAAGCGCATTCCCGCCAATCCATAGACTTTAGAAAAGGTGCGTGATACAATTACGTTCATGTCTTTCTTCACCAAATCCACCATCGAGCTTTGCTGGGCCGGCTCTAAAAATTCCAGATACGCTTCGTCTGCATACACCGGAATTTTTTTAGAAACATCTTCACAGAAAGCTCTGACTTTATTCGAGTCGACTAATGTGCCTGTTGGGTTATTGGGATTACAAACAAAAACCAATTTCGTGTCGCTCTTGATCGCGGAAGTCAATGCCTCGTAATCGTATTCTAATTTTTCATTCAGATTTACTTTATCCCAGGTAGCATGAAATACTTCTGCATACTCCATTAATAACCAGAAAGTAGGGAAGCATGATAAAATTCTTCCTCCCTCAAGACCAAAGGCTACGCCCGACTGGCAGAGTAAATCACTGGAGCCAGCACCGAGATGAATGTGTTCTTTTGTTACCCCTTCTTTCTTAGCGAGGATTGCTTTCAAATCGTCTCCGGCATTGAATGGATAGCGGTTCGCTTCAGATAAAATATCCATGATTGCTTTCTTCGCTTTCTCTGAGGGGCCGTAAGGGTTTTCGTTTGAATTCAACCGCACTTTTCCGCTTAAAGCTTTCGAATAAAAGTCTTTTTCAGCAATACTCATGGGTGCAGCCATGATTCGATCAAACATCGAAGCTGAAAGAGCAAAGCCAGCTGAAAGAGCAACCGTAGATTTAAACCAATCTCTGCGCGAAAGTGAAGTTTTCATAAAGCAAATGATTTATACTTTGAAAGTACAAAATCGATTGCCGTTTTGAAAGTGGAATTATTTAGACGGACGCTTCGATGACCTTCATCAATCTGCCGAGGTATTCGGCATCAGTTTCATCGAAATCGCTTAGCTTGTCGCTATCGACATCGAGTACTAAAAAAACTTTTCCGTTTTTAAAAGCTGGTAAAACAATTTCCGATTTGGAATCGGAACTGCAGGCAATGTGTCCGGGGAATTCATCTACGTTGGGTACTACTAATATCTTCTCTTCTTTCCACGAAGCACCACAAACACCTTTGCCTAAACCAATGCGTGTACAAGCAATCGGTCCTTGAAATGGGCCAAGTACTAACTCATTTCCTTTCACGAGATAAAATCCAACCCAAAAAAAATTAAATGTTTGTTTGAGTGCCGCAGCAATGTTGGAAAGATTCGCAATCAAATCTGATTCACCAGCAATCAATGCTTCAATTTGTGGAACTAAAGTTTCGTAACGCTCTGCCTTTATAGTTGAAGTAGCGATGATAAGGTTTTCTGCCATGGCAATCTAAACTGAAAAGTTCTAGGAATTGTTCCCAGTGTCTTGGTTTGTCTCGGTCGCTTCGGTGACAATTGCCGAAGGTGTGCTTTCTCCATTAACCCTATTCATTGTATTATCACTTGTTGTCTCTGTGTGATGATCCAAGTGAGGAAAAAATTTCCTTTGGAAAATCAGGATTGAAACGACACCAATAAATATTGAGGAGTCGGCAATGTTAAACACGGGGCTAAAGAATTCGAAATACTCTCCAGCTCTCCAAGGAGACCATTCGGGTAAATAAAAATGAAATATAGGGAAGTAAAGCATATCGATCACCTGACCATGAAACCACTTGGTAGGTGATCCTTCTGGGGCATTGTCGAGGAATACTCCGTAAAAAGTACTATCGATTACATTTCCGACCGCGCCTCCTAATATCAATGCAAGGCAGATTAAAAAACCAGGATGGGCCCTTTTGTTTACCGTGCGCGCCAAATAGTAACCTATGCCAAACATTGCACCAATGCGAAAAATGGTGAGCGCTAGTTTCCCAAATTCATTTTCCCAGCGGATACCAAAAGCCATTCCGGGATTTAACAAGTAGTGCAAACGAAACCATGATCCTAATACATTGACCTCTTCATGGATCTCCATGTAATTATGAATAAGAAGCTTACTGGCTTGATCGACCAGGATAACAATCAACGCGATAACAAAATATTTCAGGAGTTTCATTTTTTTGCTTTCTCTACTTTTGAAAATGTAATTGGTAATGACAGCCTCATCCTGACAGCTGTTCCCTGCTGCGCGGCCGGCTTCCATCTTGGCATTTTTTGAATTAGACTTATTACTTTCTTTCCTCTTCCGTTTGTTGTATCTCCCTCAGCAACTACTGCGATAGGTAGACCTTTAGTATTAATTGTAAATACCGCTTTAACGACAACGTTATTTTCTAATGTCGAATCCGGCTTCATATTTTCTCCTAACCATTTATAGAACGAATCCCTTCCTCCTGGAAATTCAGCGCTTTGTTCAACTATTCTAAATGCTCCGGTATTTAAGCTTGAATGAATAATTTTATTTCCGTCCATTACCATAATCGTTCCATCGACAAATTTTAAAGTATCAATCTGAGCAATTACTCTTTCCTTCAGAATTAAAATAATGACAATGAGGAAAATGTATTTCATCTCTTCACAATCTTCACCTTCAGCACAAATTCATCCATGTCTACTTCAGTTGCATCTTGCAATTTGTCTTTTAACTCTAAACTGAGCGCCTGAGTTTCAGAGCAGATGTACTCTTTAAATTCGTTCAGTGAAGATGTTGCCAATTCACCGTCTTTCTCCACTTCTATTCCGATTTTATCAAGCACTTCAAGCCCGATGTCTTTGCGCATGTTTTGAACACGATTCACAAAATCACGAGCCACACCTTCGCGCTTCAGTTCAGGGGTAATCGTTACATCAAGAGCAACGGTGATTCCTGCTTCGCTTGCTACAGACCAACCGGGAATGTCTTGTGAAGAAATCAAAACATCTTCGAGCACCAAATCAAAACCGCCTTTGGTAAGAGCTCCTGTCTTTTCAATTTGATTGATCTCTTCTTTTGAGAACGAATTGATCACAGCAGATACTTCTTTCATCTTCGGACCGTACTGCTTACCCAGCTTCGGTAAGTTTGGTTTCACATTTTTCACTAGCAAGCCAGAAGCATCATCGATGTATTCAATCGACTTCACGTTCACTTCTGATTTGATGATATCTTCAACGCCTTTGATGCGATTTGAAAATTTCTCATCGAGCACAGGAAGAAGAACACGTTGCAATGGAGTACGAACTTTGATTTTGCTGTTCTTACGAATAGAGTGTACTAGTGAACAAATGCGTTGAGCATATTCCATTGAAAGCTCAAGTTCTTTGTCCATTCTGTTCGTCTCAGGATTTACCAAATCAGTTAAGTGAACTGATTCCACTTTCAAAGGCGTATTATTTTTCTTGGCGCGATCGCGAATGTTATCAGTCAGGTTTTTATAAAGCCAATCTGAAAAGAATGGTGCAATAGGTGACATCAATTGTGCGGTCACCAGCAAGCATTCATAAAGCGTTTCGTAGGCAGCCTTTTTGTTTTCAGGAAGTTCACCTCGCAGATTGGGTTGCCAGAATCTTTTGCGATTCAAGCGAATATACCAGTTGCTCAAATGATCGTTTACAAACTCCTGAATTGCACGCGCGGCTTTCGTTGGCTCGTAATCTTCATAAGACGCTGATACTTCAACGATGAGCGACTGAAGTTTTGAAATGATCCATCGGTCAAGGTGCGTTAGTTTTTCATAAGGCACATTGTTCATCTCATCCTTAACAAAGCCATCGATGTTGGCATACAAGACAAAGAATGAATAGGTGTTCTGTAGTGTTCCGAAAAATCTGCGTTGCGTTTCTTCAATGCCGGAAATATCAAACTTGAGGTTATCCCAAGGTGGTGCATTTTCAATCATGTACCAGCGCACTACATCCGGTCCGTATTTTTCAAGTGTCTCAAATGGATTGATGACGTTTCCTTTGCGCTTGCTCATCTTCTCACCAAACTTGTCGAGGACAAGTCCATTGGAGATTACATTTTTGAATGCAACGCTATCAAACAATAAACCTGCGATCGCGTGAAGCGTGAAAAACCATCCACGAGTTTGGTCAACACCTTCTGCAATGTAGTCGGCAGGATAAGCACCTTTCCATCCATCGTTAAATGGTTGAGGGTGGCCGGCTTTTAGTTTCTCTTTGTTTAATCCCCATTGTGCATATGGCATTGCACCTGAATCGAACCATACATCGATCAAATCAGTCTCGCGATACATCGGCTGACCTAATGGACTTACTAAAACAATATTATCTACATAAGGACGGTGAAGATCAAATCCCGAATGCTGAATGTCGAATGTTGAATTAGAAATTCCTGCCTTCGCTGCTTTTTCGATTTCAGACTTCAATTCGTCTGTCGATCCAATGCACAGCTCTTCTCTTCCATCTTTTGTTCTCCAAATAGGAAGTGGTGTTCCCCAGAAGCGTGAGCGAGATAAATTCCAGTCAACTAAATTTTCTAACCAATTGCCGAAGCGGCCAGTGCCAGTGCTTTCGGGTTTCCAGTTGATGGTTTTGTTAAGTGCAACCATTCTATCTTTTAATGCAGTGGTTTTGATGAACCACGCATCGAGAGGATAGTACAACACGGGTTTGTCTGTACGCCACGAGTGTGGGTACGTGTGCTCGTACTTCTCAACTTTAAACGCTTTGTTCTCTTCTTTCAGAATGATGGAGATGATGACATCCGTGTTTTTGTAATCCGGATTGGTCTCATCTTCATCAGTATAATTCTTTACGTAAAAATCATTTTCAGTAAGAGATTTGTGCGTCTTGATTTTGAAACGCTCCACTCCCTCCTTCAACTTCACTCCGATCTCTTTTACAAATCGTCCTTTCTTGTCAACTGTAGGAACTTCGTTGCCTGCTTCATCTTTCAATGTAAGCGGAGGAATTCCATTTTGCTTTGACACACGGAAGTCGTCTGCACCAAAAGTTGGCGAACTGTGTACGATTCCAGTTCCATCTTCTGTAGTAACAAAATCTCCAGCCACCACCTGAAATGCTTTGTTGGCATCATACAATGGTTGCAAGTAAGGCATAAGTTGTTCGTAGCGAATACCAACCAAGTGCTTTCCTGTAAACTCTCGCACCACTTCAAATGGGATAGCTTTATCACCCTGCTTGTAGTCAGCGAGTTTCAGTTCTTTATTCTTTTCAGCGAAATATTTCGCAACCAAATCTTTTGCTAGAACAACACTTACCGGTTTGAAGGTATAAGGATTGAACGAGTTCACTTGAGCGTAAGTGATTTTCTCACCGATCGCCAATGCAGTGTTTGATGGAAGTGTCCAAGGAGTAGTGGTCCATGCTAGAAAACATAAATCGCCTTGCGCCTTCTCAAATAAAAACTCCGACTTCGCATCTCGCGTAATTTTAAACTGCGCAACTATGGAAGTGTCCTTCACATTTTTGTAACAGCCGGGTTGATTCAATTCATGCGAGCTCAAACCTGTTCCGTCCGAGGGTGAATACGGCTGAATAGTGTAGCCCTTGTACAGCAATCCTTTTTGGTAGAATTGTTTCAAAATCCACCACACCGTTTCGATGTAGTCATTGTTATAAGTGATATAGGGGTTTTCCAGATCAACCCAGTAGCCCATCTTCTCAGTGAGGTCGTCCCACTGATCTTTATACATCATTACCGTTTCGCGGCACTTCTGATTGTAATCTTCAATTGAAATGGTTTTACCAATATCATCTTTGGTGATGCCAAGCTGCTTCTCTACCTGCAACTCCACTGGCAGACCGTGTGTATCCCATCCGCCTTTGCGCTTCACCTGAAAGCCTTGCAGGGTTTTGTAGCGACAGAAAATGTCTTTCACCGTACGTGCCATCACGTGGTGAATGCCTGGGGTACCATTCGCTGAAGGGGGCCCCTCATAAAAGGTAAATGTGCTTTTACCCTCACGGTTGGTTACCGATTTTTCGAAAATCTGCCCCTGCTTCCAGAATTCTAATACTTCCGTAGCAGCTTTAGAGAGATTGAGTTCTTTGAATTCGTTGTATTTGCCCACAATTTTGAGAAAATGAGGGCGCAAGTTATGAATTTATTGAAGGGATTTAAAGCTTACAATTCGATTATAAGTAAAGGCTAAACTCATAAATCAGTACCTCTTTTATGGAGAGGAAATCTTATCTGCCGGACCTGTTCTTGGGGGGCACGCGAACTCATCAAATAACTTACTTTTGCAAACCTACTCCGCTCCTCTATGAAACCCGTTGGGCTAGTCCTTTGCATGTTTTACTTAAGTATCTCGGGTGTCCACGCTCAAAACACCGACAGCCTAAAAGCATTAGTGATTGATAATAAGACTCCTGACACTACGCGGATTCTGGCCATGTCGCGATTGTCTTATGAACTTCGCAGAAGTATGTCAGACAGCTCGCTTCATTTGGCTCAAAACGCCTTAAAACTTTCTGATCAAATAAGATATGTAAAAGGCAAAGGCGTAGCAACACGCATGATTGGAATTTATTCCTTTCTGAAAGGCAATTATCCTGAAGCACTCTCGCTCTATAAAAAAGCGCTTTCATTTTCAGAGGAGGCAAAGGATTCAAAAGGCATTGCCAACTGTTATAACAACCTGGGCAACATTGAACACTCACAAAGTAATTATGAAGAAGCTATCAAATGGTATAACAGTTCGCTTCAGATCAGACGACAAAACAAAGACTCGTTGGGTATCGCTCAAAGTTTTGGAAACATCGGTTCTGTTTACAGCGATCAGGGAAATTATTCGCAGGCCTTGCGTTTCTATTTCGAAGCGCTTAGTGTTTGTGAGCGAATTGACAATAAAGTGGGCATTGCTTCGGCTTATAATAATATTGGTGCTGCATATAAAGGTTTAGGACAATACGACAAAGCCCTCAGCTATCTGTTTAAAGCTCAAAATACGATCAAGCAAAGTAAAGACAAGCCGGCTGTTGCGTTTGCTTACAACGACATTGGTAACGTTTACCGAGATCAGGGCAATTATGAAAATGCATTAGAGTATTTTTTCAATGCACTTAAAATTTTCGAAGAAATAGAAAGCACCCAAGGAATTGCGATTACCTACACACACATCGGCAATGTTTATGTAGATCAGGGTGATTACTCCAAAGCCCGTGATTATTTCCTCAATTCATTAAAAATAAAAGAGAAGAATGGTGACAAGAGAGGCATTGCGAATTCATACAGTGATCTTGGAAATTTAGAGGCACTACAGAAAGCATATGAGAAGGCATTGTCCTATCACCTTGATGCGCTTAAAATCCGCGAAGAGATTAAAGACACCCGCGGAACCATTCTTACCTGCATTAACCTGGCAAACGTTTTTATTCCCACCAAGAAATTCGATAAAGCCTTTATCTATTTGCAGAAGGGACTGGTATTAACGAAGGAGGTAAAATCAGGAGTTGTTTCTGCGGCTCTGCTTTCTAAGTACTCACAATATTTTAACGCTGTAGAAAAACCTACAGAAGCATTTCAGTATGCGAATCAAGCCATGGATTTTGCGAAGCAGACGGGCAATCTGGAAAACATGCGCGATGCTGCTGAACAAAAGTATCTTGCCGCCTCTCGTCTTTGGAGTCACAAAGATGCGTTTGAGAATTATCAGCTCTTCATCAAGTTTCGCGACAGCATTCAGAATGCAAAGAATATACGAACCACCTTCGCCAAAGAATTTGCTTTTAAAGAACAAAAAACAAAACTGGAGAACGAAAAAAAGCAGAACAAACTCATTGAAGATGAAAATCGCCAGCGAAGACTTGCCATTGCGTTTGCCGCAACTACTCTTGCCATTGGTTTGATTTCTTTGTTGATCTATCGCAACAATCGACAGAAGAAAAAGGCTAATCGACTTTTAGTCGAACAAAAAATTCAAATAGAAAATGCGAAAGCTGAATTGGAAAAATTGAATGCGGTAAAAAGTAGATTGCTTTCCGTTGTTTCGCACGATGTAAAAAGCCCATTAACCTCCCTCAAGTCAATTCTTCAGCTGTTTGAAAATAATGCGCTTACCCAAGCAGAGCTTCAAGGAGTTATAGGCAACATCAGCAATCAGGTTGGCCAAATCACCTATTTCCTTGATAACCTACTTCGTTGGACCAAGAATCAACTTGAGCAGGTTGAGCCCAAGCCGACCAAAATTTATTTGCGTTCGGTGGTCGATGAGACTATTGAACTACTTTCGGTAAGCGCTAAAATTAAGATGATCGATCTCAATTGCAACGTCTCCGATAATATTGCCGTCTATGCCGATGAAGAGATGATGAAGATTGTGCTGCGCAATCTCGTCTCCAATGCTATCAAGTTTTGTAAGAAGAATGATCGCATTTCAATAGAAGCACAAAGCGCTTCTCAAAGTATTCTTGTTTCTGTGGAAGATACTGGAGCAGGAATAAACCAAGATCAAATTCCTAAACTATTCAGTTTATCGCACCTCAGCACCAAAGGAACTCATGACGAAGTAGGAACAGGCATTGGTCTTTCGCTTTGCAAAGAATTTGTAGAAAAGAATGGAGGAAAAATATCTGTTGAAAGTGCTATTGGCAAAGGGAGCCGATTTGAATTTACGCTGCCTGTTGGCTAATCCATTTTTGAAAGGGTCACTCCTTCCATTCTCCTAACTTCTTAAACAGGAAAGCACGCGTCTCTGTCTTCGTTCCATTATCAAATTCAATTTCGTAGGGCTTTCCGCTCAGCGAAGATTTTGAGGCGATCTTCTCAATGAAATCTTTTGCTGTCTTGACAGCACTTCCTGCTTTACCCCATTTCATTCGCAAATGCTCCGCGGCCTGCCTTGGCGGATAGGATGATCCATTTCTCCAAAACTTCGCACCTTTCAATTGCTCCACTTCATGCAACAGAAATTCGATCTTCTTCGACTCAGTGTTTGTTTGTGCAGAAACTAAAATGGATTGGCTCAAGCCAATCCATAAAAATAAAATCCAAAATTTACTGAATCCAGATTTGCTACGACTCAACTTCATCAGAAGAAATATAGTTGGTCAGCAAAAATGTAACGAGTATCCCGGAAAAAACTCCCTCCAGCGCAACGATGAATGCGGCCATATAAGCATTGAGATAACGGCCCATGGGTTCATTCTCAATAATGGATTGCATCATGCTATCATCCACCTTCATGTAGATGAACATAAACACTGCAAACAAAACCGATCCCACTGCACCAATACCTACACCGGTAATCAGCGCACGAAAATAATTGATATGATTTTCGTGGGTGTCTTTAAATTTTTTCAAACCAAAATAAATACCAACAGCCAAGATCACAAGATTGAGCAATCGAAGCTCAACGTGATGACCGAGGCCTACAAAATGCATGATCAGAAAATACACAATCAGTCCGCCTGCGATTCGCAGGCCGTAGTTTTCAGGAATGCGATTTGGGTTGTCGAAGAAGCTCATGTTATGGATGGGTTTATCTCCTCTAATTTTGAAATTTTTGCAGTCACATCCAATTTTTAATCAGGATTATTCGCTGCAAAAAATGCACTCATTCGCAAAGCAGCTATGAATCCAAACAATTATTTGGAGGATTCCCATTCATTACCAAGGCTTTTAATGAATTGCCATTCATCCAAAAGGCAAGTAATCCAATACGGAAATCCGCTTAATCAAGGTAGAAAGCGAAGTGTTGAAAGGATTTTTTTAAGCAATCAATTTGCAAATACCTAACCCTGATCCTAACTTCGACATCCTCACAAAACAAAAGCCTTATGAAAGCATTAAAAATTCTTGGTTACTCATTAGTTGGCGTAGTTGCTTTAATCGTCATCCTTTCTGTGTCGCTATCGCCCAAGCAGCACATGGAGCGCACGGCAGTGATTAATGCTCAACCTTCAGTTATCTTTGAGCAGGTTAACACTTTGAAGAATTGCGTTAAGTGGCAGCCGTGGGGCATGCAAGATCCAAACATAAAATATACTTATGAAGGACCTGAAGCCGGTGTAGGTGCCAAGGTGCTTTGGGAAAGTGAAAAAATGGGTAACGGCTCACAGTGGGTTATTGAAAGCGAACAAGACAAACACATAAAGATGGGACTGCAGTTTGCGCAATTTGGCGGCACCTACTCTGGCGATATCAATCTTGAGCCTGCCGATGGTGGCACCAAGGTAACATGGACCTACGATGGCGATGTGACAGGCTCAGGAATGGCCTCGGCCACAATGGGAAAAATCATGGGAATGTTTATCGACAGTATGCTTGGAGCTGATTACGAAAAAGGATTGAGCAACCTGAAGACGTTAGCTGAAAGCCAGCCCCAGCAAAGCCCTTCTCCTACCGTTCCCACTTCAACAAATAAGTAACAAGAGTAATAGCTATAAAGTCTTGCGCTTCTGTGCAGGACTTTATTTTTTACTACTGCCTTTACTTTCTATTAATCTCTTCTCAAGCATTTGTTGGGCACTAAAATCATGAGCGCGAATAGTGGGAGTACTACTAGAATCGGCCTTATAGGTATAATGTATCTATACTCGAAAGGCGCTGAGAATATGTTAAACCCCGAATAACCCAATGCAAAAAGAATCAGAAACAGGATACAATTAAACTTTTGCTTTTCCTGTTTGATCACTTTCCATTTAAAGGCTAGAAATGCAGAAGACGCTAAAAAAATCATCCAAAAAAGAAAAACCCCACTAGATAGAAAGGGGCTCATTTTTGAAAACGCGACAGATCTCCCGGCCGAAAATTTTATACCCTTTGGAAGCCCATAGTAGTCATGAAATAAATCGTCAGTTGTTATATCTTCTATTCTTGAAATCACCCCCCAGCTCCGCGGTGGATAAATCACGCACCAGGCATTTGGAAGCATGTAATGATTTAAAAATGAACCCGGATATTTTTTGATGAGGTACGAACCAAATTTGGAAAAATCTTTACTGCACAGTAGCCAGCTTCTCAAGTAATCGATTTGCATCGTCTGCATTTTCCAGTAGGTATACTCCTTTAGTGGGCTCTTTTTGCTCCATATAAACTGGGTATTAATATCTCCGTTATAAAAGGTTTTATCAGTCTTAGCGAGATACTCCAAAAACATTCGTGTCTCAGGATCGCGCGCCTCTTGAGGATTGATCTCCTCATAGGGAACCACCAAAAGTGCATTATTCAATAATAGCCAACCACTAAATCCCGAAAACACTTCCACACCAAAGTCCCTTCGCATTTCGCTCACAGTAGATTTATAAAAATAAACTGTCACGATAAAGCAGACAGCTATCAGCCCGATCTTGTAAGTAAGTTTATCAAAAGAAAACCAAACAACCAGGGCGGTAAAAATCGGATAAAATAGTGCCGCATAACGAACTTCCAGCGCCCAATACAACGACAAGAGGTGAATAGCGTAAATCAAAAGGTTCCTGGTGAAGAGAATCCAAATAGCCGTAGTAAACCAGAGCACCGTCAATGAGCAGAAGAGAGAATCACTTAGCAGCGAGTGAGCCATATAAAGGGTAGGTGGAGCAAGGATACTGATTGCAAGAAAACCGTACCACCAAAGCCCCGACTTGAACTTAAAAAAATACTTAATGGTATAAATGAAAAACAAGGTTGACAGTGCCGTTAGCAAAAACTGAGTAATTGTTACAAAGCCTATCGAAGACGAAAACGAATGAATAAAATTCAAATACCAGGAATAGCCAAATGGCCTGTAGCCTCCCGGATGATTCATCATGGCACAATAAACGTAGTTGGCCGAGTCAATTAAAGTGGAAGGAAGCGGATAAAGGTTAATTAGAATGATGTAAAAGATGACGTATGCTAACAATGCAATAGCTATCTCATTGCGCTGCTCTGAATGTTTTAAATAGGTAACAAACTTCTTAAAAGAGGGCTGTTCAATTGTTCGAGTCATCTTGTTTATTCATTCTAAAAATGGAACATCAGAAGGTCACAAATTTAGTATAACGGAGTAAACAACCAATTTGCAGAACAGAAGCTCTCTGCCTTAGAAAAAAACTATTTGATTAAATTTTAAATGGTTTCCCCTCCACTAAAGAATTCAAACGAATATCACGCAAAAGTAAAAAAGTAGCTCGCAAAAAAATTCCACAGGAGCACTACTCCAATCGAGATCAACTTGGCGAGATAAAAATTCTGTTTGAATTTCTCGTGCAACACATAAATAATGCCATTGCTAATCATCACCCCCACAACTGACACCGTCAAAAATTTCAAATACTGAAATCCAACGGCCGGATCATCGCTTTGAAAAGTCCAAATACGATTGAAAATGAAATTGCTGCTTGCAGCCAAAAAAAAGCCCAGGGTATTGGCTGCGTATTTATTGATATTGATTTTTTCTTTGAACAGATATGTAATACCAAAATCAACCGCCATACCCGAAATGCCCACAGCACCGAATTTTAAAAACTTAAAAATAATAGCTTCGCTGATTTCGTTCATCGGTTGCGGAGTGGGTTAATAAAATTTCCCTGATAGTTCTTCAGCTGATAAAAAAAAGCATAGCGCATTGTTTTTCCTCCGCGTTTTATTTCGAGCGTGTCAATGGGCTTGATTTGCTCAAAATATTTTCCAAACAGTTCATTGGGGTCTTTGTAAACGTTGCTCACCGCTATATGAAAATAATCATTTCCCTTTTGCAAACCTCCTCGATAGTTATTGATCCATGCGTATTTGTGAATCTCGTTCATGTCATTAAGTAAAAACACTTTTCTGTCGTTCGGGTTGGCCACATAAAAATCAATATCAGCTCCGGGAAACCACTTATATGAAATTATTCCGGCTTGCTTCGGCATTTTTCCGCTAGCCTCTTCCTGCGAACTAACTTTATCAAAAGCACTTGCGATCTGATCCCATCCATACATATCCTGAGTGAAGTCATCTTCACCAAAATTCTGCACTGACGATGTCTTCCCTAATTGCAGAGGAGAATAATTAATCAACCAAAATGCAATGACCAGTAAGCCTCCTAAAAAGAAGGAAGAGAACTTGACCCAGAAAAACTTCTTTTCCTGTTGATCACTCCAATAACACGCAGCTAAAAGAATCAAAGTAAAGAACGCAGGCGCTGTCCAGTGTGGTAAGGTTGATCGAAACAAAGAGAAACCCGTAAACACGATCCACAACGGAATGGTAGCAGCAAGTAGAATTCTCAAATGCTGATCTTCAATAAAGTTTTTCTTCTTAAAAACTGCGATGAGCGCAATTACGATGAGTACATAATTCACCGGATTATTATAAGCTATCTGACCTAAAATCTCAGTTAGAAAATAATCTAATCGAAATTCCCATGCCGGAGCAACGCGAGCCGTATGAAAAGTGAAACTGATAAAATCGTTTTGAACATTCCAGACCACCAGAGGCAGCAATGCGATTGCCGAGATAACTCCTGCTAAATAAAATGACCATTCTTTTAGCCACTGCCGATTGTATAAACCAACGTAAGCAAAAACTGTGATCCACAAAAAAGCTCCCTGATATTTTGAAAGCATGGCGAGCCCGGCAATTAATCCAAAAACCAAAATCTGCCTTCTCTCATCAGAAGATATTTTTTCCTTCGGCAAAAATTCAATCATCAAATTTATTGCAAGCAGCCAGAAAAACATCAATGGCGCATCAGGAGCGAGCCCGAATCCGCTGATGATCGAACAATAAATTGATCCCGTAAAAAGAAAGGCCGCATATAATCCCGTCTTTTCGCTCTTGATTTTCTTTCCAATCAAAAAAATAATCCAGGTGCTTACAGCCGACAGCGCGATCGGCCCAAGTCGAAGGAAAAAATCATCTTTTAATAAATAGTTAATGGAGAAGATCTGTGCCAAAATCCCAACCATCGGTGGGTGGTCGAAGTGACTCCAGTCTGGGTATATAACGTAAGTCCAATAGTAAACTTCGTCATTACCCAACTCAAGTTGGGTGGCCAGAAAAAGCCGCACCAACGTGGCAATGAATATGAGAATCAGAACTGGTCTTTTATATTCCTCTTGCATCGTGAGAATAAGATGATTTTTGCAAACTCCAATTACCCATGAAATCAATTATCATTTAGGCTCGACAGCATCCTTAACGCCAACACTAATTACAGAAAGGCCTACACTACTAAACAATATCTTATCCACTAGCCTGAAAAGCGGGACAAGTTTATTGTACAAAGACATTTGCCCTTTTGGAATTGTCTTATTCATTTGAAGCTTGCCTGAGACATACCAACCTGGGATGCCCATGAAATTAAAATATTGTGATTTTAAGACACGAAATTTGCTGTCGGCTAATAATTTGTTCAAGAGGCTCTTGGTATACCTCCTGAAATGCTCCAGCTCTTTGTCAAATGCATTGTACAATTTTTGATAAGCAGGAACAAGGATTACCACACGACCACCCGGCTTTAAAAGTTTGTGACAATTTCTTAGAGCCTGCTCATGATCATAAATGTGCTCGATAACGTTCAAAGCGAAAAGCGAATCAAATTTCCCCAGATACGAAGAATAATGGTTATCAAAATCCGGGTGAGTGAGATCGAGTTGAATTATATCTTTTACACTGGGGAATTTTTTCTTAAGGACTTCACAATAGTTAGGACGAATGTCACTTAAAGTTATATCGGCTCCTGAGGCCACAAAAAACTGGGAGATATTACCAATACCACTACCTATTTCTAAAATCTTTCCTGTGCAAAAAGGTTTGATAGTCGTATACATCCAGTTATTGAACTTATCTGCCGAGGAGATAACATCCAAAGTTTCCCAACCTTCTTTATCTATTTCCTTAAAATGAAAGTCGCTCATCTTTTAAAAAGGTTGTATTTTATAATGCAATAAATCGCTCTGATGCCATCTTTCCAGCCAATCTTTTTTCCTTCTTTATAAGTCCTTCCGTAGTAAGAAATTCCAACCTCGTAAATTCTTATATTAGGTACGCGCGCAATTTTTGCAGTGACTTCTGGCTCAAAACCGAATCGCTTTTCGGCAAGGTCAATATTCTTAATCACCTCAGATTTGAACATCTTATAACACGTTTCCATGTCTGAAAGATTGAGGTTAGTAAGGACGTTGGATGTGAAAGTCAGAATTTTATTACCTATCGTATGCCAGAAAAAAAGTATACGGTGGGTTTTCCCTCCTAAAAATCGGGACCCATAAACAACATCTGCAAATCCTTCTAAAATGGGCTTGAGCAGAAGATTGTATTCTTGCGGGTCATATTCAAGATCGGCATCTTGAATAACAATCAAATCGCCTGAGGCAAGTTTTATTCCGGTGTGTATTGCAGCACCCTTACCCTGATTCCTCTCATGCTTGAAATAGGTAATTCGCAAATCAGGATTACGATCCGTATAATTTTTTATAGCGCTTTCGGTATCATCACTTGAGCAATCATTTACGATAATGACTTCCTTTTTTATATCGTTAATTAATTCCACTTGCTTGATTCGATCCAAAATCACGTGTATTGTGGCACCCTCATTATAGGCAGGAATAACTATGGAAAGAATTTTCATTTGATCTTAACAGAAATTTCAGTTCTTACTTTTAAAGCATGCTTAGCATACTCTTTTGCCAGTTCCTATAAACCAATAAGCTCTTTTCAAACATCATATCTTCACAGTTAATCGGTACTTACAAAGTCGCAAAGGAATTCAATATTCTTCAACATTAGAAATTACAGGCAGATTTGCTGGCAAAATATTCACTTAACTTTCTAATGAATTCATTATTTGCTTAATTCCGTCTACAGAGTTGGTTACCGGCAATTTGCAGACTTTATTTCGGCAAACGTAAACTTTTGTCTGCCCATCAATTGAGTCTCGACCTTCCATCAACGAAAGTTCGCTTTTCATTTTTGCGCCCACGTAAACTGAAAACGGAACGTAGTTCGATTGAATTTCTCTTCTGATTTCTTCTAATCCATTTCCGGTGATCACCACTTCAACCACACCTTGTGTGATCTCCGAAAATAGAATTCCCCAATTCGACATATATACCGGCTCAGAGGGTATAATGGAAGAAAGTTTTAAAGTCATTTCAATAGCCAACTGTTTCCATTCTTCTTTATCTAACAAAGTGCCTAAATGAAAGAGGCAACGAGCCATTACCGAGTTGGAAGCAGGGATTACATTATCAAAGACCTCTTTCTTTTTCGCAATGAGCTTCTCAGAAGTTGCCGAAGCAAAATGAAAGTATTTCTCGCTTTGATCGTAGAAATTAGTTAGAACGTAGCCTGCCCATTGCTCTGCTTGTTTTAAAAAGTTTTCATCGAAAGTCGTTTCATAAAGTGAAGTATACGCTTGAATCAAAAACGCGTAATCTTCTAAAAAACCCTCAGTGGTTGATCTTTTATTTTTAAAAGCTCGGAATACTTTTCCATCGTCAATCAAATTCTTCTCGATGAAAGAAATGTTTTTCATTGCGAGTACAAGAAATGATTGATCACCAAAAGCCTTGTAACAATCAATCAATCCCTGAACCGTCATGGCGTTCCATCCCGTAAGGATTTTGTCATCAAGAGACGGTCTTGGTTTCATTTCCCTATAAGCCAACATTTTCTTTTTAGCCAACTGAATTTTTTCTTCAGGGCTCCCCTGGTTAAGATCACGCTTTAAAATATTGAATCCATTCTCCCAGTTTCCCTCTTGAGTGCAGTGAAAATAATCAGCCACTAACTTTGTCTCTTGTCCAAGTGCGTCATTTAATTCCTCCCAGGTCCAGGTATAAAATTTCCCTTCCACACCTTCGCTGTCGGCATCCAAGGCAGAATAAAATCCTCCTTCGGGGTGCATCATCTCTCGCTGGATCCAACCTACAGTTTCATAGATCACCGATTTAAATTCTTCTTCTTTTGTAACCGAGTATGCTTCTGCATAAAGACTAAGTAGCTGCGCATTATCGTATAGCATCTTTTCAAAGTGAGGAGCAAACCACTGTCCATCGACTGAGTACCGAGAGAACCCGCCACCCAACTGATCATACAGGCCGCCTCTTGTCATCTGCTTCAATGTGAGGAGCACCATATCGAGTGCCAATTTATTTTTTGTGATGAAATGATATCGCAACAACCACAGCCATGCCGTTGGCATAACAAACTTTGGCGCTTTATCAATGCCTCCCCATGTTGAATCAAATTTGCTTTCAATGATTGAAAACATGTTGTTCAATTTTTCAAGAGAGAAAACTTCATTTCCACTTTCGCGAGCAAATCGCTCAAGATCGGTTGTTTGTAAGTGCTTGACCAATTCCTCAGCCGACTGATTGATCTCAGTTCTCTTCACTTCAAAAGTCTGCGATACTTGCAAGAGTAATCGCGCCCATTGTTGCGGCTGAAAATAAGTGCCTCCGTAAAATGGTTTTTGATCAGGTGTTAGAAAAACATTTAACGGCCATCCACCATGGCCACCCATGACTTGCACAGCCTCCATATAAATATGATCGATGTCTGGTCGTTCTTCACGATCAACTTTGATGCAAACAAAATTTTCGTTCATGATTTCGGCTGTGTCCTTGTTTTCAAAAGACTCACGTTCCATCACATGGCACCAATGACAAGAAGAATACCCAATGCTGACGATGATCGGTTTGTCCAATTTCTTAGCCTCTGCCAATGCTTCAGGTCCCCACTCCTGCCAATCCACGGGATTGTGTGCGTGCTGCAATAGATAAGGAGAAGTTGAGCTGATTAATTTATTAGACACGATATCAGATTTACGATTGTTGATTTACAATTTTAGATTTTACGTCCGTGATTTCAGCATGAACATCCACTAATGATTGAAAAGTCTCTAGTTTCCTCAACAAAGACTTCAAAAACTTCTGATGAGCATCGGATTGCGAATGAAACGACTTGTGCACCAAATCAGCTCTGATCTTTTGCCAATTAGAAATAAAGCTTTGGGTTGGCGCGTCAACGTAGGCTTTTGCAAATTTCCCCCAGATATAATCCACCGCCTCTTCAGTAGGATGAAGACGGTCGGTTTTATAAAAGCGATAATCGCGCAAGTCATCTAGTAAGATTTCGTAGGCAGGAAAGTATTCTACATCAGCAAATTGGTTCGTAATCGAATGACAGGCTAATCTTAGAATCGATTTACTAACAGCGTTGAGCTCGAGTGTATCCTTCAAGTGTCGCACCGGGCTGACCGTGAGAATTATTTTTGCGGCTCCGTTAAATGCCCTTAGACCAGAATAAAACTCTTCAAATGATTTTACAATTTCGGATTCTGTCATTAACTGCTTATCAAAATTGCCCGATGGCATTTTATGGCAATTGGCAACGATCTGATTGTTGCTTTTTAATTTGTAAGCAAAAGCAGTTCCGTAGGTAACGATGATTCGGTTTGCATTTTTAAAAAACGAATTCGCCTCTAGAATGGAATTCTGAATTTTGGTTTCCAGATCATCATGATTCATTGATGAAAAAGCAGAGTGAAAATGATAGTTGAAATGAATCTCATTATTTTGAGAATAACTTTCCTTCTCAGGAAAACTCTTATTCAAGCCAAAGAGCAAAAGTTCATGAATTGATATTGGATTGTAAACTGTACCAAAAGGATTATTGGATACGGGAAACTTATTTTCGACAAGACGACTTCCGATTTCATCGGCAAAACAAGAACCGATCGTAAAAATCTTGTCCTTCAAATTCAATGGAAAAGTGGAAGGTTGGGAAATAAGCTCGGTACGAAAATCATTCATTGAAAAAAGACGGTTCGCGTTTCAGTAAAAGTATCTATTTTTAAAAGTAAAATAAACTTATGCATCTCGTCTCCTGGAATGTAAACGGTATACGCGCCATCGTCAAAAAAGAGTTTGTCAACAACGTGCGCGCCATGGCTCCCGATATTTTGTGTTTACAAGAGACCAAAGCATCTACCGAGGACGTTTATTCAACCTGTGAGTTGCTGCCCGAATACAAAGTGTACGCCAATTCGTCTAAAGCTCGCAAAGGTTACAGCGGTACTGCCATCTTAACCAAGGAGGAGCCCATCAATGTTTCTTACGATTTAGGTTTGGAAGAACACGACCAGGAAGGCCGCGTTGTCACTGCTGAGTATCCTAATTTCTTTTTAGTGACAGTTTACACTCCAAATGGAGGTGAAGGCTTAAAGCGGCTCGACTATCGGCAAACTTGGGACGTTTCCTTTCGCGAATATTTGCAATGGCTGATGAGAAGAAAGCCAGTGATTGCGTGCGGAGATTTTAATGTGGCATTTCAACCCATTGATCTTTCTCGGCCAAAAGAGAATTACAACAAAAGCGCTGGCTACACACAGCAAGAGATAGATGGTTTTGGAAATCTATTGAATGCCGGATTTGTAGATACCTTCCGTCACTTTCATCCCACCGAAGTGAAATACACTTACTGGAATTTTGTCATCAGCGGCCGCGAAAAAAATATCGGCTGGCGCATAGATCATTTCCTGGTGAATCCAAAGTTCTTACCGAGCGTGAAAGAAGCCTTGATCTACAATGAGTATCACGGGTCAGATCATTGTCCGGTGGGGATGATCATTTAGCCCTTTAGTATTCATTCAAAACAGGTGAACCCTATCTTTCTTTAAGAAGCAAGAGAAAACCGCTCAGGACCTGATCATACGTTTACGCCTAAAGCTTATACGAGATAGTAACAGATAGCTGACGAGGTGCAATCGGGTTTATACTATTGTCGTCATGCACGTTGTAACTCAACTTGTTCAACACATTTGAAACTTTCAGACGAAGGCTTATTCGTTCAATTCTATACCCTGCGGAAAGATCGAGTTGAAAATAGCTGGGAACCGGGAACATCTTATATGAATCGTTAGTTACGGTCAAGCGAGTATTTCTTCCAGCCATACGGTCACCGATATACAGGCTCGTGAAACCAAAGTTAAGTCCGTTCAAAATACTTTTTGAAGAGAAAGCATAGTAAATGCTCAAGTTTGATGTGTGCGCTGGGTTGTAGCGCAATAAGCTTCCATTTTCATAGATGTTGCTCTTGGTATAGCTTGTACGATTAAAACTATAGCCGGTTATCAATGAGAAGCCATGATACGATCTGCTCATAACATCTACCTCAATTCCCTTACTTGTCACCTCTCCTGCCAACTCCTGGGCATTAGCAGGAATATTATTCGGATTGCCTGCAGGAATAATCACCGACTGAACCTGGTTGCTATTTACAATTTGATAAGCTGTCACATTTGCGCTAATCAACCCTTTGAATAATTCATTTTTCATTCCAACCTCGAACTGATCAACAAACGATGGCATCAGTGGCTTGCTGTAAATATCTATTCCCTGGTTTAATACAAATGAATTTGCGTAACTGGCAAACAGCGAAGTTTTAGTAGTGGGTTGATATATTAAACCGAAACGTGGAGTAAAGGCACCATCATTATAATTGGTTTTAGCCGTAGTACCGTTTGAATAGGTTAACACAGTGCTTTCACGATCAAAGTAACTGTAGCGAATACCCGCGAGAATTTTTATTTTTTCAGTTATGGAAATAAGATCTTGAATGTATACACCCGCTCGTTTAACAGGGGCTTTGGTCAGTGTTCTCTTGGTTAACGTTGGAATATCGGTGTGTTGCTCATAAAGGTTAAGGTCAAAAATATTAATAGAGTCATACTTGGCCAGATTATTATAGGCTGTGGTATTTGTAAAATAGGCATCGGCATCAGCGCCAGCTAAAAATGAGTGCTTAACCAAACCTGTAGTAAAAGACCCTGTTAAATCAAATTGCACTAGATTATAGTCTTCAATAGTTCCGGTGCGTTGCAACCCGCGTATCCACTTTCCATCTGCCTGGATAAATTGGCTGTTACTGTTAGGTCTAACTGTTCCAAATAGTTCATTATTATAATTGTAAGCCGAACCAATCACCCGCATTTGCCATTTCTTATTCAGCTGATGAGTTGCCGTAAGCGTAATATTTTTCTGTTGTGTAAGATTGCTTGACCACTTGGCACCAAGGAATGCGTTGCGAGGCACATTCGCAATCGCATAATTAATTGCTCCTATTCCAAAATCGCTAGTGCGCTTATCGTTCAGATAATCTCCTTCAATTAAAATTTCAGTCTTCTTCCCCGCTTTGAACAAAAAAGAAGGGTTTATGTAAAACCTTTCGCTTTTTACATTGTCGCGAAAGCTTCCACTATTTTCATACGATGCGTTTACCCTGTAAGCAGCTATCTGACTATCATTGATCGCTCCATAAATATCAATACTTGGTTTATAAAATTGATAACTCCCCAAGCGCATTGTTAACTCACCTCCATTTTCAAATTTTGGTTTTTTTGTAACAAGATTAATAATACCGCCTGCGGCTACATTTCCAAACAAAATCGCGTTGCTTCCTTTTAATATTTCGAGTCGCTCTAAAGAACTTGTCTCGGGCATAACTCCGTTATTAAACCTGACTCCATTTTTAAAAGTATTGTTACTATTATATGCAAAACCGCGCCCTGCCAACTCCTCTTGAGTTCCCCCAGTAGTACCCATGACGTACACACCATTGGCGTTCATTAACGCATCGCTCAATCTCAAAACTTGTTGCTGATCAATCACATCACGATTAATTATCATAACACTTTGCGGAAGATCCATTGGATTAATCGATATTTTCCCGATGCTCGCAGTCCTTTCATTTAAGCTCTGCTTGTGCGTGATTACCACCTCAGATAATTGTTGAGCCTTTTCACTCAGTGTAAAATCAACTTCAGCAACCGATCCGGTTGAAACAGTGAAGTTCTTTTCTTGTGTTACACTTCCAACAAAGGAAGCTACCAGCGTATAACTACCGCTTCTTAAGTTTTTGATTTTATAGTAGCCTTCTGAATCGGTAACGGTGCCCTTGTTCTCTCCTTTGAGATGAATATTTACAAACTCGGCAGGTTGACCATCGCTTGTTAAAACTCTTCCTTTGACTGAACCAAATTCACCTTCTGCTTTGATCAAAATTGGTATGAGAAGGCATAGTGCCATTATACAAACAAGCTTCATGTTATTTAGAATTATTATAAATAAGTGCGCAATCTTACTTACTATTTATAATCATTCCAAATAATGATAGAATACAAGTGGTCTTGTGAATAGGGCAATAATTGTAATTGCCTAAAAGTGAAGTGTTTATATATAAATGATTTTGATCAGTTTTTGTAAGGCCGAATTAATTAACCTAGGCCCAATTTCATAAAAGGCCGCGTGACCAACCTAATGGAAACTCAAATACTCAACATCACACATGTCTTCTCAGACGCATCTTGCTCAGCCTTCTTCTTTGTAAGACCAAAGCCAACACCATAAGGCTGTCCATCTAAAAATACCTGAGCTGAAAACTCACGCTGGCGACCGTGGCGTGTTTCACTGATTTCGAATTTGATTTCTTTAGTGTTCCGCTGCGCCCATTCAATCACTTTGCTTTTGTGGTTCGTGTCTGAACTCACCACAATTTCTAAATCAAAGTGAGGCAGAATCAATTTGTCGATCACAAATTTCTTGCAACGTATATAACCTTTGTCTAAATACACTGCACCTACCAAGGCTTCGAGTGTATTTCCAAGAATAACTTTTTGTAATTGCGTATTGCGGTGATCGTATTGTACGATAGAAGCTATTCCGATTTTGCGCGCAAGGTTGTTGAGAGATTCCCTGTTTACTATTCGTGAACGAATCTCTGTAAGGAAGCCCTCATCTTTGAAAGGATATTTTTTAAAGAGATAATCAGCTACAGCCGCTCCTAAAATCGCATCGCCCAAATATTCTAGTCGTTCGTTTGATTCGCGAAAGCCCGCAACGTCTTTTGCTTTGCTGCTGTGAATGGTGGCGAGCCGATAGACAGCCAAATTAGATGGAGTAAATCCGGCAATCGTCTGAATAGCTGCAATGATCTTCTTGTCTTCTTTACTGCTCGACTTAAGGAAAGTCAGGAGGTTCCGCACAAGAACTACTCTACTTTTTTGAGAAGAATAGAGAAATTATGTCCACCAAAACCAAAAGTGTTGCTTAAGGCAATATTCACCTTGCGATGTTGGGCTTTGTTGAACGTAAGATTGAGTTTTGGATCAATCTCGGGATCATCAACCGTGTGATTGATTGTAGGAGGGATAATTCCTTCATTCAGTGCGAGCAAACAAGCAATGGTTTCCACTGCGCCTGCTGCACCTAAGAGGTGTCCGGTCATGCTCTTGGTAGAACTGATGTTCATTTTATAAGCATGCTCACCAAATACTTTTTGGATCGCTTTGATTTCACCTACATCACCAAGCGGAGTTGAAGTACCATGTGTGTTTACATAGTCGACTTCCTCAGGCTTAATGCCGGCTTCCTCAAGTGCATATTGCATCACTTTGATAATACCTGCGCCTTCGGGATGTGGTGCTGTAATATGGTAAGCGTCTGCGCTCATGCCACCACCAATGATTTCACCTAAAATTTTTGCTCCGCGTTTTTTAGCGTGCTCGTACTCTTCCAGAATCAATGCACCAGCACCTTCGCCTAAAACGAAGCCATCGCGTTCTTTGTCGTAAGGACGAGAAGCGGTTTCCGGTGAATCGTTTCTTTCAGATAATGCTTTCAACGCATTGAATCCGCCCACACCTGCGATACAAACTGCAGCTTCAGATCCACCTGACACAATAATATCTGCTTTACCTAATTTGATATAGGTGTAAGCATCATAAATCGCGTTGGTAGATGAGGCGCACGCAGAAACCGTAACGTAGTTAGGTCCGCGGAATCCGTACTTAATAGAGATGTGACCTGCGCTCAGGTCTGGAATCATTTTTGGAATGAAGAAAGGGTTGAAACGCGGAGTGCCGTCACCGGCAGCAAAGGTGCGCATCTCTTCCTGAAAAGTAAGCAACCCTCCGATGCCCGAACCCCAGATCACGCCTACGCGGTCAGGATTTAAATCGGCCAGCGGAAGGTTGGCATTTTTTATAGCTTCATCCACTACAGCCATCGCATACTGAGTGAAGGGATCCATCTTCCGAGATTCTTTTCGGTCCATGAATTTTTCAGGATCAAAACCTTTTACCTCGCAGGCAAACTTGGTTTTGAATTTCGTAGTATCAAACTTCGTAATGGGGGCTGCGCCACTTTTTCCATTTCTCAATCCATCCCAATATTCATTGAGCGTGTTGCCAATGGCGGTGAGCGCGCCTGCGCCCGTAATTACTACTCGTTTGAAACTCATGCGAAGGCGTACAGTAAATGATTATTTCTTCACGTTCTCTTCCAAGTAAGAAATCGCCTGACCTACGGTAGCGATGTTCTCGGCCTGATCATCAGGAATGGAGAGGTTAAATTCTTTTTCGAACTCCATGATGAGTTCTACAGTATCAAGACTGTCAGCGCCAAGGTCGTTAGTGAAGCTTGCCTCAGGGGTAACTTCTGACTCTTCAACGCCAAGCTTGTCAATGATGATCTGCTTTACTTTTTGTGCAATTTCAGACATGATTATAAAGGTTTAGAGATTCAAAAAACGATGCAAAGAAAGGGATTTGGGTGGATATTGTCAAACTTTTTGGTTTTGCCCTTCTAATAGCTGAATTTGGTGAAAATGAATGGAAAAACCCACTAAAATAAACTTTCGATTATTCACCACTCTGCAAAACAAACAATTGCTAGTTTGATTTATTGATTCTCTATCGGCCCTCAAAATGAAAAAGAAGCGACTCGACATTGAATACACATTCGACTTCGATTTATATGGGATTACCGCAACCATGAAGCCCTATAAAATGGCGTGGGAACTCAATCGATGCCTGAACATCAACTTGGTTAAATCTGAAGACTACGAAGTAATGCACAAGAATAAATCGTTGAGCAACTACCTGCATTATACACAAAGCACAACGCACAGCTTGGTCAAGCTTTTCAGAAATAAACCGATTGAAGAAAATGAAGAACGAAACCTCTTGCTGCCCGAACTCCCCCATTTTGATTTTATCTTTCTAGCACGAGGAGAGGCTTATACTGATAACAATCGTTTGCAGGAACTCTTACGAAATATTCCTTCCGTTGAATTAGTTGCTTTCATACCTTTGACAGCTTTGAAATCCAAAGAACATTTTATTTTTTAAAATCAATTCACAATTATAAATGGAACGCATCTCTTATAACAAAACAAAAATTGTGGCCACCGTTGGGCCTGCTTCTAATTCAAAAGGAATGCTTCAGGCCTTGATCAAAGAGGGCGTGGATGTTTTTCGTTTGAACTTTTCGCATGGCACACACGAGGATCATCAAAAGGTGATCGACTTGGTTCGCGAAATAAACGCTGAGATGGGAACTAGTGTAGCGCTGCTACAAGATTTACAGGGACCAAAAATCCGAGTGAACGATGTAAAAGAAGGTGTGGTACTTATAGCCGGACAAGAATTAATTATTACCACAAAGCAGTTGGTGGGTAATAATGAGATTGTAAGCACTTCCTACGAAAATCTTCCCAACGATGTGAAAGTCGGGCAAATGATTTTGATTGATGACGGAAAAATTGAATTGGCTGTAAAAGAAGTTCGCGATACGGATGTAGTTTGTAAGGTTGTCTATGGTGGACCGTTAAAGCCACGTAAGGGAATTAACCTGCCGCAATCAAAAGTTACTGCTCCATCGCTTACCGATAAAGACCTAGCTGATTTAGAGTTTGGCTTAAAAAATCACCTCGACTGGGTTGCTCTCTCTTTTGTGCGCAAAGCCACCGATATTGAAATTATCAAAGACATTATTCGCAGGAATAAAGCAACAACGCGCGTAATTGCAAAAATTGAAAAGCCTGAGGCGCTTGAAAACATCGATGCCATCATTGAAGCCACCGATGGGTTGATGGTAGCTCGCGGAGACCTCGGAGTAGAAATCTGGATGGAAGAAGTGCCGATGGTACAGAAGATGCTCGTTGACAAATGTAACAAAGCAGCAAAGCCAGTGATCGTTGCTACTCAAATGATGGAGAGCATGATCGAAAACCCACGACCAACACGCGCTGAGACAAATGACGTGGCCAATGCCGTGATGGATGGAGCCGATGCCTTGATGCTCTCTGCAGAAACAGCTGCCGGAAAATATCCTATCGAAGTAATTAGAAGTATGGTGCGCACGATCGGATCGGTTGAGAAGCAAGGAAATATCTTCTATCATTTCCATGATGCAGACCCAAAGGATCACAACTATTTCAATGATAGCTTGATTCTCACCGCATGTAAGCTGGCAAAAGATGTAAACGCAAAAGCGATTGTAGGTATGACATTACAAGGTTACAGCGCATACAAAGCAGCTTCGCATCGCCCTAACACCAACATCTTTGCCTTTACCGGCAACAAAGAAATTATTAATACAATGAATTTAGTTTGGGCTACCAGAGCTTATTATTACGATAAAGCTTCAAGCACAGACGAGACCATTGCAGATGTAGAAGCTATTCTAAAACGCGATGGCCACGTACAATCAGGAGATATTTTTATTGTGCTGGCAAGTATGCCGATAAATGAACGTGGAAGAACGAATACGATTAAGGTGAATGTGGTTAAATAGGTTATCCGTTAATCGTTATTAGTTAATCGTTATTAGTTAATCGCTTTGTGGCATCATTGCTTCGAATAACGGATAACTATTAACGATTAACCTTTAAAAGGCTCAACCAAAATCACTTCCTCCCTCTCCACCACAACCGCTCCAGCAAGATCCCCTTTTCTTTTACGAACGAATTTCTTTGGAGTGAATGCAACAGGGCAAAGCGATTCATTCTTTCTTTTAGAATAAAAAGCGGCTAGACCTGCAGCGTATTCAACTACATCTTTTGGAAAATTCTTTCCCGATTGGTATTTGATTAGTACATGTGAACCTGCCACATCTTTTGCATGAAGCCATAAATCTTCCTTGTAAGAATATTTCAGCGTGAGCTTATCATTGGCTTCTGCATTTTTGCCAACCCAGATTTTGAAATTCTTGAATTCGAACTCACGATATGGCAAAGGTTCAGCCTGTGCCGATGATTTTTTGACTAAACCAGATCCTTCAATCAGTTGTCGAAGGTTTTTAAAATCTTGAGTTTCGTTAATCGAAGAAACTAAAGAGTTCAGATTTACCATGTCTCCTTCCTTTTGCAAAACAGATTCCTTCAGCTTGTTGATTTCTATTTGACGATTCTTTGATTTGCGATAAAAAATCTCTGCGTTTTTTTGAGGAGCTAATTCCTTTTTGAGTTTGATCTCAACTGGATTCCCATCATAAAAACTATTCAAAACAACTTCCTCTTGACCTTGCTTGATAGAATGGAGATTGGCCATAATCAAATCAGCCCAAAGTTGATAGTGGCGATCTTGCTCAAGCTCGATTAACTTTTGCCGATTCTTTAATACGTAGCTCTCATTATTTTTTAATCGTGTATTGATCTGATTCAGGAATTCCTTTTTCTCGTCATAGAAATATTGATCGCGAAGAGTCTTAACTGCAAAAGAATTGATTGCTTGGATTGGATCACTAGATTCTTGAAGAATTTTTTCCGTGGGCAGCAAACTAAAAATTAACCTTCCGTTCTTTTCAAATAGATAGTATTTCGGTTTTTCTAAATATTGGATGGTCTCACTGAATAATCTCCATTTGCCATCTTCATCGAGTTGATTAAAATTCTTTTGATTCAAATGCTGCCAAACGATTTTACCCAAGGTGAAAAAAGCAACATTCAGCTGATCAATATTCGTTTCAAAGTTTTTACGACTGAAATCAATCGACTTATTCAGTTCCCTTAAATCAATTTCAAAATCAGTTTGTAAATGGTTTCTAAAGATCTCCTCCACCTTTCTCTCTTTCACCAATAAAACATTGGCGAAGCTACCGTGCATTTTAAAGATCAGGCTAATCTGATCTTCTAATTCTAAAGCAAAAGCTCTTTCATTTTTAAATTGCGTAATGCCAGTTACTTTTTTTAAAATGACTTCATTGAAAAGATCAACGCTATTCTTCTTTGCCCGGTGAAACTCTTCCGGAAATGACAGGCAACAAAATGCCGATGATAAATTTGCCTTGATGAAGAAAGAATCCTTCGTGTTATTCAGTTCAATAATGAGTTCATCCCTATTTTGACTGAAACAAGAAACGATAGTGTAACCCGAAATTCTTTCATTGAGCTTTGAACTCAGCTGCCTAAGAAAATAAAAATTGTTGTGCACGTTATAAAGTTACGCTCAGGCCATCGTGCGCCAAAGCGATTTCGGACGGCAATTCTTTACTCACTTGCTGGTGCAGGCCTATCTTGTGACTCATGTGGGTAAAGTAGGTTTGCTCAGCACCAATTTTCTTAGCCTGAACAACCGCTTCATCTAAAGTGAAATGAGAAACGTGACTATCTTTTTGCAGCGCATTTAACACTAGCACTTTTGTGCCTTTTAATTTCTCGTAAGTGGCTTCAGGAATAAAATTCGCATCGGTGATGTAGCTGAAATCGCCCACGCGAAATCCGAGCACAGGCATTTTCATGTGCATCACTGGCAACGGAGTAATTTTAATTTCGTCAATCGAAAATTCAGTGTCTGTAATTTCATAGAGATTCAGTACGGGAATGCCGGGATACTTATCACCTTCAAACGCATAATAATATTCGCGTTTGATCTGCTCTAAAGTATGATTGGTACCGTAGATAGGCATTCCTTGTTTTTGAATGAAATTGAATGCCCGTACATCGTCAAGTCCAGCAATATGATCTTTGTGAGAATGGGTGAGGAGAACTGCATCCAGTTTTGAAACTCTTTCACGCAACATCTGCTGTCGGAAATCAGGCCCCGTGTCGATAACCAAATTCTTTCCGTCAACTTCAATAAAAACAGAAACTCTTAAACGTTTGTCGCGATAATCGAGGGAGCGGCACACTTCACACTCGCACCCGATCACGGGCACGCCCTGCGAGGTGCCGGTGCCGAGGAATGTGATTTTCAAGGGAATCGAAATTAGATGCTCACTTCCGTCTTTGTGACTTCTTCGTATAGCTTGATATTTTTCTCAGAGAACTTCGAGGTATCTAGTGGCACCGTTTTTAAAATATCCAGCAACGCATTGATCTTGCCCTCCATCGTGAAGAATTTATTCACAATTACAATCTTCTGCTCCTTCAACAAACAATAGCCAGCCTTGAAGTTCCCTTTCTCATAACGCAAAATATAATCCGACTCAGCAATCACATCTTCCAGTTTTGCCAGGAACTGCGTGGTATATTTAATCATAAACTTAGTGGTTGGGCTGCAAGTTACGGATGAAAAAATAAGCTACAAAGCACGATTTCAAGAGTGCGATTTTGGGCAGCTCTGCACTACTTTTGCACTCGTGAAAAAACTGATCGTCATCGTGGGGCCAACGGCCGTTGGCAAGACTGCTGCTGCGATCAATGTAGCCGAAAAACTAGGCACAGAGATCATTTCCGCAGATTCCAGGCAAATATTTAAAGAATTAAACATCGGTACTGCCAAACCTTCCGAGCAAGAATTGAACAGGGTGGTTCATCATTTTATCGGCAATAAATCTATCCATGATAATTACGATGCAGGTCAATACGGGCGAGATGCGCTGGAATTGATCCATTCCTTATTTACTAAGAACGAGTGGCTCGTGATGGTGGGAGGCTCGGGTCTTTACATCAAAGCTGCGCTAGAAGGTTTTGACGACATGCCCGATGTACCCGAAGGCGTGCGAATAGATATTCTCAAAGATTATACAGCTAAAGGTTTGCCTTGGCTGCAACAGCAAGTGGAAGAAGCTGACCCCGATTTTTTTGCTTCTGTCGACAAACAAAACCCACAGCGACTAATGCGCGCATTGGAGTTATTGCGTTCCACAGATAAATCAATGAGTGACTTGCGAGTCAAGAAGAAAATGGAACACCCATTTGAGATCATTAAAATCGGATTGAATATTCCTCGTGAAGCACTCTTTCAGCGTATCGACACGAGAATGGATGACATGATCAAGGCGGGATTGTTTGATGAAGCCAACCAATTTCACCCCTTGAAAGATCTCAACGCTCTACAAACTGTTGGTTACAGAGAAATCTTCGATTACCTCGATGGCCAATATGATTACGAAGAAGCAGTGCGATTGCTAAAAAGAAATTCGCGTAGATACGCCAAGCGGCAACTCACCTGGTTTCAGCGTGATGAAGAGATTCAATGGTTTCAAAGTGAAAAAGAAATTTTGAATTGGCTTAAGGAACAATTTCCCGCCCATTAGGCGTTAACTCGCTAACTTTACAACATGAAAAATTTCTTCCGCAGGGTTATCCGCTATTTTTTTAGTGGCACCATTTTCATTGTGCCGTTGGTAGCCACTGTTTACTTTATATATGTTTCTTTTATTTGGCTCGACAGCCGATTGCCTCTACCCTATCCGGGCCTTGGTTTTGTTATTATCCTTAGTGGAATTACCGTATTCGGTTATTTCTCCTCGATCTTCGCGTTCAGAAGAATGGGCGAGTGGTTTGATCACCTAGTAAATCGTATTCCATTGGTCAAGCTGGTCTATTCTTCCATTAAAGATTTACTAGGTGCTTTCGTGGGCGACAAGAAAAAATTTGATCGGCCCGTGCTTGTTACCATCAACAAGGAAAATCAATTGCACCGTATCGGGTTTATCACACAATCGGATTTATCTGAATTAGGACTGAAAGACATGGTGGTAGTTTACTTCCCTCAGTCGTATGCGGTAGCGGGTGATCACTTTGTTGTGCCGAAAGAAAATGTAAAACCCCTCAATGTGTCTGGCACTGTGGCTATGAAGTTTATCGTGTCAGGAGGTGTGTCAGGGTTTACAGAGTCCTGATCAATTCTTTTTCTCGAGCACCAATGTTATTTTATTAAAGTCAGCGGCCGCATTAACTACTTTTCTAAAATCCTCATAACGATCTAAGGGCGCATAAATTCTTTTGTAGTACTCATTCACCTTTATCTCGAGCATATTCCCGTTGATGGAATAGTTTGATTCAAATGAAAAAGGAATTTCCCCACCGTCCTTATACAGCACATTCAATTTGAGATCTTGTGCATTTTTAATGGAATATCCATTCGGAATAGAAACATGAATTACTCTTTCATATGCCCGGTTATAGCTGTTCTCAATGGGGTTGGTGCGGCTGTCATCGCGATACATTTCTACCTGCGAGCCAATGACCAATCCAACTTTAAAAAGAATTCTCGTGCCTGCCTTTTCTAAAAAATGGGAAGACTGAAAATCTGCATTAACCAAAAATTTATTTAGCCCTTTTACTTTGACCGTTTTCGTATCCCACGTTTTGATTTGAGCATCAGGCGAGGATTGCTTGATGAGCCCTTCCACCATTTCTTTTCTTTGCTCCTCTGTTACCATATTATAATAAGGAGCTATAAATGAGGCGTTGTATCCGCTAAACTCGCGCTGCAATTTGATTGACGTTGATTGCAAATCATCGCTAAACTTCACATCAAGCTGGTGATTATCATGGTTAAGAGAAAAGTCTGCCGCAGGAATCTCTTCAATAGAAGCCAGAGCAGATTTTAGATCCCCAATAGAAATGGGCTCAATAAACAATGCCTCCTGAGCTGCCAACTCATAAGGAACAAGAGGATAACGCTCTTCGAATTGATAGGGTGCTACATATCCTTTCGTGTCAGGAAAATAAATAACATATTCATCGAGGTACGACCAAGAATCAAACTTTCCATCAAACTTTGTCTTTTCACGGCTGCAGGCTATCAGTGGCTTGCAGCTAATTCCCACCTTTCTAAAGATCCCAAGAAACAATCTCGTCATGCCATCGCGTGAAGCAATTTTATATTTTTGAACATTCGTGAGTAAGGCAAGCTCTTTTGGATTTCGATCTAAATCAATTTTAATCTCGCCCTTAATTTTATCTTCGATATTGGTAATACGATCAGCCAAATCTGCAGACGGATTATCTTTCACAGACTTAACAAATTTCTCTAAAGCCTTTTCTTCGTCTTTATCTAAGTTGTATAAAACCTTGTAAAAAGACTTTGCGGCTTCCTCCCAGGTATATAGTCTCGCGGTAGATCGGGCTGTATTGTATGCCAACTTGAATTCTATTTTCTTCAATCCAGGCTGATAATACGAATAGGTTTCGTCTTTCATCGCTGGCACATCTTTTACTTCAAGATGATACTTGTTAGGTTGTTTTGCATCGCTGGTTTCTTCGCGCACAACATTCTCTAGTCCATTGTAGCTCTTAAAATCAAATTTTAAATGCCCGGGGCAGGTCAGTTGAAAACTGACTTGCTTAACTTTTACATCTGATTGCATATTGGCGCGTTCGTAAATAGCGCCATTCATTTTCTTGATGAAATAATATTCAATCTCGCTACCAATCTCAATTCCTTCAATGGCAAAAACACGATACACATTGCCAGTCTTCTCATCTTTTAATTCCTTGAGATCATTCTTATCAAAATAAATAACCTTACCGCTCTTACTGATGGATCTGGCCTTTAATTCAATGAGCTCAGTACCATCGTGCATAGAGATCGAAATCCGATTATGTTTTTGAACCGCTTCCTGATTATTCACATAGATGATGCGATGAAAAGTATAGTACATCACAAACTCTCCGTCCTCAAGGTCATAATCATATTGTTGATGTTGTTTCAACACCAACTCATTCATGGCACGTTCCTCTGCCGACAATTTATAGGCTGCTCTTTCTTTTTCCCATTCGTAACGGGTGACTGTCGCGAAGAGGTTGTTAAAGCAAATTATTGCGAAGGCTAGGAGTATTACTTTCTTCATTTTTTCCTAAGGATGATTGTTTCTTTATACGCATTGCTTATTTGAGACACCACCTCATTCCAATCTTTAAATTGGTCGGGCTGCAACATTAAATAATTAAGATAGAATTTCTTTGTACACAGGATTTTGCCCGCACGGGTTTGATATTCAATGGTGCAACCCAATACGCCATTTTCAGATTTTGAGTTGGGCGGTAAGTACTCCACTTCATATCCCGAGGGAACTGTCATCTCAACAAAATCATTCTTCACATGTTGATATTCATTTTCCATTGGAGTCTTTCGTGCCACTGTGTTGATGATTTCATTATAGAAATCTTTATTGAAATTCATATTCACATAAATCTCATTACCCACCTTCTGAAAATAATCGCCAATCCGGAATTCATAGGAGATTCGAGTTGGGTTATCTTTATTAGGAGTGGATATCTGATATTGATCCAGAAAAAATTTATTGTTGCCTTTGGAGACTAACCGCGTAACATAGTTCTTGACATCCTCCTGATCGGTGCGGGTAAGTCGGTAATCGCCAAAGGTCTTAGCATATCCCTTTAAGGAGTTCACTCCCTTGCCAATAATAAAATTTCCATTAATCGATACTTTCATCGAATCAGTCATAACGTTAACCTCTTTGGAAATAACAGGCACCGTTTTTATTTCATAGTGTACGGAATCTAAACCAACCAGCGCCTCTTTACCTTGAATCATTGAGGTAGGCATTCCGAATTGAATGTGATGATCCGTACCATCCAGGAAATAATAAATTCCGTCATTCGATTTGTAAGTGGCAATCATGTGATTGTCAACCAAAGGTGTCGGCAGTTTCGTGTATTGGAAGGGCAGGTCTCGTGTGCCGATCCAGGTATGATATGCTTTTACATTCGCCAACTGAAGCATGTTAACTATCAGGTTGGCCATGTCTTTGCAATCACCAAATCGTTTGTCGCAAACATAAGAGCCTGTGTGCGGAATCAACCCTCTCATTCCTTCTTCGAATGCGATGTACTGGATGTTATCCTGAACCCAATAGAATATTTTCTTTACGAGGTCAAGTTCTGAAGTGCTTTGAGATTGAATTTTCTTCACGATTTCCTTTAGCTCTGGCGATGAATTTTTATTGAGGTCTTTTACAAAAGTGTAATACCAACGATAAAGATCGTCAAGGCCTGAAAGCAAACTGACTCTTCCCTTTTTGGAAGGATATGATTTTACGTAATAAACTATTTGAGGAGCAAAATATTGAATAGCCGGGCTGTCCTCTTCTGGCTTCAGTCCTTCCAGGTCTTGCTGAGACCATTCGTAGAATACAAATCCACCTTTCTCGTAGGTCCTTAATTGAAGTTTTTTCTGAGGGTCGTTGAGTACCTCATAAAATAATTCGATGCCTTTCGAGGTCTTGATAGTAAACGTGACTTTGCTTTGAGGAACGTATCCGGAAAAAATATAATTGGAGAGAAACCGAACATCCTTGATTTCGCGCATATAGCTTGTCACCAAGCGGTTTTGCGAAGAAGCCGAAGGAAAGTTGAACGAATAACTGTAAGAGTCATCAAAAAAAATTCCGTGATCCTGGTCACTGCTCTTCTTAAATTGAGTCACCGGTATAGCCTTGTACCGGTTCTTATCCCACACCAATGTTTTAGCTGAGAGGTTTTTTACTTCATTAAAAAGCGAGCCGTATACTTTCTTGCTAGAGAATACTTCAGCCTGATCTTTGAGCATCAATACCTCTTCATTGATTTCTGCAAATGCCCGGAGCGAATCCTTTTCGGCAACAATGGAAACAACTTCTGTGCGATCTACATACACCGCTGGCTCGTCAGGGTATTTAGTTTTTAATCGCTGATACAATTCACTTTGAGAAAACCCGATAGCGGGAATTGCCCATAGCAAGAAAACAGATAATCGTTTCATATTATTTTTCTGGTGAACCTCCCCAAAATACAACCTCACTCACCTTAACTCCTTTGGTATACCTAATCGTAGATCCATGCCTAAGACCTTTTGAATATTCTTCCGTTTTTAAAAGTGACCCATCCTCGTTAAAAAACTGGCGAGTACCGGTTAACTGATCATCTTTATATAAAGCTTTTTCAGCCACGTTTCCATTGGGGTGATACATCGTGTAAGTTCCCTCATAATCTCCATCTTTGAAATTGTATTCACTGTAAACTTTACCCGAGCTGTAGTAAATTCTCTTCACACCATTCGCCAGCCCATTCTTAAATTGCTCTTCATAGGCTTTCTTTCCACTTGGATAGTTTACTACTATCGCCATCTCTTTTTTCATTGGCTGCCATTCGCCAAGTTGCCCTTTATCATTCGTGCGGTAAGCAACCAACTGTCCTGACTCAAAAAGCTTTTCGAGGATAAGAGTTCCATCATCACCATAATAAGAAGAGACGTCATCTCGATCACCACTCCTATAATAAGCAGTGGAAGATAATTTACCCGATGGATAAAAATAATTCCAGATGCTATCTCGCTCGCCATTAAAAAATTTCCCGCGCGATTCAAGTTTGCCAATACTGCTATAGCCGGTCCAAACACCTTCTTCCTGTCCGTTTACCATCAAGCCACCCCACTCTAATACATTGTCGGTGGTGTTATACTTGTATTGGCCGTTTCTCAAATTAAGAGTGAGATCATAAGAGTAAAATACATTCCCATTCGGAAACATCTTATAATTTTTACCCGAATAATTTCCGCATTGAATTTCGTATTTCGCCATTGGTTTTCCCGAAGCATATTTCACTTCATATACTTTTTTGGTACCTTCTGTTTTAGGCATATTAATCCGTTTGCCTTGAGTATTGTAATCCTCCACATCCAAGATTGAGCCATCCTTGTAATAGCTCAGCTGATTAAGTTTACCATCTACACCGTAATCATAATTTTGCTCGATCAACTGGCCATTGAGATAAAAGAAATCTGACTCAACGGTTCCATCCTGATAATAGGTAAGCCACTGCTGTTCGCGAACGCCTTTCTGAAACCAACCTTCTTGTTTCACCTGACCATTGATATAGAACTCCTGAAAATAACCATCATAATCTCCGTCTTTATAGTGAGTCAAATACTTTTTAGCGCCCGTCTTAAAATACTCAGTAGACTCACCCTGCACTAGCCCGTCTGCATATATGAATTCTTTCCACTTCGATCCTTCCGGAAAATAATAAGTCCAAACTCCATCCATCTTTCCTTTTTTGTAATTCCCCTCTCCATAAATTTGCCCTTGGGCATAAAATGTTTTGACAGCAAAGGTTCCGTTAGAGCCTTCGAACTTACCAAGTTGCTTTCCAGCTTTATCAACAAAAACCACCTTAACTAAAACGTTGTTTTTATACGTATTTATATTGTAAGGTTTTCCTTTATAATAAATGGTGTTTTCTCCACTCCATTTTCCGGCCTGGTCAAAATTTCTTTTTTCGGAAAGCATGCCATTAGATTCATAGTACACCCACTCTCCTAAAGGAGCTCCCTCTTTATAACTTCCACTCTTTTCAAGTTGCCCGTTAGAATAATAATATTTCCACAAGCCATTTCTTTCTCCTTTGACAAACTCTCCCTTAGATCTGATTTTTGAATTTGGAAAATACTCCTCGTAAGAGCCCGTCAACAGACCTGCCGCAAATTTTTTCTTTGCTTCAACTACTCCATTCGAATGAAAGATGACAATGTCTCCGTCAATTTTATTGTCAATGTAATTATAGTCTTCATTTTTCTGGCCACTAGAGTAGAAGGCCTGCCCTTTTCCATCGCGCTTCCCCGCCTTATAATTTAATCTCTCATGCAACTGACCACATGGGTAAAATGTTTCAACCTCTCCATCAATTAAATCATTTTTTAAAACAAAGCGCTCTTTCTTTTCTCCAGTGAGGTAATAGCCAGTTACTTCACCAGTCTCATAGTTTTCAATGCTGGACACACCTCCGTTTTTATTATAATATTTCCATACGCCCGCTTTCTTACCAGCCGCATCATATTTCCCTTCGGCAGAAGGCTCGTAATTGTTACGGAAAAAATACCATTGCCCTTGCCTTTTGTCATTGCCATCATCGGCTCCCAAAGCTTCTAACCGATGTGCTTGACTATACCAGGCACGTACGGGTTCTTTGAATCCAAACTGTTCTGGAGATGAAACTTTTCTTCTGATCTTATAAAATTCTTCATTCGCAACAGTATAAAACTGGGTAAGGCTCTTTTCATTTTTTTTCATCCACTTCTTTACGTTCTCATTGTTGGCAGAACTGATCATGTTATAAATGAATGGCTCTATCTGTTCTTTCTCTTTTACGGTTCTATAAAATGACAAATAGAAACTCACCCAATGATCATTCGGTGATGAATTAATTAGCGACAGTTGATTAAATATCAATTCAAATTGCTTCACCACTGGAGCATCGACAGGAATTTTTGAATCAAAATTTTTGTCCATAGCTATACGCGAGCGAATGATCTGATCGAGTTTCTCGCAAGAGTTAGCTCCCAGCGGTGTAATTACTCCTTCTTCAGAAGCCAATTCATTACCAAATAGTTTATTCAGAATTACGAGACGTTCGTTATCTCGGTTATTGATACTCAAATAGGCCCCCATGGCAAAAGCGGCATGAGTTCTCCTTCCCTGTCCCATGGCAAGTCTTGCCAAATTAAAATGGCTTCCGGGGTGAAACGGGTAAAACGACAAAACTTTAAAAAAGCATTTCTCGGCTTTCTCATAGTCTTTGTGATTATAGTAGGTGATCCCCAGGTTGTAGATGAAGGTGTGATCAAAAGGATACTTTTCAATAGCAGCATTAAACTGCTTTACTGCCTCATCAAAGTCTCCTTTTTTATCGAATGCAACTGCCCTCGAACTTAAAATGTGAGCATTAAATTCGGATGGCTTTTTCAGCGCCTCATTGCAAGCCTCTATTGCCTGATCATATTTTTTGTCGGCAATGTAAGTCAAGGCCAGTTCGCTAAGCATATACACATAATTGGTATCCCGTTTAGGCACAGTCAACAATTTTATGGCAGAGGCTTCATATTTGCCTGAGTCATACAAAGCCTTTGCGTGAGTGATTACCTCACCAGAATTTATCAGTGGTATCTTTTGAGAAAAGCAGGGATAAGAAATTGAAAGCACTAAAACGACTGGAAGTAGAAGAATGCGCATCATTGAGGGGTATTAAAAATTGAGGGTAAAATTATGAAAAAGTCAATTTGGAGTAGGCTAGGCGTAAGGAATGTGGAAAAACTCCATTATTTGGCCCTGGCTTTAACTTGGCTGAATAACAGGTATCTCCATTGATTACCCAGCTAAAACAAGGCGTTTCATTTTCAGGTAATTGAGAATCAAATCTACCGAAAACAAAAAACCCTTTCAAGGGAAAGGGTTAAGTTGTGGAGCTGCAGGTCTATCAGCCATAGCTTTAGCGTAGGCTGAGAATCAGACTAAATGTTTCTTCAAAAAAGCTCTTCCAGAGCCACTTTTTAGATATTTTTCAAATTCAAAGGCACGGGATTTATCCGTAAAAGTTACGTAAGTGATCAGTGTTATCGGAAGCAAATCTTTTGTCGAAGGGACTTGTCCATTCTGATGTTGAGAAATTCTCCTTTCCAAATCGTTTGTGCAGCCTTTATAATATTCACCGTTACTGCAAAAAAGAATGTAAACGTGCCACATAGATCCTGATGTTATTTCTCACTCAAAGATGATAAAAAAGAAGCCCGCCTTCGCTGAAGCTATGGCGGGCACGTGGAGCTGCAGGGAGTTGTATCTTTCAACTAACTGATTGTTTATCAGTAATGATTGTCAGATATTTTTTTGAATGCCACCGAATTTCCAACCCACTAAATCCAATCAACACTTATTAATTCGTATGACTCAAGATAGCAAAACGGAAGAAAGCTGCCTAACAATTGAACTACTTTTTTATGCAAGTAAACACTCTGTTACCTGTTCATGTTTTAGACCAGTGTAGTTACAAAACTCCTCCACGCTTACGAATTGATGATCGTCTTTTTCGAAGTGATCTTTGATGCGCTTGAGCAATAGTCTACCGTAGCGTTCACTCTTGCCGGTGATGCGCTGGATATCTTTTGGGTAGATAATAATCCGGTTCACTCTCATACTCTATCTATACTTCATCTCTGACTTTGATATGACAAAGCTCAGCTCTTAAAGTAAATCATTTTTGGAAATAACGGAATAAAGTAGCGCAAGTATTCACTAACGGAAGCTCCTCTTATGTCTTGATGAGGTCAGTGAATATGTTTGGGCATTGTTGCAACAATCGCTTAACCAGACTGTGCGATGAACAGGTTGGACAACTAATTTTTTAAACTATGGCAAGACAAAAAGGTATAATCAAATTACAAGGACAAATGGGAGGTGTCTCCTTCTATAAGTCACAGCAAGATGGATTTCTTGCGCGAGAGAAAGGTGGCGTTGATGCGACACGCATCCAGAACGATCCGAGTTTTCAGAGGACGCGAGAGAATGGTGCGGAGTTCGGACGAGCTGGTGCTGCGGGAAAATTACTGAGAACTTCTCTGCGTGGGTTACTACTCAACATTGCTGACAGCAGAATGACGAGTAGGCTTACTGCAGAAATGGTGAAAGTAATCCAGGCGGATGTGACTAATACACGTGGCCAACGAAATGTGATTGATGGTGAGGCGGTGTTGCTGGAAGGCTTTGAGTTCAATGACAACGCAAAGTTCTACAGTACATTTTTTGCTCCGTTCACTCCAACGGTTGATCGCGCAGCGGGAACGCTCAAAGTGGATGTGCCTGCGTACATCCCGGGCAACATGATCGCTGCACCACAAGGCGCAACGCATGTTAAACTCACTGTTGCAGGAGTTGAGATTGATTTCGAGGGTGGAACTTATGTGATGAACATGACCTCTACTCCTGAGATTGTTCTCGGTCCTCAGAATGAAGCCGCGGTTGCACTCAGCAATGCAGTGACTGCAGCGAGTACGCATCCAGTGTTCATTGCATTTGGCATTGAATTCTTCCAGCAAGTGAATGGCGTGTTCTATCCGTTGAAGAACGGATTTTACAATGCACTTGCGCTTGTGAAAATTGATGGAGGTGCCTGATGGAACTGGAACTGATCAGGACTTATTTTCCTGACGGAACCAACGGTGAGCTTAAAGATGGTGGGCAGCTTGTCTGCTACACCATCGAGCTCCCCTGGCTCATGAATGTTCACAACATTTCATGCATTCCTGAAGGACGCTACGAACTGGCTAAGCGATATCATGAGCACTACGGATGGCACATTCATGTGCTCAGTGTTCCTGAAAGAGAGTGGATCCTTATTCATCCTGCTACTGATGCAAAGACTCAGCTTAAAGGCTGCATCGCTCCAAGCTCAGTATTGATCGGCCACGGAAAAGGAACAGCCTCAAGGATAGCGAATGAAAAACTCAGATCGCTGGTGTATGAAGCGATGAAAACCGAAAAAGTATTTCTAACCATTAAATCAAAAACGTTATGAACTTAGTTGAAAGAGCGAAAGCTCCAACACCAAAATTCTTCAGAGTGTTGAGAACAGTTGGGCTTGCACTTGCAGCTGTCGGTGCTACTCTGCTTACCGCACCAGTCGCAATTCCCGTAGGCCTTGTAACTGCGGCCGGTTACTTGACTGTTGCAGGAAGTGTAATGACCGCAGTAAGTCAGATTACTGTCGATGGAGAGTCGGACACAAAACAAAACGGTAATGACGGCTAGCAACGGTCATGGTGGCACTGTCGCTGGAACAGCAAGTGGCACGATCCTCACAATCTTTGCAAATATTCATTCAGAGGATATTGTAAAAACTACGATGTTGGCAGTGATTGGTGCAGTGGTCAGTTTTACAATCTCACTCCTACTGAAATGGATTGCAAAGAAGGCGCGAAGGACATCATCGAATTAAAAGCAGAAGGCTTCTCACATGGGAAGCCTTCTTTTTTTTGTTACCTCAGCACTTTATACATGAGCGCTTTCTTCGCTTCTTTAATAAGCTGCACTTGTTTTATCAAGTTATCGTGCTGCGCTGAAAGCTTATTGAGAATTTCTACTGAACTCATAAGAGCCTCTCTTCTTAGCGCAACTTTCGAATGAGCGTGTGTGATAACCTGGTTGAGTTCAGCAATTCGTAAAAATGAAATAACAGATCCAGACAAGAAAGGACGGAAAAAACCTCCCACCCACAATCCATAGCAAAGCCAGTAGAAATATTCTCTTTCACGAACGTTATCCGTAATTACAACAAAGCAATTTGGACAAGGGCTTTCCATCGGCTTCCCTGCATTGTTGCCTTTTGATAGAACAAAGAAATGATTTCTGTTTTTGAATTCTTCACTCATTCTGTGCGTTTTGATTTTTGGTGTATTCATAGTTTGGCTTTAAAATTTTAAGCCGAACCCGAACACACATTTCAAAGAGAAAAGAAAACCGAAAAAAGAAAAGAGAAAGCAACACCACAGACTGGCGCTGGAGGACTGACAAGGTTTTTTAAAAAAATACTACCTGACGGAGGAAGAGAGGCACGAACGACTGACAGAAGGTGGAGATTTTTTTAAAAACCCGCAGGGCCTGACCTTGACAGACCGTGTGCGGGGGATGTGTGAGCCAGCCTACCTTTGCTGGCATCTTTTGTTTTGAGCAAGAATTTTAATCCAACACAGTGATAGAAAGAACAGGATGAATCTCTGCTCCATTTTCAGCGTGGCCCTCGCCATGAGCGATTTTGTCAAAGAAGAGAATTCCTGTAATGTGAACTTTATGTTTTTTCGAAAGGTGAGTTACCTTATGCGGAGGTGTGCCAATTTTTGTGTTAATTTCATTTCTTGCTTTCGCATAATCAGTTTTTAACCCCGGGAAGCCTTTGAGTTTTTTTGTTTCTGGATCTGGGATTTCCGCAATAAGTGTTTTGTTACTAAAGAGTGCTTGGCAAACTAAATGGTAATCGCCATCGTCCTCATGGCCTGTTGCAATTATGTATGCCGTGACTGTTATTTTTCTTTTTTCGGCAGTTGCTCTTTTGTTATGAGTCATCTCGTCTTTTGCGGGACGTATAGTCGCACTGCCATTTGCAAGATTTGAAATTGTCTCAGGCTTAGCTTTGTGTTTGTATAATCTCAAGCCAGCACTATCAATTAATATTTTAGTATCCCATCTGTAGACCTGGGCGGAACAACTGAACGCGAAAATCAGAATGCAAAAAATAAAAAATGATCTTATCATAAGTTTTGAGCAGCGTCCAAGATAATAAAAAAGAGCCCCCTAAAAAGGGAGCTCTGTAACGCCAACCTCAAGCCAGAAAATGCGAAGCCAAACCTCACGTGTGCTGTGCCTGGTAAATGTGTAATAGAACATAAACGGGTGAACCCGATTGGACCAAACGCCCGCCAGTAGCCACCAGCCACCCATGCGGACACGAAATAAATTTTTAAACATAATGCCACCACACGGGATCGGACTAAAAGATGCAAGGGCCGCCAAAAGAAAATACTACCTGATGGAAGAAGCGAGGAACGAGTGACTGACTGAAGGTGGAGATTTTGTTTTGAGTCGGGCGAAGCGCACCCTTGAAGCTTTTAGTTCCGCACGCCCGTAACTTTGTGTTATGTTTAGACTATTAAGATGTTCCCGGGATTAAGTCTCTTGGAGGATTAAATTTACTTTAGCACCTCAAACACGTTCTTATGGATGAAATCAACAAGAAGGCCTATGGATTATTAGACTTACTAGAAGTCGCTGTTGAAAAAGAACAGTCACATGAACAAGTTGAAATAATCGGAATGCCAATGGTTTTGAAGCTTAGTAATGTTAAGAATTTTAAAAGGATACAAGGAGATGGACATGGAAATACTGTAGCTGTATATTCTAACCTTGGTGATAGAATGATTGGACTTTCCGAAACGAATTATAAACACCTCCGAAACCTGGCTAGCGAAATTCAGCAAATTGACTCAATCAACAAGCTTGCGGATTCTGAATTTATTGAGAAGGAGATTTTTGAATGGCTTATCTTGACATATCAACAACAGAGGGCATCAGAGGATTTACTTAACCACATCTATAACGAGCTTGAGAACCAAGTCAAGGAATATGTTTTCTATTTCAAAGTTTTAGGATGTGGTATTGAGAAGCCTTTTGAAATTGGACGGGTCGAAATTTCCCACCTGTCAAAAGAAAAGCTTGAAAAGGAATCGATCAAGTTTGTAAAATCCGGAAAGACTCAAGAGGAGTTTGATGGAGTGTTTGAAAAGTTCAAAGATGTAGTCCTGGCTATTTACAAAAGTAAAACTGTAGAGAGTAAGGCAAGGAAACTCGCTATGCATGAAATTGCATTGGCCATTGATGTTATAAAATGTCTTTTAATTGAAGAATCTATCTCACCTCATTATCAAATACCTGAAGTAGATTTTAGAATTAATCAGTCTGGCTTTTCCGAATTTCTGACCGAAACTACAAGCGAGGAGTTTGATTTCGCTTCATCCTTATTAAGGGAGAGAGGTGTTCCTGTTACTTTAGATGCAAAGAAATTGGAATTTCTTAATGGGAGGGGTTTTAAAACAATGGCAAACTTCATAACAAATAAGCGACCAACAGAAGCATATAGAATCGGGCTTCAAACGATAAGCCTGTTAGCCTCGGTTGCTTCTACTTGGGATTTGCATGATAGAATTGTGAAGATTGTTTCTTTGTTCGAGAGTGTAATTATACCTGAAGGGAGTGCAAAAGCAAAAGGGCACACATTGATGAAGAAAAATGTAATACCCAGTTTCGATTCCGATCTAAAAAAGAAAGAACGCTATAACGAGTTGATCAATAGAATGTATAACACTCGAGACAAGTATTTGCACAACGGTTTAGAACTTCCAATTGACCTGAACGAACTTGCTGAATTTCAAGTTTTGGCACTTCGATTTGTATTGAAATTACTTAGCTTGATTAGCGACACAAAAAATCTTTCCGAGATCCAATTGAAATTTAAGATTCAATAAAACTAAGTCGAGCGATAGCAGAGCGTTGGCCTCTTCAGATTTGCGAGCCACCAAGGCGAACGAAGTGGCCTCCACGAAGAGAGTCCGCGAGCAGGAGGTAGGGTGTGAGCAAGGAGCGCGACTGAGGTACGAGGGAGCGCGGGAGCGAGCTATGAGTGGAGTGAGGCACGAACGGAACGAACAAGGGCTGGCGTGATTTTTTGCACCACTCTATATATAGAGTCAAATCCCCCTCTTGATCTCCCTTGAGGGGGAGACAATTATAAAAGCAAAAATCATGACAGCCCGCAGCCCGGACGACAGCGCAGGCGAGCACAACAATGGCAGCCGGTGGACTGCAAGCTTGCCGACTGAAGAAGGAAGTAATGAAACGGAATGAAGTGAAATGAACGTTGCGAAAGAAGCGAGTGAAGATTGTGGTTATGTGCGATGAATGAGCGAAGCCAATAACCCAAACGTAACGAGCGTGCGCGATAGTCAGTGAATGGAACGTAATGCAGTGTAATGAATGACGACTGAAGGAGGCATGATTGCAGGACAGAGTAGGCTGCCGTGAGTGGAAGACCTGTGAAAGCAAGAACCGTGACAGGCTGCGCCACCAAAATAAAAAATATTACTGGCGCACCTTTGGCAGTGCAGCTGTGTGCAACACCTTTAAAAATAATTCATCTTGCACACTGCTGTACTGGCCTGGCGCGGGTCTTGCTCACAGGGCTGTAACGAACACTTTATAACCTGCGAAACGTTCCGCTACACCGTACTTTGTAGAGCGACCTTGCGGAGCGAAGAGAAACCTTGCATTTCGTATCTTTAGAAATATAAATTAACAATTATGGCAAATGGTTTTGATTTGAATTTTGAAAAACACAAGCCCACTTTTAAGCAAAAATATGGTAAGGAGTGGAATGCAGACCCTGCGCTTTATACTGAATACTTACAGATCATTTATTTGAGCGGCATTTTTGAGGTGGTTAACAGCGGCATTGGCATGGTGCAAGCATACCAAAAAGAAACGAACGAGGTACTCAGAAGCGTCAGCCAGAAATTAGATAAGCTGAAATAGGATAGTGCTTACGGGAAACCGTGCCTCTTCTCTTCGTGGAACCAAAAGCCTTTGTTGAATCTTTTTTCAGGCGGGAATTCTGCATTTACTCTGTTAAGTCGCTTCTTAATATAGTTAAATTCATCTTGTGTCAATTTCATCTTTCGCGCCTCCAAGATTGATAGGTAGTTGTTGTACGCATAAAGAGACTTGTATTCAAAATTTCTAGCTCTCCTTAGAGCTGATTCAAAATCCAACAGCCTTTCAAGTATCTCAGTCAAAGGAATAAGTTGGAGACCTTCTACTTCCAGCGGATAATTTCTGTTCACCTCACGCAACGTCCCCTCATCATCCATGGCAATCTCTTTATAATTAACGGATGTATATCCATGTTTCTTAGAACCTTTTAATGACCAAGTTCTGTCGATAGTTGCTAATCCGTGCTCAAGCCAGAGACCTGCATTATCGAGAACCAGTCCTTCAGTTTTGCCATTTGCCGGTCTCATCACTCTGCCTACCATTTGCAAATAGAGAGCTAGTGATTTTGTGGGTCGTGCAAGTTGAACGGCTTCGCATTCTGGAAAATCGAAGCCTTCTGTAATTATTTCTACGTTACTAATGACATTAATTTTCTTTTTTTTAAACAACCCTATAATCATGGCTCGTTCGTTCGCTGGAGTATTGGCATCTATGTGCTCCGCAGAAATTCCTACAGATCTGAATCTCTCAACAATTGACTGACTATGTTCTACATCAACAGCGAAGACTATTGTGCTTTTGTTTGCTGCATGTTTTTGATAACTCTCGACCAGATTACTCATTAAACCACCATCTAACATCACGTTACTTAACATGCTTGTTACATAGTCCCCTTTGCGTTTTTTAACTTTTGTTAAATCCGGATGTGCACAAACAAGTTGTTTGATTGGGACAAGAAATCTGTTTTGAATAAAGTAACTAACCGATGGAGATTCGATTAAAATATCAAATAGATCATCGAATCCCTCTCCACTCAGTCGCGTTGGAGTTGCTGTTACGCCCAGGAATTTGGCGTTTGGATAAATTTCCCAAAGCTCTTTGTACGTGTCTGCTTTTGAGTGATGACACTCATCGATAATAATCAAATTAGCTTCAGGGTGCTCCCTTCTTGAAAGAGTTTGAATACTTGCTACTTGAATTATTTTGGAGTAATCCGAATTCTTTCCAGCTACAATTAGTCCAAGATCAACGTCCAGGCTCCGTAATTTGTGGTTTATCTGATCTACTAGTTCCCTTCGATGTACAACTATCAATATTTTCTTGTTAGCCTGAAAACCCCGTCTCACAATCTCAGAGAAGAGTACGGTTTTTCCAGTACCAGTAGGCATTTGAAAAAGGATGCTTCTTATTCCATCTCGCCAATGAGAGAATATATTTGTAATGCCATCAGCTTGATATTTTCGCAGTACATGCGACACGTTTAAAATTTCAAAGGGTTATTTCTTGACTCTACAAACATTGATCCGAAAACGAACCATAGGCAAGCTCGCATTAAATTTTTCAGCAACCTCCTCAAGAGACAATCCATAAACCTTATAATGATAATGAAGCGCGACTCTAGGAAGCTGAAGGCATGCGCCAAGCCATTCTGCTTCTTTTTCCTGCTCTTCGTTATAGTCCCGCAGAGAAATTCCGTCTGAAAGCCGAGTGAATTGACCCATCTCATGATCACAAATGAGATGTGCAAGTTCATGCATTATATCACTCTCTTGTCTGGGCTTCGAGTGAGAGTCGTTTATTATCACAAACAATTTTTCATTTATTTTGAGAGTAACTCCTGACCAAAACGAGTCTCCACCCTTTGCAAGGCACTTCAGTGAGGTAATATCCATCTCGGGGATTTGACGAGGATATAGTATCGAAACTTTTAAATGCGTAGCAAGCCTATCGGCCGGAAGTGGATTTGATGGTTTGATACCTAACTCAGTCCTTAATTCAATTGATTTCTTTTCCGCAAAAGTCTTAAAACCTCTTTTGAATTTTGAATTGAGGGTCTTTGGCATTACTACTTATCATGTGCTTTGTAAGCCAATTTAATCATTTTGATTAATGCCTCAGCTGTATCCTGTGGGAGTGTTTTGTCAGCTCTTAGGTGGGCTACTATTTTCCTTTCAGTGGTTGCTTCAGCTGAATCTGTAAAAAACTCAGTTGAGACCTCAAGCCACTTGCATATTTTAAAGTAAGTATCAATATCTGGTAAGTTGCCTTGTTCGATTCTTGACAGGGTGGAAGGGCTTACTTCTCCAATTTCAGTGGCAATTTCACGCAATCCTCTTTTGCCTCTTTTGGATTTGATCATCTCAGAAAGCTTCTGAGTATTGATTTTTGACATTAATTTCTATGTTCGTTTCACGAAAGGTACAAATATTTCATTAATCGAACAACATTTCCTATATTTGAAACAGTTATCCTACTAATGAAACAGGCTTGTATTTGAATTGAAAATTTGGGTCATGCCATTTTGACTGGAATAAAGTTTGGCATAAGTGTGGATAACAAAAGAAAAGTGCTGAAAGTTCTCAGGCCGTCAGCACTTTCTTAGGGATGTCTTTTGATGTGTTACTCAGTTTTTCTGAGGACGTCCCCTTTTGACTATAGTGAAGCTCAAATCTATTATCGTTTTGGAAATTTCCAAAACGATTTCTGATAAGTGCCCACCTCAAGAGTAATTGATACATCCGTCTAGCGCTATCCATAGTCGATAATTCTGGTGGCAATGAAATTTTTAAAAGTCATGTCAAAAGGTAAAAGTCAACATGTGGTTCCGCAGGATGGTGAATGGGCCGTCAAGCGCGGAGGAAGTGATCGAGCAACGACTGTTGTGCCGACTCAAAAAGAAGCAATCGAGATTGCAAAGGAGATTGCAAAAAATCAAAATGCCGAATTATTCATTCATGGAAAGAATGGTCAAATTCGAGAGCGAGAGAGTTATGGGAATGACCCTTTTCCACCTAAAGGATAATTGCTATGGAAAAGTATCTATTACTAATCGCTCAGTATAATCTGAAAGTTGGTGACCGTGTCGTTATACCTAAAAGTCTTGCTGATTTAATTCAGCACCACGCTATTTATATTGGTTACATAGATGGTGATTATTGGTTTATTGAGAATAAGGACGGATTCGGAGTACGAACTATAACGGCTAGAGAATTTTTCAATGATGTAAAAAAAATTACAAGAATTGAAAGGTTTGAACCAAGATGGAATTATTCGAGAAGTGATCTCGTCAGTTTTGCTTTGACCTTAAGAGGCCAAAAGTACGATTTGCTATCATACAATTGCGAAGATTTTTGTAATCAAGTGCAATACGGAAAAATTGAAAGCAAGCAGGTCAGCTTTGCAGTAGGCGTTGGCGTCTTTCTTTTACTTGCTGTCGCGATAATTTCTATTAACGAATAAAAATATAAGTATCATGAAAGACTATAAAAGAAGACTTGAAAATCTAAAGCTGAGGAGACAAAATGTGTTAACAAAAGCTTATGCTGTTTCTGAATCCTTCAAGAGAAATCAATATGGCGATTCAATTACCTACACTCTTGAGGCAATGGATCAGATTGACCCAGTGTACACACAAAATACTTATGACATCTGCGACAAGGTGAAGGGGCATTTGAAAAAAGGCCTTCTAGAATATCAAGTTGACGTTGACTTTCGTTATCAAGGTTCTGTTCCTACAAATACTCATATAAAACTTTATAGCGATTTAGACCTACTTACAATTCATCAAGGTTTTGTAACACTGCAGGCCCCTCAAAAACCTGACTTCCCGTATGAAGGAAATCCAGTTGAAGACTTGAAAGATATGAGGCGTAAGATTAATAGAATCCTTGACTCTGTCTACACGGCCGTAAAAATTGATGATACAGGAAGTAAAGCGCTAACAATATCAGGAGGGAGCCTTAATCGCACTATTGATATAGTCCCTAGCAACTGGTATGATAGTTTAAAATACTCAGAAACGAAGGATGAGGATTACAGAGGCGTGAATATTTTAGATCGTGACAATAATCGTAGGATTACTAATTATCCTTTTATGCACATTTATTGGATTAACTGGAAAGATGGGTTAGTAAATGGTAACGAGAAAAGACTAATTCGCTTACTCAAAACTCTGAAAAATGATGCCGATGAGAAAATCACTATATCGAGTTATGATATAGCCTCTTTAGTTTTCAGGATGGATAACTCAGCGTTGATGGCATCTAAGGTGAAGAGATTGGATCTCTTGGACAATTGCAATTCCTTTTTGAAAAAAGTTATTTCAGACCGAGGTTTTAGGGAGAGTCTCGATGTGGCAAATTCAACGCGAAAAATATTTTGCGATGTGGGTGCAAACCTATCTGAAGTAATGAAGCTGCAAAAAGAGCTCAACGAACTCATCGAAGACATTAACTCTTCAGTTAAACCTTTGTACGAGGCGCTTAGCAAGGCAGAAGTGATTTATTAACCCATAAAGAAATTGGAAACGAAAAATTTTAAAATATTAACGCTCAATGGTGGGGGCTCCAAGGGAATTTATTCCCTTGGAGTTTTAAATGAACTTGAAAAATCTTTGGGGTCACCTCTTTCGGATCATTTCAATTTGATTTACGGCACAAGCACAGGTTCCATAATAGCTGCTTTGCTTGCCCTTGGAGAAAAGGTAGAATTTATCCAACAGAAGTACTTTGAACTGATTCCCAACATAATGGGGAAATGGAGAAGTGCTGGGAAATCGAAAATGCTAAAGAAGTACGCAGACGAAATTTTTGGCTCGCGGAAGTTTGATTCATTTAAGACCAACATCGGAATAGTCTCAATGAACTACGAGTACCAACGACCGCTAATTTTTAAATCAAATGTGGGTCAAGCTTATGGCTTAAAGGCGTCTTTCGAGCCAGGATTTGGATGCACGATATCCGAAGCCGTGCAAGCATCATGTGCTGCCTTTCCAATTTTTGAAAAAATTAAAGTTGTTACGAAAAATCAGGGAGAGCAAACTGCAATAGATGGAGGATTTATAGCGAATAATCCAACGCTCTTCGCAATTATGGATGCAAATAAAGCTTTAAAAGTAGAAGAAAGTGCCTTGAGTGTTTTAAATGTGGGCGTGGGGAATTATATCGAAAAGCACATCAGCTTTCAAAGTAAATACCTTCACAAATTGGATATCGTCAAGTTGGTTGGCAAGGTGCTGAGTGCAAATACAAATACCACCGAAATCCTGACCAAATTGCTGTATCCAGATTTGAACATCGTGGTTGTCAATGAAACATTCGCACAACCAGAATATGGCACTAATATGCTTGAAACCGATGGACAGAAGCTAAATCTGCTCTATAAACTGGGTAGAGAATCATATGCGAAAAATGAAGTCGGTATCAATAAACTCTTGCTGAATTCTTCCGTGAGTAAAACCTAAATCCTTTTATCGAAGGACCCCTTATCAAACGAAATCAAGTTCATCATTTCACGGAGACGGCTTCTGAGGCGATTGCCGTAGGCGTTTTCGATTTCGGTTGCCGAAAGGTTTGTTGTTAAGTGTGTTAACATCCCTCTCGAAACAAAGAGGTCATACCTGCTTAATAGCACCTCCGCCATGACATTGCATTCGTTGCCGAAGTATTTCAGGTTTTGTTCGGTGCCGAGGTCATCAAAGCAGTAGGGCTTGGGAATCATCTCGCTTGATTTTTGGTGAAAGGATTCTCTTGAGTATTTGTGTATAGTGCTATAGCCTTCCTGGATGAACTCGAATGAAACATCTCGGCATGGTTTCATCATGTGCTGCTCTTCGGGTTTTAGAAAATTTCGCATCAGTGACATCAAACAGGTTTTGCCGCAACCCACAGGCCCGGTGAGGAGGATGCCTTTGCGAAAACTGATTCCAAGATTTTCTGCGTGGTGTTTGTCTTTGAAAAAGTAAACCATGAGTTTGAAGATCACCGGGTGATCTTCCTGACTTATCACGAAGTGATCGCCAAACATTGACTTACCAGTTTTCTCCAGGAAGGTCAGACACTCAGCAAAGTCATAGCGGCTCACTGTAATCTTTGTCGCGGCTTGTGGTGAGGTGTCTAGCTCTTGAGTCATGCTTTGTGAAGTTTGAGGAGTTCAGGATCCATTTTTTTGCAGCGGCTTTCCAGTCTTTCATTGGTGTGCGGCCGCCAACGAGCCAGCCATTTGATTCAAAGTGGTTGAAGAATTTTTCGGCCTCCAGTGTGCTTGCCTTTTGTTCCGCGAAATATTCGCGCACCTCTTCTTCTTCCGCAGGTCTTTCAACCAAATCAAAATTTGAACTAGTGAGTGCGCTTTCAATTTGTTTACTGTTTGTATTGTTTATACTGTTTATATAAGGTCCTACTGCTTGTTCATTGCCTGTACCGATTTTAGTACGACTGCCGTTCATTGCATGTTCAGAACTTGTCTGAAATTCGATCAAGTGAATGGAGCTTCCTTTATATGGATTAAATGATGGACTGTAACGGATGTATCCGAACTCGTGCAGTTCCTTTACCACTTTGTGGTATGTTGCTTTCGCGCTAATCTTGCTCACTCTCATCACTTCACTTCTGGAGACAGAGATCGGGTTTTGAAAACGATTCAAGTTCCAGAATTGAAATAACGAAATGTAAACGCTTACATGCGTAGCATTGAGACGATGGTCTCCTGCTACCCGCTCGAAGAAAGCGGTTAGGTGTTTAATATAATTCATGTTAATGGTTGTATGAGCTTCTCAGGGAAGGACTGAGAAGTCATTTTGAGAAATTAATTACGTCTGTTCTTTTCCAACATCTTCATGATGTCTTCATAAGCATAGTACATGACACCTCCGATCTTTGTGTAAGGGAGCGTGCCATTTATTCTCATGTTCTGAAGTGTTCCGGGAGAGATCTTCAGCATCTTCCGAACCTCGCTTGACTTCAGCCACTTTTTTGCTTCTGATGACTGGGTGCCGAGCGTTCTGTTAATGTGATCAATAAGCTCTGACTTGAATTGTGTTAGGTCGTCCTTCGTCAAAATTTCTACTGACATAAAAAATTGTGGGTTTGTGTGTTGAAATAAAAAATTTGAACAAAGTTGAAATAGAAAACCTCAACGGGGTAGTTGCAACGGTTGCGCAACCCTTCGAAATGAACTGACTAACAGCACTTTGTTAACTGTTATTTCAAAAGCAGAATATTATTTTATCATTTTGACCGTGAAATCAAGATTCAGGGTTGCATGGATTTGCATCACTTTAATTCAATTTGAAACCCTTTTGGCTTGACGAAGTCAAACGATTGAAATTTTAATTTGAGTAAGTTTTTGATTGTCAGGGAGAAAAAATTTCACATGCAACGGTTGTATAACCATGTGCAACCCCTCAATAAGAGTCAATCAAACTCGTTATTTTATGAAGCAGTGCCTTGAGTGATTCCTTGGTGGCGAGGTCTACTGAATAATATTTTGACCTAAGACTGCGGACAGATATGTCAGGCGCATTAGCGGTCTGGAAATTTTCTGAGATGAACTTTAGAATATCGGTTTGGTTGCTTAATGAAATTGCCTTGGCGTCATACATGAGCCTGTACAGAAAAGCTAATTGGGAAACAGATAAGGTTGATTTGATCTTTTCAGAATTTGGAGCACGAAGGTTATTAACAGCTGGTTCAATACCCTTGCGGTTGTTTTGAACATTAATGTTGATGTTAATATCAACTTCCTGTTTTTTCAATCTCAAATTGAATTATGTTTTCGAATCAACTTCATCATCGCTAAGCGTATCATTGTATTTGCTGCATCAATCCCATCATATCCGGCATGCCATACTCTTCAACAAACTGCTCATTTGAAAAACGGTAGAAGTTCATTGCCTGTACGGCAATTGATCTCCCGGTTGGAGGAACGCCAAAGAAAAGCCCTAGATGTGTACCGCGCATCGTGAAACGAGCTGCAACTTTATTATCCTCAGCGATAGTTTCCTCCAGAGTCCATTTTATGTCTGGGAAACCACTTCGCATCATGCCGATGATTGCTAAATAACCTTCAGGTCCTTGCATCGGTTCTAGCCGTCCTGGAACATAGAATTTTGCATCGGGGTGAATAAGTTCATTTGCCAATGCTTCGTTCGCTGTGTTAATAAATTCAACAAAGCGATTCATGATAATTTTGTTTTTATCTGCTGTCATAGCTAATTAATTAATAGAACGAGGGCTTATCACCATCAGAATTCGGTTTGTTTACTCCTAAGTTTTTTCGGATTTCTAAATCAGGAGTGTCAATCAATTTGACGACTAACGCAGCTATGCTTTTGCGCGAGACTTCCGTGCCTTTGAACAGCTCATCTTTCTGAGTTGTCTCATAATCAATTTCGTCATCATCGCTTAACCATGCGGGACGAAGTATTGTATAGTCAAGATCAGATGCCTCAATAATGTCGGCTGCCCTTCTGTATGGGGTTCGGGTCATGTCTCCAATCTCATTCTTATTCCATTTGCCAAACGCTCCCGGAACTTCATCATAGATACCTAGTGAGGTAATAAAAATGAGACGCCTCACACCAGATTCTTGCATTGCCTTCACGATGTTCCCTGCTTGCTTATCTAATTCGCCAGCAAGATTTGCGTATACTAGATCCTGACCCTCGATTGTCTCTTTCAGTTTCTTGAAATCCAGTACGTCACCTTCGATGACACGAACTTTACTGTCATGAACTTTACCCAGTTTTTTCGACTTTCGTAAGAAAAGAGTCAGGTTGTTGTTCTTATTCTTCAGGAGTAAGTCAATTGCGTGCTTTGCAATCTGACCACCTGCACCTAGTATCAGAATTTTTTTCATGCAGATAAATATATATTTCAGTCTGAGTAACCGGGGCTGTTTATGCTGGCACCGGTGCGTCCTCAATTGCCAGAGAACTTGAAAGCTCGCGATTATCTTTAGTTTGGGTTATCAATTCATTTGCCTTACGCTCACCTTCCGCAACCGCATCAGTACCTGCGAACCAACGTAGTGGTGGTTCTTGTTGATCTGCTATTGTAATCAAGGCCTTGGCAAGTTTCTCAGGATCTCCGCCCTGTTTTCCGCTCATGCTTTCCCAGAAGGGGCGAAGCTGCGCATTGCGCTCAGCATAAGCATCAATAGATTTTTCCGGCCACATTGTAGATCCTGGCTCGAGCAATCCCGTGCGGAAAAATCCTGGATTAACGATGGTCGTCTTAATATTAAAAGGAGCAACTTCGAATCGAAGTGAATCCATCCATCCTTCGACTGCAAATTTTGAAGCCGCGTATGCGGTGCAGTACTCATACCCCACAAGACCTGCAGTAGATGAAACAGAAATGATGTGACCAGCATGTTGCTTGCGCATTTGAGGAAGCACCGCGCGCGTAACGATCATGTGACCGAAAAGATTTGTGTTGATTTGACTTTGAATTTGCTCGATCGACAACTCTTCAAAGAAACCAGCGTAGAAATTACCAGCATTGTTTACCAGAACGTCAATTGCACCAAACTTTTCAACAGCATACTTCACTGCCAACTCTGCGTCTTCAGGCTTTGTAACATCGAGCTTAACCGCCAGTACGTTTTCAGATTTTCCTAAAGCCAGCCTTACCTTTTCTTCATTGCGACCGGTAGCTACTACCTTGTGCCCGGCAGCTAACGCAGCCTTGGCAATCTCGAGGCCCATGCCGCGACCAGCGCCAGTAATGAGCCAAACTTTTCCTTCGTTACTATTTTTCATGATTTCTATTTTTTGTTTTCGTGCGACTCTAAACTTATTAGTGCTCCGATTTCTGTTACAAAAGTATTCCTGCGGCAGCCCTTGCTTATAATGATAATCAAAGTAATAAGTAAGAATTTCAAAGGGCGGTAATCGCAAATGTGCGCGATTGAGCCAGTAGGGCCTTTTAGGCGGAGGATAACCCAGAACGGGCAAATAGCGGTGTTGTGGTATCCTTTGATTTATTTAATTTTGTTGCATGGATAAAAAAGGAGCAGAGACTTCAGATTTCAATTCCGAAGTAAAATTGAAAGGATTTAAAGGCTACGAAGTTGACAGTAATGCTGCCGGACACAGTTACAGCCGCAAGGACTTTTACAAAATCAGCCTCACTTCCGGGCAGTATGTTTTTCATTATGCCGACCGAAGTTTTGAAACAGATGAAACGATTTTGTTTTTTGGCAATCCGCATATTCCGTACTCCTGCGAGATTATTAAACCAACACCCGATGGGTATGCCTGTCTTTTTACAGAGGATTTTTTGAAGTTGAGCGAGCGCACCGAAAGCTTGTTGCAATCACCTTTATTTAAGATCGGGGGCACTCCGATTTTAACCTTAGATAAGACACAAAAGAAGGCCACGTCTGATCTTTTCAAAAAGATGATTGCCGAGCAAGACTCCAATTATGTCTTTAAGGAGGAGCTAATACGCAATTATCTCAATCTGATTATCCATGAGGCTTTGAAAATGCACCCATCAGAAAGTTATTCTGTAAGCAAGAATGCTGCGCAAAGAATAACCTCAGTGTTTCTTGAGCTTTTGGAAAGGCAGTTCCCGATTGAAAGCATCCAACATCCTCTTCAATTAAAGACAGCACAGGATTTCGCGAACAATTTGTCTGTCCATGTCAACCACTTAAATAGTTCAGTAAAAGAAATTACCGGCAAGCCCACGACCGCTCACATTGCCGAAAGAATTATCAGCGAAGCTAAAGCTCTCCTGCAACATACTGACTGGAGCATTGCCGAGATTGCGTATGCACTGGGCTTCGAGTATCCTACCTACTTCAATAACTTCTTTAAAAAGAAAACGGGCCAAGTACCCAAGTCAGTAAGGGCAGTCGCTCTTTGATTTTTATACTTATCTCTTTGTTTTCATTTATTTCTGCAGAGCCTCTCCTGTGATCTTTGTATCACAATAGAGGACAATTCAGAGGCCGAATGGCCACTGGAAAAAGAAATAAAAACAAAGAGGAAATGAACCCGAACCATGCTAAGCTTTTCGAAGCTTTTACATTCAAGAACGGAATAAGGATCAGCAACCGACTGATCATGGCCCCCATGACTACATGGGCCAGTAATAACGATTATACAATATCTGATGATGAAGTAACGCACTATCATAGTCGCGTGAACGCGGTTGGTCTTGTCATCACCGGATGTACGAGGGTGACCGCTAACGGCATTGGTTTTACTAATGAGTTTGCAAGTTATAATGACCTCTTTATACGAAGTCTGAAAAAGTTAGCTGTTTCTGCAAAGAAAGGTGGAGCGCCAGCGATACTTCAAATCTATCATGCAGGCAACAGAGCAATCCCCGGACTGATCCCTGGTGAAGACCTTGTGAGCGCAAGTGCTTTTAAAATTGATGGATCATTTTACACTCCTAACAACAAGGTTCCGAGAGCACTCAATCATGAAGAAATCCTTGACATCATCCGTGCATTCGGGGAAACTACCAAACGCGCTATCAAAGCAGGCTTTGACGGTGTTGAAATACATGGCGCTCATGGGTTCTTGGTTCAAAACTTTCTTTCTCCACTATTTAATCAACGAACAGATCAATGGGGCGGCTCGCGTGAAAACCGTTTGCGTTTCCCGCTCGCGGTAATCACAGAAATTAAAAGAGTAATCAAAGAACATTCAACAAAGCCATTTCTTCTCGGCTATCGATTGTCTCCTGAGGAGCCTTTGGAGGGTGGCCTTCGCATTGGGTACATCTATCCGCTGCTTGATCAACTTGTAAAGGAAGTAGACTACATCCATGTCTCACTGGCAAATCTGCTGAATGACAAACCGATCGGCAACAACGGTGGTAAGACGATCATCGAATTAATCCTCGACCGTGTAGGTGGTCAAGTACCCGTGGTCGCAGCTGGGAGAATCAGAAGGCCTGAAGATGCTGTGAAGGCATTGGAACTTGGATTGTCTATGGTTGCAATTGCGCAAGCCTTAGTGATGAATCCCAATTGGGTAGAACTAATTAAAGAAGGGCGGGCTGAAGAAATTGAGACGGCTTTAAGAATCTCCGCGGTTGAAGAGAAAGCAATACCACCAAAACTCTGGAATCAAATCAAGTCTGCCACTGGATGGTTTGAGCTGGCAGCGTAGGCAAATAAAAAATTAGAACAACAAAATTTAAAACTCAGAAATGAAAAAGAACAAACGATTTATGCGCGCGATTTTGGGGATCATTTTCGCGCTTGGTGCGGCAGCTTTCACAACTCGAACGAAAGGCACAACTGCAATTAAAGAATTACCCGAAGTCAATGGGGAGAAGCATGGGTACATGATTGCCAATTACACCATCCATGATCAGGAGACTTTTAAAAAGTACATGGAGGCAGCAGGTTCTCTTCCTCCAAAATTCAACGGGAAGGTGATTATCTACGATGTAAAGTCAAGAACACTAGAGGGGAATCCAAAAGCAATAATGGCTGTGGCTGAATTTCCGAGTGTCGCAGAGGCAGAGCGGTTCTACAATTCTCCCGAGTACACTGCTGCGAGAAAATTTCGCATTGCATCAACTGAAGGTTCTGTCATGATAGCTGAGGGACTTCCCGATGCGGCCACTGATGGAACATCACAGCCGAGAGGATACATGGTTGCTAACTATACAATTAATGATCAGGAAACTTTTAAGAAGTACATGGAGGCAGCAGGTTCTCTTCCTTCAAAATTTAAAGGGAAGGTCATCATCTACGATACAAAGGCTAAAACGTTGGAAGGAAATCCGGAACAAATTATGGCCGTTGCCGAGTTTCCGAGTGTCGCAGAGACAGAACGATTCTACAATTCTTCTGAATATACATCAGCAAGAAAGTTCCGCATAGTATCAACCAAAGGCTCGGTCGTCCTTGCTGAGGAGCTTCCTCAGGCAACAAAAAATGAACAAACTAAAACTCAATCACCAATGAAAACTAGTATGAGTAAAGAAGAAATAGAAAAATATATCAACGGGACAGTTGATTTATTTACGCAGTCAGCCCGCTCACCTATTTTAAGAACGCCAGATGAGTATGGAATGAAATATGAAGATGTATTCTTTCCGGCAATGGATGGTGTTACGTTGGAAGGCTGGTTTATTCCTGGCAAGTCGGATCGTTTGATAATCTGCAATCACCCCATGCCTGCCAATCGCTACGGGTATCCCGGACACTTAGACCCATGGAAAAATTTTGGAGGCTTCGAAGTAAATTTTCTCCCGGAATATAAAGCGTTGCACGATGCGGGATACAACATCCTTGCTTATGACATCCGTAACCATGGCCGCAGCGGAATAGGAAGTGGCGGACTACTTGGCCATGGTGTATTCGAGTACCGTGATGTGATTGGGTCACTGCGCTACGCGAAGTCACGGCCGGACACAAAGAACATGAAAGTTGCTTTGTACAGTCGTTGTCTCGGAGCCAATTCAACAATAGTAGGAATGCAAAAACATCCAGAAGAATTCAAGGGTGTTAAGGCATTGATCGCTTTGCAACCCGTTCATCCGAAAGTATTTCTAGAGCGAGCATTTGAAACAGCCGGTATTGACAATGGCATTGAACTATTTACCAAGGCATATTACAATCGAAGCGGGTTACATCTGGATCAGGTTTGGCCAATGGAATATTGCAAGGCGGTAACTGTTCCCACACTAGTAGCGCAAGTGCATGATGATTTTCTGACAAAGCCATCCAACGTGCAGGAGATCTACGATAATATCTCAGCCAAAGACAAAAAACTCTTTTGGATCGAAGGAACAGACAAACGTTTTGAAGGCTACAATTACTTCGGAAAGCACCCTCAACTTGTTTTGGATTGGTTCGATAGCCACATGAAATAATAGGGTTTAGAAAACACAAAGACTTTTTATGAAAAGGAAAACTGAATTGAATGCCAATGAAGTCCGAGGCATTAGCCGAAGAGACTTTGTAATCAAGACAGGTCTTGTCGGGGCAAGTTTGGCCGTTGGAAATTTTACCTGGGCCACATCAACTCAATCTAAAGACATCACTAACACTAATGAAAAAAGTAAAATGAAAACCAGGAAACTCGGAAATCTAGAAGTATCAGAATTGGGAGCCGGTTGCATGAGCATTAGTGCCAACTATGGACCAGCAGCTGACAAGGCCCAAGGTATTAAAACCATTCGCACTGCGTTTGAAAAAGGAGTTACGTTTTTTGACACAGCCGAAGTTTACGGCCCCTATACAAGCGAGGATTTAGTCGGAGAGGCACTCGCACCCTTCCGTGACAAAGTCGTTATCGCTAGTAAGTTTGGTTTTGAACTCGAAGGCCCCGTAGGGCTCAACAGCCGACCTGAGAAAATCAAGAAAGTGGTTGAAGGTTCTCTGAAGCGTCTAAGAACTGACCGCATTGATCTTTATTACCAACACCGAGTAGATCCTAATGTGCCAATTGAAGATGTCGCGGGTGCTATCAAAGATTTGATTAAAGAAGGAAAAGTATTACACTTTGGGCTTTCGGAAGCAAGTGCAAGAACAATTCGCAGAGCGCACGCTGTTCAGCCTGTTACTGCAATTCAAACGGAATACTCATTCATGGAACGAGACCCGGAGAAAAACAACGTTCTCAAAACGTGCGAGGAATTAGGAATAGGTTTCGTTCCCTGGGGGCCAGTGGGAATGGGTTATCTCCCCGGTAAAATAGATGCTCTCAGGAACCTTGATCCGAAAACTGACCTTCGTTCTGGCTTCGATCGCTTTACTGCTGAAAACATAGCAGCCAATATGCCGATCATTGAATTGCTGAAGCAAATTGCCAAGAAAGAAAACGCTACACCTTCTCAAGTTGCCCTTGCATGGTTGCTGGCACAGAAACCATTTATTGTTCCTATACCAGGCACGCGCAACCTCGATCACCTCAACGAGAACTTAGGTGCAATCAATGTTCAGTTAAGTGCAGCTGATCTAAGTGAGATTGCAACTGCTTTCTCTAAAGTGAAAGTGTACGGTGGCCGCATGAATGCAATGCAGATGTTGGTTGTGGACCAGACAGAATAAACAATTTTGGCTAAGAAGTAAGCATATGGTTTACTTCTTAGTTAATACACCTTTTCAGGTAAATTGAAATGAAAAAACTTATAAGTAATACTTTCTTCGAAGGCGAACGTCCATTGTTCGCCACGCATGACTTACGCCTTGACAAAGTCAAAATTTATCCAGGCGAATCAGCCATGAAGCAATGCCAGAACATAGAAGCGTTTGACTGCTACTTCATGGGCAAATACCCGTTCTGGCATAATGAAAATGTTTTAATTGAAAAAAGCCTCTTCACCATTTATAGCAGGGCGGCCATCTGGTATTCAAAAAACATAAGGATGCTTGATACTGTGGTGGAAGCGCCCAAGATGTTCAGGAAAGTAAATGGCTTATACCTGGAGAATACCCAACTGCCAAATGCAGCAGAATGTTGTTGGTTCAGCCAGAACATTGAATTTAAAAATGTTGAGGTAAAAGGAGGCGACTACATTTTCATGAACAGCTCTAACATCACTATTGATGGCTTTAAACTGCAGGGGAATTATTCGTTTCAGGATGCAAAAAATGTAGAGATACGAAATGCATATCTTGATTCAAGAGATGCACTTTGGGAGACCGAAAACGTAAGCGTATATGATTCTGTACTTGAAGGGGAATTTCTGGGGTGGCATTCAAAAAATCTTCGCTTAGTAAACTGCACCATCATAGGCACTCAGCCCTTGTGCTATGTTGAGAACCTAATCATGGAAAACTGCACCATGGTGGATACCGACTTCTGCTTTGAATATAGCACCGTGTGTGCAGAGATTAACGGTCACATACACAGCATCAGAAATCCAAAAGGAGGTTGTATCACAGCGAAGAGCATTGGAGAAATCATCATTGATGAAAACTGCATCAATCCAGGCGAGTGCCAAATAACGACTGAAAAGAAGGTACTGTGTGCTTAGTCATGAAATATAACTTTGACGAAATCACCCTCCGCACGAATAGTAATTCCTACAAATGGGATTCGGCAAAGGACAGTGATGTTTTGCCGATGTGGATAGCTGACATGGATTTTCGCACAGCTCCTTCAATTATTGATGCATTGGCAAAAAGAGTCGAGCATGGAATTTTTGGTTACGCCAAAGTGCCTTTTGAGTATTTCGAAGCAGTAACTGGTTGGTTCGGTAGAAGACACCAGTTTGACTTTGAGAAAGAATGGCTGTTGTTTACAACGGGTGTGGTTCCCGCGGTATCTGCTATCATAAAAGCGCTCACTGATTCTGGCGACAAGGTGATTGTACAATCACCGGTGTATAATCTTTTCTACTCATCCATCCGCAATAATAAATGCGAAGTACTCACAAACGATCTGATCTATGAAGATGGAAGGTATAAAATGGATTTTGACGATCTCGAGCAAAAAGCATCAGACCCGAGAGCCAAGTTGTTATTGCTCTGCAATCCACACAACCCAGTTGGTCGGGTATGGACAAAGGAAGAGCTTCTGAAATTAGGTGACATCTGTTTAAGGAATAATGTCATGGTGATCTCGGATGAGATCCACTGCGATTTGGTTTATCAAGGTCGTAAGTATATTCCTTTTGCTTCAATCAGTGAAGAGTTTCTGTATAACTCCGTGACTTGCTTTGCTCCGAGTAAATCGTTCAACTTAGCAGGACTGCAGTGCGCCAATATTATTGCAGCGAATGAGGAAGTAAGGAAAAAAATCTATAAAGCATTCAATGTAAATGAAGTGTGCGAAATAAATTCTTTCGCAGTGGAGGCATTAATTGCTGCATACAATGAAGGCGAAGAATGGCTTGACCAACTAATCCAATATTTGCATAGCAACTTCTTGTACTTGACGGACTTTTTCGCTGAGCACCTTCCCAACTTTAAAGTTCTTCCGCTTGAAGGAACATACCTAGTTTGGATAGATTGTTCTGCATTGAAGATTTCTTCAGAGGAAATAGCCAGGACACTTCTTGAAGAGCAGAGGCTCTGGATAAACGAAGGAACGCTATATGGAAACAGTGGTGAGGGCTTTATACGGCTGAACATTGCTTGTCCACGACAGATATTAACTCAGGGGCTATACAGATTAAAAAATGCCTTTGGCCACGTGCATCAATTGCCTGTATCCAAAAAGAAAATGGTTCTTTAACTAACGTCACTCGCAAGAAGTGAAACTAAAAATCAAAAGAATGATCTGGATCGTGTTAGCAATAGCGGCTTTGGTGCTAGTTGTTCAAATCTCTTCGGTGATTGGCATAGAGTACTACCAGCTTCATAAAAACCTGAAGCTGTTAAACTCATTTAACATCAATCAACAAAATTCGAAGACGCTTGTGGCATACTTTTCTCGCTCTGGCAATACAGAGCTGATGGCTTATCAAATTGCTGAACTAAAAAACGGCAGTATCCTCAACATCGAAGCTGGCGATTACAAAATTGGTTTTACAGGATGGGTAAGGGCAATGTTTGATGCGCGTAATACAAAAGCTATCATCAGCTATGCAAGAATTGATTTATCGGCATACGACACAATTTATATTGGATCTCCGATATGGTTATACAGTCCGGCACCTCCGGTTTTTGAGTTCGCGAGAAATAATGATTTCACAGGCAAAAAGGTTATCCTGTTTAATAGCATGAACAGCAAGTTTGACCAGAAATACATTGATGAATTTTCGGCTATGGTTGGCAAAAATGGCGGACAGTTGATCAGGCACGTTTATGTAATTAGGGGAAGAATGACCCGGCAAATGGACATAGACGAATTCTTGAAGGAGGTTAGAATTAAATTAAAGGGCTAACTGGGTCGTTTAACGAAGTGTCTGAAGATATCGCGGGGTTGGTGGAGGTAAACGAGTAAATTCTAGTAATTGGGAGATATCTGACGCCTTAATGAATCATGTATAGCTATTGTTCAAGTGAACGAACCAATAGTCTTCCTCTTTTTTGATCCAAAATCACCATTTTTTCCTTTACCATTATATTCAAACATTTATCTATAAATACTATTTATTGTTGTTTGTTTGAAATCAAACATTTATCAATAATCACCATTTATTGTAAAATGTTTGAATATTAACTACTTTTAAATCAAGTAATTATATATTTAGTATTTTTATAATAATTCAATCTTTAATTTGATGCCAAAAGACTACATCATTGAACAACTAAAGGATTGGTTTAGGGACAGGGAAAGCTTCAATAGAGAGGAGCTCTACAACTTTTATAGAAGGTTTGACCCCCAACTGAATGACAGTACTTTTAGGTGGAGGATATACGACCTCAACGCGAAGAAGATTATAAGGGCTGTATCTAAATCGGAATTTTCTCTTTCTTATAAACCCCCATTTAGGCCAGATGTAGACAAGAAATTGAAAGACATTTATACACTTGTGGAGCAGCAGTACCCTTCACTGAAGAAAGCTATTTGGTCAACAAAATGGGTGATGGAGTTCATGCTACATCTTCCCGGGAGGTATTGGACTATCATGGAAGTGGAGAAAGACAGCGTTGAATCTGTTTTTTATTTTTTGAAAGACAATAGGTACAGAGAGGTTTTTTTAAAACCGGAAGGAAGAGAAATAGACATGTACGTATCGGAAAGCTCACAAGCGATTATTGTGAGTCCACTGATCACACTTTCTCCACTTCAAAAAATAAAAAAAATAAGTATACCTCGACTAGAAAAAATTTTGTTGGATATTTATGCTGACCGCGAATTATTCAATGTATTCCAGGGGAGTGAACTGAGTATCATTTTTAATAATGCGTATAACAAATACCAAATTAATTTTTCGAAATTAATGTCTTACGCGAAACGAAGAGGCAAGGAAGAGGAGTTGATGGATTTTATTTCTAGCAGAACAGATATTCCAAATACCCTATTCAATGATTGACACTTACTGTTTTACTACAGACTGGCTCAAAGAGAAAAAGAAAACGTACAAAACTGCAGACCCTTCAATCATGGAAAGGGTTGTATATGCATTATGTTTACTGCAACAGCTTAAACACACCGGACTTCCATTCGTATTTAAAGGAGGTACAAGTTTATTATTACTCTTGCCAGAGCCGGCTAGATTTTCTATCGATATAGATATTATTGTCTCCGAGGAAATGAAAAAGGAGGATTTGGAGACTTTCCTTGGTAAGATCAAAGAGCAGAACGTTTTTACGAATGTTGTCCTAGATGCGAAAAGGAGCTATAATGAAAAGATCCCAAAAGCGCACTATAAGTTTGAATTCAACTCACAGCTATCTGGAAAGCCCAGTGAAATTTTGTTAGATGTCCTTTTTGAAAAAACAACTTACCCGAGTTGTATAGAAAGGCCCATCACCAGTGAATGGATAAGGCTCACCAAGGAAGCAGTTTCGGTAACAACTCCTGATGTAAATAGCATTACTGGCGATAAGCTTACTGCGTTTGCTCCAAGTACGATAGGTGTGCCTTATAAAAAGAATAAGGAAAGAGAAATAATAAAACAGTTGTTCGATGTTGGAATGCTGTATCATCAAATTACGGACATCGAAATATTTAAGACCTCTTATACCAACATTGCAAATCTGGAAATTGCGTACAGGGAAAGCACGAAGATGACTATTCATCATGTTCTTGACGATACTGTTAATGCCGCTTTGATCCTAGCTCGAAGGGAAAATCAAGTTAGTGCCGAGGACACAGAGAAGTTTACTGAATTAATGAATGGAATCAGCCAGTTCAAGTATTTTGTTTACAAGGGAAGTTTTCGAATTGAGGATGCAATCACGGCAAGTGCGAAGGCCGCATTTTTAGCGACTGCAACAAAATTGAATTATAAGGGAAGCCTGCCAGTGTTTAGTAATACCATTGTGCCTGCCTCATATGATATAGAGCATGCTGATTATACTTTTCTAAACAAGAAACTAAGAAATACTCCTGGAGGAGCGCTTTATTATTGGTCAGAGACTTTGAAGTTAATGCACCCGAAGGTTTAAACTATCCTACCAAGATCCCGCCCACCCCATGGCTTGCATTATTCGCATTGACCAGGTCATGGATGAATGGCTCGCCCAGTGTTCCCAGCGGACAACTATTGAGCTTCAATGCTTCGGCCACTATTTGAAAACAGTATATGTATGCTCCTGCATCACGCCAGATGAGGCTCTCAGCATATTTATATTTAGCTGAAGTTTTATTGGTGTTTGCCACGAACCAAATTATTGAAGCATTGTGATATGGAAGAACCTCGTTAACGTGCTTTAGGAAAGCTGTTAAGTGTTTCTTTTTTGTTGCGATTTTTCCCAAAGTATGATCAATCGGATTGTAATAAAAGAGGCTCCTGACTCCGCTTATTTCTGTACAGACAAACAAATCAATTGGATGAAGGCCGCCTGCTGACGGTGCGGGTCGATGAGTTAGGATTGCTCCATTTTTTTGAATGTCAATAGAGATAACCTTTGAGGTAAACCACAATAGCTTAGAGAGCTCTTTCAATGATAATTTTTTAAAGACTCTACTACTGTGACGATTTAGAATAACTGAAAAGAAGTCCTTTTTGCTTGGCTTTGGTTTAAGTAGTTTGATCTTTTCAGCTATAGGAAACACGACCGGTTCGATTTTGTCATGCATTTTCTTGGGAACCGGGTTTGCCATGTTAATCCAATTTTAGCTTTTTCAAGACATATAAATATTTTCTGCATCCCGGACAGTCACCACAAGGGGTATTCGAGGTATGACAAGAGTGAGCCCAAAAAAGAATATCGTATGGAATTTTTGATTCCTTTATTAAGCCCTCAGTAGTTTTTGAGATCACTGGGTATAGAACCCTTATCTTTCCCTCCTGGTAATGCATTAGATCATTAATCTTTTTATAGAACCCTTTTGTTCCATCCTTATGCCTTGAATCACCCTTCACCGATGCGACCATTATCTCAGAGATTTTTAAATCCAAACTTATGGCTTTCATGCAGGCGAGAGTAATTAACAATTGATTTCTATAAGGCCACCATTCAGACTTTGATAAATTTGACGGTGGCTTGCCAGAAAGGTCGCCACGACCAAGATCACTACAATCGACTTTGATTATTTCATGGTGAATATTTAGAAGGGAAGCAACCTTAGATGAGGCTGCGATCTCAGCCTTTGCTGGACGCTGGCCATAATCAATAGTGAAAGCGTACTTTGGTTTGTACCAATACGCAAGCGAAATGGAATCCATTCCACCGGAGAGTAATATTGCCTTAGACTGTTTCAGATAATGCCCAATATGCTTTGTAAACTGCAGTTGTAAAATCATCGACTATATCACAATGAGTTCCCTCCACCATCTTTAAGGTCTCAGACGTCTCCTTCTGCGCTAAACCAATAACTTGAATCCCTCTCGCTACCGCATAACCAACTTCGAACAAAGTCCCTGAATCAAGACCATCAAGTGTTGCAAGGACAAGCTTCGAGTTTATTATTCCTTCAATGTCTTTATCAACAACGTCTCTTGCTAGGCCATGACCTACGTCATGAAAAGGTGAAAAAACTTTTAAATCCAAACTCTGCAATGCCGTTCTAAATTGATCGATAAGCCACCTCTCACCAAAAGTAAAGAATGGGCCAGCCAGATAAACCTGATAAGCAGGATGGTCATGAATCATCAATTTCTGGAGATCAGGATTGGAGCCAAATTCAGAAAAAATATGCACTCTTGTATGTGAGTATTCCGCAGTTGCATAAGACGCGCGCTCAGCTGCCTCCTGCAGTTTCATTCCTTTAAACCAATGAAAAGCAAATACTGAGGCAAAAGTATCTCCCGTACCTATCGACCAGACTGATGGTGTTTTATAAACTGGAATGGTTATGTCAGGATTGTGCTTTGTGCATACTAACGCACCTTTCGGTCCCATTTTTATTATGCATGCTTCCGCTTTTTCCTTTTCCAGGAAAAAACTCTTTATGTCAGTAATTCTATTTGAGCCACAAATTATTTCAGCTTCATGTGAGTTAACAATAACTACCAGTTGATCGGCCGTTGATTTAGTATCAGAAAATGGAATCGGGTTAGAAGGTGACTGCGGATCATAGACAACTTTTTTTCCAGCGACTGAAGCTGTTCCCTCCAGAAGACCGTAGTACAAGATATTATCTCCGGTGACATTCAAATGATTTTGCGAACGGTCAATAGAATCTGGTCTCGGAAATATTCTGGGCACGCTCAGCGGATGATCATAAGAGAAAGTTGGAGTGCTTTCGATTTGACCAAACTTAAAATCAAAGTTTGAATAAAGTTGTTTAAAGGAATTCAAGTGCTCAACTGCACTCTTATCAAGGAAAGTATGAAACTGGATTTTTTGCGCATTATCTAAAGCTAAAATTGCAGAGCAACCGCGAAGGCCAGAGCCAAAAATCTCATCCCAGTAAGGTTCGAAACAATACTCATTATAGGTTCCTCCTACAACTAAGATCATTTCGCACGTATTTGGACTTCGCAATGTGCACCCTTAACACTTAGGACTTCTGCTACAAATTCGGTCCCGTTATTGATACACGACAAAAGTCGTGCTTGATTCCTTGATAAAACGGATCCAGCTAGTTTTCTCTTGGATGTAATAAGATTAATTGGTCCGGTGGCACTTGCTACTGAGACCTCGAGAATATCTCCTTCTTTCAATGTTGAGACAACATCAGGAACTGGTGTTGCGATTTGAGTATTGATTACGAGGTCAGCGCACGCTGTTTCTGTGACTCCTCTGCTTGCACTGGGACTAGAACTGCGGCCGGACATATGGGATTTTTAAATAGCTTTTTTATCCAATACTTGTAACGCAATTCTGTTCGATACTTTCATGTTTTCCCAAATAAGCGCATCCAAGTTTGATGGCTTGACTTCCAATGCATTACAAAAACTAATATAGCTATTTTCCAATTCAAAATACTGAGAGGCAACATCGCTTTCATGATTAAAGAATCCTGCAATTATTCCCGCGCGATGAAGGTGGATGTCAATAATTGCAACGTTGTCACTGTTGAGCCAATTTCGAGTTATCCATGAGGCAGTCTTCGGACCAACTCCATCAATTGTCATAAGCCAGCTTCTCAGAGATTGATCATTGTCTAGCGGAATGGAATTCAAATCACTCCGATTCAAAAACTTGTGTATGAAGTTCGTCTTCTGATTGTAAAATCGGTACTTGATCTGCTTTCCGTTTTCAAGTTTAAACGGTTGAGACAATGCTTGAAATAAATCGTCTCTCATTACGCCAGATTTTATAAGATCGAAATCCATTAATCTCTGAAAAGCGAGAAGACCAACTTCAGATGGCAGTCCATACCCACCTAAAAGACAAGCAACGACTTCTTGAGTTATGTCCTTCCCGAAGTTGTGAACATTAGCTTCAGGAAAATCGGCCATGTGATACTGTATTTTCCAAAAGGCAGGTGTGTACATCTCCCTATAATCTCCCCACTTGACGCCAGGAAGTAATTCTTCGTCAGGCGGAGGGATTTTCTTAACGATGTCTTCAATTCTTAGCCAAGAGCCTTGATCGTCAAAATTGGTGTGAGTGGATTTAGATGTGCTACTTTGAGCGTAACCAAAATTCAATTGCATAAGAAACTTACGAATTTGAAAAAGGCGCAAAGTAAATGGATTTAGGTAATTCAATATAAAGAATTTAACGGGATAGGTTACAACCGCTTATCAAATGACAGCAATCAGTTACCAGTTTTTATATTTTCAACCCTGATAGTGGTGAATTTGGCTCTCAACACACTCATGTCTTCACTCACTTTTTTATCCAGAATTTTAGCATAGTGCTGTGTGGTTCTTAAATTCCGATGGCCAAGCATTTTGCTTACAGTTTCAATAGGTACTCCATTAGTAAGAGTTACAGTGGTGGCAAATGTGTGACGAGCAGTATGGTAAGTCATCTTTTTTTGGATGCCGCACAGATCAGCGATCTCGTGCAAGTAAGCATTCATTTTCTGATTGCTGAGAAGCGGGAGCAATCGATTCTTATTTCTGCACTGAGGATGATCCTCGTATTTTGAAATGACCGAAAGGGCCAGCGGCAGCAGTGGGATGCGAGATGCCGACTCTGTTTTTTGGCGATGAGTGAAAATCCATTTCTCGCCATCGATGCCGACACTAATTTCATTAGGGGTTAACTTCTGAGTATCTGCGTACGCCAAGCCAGTGTAGCAACTGAAAAGAAAAATGTCTCGCACTTGGTTGAGCCTTTCGCACGCAAAAGTTTTAGAAGCAAGCTTTTCTAATTCTTCAGTTGTTAAGTAGGGTCTTTCAACTTCCTTCTTGCTCATCTTGAAACCGATGAATGGATCTTTGTCGAGCCATGAATTCTTCAAACAGATGTGAATGATTTTTTTGAAGTTAGTGAGGTACTTGATCGTGCTGTTATGATTGCATTTCCTTTTTGACTTTAACCAGAACTCGTAATCAGTAATGAAGCTGTATTTAAGCTGAGTAACGGCAATGTCTGAATCGCCATATTGTTCCTGGATAAACTTGCGTGTGTGATCTAACGAGGTTTCGTATCTCCTATTTGTAGAGGAGGAGTACTGCTGCCCCACAAGTTCTTTCACTTGGTTATTGTGATGTTGGAAAATCTCGAGCAACATTCGTGGTTTTTCTTTTACTCCATGCCAGTGCTTTGCGAATGCGTCTATACTAACTTCTAATCCAAGTGTGATCAGTTTCTTTTGAATGTCATAGGCCTTTGCCCGGAGCACATCCAAATACTCATTGAGTTCTTTTGACTCTTTGGAGTTGGAGGTTGCTCGTCCGGCAGACTGAGACCACCTTTCCGGTTCTACAAACCGGCCACTCGCGGCCTCGAAGCGCTGGCCATCTACCGTTACCCTTAAATAAATTGGAATCTGACCTAATGGATTTGGTCTTGATTTTCTAACATAGAAAAGAATGGAGATCATGCTGCCCATAAGTGCACCGAATAAAGGTTGAAAGTTTGTTTTTCTGTGCGCCTGAATCAAGATGTTCATTTATTGAACTAGTTGACATTCAGGAACTTTCGGTGGTATTCGGTGGCATTGCTTTCTGAATTTCTTTATGCCACCGAATTTCCTCCTTACGGATTGCAAAAAGTTGAATGATTTGGTGGGTCTTAAACCACAAAAAGCCAGAATTCATACGAATTTCTGGCTTTTGCATTTGATTGAATTGGAATCAGTGGAGCTGCAGGGAATCGAACCCTGGTCCAGAGAAGACGAACGTGTACGTTCTACATGCTTAGTTGATTTTCATTTGTCGGGAATCACAAGGCGGTCAACAGCCTGATTGATTCCGTAGTTGCTGTTGTCTCGACATCGCTGCGCAACACAGCGAGGCCCAGTTTATGCTGTCGACACCGCTGATCCACACCCGCTAAACAGAAGTGTGGGCGATGATGGCTTCCACCGATCTTATCAGTGAATAAGCTAGTCTAACCTTAGGTCAGATTAAGCAGCCATGGCGTAAGTATTCTCGCCACTTATTGGTTTGAGAGCAGTGTTCAAAGCTCTACCCTCATGAGCTTGCATGCTGGCATACACCCCCGCACATCCTGTCAAAACCGGTCAGCCCCAGT
>CBRFFM010000017.1:0-94087 GCA_967789005.1 uncultured bacterium | reverse complement strand
CATCTATGCCCCTATAAAAGACTCCTTCGCCTTTCCTTAAGTTAACGACTATGGTAATGTCACCGACCTCTGATTTAGCTGACCCCGAAAAACTGCGTTTTATTTTTGTGCATGATTGCTGCTAAATGAATCTCTGAAGTCCTTCCAGCCCTCTTTCGTTTTTTTCCAAAGAACCAGAAGTTTGCCTTCGTCAACTAATTTTCCGTTGGCATCAAAAACCTGATAGAGACCTTCTTCAGTTACAAACTCGCGGCCATCTCCGTACACGTTAAGCGTTGTGATCTTACCACTTCTAACTCCACCGGTCTCATAGGCATCTTTATAAAACTTGGCAATCTCTTCATGACCACATAAAGCTGGAGCATTGGGTACCAAGATGCATGCATCTTCAGCAAATAGCTTTACAACAGATCCATCATTTTTAGCGTATAAGTCGAAATGAATGGAATTACTTTTTGCAATCGCTTTTTTCGCTTCTTCTAATAAGGCATTTTCATTGCTTTTGTTTGATTGAGCTTGCACAGCGAAATGCATGAATGCCATGAAGGCAACGAGCAGAATTCTTTTACGGTTTTTCATTTGTTAATTTTTTATAAATGGTTCTGAAAAAATTTTAGGCAAAAGAAGTGTATGCTGCAAAATGAAAATTGTAAAAAAGCGAACAACAAGGGAATGGAGAGCAAGAATCACTGAGTCATGGAATTAGAATTTAAAACATTTTCCCCATCGGATATTTTGAAGCCTTATGTAAAGTATTATTGGCTTTGCACCTGCGATGAGGATGTCTCCATGGAAGTGATGTATCCGAGCGGATGCGTAGAACTTTGCATTGATATCTCGAATGGAAATACAATCAGACACTTTGGTGAACGATCGGTGAAGATGCCATGCATGGAAGTGCTTGGACATTTTACACAACCGACCAGAGCTAGTGTAACCAAAGGCACTACTGTTCTGGTAACGCGATTCCATCCCTATGCTGGCGCTCTGTTCTTTTCCAATCAAGCATCTCAATTTACGAATGACTCGATCGATCTTTGTGATATTTTTAACAATGAATCAATTGAGCTTCGCGATCGCTTGATGGAACAACCGCCTCTCCAACAAAAAATTAAGCTTCTTGAAGCATTCTTGATGAAGAGACTAAAGAACGGTGAGAAGAGGATGGACAAATTCAAATTGGTGGAGAGCTTATGCAGTTCTATTTATGATGCTGAAGATTCTTTCCGTATAGAAAATTTAGCCGCACAATATGGATTCTCAGAACGTTACATCCAGAAATTATTTCTTGAATGGGTTGGCTTAACACCCAAAAGATTTCAAAGTATACATCGATTCAATAAAAGCCTTGAGCTAATTCAATCCTCAAACTCTACGCTTACTTCCATCGCTCATGAATGTGGATATTACGATCAAGCTCACTTTATCAAAGAATTCAAATCCTACGCGGGTATGACTCCCAAACAACCAATGAAGGAATTGGGAATGCGTTGACTAAAAAAACCAGATATTTGTTGAAACTAGAAATGAAAAGACTTCTGCCTGTAATTGTTATTTGCTTGACATCCGTTTGTGCTGTCGGGCAAAATATAAAGTATGACACCATTCGGTATGCAAAGGAGTATTACGCAAATCGGGTGGCCCTTTTTAAAAGTGAAGCGGTGAGAAAAGGCAGAATTATTTTTTTAGGTAATAGCATTACTGAATTTGGTGATTGGAAAAAACTATTGAATGACTCAACGGTAATTAACCGGGGGATTGCAGCCGACAACACCTTTGGTGTCTTAGATCGTTTGGAAGACGTGATCATTCATCAGCCGAGTAAACTTTTTATTAAAATTGGTATCAATGACATTCAGCAGGGTATCCCCATTGATATTATTGCGAATAATATTTTTGTAATGATAGAGCGGGTGAGAGCGAAATCACCAAACACAATGATTTATATTCATAGTGTTTTGCCAACAAATGGCAATGTCAAAAATAATTATCCGGAGGCATTTGGCAAGAACCCACAAGTAGACTTACTCAATCAGCAATTGAAACGCAAATCTGAAGCGAATAAGGTTACTTACATTGATTTGAATAAAGAGCTAAGAGATAAGAATGGAGCCCTCGATGAAAAATTTGCAAAGCCCGATGGACTACATCTTAATGATGAAGGTTATCAGGTGTGGGTCAAATTTTTGAAAGCAAAAAAATACTTGTAGGGCCAAGTTTCACAAGCGCCACTTGAAGGATTTTTCATCAATGGCTCTTATGGTGCAAAGTATACCTTCGAGATGATCGTATTCGTGCTGAAGTAATTCTGAAAGATCATCTTTCATTTTCCATTCTTGTGGTTGCCAGTGTTCATCCAGATATTTAAGGGTTAGCGCTTTGTGTCGTTTTACTTTTACGAGCAGGTTAGGGAAACACATGCAGTCATCCCACACGTCAAACATCTCCTCGCTGAGGTAAGTAAATTCTGGATTGATGAATACAGTTGGTTTGTCGATGTTCATATAGATTAATCGCTTCATGATGCCCAATTGAGGAGCGGCAATAGCGCGACCAAAATTATACTTAGCACGGATTTCTTCCATTACATTATGCAGGTCGGCCACCCAACTGCCTACCATTGGAAGTTCGGATTCTTGAATGGGTTCTGAAATCTGGTACAAAACTGGATTACCAAGTAAGAGTAAATCATCCAAATGTTTCATTTGATTTTAGTTTCAGTAATAAAGTTAATTAACACGGCTATCGTCACCATGAATAACGACTCCGATGACTAACCTCAGGCCTTAGCCAATTTACTTCGCCTCATCCACACTTTAGTTACGTAGTTCATAGACTGTTCAGGAAAGAGAAAAGTAGCAAACATGATTCCTGCCATGCCGAGACATAACCAGATATTGATGAACGAAAGAATAAAAATGGAAAACGACATGGCTGCAGCTAAAAAATAGTAGTGGGCTATCGTTCGAAGCGAACCGTACGATTCTGGTTTCATTAAGTTATTGCGGTAACCATAAAACCAAATGCAAAACATGGAGGTGCCCATCAAAGCAAAATTAAACGCGTAGACGTTTACAGCTGTCTGTTGCTCAGGTGTGTTAATATACTTTGATAAAAGGGCGGTGGCGAAAGGAGTGAATGTAACCACCAATAATTTAAATCCATTAATCAACAACAGCTTGCTATTGCCTTTATAGATATAGTCAAACATAAAGTGGTGATTGATCCAGCAGATGAGGATGGTAAAAAAACCGATCAGAAATGACAAGTACGTGACCCAATCTGCAATGATCAACTGCCATAGAGAGTGATCTGCAGTTACAGTGGGTACATGGATATCCAACACTAACAGTGTGATCGCAAAACCAAAAACACCATCACTAAAAGCTTCAAGGCGAGAGGTTTCTTTTATCGGTTCATTCATTGGACAAATAATAATAGGTTTTTCACCTGCTTAAATTAATCAGGCATAGTTGCGAAATATACTATTGGTAAGGAGGTAATTCAATACTGGAATTAGAAAGAACGCGGACACCCAAAGGAAAATGGGTAAAGATTTCCTGCTAGATATCAGGCGAAAGCCGCCATCTGCTCAATAAAAACCGATGTTTAATAAAAAGCATAGCTATTGGAAGGACGAATCAAATACATTTGGTACGATTAAAGCCAACCAAAACTTCCTTCTTCTCAGACGGAGAATTAGGATTTTATCCGAGGTTCGTATCAATACGAGCCTCGGATTTTTTTGCTTAACTCAGCGCACTTGCTGTCGAGACGGTAGATCTGTGGCGATCTACCCAATAACCCCAGATCACAATTAGCCATTGCAAATGCCCGGCCCATGCAATTGCATTTACATTCGGTGGAGGCGGTCCGGCAACATTAGAAACAGAGATGATCGCTAGGAAAGCAATTAGTCCCCAGAATCCGTAATTCCCGATTTTGTTGGAAGGCCTCGTATTCTTTACATATATCCAAACACCCGCAACGAACAGAGTTGTTTCTATAATTAACGTAGCGACTTTGTAGTTCCATAAACCCAAACCTACTTTCGTTGTTTCGGATAAGGTAAGGGGAAGATCGGGGATGTGCGTGAAAAAATCCAGAAGCCAATGACTTGCGACACATGCACCGATGAGTAGAGCAGCGGATAGATCTTTTTTAAATAAATACACAAGACCAAATCCCGCAGCAGACCAAACTAAAGCCATCACTAAACTGTGTGAGTAAGGATAATGCACAAACTCGAGAGGGCCCATGGCCGTGATGCCAGGAGTGATTAACACCTGCTCTATATTAAAGAGTAGTAGCGTTGGCCAGAGTAAGTCAACAAATTGAACCGCAAGAAAATAAGTACCTAGTGAGAGTGATGGTTTTACAGATTTGGCAGCCATGCCGACAGCAAAGTGTCCGATGAACATAGAAATTGGGTTAAGTTTTTTTCAAAGAAAAGTAGAGATGAGAGAAAGAAGAAATATTTTGCATCGTCAAACAACCATTTAAATAATTCTTTTGGAGCCCTTACGGAAAATAATTCAAGACGGTTGCGAAATTTTGGTCATCGACTTCTCTGATCTCAAGGAAGACCAAATGATAAAGTTGCTTTCTGATTCAAGAAGATTATTAATTGAGGAGAAGCGCCCACAAAGGCTGCTCGCTATTTTTAATCATAAAAATTATATCACTGCCAAAGTGTTGCGGCACTTTGAGACGGACCAATTGGAAGCAATTAATTATAGCGCAAAACTGGTGGCTGTAGGATTGAGTGCAACGCAAAAGATGATCCTCAAAGGATATAATATAATTTTTAATAGAGACATCAAAGCATTCGATATGCAGGAAGATGCGGTAAGGTTTTTATTGGAAGATGGAGGGGAAAAATAAGTACGTTTTGAACGTGATCAGGAAGATATCTCAACACAATCAGGAAATTCTGGTCATCGATTTCTCGAACCTGAAGGAGAATCAAATGATGCAATTGATTTCGGAGGCTAGAGCTTTGCTGCTCCGCGAACAGCGCTCTCAAAAAGTGATGGCTATCTTCAATGAAAAAAACTTTATCACGCCTAAGTTTATGCGGCACTTTGAAACTGATCAAATGGAAGCGATTGTCTTTTTAGCTAAGCAGGCGGTAGTTGGATTAACTAACCCTCAAAAGATGATTCTTAAAGGGTATAATATTTTTCAAAACCGGAACATTAAAACTTTCGATGCCCCTGAGCAGACGATTGAGTATTTATTGGATGATTCAAAAGATTATTAATTCAAACGTAAGGGCGTTTCTTTACAGAAATGGTTATCTCTTTGGTACCGTGAAATAAAACTTTGAGCCTTCACCTTCTTTACTCTCGACATCAATCGTTCCTCCGTTTTTCTCTACGAAGTCTTTGCACAGAATTAATCCAAGGCCTGTTCCTTTTTCTTTGGCCGTTCCTAAAGTGGAGTGCTTTGTTCCCAGTTTAAAAAGTTTTTGCATCGCTGCATCGCTCATACCCACACCGGTATCGGTTACAGACACGATATAATTTTTACCGTTGGCTTCGGCATTCATTGTGATCTTGCCACCTTCGGGCGTAAACTTGATGGCATTCGAAAGTAAGTTGCGAACCACGGTGTTAATAGAATTCCGGTGAAGACTTACCGGCAAGTCGAGTTTATTTTCATTCACTACGGTGATCTTTTTATTTTGGGCTTGAACTTTCAACAAGATTTCATTCTCATTCAATACATCGGCCAGATCAAATTCTTCGGGCTTAAAGTCAATGCTTCCGGTTTGCGAGCGAGACCACTCCAATAAATTTTCCAAAAGCGTAAATAGATTTTTCAACGATTTGTCAATATCCTGAGACAACAACTTGATTTCCTCTTTCGAGATCTTGTCGATGTGGTTGAGGAGTAAGGATGAAAAGGATGTAAGCGAATTAAGAGGTCCTTTCAGATCATGACCGATAATTGAGAAGAGTTTGTCTTTGGTGGCGTTGAGCTCTTCAAGTTTGCGTGCGGATCTGCGCTTCAAGAAATACAGATACAATACCAGTACCCCGATGGTCATACCAAAGGCAATCAACAAGATCAGGTTGTTCTTTAATTTATCCTGTGCTTCGATTACTTTCTCGCGTTGCTCACGGTCTCCTTCCAGTTTGTCAATCTGAAGTCCTTGTTTATTCATGCCGTAGCGGTTGTGGGCTTCCAGCAGCTGGCGCTCATTCTTGTCACCGTTGATCAGGTTCTGAATGTTGAGGAACTCTTCTCGATACTCTAAAGCTTTCTTAAAATCTTTTTGTTCGCGATAACATTGGCTGAGATAATCATAGCTCTTCATTAGCTCATCCAGGTCTTGAGCTTTTCGACCCGATTGCAAGGCGAGCTGCAAATTTGAAATAGCGCGCTTGTAATTTTTCTCATCGAAATACAAAATGGATACGTTGTTGTACGATTGCGCAAGTCCAGCATCATCTTTCAATCGTTCGCGTATTTCCAAAGCGGCTACATGATTCGCCAGGGCACGTTCATGGTTTTTCATCACGCGATACATTTCCCCCACTTCGTTGAGAGCAATGGCCTCGTTCATTTTGTCTTTGACAGAACGATAAATAGTGAGTGCGTCTTTGAAGTTCTCCAGCGCTTCTTTGTTTTTCTTTTTTCGCGTGAGAAGCTTGCCCAGGTGAATTAATGCATCCGCTTCAAGACCTTGTTGCTTTAGTTCACGCGCATACTCTAATGCCAGGTCATAATCTTCCAGCGCTTCCTGATCCATATCATGAGCCGCCTCAACTCTTCCCGATTCATTGAGTATCAACGTCTGTATGTATTTATTTTTTTCCTGGTCACTCAGGCGCTGCGCCTGGCCTAGGAATTCCAGACTCTTGTAATTGTCACCCACGTCTTCAAACACACGGGCCATGGCAAGGCAAGTGAATATTTTTTCTTTGCGCATGCCCAATGAATCTTCGATTGCAAGCGAACGGATGAGCCAACCCATTGCTTGTTCGTAGTCGACCACACGAACGAGATGAAGAACACCTAATTCAATAAGCGCCTTGACTTCAGCAGGTTTATCTTTTGATTCTTGGGCTTGCAATCTCTTGCTGTTCGCTTGAGCTACTTGATTTTCAATAGCAGCTTTCTTTGGCCGAAACAGACTTTCGTACCACACTACATCTGCGTCATCTTGGGCTAACGTTGGCAATGCAAAGCCCAATGACACCACACAAGCAAAAAATAATTTCATTAGAAATACATTGAGGGTTTCACAAAGGTAGAAAAGCAATCAGCATTGAAAATGGAAGTTTGAAAGGAAATCTTACGTGGACTTCCTTGATTTTGATATCCAGCATCTGGTATCCGACAGAAACTTTCCGCCACAAAATGTAGTTATTTGCATGCATGGCCAAGCTCTACATTAAAAACATGGTGTGCGATCGCTGCAAGGCGGCCGTGAAGAAATCGTTAGACGAAGTGAGAATTAATTATAGTTCTATTGAACTGGGCGAAGTTGAAACTAATAACGAACTGACAAGCCAACAACTCGACAAGTTTAAAGAAGTAATCGAATCGCAGGGTTTTGAATTGATTGAGACACGAAATGCGAGAATTATAAGTCAAATCAAAAAATCGATTCTGGATTGGGTGCGCAACGAAGACATTAAGAAAACGAAATTGTCAGTATACCTGGCGGAATCCTTGCATAAAGATTATGCCTCGCTCAGCAATCTTTTTTCCGAAATTGAAAGCACTACCATCGAGCAGTACTTCATTCATCAGAAAATAGAATTGGTAAAAGAGCTTTTAGTTTACGATGAACTATCGCTTACTCAAATTGCCGACCGACTGGGTTACAGCAGTGTGGCACATTTGTCGAATCAATTTAAAAAGGTAACAGGTCTCACTCCCAAGCATTTTAAAAATATAGGAGCTGAGAAAAGAGTATCGCTCGATAAAGTGTAACTCTTCCCCCAAAATTCTACAACATCCTTCAGTAAAGTCAACCGTATATTTGAGTGACTAAATAATAAGAATATGACTCATACCTATTCGGTTTCAGGAATGACTTGCAGTGGTTGTGCCAATACCGTTAAAAAGTCCTTAGCGTCTGTGCCCAATGTCACCGATGTGCAAATCGACCTCGCCAAAGGAACTGCCAACATCACTACTTCCCTGCCTGTTCCTTTTGAAAAATTACAAGAGTCTCTCAAGCTTTTCCCATCCTATAAAATTTCAGAATGACCTTTGTCATAAGAGTAGCAAACCCCCTTTCTTCGATTCATTCCTGAGGCATTAGCGGATTTTTTTTGGTAAATTAGATAATACAAGCTGATTGTCTTTTATCAGTTTCATTATTCTATGAAAACTGCTTTTTGTTCTTTGCTCCTTGTACTCTCAGTGTCGGTTGTTGCTCAAAATAAATTCGCTTCGAAAAAAGGGACTATCAAGTTTGTTTCTAAGGCGCAACTTGAATTGATCCAGGCAACTTCGGGTCAGCTTCAAGGTATTCTGGACCCGGCCACCAATCAGTTTGCTTTCTTAATCGATATTAAATCTTTTCAAGGATTCAACAGCGGTTTGCAACGGCAGCACTTCAATGATAACTACATGGAAAGTGATAAATTTCCTGTCGCCAAATTCAGCGGAAAGATCATTGAGCAGGTCAATTACACTCTGGATAATTCGATAGAAGTGCGAGCCAAAGGCGAACTTGAAATCCACGGACAAAAGCAAGTACGCATTATTAAATCAAAAATTACCGTTAAAGGAAATCAGGTCACTATTCAGACACAGTTTCTAGTACCTTTATCAGACCACAACATTACTATTCCGAAAATTGTGAATCAGAAGATCGCTACCGAAATTGAAGTTGATGTCAATACTACTTTAGTGCGTTAACAGTGATGATCAAACGGCAACTTCACCTTCTGATTTTTATCCTGCTAAGTTTTTCATCGACTGCCCAGTCTCTCTTTTTTCAAGAATATTATTTACTGAAGAAAAATGAGCCGGTGTGTGTCAATAAAACCCTTCAAGACAAAACCGGATATCTCTGGTTTGCCACTGATAAAGGGCTGTTCAAATTTGATGGTCTCGTCTATAAACGATTTAATGCTAACGACAGTTTGCCCGATGAAAATGTAACTGCACTTGCCGAAGATTCGCTCGGCAGAGTTTGGGCAGGATTCAAGAATGGGAGTATTTCGATCATAGAAAAAAATGTGATCACTCCATATGAACCGGCCGAGGGAATGCCTAAGGTGCCGATCTCTGATATTTTATTTGATAAAGATGGTGTGTTGTGGTTCTCCACACTTAATGATGGAACCTACTATTCTTTTAATGATCGTCTTTACCGTTTGGATGATGTAAATGGAATGCCCGATTTATTTTGTTACGACTTGGAAGAAGACGCGCAAGGAAACATTTGGATTGGAACTGATGGGGGAGTAGCCATTTGCACCCGAACAAAAAACGAAGTGGAGATAAAAGTTCTGAATAATGCTTCAGGACTTCCTGACAACATTGTGAAGAAAATTATAAAGGGAAGAAATGAAGAGATGTATTTAGCTACCGAAGATGCGGGCTTGGTTCGTTTTGATGTGGCCTCAAAGAAATTCAACTCGGTTCTGAATGAAAAATGGAATTATGGTAGCGCGAGTGACTTGTTATTAATAGATGATTGGATTTGGGTTGCCTCTTCAAAAGGATTGCTCACCATCGACTTGAGTGACAAAACACTGAACGCAAAGGTTCAAACACAACAACAGGCAAGTTCTCTTTGCAACGATGCTGAGGGAAATATTTGGATTGGCACAAAAACAAACTTGCATCGTACGCTTGGCAAACAACTCCGATTCATGGAGTCGGAATGGAATAATGTCATAGCCGTAACTATTGATAAAGAAAACGGCCTTTGGTTTTCAGATGGAAAAACAGTGCAGCGAAGAAAAGGCAGTGAATTAACCAAGCCTCTTCGGTCAACTGCTTTCGCCTCTGCAAGTGTGATAAGTTTGTTTACCGATGAAGCTGGATTTGTCTGGGCAGGACTGTATGGCGAAGGAGTTTTAAGAATCGATCCTAAGAATGGAGCAGTAAAACAGTTCAATAAAGAATTGAGAAATGGAAGTGTATTAAACATCACTGGAAAGAAAAATAGAATATGGCTCGCCACGCTGGGTGGTGCAACCGAAATAAAAACTGAAGGCGATTTTTCTGTAAAGAGTTATAATACCACTAATGGTTTATCTACCGATTACATCTACCAGATTTTCGTAGATAGCAAAGACAGGGTCTGGTTTGCAACAGATCGAAATGGTGTGGATATGCTTGATGAAAAAGGCTTTCATCATTTCGAGGAAAACTTTGACGCTAAAGTGGTTTACGGTTTCGCTGAAGACGCTCAACATCGCGTGTGGGCCAATGCTCAGGGTTTAGGACTTTTTGTTTTTGATGAAACAAGATTTCAGCCGTTCAAAAATCAAAGCCGATTACATAATTCTTCGTTCAATGTTTTTACTGCAGACAATAAAGGTCAATTGGTTGTTGCACATGAGTTGGGTTTAGATTTCTTTGATCCTGTAAAAAACGCGTTCCGTTATTTTGACGAGCAATCCGGTACGGGCAACAGAGTTGCAAACCTGAATGCGGTTGCGAAGAATGGAAATGGTGAAATTTTTATTGGCACCGATCACGGGCTAATTGTTTACAGTCCTCAAGGTAACCAGCAGCAGACACCAAGAGTATTTATTGGAGAAGTCAAAGTAAACGACAAGCCTTTTGACTTGACAACATCGGAGACACTGAGTTACGATCAAAATAACATCAAAATAGATTTTCTCGGATTCTGGTATCAAAATCCTTCCGCTTTGAATTTTGCTTATCAATTGGAGAACTATGATCAGGCATGGATCAATACCCTAGATAATTCAGCCATTTATTCCAAACTCCCGGATGGAGATTACACATTCAAATTGAAAGTCTCCGACTGTAATGACTTCTCTACTTCATCAGAAATAAAAATTCATTTCATTGTTCGGCCTCCATTTTGGAAAACCAATCTGTTTTATTTTTTAGTGATCGTAGCCATTGGGCTTGGAGCTTACTTCTTTATTTATCTCCGCGAAAAACAATTGATAGCAGACAAGCACGAGCTCGAAATGAAAGTGCGCGAACGCACTGCGGAGATCGAACAGAAGACACATGAAATTCAGGCGCAAGCAGAAGAGATCAAGGGCATTAATGAAAACCTCGAAGAGTTGGTAAGAGCTCGCACCGCTGAACTTGAACATAAGAACCAGGCTTTGGAGGAATACGCTTTTATCAACGCTCATCAATTGCGCGCACCTGTAGCCAGCATTCTCGGGTTGATTCACTTGATGCAAAAACTCGAATTGAAAGAAGAAGAGAAAGTGTATCTCGCACACTTAAAAGAATCGGCCAAGAAACTGGATGAAGTGGTGAGTTCCATCACCGAAGCTATTGAACGAGGGGAATTTATGAGGCCACCTTTATCAGAAGAAGAAAATTAATTCTAATTTCGCTTCAGATTTTCTCGTAACCCATTTGACTTGAAGCGCCTTCTACTTCTATTATGTTCTGTTTGTTCATTAGCGCATGCGCAAACGGATTCGGTTGTAGCAAAAATTCCATTCGAAGGAATGGACCTCACCTGGATCAACGGACAAAATCGCCAGCGAAATTTCCCACTAACATTCACTGATAAAAAGACCGGAGAGACCATCGGTACCGGTGTAGCTTACTTTGACGGATACTATAATTATAACTTTGCAAGACCGATTGACAACACGCAAACCATCTCAAGTACGATTGGTCGCTCCAATGAATTTACTTTGAACCTTGCCAGTATTGGTATTGAAACAAACTATAAAAATATTGTAGGAAGAGTTTGGCTTCAGACAGGGCAGATGCTTTCGATTGTGCAAGACAATGACCAGACCGTACACAAAGGAAGGAATACACCAATCAATAACGTCAAATTTATTCGCGAAGCGGCAGCCGGTTATCATTTTAATAAATGGTACGGACTCAACGTAGAGATGGGAATTTTTATGAGCTACATCGGGCTGGAGAGTTACATGCTGCAGGAGAACTGGAGTTACCAGCGAAGTTTAGTTTGCGAATTCACGCCTTTCTATTTCTCAGGAGCAAGAGTGCAGGCCTTTCCGACAAAGAAATACAAAGTCGAGTTGTGGCTGATGAATGGATGGCAGACCTACAGCAATTACAACCAGGGAATTTCGGTGGGCACTTCTAATTACTATAGACCTAATGAAAATATTCAGCTCGTAGCCAATTTCTATTATGGAAAAGATACCAAGAACAGCACTCGCATTCGGTTTCATCATGACAATAGTGTAGTAGTTCGTTATTACAAGAACAGAAGCAGCAACGGAGTCTCTCAAGCCGGAATAAGTTTGAATACGCATTATGGTTTTGAATCAGGAGACGGAGTTGTCGCTAGTAGCCAGTACATGACTGGTTTTTCTTTGGCTAACCGATTATGGTTTAAACAAAATAAATTGGCCATGACTTTGCGAGCCGATGCCGTAACTAATCCCGGACTTTATTTGGCAGCTACTCCTAGTCTTGTAACACCGAATGATTTTACCGATGCCATGGCAAACGACCCGAAGCAGCAACTGAACATTTTTCAAAGCACGGTTACATTCGATGTGATGCCCAACGATCATGTGACTTTCCGCTTTGAATATGGATTTCGTCAAAGCAATGTTCCATACTTTGCTGGCCCCGGTGGAACCACTTCTCCTGATGGATGGTCCACAACACCGATACCTCCAGGCTGGAGACCTGATTTGCGGAAAACAGAAAACCGCTTGCTCTTCGCGATGGATTTCAGACTTTAAGGCGTGAGCCCTTTATTTACTTTGGATTCATTCTATAGTCTATCCCTTGGCTGCGAACTAAGGAGTGCGTGACAAGGCTCTGGATGAAGATCAACCAAGTAAATTGCTGCTATGCATTCGCTTTTCCCTTCAACGCGTAAGCGTTTGGAGGGAAAAGCAAACCTACAAACTCAATGAGCTCGATCGCATGCGATCGAGCTCATTGAGTTTAAGTTCGCGCGAGCACTCAACCACAATGAACGCAAGTGTTCTGTCGCGCATCTGCACTGAATCGTGACGAGACGGTCCCCGCCAGTGCTGTGTATTCCCGATCAGTATTTCTTTTTGACAAGTGAAGCCAACACTCCCTCCTTTAATGAATAAGAGGAAACCCGGATTTGTTCGAATGGAAAATTATCAAGAACAAATTTTACAAGACAACAAGCCACCACAATCATATCTACCCGCATCTCAATCATACCAGGAATTTTCATTCGCTCCGCACGATTCTTTGAAATAATTTCAGGATAGATTTTTTCGAAAGCAGCAATGGTCAGTGGAGTTTCAGGCAAATCTTGTTGTGCGATGCTAGATTGAATACAATAAATATCACTGAGCGTATCAAACGTTCCCGATGATCCGGCCAGCACTTTGGGTGAATGAATTTTCATAGCATCAAATAATGGAGAAAGAGATTCACCAAAGTATTTCGTAACCGATTCAATTTCTGAAGAAAGAATGGGATCGTGTTTTTGAAAGCGCTCAAGTAATCGTTGTGCACCGATTTCAAAACTATGTTCCCAGAAAATTTCTTTTCCATTACCAATAATGAACTCCACACTTCCTCCACCGATGTCCATAATCAACGCCTTCTCTTGACCGAACTTCAAGGCAAGGTTCACACCTTCGTAAATGTATCGGGCTTCCTCTACACCAGAGATGATTTTTGTTTCAATGCCCGTTGCTTGTTTGAACTTTAAAATTACTTCTTGGGTATTTTTTGCGTTGCGCAGCGCACTGGTACCAAAAGCAAAGACATCCGTTACGTTGAACTCGTTAATTTTCTTTTTGAATTGGATAAGAGCTTTCACCGCTCTTTCAATTCCTTCTTGGGTGATGATGTTCTGATTGATTCCACCAACTCCAATTCTTACAGCAGCTCGTTCACGCAATAGAATTTCGTAGGAGCCACCGTGCCATTCCACCACCATCAGGTGAAAAGTGTTCGTGCCCATATCGATGATAGCTGTTCGCATTTTAAAAGAAGTTAGAATATAGTACATAGAATTTAGAATTGAAAAGCTAACAGCCAACTGGCAACTCCTATCTTCTAACTCCTGACTCCTATCTCCTAACTAAATCCGCATCATTCTTAAAATCCCCATTCATCCGCATTGAATTTTAATCTGCGTTATCCGCGGAATCCACTTCCATCCGCGATCTTCATCCGCGATTTTAATCTGTGGCATTCCATGTTTATCTTTCGGCCTTTGACTAAAACCTATGGAACCCAAACACCAAATTTTGCAAGGAAAATTCAACGAACTGAAACGTAAAAATGCTGAAGCGCTGTTAGGCGGTGGCGAGAAACGGATTGAGCAGCAGCATGCTAAGGGCAAACTCACCGCACGTGAGCGTGTGGAATTGCTTCTGGACGAAGGATCATTTGAAGAGCTTGGCAAGTTTGTAATGCACCGCTGCAAAGACTTTGGCCTTGACAAAGAATATTACCTGGGCGATGGTGTGATCACTGGTTATGGAACGATTCAAGGAAGGTTGGTATATGTGTTCTCTCAAGACTTTACAGTGTTTGGCGGATCTCTCTCCGAAACCCATGCTGAGAAAATTGTGAAGGTGATGGAGCTCGCCATGAAAAATGGTGCTCCGCTAATCGGACTTAACGATAGTGGTGGTGCGCGTATCCAGGAAGGTGTGGTTTCGCTTGGTGGCTATGCCGATATATTTTATCGCAACGTAATGGCATCGGGTGTGGTGCCACAGATTTCAGCCATAATGGGCCCGTGCGCGGGTGGTGCTGTTTACTCCCCAGCCATGACGGATTTTATTTTCATGGTAGAGAATACTTCGTTCATGTTTGTAACCGGCCCCAACGTGGTGAAAACGGTGACGCATGAAAATGTTACTGCCGAAGAATTAGGTGGTGCTTCTACGCACAGCACAAAAAGTGGTGTCACGCATTTTGCCTGCGCGAATGAGGCCGAGTGTATCAACCAAATCAAAGCGTTGTTTAGCTACGTCCCGCAAAACTGCGAAGAAGATGCGCCACGCTTGCCGTACACTCCAGGAAATGAAAGCCGACCTCAATTGAATGAAATTGTGCCGCCTAATCCGAATCAGCCATACGACATGCGCGAAGTGATTAGCGGAATTGTAGACGAGAATTCTTTTTTTGAAGTACATAAAAACTTTGCAGAGAACATTGTTGTTGGATTTGCTCGCTTAGCCGGAAGAAGCATTGGTATTGTTGGCAATCAGCCGGCATCATTGGCAGGCGTGCTTGATATTCACTCGAGTGTGAAAGGAGCGCGCTTCGTTCGCTTCTGCGATTCATTTAATATCCCATTGTTGGTTCTTGAAGATGTTCCCGGATTTTTACCCGGTACTGATCAGGAATGGAATGCTATTATCACTAACGGAGCAAAGTTATTGTATGCCTTCAGTGAAGCGACAGTTCCCCGCGTAACGGTGATCACGCGCAAAGCATATGGTGGTGCATACGATGTGATGAACAGCAAGCACATTGGTGCCGACATGAATTACGCGTGGCCTACAGCCGAGATTGCCGTAATGGGAGCGAAAGGTGCAGCAGAAATCATTTTCAAAAAAGAAATTTCTGAAGCCGCCAACCCACAAGCCAAGCTTGACGAGAAAGTAGAAGAGTACACCAAGAAATTTGCTAACCCATACAGAGCCGCTCACCGCGGATATATTGATGAAGTAATCTTCCCGGATCAAACTCGCGAGAAATTGATACGCGCTTTCCAGATGTTAGAAAACAAAGTAGCCGTTCTACCGAAGAAGAAGCACGGGAATATTCCTTTGTGATGGAGCAAGAAAGATAAGCATATGGCTTATAGCTAAATGTTGTGAGCAATTTTTTTTGGACAAATGAGAAAACTAATTTTCGGGACAATTCTGACTCTTGTTGCGTGTCACAACAAGAAGGACTTAGTTGAATACAAAGACGGCCGACAACTCTTGACTTTAAATCATCAGACAAGAAACGGGGACAGTTTAGAATTGCCGAAGGTAGTAAAAGTGTCCCCCGACTCAGTTCCCGTTGGCGAACAGTATTTGACAAAAATATTTCTGGACAACTCGGGCTTTCGAATAGTGGACGCATATATCGACTGTGCAACCGTGGACAACCCGTCAGTGGACACAGTTGAGAACACAGAGAACAAACGGAAGAGACTAAGCGGATGCAAAATGGGACTGATAGTGAAGAATGACACAATCTTGATTTATCAGATACCTCAAAAACAGGGGACTTATAAATTTCACGACATAACAATTCTGACTCGGGGCAAAGACAAAATCTATAGGACTCAACATTTCACGTTTGACTATAAAAGTTTTGATCGTTAAAAAAAACTGCCCACAACAGAGTGAATATGCCAGCTTGGGGTGTTCAGTAAATTTGTAGTGTTCGTTTCTTAATTTAGTTTTGTCACGGCCGATAATGCAGAGTTCAAAAGCCAACTGTCCTGTATCGTTGACAGATCAGCTCAATGACCCCAAGAGAAACCCATATCACCAGCACCATATCTTCTCGAATCCAAATTAGCGCAGACAAGCAAACGATTTGGAGCAAAATAACTAACGTTCAAATTGAAGAATTCTCTCACCCAGCAATTTTTAGAATATTGGATATCCCGAAACCGGTTAAAGCGGAAATCATTTCTGATGGAGTTGGCGGTAGAAGAATAGCTTACTTTGACAATAAGAAAAGATTTGTGCAGGAAATACTTGTCTGGAATCCGTTCACTCAGTACTCGTTTTCTTTCAATCCGGAAAAGGGTTTTAGAGTTGCCTACTTCTTTGATCTTTCAAGTGGTGTTTTTCAAATCCCTAGCGGATCGTATCGTTTATCGGAGAATGGTCATGTAACTCTTGAGCTCGAAACAACTTACAGTATTCATAAGTATTTGTTCGTGCCGCTCTTTATACCCATCACCATCGTATTGAAACTATTTCAACGATTTTTATTGACCTCGATAAAAAGGAATTCAGAGAAATGAATGCGATCAAGTTTTCAGAAAGCATTGAAATTTCTGCCGAGCCAGAGCAAGTGTTCGATTATACTCAAGATTACAACAATAGACTTAAGTGGGATACCTTTTTGAAGGAAGCCTATTTATTGGATAACGCAACGCAAGCAGGCAAAGGGATAAAGTCTTGGTGCGTATCTAAAAATGGTCTTGGAATGGAGACCGAATATGTTTCATTTAATCGCCCCAAAGTGACAGCTATCAAAATGACGCGGGGACCTTATATGTTTAAAGACTTTGCAGCCTCATGGACTTTTAAAGAGGAAACTATTGGAGTTACTAAAGTGATATTTCTATATTCTTTTTCGCTTCGATTTCCATTCAATCTATTAAGCTTCTTTATCAAGAGGATACTGCAAGTCAATGTGCGGCAAAGACTCATTGATTTAAAAAATGAATTCAGATAATTCAGTTAGATCAATGCGAAGTGAATTAAGACTTTACTATTGATGGATTTATTTCTTACAAGCAGAAGCTTGTTGAGTTCCTCGGATATACCATTATAAAACTCAATCCTCAGTTGATTGTAGGCGTTGAATATTTGGGTTACCTCCTAACAATCCAAAATAAATATTGAAAGTAAACATTAGCTGTTTTTATTACCTCTGTTGGTCAGAGGGATGGTAATCGATTTTTGTTATTCAGCGTCACTCTACTTTTGTGCCACTAAATCATTAAAACAAATAACTATGAGCACAAAAACTTTTCTCTCCGCTTTAACCCTTTCAGTTTGTTCAACTCTTGCATTTGCCAATATTGGCGAATCATCAATCGCAGTTGTTGCAGGTGAGAGTGCAAGCGTATTTAAAGTTGTTTATAAGTCGGCATCGGTAACTGATGTTCAGGTAACGATTATCAATAGCAATAATGAAATTGTATTTGCAGAGTCATTCAAGAAAATGAACGGATTTGCACGCCCGTATAATTTTAATGGCTTGCCCGAAGGTGAATACACTATCGAAGTGAAAGATAATTATGGGAAGAAAATTGAAAAGGTAAACTATAGCTTAGGCACCGTAAAAAGCATCATCAAAGTAACCAAGATGAACAACGAAAAGGCCAAGTTCGTGCTGACTGTTGCCAACAAGGGATCAAATATCATCAACGTATCTATTCTTAACGCTGAGGGAGATCAACTTCTAGATAACGCACACGTTGTGGATGGTGATTTTGGTATCGTCTACAATCTGCTTGAAGAAGGATCTTACACTTTTATTATTTCTGATAAATCAGGTAACGAAAGAGTGATTCGATTCTAATTCGCTATACATACAAAAAAGCCCTGACGATATCGCCAGGGCTTTTTTTTGTTTTATGACAGTTCTATTTCTTAAAATCTACAGAGGTGGAATTCACGCAATATCTCAACCCGGTGACGGTTGGGCCGTCATCAAACAAGTGGCCTAAGTGCGAGCCGCATTTGGCGCAGAGTATTTCCGTACGCACCATACCAAAGGTGTAATCTTTCTTTTGGATGATTTTACCTCCTGCCACTTCCTTATCAAAACTTGGCCATCCGCAGTCAGAGTCAAATTTCATATCTGATGTGAATAGTTCGTTACCGCAAGCAGCGCAGTTATAAACTCCTTTTTCTTTGTTCAGATAATATTTGCCAGCAAAAGGTCTGTCCGTTCCCTTCTCGCGGAGAACATGGTATTGTTCAGGAGTAAGGATTTTCTTCCATTCTTCTTCAGTGCGCGTAATTTTGGTGGTATCGTTCATAGTTTTCTTGGATTTACTTTGACTATTGCCTGTGCATGAAATCAAAAATAGAATTGACGAGAGTAAAATGAGCTTTTGCATTTTATTTTTTTTAAGTCAATATACGGATAACCCTAAGGGGAAGGATTTAGTTTCGGGCGGTTTTAGACGCGTTTGTCTTGAACGGGACAAAGTTCGGGTATTGAGACTTAGGTGTAGTCTTGGGGAAAGGACCTGAGACTTAGGATGGCCATTAGCACTAAAATACACAAGTCCGAAGTTCCTTAATATCCAAGACCCAAGTCCTAAGGCCCAAGTCCTAAATAAATTCTTTTAAATTTGAGCATTAACCTAAGCACGACTATGGACAAGAAAAGCAAACAGTTTCTCTTCAATTATCTTAATAATGCTTCACCCACCGGTTTTGAATCATCGGGCCAACAAATCTGGCTGGACTACATCAGACCATACATTAACGATCATATCGTAGATGTTTATGGAACCGTGGTGGGTGTTGTGAATCCTAAAGCGCAATACAAAGTAGTGATCGAAGCACATGCAGATGAAATTAGCTGGTTTGTGAACTACATCACCGATGAAGGATATATTTATGTAAGACGCAATGGTGGATCTGACCATCAGATTGCTCCGTCTATGCGCGTGAATATTCATACGGATAAAGGAATTGTAAAAGGTGTATTTGGTTGGCCGGCTATTCACGTTCGCGATGCGGCCAAGGAAGAAACTCCTTCACTAAAAAACATCTTCATCGATATTGGCGCTGAGTCAAAGAAAGAAGTCGAGGCCATGGGGGTGCATGTGGGTTGCGTCATCACTTTTGTAGATGAGCTCATGGAATTGAACAAAAACTACCTTACCGGTCGTGCCCTCGATAACCGCATGGGTGGATTTATGATTGCCGAAGTCACCCGAAGACTAAGCGAAAACAAGAAGAAACTTCCATTCGGATTATATGTTGTTAATGCCGTTCAGGAAGAAATAGGACTGCGAGGAGCTGAGATGATTTCAAGAAGAATAAAGCCTGACTTGGCTATTTGTACAGATGTTACTCATGATACAGGATCGCCTATGTACAACAAGAAGGAGAGTGGCAATCTGAAGTGCGGCCTCGGGCCCGTGGTTTGTTATGGACCCGCTGTTCAAACCAATGTTTTGAAAATGATCATCCAAACGGCCGAGAAGAAGAAGATCCCCTTCCAAAGACAGGCAGTTTCGCGTTCTACAGGCACTGATACCGATTCATTCGCATATTCTGCTGAAGGTGTTGCTTCTGCCCTCATTTCATTACCTCTTAAATATATGCACACTACAGTGGAAACGGTGCATAAGGAGGATGTTGAAAACGTGATAAACCTGATTTATGAAGTCCTTTTGCAGATTAAGCCGGGACACGACTACCGTTATATTAAGTAAAAGTTAAGAAATCTTACATCCGAAAGGATAACCGAAAGGTAGGCTGTTCTGCGGTTGCTTAGCGGCCTACTTTTGTATCTGCAAACACAAACAAAGAAAGTATTTTATGAAGATGATCAAGGTATTTTTTGTGGCATTGGGAATGTTGGCAAGCTCTGCAGTATTTGCGCAGGAGCGCCCTATGCACGAAGTATATTCGATGATGGTGTTCAACTTTGTTAAGTATGTGCAGTGGCCCGCAAATGACGAAAACAAAGAGTTTGTTATTGGAGTGGTTGGCAACAACGAAATTTATAACACACTTAGTGCCTGGTATGGCGGCAAGGCCAAGGGTAATAAGACATATGTGATTAAGAAGTTTAATAATGCATCAGAGGTTACTGATTGCCAGGTGGTATTCATCGACCGCAGCAAGAGCAACGAATTTGAAGCGATAAATAATAAAGTAAAAGGTAAAGGCACACTTGTAGTTACTGACCGAAATGGTTTGGGAACGAAAGGAAGCTGTATCAATTTCAAAATGGTAGATGAAAAATTGAAGTTTGAGTTGAATCAGCACGCCATCGAAGCCACCAATTTGAAGGTTTCAAGTGCGCTTACCAATATGGCGATCTTAATTTGATTGGGTTTGTTTGTGTGAAAGAAGGCCTCGGGTAATACCGGGGCTTTCGCTTTCGCAATGTTTCCCGTAAATTGGGGCATAATAAGAAACCAAACATGAAAAAATTAGCTGTCTTTAGTTTGATTGGATTCTGCTCTTTTGGATTTGCCTACGGCCAATCTGAGAAGCCAATCCATGAAATCCATGCGGCAATGATCTACAACTTCATGAAGTACGTGCAATGGCCTGATGATGGCACTACGGGTGAATTTGTGGTGGGAGTTTTGGGTGAAGACAACGTATTCAACACCCTCAAAAGTTATTATGACGGTAAGCCGAAAGGCTCAAAAAAATATGCCATTCGTAAACTGGCAGATGCAGCAGAAGCCGCAACTTGTTCTGTGGTTTATATAGGTAAAAACAAGAGTAAAGAGTTTGATAACGTGAAGAATGCTGTTGCCGGAAAACCGGTTTTGACAATTACTGATAGTTTCAATTTGGGCAAGAAGGGGAGCTGTATCAACTTGAAGGTAATTGATGACAAACTCAAATTTGAAATCAACCAAAATTCAATCAACGGAGCTTCGCTTAAAGTGGCAAGTCAGCTCACAAGCATGGCGATAATGATTTAAAGTAAGTATTAATTGAACTGTTGGCGCAGTAATCTTGTATTGGTCTTATCAGGAATGCAAGAGAAGGAGATAGGAGATCAGTATGAGAGAACAAGTGATAAAATCAGAGAATTTACTTCAAGAATTATTTGAAGATTCAGCTGCCATCGTCTTAATCACAGACGGTGAATTCAATATTCGTTATTGTTCGTCTTCGGTAGAATCCCTATTGGGCATTGAGCCCATGTCGGTGGTAGGGAAAAATGCTTTTGAGTTTACTCCACTTGAGGTTCGCGAGCTATGGAAAGAATCCCTCGTCAACGCGGGTAAATCTACGCGTACAGAAATCGTATTAAAGGATACCAAAGGAGAAGGTCATTATTTTGACGTGTCTGTTGCCAATCGTATTGCCAGCCACGAGATTCGTGGACTTGTAATAATGTTGCACGACATCACCTCGCGCAGACGCAAAACAATTGAATTGGAACAGGAGAAAGAACATCTGGATCAGTTCATTTACAAAACCACACACGATCTTCGGTCTCCCATTCACTCAGCCATGGGCTTACTCAATTTATTGGAGAAAGCCCCTGAATCTGAACGCGCAACTTATTTGGAGATGACGCGAAACACGTTGGTCAAATTAGAATCACTTATTGAAGAAGTGAATCATTTGTACAAGGTGGATAAGATGGCCGTGAAGCGCGAGCTTATTGATCTCAAAGATTTATTGGAAGGAGAGATTTCCGTTTTGAAGAACCTTCCAAAGGGAAGTAACATCCGTTTTGAATTGAATTATTCTGAGGACACGCTTCTTTACTCAGACACTTTAAGAGTGAGGACTATTATCGGAAACATCCTATCTAACGCGGTGAAATATTCGGATTCCAAAAAGGAATCTTCCTTCATTCACATCAATGCCAAAGCCAACTACGAATCACTTTTGATAACCATTACAGATAATGGTATTGGCATTGCCGAAGAAAACCTTGGCCACATTTTTGAAATTTTCTATCGCGCTACTACTGAAGCAAGCGGTACAGGCTTAGGACTGCATATTGTAAAAGACACGGTTTCCAGGCTAAACGGAAAAATTGAAGTGAAATCGAAATTGGGAGAGGGCACCCAGTTCAAAATTTCATTGCCCAATCTTGCGTTCTCCAGCCCAAGTGCTGTACTTTCAAAGCATGGAAAGAAAGCAGTGCTTTGATCAATTAGGCCTCCTTATCGAATTTGATTTTCCTCCCCAGCGAATTATCTCCCTGGTTCCATCTCAAACAGAATTGCTTTTTGATTTAGGTGTTGGTGATCGGGTAAGTGGTGTTACCAAATTTTGTGTTCATCCATCCGAATGGTACAAGTCAAAAGCGAAAGTTGGAGGCACCAAGAATTTTAGTCTGGAGCTTATCGATCAATTGAAACCCGATCTGATCATTGGCAATAAAGAAGAAAATGTGGAGGGAAGAATAAAGCAGCTTTCTGAAAAATACCCGGTCTGGATGAGCGATATCACCAATTGGCAAACTGCGATGGAGATGATTACTCAAGTGGGGAATCTGGTGAATGAAGGCTTGAAAGCTGCCTCACTTGTAAGTGAGATTCAAAGTGGCTTTAGCAATCTAAAACAATTCCAACCTAAGCGAACACTCTATTTTATTTGGAAAAAGCCATGGATGGCCGCGGGCAAAAACACATTCATTGACACGATGCTTTCTAAGATTGGCTTGGTGAATTGCGTTTCAGAAGAGCGATATCCCCACCTCTCAATCGATGAAATCAAAAAACTGTCACCTGAATTGATTTTACTTTCTTCAGAACCATTTCCATTTAAAGAGAAGCATATTCAAGAACTTCAAGAGGTTTTGCCTAAGACAAAGATTCTCTTAGTTGATGGCGAAATGTTTTCTTGGTATGGAAGCCGATTGCTGAAGGCTCCGAATTATTTTTCTTCACTCAACTTGTAGCCAACAGATTCTACATCTTCCCAAAAACTGGGATAAGACTTGTTGACAACTTCCGGAGAAAGAATAGTGACATCTAGTAGTGCAGCCCATGGCGCAAACCCCATTGCCATTCGGTGGTCATGGTAAGTTTCAATTGGTTCTTTCAGCGAAGAGATGTTTCCGGGAACTAATTTCCATTTTCCTGTCGAAGGCTCTTCCAGATGTGCTCCGATTTTTTTCAATTCATTTTTGAGAGCCGCAATTCGATCTGTCTCCTTGATGCGTAGACTTTCCAGTCCGGTAAATTCACCTGTAATTCCTTTTGCCGCACAAACCGGAAGAACAGTCTGAGCTAAATCGGGGCAATCTTTAAAATCCCAGATGATGTGGCGTTCAGAATTTCCCTTGGTCAGCTCTAAGGAGCCATTCTTAAATTCGGAGTTCACCCCGAGCTTTTTCATGACGTCCACAATGACCCGGTCGCCTTGCAGCGATTTTTCAGAAACATTGGGCAAAACTATTTTCGATTCGTTGGCCAACGAAACAAAAGCAAACCAATAGCTGGCGGCCGACCAATCCGCTTCAATGGTAACAGATGTTGGCTTGTAGATGCTGTGTTTGATGGAAATGATATTCCTGGCAAAATCAAGTGCAGGCTCAACTCCAAAATCCTTCATTAACGAAGCTGTCATATTAATATAGGGCACGCTTCCAACTTCGCCTTTCAATTGAATGGTTAATCCTTTGGGTAAAATTGGCGAGAGCATCATGAGTGCAGAGATATATTGACTACTCACGTTCCCAGGCATTTCGATAAAATCTGGTTTTTGGCTTCGAAAGCCTTGTGTTTGAATGGGAGGGAAGCCCTCTTCGCCAAGATAAGTAATGTCGGCTCCAATTAGTCTCAGCGCATCCACCAGCAGCTTGATCGGTCTTTGCTTCATGCGGTCAGTACCCGTGAGTGTTTTCTTTTGATTAGTCAAAGCAAAGTAGGCGGTGAGGAAGCGCATTGTCGTTCCGGCATCCATCACGTCAATAGTCGGAGCGGAACTACTCACAAGTGCTGTCATCAATTTTGTGTCACGGGCGGAAGAGAGGTTACTAACAACTGATCGGTTGCCGGTAAGTGCATTCAAGATCAAAGCTCGGTTGCTGATGCTCTTCGAAGAGGGCAGTTGCTTTACCGTTCCGAAAATTTTTGAGTTACCTTTTATAGTGATTGACGAATTCAAATCGTTAAGTCATTAATGTGACTTGAAAAGTAATTTTTCTAAATGTTTTTTCTGCCGGATTGAAACTATTTATTTTGAAACAAAGTTGAAACCATTATGAGCACAACAAGAAAAATAGCAATAGGTCTGGGTGTAGCCGGTGGCGCACTGTTGGCCGCATGGTTGCTGACTGGCGACCGTAAGAAAAGGACAAAAGATTTTGTTGCTAAGAGAGCCAATGATCTGAAGAAGGTGTTTAGTACGGGCAACGACTCTGAAGATCAGGACATAAACTACGTTTAAAGAGAACGGTAAAAGTCAAATGACTTCTCCAACTCATCTTCGCTAACGGAAATATCCCAGGCGGCTTTCCCAATTCCCTCTGGCAAAGCCATTAATATCTCATTCCCTTTATTTTTCTTATCCTGAGCAATCAGTTCGATAACCAATGCATCGCCCCAGGGCATGTCTTGCTTTTCAAAAACCTGAATCAGGTAAGTTGTTATTTCCTCCAGCTGATTTTGGCTGATCATCTTTTTCTCATTGGCGATATAGGATTCCATAATCATGCCCATGGCAATGGCTTCACCATGGAAGATTCGGTTCCCTTCAGCCAGAAAATAGCTTTCTAATGCATGGCCAATGGTATGGCCGAAATTGAGAACCTTACGAAGTCCCTTCTCTCTGGGGTCCTTTTCAGTTACTGATTTTTTGAACTCTACGGAATGCTTGACCAGCGTTGCCCAATCTTGCTCGTGTACCCCCTTCTTTCGGATGATGTGCCACATCGGCTCATCAGATATCAGGCAGTGTTTGATTACTTCAGCAAAGCCGCTTCTCAACTCCCTTTCCGGTAAGGTCTTTAAGAATTCGCTATGGATAATTGTAGCTCTTGGTTCACAAAAAACGCCAATCTGATTCTTAAAATTATTGAAATCGATACCGAGCTTGCCGCCCACACTGGCATCCACTTGAGAGAGGAGGGTTGTTGGAATCAAGATAAAATCAATTCCTCTTTTGAAGGTTGCAGCACAAAAGCCGCCCATATCACCTAGCACCCCACCCCCCAATACTATTAATAATGAGTGCCGATCAAAATTCAGATCGGTAAGCTTTTGCCAGATGAGCTGGCAGGTGTCAATGTTTTTGTGCTCTTCTCCTGCATGAACTTCAATGAGCTGATGTTCAACCAGCAAATTTTGAATCAGCGGATAGCAATGCTTTCGGGTATGCGAATCAGTGAGAACTGCTATTTGAGAATAGGGTGGCAGTCCACCAAAATTGATAGTTCCATTGCTAAAAATTATTGATCCTGAGTCCATAGGTATCAATAAAAGTAAGGCTAATTTTTATCATCAAATTAAAAGTTTTGACGTGTTATATTAGCGGCCTAAATTAAAAATATGGAATCTGACCCCATAATTCATTTTGACGATACCGCAGTTGCCTTTTCTTACAAAAGTGATAAGCAGTTAAAAAAGGCTCATTTGATGTTCTTATTAGTCAACCATCCTTTTATTTCATCGATTGCAACAAGTATGGCTAAGGTAAGCCTGAATTTAAGGTTGCCGGTAAAAGGCTTGATCCGCGCTACGGTGTTTGAACATTTTTGCGGAGGTGAGACAATTAATCAAAGTGAAAAGACCATCCAGACTCTTTCTAAATTTAAGATCGGAACGATATTGGATTATTCTGTAGAAGGAGAAGAGAACGAGGGGGCCTTCGATCATACCGCCCAGGAAATTATTGATACAATCGAAAAGGCAAAAAATAATCCGGCCATCCCTTTTAGTGTTTTCAAAGTAACCGGCCTTGCTCCATTTAATCTTCTTGAAAAGGTTCAGGCCAAGGAAAAGTTATCGACTGACGAATCAGTTGCCTGGGAACATGTACAAAGCAGAGTGGATCGGATTTGCAAAAAAGCTTTTGAGTGTGGGGTGCGTGTGCTCATCGATGCGGAGGACAGCTGGATTCAAGGCCCGATCGATGCATTGGCATATGCCATGATGAAAAAATATAATAAGGAGAGGTCGATTGTGTTCAATACTTTTCAAATGTACCGGGCCGATATGCTGGGTAATTTGAAAAGTGCTTTTGCAGAGGCGACAAAGGAAAATTATTTCTTTGGAGCAAAGCTGGTGCGTGGAGCTTACATGGAAAAAGAAGCCGAACGGGCATTGAAGATGAATTACCCTAACCCGATTCATCCAAGTAAAGAGGCGACTGACAAAGCATTTAATGATGCACTTCAATTTTGTATTGATAACAAGGATCGCCTTTCATTCATGTGTGGGTCACACAACGAATACAGCAATCAATACCTCGCGTCATTGATTCATGCAAAAGGTCTGAAACATGATGACCAGCATATTTGGTTTGCGCAGCTACTCGGCATGAGCGATAATATTTCATTTAACCTGGCGAATGCGGGATATAATGTTGCCAAGTATGTGCCCTACGGCCCGGTGGAGTCGGTCATGCCTTACCTTTTGCGAAGAGCGGCAGAAAATACATCGGTGGCTGGTCAAAGCAGCCGCGAGTTATTACTAATCCGGAAAGAATTGAAAAGAAGGAAGAACGGAAATTAGGCAGTTAGCTTGAAGGGGCATTCCCCCTATTGATCCTTCATATAATTCCTAGTGCTCACAGATAAAGGTATTTGATTATTTTTGCAGCCTAAATTCATTAGGCAACATGCAATTATCAGAACAAGAGTCCATCCGCAGGCAAAGTATGGAGGAGTTGGTTAAACTCGGCATCAATCCATATCCGGCCGAGTTATTTGAGGTGAATGTCACTGCCGATGGCTTTCATAAAGACTATTCCTCATTGGAAGGGAAAGACTTGTCAATCGCGGGCCGTATCATGTCTCGCAGAGTGATGGGCAATGCTTCGTTTGCCGAATTGCAAGATGAAACCGGAAGAGTTCAGATCTACTTCCGCAGAGACGATCTTTGCCCGGGCGAAGACAAAACAATTTATAATACCGTTTTCAAGAAATTGCTTGACATCGGAGACATCATCGGAATAAAAGGATTTGCGTTCACCACCCAAACAGGCGAGAAATCAATTCACGCCAAAAGCTTCACCGTACTTTCAAAGTCATTGCGCCCATTACCCATCGTGAAAGAAACAACGGATGAGCAGGGCAATGTTCATTTGCACGATGCCTTTACTGATCCGGAGCAACGCTACCGCATGCGTTATGTAGACTTGGTAGTGAACCCTCAAGTACGTGACGCATTTGTAAAACGTACGAGATTAGTAAACTCCATGCGCGAGTATCTCAACAAGCAAGGGTACCTTGAAGTTGAGACTCCGATTTTGCAACCGCTTTATGGAGGAGCAGCTGCTAAGCCTTTCAAAACTCATCACAATACACTGGACATGACGCTGTATTTGCGCATTGCCAATGAACTTTATTTGAAAAGATTGATTGTTGGGGGATTCAATGGAGTGTATGAATTCAGTAAGGACTTCCGCAATGAGGGGATGTCACGGTTTCATAATCCTGAATTCACGCAAGTTGAATTATATGTGGCCTACAAGGATTATCAGTGGATGATGAATTTGGTGGAAGAGATGATCGAAAAAGTAGCGATTAATCTTCACGGCTCTACGCAGGTGAAAGTGGGAGAGAACATCATTGACTTCAAGCGACCATGGAAGCGCTTTACTATGTATGAAGCAATCCAGCATTTTACAGGTATCGATATTTCATCGATGGATGAGACTCAATTGAGGCAGACTTGCAAGGAGCTTCATGTGCCAATGGATGACACCATGGGGAAAGGAAAATTGATTGACCAGATTTTTGGAGAGAAGTGCGAACATCAATTGATTCAGCCCACGTTCATTACCGATTATCCACTTGAAATGTCTCCTTTAGCAAAGAAGCATCGAAGCAAGCCAGGTTTGGTAGAGCGTTTCGAGGCCATTTGCAACCGTAAAGAAATTTGCAATTCGTTTTCTGAATTAAATGACCCCATTGATCAGCGCCAGCGATTTGAAGAGCAGCTTGAATTAGGTAAGCGTGGCGATGAAGAAGCAATGACTTTAGATGAAGACTTCCTTCGCGCATTAGAGTATGGTATGCCACCAACGGCAGGGTTAGGAATTGGAATTGATCGATTGAGTATGATCATGACCAATTCACCTTCCATTCAGGATGTGATTTTCTTTCCGCAGATGAAGCCTGAAAAGAAATCAGAGGTTGATTCAGTGAAAGAATTTGAATCGCTTGGCATTCGGGCAGAACTTTTTCCGATCATCGAGAAGTTGGGAATCAAGTCTGCAGCTCAGCTTAAAGAAATTAAGCCGTCAAAACTCTTCAATGATATTCCTGGTATGAGGAAGAAACTGAAACTGGAGTCGGTTCAAAATCCTACGCTGCAAGAGATTGAGGGCTGGATGAAATAATAGCTTAGTTCTTTGATTTAAAATTTGTTGATGTTAACACCGAATCAAGGAATTAATATCCCTGTTGCGAATCTGGAAAGTTTCGGGTTCGGTTAAGTTTCAAATCTTTTAGCATCGAAGATTTAATGCCGATGTTGAAGGTGTAAGATTGGAATTTTCCGAAGGGCACCCAGTAGAGCGACATTTGCCAACAATGTAAATCTCGGTTTAATCCTAAAGTGGTCATGGTGATGGCGCGATTTACAAAATCGTAACCAGCGCTGTACGTGATTTTCCATTTCTCACTGAGGCTTACATTGCCTGAGAAATTCGCTGACTGAGTGACCGAAGCCTTTCCTGTTGAACGACTATAGGCAACATTGTAACTCAATCGCAGGTCCCATGGAATAGTAAAATCCACATACATATCGGGGTGCTTCATCAAATATTCCTTATCGGCTTGTGAAGCGTTTGACTTTCCAATTTTGTCGCGATTTTCGTTGTCCTTTTTCTGACCTTTAGGATTCAGGTTTGTGCTGAACGCCATATTGGCTGAGGTGATGCGTCCAATGCCACCGGCATCCCATGCGTAACGACTTACTCTAAACACATTATATGTAGGTTGATCATGAGCGTCAGTTCCAACGCGTCCGTTCCGGTACTGGTATGGATCTAGGGTTGCGCCCAAATTAATATTTATTTTATTGTTGAGGATATTCGAGTTTGCGCTCAAGCTTATAGGAGCGAGCTTAAAGGAGTCTGCAAGAAAATTATAAGAGCTTCCTAACGAGAGGTTATTAAGTATTGATATTTTTCGATCAACTGTATCCTTAGGCTTGCGTACTTTCATTTCTACGGTATTCCCAATTCCAAAGGTCAAAGCTTCACTTCTTCCGCTAGGGGCCGTACCGTAAATGAATCCTTCGTGAATGGATTTTAAGACGGTGTAAGGCTTACCTTTTCCGTCAGTCAAGCCTACCCGCTGATAGTAACCATATTTGGGATCAGAGAAATCAGGGCTATAACTAAAGCCGATGTTTGGAGTAATCAAATGCCTGATCGCCTTGATTCTTGCATTTTTATTCTTTGCCAAATAAGTGCCATAAATGCGGGTTGTAAGACTCATCGAGAGATTGTAGTAAGACGCTCTGTTGAATTGATGAATGGTGTCAGTCTTAACCGCAACCGTACCTAACGAAAGTTGATCAGGATTTAGGGACCCCCACTTCAATTTGTCAAAATACCAGAGTTCGTTGTAGTTAGCTGAAGCCGTGATTGTATAAAATTTTAAAAGCTTGAATGAAGTGCTGATGGGTATCACATGCCTTATGCCTTTGTTGGCATTTTGAAAAAAGATATGAAGGTTTTGACCGTTGAATACGCCAATACTGTCACGAAATGTTCCATCCTTATTTTTTGCAATGAGCCCCAAATCATTGTTGATCTGGTTGGTGCCATTCATCGTGTATTTTAACTGGAGGTTTTGAAGAATACGCGCCTGTGATTTTTTAAGCGGATAAATATTGTTCACATTGAAACTGACATCGGGCAAAGACAAATCTAGCCTGCGGGTACTGAAGTCTTGACTATGACGCATGTTCAAGGCTAACGCGAATGGCGTTCCTGGAAAACTTTTTGAAAAGGAGATATTGGAATTAGCCTTTCGCTGCATATTACTATTGACCAATTGCGCAGTACTCGCCTGTCCAATACCTAAGTAGTTATTTGAGTTGTTGGTACTTGAGGCGGCATTTACGGAAGCAGAAAAACGAGTGGTCCCTTTGGTTCTGGGTGAATGACTCCATGTCAGACTAAAGTCTTTTTTGTTATCAGGTTTTTCAATCTGCTGTGAATAGTTATTACTAGTATATGAAAAACTGATAGTACCGGAATACTTGTATCGGCTGATGTATGCGCTATTAAGGTAAAGACCAGTTGAGCCTTTCGAGTATAAGTCAGTCGTTACCGATAAATTCATGTAATCGCTTAGATGGAAATAATAACCACCTCTCCGCAAGAAAAACCCGCGCGTCTGCTCTTCACCGTAAGCAGGTACGATAATACCTGATTGACTTTGTTTTTGTGAAGGAAACATTCCGAAAGCAAATCCGAGTGGCGTGGGCACGTGGTTAAACTCCATATAAAAGGGCCCTGTTACGATCTTATCGCCTGTTATTGCCTTCGCTTTTTTGGAAATGATTCGATAGTGTGGGTCAGCCAGGTCACAGGTAGTATAGGCATTACCCAAGGTGAAAAGATCATTTTTCTCATTCTTATAAACGGCATCGCCATGCATGAACCCTTCACCTTCTTTGGTGACCACCTCGGTGATCCTTGCCTTCTTGGTTTTGAAATTGTAGACCATCCCCTTCGTCTCGTAAGTTTGGTCGCCATCTTTAAAAACTGGGAAGCCTATCAATTTTCCTGTGGAATCTTTTTTTCCGTTGGCGGTGATGATCGCTTTCTCGTAATCGATAATGATTTCTTCGGCATCGAGTTTAATCGTACCGTACGTAACCTTAGCGTTGCCGTAAAGCCTTACAATTTTGGTGTCAAGTTCTGAGATAATGGAGTCTTCAGCCGTGTAAATAATGGTTGATTCAATATCGCCCTTCTTCATTTTTACAGAATCCTTTTTGACTTTCGAGGTGTCAGTCAGGGTTGGCTTGCTTGCTGTGGATATGGGCCTGCCTTTGGCCGGCTGTTTATTTACTTGCCCGATCGCTTCCGATTGAAAAAGAGCAAAGACTGCAAAAAAAATAATCAAACGAGCCACTACGTCTTTGCCGGTTAGGGTTTAATAGATGTTTATGTTGCGAAAAATTTACAACTTTGCGTAAAGTTATTTCAATTCTGTCACACATTGCCACTCTTGTGAGGAATATCGGGTTAAAGTCCCTCTTAATAGCAATTATCTTGCTAAACTTATCCGCGTCTCCTTTCAGACCGGGTACTCGCTTGCGTATAGTGGTAATTGATCCTGGTCACGGAGGGACGGATCCGGGTACAATGGGCAAAAAATCGAAAGAAAAGGATGTTGCTTTAAAGATCTCATTGAAGTTTGGGGCGTATATCGAAAAGCATCTCCCGGATGTAAGAGTAGTTTACACCCGCAAAGATGACCGCTACATGTCACTTGAAGAGCGTGCAGAAATGGCAAACAAAGTAAAGGCTGATCTATTCATTTGTGTTCACGCCAACGCATTGAGCGGGTCCACCGCATTTGGCACTGAAACCTATGTGATGGGATTAAAAAAAGATAAAGGCAATTTTGAAGTGGCTAAGCGCGAAAACTCGGTGATGCTCATGGACGAGAACTATAAAGAGCGCTATGAAGGCTTCGATCCCAATAGCACAGAGTCTTATATTTTGTTTTCGTTGAGTCAGAGTGCCTACCAGGAAAGCAGTTTATTGTTTGCCCAGAAAGTGGAGGAGCAATTCAAAAAGAAAGCAGGCAGATACAGCAGAGGGGTGAAGCAGGCCGGCTTTTGGGTATTGTGGCGAACAGCCATGCCTAGCGTGCTGATCGAAACAGGTTTTTTATCGAATGAAAGAGAAGAGCATTTTTTGTTAAGTAGTGCAGGACAAGATTCAATTGCCGAAGGAATGTTTCGCGCTTTTAAAGAATACAAATCAGAAATTGAATCTGTAAATTAGCACGCTGTGAAATGTCCATTAACAAACCAAACCCAGCGCGAGGATCAGGAATGGGCTGCTACATGCTGAACCCTGATCTTATTTAAAACCATTAACAGATGAAAAACAAAGAATTGAAAGTTGGTCTGTTTAGCGCAGTATCTTTAGTGTTATTGTATTTTGGTTTCAACTATTTGAAAGGCAAAGATTTCTTTGAAAGCAAGCAAATCTATTATGCCGTGTATGATAACATCAATCAGCTGGCCATCTCCAATCCGGTTCTTGTCAATGGCTACGCTGTTGGGCGTGTAAGCCACATCAAAATCCTTCAGAAGAAGAATAATCATGTTTTAGTGGAATTGGAGATCGATTCTGACATTGTCTTAACTGATGATACCAAAGCCATTTTGAACAGCGAATTACTGGGAGGAAAATCGGTGCTTCTTAAAATTGGACATTCAGAAAAAAAACTAGTTCCGAATGATACGTTGAAAACTGAAGTGGCCAAGGGAATGTTTGACATGCTTTCTGAGACCGCAACACCAGTAGCCACCGACTTGCAGACGACACTAAGGAAGTTCAATGATGCGGTTGATAACTTGAATAAAAACTTTGGTAAGCTAGATGCTATCTTCACAAAACTTCAGTCCACGCCCGATTTGCTTAACAAGACCCTCGGTACTGCTAACAGTAAGATGGAGGAGTTGTCGGCAAGTTTTAAAACAGACGCAGAAAAGATTAGTAATACGCTTGATGAATTGAAGCCAACTCTAGCCAACCTCAAAACACTTTCTGATTCGCTCAAGCGCGTTCAGCTGAATAAAACATTGATTAAGACACAGCAGACACTCACATCTTTGAATGAAACGCTTTCAAGGATGAAGAAGAACAACAACACTGTTGGTCGTTTGATGACTGAAGATTCCTTGTATGTGAACATGAATAAACTACTGGTGAGCCTTAAGGGGCTTTCTGACCATCTCAACTCCAACCCTAAACATTTCATGGGCCCGCTTGGACAGAGCAAAAAGAAAGTAGACCGCGATTTAAAGCAGCAGGAAGAGGAAAAGAAAAAGGCAGCAGCCGCACCGAAAAAATAACTTCAATGGATTTAGAATTTAACAAGAACGAAGATCAGTTCAAGCAACTCTGTTCGCAATTAAAAACAAAAGCAAAAAAAACAAAACTGGGTGGAGGCGAAAAGAAAATCAAAGAGCAGCACGATAAAGGGAAGCTTACTGCTCGTGAGAGGATAGAATATCTCGCAGATAAAAATTCTCCTTTTTTAGAAATCGGACTTTTTGTGGGTGATGGCATGTATGCCGAGCAAGGAGGCTGCCCTTCAGGTGGAGTAGTGGCCGGTATAGGCTACATCAAAGGAAGACAATGTGTAATTGTTGCCAATGATGCTACTGTAAAGGCAGGAGCCTGGTTTCCCATTACGGCTAAAAAGAACTTGAGAGCACAAGAGGTGGCCATGGAAAACCGATTGCCTATCGTTTACCTGGTTGATAGCGCAGGCGTTTTTCTTCCAATGCAGGACGAGATATTCCCTGATAAAGAACATTTTGGACGACAGTTTCGCAACAACGCAAAGATGTCGTCCATGGGTATTGTACAGATTGCGGCCATCATGGGAAGTTGCGTGGCCGGTGGAGCTTATTTGCCTATCATGAGTGATGAAGCGATGATCGTTGATAAAACAGGCTCCATTTTTTTGGCGGGATCCTATTTAGTAAAAGCGGCCGTTGGCGAAGACATCGATAATGAAACGCTTGGAGGTGCAACAACGCATTGTGAAATCTCCGGTGTAACTGATAATAAATTTCCAAACGATCAAGCTTGCCTTGACTACATCAGAAATCTGTTCGACAAAATTGGCGCCTTTGAAAAAGCAGGATTCGATCGCACCGAACCCAAGCTTCCAAGAGAAAAACAAGAAGAAATTTACGGCCTTTTCCCATCCGATCGCGTGAAGCCATATGATATGGGTGACATAATCAAACGCCTGGTTGATAATTCTGAGTTTGAAGAGTATAAGCCGCTATATGGTAAAACGATTTTGTGCGGTTATGCACGGATTGACGGTTGGGCTGTGGGTATCATAGCCAATCAACGCAAAACGGTTAAGACGAAGAAAGGCGAGCTTCAAATGGGAGGAGTGATTTACTCCGACTCGGCCGATAAAGCGGCTCGCTTCATTATGAATTGTAACCAGCGTAAAGTACCACTCGTGTTTTTACAAGATGTAAGTGGCTTCATGGTGGGTAGCCGAGCTGAACATGGCGGCATTATTAAAGATGGAGCTAAAATGGTGAATTCCATGGCAAACTCCACGGTTCCAAAGTTCACCTTCATTCTCGGTAATTCATACGGAGCCGGTAACTACGCGATGTGTGGAAAGGCATACGATCCGCGATTGATATATGCATGGCCTACTTCGCAACTTGCGGTAATGAGCGGGAATTCTGCTGCTAAGACACTTTTACAAATAAGAGTGAGTTCATTGAAAGGACAGGGCAAAACAATTTCAGAAGAGGAACAGCAAAGTTTGCTCAAAGAAATCACGGATAGTTACAACGAGAAATTGAGTCCGTTTTATGCAGCCTCAAGGTTGTGGGTAGATGGCGTTATCGATCCGTTGGAAACTCGTTCAGTAATTTCTATGGGTATTGAAGCGGCCAATCATGTGCCAGTAGAGAAATTTAACGTGGGCGTCATTCAGACCTGACCCAAATGCTAGAATGAATGAATTAATGAATGATTGAATACATGACTGCTAAGGAAGAGTTTGTAGAGAATTTTAAGAAGGTCTTAACTGAATCCGATATTTATAAAAGAGATCATATTAAAGATTTTAAAAAAGAAGGCCTAGAAATTCTATCTGTTTTAGCCACTGCAAGAAAGAATACATGATGTTATATTTGATTATGCATTCATTAATTCTCCCATTCTCTCATCCCCTCATTCATTCATTATTTTGAAATGGAGGAGAGAGAACTCAAGGCGCTCGTTTCCCTTCTTGATGACGATGATCAGCAAGTGGTCACTCATGTAGAGGGGAAAATCTTGTCGATTGGCAAGGAGGTTATTCCCTTCCTGGAACATGAGTGGGAGAGTAACTTAAATCCCAAAGTTCAAAACCGTATTGAAGAATTGATTCATGCGCTTCAGTACGATTTGCTTCGTGAGCGCTTGAAGAATTGGTACAATAGCAAAGAACAAGATCTGCTCACGGGCATGTGGATACTGGCCACTTATCAATATCCGGATCTTGAGATTGAAAAATTAAAACAAGATCTGGAGCAAATCTATTATGAAACGTGGTTGGAGTTCAGGCCTGATTTGTATCCCTTCGATCAGGTGAAAGTGATCAACAGTGTGTTGTTTAACAAGCTGAAGTTTGGAGCCAATACTAAAAATTTCCATTCGCCAGGCAATTCAATGATCAATGTGGTACTGGAATCACATAAAGGAAACCCAATTACTTTGTGTGTGATCTATATGCTCGTTGCACAAAAACTGAAACTTCCTATCCACGGAGTTAACCTTCCAAATTTATTTATCCTGACGTATAAAGATGAGAACCATCAGTTCTACATCAATGCTTTTAATCGCGGACTGATTTTTTCGAAGCAGGACATTGAAAATTATATTCATGAGCTTCATCTTGTTCCGCAATCCTCTTTTTTTGAATCATGCTCTAGTTTAGAGATTGTTCGCAGAGCTTTGCGAAACCTGGTGATGAGTTTTGAAAAAATTGGTGAACACGCCAAAGCAGATGAAGTAAAAGTGCTCCTGGTCGAAATTTCTGATGGAGGAGACTTGGGAGTATAATCCACTTAATATTCAAACGACACCACCCGCGATTCGCTCTTTAGTATTTTGTTAAAGTGCTCAAGCCGGTTCTCCGTGCCGAAGACTTCATAGATCAACACCGATGAATTGTTTTCTTTGAACTCGCGCTTCTTTTTAAACTGAAGCTGCAGCTCTTTCATTTTTCCTTCGATAAAGGCATCGCAATCATCGTGCAAATGAAACCCCATTCGATAAGTGCGGGATTGATGCCAACGCTCTACCATGGCCTGTACTTTTTCCAATACGGTTAGTACCATCAATACAACCCCTGATCCAACAATAGCAATAAAATATTCGCCAGCACCTACAGCCATACCAAGAGCAGCACAAATCCAAATCGTGGTAGCTGTTGTAATCCCAGTTATGGTAAGACCGTCTTTGAAGATTACACCGCCACCCAAGAAACCGATGCCGGTTACGATATTGGCCGCAAGCCGATCTGGATTGCCGGCACCGAGGCGAATAGAGATTTCAGTAAAGATGGTGGAGCCAAGGCAGATCATGATCATGGTGCGAAGCCCTGCTGCTTTGCTATGATATTCGCGCTCCAGGCCAATCGCAGTGCCAATAGCAAATGAGATCAACAGCCTTATTGCAACTTCAATATCCGGATCGATGTTCATAATATATGTTTACAGAAAGATAAGATTGAAAAGGGTATTCAAAAAATGACCATTGTCGCCAATACCGGTAAGCCTGAACAAAAATCCTTAGTTTTGATTTTAGATGACTGACCTTTCTTTAGAATTTAATCCAGATGAAACACTCTTTGCTGAGTTGGTCATTCCTGTGCCTATAGCGAAACTCTTTACCTACCGGGTACCGGCTTCATTCAATTCAAAAATAAAAATCGGGCAGCGCGCGATTGTTCAGTTTGGCGCCAGAAAGATCCAGACGGGAATAATTCTAAGCATTCACAATAAGCCACCTAAAGACTACGAAGCCAAATACATTTTAGAATTACTGGACGACAACGAAATCATCTTCAGCCAGCAGTTTCAGCTTTATCAATGGATTGCTGATTATTATATGTGCACGTTAGGTGAGGTGGTAAATGCAGCTTTGCCTTCGGGATTGAAACTCTCCAGTGAATCGGTAGTGCAGATCAATCCAAGATTTGATCTGGAGACTACCGAATTTGATTTTTCAGAAAAAGAAAGAATCCTTTTGCAACGATTGCGAGATGAGCCACTTGGTTATTCTGAAATTGTGAAAGTGGTAGGAGCCACCAAAATTTATAATTTATTGAAATCGCTTTCATCCAAAGAAGCAATTATCATTTTTGAGCAAGTCAAAGAGAAGTTCAAGCCCAAGACAGAAAGGAGAATTCGTCTGGCGGCAAATTATGTTTCGAAGAAATCACTCGGACTGCTTTTTGAGACGATGGCTAAGAAACCGAAGCAAGAGGCAGTATTGTTGAAATACTTACAACATGTTCCCGTGTTTACGGATTCATCGCTCAATGAAAAAGGAATTACAAAATCATCATTGATTGATGAAGAAACTTCAGATTCGGTCGTCCGCACATTGGTTAAGAATAAAATACTAGATGAGTTTGAAATAACTGTGCCGCGCTTTGGCTTTGATGATCCGCACCAGGAATATCCGGTGTTATTGAGCGAGAATCAAGAACAGGCACGGAATTCAATGGTGAACTTTTTTGAGGAGAAAAATACGGTTCTTCTTCACGGTGTTACCGGCAGTGGAAAGACCGAAATCTATATCGATTTGATTAAACGGGCGCTCGAAGCCGGAAATCAGGTACTGTACTTGCTTCCTGAAATTGCGCTCACAACTCAAATCGTTTTACGCCTCAAGAAAATCTTTGGAAGTGCATTGGGAGTTTATCACTCTAAGTTTTCTGACAACGAACGTGTGGAGGTGTGGAATGGAGTGCTCACGGGGAAATTCAAGTTTGTAGTGGGTGTGCGATCTTCGGTGTTTCTTCCTTTTGATAACCTAAGTTTGATCATCGTAGATGAGGAGCACGACCCATCTTACAAGCAACATGATCCGGCACCCCGCTATCACGCCCGCGATGTAGCTTTGGTAATGGCGCAAATGCATCATGCGAAAGTGATATTGGGAAGTGCCACCCCGTCTGTTGAGTCGTACCATCATGCTACGGCAGGCCGTTATGGATTAGTTACCTTGAAAGAGCGATTTGGTGCCGCTGTTCTTCCTGAAATCTTATTTGCCGATTTATCGAATGAGAAAAAAAGGAAGACCAACAAAGGAGAATTCTCTTCTTTACTGTTAAATGAAATCAACGAAACCACCTCGAAGAAAGAGCAAGTCATTCTATTTCAGAACCGGAGAGGTTATGCGCCTGTAGTTCAATGCGAAGATTGCGGTTGGGTGCCCAAGTGTATCAACTGTGCGGTGAGTTTGACTTACCATCAATTCCGGCACGCCATGGTTTGTCATTATTGCGGCTATCGCGAGCCATTGCCGAATCAATGTCCGCAGTGTACTTCGAAAAGAATTCTGACCATTGGCTATGGAACGGAAAAGCTGGAAGAAGAATTACGGCTATTTTTTCCTGATGTAAAAACGCAACGCATGGATCTTGACACCACGCGTACAAAATCAGGATATGAAGATATTATTACCGGTTTTGAAAGCGGAGAGACCGGGATTTTGGTAGGCACACAGATGGTGACCAAAGGCCTTGATTTTGATAAGGTAAGTTTAGCTGCTGTGTTTGATGCCGACCGTCTAATGCACTTTCCGGATTTTCGTTCTTACGAGCGAGCCTTTCAGCTGATCACGCAAGTGAGTGGCCGTGCAGGCCGAAGAGAGAAGCGTGGCAAAGTTGTAATTCAAACTACAAACCCGAAGCATCCGCTTTTTTCATTTGTATTAGAAAATGACGTTATCGGATTTTTGAATGAGCAGCTGCACGATCGTCAGCAGAATTTTTATCCGCCCTTTGCAAGGCTGATTGAAATTACATTTAAGCATACCGATAAGAAGATTGTTCGCGAATTTGCCGAACTCACCACCAATGAACTGAAATCAAAACTGAAAGGAGTAAAGATTCTTGGCCCGGGCGAGCCCATGGTTTCCAAAATCAGGAATGAGTTTCTGTTACATATTCTTTTGAAAGTTCCTCGTGACCAGGGGCATTTGGCAGAAGTTAAAAAACAGATCACTGATACTGCAGCCTTTGCTTCGCAAGATAAGCTCTACCGGAGTGTAAAAGTGGTTTTTGATGTAGATCCTGTCTAATGCATTCAATATAGCTGATTAGCGTTTAGGCAATTCCTGAATTTCATTAATTTACCCCCGATTTTTAAATTAAGGGTTATGGCTACTGATATTGAACATTTCCGAAATCTTGTTTCTCTTTCCGCTGCGGATGGTGTTATTGAAGAATCTGAAAGGGTGGCGCTTTCCAAAATAGCCTTCGACAGAGGCATTCCACTTGATCGCATGAATGTGATGCTGAACAAGGCGACAGAGTACCAGTTTCTCATTCCGCAAAACATGATTGACCGGGAAAAGCAGTTGCAAGAGATGATTCAGTTTGCCAAAATAGACGGCAACTTTTGTAAGGCCGAATTAGAATTGATTACCACAGTAGCGGAAAAATTGGGCTTCTCTGAAGCAGAGTTGAATCAATTTTTAAACGCGAAGTAGAACAAATTGATTAATGCGAACTGCTCACGTCAGGGCAGGCAGTAGTTGAGATGGAGGTAACGACAAATATTGGTACATCCGTTCCAACTGCAACGAAGCATTCACATATGATTGGAGGGAATAGCAAATAATCCTTGTCAGGATCAAACTTCCTGAGGTTCAAATACACGTCATTACCCGTCAGGTAACCCGGCACTTGAATTACATTAGAATAATCTTGCCCATTGAGATTAGTATTTTTTCCAATATGAATCGGGGTTTCAATGCTGATAAAGGTGGAGCCTGTGCAGCAGCTTGACATGATCACCTTGCCATGATAACAAGCCAAGCCTATATTTTTGTATTCGCAACTGAAAACAAAAAGACAGCTGGAAATAATGATAATAACCTTCTTCATGCCTCATTGGACACAACCTGTTTCACTTCAGTTGGAATCCTGGGTACATAACAAATAAAAAATACCGATGATTCCATCGGTATTTTTTATTTGATAGTTGTTTTATAGAACTAAGCGGCTTTTCTCACGCGCTCCAAATTGAGTTCTTTCTCTTTATTCGCTATTTCAATCACACCGATTTTATCCAATAATCGAATTACTTGATAAGTCGGGTCAATTTCATGCCAGCGTATTCCGCCAAAGTTGGCACGTGAGCCATACTTGTGGTGATTGTTGTGGTAGCTTTCGCCCATCATCAAGAAGTCTACAGGCAAAAAGTTCTTTGACGTATCGCCTACCTCATAATTTCTGTAACCGTATTTATGTGCAAACCAATTGATGATTGCGCCATGGATAGGGCTCATCAAAAACTGAAGAGGCAATAACAACCACATCCACCAGGCAGTTGCAAAATTCAAATAGAAAAGAATGTATAGGGCTCCCCAGAAAACTCTTGAAGGCCATGAGCGAGCAATCTTATCAAAGGCATCCCAGCGGGGTACGCCATCAGAGAAACGTTTTTCAACGATCATTTTGCCGTTGGCAATGTCTGAATAGATGGTTTTTGTCTTCCACATCATGTTCCAGATGGTGTCGTCATATTTAGGCGAGTGTGGATCGTTTTCGGTGTCGGCAAAGGCATGGTGCATACGGTGCATGGCGCCATAACCAAACGGGCTCAAGTAATTTGAACCCTGGAAAATCCAAGTGAGCACAAAGAATACTTTCTCTGTGAATTTGTTCATAGTAAAAGCCTTGTGCGATGCGTAGCGGTGAAGGAAGAATGTCTGGAAGAACAGCGACAAATACCAATGCGCTACAAAGAAGATGAGAATTGCTTTCATAATTTAAAGCCAGGTTTAGGTTAAAAGATGACTCAAAAGCCTAAAACAGGCTTTAATATCTGTAAGACAAGAATATTCCTGATTTGTGACAAGATTGTAAGGAATTTTAAAACCTTTTTAAGATGCGCCTTTGCCCTTGGCCTTATTATTGTCCTAACTTCATCAAACCAACCCAAAATGAGACTTCAGGCTTTAATCTGCGTTCTCCTGCTCACATCAATATTGGCTAATGCTCAAGTAGATGATATCAAAAGAAAATCAAGTGAAAACTCAAGGAGCAAATCAGAAGGCAGTTCCAGCGGCTCATCTGGTGGTTCTTTAAGCGGTTGCAATCCAATGTTCTGCTTTGATATGTTTCAGCTGATTGGCGCTGCACAGACTGAAAGGCTTAAAAAGACCGATGTAGTCAAGCGGGTAGTTTCGTTGGAAATGTTTTTTCAAGGTGCATTTCAGCCATCTACCTATTATTTGTTTAATCCTCGCATTCGCGGAAACTGGGGACTATTCTCTACTGATTTCCGGGTGAATTACCTGCTTGAAGAAAAAACCGATAGTGTTACCCATGACCTCACTACACTGGATTGGCAGATTTTGCAATTGAATCTGATTACTGCACAGAATTTTACCCTGCGCATGGGAGGAGGTAATCTTTACGAACGTTTTGGAAGCAAACAATCCTTCTTCGAGTGGACAGCGGGGATGTCATTCTTCTCCAATTCACAAACTTTCGTTGCCAACATGGAGTATCGAGAGGCTAAGGATTTTATTACCAATGCTGTTCCGCGAAGAGAAATCAATATCTCATTTGAAAAGCAAGTTTTTAATAGTGGCGGTTTACGAGGCTATGCCTCAATTGGAGGCGTTTATCAACGCTATTATGAATCCGTTTCTGTTTGGGGCTTGCAAGGAGGATTCGTCTTACGTGTTTTTTAGACAGGTCTTCTATAGCATAGCCTAAAAAAAGAAAACCCCGGAATCCTTGATCCCGGGGATAATCTTTGTCTATAGTTGGCTTTAATCTGATTCAAACTTACTCGCCAGCTTGGACATGGAAAATGCGCTATCGATAAATGGCATAAAGCCGAGATTGAACAGTAAATTTTGAGAGTTGAATAGCACCCGAATGTACAGAAATCAGGAATTAAGGCTCCCTTAGGCCATCGGCTTACCTTGTCCTATTAAGTCCGATAATTTATTTCGCTCCGTTTGCAAATCACGGGCGAGTTTGATTTGCTTCTCTACTGCCTTGTGTTTGTATTCTTCATACTCATTGTTGAGGTTGGCCATGATCAATTTACTTTCGCTAACAAACTTTTGCATTTCTCGCTGGCGCAATAGCAAAAGCGTAATTGTCAGTGCAAGCAAGACAAAGACAATAAAAGAAATAATCAGGAATGCCCCTTTAGAAAAATCTTTCCCCAAAACATTGATGTGGCTACCCGCAAAAACAATATCGGCCATGGAATCTGTTTTGGATTTTACTTCGGCTTTGGCCTCACTTAATTTATTTTGAAGCGTATCATTTTTAGCTCGTGCATCTGCCAGTTGTTTATCGCGTTTGTTCAGCGAGTCGTTGGTGATCTTCCAAACTCCATCCAGAATATATTCCTTGATCACTTTGTAATCCTGATAGGTTTCTGAGTTGGTTTTCATCAAGTAGTATCGCTCTTGAAGAGAGTGAGGCTTGCTCTCCAAAGCCACCATATTTTGCGCGTTACTAGTGATGATTAAAGCCCACCCGCACAGCATAAAAAAAAGCTTCATGGCTCATGATTTTAGCGGGTGAACTTACAATGCAATTGTACGATTGACTACTTCCAAACTGCATGTTATCTGCCAGAATCGTCAAACCGCCAACAGGAACGACAGGTGGTAACGAGCCAATGTTTAATTGACTAAAGCATCAAATATTCTCACACTACCGATTTGAATCCTTTTTACCAAACTTGGTAGATTTCTCTTGAACCGGTGAGGTACATATCATGGTATCCTGCCATCACTTCATTCATCTTCTTCATTTCTTCGCTGTTTTGCTTGTACTTCTCCCAGCTCTTTTCGTAGGCAGTTAGGTTTTCGTATTGACTTACCATTACTACCCGGTTGTACTGACCAGACATGTCTGTCATGATCTGAACCAGTTCGGTGTTTCCGGCCATTGCCGTCTTAAACATTTTAGCAAGCTTCGATGCATTACCGGGCTTGCAAATAAAGATGTCGTGAACGATAATCATAAGTCCATTTATTTAGCGTGAAAAATCAAGATGAGCTAGTTTTAAACCTGTAGCTAAAGATACCTCGATAATTTCTTTGTGTAAAGAGTCAGACATCAATACCAGTTGCTAAAATCCTTTCTTACGAGCAAAACATAAGTTATATTAAGCTATCTATTGATAAGTAGCCATGACCAATTTTGAAAAGAAAGAAAATTACTTACTGATAACAGGTGAGGGAGAAAGAAAAGATTTACTTACTCTTGCCGAAGGAGCAAAGAAGGTATATGCATTTATAGAAGAGACCCAAAGCAGGCTTGTATTGGTTGATTACAGAAAAGTGAATTTAAGCATCCTCAATGTTGATGCGTTTAACTTCGTTCGGTTTTATGAATCAAAATTGCCAAAGCTCACCAGCGTGTCAGGAGCTGTGGTTATGAATGAGGGAAATATGGCTCTAGGCAATTTTTGGCGTGATCTGGCTAAGTCAAGAGGATATAATTTTCAAGTATTCACCGATTTCACTGAAGCTGAGCAATGGCTACTGCAACAGTAATCTTAAGCTGTCTCTGAAAATCTTCTACGCTGATTCTGACGAAGAATGAGGAGGACGGCAAACGGAAAGTAATTCTATAGCAATTATGGATTAACCTTTTCTTGCTTACAAAAGATCAATTAACTTAAGCTATTCAATGAATAGTTGACTGATGATCAATTTCGTAAAGAAAGATAAGTATCTGCTGATAACTGGAGAGGGAGAACTTTCTCACTCTCCGGGAAGGTGGAAAGAAGTCTATTCAGTCATAGAGGAGACCCAAAGCCGGCTTGTGCTTGTTGATTACAGAAAAGTGAATTTCAATATTCCCAATGTTGATGCGTTTAATGCCATTCGATTTTATGAATCGAAATTTCCAAAGCTAAATGGAGTGTCTGGTGCGGTAGTCTTAAATGCGGAGAATATGTCAATAGGTCATTTTTGGAGAGACCTTGGTAAATCACGAGGCTTCAATTTTCAGGTATTCACCGATTTCACCGAAGCTCAACAATGGTTACTGCAGCAGTAATCTTTTTGTCAAAAAATGACACTCAGTAAGTCAGATTCGTTTCAATGCAAGCGCAGCAACGGTTTCACCAATAGCCAACGATGACGTAGCTGCAGGTGAAGGTGCATTACAAACATTGATAACATTTTTCTCTTCAAGGATGAGGAAGTCGTCTACCAACCCGCCATCTCTACTGCAAGCTTGGGCGCGCACACCGGCTCCGCCTTCGGTCAGATCACTTTCCTTGATTTCGGGAATTAATTTTTGAAGCGCTTTCGTAAATGCTGCCTTTGAGAATGAGCGATACATTTCACCAAAACCGGTTCTCCAATATTTCGCAGCTACTTTCTGAAATCCAGGCCAGGCCAATGATTCCATTAACTCAGAAAGATTGATGTCCGATTTCCTGTAGCCTTCGCGCTGAAATGCTAGCACTGCATTGGGCCCAGCTTCCACTCCACCTTTAGCCATACGCGTAAAGTGAACTCCGAGAAATGGAAAGTTAGGATCGGGCACAGGATAAATCAGATTCTTAACTAAATACTCTTTCTCCTTCGTTAATTTATAATATTCGCCACGGAATGGAATAATCTTCACGTCTACGTTAGGCACAGTCATTCGGGCAATCTTATCCGAATACAATCCAGCGCAGTTGATGACAAGCTTGGATGGATAACTTGATTTGTCAGTTATTACCTCAAGCTGATTACTTTGATTGTGAATAGCGGTTACTTTCTCTCCGAGTTTGATGATTGCGCCATTCTTACGGAGGAGGTCTCCATACTTCAAAGAAACTTTGGTATAATCCACTATTCCTGTCTGGGGTACAAAAAATCCTTCAAGTCCGTTTACATGTGGTTCATATTCTTTCAATTCATCTTTCGAAAGTTTTTTGAATCCATCGAGGCCATTCTGCTTGCCGCGATCAAACAGGTTTTGAAGCAGGGGCAATTCTTTTTCTTCCGTAGCTACCACAATTTTGCCGCACAGATCATAGGGAACTTCATTCTCCTTACAAAAATCAAGAAGCAAGTGATATCCGCGAATACAGTTGGTTGCTTTCAAACTTCCAGGCTTATAATAAAGACCAGAGTGAATCACTCCACTGTTGTTGCCGGTTTGGTGGCGGGCCAATTCACACTCTTTTTCAATTAATAAAATTCGAAGCGAAGGATTTGCCTTTTGAATTTGCAATGCGGTGGCCAAGCCTACAATGCCGCCACCAATAACGGTTACATCAAACATTTCTTAAAATTTAGAGTCCGGATACTAGATTACAAGGCGATACTAGAAATTAAGTCCAGTAGCCGGTATTTCGGATCCAGAATGCAAATCAAATGAAAAAATGGTTACGCTCTTATCGGCCTGATGCGAACATTCAAAGTTTGTTCAACAATTACGAAATGATTGGCCGGAATTAATGTCCAGTAGGCGTCATCAGTAAATTTTTCAGAAACAACGAGCACTGCTTGATCATCATCTTCCGGGGCCTCCATACGGGTAACCCCATCTTCCACAACATAGCGACTGCCTTCCGAATGATAGAGCGTAAGCGGCTCCTCTTTAGGATCGGTGCAATAGCGAGTAGCAACTAAGAACAACCCATTAGTAAAAACCATATTCAGGTATGCTTCTTGTTTGATGCCATATTCGTTCATCAGCCTTTTTAGTTCACTAAAGGTACGCTCAAACGAATCAGCCACGGCTTCCGGACTTACACTCTTATGGTTCTTGAAAAGCTCGTTAAGCATGAACGCAAAAATATGTTCAGAGTCAGTTTGCCCTTTAATCCAATTATAAAGTTCATCACTTAGCGGTGTGCGCAGGTGACGTTTTATTTTGACAAATTCTTCCACGCCACCGTTGTGCGCCATGAGCATATTTTTGTATTGAAATGGATGGCAGTTGCTTTCGCTCACGTCACCAACGCTGGCCGCGCGAACATGTGCGATCATGCATTCGGCTTTAATCTTTGGAGCAAGGTTGCGCAAGTTTCGGTTGCTCCACGCAGGGTTCACCGATACGAAAGTGATGGGTTCATAATTTAACTCAGGCACGTACCAGCCAATACCAAAGCCATCGCCATTGAGAGGTTCTTCAATTTCGCGCGCATGAATACTTTGGTTGATCAGCGAGTTCTTCGGCTGATACAGAAGTTTGTCAATAATAATAGGTGTTCCCTTGTAAGCCATTAATCTGCACATAGACTTTTCATTTTTATGTAAGATAATAAAAAGCTTGGCGCAAGAGTTGACGTTAAACATTAGGCATCTGCAAAATCTTTTTAAGCCATAAGTTAGATTTAGGTAGGAAAATGCATGATTTTTAATAGTTTTGGTGTACTGTCATTTCATACCTTTGGAATCACATAATTAAGAAACCTGTCAGCATGAAGAAACTTGTCCTTTCCGTTGCTTTGATCTTTTCAGCTTCTGCTATTTTTAGCCAAACACAGTCGGTAATGCATTCAGTATTCATTTACAGCTTTACCCGTTTTGTGCTATGGCCCCCTGAAGAAAGCACAGGCGATTTTGAAATTGTGGTGCTTGGCGATTCGCCAATTTTAAGTGAACTCAAGACGATGTCAGAAAAAAAGAAAGCACCAAATAACCGAAACATTCACATTACTAAAATTGCCAATATATCCGATTTCAAAAAGGGCCACATTCTCTATGTGCCCTCTGAGTTGACAGCAAAGTTCCCTGAAGTAGCAGCCAAAGTGGGCGATGCTGCCACCTTGCTGGTGACTGATCAGGCTCCTATAGCGAACAAAGGGTGCATCAATTTTGTAATGAAAGATGGTAAACTGGCTTTCGAGATGAACCAGGCTCTGATGGGCAAACATAAATTGAGGGCTTCGGCCGAACTCTCACGTCTCGCAATTATCAATTGAAAGAATCTTATGGAAAATAAAAATAGCTCTAGATTTAAATTCAGGCTTACCATTGGCAACAAGATATTTGGGGGGTTCACCATCCTGATATTCTTGTTCGCGGTCAACGCCTTGATCATTTTTATTACCGTCAACACGATCGACAATCAGGTGTCGATATCCTCTCGGGTCGTCAACCCATCAAAAGATGCCGTTAATGAGTTTGTGACACTGGTGCACCGCACACGCATGCTTACCACTAACTGGGTTTTCTTGCAAGCCAACGAAGATGACAAGCAAGCGCTCCGTTATATTTTTTCCCATGAATACAAAACCCTGAGGGAGCGGATCGAAGGCCTGATGAAAAATTGGGATGCCGATAGTACTTCTACCGGTTTTAAGAAAGACAGTTCTCAGAAAGTGATGATGCAAAAGGTCTTCAGAAAATATGATTCACTTAAAAGAAGTGCTGAAGACAATGTAATCAATGCCTTGAAGAGTTTTGATGATTATGAAGACGCAACAACAAAGTTGTTGGCTCAAGATTTTATTGATCAGATCGTAATCCCTGAATCGAACAAAATCAATTCGATTCTTGGTTACATCAAGAAGAAACAAGAGGAGCTTGCCGAGAAATCCACCTCTACCTTGGTAGCATCCACCGGGAGGCTAACCTTTATCACCATAGGCCTTGGGGTAATAATCATTGTCATCGGATTCCTGAGTGCCTTCTTGCTGGTGCGAACCATCACCCGACCGATTAACTTCATTAAAGATGTGGTGGTCAAACTCGGGCGAGGCGAGTTGGTGGAGGACAAGCAAACTAAATTCTCTAATGACGAAATAGGGGAGATGGCTATTGCCACAGACAGCCTGGTGAATGGACTTAAGGCGACCACAGGTTTTGCAGAGAATATCGGTAATGGAAAATACGATTCGGAATTTACCCCATTGAGCGATCATGATGTGTTGGGAAATGCTTTGCTCAACATGCGTGGTAACCTGGCGCGCGTAGCAGAAGAAGATAAAAAACGAAATTGGACGACAGAAGGTCTTGCCAAGTTTGGTGAGATACTTCGCAGTAATAATAGTGACATCGAAAAACTGACCGATGAAATTATCGGCAACCTGGTAAAGTATTTAAAGGCCAATCAAGGAGCGCTTTATATTGTTGACGATACCAGTGATACAGAAGAAAAAACCATGTCGATGGCCTCCTGTTATGCATGGGATAAGAAAAAATACATCAACCAAAAGGTGCACGTGGGTGAAGGCTTGACTGGTCAGGCTTGGCAGGAGGGTGATGTAATTTATCTGACCGATATACCAGCTAACTATATCCGTATTACTTCCGGCCTTGGAGATGCAAATCCAAATGCAATTTTGATTGTGCCATTGAAAGTAAACGACCAGATATTTGGGGTAGTAGAATTAGCTTCTTTCGGATCTGTCCGAGATTTTGAAATCGATTTTGTAAAGAGAATAGCGGAGAGTATAGCTTCAACCATTTCTTCAGTAAAAGTGAATGCTCGTACTCAACGATTGCTAGGTGAATCGCAACAAATGACCGAGGAGATGCGCGCGCAGGAAGAAGAAATGCGCCAGAATATGGAAGAGCTGCAAGCCACGCAAGAAGAAATGCAGCGATCTCAATTGGAATCGTCAGCTGCTATGGAGGTGATGAACAACAGTACTTGTATGGTTGATTATGATGCAGAAGGGAATATCATCAGTGCCAATTCAAACTTCCTGAAACTGTTTGGGTATTCGTTAGACGAAATCAAGGGTGAACATCACAAGGTATTCATTCATCGTGACGACAGAAGTACGGAAGCTTATCGCAAGTTCTGGAAGGAGCTTTCATCAGGTAAAGCCCAACGTGGGGAGTATAAGATGCAGAGTAAATTCGGAAAAGATATTTGGGTCTTCGCTCAGTATAGTCCAGTCATTAACCGCGATGGAAACGTGGTGAAAGTATCAGAGATTATTTTCGACATCAGCAAATACAAGAGCTAACCAAACCTATAACAAACAAAAAAACCCTCCGCCTGAGGGTTTTTTTGTTACCTAAACCTAAACCTATGAGAGAATTACTCTACAGAGGCTACCAACGAAAGAGTGATATATAGGTTACACGAAAAATCAGTGAAGGGCATTTTTTATCTGCCAGTGGTAGCTATAACTACTTTTTAAGTTTGCCTGAAAACTGCTTCTTGAATTTCTCCACCTTTGGCCGAATTACATATTGGCAATAGGGCTGATCTCCATTTAGCGCATAATAATTCTGGTGATAATCTTCAGCTGGGTAGAAATTAATCAGTGGACTAATCTCAGTTACAACTGCACTTTTGTAAACATGAGCAGCCTCCAATTGTTTTTTATACTGCTCAGCAATTTTCTTTTGTTCTTCATCGTTATAAAAAACGGCCGAGCGATACTGCGTCCCTTCATCATGACCTTGTCTGTTAAGTGTGGTTGGATCATGTGTATTCCAAAAGACTTCCAGTAACTCTTCAAAAGAAACCTTTTTTGGATCATAGGTGATTTGAGTTACTTCAGCATGGCCTGTCAGGCCTGAGCAGACTTCCTTGTAAGTGGGGTTCTTCACCTTGCCTCCGGAGTAGCCAGAAACAACTTTGGTGACACCACTTACACCTAAAAAAACAGCTTCTGTGCACCAGAAACAGCCCGCACCAAAAGTGGCGGTTTTCAATTCGCTAGATTCCATATTGTTTTTGCTTTGCGCGAAGGTGTGAGAACCCAGGGTCACTAAAACACCGGTCGCCAGGACTTTGAGTTTATTTTTCATAGACATATTTTGTTAAGCCTATGTACGAAGAAAAAGTTCGGTCAGATGTTTTTCAATTGTCGGCCAGAAAACAAACAACTTAATACTGACTATAAAATGCCTTTAATTGCTGCCCTAGGTTGGCTTGCAGATTATGTATTGCCTGATTGAACAAATCTTGGTCGTTAGGATATGATTCTCTTCGTTGTAGGAGGCTCAAGACATTCCCAGCCAGCGCACGTTGGTCGCCTTGGTGGGTTGCCCAATCGTAAGTCCAGTTTACAGGGCCGCTGATGTTGAGACTTTGTAAAACGGAATTATTACTGGCATCGGTGATCGTAACAGTAGCATAGGCATCGCAAGTAACAGTTTTGTGGAAGTAAACTACGTTTGCGCTTACTGTCTGTAAGATGTCTTGCATTTTTCCGTCAGCACCTTTTTGCTCACCGGTTTTAATCTGTTTATTAACATTTTCAGACCGCGTTGTTATGGAAGGGCGATTTTGTTGAAATCCTGTGAAAATTACGCGCAAGAGTTGGTTAGGGGCAATGGTATCTTTTTGTGCGACAGGCTTAATGGATAAAAAAAGTCGATTGAGCGAGCTAATCGTTGGCTGAAAGGTTCCATAATTAAATCTTGATGAGTTGATCTCTTCAAAGGCCACGCGAATAGTTGCCTTAAACTCTGCTTGCGTCATCATCTCAATGGATTCTTTGTAACCTTGCTTGAAGTCATTAGCCTCTTTGAAATCGTAGTATGCCTGTTTGTAATCGGGGCGCGTTGACTTCATCATGAAATTGATCCCTTCATTATAGGCTTCGTCAGCTGCTTTATCTTTGGCAGAAGCCAGTTCATTATAGCGAGTTTGTGGATTAGAAATTATTTTCATCGCGCCAAGCGAAGTTTTAATTTGATCATTGATAAAGTTTATTTTTTGATATCCACCTACAGCATTACGCCATTTTTTAGGATCGTCTGATTTTATTCCATTCTGGATTCCAGTGTCGATGTATTCTATGGCCATCGGATAGGCCTGGGTTAGCACAGCCGTTGCTTTCTTGTTCGATGGGCTTTCGCGCAGGCGATGGACAGACTCCAGAACAGCCTCATAATAATCTCCATGTTTGAGGGCAGCTTTTCCTGATGAGCAAGCGTCAACAAAAAAACCTGCTGTGAGCAGGAGCAGAATTCGAGTAAATGTCTTCATAGGGTAGGTTTGGGCAATTTTGATGCCTCAATTTAAACACGGAAACCGAATGAAAAAATGAATGCTCAAACGAAGTTTACAAAGGATAGCAAAATCAGGCAAATAGGTGAAAGGAGGATTACTTCGTTCCAAAAAGATCAATCAATACATCATCGAGCAGGTTGCGCCAATTTCCCCAACTGTGGCCCTCGTTTACTTCGCGATAGTGATATTCGCAACTGCTTGCGGCCAAAAGTTCTTTCATCTTCCGGCTCTCTTTGCTGGTGTCATTGATCAGCCCAGAAGTCATTGAGATTTTCATTTTTGGCGCAGAGGGGTTGGAGCAGAGTTGATAAATCTGTGGCTTGGTCCAAAAGGCGGGCGACTGAATTCCGGCCATACCAAAAATATCAGGACGAGCGAAGGCAAAATAGGTTGAGGTCAAACCTCCCATCGATGTACCAAGAATTGCCCGTTGAGAACTCTCTGTTGCTACAGGATAGCTTTTTTCGATTTCGGGAATCAGTTCTTTAACAAAAAAATCCAGATAGGTGCTGTTCATCGCCAGCTCTTGCATACGCTTGTTGTTAGAACGATTCACCGGCTCACGATGATCAATGAAGATCGCAGCGATAGGCTTGATTTTCTTTTCAGCGATTAAGTTGTCAAGTATAGTCACCATATTGCCAAGCTTGGGGTGGAGGTATTCATAGCCATCCGTCACATAAATTACAGGCAGCTTCCCTAGCTTATCATAAGCAGCGGGCAAATAGACACTGTACGTAAGTTGGTAACCTAATACTTTACTATTGATGAGGAGGTCATGGGTAACCGTGCCATGCGGAATACTGCTGTTCACCAGCAGTTCAGCGCACTCCTTCCATAATGGCATTCGTAATTCAGAGTTGGGACTGCCTCCACCCACACCACTCCATTGTTGATGAGCGTTTTCGGGGTCAAGCAAATAGTCCTTACCATTTAAAAGAATTTTATAGTCGAGACGAGCATCTTTTGGGAAGGAGGTTTTTAGAATCCAGATGTTTGTGTTTGGAATTTTTATCCCTGTGTTATTAAATTTTTTATCAGACCCCCAGCCGTTGAAATCGCCTATCCACGAAACGGATTCTGCTTGTCCTTGATATAAAAATGCGACTGAGTCTTCCACAACTAGTGGGACTTGGCTTTGCTGTCTCAAGGCGGTCCACCATTTTTCAAGTTCATTTTTGCGTTGAGCAGAATCAGAAATAGCAGAGGCTCGTTGTAATTGCTGACACGTGTTTTTAAAAAGGGAGTAATCCTGGCCAAATGCTTTTGCTGTGATGAACAGAAATAAGACTAGAATGAAGCGCATAACAATTTAATTATTGAGGAGGAATAGAGTGCAAAGCAACACGGTTTCCTTCAGTATCTATAAACATAGCCATGTGGCCGAATTCAGGAGAGATCATGGTTTTGGGAACTGCAATTTTACCTCCCGCTTTTTCTATCCGGTCAAGGATCAGTTGAACATCGGGGTTTGCGTTCAAATAAATAAGTGGTCCATCGCTAGATGAAGGTTTGTAAAATTGATCGTTGTGAACCAGCGACCCACCAACACCCATTGTATTTTCAAGGGGAAACATTCGCATTTTTATTTGAGGTGTATCCAATGGTGTCATTTCCATTTGGAAGATAGCCTCATAAAACTTTTGAGCGCGGCTTAAATCCTGCGTTGGGATTTCAAACCAGCTGATGGCATTTTGGAAAGTCATAGGAGATGTTTGGTGACCTATAAAGATAACCATGTAATCTTAGATGGTCAATTCAAAACCTTTAAGTATCGCCACCTAATCCTTTTGTTAGGTGTTATAGACGTTGAAAAGGAATTACTCGTCTTCTTTTATCCTTAGACAAAGCAGCGCGGCAATGATCATCAAGAATCCTCCGATCATGACAGCACTCAATCGATCATTGTTAAGCACATGAGACATGATCCAGCCAAAAAATAAGGAGGCGATGATTTCAGGAAGCACAATAAAGAAATTAAAAATACCCATGTAGATGCCGACTTTCTTTTCCGGAAGACAACCACTTAACATCGCATAAGGCATCGACAAAATACTTGTCCACGCAATGCCCACACCCGTCATTGAAATAAACAAAAAATTGGGATTCGATATAAAGCCAACTGAAATCAAACCCAACGCACCGGCTGAGAGGCAAAGAGCATGAGTGAACTTCCTTCCCACTTTATTTGCAATCAGTGGAAGAACGAGGGCAAACAAGAAAGTAACGATGTTGTAAAATGATAACGTGAGGCCTGCAAATTCAACCCCACGAGTATAAAGCTGATCAGTTTCACTCGTTGCTCCGAAGATGTTTCTGGCTACCGCAGGGGAATAATAAAACCACATAAGGAATAACCCGGGCCAAGTGAAAAACTGGACCAGGGCAAGTTTTCTCATTCGCTTTGGCATGTGTTTAATGGAGTGAATTATTTCATTAAATCCTCCACCAAAACCTTTCTTCTCTTCTTTTACTTTTTCACGGGGCTCAATATCGACTGAAGGATATTCTTTAGAAGTGAGAACTGTATAAAGCACTGTAGCAAGAAATGCGGCTGCACCGGCATAAAACGAATACCTGACGGTGGAGGGAATGGAACCGGAAATTTGACCATCATGAACATTAAACCAGTGGTGAAGTATCCAAGGCAAGGCTGAAGCGATGCCGGCACCCATGCCGATCATCAAACTTTGCATGGCGAATCCTTTGGTACGCTGGCTTTCATCTAACTTATCCGTGACAAATGCACGAAAAGGTTCCATCGAAATATTGATGGAGGTATCCATGATCCAAAGTAATCCTGCAGCCATCCAAAGGGCAGATGAATTAGGCATCCACACTAAGGCGATGGTACTTAAAAGTGCACCTACCATAAAATACGGTCTTCTTCTTCCGAAGACGGGGTGCCATGTATGATCACTAAGGTAACCTACAATCGGTTGAACGATGAGGCCCGTAAGTGGGGCAGCCAAAAAAAGCAATGGAATATCTTCGGGCTTGGCATGGAGGTATTCATAGATGGCACTCATGTTCGACATCTGCAAAGACCAGCCAAACTGTATTCCGAAAAAACCAAAACTCATGTTCCAGATTTGCCAAAAACTGAGGTGTGGTTTCGTTGTTGCTAAAGCCATTCAATGAGTTAACAGATATTTTAAAATTAATTCTTTTTCAGATCACCAGCTGACTTCAATTTTGTCAGCGGTGTAATTCATGAGCGTGGTTTTTACCAGTTCATCTCCCATACTTTCCGGATCAAAGAAGGGATCAAATTTTTCTAACGGAAGGAAATAGGAGTGATTGACCTGAATCAGATTCTTCTCTTCACCATTCAGTTTCACTTTGGATGCTGTCATTCCATGAAAGATCAGTTTTATTTTTTCGTAAGGAGTCATTGAACCCTCTGAAGCATGAAGGATTAGCTTATTCTCAGATGAGTTGAATTCGATTTTTCTTTTGGAATATTCCGAGTTCAAATGCTGGTAGGTCTCGCCATCATCAGAATACAAAACAAACTCGCTGGATTGTTTTCCTTGATAGAAATGCAAAATCAGTTCGTTGGTTTTCTCTGCGGTGGTCAGCATCGGCTTGTGCATGGGCAATACCGATCCTGCTCTGATGAAAATAGGAAGTTTGTGTACCGGGCACTCGATCATGATTTCTTGAACACCTGCATAAATTTTTCCGGAGTATAGATAATACCATTCGCCCGCAGGCAAAAATACTTTGGTGAGATCTTTTGAACTCTCCACCGGTGCAACTAAAACATTGGGTCCAAATAAATATTGATGCTGATAGCGCCCATCATATACCAAACTATTGTGCGAATAGTCAATGGCAAGTGAACGCTGTACTGGCATTCCTGTTTGTGATGCTTCGTAGAATAAAGAATAGATGTATGGAATCAACTGATAACGGAAGCGAATGCTGTTGCGGTTGATCATCTCTACTTCTTCGCCATAACTCCACGGCTCACTGTCGCGGGTGTTGATCATGCTGTGCGCTCTGAAAAAAGGAGAGAGCGCTGCAATGGAAATCCATCGTGCAAAAAGTTTCGGATTGGCATCGCCTACAAACCCCCCCGCATCATAACCAGCAAAGGCTACGCCTGATAAGCCAAGGCTATTCACCAAGCGAACGCCAAGCATCATATGCTCATCGTATGAAACATTGTCTCCCGTCCAGATTGCTGCGTAGCGCTGAATGCCGGCAAAGCCCGAACGCGTCAAATTGAACGGGCGCTTTCCGTTCATAAATTTTTTCGAACCCTCATAAGTGCTGCGTGCCATCTGCATGCCGTACACATTTCTTCCTCTGCGTGTGGTAGCCTTGTTCCCCTCAAAATCAAACTCAATATTTTCCGGAAGAGATTGACCCCAGGTAGCGATCTCATTCATGTCATTCCAATAGCCGTCTACACCCAGCTCAACATATCCTTTAAAATTTTCGGCCCACCATTCTCTCGTTTTTGGATTGGTGAAGTCAGGGAAGTTGCACCAGCCCGGCCACACTTGGCCAGAATAATTTTCTCCATCAGGATATTTTAAGAACAGATTTTGTGCTAACGCCTCATCGTATGGGCCGTATCCGAGTTCTATTTTGATTCCGGGATCGCACATGATCACCACATGAAAGCCCGATTGCTTCAGGGCGCTAACCATCTCTTGTGGGTTTGCGAATTTCTTTTTGTCCCATGTAAAAATTTTGAACTGATCCATATAGTGGATGTCAAGCACAATGGCATCTGCGGGAATTTCTTTTTCGCGGAATGTTCTCGCTAGGTTCAATACTTCCTTGTCGGGATAGTAGCTGTAGCGACATTGCTGGTAACCGATTCCCCATAGCGGAGGCAACTCCATGGTACCGGTGAGCTTGGTATAATGCTGAATAATCTCACCTACGGTTTTTCCATAGATGAAATAATAATTCATTTCACCCGCATCGGCAGCGAAACTTGCGAAGCGCTGGTTGGAAGCACCGAAGTTGAAAAATGTTTTGTGCGTGTTGTCAAAGAATATGCCGTAACAAAGTCCGTTGTGAATGCCGATGTAAAACGGAATGGAGGCGTACAATGGATCCGTGCCTGAGTGATAGGCATACGCATCGGTATTCCAGTTTTGATAAGCACTTCCGCGCCTGTCCAGGTTTCCTGTTTTCTCACCAAGGCCAATGAATCGTTCATTGGGCTGCAATTTTTTATAAGTGGTAACCTGTTCACCAATCCAGGAAGTGCCGAGTGCATCATCTTCGTTAATGATCTTTCCATCTAAAGTCTGAAACGAGATACTCGTTGGGTTCTTGTGTATGGCTAGCTTGCACGCAGATGTGGCAATTGAAATTTGGTCTCGTGAATCTTGCCAGTCAATTTTAAGATTTTCAGGAGAGGCAATTACGGAGTACGAAAAATCTTCAAAGATTTCATCTTGCGTAGCCGATACCCGGAAAATATTTGGTGAATATAACTTGATTTTTAAATGTCCATGAGTTGCCTCGGCACTCAGGGCAGAACCTTTAGTGTCAAATGATTTTAGACTCCCTAATCGCTGACTAACTGATTTTGTAAAAGACATAAAATGGGATTAGATACAATCATCAAGTAAGTAGATAAGATTGTGATTCTCCCCCTCTCGGAGTGAAAAAAAAACAGCAAACGTTTGCGATAACAGTTTCAGAACGCTCAAGCTACGGGGCGTTTTCGAACGGAGGAATTGCGAATGACAAGTTTGGTCCTTAGAATTTTTGTTTCGTGCACTGGCTCCTGATCTTTTTCTTTCATCTCTATATGTTTAATGAGGATTCGTGCTGCCTCTTGTCCCATCTCAAAGCCCGGCTGATCCACGGTAGTAAGTGAAGGCTCCAGGAGCTCACCAAAAAACCAATTGCTAAATCCTACGATGGCGATGTCTTTAGGTATTCGAAGTCCTCGATCTTTAATAGCCATGACACCACCCATCGCGAGCGGATCATTGGTGGCGAAGATGGCATCGGGCCTGTTGTGCATAGAGAGAAGTTCGGAAGTAACACGCTTACCTTCTTCAAAAGTACCCGCTTTGCAATGAGCGATCCACTCCGGTTTTATCTCAATGTTACTTTCTTTCAAAGCATCCTGGTAACCTCGCAAGCGGTCTTCACTGATGATCAGGTTGGGCGATGCAATTAGATGTGCAATTTTTCTACAGCCTTGTTCTACCAAATGAAGCACGGCTTCTTTTGCCCCCGAATAATCATCCACTATCACCTTGCTGCACATGGGGCTGTTATACACACGATCAAAAAAAACGATGGGCACACCTTTGCTGATGATCGATTCGATGTGATCAAAATTGGTGGTCTCTCGCGAGAGGGATAGCAACATGCCGTCTACCCTCGAATTAAAAAGGGCTTTCATGTCGGTAACCTCGCGTTGATACGATTCATTAGATTGGGCGATGATCACATTATAGCCTGCCTGATAAGCAATGTCTTCGATGCCGCTGATCACTGTTGAGAAAAAAAAGTGAACAATCTCCGGAATGATGATGCCAATGGTGTTGGTTTTTCTCTGCCGAAGATTCAGCGCAACAATGTTGGGTTGGTAATTCAATTTTTCAGCTAAAGCATTCACTGCTTTTTTTGTTTCCATGCTGATATCCGGGTGATCTTTTAAAGCGCGTGAAACTGTAGAGGGTGAAATGCCGAGTTCTCGGGCGATGTCCTTGATCGTAACTTGATTGAAATTCATTGAGATTATCAGTAGATTATATAAATAAAAATACAACAATTCGGCCGCAAACGATTGCGAACTCGGTTGCGGCACTTTTTACAAAGCTCTAATCGTTTTTCGCAAAGACCGAACTTAATTTTGGTTTAACACTCATCGCTTATGTTTTCGCTTGTCGAAAATAAAATAGCAGATGATTGCGGGTTCAAACAACATTATTTAAACCTTAAAACCAAAATACTTTTATGATCAAATTTTATCTGTCTTTAAGCAGGTACTTGGCAGTCTTCTTGGTGTGCATTTCCTCGGTTGGTTTTGCACAGCAAATCACTGTTACAGGAAAGGTGACCGCGGCAGACGATGGTTCACCCATACCGGGCGCAAACGTGCTTGAGAAGGGCACTACCAATGGTACGGTCACTGATACCAATGGAGAATTTAAAATCAATGTTGGAGCAAGTGCAACATTGTCTGTTTCATTTGTGGGATATAAGACTCAGGATATTGTATTAGGAAGCCAAACTACTGTGGCTATTGTCCTCGAATCTGATATCACCTCATTATCTGAAGTGGTTATAGTAGGATATGGACAACAAGAGAAAAAAGATGTAACAGGGGTGGTAGTTTCTGTTGGCGAGAAAAATTTCAATAGAGGAGTAATTGTTTCACCTGATCAACTCCTTAATGGTAAAATTGCGGGTGTACAAATTACTCCGGCAGACGGCCAGCCCGGATCTGGAGGTAATGTTCGCATTCGTGGTGGTACTTCCTTGAATGCAAGTAATGAGCCCCTCTATGTGATTGATGGATTTCCTGTAGTTAGTGATGGAACTCCTGCAGGCAGAAACCCATTGAACTTTATCAATCCAAATGATATTGAAACCTTCACCATTTTGAAAGACGCATCTGCTGCAGCAATATATGGTTCTAGAGCGGCAAATGGTGTTGTTGTCATTACAACTAAAAAAGGAAAAAAAGGGGCTCCTTCAGTAACCTACGATGGTTATTTTTCATCTGCAACCGTTGCTAAAAAGTATGATGTTTTCAACGCAGACCAGTTTAGAAGTTTAGTCACTTATTGGGCTCCCCAAAATCTTCAGTATTTAGGCGATAATTCAAATACGGATGTGGCTAACAAATCGTATAACACTAATTGGCAAAATCAAATATTTCGTCAGGCACCGGCAAATAATCATAACCTTACTATTTCCGGAGGTTCTGATAAATCGACTTACCGCTTTTCAGTTGGCCATCTCGAGCAGCAAGGAATCGTAAATACTTCCTATACAAAAAAGACAAGTGTTGGATTGAGTCTGTCACAACTTCTGTTTAATGATGATCTTAAAATAGATGTGAATATTAAAGGTGCTCGAACAGAAGATCGTTTTTCTCCATCAGTGATTGGCGATGCATTACAGTTTGATCCAACTCACCCTATCTACGATGCCCAAAGCAAGTTTGGAGGGTACTATGAATATTTCAAATATGATAATTCAGGGAACAGGGTTCCGGTGATGCAGTCTCCTACAAACCCGGTTTCTAATCTGAATCAAACAAATGACATAGGCCATACATTTCGTGCCTTAGGTAACATACAATTGGATTATAAGATAAAGTATGTTCCAGGCCTAAGAGCTATAGTAAATTTAGGTTATGATGTAACCACTGGCGAAAGACGTGGCTTTTTACCAAGCACATTAAAATTTGAATCAACCCCGGACACCGGAAAAGTAACAATACAGAACCCGTACAAGTACAGCAGATTGTTTGAGGGTTATTTTAATTACAAGAAAGAAATTGCAGAAGATCATAAGATCGATGTTACTGCAGGTTATTCATGGCAGGATTTTTATTCAGAGAACTATGGATTTAATTCTGTGCGCTTGGGTACAAATACATATGGCTATAACAACCCCCAAGTATCAAAGCAAACAATACCTTTCAATCCGGATATCCAGCTTAACAGACTCATTTCTTTCTACGGCAGGATTAATTATTCCTTCAAAGACAAATACTTGCTTACAGCCAATATCAGAAGAGATGGAAGTACTCGTTTTGGTCCGTTGAATAAATGGGGAACCTTCCCTTCAATTGCAGCAGGCTGGCGATTAATCAATGAATCATTCATGCAAAACATGCAAAATATATTCAGCGATTTAAAATTAAGAGTTGGATATGGAGTGGTGGGTAATCAGGACGGTATTGGAAATTATACCTATCTCCCAAGTTATTCACCAAGCGATGGTTTAGCTACCTATCCATTAGGAAGCACTTATTACACTACCATTCGTCCTTCCGGATATGACAATAATCTGAAGTGGGAGCAAACAGCAACTGCTAATTTGGGACTTGACTTTGGTGTATTGAGTGGAAGAGTAACCGGATCGTTGGAATACTATCAGAAAAATACTTCCCAATTACTGTTTATAAAAGCTGTTGCCCCAGGCGCCAACTTGACAAATCAGATTCTGAGTAATGTGGGTAAAATGCAGAATCAAGGAGTTGAACTCACCTTGAATGCCGTTGCCATTGATAAAAAAGATCTGAGATGGGATATTTCATTTAATGCGGCATATAATAAAAACACCATTAAAGTTTTGGATGGAGATCCTAGTTCAGCAGGCTACTTGACCGGAGGTATATCAGGTGGTGTAGGTAATAAAGCAGAGATACTTAAAGTTGGTCAGCCGGTAAATTCGTTTTATGTGTATCAACATAAGACCGGCTCAGATGGAAACCCCGTGGGTGACAACTTTGGAAATGGCCTTGCAACGGATATGTATGTCGATCAGAATACAGACGGCCAAATCAATGAAAAAGATCTTCGCCCCTACAAAAAACCTTTACCTGATTTGATCATGGGCTTCACGTCCAACTTAAGTTTTAAAAACTGGGATTTGGCATTTACACTGAGGTCTAACTTAGGTAACTATAACTATAACAACGTTGCATCGGGTGCGAGTTTCAAAAACCTGGCCGACAATTTTTGGCCAAGGAATATGACAACACAAGTACTTAAAACAACTTACTATACCCCGCAATACTTCTCAGACTATTTTGTTCAGAAGGCTTCTTTCCTAAGAATGGATAACATCACTCTGGGGTACAACGTCAGCAAAATTAGTAACACTAATCTGAAGGTGCGCTTGTATGGCACTATTCAAAATGCATTCGTGATTACAAAGTATCGGGGACTTGACCCCGAGATAGCGGTCAACACCGGAACCTCAGGCACTGCAGGTATAGATAATAACTTATATCCTCGTGCAAGGACGTTTACAGTAGGAATTCGTGTAGGATTTTAATTGAAAAGACGATATGAAAAAGATAATTAAAATTACATTGTTGGCTTTGGTGCTAGGTTTTGCGGCCTGTACAGATCTTGATGTTAAGCCTGTGAGCACTGCCACTTCTGACGTGGTTTTCTCAGATCCATCTGCTTATAAGCAGTTCCTTGCAAAACTCTATGCCGGATTAGCCATTGCAGGTCAATCGGGTGGAGATGGAAACGTAGACATTTCCGGAATTGACGGAGGTTTTTCAGGATACATTCGCGTATTATTTAACCTGCAGGTTTTATCAACAGATGAAGCTGTTGTGCAGTGGGGCGATACCGGTTTACCTGATCTTCATTTGCAAACCTGGTCTTCACAAAATCCATTTGTTAATGGCATGTTTAACAGGATTTATTTCCAGGTATCCATGGCTAACGAGTTTTTAAGACAGACTACAGATGAAGCAGTTAATGGAAGAGCAGGAGTGACTGAGGCTCTAAAAGCAGATATTAAGAAATACAGAGCAGAAGCAAGATTCTTGCGCGCATTGGCTTATTGGAATGGTATGGATTTATTTGGGAACATTCCAATTGTTCCTGAATCTAACCCCGTTGGCTCTGAAGCACCCGGGCAGCCCGATAAAGATTTTGTCAAAGGCAAAACAGCAGTTTTCAATTATATCGAAAGTGAATTGAAAGCAATAGAAGCAGATTTATCAGCTCCAAAAGAGGTTGAATACCCAAGAGCAGATCAGGCTGCCGCATGGATGTTGCTTGCAAAACTTTATTTGAATGCAGAGGTATATCTTGGAGCAGGCTCAACAAAGTATACTGAATGTTTAACCTACCTGAACAAGATCATTGATTCAGGTAAATATTCAATTCAACAAGGTACTCCTTATAAGAACCTCTTTTTGGCCGATAATAACGCCACTAGTACCAATGAATTTATTTTCGCAGTTGCATTTGATGGTACTCGCACTCAAACATGGGGAGGAACAACATTTCTTGTTCATTGTGCCGTTGGCGGAAACATGAACGCAGCAGACTACGGTATTGCAAGTGGAGGTTGGGCCGGATACAGGGCCACTAAGAATATGGTAAACTTGTTTGACCTGGTAAGTGACGGCAGAGCACTATTTTATACCAATGGTCAGAGCTTGGAAATACTGGATGCGATGAACTTTTCATTTAAGGAGGGGTATGCAATTCCTAAGTTCCAAAATGTTGCCTCCACTGGAGCAATAGGTTCAAACTCAACCTTTGTAGATACTGATTTCCCTATGTTCAGGTATGCGGATGTATACCTGATGTATGCGGAGGCCGTTTTGCGTGGCGGAACAGGAGGCAGCCTAAACACTGCTTTAGGTTACGTTAATGAACTTCGTCAGAGAGCTTACGGAAACACTAATGGCAATAAAATTCTCAGTGACCTTACTCTTGATTTTATTATTGATGAAAGAGGCAGAGAATTGTATTGGGAGTGTCATCGCAGAACGGATCTGATTCGTTTCGGTCTATTTACAACGAGTGCTTCTTCAGATCCACGTGCTATTTGGCCATGGAAAGGAAATGTGGTCGCAGGTCAGCAAACAGATGCGCATTTCAATGTTTATCCGATCCCTGCATTGTCAGTAATTGCAAATCCAAAGTTGGTACAGAATACCGGCTATTGATTAAAAAAATAGAAATCATATGAAACAGATAATAAAATTTACGATCCTATTTATCGTGGCAGTTTTTTTCTCTTGCCAGGATAGAATCAATGTGGATGGAATTACAAGTAGTTATCCTCCCACGATTTATACTACCTATCCACTGGTGAGTGTGAAGCAAGGTGTTTTTCCTATCAAAGTCACTTTTGTTTCGGGAGCAAGTTCACCGCTGAAGAGTGCCACATTAACATTGAAGGATAAGCACGGTAATCAGATTTACTCAGTTACCGAGTCGGTTGATGGTACAAAAGATTCAGTAGTAGTTCAGGGAAGTACTTTTAAATCGGATACTTGTGTTCTCGGTAAACACACCCTGGATGTTTCCGTCACAGGCGCGAACGGAAAGATCACCATGAATACCTACACCTTCAACGTTTCCTTGACTTTATATCCAGCAAACAACAGTGAAATGTATGTTGCAGGGGAGTTCAACAATTGGGGATCTACTGCGATGACTTTGGTAAGCGCGTTTACGTGGCAAGTAACAACTGATCTTATTGGGAAGACTTTTAAAATTAAAAACAAGCAAGATTGGTCAGATAAAAATTACGGAGATGACAACTGCACGGGAATAGTCAGTACTTCAGGAGGGAATATTTCTTGCGGCAGTTCGGGCCCGGTAATCGTTACTTTCAATGATCAAACCTTGACCTACACCATAAAATCTGCGGTCAATTATAAGACCAGTTTGGCAGGCTTATATGCGTTGGGCGATTTCAATGAATTTAGTGGCTCGACTTACAAGTTTCAATTAACAAGTGATTACACATGGGAATTGGGCGAAATCAGATTGAAACCAGGAAATCAGTTTAAATTTTCTGAAGGCTCAAATTTTCAGGGCGATAACTTTGGCGATTCGGGCACACCTGGTAAGGCAGTAAAATTCGGCCCCAACTTCATTCGCGCTAATTCAGACGCTGATGCTTATTACAAAATAACTTTCAACGAATTATCGTTGCTGTACTCCATCGTTCTTGTTCGTTATCCTTATCCAGACCAGACATTTCTTGTTGGCGATGCAAGTTCTGCAGGATGGAACACAGGAAGCTCAATAAAATTTGTAAAAACGGCTGATGGCAAGTTTGAAATCTATGCCTACTTGGTGAGCAGTGGAGGATTTAAATTCCTCAATAATGTTCAGGATTGGCCCGGATCATGGGGTAAAGGTGCCGATGGTGTTCTTGTTCAAGATGGCACCGGCAGCAATAGCAATATCACGGTGCCTTCAAATGGATTTTACAAAATCTCAACTGATTACATAGCTAAAACATACACCACTACCTTGATGACCTGGGGTGTGGTTGGTGATGCTACCCCCGGAGGATGGAACACAGATACTCCAATGACATATGTAGGCGGCTCGAAACCCTATACCTGGGCCATTGATATCACATTAACCTCAGGCGCTTTTAAGTTTAGAGCAAATAATAATTGGGACTTCAATTATGGTGACACTGGCGGTGACAAAGTGCTTGAAGCCGGAGGAGATAATATATCTCCAGGCGCGGGCACGTACCATATTGAACTTACGCTTGATCCGATTAATGGGTATAAGTACACGATCCTGTAACTCATAAGAACTTGGATTAGTTGAAAGAAAACAGCGTAAATATTTACGCTGTTTTTCTTTATAAATTTAATATGATGAAATGAGCCAGGATCAGCGACCACCCAAGGAAGTGATAATAGGCATAGGCCATCCTGTCCTTCAAAAAATAAATAGTAAGATGAAAGGATTTGTAATTCTCTTCTTTGTTTTTTTCACTGGCATCAGTTCGTATGCTTCTGTAACACTAAGCCCAACGATTACACCGGCATTTTTTAAATACAACGATCAGATTACGATCAAATATGATGTGACGGGAACTTCTCTCGCATCACTCACATCAGCATGGGCTTGGGTATGGATACCCGGAACCACCATCAATGCAAAATACAATATCAATCCAGCTACATCGAGCGCTTCTCCAGCGCAGTTCATTAAATCAGTTGTTAGCGGTCATACTTATTTTACGATTACCCTTAGGCCTTCCGATTTTTTTTCGTCCGATATAAGTACACAAACCCAAATGGGTATTCTGCTTAAGGCCAATGATTGGGCCAATGGACAAACTACTGACTATATAGCTTCCTTCTGGGATGGCGCGTTTAAAGTAAAACTGGTGTCACCTACTACTCAGCCCTTGTTTGTATCCAATGGTAATGTGATTCAAGTGCAAGCGACAACACCTTTAGCCTCTAACTATACTCTTTTTGTCAACAACAAGCAGATTGATGCACAAGCCGGTTTAACGAACTACTCTTATTCACTTACCGTCAATGACAGTGTTTCTTTTTTCAAAGTACGAATAGTGGCACAAGCGATTTCAGTTTCAAGTTCAGACACAACAGAATTTACTTACAATATTCTCCTTGTAAGCCCCGCGCTGGCCCGCCCCTCAGGAATTATCGATGGCATTAACTACAATCCTTCCGATCAAACAAAAGCTACTTTATGCTTCTGGGCACCCAACAAAACTTCAGTTTATGCATTTGGTGATTTCACCGACTGGAGCATCGATCCCAAATATCTGATGAAAAAAGATGGAGAACATTTTTGGGTAGAAATTACTGGTCTCACGCCCGGCACTGAATATGCATTTCAATATTTGGTGAACGATACCTTGCGAATAGCCGATCCTTACACGGATAAAATTCTAGAGCCAGACGACAACCAGATTCCTGCAACTTCCTATCCCAATCTTAAAACGATTCCCGCAAAAGCTATTAGTCAGCAGTGGTATTACAATCATTTTTCTGTTTTGCAGACGAACCAAACACCCTACCAGTGGACTTCTTCAAATTATCAGAAGCCTGCCAAGGAAAAGCTGGTGATTTACGAATTGCTGATCAGAGATTTCTTTGACAGTAATCACCGCAATTTTCAAAGCTTGATTGATACCATTTCTTATTTCAAACGCCTTGGCGTCAACGCGATTGAATTAATGCCGGTAACAGAATTTAATGGCGAAGTTGGCTGGGGTTATAATCCTACCTCCATGTTCGCAGTTCAGAAATACTATGGACACAAAAACAAGTTGAAGGAGTTTGTTGACAAATGCCACGCCAACGGAATTGCCGTGATTATGGACATGGTGATGAATCACCAGGATTTACCGAACTCTTACGCCATGCTTGATTTTGATTTTACTAATGGTCACCCAAAGTCAACCAACAAATGGTTTAATGCTCAGCCCACTCACCCCTACAATGTCTTCAATGACATGAATCATGCAAGCACTTATACTCAAAAATATTTGGACACGATAAATTACTACTGGGTAAATGAGTTTAAGATTGACGGATATCGTTATGATTTATCTAAAGGATTTACCCAAACTAATTCAGGATCAGATGTGAACGCTTGGGGAAATTACGACCAGTCACGCATCAATATCCTTACTCGCATGGCAGATGTATTGTGGACAAAATTCCCGGATGCGTACATCATTCTTGAGCACTTTGCAGCAAACTCAGAAGAAACTGTTTTAGCTAATTATCGAGCTGGCGAAGGAAAGGGCATGATGCTATGGGCTAATTTTAATTATGCCTATGGTCAAAATACCATGGGGTTCACGAGTGGCTCAGATATAAGTTGGATGTACTACGGCACTAGAGGGTGGACTGTTCCACGCGCAGTGGGATATATGGAAAGCCATGATGAGGAAAGAGAGATGTATAGAAACCTTCAAAGTGGCAATTCGTCTGGAGATTATTCTGTAAAAACACTCACTACAGCATTAGCGCGCATGAAGTCTGCGGCATTGATGTTCTACACCATTCCTGGTCCTAAAATGCTTTGGGAATTTGGCGAATTGGGATATGATCAAAGTATCAATCGCTGCCAGGATGGTTCTATAAATTCGAATTGCAGACTCGACCCCAAGCCTGTGTTGTGGAGCTATTTGAATGTTACGAATAGAAAATCTTTATTTAATCATGTAGCTGATCTTATCCGACTCCATAAAAATTATTCCTTGTTCTCGGTTACTGGAGCAGCACAAATATCGAGTGGCGCAACTTCATTGGTTCAGCAGGTGACTTTAAAAAATACTCCGTACACCAGTAGTCCAAATGATTCATCTCAAATGAATGCACAGATTGCCGCCAACTTTGATGTGACGAGCAAACCCGTAACCATAACTTTTCCGCACTCTGGAATATGGTATGATTACTATAATGGCGGATCAGCAGTGAATGTTGCATCAAATTCACTTTCGGTTACCCTCAACCCTGGTGAGTATAAACTTTACACGGATGTGAAAATAAAAGCAGGTTTTGTGATCACCGCAATAACTGATATTTCACCTGAAGAAATTAATTTTTATCCAAACCCGGTGCGAGGTCAGTTCCAGATTGAAACAGATGGTATTAGGATCGAAAATATTCAAGCACGAACACTGACTGGTGGTTGTCTAAATCCAACACGCATTGACGATACCACCTGGGATGCAAGTTCATTTTCTCCGGGCATCTACATCCTCGAGATAACAACAGAAAGGGGAGTCGTCAGAAAAAAAATTATTAAGAACTAACTCTGCTTATGAATTCATTTGTAAAAAACATCTTCGCTGGAATTATTTTATCGATTCCACTGGTTGCGTTCTCTCAAAAGCAAATACCGGTATTCTTTGATCGTGTAGAGCCTACAAATTGGTGGGTGGGCATGAAGAACAAGGAACTGCAGATTCTGCTGTACAAGCACGATGCGAATATTGCCGATTATGAAGCAACGATAAGTTATCCCGGTGTAACGCTTAAAGAAAAAATCAAAGTTGAAAACCCGCATTACTTATTCTTGAAACTTCAAATCGGCAGCGAGGCCAAAGCAGGGATTCTTCCGATACAATTCAAAGCGGAGAAGAAAACATTTACCTATTCATATGAATTAAAAAATAAATCGATAGCCACCAATCGAGCGCAGGGATTCAGCTCCAGTGATGTAGTGTACTTGATTTTCCCCGACCGCTTTGCCAATGGTGATTTGAAGAACGATACCATTCCCGGGTATTACCAGGGAACTCATCGCGATCAGCCCTTCGGTCGCCATGGAGGAGATCTCAAGGGAATTGCAGATCACCTGAATTATATCAAAGACTTAGGAATGACTGCTCTCTGGATTAATCCTGTTTTGGAAAACAACCAGAAGCGAGACAGTTATCACGGCTATGCCATCACCGATTTGTATAACGTGGATAAAAGATTTGGAACCAACCAGGAATATGTTGCACTGATTGACAAGGCACATCAATCGGGAATAAAGATTATTCAAGACATGGTGATGAATCACATTGGCAATGAGCATTGGCTGGTTAAAGACTTACCTGAGAAAAATTGGATTCATCAGTTTCAGGAGTACACCAGTTCAAATTATCGTGGTGGTGTGGTTGCCGATACGTACAGATCTAAAGCTGATTCTGTAAAAATGCTGAATGGATGGTTTGATACCACCATGCCTGATGTGAATCAAGCCAATCCGCTGTTTGCCGATTACCTTATTCAAAATTCGTTGTGGTGGATTGAGTATGCAGGCATTGATGGCATTCGCATGGATACCTATCCCTATCCGGATAAATATTTTATGGCACGATGGGCCAAAGCATTGACTGATGAATATCCAAAATTCAATATAGTAGGGGAGGTGTGGTTGAACTCGGTTACGCAAGTGGCGTATTGGCAGAAGGGTGCAAAGAACAGCGATGGCTACGAATCCAATCTTCCATCAGTAACTGATTTTCCTTTTTGTTTTATGGTGCCCAGGGCGCTGCACGAAAATGCAGGCTGGGACAGTGGCTTGGCAAGAATATACGATGCCCTCAGCCAGGATTACCAGTATGCCAATGTCAACAACAATCTTACTTTCCTCGATAATCATGACATGACTCGATTCTTTAGGTCGGTTAATAATGACCTGAACAAATTCAAGATGGGCTTGTCGCTGATGTTAACTACACGGGGTATTCCTCAAATCTATTATGGCACCGAGGCTTTGATGGATGGCGATGGAAGTGTACACCCGCAAATACGCAAAGATTTTCCAGGAGGATGGCCTGGCGATCAGGTAGACTTCTTCAATGGAAAAAACTTATCTGCCGACCAGCAAGCCACCGTGCAGTTCATGAAAAAGATATTGAACTGGAGAAAATCCAAATCAGTAATTCATAGAGGCAAACTCACGCACTTCATTCCGCAGGATAACATCTATGTTTACTTCCGCACACTCGGTAGTGAAAGAGTCATGGTGATCATGAATGGTAATGCCAAAGAGATGAAGTTATCTACTGCTCGATTTGCCGAATCGATGAATGGAAAAACCAAAGCAAAGAATGTGTTGACCGATGAATCGATTCAAAGTCTCGGTGAGATCACGCTGCCTGCCATGACGACTCTTGTGCTGGAGTTGGAATAGTTCTTTTTGAAACACATAGACACATAGCTCACATAGGTTCTCTATGTTACTATGCACCTGCGCTTAAATTTATCTGAGCTGCCCGTTGCACATTGCTGCGCGGCAGGGATGAGAATGAAAAGCCCGAAGTGTGGAGGCAAGTGTGTTGACGGACTTGTAATGGACAGCCCGGCCCGAGGCACGAGGGGCCGCCCAACAAACCATCAACTATCAACTAAAAAGTGCCCTTCCCATTTGTAAATAAAAAATCAATACATTAGTGCCGTCTATATTGTTGGTGAAGTCTTGATAAAATGAATTCGCCCTGAAATGACTATTCTGTTTGTTGACGATCACACGATTTTTAGAAAATCTTTCGCTCACCTGGTTGCGTCATTTATAAAGCCATCGCCCATTTGCATGGAAGCGCAGAATGGCAATGAGGCAATGCAAATGATGCAGACTACAAAGGTGGACATGGTTTTTCTGGATATAAATATGCCAGACATGAACGGAATTGATGCGTGCAAATCAATACGCAGCGCTTATCCCAACCTTCCTATTATTATCCTTACAAGTCATGATAACCCGGCTTTAATATTGAATCTGTACCAGATGGGCATTCAATCATTTCTTACCAAGAACGTAGAGGTAGAAGAACTAAAGACGGCTGTTCAAAGTGTTAGAAAAGGTGAACGATACTTTCCCCAAAAAATTGAATCGATTTTAAAGACAGCACTCGTAGAAGACGCCATTGCTGCTCAGAAAATTCAGCTGGCTCCCCAGGAAAAACTTTTGCTGAAATTACTGGTGGAGGGAAAAACCAGTAAGGAAATTGCCCACGAACTGAAGATCACTACTAAATCAGTAAGTACTTACAGGGAAAGACTCCTTCAAAAAACTCAATCGGTTAACGTGGCTCAGTTAATTTCTTTTGGATTCCGAACCGGAATTTTAAGCTGAAATAACCACAGTCGGAAAAATACGACATTGACAATGGGGAATAATTCATTCAGATTTACATAACACACAGACAAACCCATTTTTCCAAACCTCGAACCTGACCTGATTCGTTTGCCCTACCAAGGGCAGACGGGTTGGGTTTTTTATTTTTTACCCAAATCGTTTTTCCGATTCCTCACAGCTATAATTTGATTGTTGCAGATTATGATTGGTTTCTGTTGTGATGAAAGCTTGAAGGCAAACAACGACAATCGATCACAGAATCCCTTTACTAAAACAAATGGATATTAGCTCGGCAGAGCTTTCGGCTTGCAGTTTTTTCATCATGTTTCTACGGTGCACTTTTACCGTCAATCCTGAAATACCTAGTTGAGCTGCAATTTGTTCGCTGGTTTTTCCTTCAGCAATCAATTTTAGAATTCGCCTTTCTTGCTTCGATAAAATTGAATTCTCATTGGCATCATCTGCTTGAGGGGTCGTTACGGGGAAAATATTTTCTCCTTTCACTACTTTAATCAGTTTTTGAATCAGCATGGAGCTGTCGATTGACTTAGTGAGATACGCATTGGCGCCTGCATCAGCGGCTTCGCGTGAATAGACAGATTCTTCGTGCATACTGAGCATTACCACTTTGACGGACTTATCTTTTAATCTGATGCGTCTTAAAACCTCGATGCCATCCAGTTCACCTATAATTTCTATATCCATCACCAGTAACTCCGGACTTAAATCAAATATGTTTTCGAGCAGCTGATCGCCTTTGGTGAATTGCTGTAATATTTGAAATTGAGATGAGTCTTCCAGAAGTTTTTTCAGCCCATCCGAAAAAACCTTGTGATCATCTACTAAGATTGTTCTGGTCATGGCCATTTAGATTTAGAGGTATGTCGATGATGTAGGATACGCCAAAGTTACCAGATTCAAATTTAAGTGTTCCATTGGCGGTTTGCACACGCGACTGAATATTAAAGAGCCCCGAGCCTTTAGCTACCGACTCTGAGTCAAATCCTTTTCCGTTATCCTGGTAAACGATACTTAATAAGTCTTCAAACGAACTAATATGAATCACCACTTTGGATGCCTGTGCATGCTTAAGCGTGTTCGATATCAGTTCCTGAAGTATTCTAAACGATAATAAATTCAATCTTGGATCATTCGTGTCGGGACCAAAGGTGTTCACTTCAATTTTGATGTCCAGGCTCTCTTCAATTTTGGCTGCGTGACTGCGAATGGTCTCTGAAAGTCCGTACTTATCCAACCCTGCCGGTACTAAATCATGTATGATTCCTTTGATATCCTGAATGGTATTTTGAAATTCATTTTCAACAGCTTCCGCTTTGGAGTCGTTGTATTTTTTTAAAATGCTTCGCACGGTCATTTTAATGGCGGTGAGATTGGTCCCCACACTGTCATGAAGATCTTTTGCTATCCGATTTCGCTCTCCTTCCAACGTGTCTAATTCAGCACGAATCAGTCGTTGTTGTTGTGTGTTAATGAGGTTAAGATAATTATTTCTCTCATGCACGCGGGCAACCCTCCGTCTAAAATAGATGGCTACCCAAAGCAGGGTAATCAAGATGATGGATGTTATAAAGTACCACGTCCTCCACCAAGGGGGTAGGATTGTAAAGTTCCAGGCGATCGCTTTATGCCAATGAATGTTGTCAATGGAATATTCTATTTCCAGGAAGTACTTTTCCGACCGCAGGGAATAAAATTTGATGTTTCTGTCGGAAGAATAATTCCAAGGATCTTTTGGAGATAATCGTGATCTAACGAGGATGTCTTGATTTCTAAAATCGATAAATCTGAAATTAACCTGGATGTTGTTTTGATCAAAGTCCAATTTCTGGTCAGCGTCCAGAGTGTATGGCTGATTATTTACCAACAGGGTTTGCAAGCGAAATATGGCGAGACTGGGAGCCTTTATTTCTTTGGGAAGAGTAAAATAGGAATCTTCACTAAATGCCAGCACGTGCTCTGGTAAAGACACCAGATGATTAATTCGGTTGTTGCCTGCTTTATTTTTTGTGATGAAAAAGGAAAAGTTCGGGGTTCCGGAAATAATAGAATTCAGTGTGGTAATCGCTACTCCCTTTTCTGTTCCTATCCACACATCAGGGCCTTCCTTAATCATGGCATAGACATTATTGGCCACAAACTTATGTTTGGAATAGTATTGTTCATAAGTCCATCGATTTTGATTAACGAGAAGAAGCCCGCTACCCAAGGTTCCCATGAGCAATAGTGAGTCGTTTATTTCAAGAATTTGTGTGACTTTGAGTGCATCGAAGAAAGTGGGGAGTTTTACCTCTTTGTTTTTGGGTGTGAATACTTGTAACCCTAACCGTCCGAATAAGAAGGTGAAGCGTTCATTTGTATAGATGGAGCGATTTGTTTTTGTACTAACAATCGAATTTAAGAACTCACATTCCTGATCATATTGCACACGCACAAGGCCTGAAGTGCCCCAGATTGTACCATCTTTAGCCAGGTGCAAATCACTAAAGCTTTTAGGTATACTTTTTTTTATGTTAAAAAGATCATCAAAAAGAATTGTCTCACTGGTAGTGGAAACCCATAATCTTTTTTCTGAAGCTTTTAGAATTGACAATATGCTGCCACCTAATTTTCTCTCTTGCTTTATTTTTCCATCGATTTCAAGAATGCCTAGCCCGCCTTTTACATCTGTTACAATGGCTTTCTCATTCCATGAAATGGCCTTATTAATTTTCAAATCCGGAGGTAGGGGATATTCAAGAAAATTAAAGTGCGGAACATAATATATACCATCTTCCAAAGTGGTAAGCCAGAATCCCCCTTCTCGGTCCTGAAGTATTTGAGTGATCGACTTTGATCTAGTGAAGTCAAATGGATCTGGTTTCTTTATTCCAAAATCCGTATAACACTCTAGCCCGTCTTGGAAATACCCAATCCATAAGTTGTCCTCCCGGTCAATTGTCAATGCTATGATCTGGCCTTTTGAATGAAATACTGGGCTAATCTGGCGATCGTCCATTTTATAAATTGTTCGGCCGTGCGAGAAATATTGCTGCCCCTTCCATTTGAAGTTACAAACGATTGATCGGTACGAACATGAATCCGCCAACTGAAAATCTACATTCTTGCCATTTATTTTGCCTTTAGTAATGACCGTCCCTTCGGTGCTATAGATAATTTTATTTTTAATATTCAAAAATGAAACCCGGTAAGGGTCATTTCTATTTTCAATGCTTATTTTTCCCGAGGTATCTATTTTACATAACTCCAGAGCAGACCCAAACCAAACTTGGTCTTTGGCATCTACGTGCAATGACTGCAAATAAGAACTTCGGCAGTGCGCATATAAAGAGTCGTTGTACTGGTAGGGGTAAATTTTTTCATTGAAAAAATATGAGATTCTGCCTGAGAAAGTTCGAAACCAAATACGTTGTTTAGAATCTTCGAGAAATTCAAATACCACAGGATCAGTTAATCCTGCATTGGCTTGAAAGAGCTCCATATCCTTTCCATCGAAGCGCACCACACCATTGTCGGTAGCAAACCAGATAAATCCCGACTTATCTTGAAATACATTGTAAGTTTCAGAGCTGGGCAATCCGTCTGGTACCGAATAATGGACGTAAGGATTGGATTGACCGTGGCTTTCAAAAAAGAATAAACACAGAATTAATGCAACCAGTAAATGATGAAAAGAAGTCGATTTCATTTTCTTGAAACTGTGTCAATTTAATACTCCATGGGAAATTCGTCTTTCAATAGATTACAATTTTTTAATCACCAGGCTCCAAAAATTGCAGTTCCGATTCTCACCAAAGTACTTCCGGCCTCAACAGCGATCTCATAGTCCTGGCTCATACCCATGGAGAGCTCCTTCATTGTAGCATTAGCTGGCAAACTCATTTGTTTAATTTTGTCAAATAGGATTTTCAGTGATTTAAATTCTCCACGTACTTGCTCTTTGTTGTCGGTGAAGGTGGCCATGCCCATGAGGCCATTAATTTTTACAAAGTCCAGCGAAGCTATTTTACCAGATTGAAACAATTCGATCAATTCCCTTTCATCAAATCCGAATTTAGTTTCTTCATTGGCAATGTAAACTTGCAATAAGCAGGAAATGATGCGATTTATTTTTTTGCCCTGCTTGTTGATCTCTTCCAAAAGTTTGAAGCTATCCACGGAGTGAATGAGTGAAACGAAAGGAGCAATTTGTTTCACTTTGTTAGTTTGCAAGTGACCGATCAAATGCCATTCAATATCCGATGGAAGGAAGGGTTGCTTGGCGCACATTTCTTGCACTTTGTTTTCACCGAAGATGTGCTGGCCGGCATCATAAGCTTCTTTGATTTTTTCAACCGGATGCGTCTTACTTACAGCTACCAGCTTGCAATCCTTACCCGAGAACTGATTTCGGAAAAACGCAATATTATTTCTGACGTCCATTGTATAAATTAGCCCACAATTATAACAAGGATAAAGTTATGGCGATCATTGGAACCTTACTTAAACGCGGGATAAGACTTCGCGAAAGTCTGCACCAGGAATACTCATCACCACTTGATCTCCAGAAACATGAATTGAAAGAGTTGATGATCTCTGCCAGCCAAACAGAGTTTGGAAAGTATTATGGCTTCGACCATATCCTTGGCAAGTTTCGCAAGAGCGGAAACGCATTTTATGAGGCTTACAAAACAGCAGTCCCTATTCACGATTACAATAAGATTTATAGCGAATGGTGGCAGCTTACTCAAAAAGGAGCGAAGAACATCTGCTGGCCCGGCCGTATGAAATATTTCGCACTTAGTTCAGGTACTTCTGAATCGGCTTCGAAACATATTCCGGTAACCAAAGAGATGACCAAGGCGATTCAACGCACAAGTATTCGCCAGATCTTATCCCTGTCAAAATACGATTTGCCCTCTTCTTTCTTTGAGGCAGGAATCTTGATGATCGGAGGAAGTACGCATTTAAATAAGAAAGGGAGTTTCTTTGAAGGCGACCTGAGCGGCATTCAAGCAGCGCGATTGCCATTCTGGTTCCAGCATTTTTATAAACCCGGAAAAAAAATAGCGAAGAGCCGCAACTGGGATGCTAAACTCAACCAGATTGTACGCAAGGCTCATGACTGGGATATTGGTATTATCGTGGGGGTGCCGGCCTGGATTCAGATTCTGATTGAAAAGATTATAGCTTATTATAAGGTCAAAAACATTCATGAAGTATGGCCCAACCTTCGGGTGTATGTGCATGGTGGTGTATCCATGGATCCCTACCGGAAAAGTTTTGAGAAATTATTAGGTCGCCCAATCTATTACATTGAGACGTACTTAGCCTCAGAAGGCTTCATTGCATACCAGGCCCTGCCAAAGAGAAAGACCATGCGATTGGTATTGAATAATGGGCTTTTCTACGAATTTGTTCCATTTGAAGACAAGAACTTCTTGGCTTCGGGCGATATTAAACCCGATGCCGAGACTTTATTAATTGATCAGGTAGAAGAGGGCAAGGAGTATGCCTTGTTGCTATCTACGTGCGCAGGTGCCTGGCGATATATTATTGGCGATGTCATCAAGTTCACCTCGCTGGAGGAATCTGAAATTGTGATCACAGGACGAACCAAGCATTTCCTGAGTTTGTGTGGTGAGCACCTTTCGGTGGATAATATGAACAAGGCGATTGAAATTGCTTCGAATGAATTGAATGTGTCCATACCTGAATTTACCGTGGCCGGCATACCTCACGACAATCTGTTCGCCCATCATTGGTACATTGGTACGAATGATAAAGTGGATGCAAAAGTATTGCGCGACAAAATTGATTCACATTTGAAAATACTCAACGATGACTACGCGGTGGAGCGTAGTGCGGCACTTAAAGAAGTGGTGGTTGACGTGTTGCCCCTGCAAAAATTTCATGACTACTTAAGCTCAAAGGGGAAAGTAGGAGGTCAGAATAAATTTCCTCGCGTGATGAAAAATGCACAACTAGAAGATTGGGCCAGCTTTTTAAAGCGTTAACCACTAACGAAATTCTAAATGTCTATTGTTTTCAAAGGAATTCAACTCGGAATTGTTCTTACCTTCTTGGTTGGACCGGTTTTCTTCACGATCATTCAAACCAGCGTAGAGAAAGGCTTTTGGAATGGCGCTCTGGTAGCAATGGGTGTTTCCCTAAGCGATATACTTTATGTAACGATTTGTTATTTTGGTCTCTTCCAATTCCTTAATGACCCCGGCTCAAAGAAGAACATGGCTTATGCGGGGGGCGCAATCCTTATTGGTTTCGGATTATATCATTTAATCGTTAAAGCCGGGCGAAGTAAACAGGTATCATTTCATTCAGCTGCAGAGACCAAACCGCTGAAATATATATTAAAGGGCTTTGTCATCAATGGAATCACGCCAATGGTGTTTATTTTCTGGATTGGCACCATAAGTATCGCTACTATTGACTTTGGGTATTCTACGGGAGTTGAGTTTTTTATCTTTTTTACCGCATTGCTGATTACAGTATTGGCTACAGACATCTCCAAGGCATTTCTTGCCGATAAACTAAGGAGATTGATTACACACCGGTTTCTCCTCATCATGAATATTGTAGTGGGTATTTGTCTAATTGCCTTTGGTGTTCGCCTACTACTAATGGCCCAAAACGGACTCCATTTAGTTTAGCAAGGTTAACCCGTTTTCAAGGGCTATCCATTTTAAATTCGGAATTACATTAAGGCCGCTCAAAATCATAAATCGCCTTTTGGCACTTATAACACTCTTAAATCTCAAAATGGAACTTTTTCCATTTTTGGAGCGATCCTCTTTTTGAATAAAAATATTATACAAATCAATATTTGATTTTTTCTTACATGAATCTGAAAGTAATGAGATTTTTAAAATCCCGTTTTTAGGGTGATTTGAAACGGAGGCCAATTATTTTTCTGCAAAGTTTCATTTTGTGCATGAAAATTTTGTTCAAAATCAATTCCACAGAATAATATTCTTACTTATCTCCTTTTGGATGGCATTCCTTCTAGACCTTTGTGCCCATCTAAACCTAAACCTAAATTAAATGTACAAACTGAGAACCCTTTTCTTCACTGGCTCGCTACTGGTTGTGGCTGCCTGTTCTGACTCATCACTAACATCCGGCAATTCGGCACCAAAGCTTGACGTGGCCGCTCAGCGCAATTGTGCTTCAATGACCGTTTTAAGTGAGCAATTGGCTGCTGACCCTACTTTGCAAGAAAGAATGAATGCTATTGAGAGTCATACAAATAAATTCATCAGCGAAGGAGCCAGACTTGTTAATGGTAAGATTGAAATCCCGGTTGTCGTCAACGTAATTTACAACACAGCAGCACAAAACATCTCTGATGCTCAAATTCAGTCTCAAATCGATGTTTTGAACGAAGACTATCATGCAACCAATTCAGATTTTTCTAGTACACCTTCAATCTTCTCTGGAGTTGCAGCAAATTATGATATATCGTTTGTTTTGATAGCAACGAATCGCAAGCATTCAACCAAGACAAGCTGGAGAACTGATGATTCTATGAAGAAATCGAAGAGAGGCGGTATAGATCCGACCGACCCAGCTCATAACCTGAACTTGTGGGTAGTTAACAGTATGACGGGTGGCGTACTTGGTTATGCTCAGTTTCCTGGAGGCGCTCCTGCAACGGATGGCGTAGTTATCGGACATAATTACTTTGGTCGTGTAGGTGTTGTATCAGCTCCTTACCATTTGGGAAGAACAGCCACACACGAAGTAGGACACTGGTTGAACCTTCGCCACATTTGGGGTGACGCTAGCTGCGGTTCTGACTTAGTGAACGATACACCAGTTGCTAAAACATCGAACTTTGGTTGCCCTACGTTCCCTTACGTGAGCACATGTGGAACTGATGGTCATGCTGAAATGACAATGAATTATATGGACTACACTGATGACGCTTGTATGTATATGTTCTCACAAGGTCAGAAGGCTAGATCAATGGCCATTTTTGCGGCAGGTGGCGCAAGAGCTGCTATCGGTCAATAAGATATAAACCAAACCAACCCAAACCTATAAAAGAAGGCTGCGCAAGCGGCCTTCTTTTATTTTGTGTCGCAGCCATACCATCAAACCTACCGGAACAGTCCGATCAGATCTGAATTTGGTGCGAATGCGCGACTAGGCACTTGCACTTCATTGTTGTTAAGTGCACGCAAAATACAAAGCGCGGACTGCGAGATATTTCTTTGAACCTAAAATTAGTAGCCGCGCTATGGCACACCCTAGTTCATGTCTTAAGCACTTAGTATTCGTTTGCCCTATGCAGCAACGGCAGAGCACCTTAAATTTACTCAATAGCCTGCCGGAAAGCCCAAGGACCAACAATATGGAAAACTTCGCCTAACCTTATCCCTGAAAAATTGACGGTATAAAGAGTTATTTTGGATGTAAAATTTGGGATATGTCCAGAATACTCCTCCTTACTTTTTGTCTGTTCCTATTTACGCGTACCGTTGCGCAGGAAATCAATTACAACTACAACCAATATGTAGATCCGTTGATCGGTACATCGCGAATGGGCCATACTTTTCCGGGGGCTACCGTTCCCTTTGGCATGGTGCAGCTCAGTCCTGAAACCGATGCCCTTCAATACGAACTAAACGGTAGGTACAATAAGGATGTATATAAGTATTGTGCGGGCTATCAATGGACCGACCAACAATGGAAAACACAAGAACGCATTCGTGTGATCTTAAAGCATCAGTACAAACCCAAACCTGATGGCCTGGGAGGAAACGATGATTGCGGACAGATGAGCGCCTGGTATATCTTCAGCACGTTGGGATTTTATCCTGTAGTACCTGCTTCGGGTCAATACGCTATCGGTAGTCCTTCAGTTAAAACCGCTACACTTCAGTTTGAAAATGGAAAACGACTTGTGATTGAATGTAAAAATCAAAGTAATGCCGCTGAAGAAACTATTATTAACCAACGAAGAAGTAATGAAAGGCGGTAAACTTCAATTTGAAATGGGACCATCGCCAGCAAAAAAATGAATTTAAAATTATTAACTAAAGAATATGAAGGTGGCCTGCACCTATCTGCTTCGATAAACAGGTGTAGGACACCTACACTCACAACTAAATTATTTACATATGAAATTGATAATAATTAAAGCCCTCATTCTCTTGTGCATTGTTCATTACGCTCATGCTCAAGAGCCAATTGATCTTGTCAACCCATTAATGGGCACAGATTCAAAGTACGACTTATCGAATGGAAATACATATCCAGCCATTGCGCTGCCATGGGGGATGAATTTCTGGATGCCGCAAACAGGCAAGATGGGAAACGGCTGGGCCTATCAATATGGTAGCAATAAGATTCGTGGATTTAAGCAAACGCATCAACCCAGTCCGTGGATTAATGATTATGGTCAGTTCTCAATAATGCCACTTACCGGCAAATTAAAAATTGATGAAGAGGAGAGAGCCAGTTGGTTTTCGCATAAATCAGAATTGGCTACTCCATACTATTACAAAGTTTATTTGGCTGATTACGATGTAACAACCGAATTGACTCCAACCGATAGAGCCGCTCGATTTCGATTTACATTTCCTCAAACAGATAGTGCGTGGGTGCTGATCGATGCCTTTGATAAAGGCTCCTATGTAAAGATTATTCCCGAAGAGAATAAAGTAATCGGCTATACTACTCGCAATAGTGGAGGCGTGCCAGAAAACTTTAAGAACTATTTTGTAATCGTATTTGATAAAAAGATCATTGCATCGAAAGTTTGGGATGACAAAAATGTGATTGACCAATTAGAAAGTCAATCGAACCATGCGGGGGCGATTCTTCGATTTGTTACCAAACGAAATGAAAAGATAAATGCTCGCGTAGCTTCTTCGTTTATTAGCCCAGCACAAGCCGAACTTAATCTACTTCGCGAAGTCCGCGATTATAATTTTGAGGCAGTGAAGCAGCGTGCCAAAGCAATGTGGAATAAGGAATTCAATCGAGTTCAAGTAGAAGGAGGTACTGTTGATCAGCAGCGAACATTTTATTCGTGTTTGTATCGCACCATGTTATTCCCCAGGAAATTTTATGAGCATGACGAAAAAAATGAGGTGATTCATTATAGTCCATACAATGGAAAAGTATTGCCAGGCTATATGTTTACCGACAATGGTTTTTGGGATACGTTTCGCGCGGTGTTTCCATTTTTCAATTTGATGTATCCTTCTCTGAACTCTCACATCATGGAAGGCTTGGTGAATACTTACAAGGAAAGTGGTTTTCTTCCGGAGTGGGCGAGTCCCGGTCATCGTGATTGTATGATTGGTTCTAATTCGGCTTCCATCATTAGCGATGCTTATCTGAAGGGAGCTCGCGGATTTGACATCAACACATTGTACGAAGCTATTTTGAAGAATACAGAAAGTGAAGGTCCGTTCAGTTCGGTGGGACGATTGGGTGTGAAATATTATAATGAATTGGGATACATTCCTTACGATGTTGGTGTCGATGAAAATGCAGCACGCACGCTCGAGTACGCTTACGATGATTTTACCATTCACCAATTAGCAAAATCATTGAACAGGTCTAAAGAAGAAATTGATCGCTTTGCCAAGCGCGCTATGAATTATAAAAATGTTTTTGATCCGGAAACGAAATTGATGCGCGGTAGAAACAAGGATGGAAAATTTCAATCTCCGTTTAATCCTTTCAGATGGGGCGATGCTTTTACCGAAGGCAACAGCTGGCACTATACGTGGTCTGTATTTCATGATGTAGCAGGATTAGCCAATCTCATGGGTGGACAAAAGAAGTTTGTGAAAATGTTAGATTCTGTTTTCATCATGCCTCCGGTTTATGATGAGAGCTATTACAAACAGGTGATTCACGAAATCCGTGAAATGCAAATTATGAACATGGGGCAATATGCGCATGGCAATCAACCCATTCAGCACATGACCTATTTATACAATTATGCTGGCGAGCCATGGAAGACGCAATATTTGGTTCGTGAGGTAATGAACCGAATGTACTCACCGGCACCCGATGGCTATTGTGGTGACGAAGGTAATGGTCAGATTTCCGCATGGTATGTTTTTTCCGCTTTGGGTTTTTATCCTGTTTGTCCAGGCACTGATCAATACGTATTAGGTTCTCCTCTCTTTAATCAAGTGACTTTGAAATTGGAGAATGGAAAAATGATTGTGATCAAAGCCGAAAATAATAGTGCTGAAAATAGGTTTGTCGATCAGTTATTAATCAATGGAATAGGAACAACTCATAATTGGATAAGCCATCAGGAATTAATGAAAGGATTGAAACTTGATTTTAAAATGTCGGCTCAGCCGAATACAACGCGAGGAGTTGATGCCGGTGATTTTCCGTATTCCTTTTCAACGAAAGGAAATTAAAGAAAAATTCATCATACTCTTACCAACTTAAACTAGGCAGCTTATGGCACAAATACCGAAAACACTAAAGGTCATGAGAAGCTTGTTGAGGATATGGTGGAAAAAATATTGAGGTCGGTCTTCAGTGTTAACTAGCGGAGTCTCCGTCTAGGAACTTCTCCGGATATGAAACTGAGAGGGTCGCTTGTCAGATTTGAAGAGAAGTGAGCTATCTCCATAGCTCAGGAATCGATAATCGTTAGTCAAAGCGTCTTGGTAAATTTTCTTCCAATCGTCACCCACAAAAGCGGCAACAAGTAAAATTAGGGTCGAGCCGGGCTGGTGGAAATTAGTAATTAGAGCGTCCGCTGTTTTAAAATCGTATCCGGGTAAAATATAAATGGATGTCTCACCTAGAAGTTGGCTTGTTTCCTCTCCATCCATTTTTTTTAGTATGGCATTCAGTGCTTCTGATTTGCTGATGGGTTTCAATTGATAAGCATCCTCTTGCGTAATCAGAAATTCGGCTTTGGGGTCGTTATACAATTTCACACCGAACCAATAAATGCTTTCCATAGTACGTAACGAGGTGGTACCCACAGCAACAATAGTTTTATTGGATAGAAGCAGCTCGATATTGTGACGGGTAATCACTATTTGTTCGGAGTGCATGATATGCTCATTCGCGTTTTCAACTTTCACAGGTTGAAATGTGCCTGCACTGACATGAAGCGTGAGGTATTCGGATTCAATATTTTTCTCTCGTAATGACTGAAATACTTTTTCGGTAAAATGTAATCCTGCTGTGGGTGCAGCTACAGCGCCATCTTCCTTTGAATAAACAGTCTGGTAACGATCTTTGTCTTCAACTTCAGCTTTGCGTTTGATATAGGGTGGAAGCGGAATTGCTCCAAATTTTTGTACTACTTCTGAAAACGAAATGGGAAGATTCCATTCAAACTCAACAACCCCGTTTTCACGATCGATCAGCTTAGCCGAAAGCGTTAATTCGGAATTCGTAATTCTCAATTCGTGGTTCTTACTCCACCGTTTCAAATTTCCAATCGTACAATGCCAACTTGATTTTCCTTGAGCACTCATGGCAAGTGCAACTATGGGCGATGGCCAAACCGGATGGAGAAGGAATATTTCAATTACAGCTCCAGTTTCTTTTTTAAAGAACAAGCGTGCCGGGATTACTTTAGTGTTATTGAAAAATAGGATTGAATTATTGGGAAGTAGATTGGGAAGAACATCGAACCTCGAATGTTTGATTTCTCCTTGGTTATAAACTAATAATTTGGATTGATCGCGTTGCTCAAGGGGATGAAGAGCTATTCTAGCATCGGGCAAATCGTAAGTGTAATTTTGAATTAAGATATTCTTAGGACGCGACATGTCAACTGAATTTGTCTTGAATCTTATGTCTCACGTCTAGAGTCTAGATTACCATTCTGCAGTCGGATCTATTCGGAACACTTCACTCATCTCATCCAACAACGGTTGAAGATGTTCGGTATGCTTGCCAACTCTTCCACCCTCAGTTGGAGTGATAACTTTCAGATCGGGTAAATGAAGTTGTGTTTTGCTGATAACATCCTCAATTTTTGAAAGCCAGCGTTTTTTTAATTCTTGCTCACCGGCAAAAATCCCTGATGAAATGATTTCTTTCTCCTTAGGGGATTCCTCAAAAATGCCTAGCGCATAAGGCATGGCTACTTGCAAGGCATTTTGTAACCGAGAAATACTTTCTTCTGTGGCTGAGCCTAATTGCTTGATCCAGGTGTTAGCGTGCAGGGTGTGGTAACGCAATTCCCCTTTGATTTTTTTTGCCAACAAAGCCAAAGGTTCGTAGGATGACTGCGCAAGCATTTCCCAACGTATGGCATCAGCAGTGTCAAACAAGAAATGACGGACCAAACTGAAATCATATTCCTGGTTCGGCAATTCTACCAATTGACAATTATGAAACTGATTGGCTTGGCGCATAAAGGCAACCTTGTCGGGAGTTTGCTCGCCCAGATTGTTGAGCATTTGATAGAGTGCATAGCTCTGTCCGATCTTATCTTGTGCCATAGACGAAAACGCAATGTCTTCTTCAAGCAATGGTCCAAAGCCAGTCCACTCGCTATTGCGATGGCCAAGGATAAGGAGGTCGTCAGCAATTTTGTATAATAATTCTTTTAAAGCTTCTTGATTCATAGTGAAGAAATGTAATTGTCTAAAGTCTTATATCTTATATCTTACGACTTAGCCTATGCCTTTTGTCTTTCTAAAAACTCCTTCAGCTTATCACCGCCCTTATAATCCGATGCATCGCGGAATTTTTTCTCAGGCAAGGTGTTCCAAAAATCCTTTTCCTCATCGGTAGTGAAGCGGATTTTACTTTTTTCAATCGCCCACACATTATAAATCACTTTTCCGGTGCCGAATAAATCTTTTGCGCGATACATGGCATCCTGAGGTGAATTTGCTTCCACCGTGCCTACATGGATATGCTGTTTTCCTCTTTTGCTCAGATGATAAATTTCAAATGCACCCTTGTCATCGTTTTCAGTATCCTTCGAAATTAATTCGTAGGCGCTTTGGTTGCCTTCGGTTGTGGGTGAAACAAAAACGTTCCTTGTATCGGTCACATAAATAGAAACACAAGTGAACCTTCTCGTGAACGTTTCCTTCGCCAATACATAAGCCATTTCAAGATTTGGAGCATGAACCGGTCCCTCATGTTGAAAAGGCTTTCCTTCCTTAGCCTGAACGAAGACTTCATAGGTGCCTAGTTGATCGAGCGGTTTTTTAGGTTTTACTTCCCCAACTTGTGGGAGACGCGTAACACGGGGATCGAGCGATTTCAAGATTCTTTTATTTGATGCAGGCGCAAATATACAGAGTACAGCGTAGCTCTAAAGTACAAAAGGGCTGTATTTCGTCAGGAAGTATAATTTCAAAGGGCAAGTTGGGGTAATCTTATGGTATCAAATTAATGCCGTTTGAATTGCACCCAATCCATGTTTCATTTTTAACCGACCAGGAACAGAACGATAGGTTACTTTGTTGACTTAAGACCGATATCTGTAATATGAAGTACCTCGATCTTTTGTTGGCTACCGAATGGCTTTCGAGATATTATCCGAAGTATTACAGCAATGAATTGATGCTGATGGCCGATGATATCCTCAAATGGTTTCAAGGCGAACTCCCCGAAGACAGCAGTACATTAAAATACCTCCAAAGTTTATACGACTCACCCACGGATGCTCTCCGCGCCATCTGGAAGGAGATTCAATTATTGATGGGACCGTATTGGGGAAATTAATCAAGCCAGTGGCATTACGTACTCAGCGCTCGGCACCTTCAAAGCCTCACGCACCCAGCGACCTCGCTCTTCGGCAATTCTGCGCACTTCCAATCTTTCTTTATTGCAAGGGCCATCGCCATTGATTACGCGTTTGAATTCTTCCCAGTCGGGTTCGGTGTAATTCCACTTACCGGTCTCAGGATTTTTCTTTAACAAAGGATCAGGAATAGTAAAACCAAGTTCCCAGATTTTCGGCACATACATGTCGAGGAATTGATTACGCATGTCATCGTTTGTGCCCATCTTCACTTTCCAGCGCATAAGTATTTCGGTGTGCGCAGAAATTTTGTCACTTGGCCCAAAGAAGTGCATCATCGGAGGCCACCAGCGGTTAAGCGCCTCTTGAAACATATCGCGTTGCTTTTGTGTACCACTTGCCAAATAGATCACGCAATGGTGTCCGTACTTCAAGTGAAAAGATTCTTCAGCGCAGATGCGATCAAGAGCGCGGCAATAAGGGCCGTAACTTCCTTTGGCATTTGCCAATTGATTTACAATCGCACCGGCATCTACCAACCATGAAATGAAACAACAATCTGCCCAAGTGAAAGTAGGGTAGTTGAAAATGTTAGAATATTTTGACTTGCCATTAATGAGGTCATCAATCATTTGCTCGCGTGGCTTACCCAATGTTTCGGCAGCGCTGTAGAGCAGCTGGGCGTGGCCTACTTCATCTTGAACCTTCGCCATTAATGACATCTTACGCTTGAAGCCTGGGGCGCGAGTAATCCACGTTCCTTCAGGCAATGCACCAATAATTTCACTATGGGCGTGCTGCTCAATCATACGGATTAGCTGCTTACGGTAAAGCTGCGGCATCCAGTCGGAAGGTTCAATTTTTTCGCCTCTTGCAATGCGGGCTTCAAAAGCTGCCAGCAAAATGGGATCCTCCTGAGCGATGCTATCTGTTTTTATTCCTTCAAAGGTATTTCCGCCACCGTACATAATGAATTGAGTTTAGAGGTACAAAGTTAACAAGAAGTAGGAATTCATTGGTGTGTGAACCTCAATGCCTTTTAGGGGACAAGAAATGGTTTTTATAGTTATATTCGATATTAAACTCAATGCTTATGAAAATACTTGTGATTGTTTGTTTAGTGTTTGGCTCCAGACTATTATTTGCCCAAACAACTTCAGAAGGGAAAGTGGTAATCGATAATGACAATGTTAAGGTGTATGAATTTGAAAGTACACCAGGGAAGGACGTATGTGGAGCAGGTAAACATAGTCACCCCCCGCATCTCACAGTCCTGCTTACAGATGCTATCATCACCATCACCTCGCCCGATGGAAAAGTAAGTACCAAGAAACTGAAATCGGGAACTACATTCTGGAGCCCAGCCGAAACACATATGGTGGTGAACAGTGGTGGAGGCCAGGTGAGGTGCCAGCTTGTTGAAATCAAGAAAAAGGCTTAGAGAATGCCGATAAATATTGGCAAAAGATTCTCGGATTTTTTTATTCAGCTTGCGCTGATCGTAGTTGGTGTGCTCTCTGCATTGGCAGTTGATAACTATCGCGAAACTTTACAAGAACACAGACTAGAAAAAGAGTACTTGATCAACCTGCGCAATTCTATTCAATCAGATACGGTTGTTCTTAAATATGAAATCCAACGCACCTATAATAAAATAAACGCGATCACCGAGCTGCTCTCGCTGGCAAAATCATCATCTACAGTTGAGCAAGAGAAATTTGGAAATATGATTACCGATGTGATCATGCTTATCAAGCCCAACTTTATCATGGCTATTTACGAGGAGTTAAAATTCACAGGCAATTTTAAGCTTATTCGAAATAATGAATTGAAATCCTTGATAATTACCTATTACACCAGTAACGTAATTATTCAGCAGGAGAATGATAGGGATTCCGGTTATAATTCAGCCTTATTAGATCATCTAACATTTGATGAAATGGAATACAGAACTCCTTTCGACCAACAAAGAATTTACAAAGCAATTCAACAAGATGAACATCTAAGAAATGAAATCCTTCGAAGCCAAAAACTAATAAGCATATTCCGTTCTGGAATGATTTACACATCTCTGCCCAGAAGCATCGAGTTACTTGAGAAACTTCAAAAGGAGATTGATAAATAAAATAAGATAATTCAGTTACTCATACCTCAATGTATTCGCTGGGTTAGTCATCGCAGCCTTTACCGTTTGGGCGCTTACGGTGATTAATGCAATAAATACAGCGGCAAATGCAGCTAACAAATAGGCGAGCAAGCTCATGTCAATATGGTAAGCAAAAGTGTTAAGCCACTTGCTCATCAGTATCCAAGCCAAAGGCAATGCCACGGCATTGGCAACCAAAACAAGAATTACGATTTCGCGTGAGAGGATTCCGAGAATGTGAGGAACGGATGCTCCCAATACTTTTCTGATCCCGATTTCTTTAATTCGCTGCAATGTATTGAAGGTGGCAAGGCCAAATAATCCAAGTGATGCGATGAAGATAGCAAGCGCTGAGAAAATAGTGAATAGTTTATTTTCCTTTTGTTCAGATTCGTAAAGTCTTTGATAACGATCGGAAGTGAACTGATATTCGAAAGGGCGAGTTGGCAAAAATGATTTCCAAACGTTTTGAATATGGTCGATCCCACTTTGAAAATCAGATCCTGCAATTTTCACGGTGAGATAATTATAGTACGATTGCTTCACGGGTAAAAAAATCATAGGCACAATACGTTGATGCAATGATTCGAAATGGAAATCGCTGACTACACCAATCAATTTTCCAGTCACACCACCGTATTGAAATTCTTTCCCAATCACTTCCTCATTCGATTTCCAGCCTAATGCTTTCACTGCAGCTTCATTTATTACGTAAGACAATGAATCATCCGTTTTTACCTTTCTCGAAAAATCTCTACCAGCAACAAAGCTTATTCCATAAGTATTAAAAAACTCATAGTCTGTGGAAACCATTTTCAATGTTATAGAAGCAGGTATTAATTGCCCGTCTTGAACAAGTGAAGCACCGCTGCTATCAAGCAAACGACCTGTGGGAATGCGTGAGCTTCTACCCACATTTTTAATCGTGGCCGATTTGGTTACTTCGTTATAGAAAGCATCATAGTTGTCGCCAAGTTCATCGTAATAACTAAGTGTTACTACGCGGTCTTTCTCGAAACCCAAATTTGTGTTGTTTAAGAAACCCAGCTGTTGCGTAGTGACCATTGTTGCAACGATCAACACAATAGAAATAGCAAATTGTGCGACCACTAGAATCTTTCTGATACCTCCTTTGCCCTTCACCGATCCTTGCTGACCTTTTAAAACCAACGCTGGTTTGAATGACGAGATTACAAAAGCAGGATAAATGCCAGCCATTAGGCCAACTACAAATGCAAAGCTGATCAGAACAAGAGTGAGTGGCCAATTGTTGATCAAATCAAGCGCCAGATGTTTGCCTGTGAAACCATTAAGCCATTGAAGTGTGACCCACGCAATCCCGAATGACATCAGCAAGGCAAAGAGAGAGACCAAGACGGATTCGCTCAGATACTGACCGATCAACTGACTTCGAAAAGCGCCAACGGTCTTTCTCAAACCAACTTCCTTAGCGCGCTTAGTAGCCCTGGCTGTTGAAAGATTAATGAAATTGAAACACGCAATCAGCACAATGAAAGCTCCGATCACGGCCATCATATACACGTTGTTGATATTACCGCCTGTTTCAATCTCGTCATCGAGATGCGAGCGAAGATGAATGTCTTGAATATTTTGGAGCGTAAGCCTAGTTCTTTTTGACGCAACAAAATCAGGAGGAGCTCCATTTGCTCTAGCGAGTGGAGTGTAATGTTTATCAAGAAAGGCAGGGAAACGAGATTCGATTTTTTCAGGGTCCGTACCTTCGTCAAATACCAAATAAGTACTGAAAGCATTGTTGCCCCAATTCGTCTCCAATCTTCTGCGACCGTAAACAATGGTATCATTCAAAGTGCTGAACGAAATCAGGAAATCGGGATGCCAATGTGTTTGGTTTGGAAAATTCTCAAAGACTCCGGTTACTTCCAAGTCGAGCTTGCGCCCGCCTTTTAGATGCTTGCCAATAACCTCAGTTGTGCCAAAATATTTTTCAGCCGTTTTTCTTGAGAGCATGATGGTATTGGGGCGCTCTAGATCTTTCAGTGGCTTACCCGAAAGCACCTCGATATCCAAGATTTTAAATACATCGGGTTCGGTCATGAACACATTCTCTTCTGAGGCCATTTTTTTGCGTTCGCCATTCTCTTCCATCGACATCACGAGGCTGTACTGAAGGGTGCGTGCCATCAGCTTTACTTCGGAAATGTCATTTTTAACCAGCGGACCAATGGGCGGTGCAACTGAGCAAAGGTGAAGTGTCGATGCGCCCTCCTGATCAAAAAATTCGCGGGTGATACGAAAAGTCTTATCCGCTTTTGAGTGATAGCGATCATAGCTCACTTCATCTGCAATGAAAAGATAGATGAGCACCGCAGCAGTCATTGCCAATGTGAGGCCCATCAAATTAATAAACGAAGTGAGGCGACTGCGAAAGATTGAGCGCAAAGCCACTTTCAGGTAATTTTTGATCATAACGGAAGGGTTGATTATCTGGTAAACCTTTGGTTTTTGAAAAGGTTACGAGATTGACAATCTTAAACTCACGAGGTTGCATTTAGAATAAAAAAAATAAAGCCCTGACGAAATCGCCAGGGCCTATACTTAAAGATGCTTGATCCTTATTTTTTGCAACAAGGACTGCCAGGGAAGCAGCATTCACTTCCTTCTTTGCACTCTTCTTTCTTGGTAGTCTTGTTGTAAGCGAATACGGATGCAGCAACTAATGTAATTGCCGCGATTCCAATGATTATCTTTTTCATTACTTGATTTTTTTAAGTTTAAAATTAGTTTGATGAACTACAGACGAAAAATCAAGCCGATTCTGGCGGATGAAAACAGTCCGCTAAATAATTTGATAAAAGATAAGCGGAGGTAAGTGAGTTGAAACTGTTAACTACAATTTCATTATGGAATTGATAAGAATTGGAAGGAGCTGATCCTAAGCAGCAAGTGCCTTGCCCGAATGGATTGCAAACACCGGGACATTGATTCTCACTGGAATTTCTTTTTTGAGACGAATTTGATTCTTTCTTCTCACAACAACCATGGATTTTCTTTTCCACGGCTTTTGATGCACACACTGTTACGGGCGATACCATAGGTTGCACCGTGAGGAACGAAATGTAACATGCCAGAATGAAAGCAGCGATCCGCATGGATCAAAGATACCGGAATCCTGCCAAAAAATTGTTACAAGATTGTTAATGAATGTAACCCGCGAGGGTAAAGAAAACGCCATTCCTTTTTGGATATTCACTCGGTATGTTGGAACAAGCCATCACGAGGCCCGATACACCCGCACTCAATGCAAAGTGTTCCGAGACTTTTATACGACTGTAATAAACATTTAGTCCTGAGGAAAAATATTCTGAATTGTCATGATCGATCACTTTGTTGTTGTGCCAGAGCAAAGCAGTGACATCCCAGTGATTTTTTGAATACATGAAGCGAATTCGATTGAACCAATCGCGTGCGTGTGGTTCAAGGGCAAGGTTGCCTAGGATGGCGGTATGATCAATCGTTAAGTGACTAGAAACTTTATAAGCCGTGATAATAATGGAAGAGATATCAGATCCTTTGTCTGCCACGGAATGGTTCTGTTCAAGGATGGTTCCGATGTGTGGTGTAATCGAAATGTGCTGATTTAGTTTGAACGTCTTTCTCAACATCAACAGCATGAAATTATTGGGAGAGTTGTGATCATACAAATCAAATGCTTTAAAGGCAGAGAACCCCCATTGTTTACGATCATAAGTATAAAAGAAATCAAGTGCAGGATTAGTACTGATTATCCGTCCGGTGAAAGCAAAGTAGCCCACGGAGACGGTACGAATCGTCAACGTGCTTTTCGATCGAGGTTCCTTCTTTGGAGCGGGAATGCTATCGCCTGCATCTGCCAACGCCCCAGTAACAATCATAAATGTCAACACTGAAAGTAGAAGATTCTTCATGTCAATTGTTTTTCAAAGGATTTCATTTCTGCACTTTATTTCAACCTGCTTCTTGCTCACCTTTTTTATACAAAGTTTACAAACGGAGTAATAAAATAACAGTTTCATTTTTTTTAATTTCGACCAGATCAGTTACTTTTGTCTCAACCAGATCAGTTGAATTAACTAATTGTAGATATGCTTACGTTAACAAAAAAGAAGGCAAAAAAATTTGTTGGTCGAGACCACAAATACACTACCGTAGCCGACCGCATAGGAAGGCTTATTGAAAATGGCGCAATGAAAGTAGGAGACAAACTTTTGTCAGTGCGTGCTCTTAGTAAAGAACAAGACATAAGTTTGAGTACAGCCTTTCAGGCATACTACCATTTGGAGGCGAAAGGATTGATTGAAGCCCGTCCGCAATCCGGTTACTACGTGAAATTTTCTCCACGACACGGACTTTCGTTGCCGAAGTGTTGCGAGCCATCTGATGAAGTTGCTCCTGTAACACTGGATGACATGATCTCGAGTGTTTATAGTGATCTCCGGTCTGATAAGCTCGTTCAATTCTCGATGGGTGCACCGGATTATTCTTTGTTGCCTACGGCTAAGTTGAATAAATCAGTGATGCACGCTATCCGCTCTTCAAAGGATAGTTGTTTGAATTACGAGCACGTGCAAGGCAACCCGATGTTGCGAAAACAAATTGCAAGATTGTCTTTCAATTGGGGAGGGGCATTGAGTGAAGAAGATGTGGTGGTTACTGCTGGATGCATTGAAGCGCTTACACATTGTTTGATGGCAACAACAAAGCCCGGAGATGCAGTTGCAATTGAAAGCCCCACGTACTTTGCGATTTTCCGCGCAATGGAAAATTTGGGATTGAAAGTAGTGGAAGTACCTACCAATCCGGAAACTGGTGTTGACCTCGATTATCTCGAAACTGCAATTCCAAGATTCGATATTAAAGCATGCTTGTTTGTTACTAACTTCAACAACCCCATCGGTTCATGCATGCCCGATGAAAATAAAAAACGATTGGTTGAGATGTTGGCAAAAAAAGAAATCCCATTAATTGAGGATGACATTTATGGTGAACTCTTCTTCGGAAAAAAACGACCAACCACTTGTAAAACTTATGACAAGAAAGGATTGGTCCTGCAGTGCGGATCGTTTTCAAAATCACTGGCACCTGGTTATCGCATCGGTTGGGCTGTGCCGGGTCAATTCAAAGAAAAATTTATACGATTGAAACGGATGAATAGCGTTTCCACTAATACGCTTGCGCAAACAGCCATTGCTCACTTCTTGCAAAATGGAAGATATGAATTGCACCTTCGCCATTTGCGTAAAGCACTACATACACAATGTTTGCGCTATATACAGGCGGTGACGGAATATTTTCCTGAAGATACACGGATCACCCGCCCTCAAGGTGGCTTTGCGCTTTGGATAGAGATGGATAAGACTGTGGATGCCTACAAGCTTCACAAGCGTGCGCTGAAACACAACATAGGCATTGCACCCGGTCATATTTTTTCAAATAACGGCAGGTTTCAAAATTATTTCCGACTGAGCTATGGATTACCCTGGAGTGAAAGAGTAGAGGAGGGGATTAAGACACTAGGTGAGTTGGTAAAGAAGGGAAACTGAATTCAAGATTAATTTTGGATTTTGAACTATGAATTTTGAATATCGGTTATATTTGACAATCGAATAACTCAAACAAAAAATCAATATGGCCTTTACACTTCCTGCGCTTCCTTATGCATTCAATGCGTTGGAGCCACACATCGATGCACGCACAATGGAGATTCACCATGGCAAGCATCATAATGCGTATGTTACTAATCTTAATAATGCCATTGCTGGCAAACCCGAAGAAAATTTAAGCATCGAAGAGATATGCAAGAATATTTCAAAGTATCCTGCACCTGTGCGTAACAATGGAGGCGGCCATTACAACCACAGTTTGTTTTGGGCAATCATGGCTCCAAACGCAGGTGGTGCTCCATCGGGTGCTTTGGCCGATGCAATCAATTCAGCTTTCGGAAATTTTGATGAGTTCAAAACCAAATTTGCTGCAGCAGGAGTCGGTCGCTTTGGCTCTGGCTGGGCATGGTTGATTAAAGATGGTTCTGGCAAACTCGCTATCACTTCAACACCTAATCAAGACAATCCTTTGATGGATGTGGCTGAAGTAAAAGGCACGCCTATACTTGGACTTGATGTTTGGGAGCATGCTTACTATTTGAATTATCAAAACCGCAGACCGGATTATGTTACCGCATTTTGGAATGTGGTGAACTGGGCCGAAGTGACGAAGCGATTTCTAGCAAAGTAATTTTCACTTAGGAAATTTTAGAAAAGCTGTCCTTGGGCAGCTTTTTTTGTTTCACAGAAACCCTGATCCTTGTCAGGCCGTTGAGAGGATTCGATTGTTTTGGCCCTGCTCACAATGGTCTTAGTTATTTATCTTGCACTTTAAATTTTAAGAATGCCATCAAGTCTGAATTCGTCTTCGCGATTAGCAATCAATGGTATGGGAAGAATTGGTCGAACACTTTTTCGACTGCTTCACCAGAAAGGGAATATCAAAAACCTGGTTGCTGTGAACGAT
>CBRFFM010000016.1:0-95834 GCA_967789005.1 uncultured bacterium | reverse complement strand
CAGCTTGAACCTCCATCTGTTGATTTATAGAGTCCGCTGGCGGGCCCTTGCCATGATCCGTTCTCCCACGGCCCCTGACGTGCAGCCCATAAATCGGCATAGACAATACTATTATTATTGGGATCGACTGTCACCTGAACTGCACCTGTGTTTTCGTCTACATATAAAACTTTCTCCCACGTGGTACCTCCATCTTTACTTCTATAAACTCCGCGCTCAGTGTTGGCTCCGTACGGATGGCCGAGCACGGCAACGAAGACTTTGTTTTCATCTTTTGGATCGATAGAAAGCCCTCCGATTTGTTGTCCTTCTTTCAAGCCCATGTTCTTCCAGGTCTTGCCGGCATCCGTAGATTTATAGACTCCGTCACCGACAGAAAGATCGGGTCGCTGCACTCCTTCGCCACTGCCTACATAAATTACATTTGGATTGGATGGAGCGACCGCGATGTCTCCGATGGAACCGGTGGGTTGGTCATCGAAGATGGGTTCCCATGTTCTTCCATAGTCTGTTGTCTTCCATACGCCTCCGTTATTGGCGGCCATGTAAAATACATTAGGTTGTTGAGGTACGCCTACTGCACCGATGGTACGGCCTGCACGGTGTGGGCCGATCATGCGCCACTTCATGTCGGAGAAGGTGGTGGGGTCGGGTTGGGAGAAGGTGGTGATTGAAATGAGGGAGAGACAGATTAGGAGTAGGTGTTTCATAGTTGGTGGAGATGGTAAGGAAAGATAGAAAATTAATGGGTGTGGGTGAATGAGAATTTGTTGGGTGGTGTGAGGGTTGGGAGCGCGAGTCTTCCGGTTCGTGAGGGCGTGAACCGAGGTGTGGTGTTTCAACTGAAGAGTGGTGTAATGTAGGGTCGGAGTTTGTGCCGGTCGCACGACAGGGAGTGAGTGGGGCTTGGATAGGTTGTAGTCGTGCGAGGGAGAACTAGAGATTTGAAATAGGCCGCGGGCGGCCTATTTCAAATCTCTAGCGAAAGAACTGCGGATCGCTAGCGATCCGCAGCAATGTCGAACAGGGAGCGTGCGTCTCGCACGCGCTCTGTTCTCTCCCACCCGCGCAGCAGTCATTTCGCAAAAGTGCTGCACTACGTGTGCGCGGGAATGGCACACGTTCCGACAAGACTCAGCCTCTTTGGGCCTTGTCCTAAGAATTACCCTATTGTCTAATCTCCAAGTTTCTTAAATTCGCACCTACTCATTTTATACTTTATGAAAACCGTAAACGATATCAACTTCAAAGGCAAACGTGCACTTATCCGTGTGGACTTTAATGTGCCCCTGGACAAAAGTTTTAATGTAACTGATGACAACAGGATCAGGGCCACGATCCCGACCTTAAAGAAGATATTGAGTGATGGAGGAAGTTTGGTGTTGATGTCGCACTTGGGGAGGCCGAAGGAAGGGCCGGAAGGAAAGTATTCTTTGAAGCATACGGTGAAGACTACGGAGCAACTTTTGGGTGTGCCCGTAAAGTTTGCTGGCGATTGTATTGGTGAAGAAGCATTCGAGTTGTCGGCTGCACTTAAGCCTGGTGAGGTGTTGTTGTTGGAGAATCTTAGATTCTATAAACAAGAAGAGAAGGGTGATCTCGCTTTCGCGGAAAAGCTTTCGAAGCATGGCGATATTTATGTGAACGATGCTTTTGGTACTGCTCATCGCGCACATGCGAGCACGACTATCGTGGCGCAATTCTTTAAAGACAAATGTGCCGGCTATGTGATGGCCGCTGAATTGGACAACGCGAAGAAGGTGATGGAGAAGGCTGCGAAGCCTTTCACGGCTATCATGGGCGGAGCTAAAATATCGGATAAGATTTTGATCATCGAGAAGCTATTGGATAAAGTTGATCACCTGATTATCGGTGGCGGGATGTCGTATACCTTCTTCAAGGCTTTGGGCGGCAACATCGGAAAATCACTGGTAGAAGCAGATAATCTGGACTTAGCTAAAGAGCTGATTCAGAAGGCTAAAGCAAAGGGTGTTGAACTTCACCTTCCAATGGATTCGATCATCGCAGATGCCTTTGATGCTAACGCAAACACTGACGTTGCCATGAACAACGGTATCAAAGACGACTGGATGGGCCTCGACATCGGACCTCAAGCGTGTGCCGTTTTCTCTAAAGTGATTGAGGATTCAAAGACCATTTTATGGAACGGACCGATGGGCGTTTTTGAAATGGAGAAGTTCGAGAAAGGAACGAAGACTGTTGCTGAAGCGGTAGTTCGTGCTACTGAGAAAGGGGCGTTCTCTTTGATTGGTGGTGGCGACTCGGCTGCAGCTGTGGCGAAGTTCGGTTTCGAAGATAAGGTGAGTTATGTGTCTACCGGTGGTGGGGCGTTGCTTGAATATTTTGAAGGGAAAGTGTTGCCGGGGGTGAAGGCGTTGGAGTGAAGGGATTGAAGAATTGGAAGATTACGGATTGAAAGATTGCGCAAGCGCGGCACATGCATTCTTAGTGACTTTGCGCCTTTGCGTGACTGAATTAAATATCTCCTAGTTGAGGACGAATAATCACTTCCTCTACCACGCTCCTATCTGAAATAGAGTAAGCGTTAAAAATTACTTCAGCCACATCTTCAGTTTTCATGAAGCGGCTATCTGGTAAGTCAGTGCCATCCCAACTGCCTGTTTTCGTAGCACCCGGCATCACAGCGGTGACTCTGATGTTAAACGGCTTCATTTCTTCGCGCAGTACTTTCGTAAACCCAAGCAACGCAAACTTTGATATCGCATAAGAACCTCCATTGGGATATGCTTTGATGCTGGCGATGGAGCACATATTAAAAATATGCCCTGATTTATGTTGCTTCATATTGGTGATCAATCCACGGGTAGTATAGTAGGCACTATACACGTTGGAGGCGATCATACTTTCAAGAGCGCCATCTTCTTCCAGCATGGTTTCACCGGGAATAAAATGCCCTGCATTATTGACAAGGATGCTCACGGGGCGTGCTAACATTAAAACATATTGCACAAAATCAGATACTTGTTTTTTATCAGAAGCATCGGCCGTCATTATAAACACTTTCACCTTGAATTTCTTTTCGACATCTTCCTTCATCTGTAGCAGGTCTTTGGTATTTCTAGCGCAGGTCGCAATATCAAAACCCGCTTGAGCAAAACGCTCGGCCACGGCCCTACCTATTCCTTTGGTCGCTCCAGTTACTACAGCCAATTGGTTCATGCAAAAATATTTTATCTTTGAAGCAATATAACACATCTGTATATCGCATGAAATTGCTCTGGCCTCAACTCACGTCAAAAACCATTTTCTCATGAGTGCATTCGGCCGTTACGTTATGTTTATCTGGTCGTTGTTTGTGCGCAGGGAAACCTTTGGAACCTATTACAAATTGGTGCTGGACGAGTGCATGCAAATCGGGGTGAATTCTGCCTTTCTTTTCATTTTGGTTTCTACGTTTATTGGTGCGGTAACTACTGTACAGACTGCCTTCAATATGGTGAGCCCTTTGATTCCGCGCTTTGTGATTTCCCAAGTAGTGCGTGAGATGACAGTATTGGAGCTTGCTCCCACAGTAATGGCTCTTATTTATGCTGGCAAAATTGGATCAAGCATGGCCGGAGGAATTGGCACTATGCGTATCACGGAACAAATCGATGCACTGGAAGTAATGGGCATTAACTCTTCTTCGTATTTAGTTCTTCCCAAAATCATTGCCTCCATGATGATGTATCCAATGTTGGTGATCCTCTCTGGCATTTGCTCATTGATTGGTGGCTATCTGGTTGGGACAATGATTCATATTATCACACCCACCGAATACGTAGACGGTCTTCGCTTTGCCTTTAACCAACAGGAGATTTTTGTGGCCATCGTTAAAGCCCTCGTTTTCGCATTCATCATTTCATCCGTTTCTTCTTTCAAAGGATATTATACCAAGGGTGGTGCATTGGAAGTGGGTATTGCCACTACCGAGGCAGTGACTACCAGCGTCATTGCTATTCTCATTGCCGATTATTTCATTGTTGACCTGATTTTGTAATGATTAAGATCAAAGACATTTCAAAAAAGTTTGAAGACAAGATGGTCCTTGACGGAATCGATGCTGAATTCGAGAAAGGAAAGACTAACCTGATCATTGGTTCCAGTGGTACGGGTAAGAGCGTTTTACTAAAATGCATTGTTGGACTGATCAACCCGGATGAAGGTCGAGTCTATTATGATCTTCGAAATTTTACCGAAGCTGACAAAGAGATGAAATCAGAAATCCGCAGAGAGATCGGAATGCTCTTTCAAGGCGGTGCGTTGTTCGACTCCAAGAATGTAGAGCAGAACGTGATGTTTCCACTGGACGTACTTACAAAAATGCCGCTTAGCGAAAAGCAAGATCGCGCCAACGATTGCTTGAAACGTGTAGGGCTTGAAAACTCAAACAAGAAAGCCGTCTCCGAGATCAGTGGCGGTATGAAGAAGCGCGTAGGTATTGCACGAGCCATTGTTAACAATCCGAATTATTTGTTTTGCGATGAACCCAACTCCGGCCTCGACCCTCAAACTTCTATTCTAATAGACGAACTCATCTCTGAGATCACGCACGAACTTGACATTACCACCATCGTTGTAACTCATGACATGAATTCCGTGATGGGTATCGGTGAAAACATCATCTTTTTATATAAAGGCCACAAACTCTGGGAAGGCAACCATGCCGACATCACCAACTCGGGTGTAGGAGAACTCGATGATTTCGTCTTCGCGAATAAGGTGATGAGTAAGATGAGGGGGAAGTAAGTCCGTTAATCGTTAATCGTTATTGGTTAATCAGTAATTCACCAATCGTTAAATGACACTGTTATTAACGTATAACTATTAACGTATAACGCTTATTCATACCTCAAACTCCTCACCGGATTCACCATAGCGGCTTTAGCGGAATGATAACTCACCGTGAGCATCGAGATCATTAAACAAAGTGCAGCCGCTATTGCTAATGTGACCGTTCCCACCTCCACATGATAGGCGTATGACTTGAGCCACCAATCCATAGCATACCAGCCCAACGGACAACCAATAATAGCAGCAATCAAAACGAGCCAAGCAAATTCTTTTGCCATCAGCTGTATTAACCCTGGCACGCTCGCTCCCATCACTTTACGCACTCCAAGTTCTTTAGTTCGTTGCTCTGCAGAGAAAGCTGACAAACCAAATAACCCTAGACAAGAGATAATAATGGAAAGGGCAGAGAAGTAATTAAACAATTTCCCAAAACGATCTTCAGTCTTATACAAGTTCTCCCAATCCTGATCAAGAATATTGGATTCAAACGGATACGATGCTGCATAATGCTTATTAATTTTTTCCATCGCCTTCAGCGCGCCAGACATCTGTCCTTCTTTATATCGAACAAAAATGACGTTGTACCAACCTGAATCATACAGCATAAACAAAGGATCGACTTTCGCATGCACAGATTGGAAATGGAAATCCTTCACCACGCCAATGATTTTCCCTTTTCTATTTTTCCAAAGCGTCAACGGCTGATCAATGGCATTTTCATTAAAGCCCATTGCCTTAGCTCCGGCTTCATTCACAATGAAGTTGGCTGTATCGGAAGTAAACTCTTGTTTAAAAGAACGGCCCATTTTAATGTCCATTCCGAGCGTTTTGATAAAATTGTAGTCGACCGAAAAATTGGCGAACAGGATTTGTTCTTTGGGATCTTTGCCCACCCACTCCAAACCTGAAGTGGAGTTTCCAAAATCAATGGGGTTAGCGCTCGAGAGCGATGCCACCTCGATTGCCGGATCTCGCAATAATTCTTCCCGAATTGCTTCGGAATGCTTGCGCATATCTCCCTTCATCCGCATATACGTCACATTTTTTCGGTCCATGCCAATGTCTTTGGTACGGATGAAATTAAGTTGACGAAAAACAACGAGCGTACTAATGATCAACACAATCGATAACGAGAATTGAGTAACCACTAAAACTTTTCTAAACATCGATGCTCCTCCACCACTCTTCATTTGTCCTTTCAAGACGAGGGCCGGATTAAAACCAGAAATATAAAGTGCAGGGTAACTGCCAGAGATCAATCCGGTAAAGAGAATGACTGACACCAAAATAATTAAAGGCCTTCCCGAAAGCAGGTTGAGTGAGATTTCCTTTCCGGCTATTTCGTTGAAGACTGGCAGCATTAGATAACTGATTCCGATAGCCAGTATCGATGAGAGTATAACCATCATCATCGACTCGGCCATAAATTGAAATGCCAATTGCGTTTTCACCGCCCCTACTGTTTTGCGAAGCCCTACTTCTTTAGCGCGTTTTGTTGAACGAGCTGTAGTCAGATTCATGAAGTTGATACTTGCGATGATGAGCACAAGTATGCCCACACCAAAAAATATGCGAACTTGTTCAATTCGTCCTCCAGCTTGCTTTCCATTTTCAAACTTGCCATAGAGATAGGCATCTTTTAAGGGCTGAATAAACAGGTCAGTATTTTTGCTTTCATCCGTGTGATTGTTGATCTCGTGACGAAGCTTTTCGTCAATCAATTTCGGGTCAGTTTTTTCTCTAAGTAAAATAGTGGTTCTGACATTATTGTTTCCCCAGGAAGCCAACCATCCTTTATTTTTATTGAAAAACCACTCAAAGGGAATAAGGAATTCAAATTGCTGGGATGAATTGGAAGGAATTTCAGAGAGGACACCGGTCACGGTAAAACTTTCTCCAGCATCCATTACAAAGACCTTCCCCATTGGATCATCATCACCAAAAAACTTCTTTGCCATCTTCTGACTGATCACAATGGAGTGGATATCCTTTAAGCAAGAATTGATGTCACCCTTGATCAACGGGTAGGTGTGCATCAAAATAAAATCTGGGTCAACAAATCTTCCTCCTTCATAAAAGCCTTTTTCACCCACTTGAAAAAGTCTGCGCTCAGGCCAGGTAATTCTGGTTGCCATCTCAATCTCGGGAAAGCGTTCCTTGAGTACTGGAGCCATGGGGCCAGGTGTTGAATTGAACGTGTACATCTGCCCGCCAGAATAGGTCTGGTTCTCCATTACCTTATACAACCGATCTTTGTTCGCATGAAATGCATCCATATTCATTTCATCGATCACCCAAAGAAATATGATCAGACTGCATGAAATACCGAAAGCAAGGCCCGCAATATTGATAAACGAAAAGGCTTTGTTTCTCAGGAGATTACGGAAAGTGACGAGCAGGTAATTTTTAATCATGGCCTCAAAAATTTGGTAAATGACATTACTCCTAATGAAAGGTTGCTCTTACCATACCAGCCGGCCACCAAATGGTTACAGCAGGCTTAAGAATTTTTTAGTTTGATAAAAAAAGATGTGCCTGAGCCTATTGAGGTTTCAAACCATATCGATCCACCCATTTGTTCGATACCCTGTTTTGCAATGGCAAGACCTAATCCTGAGCCAGTTTCTTTGGTACTGAAATGGGGTAAGAAAATTTTGTCTTGTAGTTCAGGGGCTACTCCTCCTCCATTGTCGTTGATGCAGACCACACTCCACTCATTTTCCTGCTGTACCGTCACCAGCACATTCACTTCATTTCCTTTATTTGATTGAAGGCCATTCAAAATAATATTCGAGATTATTCTCCCGATCAATTGTTCATCGGCTTGAACATAAATAGGAGTCGGAGGTTTCTCCAGTGTTGCCTTACCTAACAAATGATCTTCATATAATGAAACCGACTTTCGTAAAACTGAGATCAAATCCACTTTAGTCATTACGGGTGATGGCATGGTTGCAAACGCACTAAACGAACCGGCAATTCCATTGAGTGTCTCTACTTGGGGTAACAGTGTTTGCACAAAGCTCTCTGTTCGCTCCTTCGAAATCTCACCTTCCAGTAGCAGCCGCTCCATTTGCTGAAGCGTAAGTTTCATGGGCGTCAGTGGGTTTTTTATTTCGTGTGCCACCTGCTTTGCTATCTCGCGCCAAGCCATCTCCTTCTCGTTTCGGGCGAGTTCTATCTTACTTTGTTCCAGGTTGCCAAGCATACGATTGTATTCTCTCACTAAATCTCCGATCTCATCGTTCGATTTCCATTCAATGGGTTGATTATTGGCAAGTGAAGTGGCATTCAATTTCTTTGCAATGAATCGCAGTGGCGAAGTCAGCTTCCCAATCGCATTCGAGGCAAAAAATGAAAACAGAATAAACACCACCGCAAACGTGACCAGGATATTTGAAAGCACTCCCGATTTTAAATTATCAACAGCTGAATTAAAAAAAGGGAGCTCAAGGATACCGATGACTTCACCTGAGTCTATTGATCGAACTGCGAAGTAAGAACTATTGTAATCGAGTGAACCGATTCGTTCCTGCACCTTTAGTGTGCTGAAATTTTCATCAACGATCTTTTCCCAGGCTCCACGATCAGGGAATGGCATGAGCAGTTGATTATTAAAAATTCCTGCCTGACTGGAAGAAATCAGTTCTCCATTACGATCATACAAATTTGCATCAACACCTGTCGTTTGAGCGATCTCCATTATTCTGCTTTTCGTTTCTGAAAACGAAAGAGTGGAATCCGATTTTTCCTTATCCAGCCATGATGATAAGCTCTCACTGATCGATGTGCCCTTACTTTCAATATCTTTTTCTGTTTGAATTTCATTCGACTGTGTGATCATTCGCAAGGCAATGAAGCTCACGGCCAATAAAGGAAGTATGAACGACAGGTAAACGAATAATTGAATTCGTGCGGAGTAGTTGAGCGTGCGTTTAGAAATCTGGTGGCGAATGAAATAGTAAATCAAGAACAGAAAAATCAAAACCACCCCCAGTGTGAACAAAAATGAAAAATTGGCTAGCACATCAAACCATGTATATGCTTCCGTCACCAAAACTATTCGTTTTCCCGACTCATCTTCCGCTCCAACAAACCAATGTCCATTTTTATTTATTCCGGAATTATAAAGTTGCGAGTCACTTAACAAATCCGCATTCAAGTCGCGATCGAAATTGAAGCTCCCATTGCGATCGGCTATTTTTTTTCCACTAAACAGAGCATAACTAAAATCTTTATTGCGGATTGTCTGCGCAAACCGATTGTCGGTTAGCAACTCCGGATAAACTTGTTGGGGCACAATTCGCTTCAACGAGAGATCCAGGACCACATAACCCCGCACAGAATTATTTTTCCTCAACGGCACAATCGCCAAATAGCGCTTTAACGATTCAGCATTCGTTGTCCTTAATAAATAAATCCATTCATAATTTGTTCTGTTCGCTTCAGCCTGGTACGTCTCAATAGAGGTGGCAAAGTCAATATCTGATACGGCATCCGCAGGACTACCATCTGCATGATATAAATTTATGGTTACTCCATACCGGTTAAAGTAATCTCCCAGGTATATCTGCCTGATCTTTTGTCGCATTACGTTTTTGGAGAGCAACGGGCTCTCCACACTTGCTGCCAGAAATAGATCATTCGAAATCTTTTGGCTCGCTTGATTCAACAGATACTCGCCCAATACATCATTACTAATCATGTTATTCGCTGAACGAAACATCATTCGTATTTTCCTTTCTTCTGAGAATCGCTTAATATCCCATGCTCCCTGAATACCGTAAATCATAATGGCGACCAGTAAATACGGGAAGGTTCTATAACCCATTAAGGCCAACGTCTTATAATTATTAGAGAAAAATAAGATGATGAAATAACCGAAACCGATGATAAGCGTTGGCCAGTAGTTTAATTCAGAGAAAAGAAAATAAGATGCAAAAACAATAACGGAGAGCAAGAGGCAAAGGGCAAACTCCCCTCTACTGACAATTGACTTTACTATTCTAAGAAAACTCTGAATAAAGAAAAATGAACTTAGGCATCCAAGTGCAAACGCAGCAATAGCCGCTATCCTGATTCCATCAAAGCTTGAACTCGATGCTATATCAATCGCTATGGCCGAATCATGAAATATTGCTTCAATGAAAAGATGAGGAAAGAGAAAAGAGAAAAATGATGCGGTAAGAAAACCGGTACTTAAAATCCATCGATACCATTTTGCTGTACGAAGACTTGTCTTAATAAATTCTGTTCGAGAATAAATACTATAAAAATAGGCGCAGGCAATCGCGACAATCATCGCGTTGAGCATAAAGTCACCAACAGACGCATTGAACGAGGATGAAGCAAAGAACTTAGGATCAAAATACTTTGAATAAATCCAGCGCGATGGAAACAAGAACCGCACCATGACAATGCGGATTATCGCCATTGAAATGAACAGTAAGGCAAAAGCATAAAAATATTTTTTTCTATGATGAAGATCTCGAACCAAGAAGAAAACAAAAGCAAGAGCCGCTACTACCGAAAGAATTGCAAATACAATTGAAATGGTGTTAGTGAGGAAATTCTCTCCTTCCATTTTAATTCTAAAAAGGCTAAGCCCACCAGTAAAAACAGGAGTCCCATCCAATGATTTTGCATCAAGAATTCTGATACCTTCCAGTGGAAAAATCCGATTGTTCAAGGAGGTGCCTAAGTATTGATTAATCAAATCATAGCCTACACGGAGTGGAATCACTCCCACAGAAAATACCTGATCACCCTCTCGATGCTTGTACAAAAGCAAATCACTCCTGGCCGACTGGATTAGTTTCCATTCAAAGTCGCCTTCGCAATCGCGTCCATCAATGATAGGATACGTTTTACTCCATTTAATAATCTTTCCATGGTCTAGTAAGAAGAAAGGATGAGTCAATGTTGACCATCGCGCATTTAAAATTCCCTTCGCATCTTCATTAAGATATCTTATTTCATGTGAAAGATTTTTACCTACCTGTACAGCAACTGATGCTTCAGAAAAAATGCTTCGATGATAAATACTCCATCCAATAGCCGCAGCCAATAGTAAAATTGAGATGAATACTAAAAAGAGGTATTTTCTCATGAGGATTTACTTAACCTAAATGAAATGACAAGTAATCAATTGACCAAAGCATCCCCGATATATATCGGGATAAATTTGGCCCATGCGACACTTAAAATACAATTATTATTGTTGGAAATGGGAGAAAAATCTTCTTACTCTTTTGCTTGAAGACCCCCGAACCAATAGAGGAATAGAATTCTGGAATATCGAAAGCTTACGGGAATGAATAAGACAGCTGATGCTATAACAGCGGTAATATAAACCCATTCCGGAGGGTTAACAGAAAAATATAGAATTGCAGATACAGACCCGAAAATGGCAATCGTGAAAGCATAGCTTACATAAAGAGCACCAAAATAAAATCCGGGTTCGGGCTCAAAACTTGCTTCACAGTGATCGCAAGTAGCGTTCATATCGCTGAACCTCGTGAATTGTTTAAGCGGGTATTTGAAAATATATCCTTCGCGGCAGCGAGGGCACCTACCCTGCCCAATTGCCTTCAATAGACTTATTTGCATTTCGTTTACTGGTTCGGTACCAAAAAATTGCCAATAGGATAATGAAGAGGTATGGCGAAAAGAAGAGGTACATTATTCCAAAATTGATTCCTGCTGCGATGCCGATATTCCCATTGCTGATATTATTCTCGAGGGTAGCGCGGCACATAGCACATTGCGCAAACGCACCCAGCCCATTTGTTAAGATAAAGACAATGGTTAAAAGGAATCCTTTTCTCATTTGTAGTACGGGCTAATCATCAAATACACAATCACACCGGTAACCGCAACATACAGCCACAGAGGGAAGGTAAATTTAGCCAATCTCTTGTGCCTTTCAAAGTTGCCAGCCAAGGCGCGCGAAAAGGTGAAGAGCACAAATGGAATTACGGTAATTGACAGGACAATGTGCGTGATCAGAATGAAGAAGTAAACGTATCGAATAGCTCCTTCGCCTCCGTAACTTGTTTCTTCACTGGTCAGGTGGTAAAGCACGTACATTACTAAAAACGATGCAGAGAGACCAATGCATATCTTGTTGATTAATTCATGCCTTTCCCTCTTTCCATTTTTGATGGAGATGTAGGAAATGACCAGCAAGACTGCCGTAAGACCATTAATCGAAGCATAGAACAGTGGCAAGAAAGTAAAATCGTAGCCTTCAATTCGGTCTAACCGAAACAACGCTGCCACGGCAACCGGTATAACAATCGATAACGTAACTATTAATTTTTTGAATGGTTCTGGTTTTTCCATCTTAATACTGCTTTAATAAAATTTTCAATTCCACTTCAAGGCGATCCATCTCAGCACGATCACCAATTTTATAATATCCACGAATGCGTCTTTGTTTATCCAGAAGAACTGCATTCCAGGGTGATTTCAAAAACAGGACGCAGTCTTTAAACTTAGTTCGATCTTCACCATGTAAAAGATTATCCATGAAAGCCAGACCAAGGTTAGTGAAACTACTCTCCTTTAGAAATTGGTCAATTGATTTTCTCTCAGCTTCATTAACATCAAGGATCAGCATAACGCCACAACTATTGCACTTCAGGCTTGAAAAAGCGGAGTCAGAAACAAAGTACTGTCCCTTCGTTTTGATACCACAAATCGCGGCTGAATCTCCAACGCCTTTTGTATAATAAACAGGAATATCGAATTCATTCTTTCCAAAATACTTCAGGAAAAGAAAGACCAATACCGGCAATGCCAGTGCAAGAAATAGGTAAAGGATCTTTTTATTCATTGGGGAGTAAAACTACTTCAAAGCATGTGATGCCAGTCAGACAATTGGGATTATTTTTAATTCAGGCGAGATCAACAAGGTGTCATAATAAAAGAAGGCTAAAGTCTTATTAACCTTAGCCTTCTTTATGATATTCTATTTTAGATTAGAGACGGAGGAAATTATAATCAGACATTTTCATGCCTTCATATACAAAGGCTACCAACATCCAAACAATAAATATGGTTGGGATTAGGATAGACCAGATCAACACTTTGGCCTCATGCTTCAAGTGCATGAATTCACCAACGATGTAGAACGCCTTAACAATCGTCATTGCAACGAAGATAGACGTCTTAAGCGGGCCATGACTCATTGTGAAAGCCACAATAAATTCGAAGATGGTTATCACCAGCAAAATGCCGGCAACCTTCCAAAGATGAGCTATCTTTTCTTTGTTGGGTGGAAGTACAACCACCTGCGGTTCGTTAGAATGGTGCGCCATGATATTTAAATTTAAACGAGGTAATAAAATGTGAATACAAATACCCAAACCAAATCCACAAAGTGCCAGTACAAACCTACCTTCTCCACCATCTCGTAGCTACCTCTGCGTTCGTACATACCCGTGACGGTTCTATAATAAATCAAGAAATTCAACATCACACCGCTGAACACGTGGAATCCGTGGAATCCGGTGATGAAGAAAAAGAAGTCTGCAAAAGCATGAGGACCATATTGATTTTCATGAAGAGTCGCTCCTTTTATGACTCTTGTTGTCCATTCTCCGTTAATAAATTCCTTAATAGTTGTTCCAGTATCCGTTCCAACAATAAAGTGAGTCCACTCCCAAGCCTGGCAGCTTAAGAAAGTAGCACCACCTACGATCGTCCAAAGCATCCACTTCTCAACAGCCGGGCGATCCATGCGATGTCCTGCCTCTACAGCCAACACCATCGTCACACTCGACATGATCAGCACAAACGTCATGATACCAACGAACACCAGTGGAAGTGAAACACCATGTAAGAACGGAACCGCTTCAAATACTTTTTCGGGAACTGGCCAGTAGTCATGAGAGAATACAAACGCGTCATGAGCACCAGTGAATGCCGGATGCTGTGAGCGGATCAATCCGTAAGTGATTAATAGACCTGAGAACGTGAAAGCATCTGAAAGTAAGAAGAACCACATCATGAGTTTGCCGTAGCTTACTCCCATGGGTGATACTCCGCCATCCCATACGCTTCTTCCTGGAACTGTTGTAGCTGTTGATTGTGACATGTTGCTGTGTTTACCTGTACAATAATAAGAAGATGAACAAATATAGCCAAAGGCCTCCTAAAAAATGCCAATAAGTTGTGCACATTTCCATCTTGGTCATGTTTCCGGAGTGCACTTTTCCCTTCAAAACCGAACTTAACATGATCAGTAGAAATACAACTGCACTGATAATGTGCAGACCATGTAATCCTGTAATAATATAGAGAAAAGAACCCGAAGGATTCCCTACCAGGTAAATGCTATTTGCCACCAATTGCTTCCATCCCAAGAACTGCCCCACAAGAAATGCGACACCCAAAATAGATGTAATTGTGATCATCATTTTTGCCGTTGATGCATTGTCTTTCTTGGAAGCGAAGTAAGCCAACTGCATCGTGATACTGCTCACCACAATGATGACCGAAGTAATATAGAATAACGAAGGCAGGTCAAAATAAACCCAATTACCTTCCGCTTGACGAACAATGTATGCCGATGTAATCGACATGAAGAGCATCATCACGCTGGCGAGGAAGAGCCACATACCAAACTTCTTGGCATTCATTGCCAATGGCTTCTTTGGTTCCTCAACAAGTCTCAAGTCCATAACTTTATCTACGCTCATATTTTATCTAACAAGTAAGCAATCTGCACAATCGGTAAATACAAAAAGGACCCAAACATAATTCGCAGTGCAGACTGGCGATTGCCTGTCTTCATCAGTGAAAATGTTTGAGCAAAAAAAGCAACGCCACACACCGTAGCAATGATTGCGGAGTTCAATCCGGTAATTCCAAATTTAGCTGGCAACAACCCGAGTGGAATCAGAAACATGGTATATATCATGATCTGAATTGCGGTGTTCAAATCTTTCCCTCCACCTGATGGAAGCAATTTGAATCCCGCTTTTTTATAATCGTCATCGGCTACCCAAGCGATCGCCCAAAAATGCGGGAACTGCCAGATGAACTGAATTCCAAAGATGATCATCGCTTCGTGACTGATGGAACCCGTAGCGGCAACCCACCCTAAGAGCGGAGGTAAGGCACCAGGAATTGCACCTACGAAAACAGCAACCGGACCAACTCTCTTTAAAGGCGTATAAACAAAGCTGTATAACACCATCGACACGAATGAAAGGATGACCGTCAAGGGGTTTGTGAATATCGCAAGAATGATCATTGAAATAAGGAGGCAGACCACTGTGAAAAACTTCGCCTCATTTACAGAGATTCTTCCCGTTGGTATCGGGCGCCCCATAGTGCGGGTCATGATTTTGTCAAGGTCGCGTTCAATAATCTGATTAATGCAAACGGATGCCCCTGAAAGTAAGAAGCCACCGAACGTGAGCATTACTAATGTGCTCCAATCTACATTTCCCTTAGCTGCCAAGCCGTAACCGAAGGCGCAAGAAAAAGCAACCAAAAATGAAAGGCGTGGTTTTAAAAGATCGTAGTACGCTCTCGCTTTCGCGGATGCAAATGTCATCCCCGAAATTGTTTGCGTCTGACTTGATATCATATCACTCATTGACTAATTTCTGTTTGTCGTTAAGCTTAAAAAACAAACTCAACTGTATTCCGAATGCTATGGTTGCCAGTACTAAATGAACCGGTTGGATGGCAGCTGGCACATTGAACCAAGTCAGCGCAACCCCCGTAGCAAAGGACGACAAAATTAACACGAACAAGGCAAGTGATAAAGTTTTAAGGCCAATTGTTTTGCGTGTTTGCCAAAAGAAAATGCCATTTAAAATCAGTACCAGCCATGAAAAGGAACGGTGGATGAAAAACTCCTTCCCCAACCCACCAATCCAGCCATTTCTTGGGAGGGTTGTTGACAAAACATCAATGGCTTCTCTGACCTCAGTACCCAAAAAGACCTGCAACAATAGCACGGAAATGCAAAACAAAAGAAACCCTCGCAAGGAAAGTCTAGTATCTACATTATCATTTTCAGTACACTGATGTAATAGATAAACTAATAACCCAACAATAAATAGCGCAAGGAAAAAGTGAATGGTGATCGTCCAGGTGGTCAGGTTTGTTGATACGACAATTGACCCGAACCACCCTTGAAATATGACAGAGAGTAAAGTTGCAAAAGACAACCAAAATAGATTGGGCCTGACTTTCCTAAATGGGAATGATTTATAAAACAGAACGATGATCAATAAACCAATAGTTACTCCCACCAGCCGATTGATGTATTCAATCCATGTTTTCACCGGGTTGAATTCTGTCTCTACCAGAATGGATTTATCATTGACAATTTTATCCGCTGTTTCGCCCATCCCAAGTACGCGCAGATATTTGGCAAACTTTTGATTTTTTTTATCGCGGTAAGCAGCGTAATTCTCTTTGTAGTTATCAGGCAGTTGATCAACGGAAGTTGGCGGGGTCCATGAACCAAAACATTTGGGCCAATCGGGGCATCCCATTCCGGAACCGGTACTACGAACAACCCCTCCTACCATGATTAAAAAATAAACAGCGATCAGGGTGCTGAGGCAAAGCCTTCTAAATCCCCTGATCGCTGTTGAGGTCAATTTCTAATCGAAGCTTAGTGCTTCTTTTCTTCTACCACGATGGTTCCTTCCATTCCTTCGAGTTTAATCAACTCATTTTCATGAGGAAGATTTGACTCGGGTGTTTCAGAGAATGGAATGTGCTGTGGAATGAAATCGTCCTTAGCATTTGGCTTGCTGTAGTCATACGGCCAACGGTATACTGTTGGAATTTCTCCAGGCCAGTTGCCGTGCTGCGGATGTCTTGGTGTAGTCCACTCTAATGTATTCGAATTCCAAGGGTTAGCCGGAGCCGGCTTGCCGCGGAAGATGCTGTAGATAAAGTTGAATAAGAAAATCAATTGAGCGCCAAAAGTTACGATTGCTGCTACTGACACGAGGAAGTTCAGATCTGCAAAGCCAGAGAACGTTTCGAAGTTAGTCCATGTGTAATACCTGCGAGGGAATCCCATGATGCCGATGTAATGCATTGGGAAGAACACTAAGTACACACCAACAAATGTGATCCAGAAGTGAACGTATCCAAGTTTATCGTTCATCATTCGACCAAACATTTTAGGGAACCAATGATATACACCTGCCACCATACCAAAGAATGAGGCACTACCCATCACCAAGTGGAAGTGAGCCACCACGAAGTAAGTATCGTGCAACTGAATATCGATCGCAGAGTTACCGAGGAAAATACCGGTGATACCTCCTGTAAGGAAGAATGACACTAGACCAATAGCAAACAACATGGCTGGGGTGAATATGATATTACCCTTCCACATGGTGGTCACATAGTTAAATATTTTCACAGCTGAAGGAACCGCAATGATCAACGTAAGCAAAGTAAAGATCGATCCTAAGAATGGATTCATACCTGTTACAAACATATGGTGTGCCCATACTACGAAAGATAGAATCGCAATGAACAACATCGAGCCCACCATCGCCTTGTAACCGAAAATTGGCTTGCGTGAATTGGTTGCGATAATTTCAGACGACAAACCTAATGCTGGCAACAACACGATATATACTTCAGGGTGCCCCAAGAACCAGAACAAATGCTGGAACAAGATCGGACTTCCTCCTTGATTGGGAAGAGCCTCGCCACCGATATAGATATCTGACAAGTAGAAGCTAGTACCGAAGCTTCGGTCGAAAATCAAAAGCAATGCCGCTGCGAAAAGTACAGGGAATGAAAGGATACCTATTACCGCAGTAAGCAAGAACGCCCAAATGGTAAGTGGCAACTTTGAGAACGACATTCCCAACGTGCGCATGTTGATTACCGTAGTGATGTAGTTAATACTTCCTAAAAGCGAGCTCACAATGAATAACGCCATTGACACAAGCCACAAAGTCATACCGAGTCCAGATCCGGAGATTGCTTGAGGCAGCGCACTTAATGGCGGATAAATTACCCAACCACCTGCAGCTGGTCCAGTTGAAATAAACAGTGAAGTGAACATCACACAGCTGGATGCAAAGAAGAACCAATATGACAGCATGTTCATGAAACCAGAGGCCATGTCTCTTGCTCCTACTTGCAATGGAATCAAGAAGTTACTGAATGTACCACTCAAGCCGGCAGTCAATACAAAGAACACCATGATAGTTCCGTGCATGGTAACCAACGCCAAATAGAATTCAGGATCAATTTTTCCTTCAGGTGTCAACCATCCGCCAAGGATTGGCTTCAACCAGCTAAGGTTTGCATCAGGAAAACCCAATTGTAGACGGAACAACAATGAAAGGATACCTCCAATCATCGCCCAAGCCATACCTGTAATCAAAAACTGCTTCGCGATTACTTTATGGTCTTCACTGAAAACATAGTTCGTCCAAAAATTTCCGTGATGTGCATGCTCGTGGCTATGTTCATCGTGTGCGTGAGTATCCATTGTTGCCATGTTGTTTTCTTATTTCAGGGTTACTGAAGTTGCTGTTTGAACAGTCGCGCTCATTGGCAAGCCTGCCTTGATCATCGCTGCTTCTTTAAGGTTAGCCGGAACATACTTCATATAGTCCGGATTTTGCTTTAACCATGACTCTTGTGAAGCCATCCATTTGTCATACTCTTCCGGCTCTACAACTACTACCGGGAATTTCATGGAGAAGTGACCTTTACCACAAACCTCCGTGCAAGCCATTTCATAATTATAAGCAGGGTTATTCATCTCCTCTCGAATCTCTGCTGTTGTTTTTGTAGGAGTGAATTTGAATTGAGTCATCATTCCGGGAACAGCATCCATCTTCAAACGGAAGTGAGGAAGGAATACACTATGCAAAACATCTTTTGCGCGGATCTTCAAAAGGACTTCCCTTCCTTTTGGCAAATAAAGCGTTGGTGACTTAAAATCATCAAACGAATTCTTGTCGGTAAGATCAAGACCGAATTCATTAGATGCATCAATCAATTTGTAATTGTGATGTCCTAGTACTCCGTCTTTTGCTCCAGGATAACGAACTGTCCAGAAAAATTGCTGACCTACTACTTCGACAACTACAGCATCTTTAGAAGCAGGTGATGTGATATCATTCCAAACGCGCAATCCTTTAAAAATCAATAGAGCTAAAACGATCGCTGGAATTACTGTCCAAGTGATTTCTAAAAAGTGATTATCTGCAAAGAAAGCTGCCTTACGATTTTTATTATAGCGATAGGCATAGGTAAACCAGAACATCGCAATAAAGATGATGGTAAACGCAAATACTGTAACCCACATGGTTATCCAAAACAAATCATCTGTTACCTGACCATGAACTGAGGCCACTGGAGGTTCGTAGGTGCCCATGTGCTTCACTGAGTACCAGAAGAATCCGCCAAGTCCAACGATCATGAAAAGCATGAACAAAATAGCGTTGATATTATTCCAAGGGTCTTCTTCATTCTTGTCTTTCGCTACTTCCATCAGACCTCCAATTCGGAAAATCATGAAGAGGATTGCGAGAACTAAAACAACACCCAAACCAATGATCATATTCATATGTAGTTCTTTAAATCTTTACAATCAAATGTGATGGTTCATACTTTCTTCCATGAACGGGTGGTGTTTGGCCACCAATTGAATTTTCGAGAGCGAATTCAATGCTACATAAATGAAAGCTGATGCGAACATCATTCCTAAACCTATTTCAAGGAACCCAATTCCACCATCGTGCTTCATCGCACCAGGAGTTATCATGTTATAGAAGTCAAACCAGTGCCCAATAATCACTATGGTACAAACTACCTTCAACATCGAGCTGAAACGTTTTGCGTCTCTTGTCATTAGTAACAAGAATGGGAGTACAAAGTTTAAGATGAGGTTCGTATAGAATATCCAGCTGTAAGGAGCAGTCTTCATACGAGAGATGAAATAAACGGTCTCCTCGGGAATGTTAGCATAGTAGATCAACAAGAACTGACTGAACCAGATATATGTCCAAAAAATACTGAACGCGAAAATGAATTTTCCAAGATCATGCAAATGGTTTGCAGTCACCATTTTCAAATATCCCGCGTCTTTCAAATTTACAACGATCAAGGTGATCACCGACAACCCCGTTACCCACCAGCTGGCAAATACATACCAGCCAAGCATAGTACTGAACCAATGCGCGTCAATGCTCATTACCCAGTCCCACGCAGAAACTGAAGAAGATACGGCAAAAATAATCAGGAAGATGGCAGAGAACTTACGAGCCGAATACCAGTGTTCGATAGAGCCATCAAGGTCTTCAGCAAGCATTTCTTTCTTTATCCAGATATAAAACAAATACCATAAGCCAAAGAACACAATCATCCTTCCAATAAAGAAAATTGGAAAACTCCCAGCAGCTAAAGGCCAATAGAAAAAGCCAGACTTGCCGTTTAATACTTTATCAAAGTGATCTCCCTGGGAATACAAGTCGCTATGACTCCAATGAAAAAGATCACCCTTCACGAAAAACCATAAAACCAGCATCAACACCCCAGCCACTGGAATCCAACTTCCCATAGCTAAAGGAATACGTTTGATTGGTGCTGACCATCCGGCTTGTGCCGCATACTGAATAGCTACGAAGAACAAACCGATGATACCAATACCGGTAAAAAACACGTTGTTCTGCCAAAGGGAAGTATAAATTCTCTTAAGCCAAGTTGGGCTTCCGTGATGCTCCTCTCCTGCCTCAGCTTTATGTTCTTCATGACCCTCCTGAGGAGCAACACTTGCAGTCAATGATTTTGAGATTTCGGTTGAGGCTTTCTTTTCATGGCCACCTTCGTGTCCGTTGCCCGAACGCATGGCCAGGAAAACGCCAAGCACAAACAGGATTAATCCTACTGCTCCGAGCATGAATATTTTGCGCTGTGTCTCTGGCTTAAAAACGTATTTTTCTTCGGCTATCATTGAGTAGTGCGTTTAAAAATCAATTCTTCTGAAGTTCTTTTACATACTTGACAATCTTCCAACGGTCTTCTTCGCTTACTTGCGATCCGTGCGCACCCATGCGGCCTTTTCCATAAGTAATTACATGAAAGATGTGCCCTTCGGTAAGAACTTTAATGGCATCACCTGTTAAGTTGGCTACACCTGCAAAAGAGCTGTGATCAACTCCGTCAATTTTTACACCTTCTGCAACTTTACCATCACCCTTACCTTTAGCTCCGTGGCAATGCTTGCAGTAGGTTTCATATAATACTTTGCCTTTTTCCAAAACTACACCAGTCGTGTCGGTGAATGGGTTAACTAACTTGTCTGCATTTGACATACCGGCTTCATCATTAGTTCCGCGGTATGGAAGCCATCCCATCGAAGTGCGTCTCACCGTATTCTTCGGTGGCAAGCGCAAGTTCATTTTATAGGGATTGTATGGATTTGAATTATAGAATTCTCCAGGGCGGTCATCCAACGCTTCGAAATACCACCCCGCATTCGGATCAGTGATCTGGGTGAGTGGCTCGTATGCCACAGAATGATACATGTTGGGAGCATATTCCAAGCCTTGGTTCTCTCCACCGGCTTTACATCCGGCAAGCAACACAGCTGTTGAAACTCCTAAAACTAAATTCGTAATCAATCGCATATGCACGAATTAAAAATTCTTTTCGTTTACTTCTGAAGCACCGTTATCCTTGAGGAGACGGCCAATTTCATCTTTGCTCATTTTGTTGGCGGCAAGATCCACTGCCATCACGTGTTTATCGTCTGTACTGCGAAGGTCAAACTGACGAGGCCAGCTGTATGGTTTCATATCGCTCACAATCAAAAAAGTGATTACCATTCCGAATGCTGAAAGCAATACAGTGAATTCAAAAGTCACCGGAATGAATGGAGGCAAAGAGGCGTGGTTTTTTCCACCGATGTCCATTGGCCAGTCATAACCAAGCATCCAAATCTGAGTGAATAACGCCAGCATCGTTCCTGTAATACCAAACATAAATGCTGCAATTGGCAAGCGGGATCTTTTATACCCTAAAGCTTCGTCCAATCCATGTACCGGGAATGGTGAATACACTTCATGAATGTGAAGGCCTTTTTCACGCACGCTTTCTACAGCATGAATCAAAACGTCTTCATCATCAAAAATTCCGACTACAAAGTTTTTGTTGCTCTCCATATCAATGTTTCTTTTCAGAAGTTGCTTTAACAATACTCTTTACTTCGGCCATGTTGATCACCGGGAAGAACTTAGCGAATAACAAGAATGCAGTGAAGAATAATCCAAAGGTGAAGATGTACTGCCCGATGTCATACATGGTTGGATGGAACATCGACCAGCTTGAAGGCAGGTAATCGCGGTGAAGCGAAGTAACGATGATCACAAAGCGTTCGAACCACATTCCAATATTCACAATGATGGAGATGATGAAAGTAGCCACCAGATTGGTTCTGATTTTCTTAAACCAGAAAAGCTGAGGCGAAATCACATTACAAGTCATCATCGACCAATATGCCCACCAGTATGGACCAGTAGCGCGGTTAATGAATGCGTATTGTTCAGCAGGAACTTGCCCATACCATGCGATAAAGAACTCAGTGATGTAAGCGATACCTACAATCGATCCCGTGATGATGATGACGATGTTCATCAACTCCACGTGGTATATCGTGATGTAATCTTCCAAATGGAACACTTTACGTGTTACCAACAAGAGCGTCAATACCATGGCGAAGCCCGAGAAGATCGCACCCGCAACGAAGTATGGAGGGAAGATCGTAGTATGCCATCCCGGAATAACTGACGTAGCAAAGTCCATGGATACTATAGTATGAACTGAAAGTACAAGAGGAGTTGAAAGACCTGCAAGGATCAACGCTACTGATTCATAGCGCATCCATGTTTTAGCCCCACCCTGCCATCCAAAGCTCAAGCCATTGTATATGATTGCCCTTGTCTTGTTACCCATGCGTACAGCGCGGTCGCGTATCACGGCAAAGTCAGGGATCAAGCCCATATACCAGAATACCAATGATACTGAGAAGTATGTTGAGATCGCGAATACGTCCCAGAGGAGTGGAGAGTTAAAGTTTACCCACAGTGATCCGAAAGCGTTCGGGAAAGGAAGTGCCCAATAAAATCCTAGCCACAAGCGGCCCATGTGAAAAGCAGGGAAGCTGGCAGCACAAATCACCGCGAAAATCGTCATCGCTTCAGCAGCACGGTTGATGGACATTCTCCAACGCTGGCGGAACAACAAGAGAATGGCAGAGATCAGCGTACCTGCGTGACCAATACCCACCCACCATACGAAGTTGGTGATATCCCAAGCCCAACCTACCGTTTTGTTTAGTCCCCACATACCGATGCCATGCCATAGCATCATGCACACGCAGTACAAACCGTAGAGCAAAAGCACAAAAGAAATTCCAAAGGCCGTCCACCAAAGTCTGGATGGCGCTCCTTCTACTTGTTTGCTAATATCTTCCGAAACATCTCTGACGGTTTTTCCACCTGTTACCAGAGGTTCGCGAATAGCTGAAGTTACTTGCATTTTCGTTTTTCGTTATTCGTTATCGATAATTATGCGTGTTCTACTACTGCCTTATCCTTATTTCTAATCTTAGTGAGATAGAAGATATTTGGTTTTACACCAATGTCTTCCAACACCCGGTAAGCACGTGGGTTACCGATTTTCTTATCGAAGCCATGGTTGAAGACTTTTTCATCTTCGCCTTTATCATTCTTCTTCGTGATGTAATGATCGATCTTCAACAGCTTGCTGATTTTGCTTTCAGGATTGTTCATGTCACCAAACAAGATTGCTCCGGTTGAGCATGAAGCTTGACATGCGGTTACCACTTCGCCATCTTTCAATTCTCTGCGCTCGCGTTTAGCTGTCAACTTGCCTGTTTGAATGCGTTGCACGCAGAATGAACATTTCTCCATTACACCACGTGAGCGAACGGTTACTTCAGGGTTCAACACCATACGGCCGAGATCGGTGTTCATGGCAGGGTTTGCCTGATAGAACTGCTGGTTGTCGTGATATTTGAACCAGTTGAATCTACGTACTTTATAAGGACAGTTGTTGGCACAATAGCGAGTACCAATGCAACGGTTATAAGCCATTTGATTTAGACCTTCAGTGCTATGTGTTGTTGCCGCAACAGGACATACTGTTTCGCAAGATGCATTGTTGCAATGCTGACAAAGCATCGGTTGGAAAGTGACTTCTGGGTTTTCTGCCGCTTTCTCAAGGCCTTTATAGTTGTCGTGCTTCGTTCCTTCGGGACTGCTGTAATAGCGGTCGATTCTCAACCAATGCATTTCGCGTCTGTTGATCACTTCCTTCTTGCCCACCATAGAAACGTTGTTCTCTACGTTACATGCCACCACACAAGCACCGCAACCGGTACAAGTGTTTAGGTCGATGGCCATACCCCAATGGTGATTATTGTAAGAGTGGCCCTTCCACATGCTCAATGCGGCAGCAGCTACTTTTTCGTCCCACTGTGTGATCATTGGATTATCTCTTCCTGCAGAAGCATCTTCTTTGAATTCTGCCAAGGTAGCTTCTTGAATCACACTCTCGCGCCCCATGTAGGTCTGGTGAATCTGAGTCTGCGCTAACTGAAAGTCTTCAGGTGTTTTCTCAATTGATACTCCGGTGGATGCACTATAATTCAATGAGCCATTTACCATCGTTACCATCGGATAAAGATTAGCTCCAAGGTTTTCTGCAACCACACCAACTTTTGTGCGGCCGTAACCCAAACCAACACCGATTGTTCCTGGCGCTTGACCAGGTTGAACAAGTGCTGCAATGTTTATTGTCTTTCCGTTTGCAGTAAGCTTCACCAATTTGGTATTGCCCTCTGCATCGGTGTTGATTCCTAAGGTGCCTGCATCAGATTGCGAGATCGTAACATAATGATCCCAAACTGCCTTAGTGATAGGATCTGGAAGTTCTTGCAGCAACGGATTGTTTGCCTGAGAACCATTTCCTACACCGTAGCTTTCGAAGATGCAAAGCTCGTAACCTCCTGATTTGCTATTTGCTGCAATCGAAGAAGCTGCTGTGTCAACATTTCCGGCAAAAGAAACCGTTTTAGCTTCGGTTGCTTTTCCCTGATACACGCCATCATACAAACACTTATCCCAGAAATTCTGGAAGTCAGTGTCTTTATCTGCAAACCAGTCTTTCCAGTTTGCTTGAAGTACAGTAAAGTAATCTTCAACGCTTTCGCCTGCCCAAGTAAGAAAACTCAATTGCGCCTGACGTGTTTTGAAGATTGGAGTAATGGCTGGTTGTGATAAGCTATAAGAGCCTGTTTTAGGTTCGAAGTCATTCCATGATTCCAGGTAATGATGATCCGGAGCCATGTATGCGCAAGCCGATGATGTTTCGTGTGGAGTATATGAAGTAGAAACAGTTAAAGCGATATTCTTTAAAGCATTACCCAATGCATCTCCCATCGGATGATCGTAAACCGGGTTACAGTTGTAGAAAATCACTGCACCTAGTTTTCCTTCTTTTGCATCGCTGATGAATGCAGCCATCTTCTCGTCATTTCCTTTACGGAAATTCATTGGAAGAGACATATTTATAGTGCTGCCGTAGCTGCCCAACAAGTCGTTGATGGCGTTCACGATAGTTTGTACTGACTTATCGTTTGAACCGGCTACTACTAGTGAATTGCCTTTGTTCGCCAATAGATCAGCTGCTGCTTTCGCTAATTTTTTATCCGTGTCGTCAGAGAAAGAAATTTTACCTCCCTTGCCCGCAACCAGATTATATAATTGTGTTGCCAATAATCCTTCTTGTGAAGGCTTAATCATGCCACGATAATCGGCATTAGCACCTGTGAGAGATAAATTCGATTCGAACTGATAATGACGAGACATCTCGCGCTTGTCTTCACTTATCTCACGGGTCGTTGCATATTGTTTAGCGAACTCGATTGGTGACAACCAAGTACCAAGGAAATCAGCATTGATGCTTACAATTGTTTTCGCCTTACTGAAATCGTAAGACGGAATCATTGCTACACCAAATGATTCTTCATTTGCTTTTACAATGCCGTAAGAAGAAACCTGGTCGTACTGAACATGTTCAGTAGTAGGATATTTTGCTTTGAACTTCTCAATTGTATTCAGTGTGCTTGGGCTAAGGATCGTGTTGCTTACGATTCGGATCGCTCCGCCTTTGCCTGCTACCTCTCCTAATTTTGCAATGATCTCTTTGTCGATTGTTTCCCAATCAGTTTTGGCTTCACCTTTTTGAGGTCCGCGTAAACGATAGTTGTCATATAATGAAAGAACTGAAGCTTCTACTTGAGCGCTTGTTCCTCCGAGTGTAACTGATGATAAACTATTGCCATCTACTTTAATAGGACGACCATCGCGAACTTTCACTACGATACTGCAGTAGTCGCCACCGTTTACATAAGAAGAGGCATAGTAATTAGGAATACCTGCATCGGCATCCACTGGTTTCATTACATAAGGAATGGCTTTACGAACAGGTGCTTCGCAAGCTGCAAGAGAAGCTGCGGCTACACTGAAGCCCATCATCTTCAAAAAGTCCCTGCGCGAATGGCCCGGATCTTCAGCTACGCCCAAGTCAACAAATTCCTTGTCGGCATGCTTTACGTAGTTCGGGTCATTTTTCAGTTGGGCTAACCCTTTCCAGTATGTCTTTTTTGTTTCGCTCATAATCTTATCTCGAATGGATAGATGCTATAATCAATATTATTAATAGTGACACTTTGAGCACTCAAGCCCGCCAATGTCTTCCACTTTCATTTTGGTGCCTTTGCCTTTAGATGCATTGTGGAGTTCCACAAGCTTATCGTAGTAGGCATTGCCTTCGGTGTTCACGTCTGTTTTTCTATGACAGTCGATACACCATCCCATGGTAAGCAATGAATATTGTTTTACAACTTCCATTTCTTCGATAGGTCCGTGGCAAGTCTGGCATTTGATGCCGGCTACATTATAGTGTTGAGAGTGGTTGAAGTACGCCAAGTCAGGCAAGTTGTGAATGCGCACCCACTCGATCGGCTTTTGCTTGCCCGTATAAGAAGCGGTTTGCGCATCATAACCAATGGCAGAATATATCTTCTGAATTTCAGGTGACTCTTGTTTGATCTGCGAGTGGCAGTTCATACAAATATTAGGCGAAGGAATGTTTGCTTGTTTGCCTTTGGTTGCACCGGTATGGCAATACACGCAATTGATTTCGTAAGCACCTGCGTGAAGTTTGTGAGAGAATGCAATTGGTTGCTTAGGCTGGTAGCCTTGCTGCACGCCAATAGAATATAGACCATCAATAACTGTCTTGAATGTAATGGCTGCAACTAAGAACAGTACCAGAAAGATAAATCCCGGGCTGCGCATGAAGGAAGAAAGTGTATAAGGATTGTTTACCACTTCCTTATCATCTTCGCTTAACTGCTTATCATTCAGGTATTTCTTAAGAGCACTAGTAATCAATCCAAGGATCACGACCATCAGAATTAAAATGATGATCATCCCCGCAAGGATGGCATCCATATATCCGGTTGGAACTGCAGGCTGAGCTGGACCTCCACTTGCTACTTGAGTACCAGGAGCTGGAGCATCTGGTTTGTCCGCTTCTGCTTTTACATAAGCTAAGATGCTCATGATCTGCGCATCGCTATAGCTTGTGAATGCCGTCATTGCACTCTTATTATACTCGGCATACAGTGTTACTGCATACTTGTCGCCACTAGCAACGACTTTGGCAGAGTTGCGCACCCAGTTTTTGATCCAATCAATGGATGGGGCACGGTCGTACACGCCTGCCAGAGCAGGGCCGACCAATTTTTGTTTCACCCGGTGGCAAGACTTACAGTTGCCATTAAATAAATCCTCACCTGCTTTGATGACAGCAGCATCTTTGGAGATGTCTTGCGAAAAGGAAATAGTAGAAATAAATAATAGCAGTGCGAGGACGGGGAACTTAAGGAGACCAGACATTTTCTCGTTCATCATGGTACGTTTAGGTAACGCTTTTTGCGGAATTGAGGCAAATCTACACCTCGATCGCATTTTTTCAAATTTATTTTATCAACACTGATATTTTTTCTTTGAGGCGGTCGGGGTGAAGATCAAAATGTAGATAAAGTCTTGCACACTTTCAAGCGAGAGGAGAAAACTTCTTGAAATATTATTGTTGATTGACCTATTTAGAATCAATTTGAACCTGACGAGAGAAGGTGAGCGTGCGTGAAAAGGATTCAGAAACAGGTTAGGATTTGTTTCTTCTATGACATCGCCCAAAACTTAAAAATAGTACCTTGGAATAATTAACAAGCAGCATTCTCTATGATCAGTGCGTTCGAGTACGTTACCGTTTTCATCTCTATAATATTAGGACTGGGAGTCACACAGATTCTTACGGGTATTGCAGATCTTGTGCATCAGAATGAGCGCGTAAAAATTTATTGGCCGCACCTCGTTTGGGTATCTATCGTTTTGATCCTCCAGGTTCAGGAGTGGTATATTACTTTTCAACTGAGGTCATTCGGTCCTTGGCGGCTGCCGATCTTTCTTTTTGTTCTCCTCTATCCTACCGTGCTTTTTATTTTAGCGCGTCTGCTTTTTCCATTCTCATACAGTGAAGGTGAAATTGATCTCCGAAAATTCTACTACTCCAACTACCGAAGAATCTTTTTGTTCGGAGCCATCCTTGCCTTCCTTTCGATCCTGGACAACCTCATCATGCGAGCTTATGTACTTGAGGATTTGATCGGCCCCATTATAGTTCTGGTGTTGCTCTCTTCTATGGCCATGGTGAAAAATTCGAGTCCGGCCCTTCATAAGTTTCTGGCTGTTTTTATGCTCATCATGTTAAGCGCAACTATTATTATACAGTGGAATGAGTGGCTTATTGTGAATTGAATTAGTTGCTAGTTGATCGTTATTGGTTGTTCGTAAATTGTTTTAATATTTAAACTGAATAACGAACTCAATTAATGTCCAACACGAACACGTTCGCTCCCATCTCAAATCCTTTTCGTCAAAAAAAATTAGACCTACCAAAGGGTGCCAAGGTTGCAGTGATTGGAGCTGGCGCTTTTGGCGGATGGGCTTCTCTCTATTTATTAAGAAGCGGATTTGATGTGACTCTTATCGATGCCTGGGGTGCAGGCAACTCGCGCAGTAGTTCGGGCGATGAAACGAGAGTGATTCGGTCTACTTATGGAGCAAATGAATTCTATTTCAGTCTAAATGTTCGCGCTCTTGAATTGTGGAAAGAGCATCAGCAGCGGTGGAATAAACAACTGTTCTTCAACACGGGAGTACTTTGGTTTTGTTATCAAGAGAAAAATCCACTGGTAGATGATTCGATTTCTTACTCTAAAAAGTACAAAGCTGAATATCAATACTTGAGTCGCGATGAGGTGAGGAAAAAATATCCGCAAGTGAATTGCGAAGACCTACATCATGCTTGGTTCGATCCTCATGGCGGTCATTTAAAGGCCAGAGAAAGTTGCATTGCAGTGAATGAAGCATTCGTTCATGAGGGTGGAAAATTTATTCTTGCTCATGCAAAGCCGAATAAGATTTCCTCCGGCAAAATAGAAAGCATCATTTTATCATCAGGGGAAAAGGTAGTGGCGGATATTTATCTCTTTGCTTGTGGCTCGTGGCTTGGTCAGCTCTTTCCAGAAGTGCTGTCTGAGAAAATCATTTGTACGAAGCAGGAGGCTTATTACTTCGGAGTGCCTAGAGAAAAGTCATTGCCTTACAATCATATGCCCGTGTGGGTTGACTTAGATGGTCATGACTATTATTATGGTATTCCAAGCAACGGGAACCGGGGATTTAAAATTGGAGTTGATTTGCGCGGAGAAGTGTTTGATCCAACCGATGGCGATCGAACTTCCAATCCCGAAACCTTGGCTCGCGCCAGAAAATTTATTAGCCATCGGTTTCCCGAGTTAAAAAAAGCGCCACTCGTGGAGAGCCGAGTTTGCCCGTATGAAAATTCTCCTGACGGCAACTTTATTTTCGAACCGCATCCGGAAGCAGCAAATCTGTGGTTTTTAGGCGGAGGCTCTGGGCATGGCTTCAAACATGGACCGGCTTTAGGAGAACTTGTCGCGCGTACGTTTTCCGTGTAAAAATCACTAGGAAATATTTGCGGATTTGTCATCTTTGTGATCAACCCATCCGGCATTTAGTCGATCACCAATCATAACCATTCATTGAAGGCAATTCCGTTAGTTATTCTATTATTATTCATTGTTGAGAAAGTTTTTCCTCAAGATAATGGCGCTTTGGCCCTTCACGAGGTCATTGATGCACGCCATTGGAAGATTAGTAATACGCCCCTTTCGCTCAAAGGACCATGCAAGTATTTTGAAAGTCAGCTTCTCTCTCCTACCGAATGTAAAACAGCACCAGGAAGAATGATTGATTTTCCCAGTCTTTTCAAGTCAAGTAAGAATGAAGAGGGTATCGGTTATGCCACTTATCTAATTACAGTTTTAGTACCTACAGAGGAAAGGGATTTTGCTTTGGCGATACCTCAGATTTATTCGAGTTACAAACTTTGGGTGAATGGAATGGCCGTTGCCGAAAACGGAACGGTTGGGAAATCCTTGGAAGAATGTAAACCACAATGGAAACCACAGACAGTGGTTTTTCAAACCGAATCAGATACGCTTTCACTTGTACTACAGATTGCCAACTTTCATCATGCCAAAGGCGGAATCAAAGAGCAAATCTTCATGGGCAAACCCTCGCTTATGAAATTCAAGCGCAGTGTTTCAGAGATTAGCAAGCTCACCGAATCTGCGGTCTTGTTTTGTATCGGCTTCTTCTTTGTGATCATTTTCTTTGTCCATCAAAAGAATAAAGCAACGCTTTACTTCGCATTGCTTGCACTAACGTGGTCGGTACGTTCCGTTTTCTCTAATCTTTATCTCTTCATCTCCTTTTATCCCGGCTTCGATTGGAACTCGATGATTCGAATAGAGTACATCGCCTTGTACCTGGCGATGATCTGGGCCATTCTTTTTCTCACCAGTTTATTTCATCATGAAGCCAACATCATCATCAAATACGGATTGGTTTTTTGTAATGTGCTTTTCACTGCATTTAGTCTTTCCAGCTTACCTAGGGTTTTTACACAAGGACTTAATGTCTATTTAATCACATCGGGTATTTTATTGTTATATGGAAGCTACATTGTTATCCGGGCATGGGCCAACGAGCGAACCGGTTCCGGATTACTTACTCTATCCGTCATCCTCGCCTTGAATATTTTCGGTTACGACATTTTTGTTTACGAAGGATTCTCCACTTACGACCCGGTGATTTTTAGTGTTGGTTATATCTCGATCTTCTTAATGATGGGTTTTGCCCTAGCCTATCACGTAGGCTTAATCAAAAGCAAACAGAATCCCGCCACCACTCTTACTTATGAGGATATGTACAAAGACCAATTCAATTAGACTTACGACACAAAACTTAAGAGACTAGATAGAAATTAAGAGTCTAGCCAGTCTTTGAATTGCTGAACGCGTTCGCGAGCAACAATCACTTCATCATCATCGCTGGTCTTCAAAACAAGTTTTAGTCTTGCATTGGTGTAGCTGATCATGTCTTGAATGGACTTCACATGCACAATGTATTTTCTATTAATGCGAAAGAACTTAGCTGGATCAAGCAATTCCTCGAGTTGATCCATGGTAAAGTCGAGAATGTTTTTCTTTCCATCTTTCGTTTGAACGAATGTAGCTTTCTCTAAACTGAAGAAGAAAAGTATGTCGTCTGTTTCAACTGATTTTATGTGCTCTCCTACTTTGATGACAAAGCGCTCTTTGTATTTTTTGGTAAGCATCTGCATTGCCAAGCCAATGCTCTCCATCATCTTATTATTGGTTGCGCCTGTCAATCGTTGAAATTTTTCAATGGCTTGTCTCAGCTCTTGTTCATCGACAGGTTTCAGAATGTAATCAATGCTATTCACCTTGAAAGCCTTGAGCGCATATTCATCATAGGCTGTTGTGAAAATAACTGGAGACTTCACTTCAATCTGATCGAAGATTTGAAAGCTGATGCCATCTGCCAATTGAATATCCATGAAGATGAGGTCAGGCATCTCATTTGACTTCAACCATTGCGCTGATTTTTTTACAGTATCAATTGGAGGAAGGATTTTAGCTAAAGGCAAAATGGATCTGACCAACTTTTCAAGTCGCTGCGCAGCTTGTGGTTCGTCTTCAATGATCAGAATGTTCATGCTTCTTCCATTTCAATGAGTGGAAGTTTTACGGAAAATTCCCCTTCGGCCTCTGAAACATCAATCTCCTTATCCGTTAGAAACTTGTAGCGGCTTTTTATATTTTCCAACCCGAGGCCGGTTCCATTTTCTGAAATCCTACTTTTCTTTTGAAGATTATTGGTCACGCAAATAAATCCATCCTTCTCATAGACCTCGATAAATAATGGATCTTCCACAGAGATCACGTTGTGCTTGATTGCATTTTCCAAAAGCAACTGCAAAGCTAATGGTGCTACTTTTCCTTGAACATTATCCAGGCTCAGTTTCACGTTTAAATTATTACCAAACCGAATCTGCTGTAAATACAAATACGCTTGAACAAATCGCAACTCTTCTTCCAACGTCACCACTTCTTTTTCGCGTGTATCAAGGACGTAGCGATAGACATCGGAAAGTTGTTTAATAAACTTCGCGGCTTTGTCCTGGTCTTCATACACCAGGTTGGTTAATGCATTCAGGCTGTTGAATAGAAAATGCGGATTGATCTGGTTCTTTAATGATTCGTATCGCGCAATAGCGCTTTCTTTTTTGGAAGTTTCTGCATCAAGTGTCGCCTTTTTCCAGTTTAATAAGAACTGCTTACCGTGCATGAAAGCTGAAATAGCAAACGTAATGATGATAGGTGCGTAAATCGTTTCGACACCAAATCCGATATTAAAATTTGTTACCCAATTAAAACTAATGGTAAGTAAATACAGTGTGCCAAGCGTATAAATGATTGTGCATGCCAATCCTAAGAAGAATCTCATAACCGGGCTCTCCATCCATGACACATACTTGTTCAATAGCCTGCTCAGATGTGCATTTCCAAACCAAAGTGTAATCCATATTAAAGAAGAAAAGATTCCAATCATTGTGTAGTTGTACAATGATCTTGAACAACTCGAGCACACAAAGTACGGGATTGCAAACCCTCCCATGGTCAGGAAAATGGCGAGACGAAGATTAGGATACTTTTTCATTCAAAATTTAAAATTCAAGATTCCACATTCAAAACTAATACTTTAATAGGTTAACCAAATTTTGAATTTGGAATATGGAATCTTTGAATTTAGGTTAGTCTCCTCCAAACAGAGAATTGATCATTTCAATACGAACAGCTTGTTGGTCTTTAGCAAAATCGAATTTGCATTTCTCAAAAGATGGTCCGCCAAATTTGGGCCTGAAGTTGTTGGAGAATGCAAATGGCTCAGAAGGAATTCCGAAAGCACCTTTATCTAGTTTGCCGTTGCCATTCACATCCTGATAAATAGCAATAGCATAAGTGCCAAAAGGAATTTCTTCAAATTGAACTTCGCATTGCCCGCTAACACCTTCAGCAAAAAGTGTTTTTACCAAAAACTTTGCGTCAGGAAAATCGTCTCCCTCCCGATAAATTCCAATCTTAATTTTTCCGGTGTCTTTTATATTAGAGAGCGTAACTTTTATAGAACCTTTTTCTTCTGAGTGAAAGCCAGTGGATATTATCATCGATCCGATGACCACCATCATAAAAACTTTTATATTTTTCATATCTTCTAATTATTTATTCTATGGAAATACGATTAACGACCAACTAATAACGATTAACGGTTAGCGCATTTCGTTTTCAAGTCTTCAGTCATTCCTTTGCCCCACGCTGGCGCCAGCGGACTTTCCGGTTTACTCGTCTCAAATTTCTCGATCGCTTTAGCGTTTGTAGCGCAAGCTGATGTCGTTGGTGATTTGAAAAATTGTGCGGTACCATATTCCATCTGAGCCATCAATGCCAATGCACGTGGATTGCTCGGATTAATTGCTAACGCTCTTTGATAAGCTTCATATGCCTTGCCGGAATATTCTTGTCCCCGAGCCGCAGGATTAACGGTTACTCTCATCATTTGAACAAATCCTTCCAAAGCAATGATCTCTGAATCATTCGGTCTTGCTACTTTGGCTTTTTCAATCGAAGCCATAGCAAGATCCAGATAACTATCTTTCTTTGAGCCATCCGATTCGCGATTAGCTAACATGATATTGCCGAAAGCGCTGTAATAAAGAGGCTCCCACTTTTCTTTCTCTGCACTGGCAATCCGGTCAAAAGCATTCACTGCCTTTTGGAGTTCTTCAGTTGTTTGTGCTTGATAAACCATTTCGATGTTCTTAGACATTGCCTCGATGTATTTGTCATCGTTGGCTTTTGCAATGAAGCTTAGAGTCATTGCGAGGGTTAGGATTATTGTTTTCATATTTTATTGGATTTATGTTTCGATTTAGGCTGCAAGCTTCAGGCTACAGGCCACAAGCTTGAAGCCAGAAGCCTGTAGCTTGAGGCCTTCTACAAGTTGGGTAATTGATTAACTGATTTATTTTTTGAGATCGTAATGAAGATTCCGAGGAAGATGAAATGACTGGCCGGTTGACGAATGGCACGGCTTACATATTCTCCGTTTGAATTCTGCTGTGAACTATATTGATATCCGAAAATATTATTGCGACCAAGCAGGTTGGTACACGAAGCATAAATGATCAACCAGTTCTTGGGAAGATAACTTACGTTGGCACTCAAGTCCTGATACGATGGCGTACGCTCTGATTGGAATTGCTCAGTCTTAAGATTCGGATTGTAATAAGGACGACCGCTTGCATAGCTGTAAGTAAATCCGAGCTGAGATTTAATTGCTTTGATAAAATGTTTGTACACCACCGAGAAGTTATGTGCCGAAGCAAAAGATGGAATTGCCGATGAAGGATAATTCAGGTAATCTCTTTTGGTGTCGAGGTACGAATAGGAAATCCAGTAGTCTACATTTTTGATGCTCTCACTATCGCGCCAGAACAACTCTACTCCTTGCGCATAACCACTGCCAGCATTTGAGAGAACCATTGGGTCACCATTGACATACTTCACTAAATCAAAATACTTTTTGTAGTAGGTTTCAACACGGAAGGTTTTTCGATCGGTTACTATCTGGTAGTTAAGAATAAAATGATCGGCACGTTCAGCATTCAATTGATCATTCACTCTCAAAAATTTGTTGTTGGCCGACTGCCTGAAACTTCCATAGGCAAAAGAGAACTGGCCCTTCGTTCCGGGCTTGTAAGCCAACGACAAACGCGGGTCAGCACTTGCGCGATGATTCAATGAATTGTATTCGTAACGAGTACCCACCTTGGCAACGAACCGAGTGCTGGCATAGATCTCTGTTTCAGTAAAAGAAGAAATGATTGATTCGTGAAATGAGCGTGATAAAGTTTGTTTGATGGTATCGTTGTAATGTGAAGCGAAATAGTTTCTATCGATCAACTCTCCTCCAAATCGAAGTTCAATCCGATCAGAAAAGGAATGACTTAAAACCGATTTAGCATGAATACCGTTTTCTGTTTCTTCGGATGGAGCTCCCTCCACTTTTATTTTGTTTTGGTTGAACGAATAAGAAAGACCACTTCGCAAATCCCACTGACCGTTCAGTGCAGTTTTATAAGAAAGGTTGCCGTATCGATAATTATTGGCGAGATCAAGTTGCTGCTTCAAACTTGGATCAAGAATATCATGACTGTATAGAGAGAAAGAAGATTGGCTGAAGTTCCCAAATGCTTTGATCATTCCTTTACCTACCTGTTGACGAAACGCAGTATTCCCTTCAATCGATGAGAATGGAGTTTTCCAATCTACGCGCTGATTGATCAAACCCATGTATGGCCTCAGATCGGTGTACTGAATCTTGCCTGACCATGAAGCTTTGCCCCACACTTGAGTGTGCGCAACGTCCGTTCCAACAGACATTATTCCAATGTCTGTCTGATTCATCTCTGCTTTGTCTTTCGAGTTCAAAACCAATGCTGCCGACAACGCTTGTCCGTATTCAGCAGAGTAGCCGCCTGTGCTAAAACTTGTTCCCTTAAACATGAATGGAAGAAATCTGCCGCGCGAAGGTGTGTTAGGTGCTGACGGACCATAAGCGTTAAGCACTACCAAGCCATCAACGAAGGTGCGAGCTTCATTACCATCACCACCACGAACGAAGAGCCTTCCGCTCTCTCCTACTTTCTGTGTACCGGGTAGTGTGTTAAGCGCCCCGGCAATGTCGGCAGTAGCGCCTGCGGTAGTTACAATGTCGATGGCCTTTAAGATTGTTCTTCGTTTTTCTTCGCCTGCAGTGAATGACCCTGCAGAAATTACGACTGCATCCAGCTGATTAATCTCTTGCTCCAATTTTAAGGAGAGATTGATTTCACTTCCGTTGAGTTCAACTTGTTGCTCGATCGTTTTGTATCCAACAAATGAGGCGGCAATTACTTGTATACCTTTTTCATCAGAGGTAAAAGAAAACGAACCATCTCCTCCACTACTTGTTCCATCATACGAACCTTTCACAAGAATATTCGCCCCTGGAATTGTCTCCCCGTTTGAATCTTTTACAACTCCTTTGATTTTGGTTTGCGCACTAAGCTGAAGTGTGAGGAGCGTTACTAAAATGGTAGAAATCAATTTGCTCATAAAAGTGTTTTTTTGGCGATTACACGTCAAAAGTGATCGTTACTGACAGGTATTAATAAAAGGAGTTACCGAACTGTCGTTTGGGTAGGATGAATTGTTTGTATCACCACTTTATGTGAAAGCAGGTTGACGGGAAAAAAGATAACTTTGTTAGAACCCCTATCAATTATGAAAAAAACATTCCTTTTCATCACCTGCGTTGCAGTGTTAGCAACAGGGTGTTCAACAAAAAAATCGGGAGACTCAACAGAGGTTACAGCTGATTCTACGAGTTCGGGTGATGCTAAAACTGAAGTATCACAAGAAGGTTCAAGTGCAGCCTCACCAGATATTGTGCTGAAAGGAATTTATGCCACGTCTACTCAGATTCCTCACAGCAAATTCTCTTATCGGAATCTATTTGATGGTAATAACAATACGTATTGGTCAACCATGCCTGGAGCAGCGCCAGATGAAGGTATCATGCTTTATTTTGACAAACCTGTAGCCATCGACATTTTGGAAATAACTCAGCCCGTTGCCGAATCTATTGCGCCCATTCGTTCTTTTAGCATTTACACCAATGGCCAAAAACTGGCTGACCGGAATTATCAAAACAACCGACTTAAATTAGATGCCTCCAATGTTTACTCTTTGTTCATTCGACTGGATGGATTCAATGAAATTGACAAGAGCGACAAGGAAGGCACTGTTATAACCACTTTTCCATCTCAGAAAACTGCGGCCATCAGTGAACTGAACATTCTGCTAAAGAGCGGAACAAAAGCGAATATCATCACACCAAAGCAAGTGAAAGGAACAATCACCGCTTCAAGCACGCTCTCTCCTGATTTAGCATTTGGAGTGCGCAATCTTTTCGATTCGAGGAGTGAATTTGCCTGGGCCGAAGGTGATAAAGGAAATGGTGTAGGACAGTTTTTAAACCTCCAGTTTCAGGACGAGCAAACCATCACCGCCTTGGAAGTGGTGAATGGATATCAGCGATCTGAAAAACACTTTACTGCAAACACGCGGGTGAAATCTTTGCTCATGTCGGATGAGAATGGGAAGCAAAGCGAATTGAAACTTACCGATGACACGGGTGAGCAAACTGCTTTACTGTCTGATCCCGTCAAGGGCAAGAATATAAAAATACAGGTGAAGGATGTGTATCCGGGATCAACTTACAAAGACATGGTCATTAGTGAAATCAAATTCATAAACGGAAAAACAGAATTCATATTGGAGGATAATATTACTGAATCATTGAAGACCTCATTGCTAAAAAAAGCTAAAGGAACAATTTTAGAAAAGGTTCTCGATCATCGTATAGGCAATGAGCTGCGAGAGCCGGATGGGTATGTCAGCTCTCTGATTCTTCGATCTGATTATACGTTTGTTTCTTACAAAGAAGGCTGGAGCGAGAACGGGCAGGAATCTCAAACGGATGAAACTATTGCCGATGGCAACTGGGAAATAAAAGAGCTTTCTGCTGGTAGAGCTGTGATCCGCATCTTTGGAAAGCTGGTTCAAATATCAAAAACCAGTGGGTACTATTCAGGAGAAGAATCGTCTGAAGACCTCAAAATATTTCAGGACATACTCACGATCGATGAAGATGGAATTCACCCGGAGAAATTTTTAACTCCGTTGGTGATGGCTTCACCTCAAAAATAACCACCATGAAATTTTTACTACTCCTCTTTATACTTCCGTTTTTCATTGGGTATGATTTTCAACCAAATACTCGTCAATCTACTTATGACACGGGTTTTGTAAAACTCAATGACAACAAAGACTTCGCATTTGATATGCGCTATGCCACAACCAATAATTTCTTAAAAGAAAAAGTATACCCCTGCGCTACTTGCTTGATTCGAAGTGAAGTTGCCGAAGCACTAATCAAAGCCAACAAGATTTTTCTTCCGAAAGGATTCCGGATCAAGTTCTTTGATTGTTACCGCCCGGTAGACGTGCAGAAAAAAATGTGGGCCATCAAGCCAGACAATCGTTACGTTGCAAATCCTAAAGGGGGATCTATTCACAACCGGGGCGCTGCTGTCGATATGACTTTAGTAGATCTTGCAGGCAAAGAAGTGGACATGGGAACCGAGTTTGATCATTTTGGTGAAGAAGCTCATCACGCTTACCTGAAGCTTTCACCTAAAGTCATCGAAAGCAGGAAATACTTAAAATCGGTAATGGAGCAATGCGGCTTTGTCGCGCAGCCAACTGAGTGGTGGCACTATAACTACGGTGACCGCAGCCGCTATAAGATTTCAAATGAAGCACTTTGCAGATAAAATCATTGACTTCATTTCGAAGCCGGTAGTTTTAGGTTGTCTGATATTTCTGATCTCGTTCATCATTCGTTGGGTCGCGCTGGCTCAGACTGAATTTGGCAATGGCTGGGATAGTTATTTTTATCTCGTTCAGCTGAAGTCCGTTCTTACTGAAGGAAAAATGCATTCACCCGAATGGACTTTATTCTATCCCCTTCTACTTTTCGTAAATCTATTTTCACCCAATCATTTGATTGCTGTCAAAATTCTGAGTTGTGTATTGGTAGGTTCCTTTTCTCTTTTAATCTATTTGTATGCGCTACAATTTTGCATTCGCAAAGAAGCCGCTCTGCTTTTTGCTGCGATTACATTTTTTAGTCCGGAGCTTACTTATTTCTCTGCGCAGTGGCCGAAAAATTTATTAGGCGTAGACTTACTGCTAGCGTTGCTATTTGCAATCGCAAAAAATAAACGATGGTCTATTTTGATCTTGGTGGTGCTCGGTTTATTCGGCCATCGGATGACAGCTGCGCTTGGAGTAGGATGTGTTTTCTTTTGGCTCATCAACAAGTACATGCCTCTCAAGGTCTGGCTTGTCGCTGGAGTTGGGTTGCTATCGCTAATCATAATTACATTGATATTCCCCGGAATCATCAACCTCAAAGATTATCAGCGCTTACATAATTTAATCAGCACGACACCACAACTTCCTGCTCTTTCATTCATTTCCACTTTGGGATGGAGTAAAATTTCGGGACTCTGGTTGTTCGAGTTTTTATCAGCAAGTATTCTGGCAATGACCTTGCTGTTTAAAGAATTAAGATTCATGATTCAAAAAATCCGAAGTGAGAGCTTGATGATAACGCTACTCATGATCACTTTATGGTTTCCATTCTTTCATTGGGAAATCAGCGGAGCTGCGTACCGCTTTTTTCATGTCGGTGTTTTGCTTTGCCCTTTGCTTTTACTCTTCCTGATCAATTCATTTCCATTTCGAAAAGCACTTGCTATTTCAGCAATCACAATTCTTTGTGGATTGAGTTTAGTGAGTTGGGAAAGTTATGAACCACTCAGACAAGATCCTCCATATTCTTTGTATGATCAGGTGACGAAAAAGGCAATCTCAATTATAAAATATCAAAGACCAGAACTCATCATTGCACACAAATCATTGGCAGAGTATTTTACTTACTCTACTGGAATAGATGCGATGCCTTGGATACCTGATTACCCAATTGATGATGCCAAGCTTTGGAGAATTGCCGTGTTGCGTTACCCGCAATTGTACATTCACTATACTAGCACTGCTGCCGTTCGTCTGGTTGGGAATTACTATTACATTCCGGAATACCAATGGCAAGAGTTCATCAAGAAACTCAAGGAGAATGAAAGTGCTGACATCCTTAAAGAGCATCTCTCCTGGCAAAATCCTAATGAAGTGCGACCGGAGTTTCTCAGAAAGAAAAACTGATCATTCAATCAAGAAGTAAGAAATGGTTCGTACATCATAATGGCATGGTTCTCTGCCATCACTTCATCAGCCAAAAGTTCGTTCGTATTTTGATCAAACGTTTTCCGGTTGATTTGATTGTGCCTGGTGTAGCCACCCCACCCCTGATGCATGATCTGATGTTTCGATTCATAAATTTCGTAACGTACGGAAGAAGGTTTTTCATTTCGAATCGCGCCATGCAAATATTCATCCGTCAGCCAAAAGCAAAGTTGAAACGATTGGTCCGTCTCATTTTTCAGTTGGATGTCTACATAATTATAAGAGAGAGTGGCACCTGAACCGAAAGGGATGGAACGGTTTACATCGGGGAAAACATCGTAGCCGTGACGATATCTTTCTTTGATGGTTAGTGGCGAATGAATGGCCATCCAGTAAATCAGGTTACCCAACTGGCACAAGCCTCCCCCCACTCCTTCGCCAATCTTACCTTGATCCAATATCAACCCCGGCAAATATCCTTTGTCGGCCGTAGGGTTTCCAACCAAGTACCAGAACGAAAACACTTCTCCGGGTTTGATCACCACTTGGTCGATTTGTTTTATGGCGAGCCGGAGGTTAACCACCTTATTATGTTGCAACTGCATTTGCACATCCTTTAGCGGCCGAAGCAAAAAAGACTGGTGCTCTTTCGCAAGGTTAGGCAAGAGATCGGTAGAGGTTGTTTTAGAATACCGCTCTGAGCCAAAAAGCCATTTCAATTTTCGCTTCCATACGAAATACTTTTTGCCCAGTTTTCTACGAAACTTGCCTCTGATCGAAGGGCGATCGATTTTTAGATTGTTCACTAAAACAAAAGTAGACAGAAGTTATCTAAAAGGGTCGAACCAATTTCGCACTCCGATTCTATGTGCTATTTTTGCGGTTCTATTAATTCTGAATTTTCAATAATGGCCGAGTACAGCAAAGAAGAGATCAAGCGCATTGAAGAAAAGTGGCGTAAGACCTGGGAAGAAAAAAGTGTTTATAAGGTAGCCAATGACACATCGAAGCCGAAGTGCTACGTGTTGGATATGTTCCCCTATCCATCGGGAGCCGGACTACATGTTGGCCACCCGCTCGGTTACATTGCATCCGATATTTATGCTCGCTTCAAAAGACTGAGTGGCTTTAATGTGTTGCATCCGATGGGGTTTGATGCTTTTGGTTTACCTGCTGAGCAATATGCGATTGAACATGGTGTCCATCCTGCTAAGTCGACCCAAGACAACATTCTTAATTTTAAAAGACAGTTGGGTAGCATCGGCTTCTGTTATGATTGGAGTCGCGAAGTGCAGACTTGCGATCCTAATTATTATAAATGGACTCAGTGGATCTTCCTCCAAATCTTCGATAGCTGGTTCAATCGCAAAAGCAACAAAGCCGAGCGCATTACTACACTTACGTGGATTTTAGAGAACGAAGGAAACGCAGAGCATCCATTTCCTAATCCAAAATTCAAACTAACTAATGGCGAATCCACATTCGGCCCGAATGAATGGAAAGCTCTTACGCAAAAGCAGCGTCAGGAAATCTTGATGCAATATCGTTTGGCCTATTTGGCTTACACCGATGTGAATTGGTGCGAAGCTTTAGGAACTGTTTTGGCTAACGATGAAGTAATTAATGGCGTTAGCTATCGTGGAGGTTTCCCTGTAGTGAAAAGGCAAATGCGCCAGTGGAGTTTGCGCATCACCGAATATGCCGAGCGTCTGCTGAGAGGATTAGATGTAATCGACTTCAGCGATTCGATGAAAGAGATTCAACGCAACTGGATTGGGAAAAGTGTTGGTTGTGAATTGGATTTCAAGCTCGCCAAAGGTGAGGCGAAGATCCGTGTTTTCACCACTCGTCCTGATACCATCTTCGGTGTTGACTTCATGGTGCTTGCACCTGAGCATGATTTAGTCAAACAGATTACTGCTTCATCACACAAAGACGAAGTAGAAAAATATTTGAAGTATGTGGAGAGCCGCTCGGAAGTAGAGCGTATGGCCGAAGTAAAGAAGATCACCGGATGCTTTACCGGTGCTTATGCAGTTAATCCACTGAGCGGAAAGCAAATTCCGATTTGGATCAGCGAATATGTATTGGCTGGTTACGGAACAGGTGCGATCATGGCCGTGCCTTGTGGCGATGAACGCGATCATAAATTCGCGAAGCATTTTAATATTCCGATCACCAACATTATTGGGTCGCATTACAATGGCGAAGAAGCCAATGCAACCAAAGATGCCATTCTTGAAAACTCCGGCTTCTTAAATGGATTGGTGATGACCAAAGCGATTGATGTTGCAATCAATGCGATTGAAGAAAAAGGAATAGGCAAGCGCCAGATCAATTACAAAATGCGCGATGCAGGTTGGAGTCGTCAGCGGTATTGGGGAGAACCATTCCCGGTAGTGTTCAGAGATGACATGCCCTACCCGATGAACGACAATGAATTGCCATTGACTCTTCCCGAGACAAACAATTTCAAATCATCAGGAACAGGCGAAGGTCCATTAGCAAATTTGAAAGAGTGGATTAATTTTTCAGAGAATGCTAAACGCGACAGCAACACCATGCCCACGCACGCTGGAGCCGCATGGTATTTCTTGCGCTACATGGATCCGCACAACACAAAAGAATTCGCAGGCAAAGAAGCGCTTGACTACTGGAACCAAGTTGATGTGTACATCGGTGGATCAGAACACGCGGTCGCTCACTTGTTGTACTCACGCCTCTGGACAAAAATCCTTCACGACTTAGGTTATTTGAATTTTGATGAACCGTTTAAGAAGTTGATCAATCAAGGAAAGATTACGGGCGATTCTAGATTCGTTTACAGAATCAATGCCACAAACGTCTTTGTATCTAAAAGTATTTACGAACAGTTAACCAAGCTCGACTACGAGAAAAATTTTGATGAGTTGACTAATTTCTCAAACCTATTTAACAAAATTCTAAAAACTGATAGATTTCTTGAGGGTGGAAATATTAGACCAAATGAAAATTCACCTGAAAACTTTGCAATTAATTTTTTAAGCCCAAATCACATAACAATAGCTTCCGTGAATGGGCTTGAGTTAGATACAAATGAATTAAAGGGATGGAGAAATGATTTTGCCAGCGCTGAATTTATTTTGGAAGATGCAGATGGAAACCCGGCTATAGATCCAACCATCGGCAAATACATCTGCGGCTCTGCAATCGAAAAAATGAGCAAGTCTTATTACAACGTTGTCAATCCTGACGATATCATCAATTCTTACGGAGCTGACACATTGCGATTGTATGAAATGTTCCTTGGTCCGTTGGAACAATCCAAACCTTGGATCACCAGCGGCATTGATGGCGTTTATAAATTCTTAAGACGTTTCTGGAATCTCTTCCACGATAATCAAGGCAACTGGAATGTGTCTGATGCCGAGCCAACACGCGATGAATTGAAAGTGCTTCACGCTGCTTTAAAGAAAGTAGAGCAAGACATTAACAATTTTTCTTTCAATACATCCGTTAGTGCATTTATGATTTGCGCTAATGAATTGAGTTCATTGAAGTGTAACAAGCGTGCGGTGCTTGAGCCATTGGCGATTGCCCTTTCGTCATTCGCTCCACACATCACCGAAGAGCTTTGGGAGAAGTTAGGTCATGCAGATTCGATCTTCAACGCAAGCTTCGCGAAATTCGATGAGCAATATTTGACTGAGAGTTCATTTGAATATCCAATCTCGATCAACGGCAAAGTACGCGCTAAAATGAACTTCGCTCTTGACATGCCTGTAAGCGACATGGAGAAAATTGTGATGGCATCGGAAGCTGTGCAAAAATGGACCGAAGGCAAAGCGCCCAAGAAAGTGATCATTGTTCAAGGGAAGATCGTGAACATCGTGCTATAGTTTGCCACAGATTACACAGATGAGCACAGATACTAATTCTTAAAATCAAGTTTGTGCTAACTGTGAAAGTGAAGAGCCATCTATTTGTAATTGGAATTTTTTTTTCCTCTCTGACATTTGCCCAATCTATTCGTGGCACTCTAATCGATAGCGTCAGTCGGCAGCCAATAGCTTTTGCAAACATTACTCTTGAAGATGGACGAACCGGCACATCATCCGATATCGAAGGGAATTATTCGCTACCGGTTCCGGCAAATTATTCCGGGCAAGTTTATTTATCGCACGTCAGTTACCAACGCAGAATTGTTTCTCTCCCCTTTCTAAAAGAGCACGCTTTCATTTCTTTGTTACCCTCTGCAACCATACTCCGGGAAGTTGCAGTTACTGCAGCAAAGGGAGAAAATCCTGCCTTCCGTATTATCCGCCAGGCAATTGATCACAAGAAAGATAACGATCCGGTCAATCTTAAATCGTACCAATACATTTCGTACAACAAATTTTTAGTTACGATGAGTGAGCCTTCTAAACGCTCTGACTCCATCATCAATGCATTAAAAAATCGTCCCGATACGGTGAAGCTTAAGAAAAGTCAAAAGGAAATATTGTCGTTCGATAGTATTGCTCGCACTACTCATTTCTTCTTGAGCGAATCCATCACCGAAAAGCAAGTTATCAATCCCGATAAGGAGAAAGAAAAACTTCTCGCTCTGCAAGTTTCAGGTTTCAAAAGCCCCATTTTCACCAACGTAGCTACGGATTACCAGCCATTCTCTTTTTACAAAGACGACATATCGCTGTTGATGAAGGATTTCATCAATCCGATCAGTAAAGGAACTTTCAGTAGATACGATTTCATTTTGGCCGACACCTCTTATTATAATTCCGATACCGTTTTCACCATTCGATATAAGCCAAAGGCCGGTAAGTTTTTCAACGGATTAAAAGGATCCATTTCAATTTGCACCGATGGTTTTGCCATCAAAAATGTAATTGCCACATCTGCCGATACTTTGGCGTTAACCGGAATTCGCATTCAGCAAAATTATGAGAAGATTGATGGGCATTGGTTTCCTGTTCAGCTGAACACCGATCTTGATTTTCGAAATACTAAAGTTGCCGGAAGGCATGGCATTGCACAGCATCGAAGTTTCTTCAAAGAGATCAAGATCAATCACGAATTGAAGCGATCAACTTTTGGAGATATCAAAGTAGACCTCGCGGTGCCCAAAGATGCGGAGAACAAATTGATCCTTGAGAAGTACCGCAACTTCACACTCGATCGCAAAGAAGCGCGAACCTATACGCTATTAGATTCTGCGCTGCGCAAAGTGCGATCGCTCGACAAGATTTTAGAAATGTTTGTAATGCAGGTAGTGCCGATTGGTCCGATTGAACTTGACATTAGCAAAATGAGCAGGATCAATCGCTATGAAACTTACAGACTGGGCGCAGGCATTTACACGAGCAATCGTTTTTCTAAATGGCTGAGGCTGGGTGGCTATGCGGGTTATGGATTTCGCGATCAGCAATGGAAATACGGAGGCGAAACAAAATTCAATTTCAACTTAAACAAAGATTTCTTTTTACGATTCGCCTACGCTAAAGACATCATTGAAACAGGTTCATTGAATGTAAGTCATGACGGTCAGTTACTTAGTTCCGAAAATTTCAGAACATGGGTTTCATCGCGTTACGATCGAATTGAATTTTACAAAGGCGAAATTGGCTATCGATTATTTCCCGATGTGCACACCACTGTATTTGTTTCGCGAAACGAGATCACTCCTACTTATAATTACCAATTTCAACTGAACAACGAGCTACTTAGTCGCTTTTTGATTGTCGAAACAGGTTTGACTTTTCGATACGTTCGCGATGAAAGCTACATGAGCTTGCGCGGTAAAAAGATTTTTATTGGTCAACGATTCCCGGTCATTTCGTTTTCAGTGGTTCAAGCTGCTCCTATGTTTGATGCCATGAATTTCAATTACACCCGATTTGATTTTACGGCCAAGCTGATGCGCAATCATCGCTATGGAGGCAAGACACGATTATTTCTTTCTGCCGGTTGGCTTGAAGGCCTGGCTCCTTACGGGAAACTTTATAATGGCAGAGGTGCAAGCTTAACTTACTATTTAGTGGATGATTATTTCCAGACGATGGGACTTTACGAATTCTCCGCTTCTAAATACGCTTCTGTTTTTCTTCAGCATAATTTTGGAAACGTGTTGTTGAACAAGAAATTCTCTAAGCCCGAACTGGTACTTTATCACAACATAGGAATTGGCCAACTTGAAAATCAGCAAGCTCATATTGGATTTGACCTACAAGCGTTTGACAAGGGTTTTACAGAGGCTGGGCTTGGATTGAATAATATCATCCGTGGAAATTATGCGAACGTTGCCTATTGGGGAATTGGTGGCGGAGCGTTTTATCGATATGGCAATTACCAGTTTCCAAATTCCGAGAATAATTTATTCTGGAAGTTGTCTTTTAGTATAGGATTTTAAGCGGCCACTATTTTTTCGAGAACATTGTTCCGAAGTTCCCATCTTTTTCAAATTGATTAGTGATATCTTCTTGAAGTGGAGTGCGCTTCACAATAGGGTTGTCTTTCCAGAATTTCGCATTGTATTTCTTTTTACGGATGAGTGCAATGTCATTGCTTTTAAGCTCAGTCTCATGAAGCTTATCTTTGGTCTTGTTTAGTTGCTCATACACAAAAAGAAAAGCCTCCACTTCCACTTTATGCTGTTTGACTTTGGTATCAAACTCAAAACCGCAATTGTATTTGATGTAGTTCAATTGCCCGTTTCTCAAAAAATCAAAGGTGAGTTGATGCTGATTATTAAATGTAGGCCATTTGCCTTTGGCCCCTTTGATGGTATCCATTCCCAAATGATGCTTAACGGATATAGAAAGGTTTCTAATCGCCAAGCTAGATTCATTTATAATTACCTCACCATAAGCTGCGGGCTTCTTGACATCCTCATTAGGCTCAAAAGAAATTTTCACGAGCCTCTCACCGTCAAGGTCATATTTTTCAACTAAGGAAAACGTATAAAAAGAATCGGCATCAGGCATGAGTGGCACCAATAATGGTTTTTTCTCTACGAGCACTGTGGAAAAAGTACCCGCGCTCAACATGAAAGCTGCAGCATTTGACATGTGAACATGAATGGCTGAGTCCTTTTTTTGTTTGAAAGCATACCGCGCTTCATTAATAGAATTTCGCAACACTCCTGAGTTATTCGATTCAATCGTATAAAAGATTTCCTGAACCTCTGTAGGTACACCATTATTTCTTGTGATTTGTCTATAGAATGCCTTACCAAAATTTTTCGCATCCATGTTCTTCAGCGCCATTTGGAAAGTCTTCGTCATCAGGCTACGACCAAAATCACTCACAATCACTTCAGACAAAAGCGCAGCGTGCGGTTTTAATTTTATTACTTGACTTATCTGGCTTAGCAAAAGCTTTTGAGGCTCATAAGACAAATGAGTAATGACCACAGAATCGGATGCGGAAGCATTCCATTCAAACTCACCAACTTCATTAGTGATCGTTCCACGAGAAGTAGAAACAGAATAGATGTTCACATAAGGAATTGGGAGACTGGTTTCTGCGTCAATGATTTTTCCGGTTTGAGAAAGGGCATTGAGCGAAATGACCAGCCCCGATAGAAGGATTAAGTTTGCTTTTATTTTCATGCGCGGCAAAATGTTAAAAAAAAGCCATTGTCCAAACACCTAACAACCATTCAGTAACATTTCATTAACTTGAGGACCTTAAAATTCTGATATGTATTCTTCTAAAATAGTTGGCCTCGGTCATCATGTACCTGACACCGTAATTACCAATGAGTATCTCTCCAATCTAATGGACACTAATGATGCCTGGATTGTAGAGCGAACGGGCATCAAGGAACGAAGATGGATGAACCCCAAACAAGATACGGTGGCTAACATGGCAGCAAAAGCATCACGAATGGCATTGCAGCGAGCCAACCTTACCGAAGCCGACATCGACTTCATTGTATTCGCCACCATCACTCCGGATTATTTTTTTCCAGGGTCAGGAGTTTTGTTACAACGTGAACTTGGGTTGGATGGGCGTATTGGTGCCTTAGATATTCGAAATGCATGCTCGGGATTTATCTACGCACTTTCTGTTGCAGATCAATTCATAAAGACAGGCATGTATAAAACCATTCTTGTGGTTGGCGCAGAGATTCAATCCACAGCACTTGATATCACCACACGTGGAAGAAATACAGCCGTAATTTTTGGTGACGGAGCTGGTGCAGCAATCTTGCAACGATCTGACAAAGCCAGTGTACTTTCAACACACCTCCACTCTGATGGACGCTTTGCTGAAGAGTTATATGTAAAAGATCCCGGTAGCAGTCGCCCGCATGCTGAGCGTCAGCCGGAACAAATAACGGACACTACTTCATTTAAAGTTGTTATGAATGGCAACCAGGTTTTCAAACATGCCGTGGTGCGTTTCATGGAAGTAATCAACGAAGCACTCGAGAAAAACAATTTAAAGAAAGAAGACATCAATCTTTTGGTGCCCCATCAGGCCAACCTGCGCATCAGCCAATACATTCAGCAAAAACTGGAATTGCGCGATGACCAGGTGTATAACAACATTATGCGCTTGGGTAATACCACAGCCGCTTCTATTCCTATTGCCATGAGCGAAGCTTGGGCAGAAGGAAGAATCAAAGAAAATGACGTAATTTGTTTGGCTGCATTTGGCAGTGGCTTCACTTGGGCTTCTGCTTTAATCCGCTGGTAGATTCGTTGATCATTATCCGCTAATCGTAAGTGTTAGTTGTATTAACGAATGATGATTGACCAAACCTGACAACGACAAACGAACCCATGAAGACCTCCTCATACAACCCCAGTCCACTTGAAGTAGATATGGCCAATGCGCTTTTCATTCTTCAAAAGGAAATTGAAAAGCACCTGCAAGACAATGAAATTATTCAAGTGCAGACCAACATCAACCGCGATAACCCGATGGTGAAATTTAATCTGCTTGATAAAGATGGTGATCCACACGAGATCGTTGTCCGAATCGTTCAGATACCCGATAAATTCTAATCCCGATAGCTATTGGGATTGTAACTTGAACTGTGTTGTGGACGCATAGTAAAAACTGATGAAGAAGAAAATCATTATTGTTTTAGTTGGCTTTGCGGGATTGGTTTTATTCTCTTTTACACCTCCTGGCGATCGCTTTTTTGAGCTGGCCAAAAACCTGGAAATCTTTAGTTCCCTGTTTCGCGAGGTGAATGCCCTTTATGTGGATGACATCAACCCGAACATTACAGTACGACATGGTATCGATGCCATGCTTAACTCCCTTGATCCATATACAAATTACATCCCCGAAGATGAGGTAGAAGATTATCGTATTCAAAACACCGGACAGTATGGAGGTATTGGCGCTACAACAATAAACTTTGGCCACCGCATTGTTGTCAATATGGTTTTCGAAAATTATCCGGCTTACAAAAATGGGCTGCGCATTGGCGATGAGATTGTAAAAGTTAATGGAGTTGATCTTTCAAAGATGTCGACCGATGAATCCGGAAGGCTAATGAAAGGTCAAATTGGATCATCCGTTAAAGTGAGTGTGAAAAGATTTGGGTATACCGAGCTGATCGATCTGGAGTTCAAGCGAGAAAAAATAAAAATCAATAGTGTGCCGTATTTCGGAATGGTTCCATCACAAGATGTAGGTCTCGTTCAACTGACAGAGTTCACTGCCGATTGCAGTAAAGAATTAAAAAAAGGAATTCTTTCATTGAAAGAACAAGGAGCCAAAAAAATCATTCTTGACATTAGAGACAATCCGGGTGGGTTGCTTCCTGAAGCTGTTGAGGTTTGTAATTTCTTTTTAAGCAAGGATAGATTAGTGGTTGCCACCAAAGGAAAAAATGAAAAACGTGCTTACTATACCGAGCACGAACCTATAGATGAAAATATTCCTATTGGAATTCTAGTTAACCGCGGCAGTGCATCCGCTTCCGAAATTGTTGCAGGTACTCTTCAGGACTACGATCGTGCCGTAGTGATTGGCGAAAGATCTTATGGAAAGGGCCTAGTGCAAATGAGCCATCCGTTCGACAAGGCGTTTGTTAAAATTACGATAGCAAAATATTATACCCCAAGTGGAAGATGTATTCAAGTGTTGGATTATACTCATCGAAGGGCTGATGGAAGTGTAGCTTCTGTTCCAGACTCCATTAAAAAGGAATTTAAAACAACCCGCGGTCGTACAGTTTATGATGGCGGGGGCATTGAACCTGACGTAGCCTTGACCTCTGATCAAGCTCAGGGCTTTGTGCTCGCGCTCACTAAGCAGGGATTCATCTTTGATTATGCAACGGAGTATGCCACCAAACATTCCTCCATTGCACAACCCAAAAGTTTTTCGCTCACGTCCAATGAATACAGTGAGTTTGTAAACTGGATGAAAGGGAAAAAATTAGATTACAAAACCCCACTGGAAAACGAATTGAAAGGAGTGGAAGAAGAGGCCAGGCGTGAAAAATACTTGCCGTTGATTCAGCAACAGATTGATCATTTGAATGAGCGGCTGACTGAAGCACATCAAAATGATTTTATTGTTTTCAAAAACGAAATCAAATTTATGCTTGAACGTGAAATCGTTTCTCGTTACTATTTTGAAAAAGGCGCTGCTGAATATACGCTAAGTCGCGATGAGGAAGTGAAGCGCGCAGTAGAAGTTCTCAACGATGTGAATGGCTATAAAAAAACTCTTCGCCTGCAGTGATTCACATTCCAAAGGCTAAAACTCTTACCATCATTCTATTTATTTTCGGAGGGATCATTCTCTCCATGGAATCTTGTATGCAATTCCGCATGAGTAAATCTGAGATCGATAAATTCTTCTCCAACAAAAAATGGAAAGGTACTTTACACGAATATAAAGTGGGTCGAGGCAGAGTAATTAACTACTTGCATGCAGGTGATGAAAATCTTCCGCTAATTGTCTTTGTGCATGGTTCGCCAGGCTCATTGAGCGCCTTCATTCATTTCATGGATGATTCCGTCTTGTTGAAGCATGCTCAGTTGGTTTCTGTAGACCGGGCCGGCTTTGGAGAATCAAACTTTGGGTACGCGGAGAAGTCGATTCAAAAACAAGCTCAATACCTAAAGCCTATCCTGGATAAATACAAAAACAACAAACCCATAATCTTGGTAGGCCATTCGCTTGGTGGGCCAGTCATAGCTCGTATGGCAATGGACTATCCAGGGTTGGTTGATGGACTTGTAATTGTCGCGGGTTCAATAGATCCTGATTTGGAACCTAACGAAACCTGGTTTCGCGCGCCATTGGCAACTCCATTTTTAAATTGGATTTTGCCGCGCTCCTTCCGCGCATCTAATTTTGAAATTTATAAACTCAAGCCCGAGCTTCAAGAAATGCTTCCGCTGTGGACTAAGATTACATGCCCTGTAGTTGTTATTCAAGGAAACAAAGACGATCTCGTTTCTCCAAAGAATGCCGACTTCGCCAAGAAAATGTTAACCAATGCTAGCTCACTTGACTTTATCATCAGGGAGGATATGAGTCACTTTGTTCCGTGGCAGCATCCAGAATTGATTCGAGAAGGGATACTGAAATTATTAAAGCGATAAAATAATAATTGCGCCTTCACATCTCGTTGATTTTTCACGCAAGACGCAAAGGCGCAAAGAATGTCTCTTCAATCTTATCTCAAAAACAGAAGCTCACGGTATTTTACCAATGGCCAATCTTCATCATCTACCAGAAGCTCGAGTTCATCAACTGCTTCGCGGATCACATCAAAATACTTTTCCTTAATGTCATCGCAATAAGCAATCGCACGCTTATGTGTATCTGTGATTTGATTGACACGCTTACGCTCTTCAATCATTGCACGAACACCATTTTTTATCGTATCAATATGACCTGAAATCTCCTTGATGGTTTGCAGTACTGATTTCGTATCTGCGAAACCTAAGTCTTTTAAACCTCTGGCATTTTCGATCAGTTTGCTTTGATAGTTGATCGCTGTCGGCACAATATGGTTCATTGCAAGGTCGCCCATCACACGTGCCTCAATCTGCACACGCTTGATGTAGGACTCCAAACGAATTTCATTTCTTGCTTCTACCTCTTTATGCGAGAGCACTTCGTGTTTTTCAAAAAGCTCCAGGGATTTTTTTGATAAATAAGAATCGAGGGCACGTGGCATATTTTTGATGTTGCTCAACTTGCGCTTAGCTGCTTCTTTCACCCATTCTTCAGAATAACCATCTCCCTCGAAACGAATGTCTTTCGATTCTTTGATGTACTTGCGAAGCACATCTACAATTGCCAAACGCTTCTCTTCACCTTTATCGATAAGTTTGGTTACTTCATCATAGAATTTATCAAGCTGATCAGCTACAATCAAGTTCAATACGGTCATCGGTGTAGCACAGTTGTCGCTGCTACCAACGGCACGGAATTCAAATTTATTTCCGGTGAAGGCAAATGGGGAAGTGCGGTTACGGTCTGTGGCATCCAAAATGATTTCAGGAATCTGATCGATACCCAATTTCATATACATGTTATCACCTTTCTCAATCTTCAGATTTCCATTTTTCTCCAATTCATCAAGAACGGCAGTCATCTGAGAACCAATGAAAGCAGAAACGATTGCAGGAGGGGCTTCATTCGCTCCCAAGCGGAAATCATTGCCAGGTGTTGCAATACTTGCTCTCAACAAATCAGCATACTCGTGCACAGCTTTAATCGTAGTCACAAAGAAAGTCAGGAAGAGTAAGTTGTCGCGTGCTGAGCTTGAAGGCGCATACAGGTTCACTCCTGTATCCGTGATTAGTGACCAGTTGTTGTGCTTTCCGCTTCCATTTACTCCTGCAAAAGGTTTTTCATGGAAAAGTATTTTTAACTCGTGCTTCTCTCCTACGCGGTTCATCACATCCATCATCAATTGGTTGTGATCATTCGCCACGTTCACTTCTTCAAACAAAGGGGCAACTTCAAACTGACTTGGCGCTACTTCATTGTGACGAGTACGAACAGGAATTCCCAATTTCCAGCATTCAATTTCAAAATCGCGCATGAAGTCATAAACGCGAGAAGGGATGGTGCCAAAATAATGATCTTCCATCTGCTGACCACGTGCAGGAGCATGACCAAACACCGAACGACCAGCCATTACTAAATCGGGACGTGCATTGAACAAGGCTTTGTCAACAACAAAATACTCTTGCTCAGAACCAAGTGAAGCAACTACGTGCTGAATGTCTTTATCAAATAGCTGGCAAACTTTAGTAGCCGAAAGATCAACCGACTTCAATGCCTTTAAGAGCGGGGATTTTGTATCAAGTGTTTCACCAGTGTAAGAAACGAATACCGTTGGGATACTTAAGGTTCTTCCATATAAAAACATAGGTGAGGTTGGATCCCATGCCGTATAACCACGCGCTTCAAACGTACTTCGAATACCTCCACTTGGGAAAGACGATGCATCAGGTTCTTGTTGCACCAGCTCGCTTCCTTTAAATCTTTCTATTCCTGCCAGAGCATCAAAGAATGAATCGTGCTTTTCGGCAGTTCCACCTGTCATTGGCTGAAACCAGTGAGTGAAGTGAGTTGCGCCTTTGGCAATTGCCCAACTTTTTGCCGCTGAAGCAACGGCATCTGCTGTTGCCTCATCAATCTTTTCGTGATTTTTAATAGCGTTGCTTACCTTTTTGAATACGGCAGGGGCTAGTGTTGCCCTCATCTGCTCGATACCAAATACGTTTTCTCCAAAGAAATCAGAGACAAGTGGAGTAGGCAGCTCAACATGAACTTTATGCCGTTCATTCAGCTTTTTAAGTGCTTCAAACCTTAATTTTGCCATAGTGGTTGTATTTTCTGGTTAATGACAGGGCAAATTAAGTCAATTTTGTAATTACAGGGTCATTTTTTACCCTAATTATTTAAAAGTTATCAGTTTTTTAGAATAAACAGGTTAAAATAATAATTACTTAACCATTAACTCACCAAATTTTTTGGCTTAAGGCCCGCCAAGTATATTTGTGGCTTTTCAAACGGAATGAATTCAAACGCCAGTACTTCTACCAAAGTCATTATTGTTTATTTGGTTGCCCTCATTGGCTGCATGGTTGCAGCCCAGCTTCTTCCTCAATTGGATTTTATCGCGGCCTGGCAGGAGCCAGAAAATAAAATCACAGTTACTGTTTTCCAGTTTATCTCCGACTCCATCAGCTTCATTAGTTTAGGAATACCCGTGGTCATCACTATTATTCGTGAATTCGAAAAAGAATCAAATAAAAAACAAAACAGACTTTCACTTCTCTATGTGTTGCTCAGTATCAGCATAGCAGGACTGATCTCCTATTTAATGAAGAAGACGTTTGCGGAACCAAGGCCTTACGAGGTTGACCCTCGCATTATACAATTAAGTGTGGGTGGTGGATACTCTCTCCCATCCGGCCATACCACAGAAGCATTTGCTTCAGCAACAGCATTGGTGTTTTTGTTTCCTCGATGGATTGTGGCACTTCCGCTGTTCACCTGGGCATCACTTGTCGCGATTTCGCGAATTTACCTCGGAGTGCATTACCCCTTCGATATTTTCGTGGGGATGTTTATCGGGTCGAGTGTGGCGTTCTTGTGGTATAGATTTCTTTTTCAGAAATATCTAAAGGATTAATCTTAGTCATTCCTCAACGAAGTAGCCGGATTTGCATGAGCGGCTCGCAGCGCTTGCGTACTCACAATGATCAATGCAAATGCTAACGCTATCAATCCGGTAACAGGAAACACCCACCATGGAATATCAATTCTGTATTTGTATTTATCGAGAACGAAATTATTCAATACCCACCAGGCAACTGGTGAAGAAACAATAAATGCAATGATTACCAGTACTGAGAAATCTTTTGAGATTAGTCCCACCAAACTTGAAACCGAAGCACCCATTACTTTGCGAATGCCTATTTCCTTCGTGCGCTGCTCAGCTGTAAATGCTGCAAGACCAAACAATCCAAGTCCGGTGATCACAATTGCCAGCAAAGCAAACAAACTCGCCAACCTGCTTTGCATATTGATGTCGTTGAATTTCTTGGCAAACTGAACATCAGCAAACTGGTATTGAAACGGATAGGCAGGACTATATTTCTTAAAGACGTCTTCTACTTTTTTAATCGATGCTGTTAGGTCTTTTGTTTTTTCAAGACGCACCGTTACGGCACCAGCCCAGTCGGCATCCAATACAATGAACATCGGCTTAATCGGTTGGAAAGGATTTCCCATTAGTACGTTATCTACAATACCAATAAGCTCGCGCTTCTTTCCCCAAAGGTCTAGTTTGGTTCCAATCGGATTTTTCAACTGCATCAAATCCATCCCTGCTCTGTTAACCATGATGGCAAGCGAATCGCTTTTAAAGTCTTCTGAAAAATCTCTACCCTCCAGAATTCTAATACCCATCGTTTTGGTGTAGTCGTATTCTGTGGCTATGGTAGTGAAGATCACTTTTTCAGTCTCTGGTTTTCCGGGCCATCCTAAAAAATTGTTAGACCAAATTTCAGTGATCGGACTATTGGACTTGGTAACTGACTTCACTACTCCCGTTTGAAGAAGCTCCAATTTAATTGGCCTGAAATTTTTCCCAATCTCATCTGTGTAATCAACAGTGATTAAATTCTCCTGATCGTAGCCGAGGCTTCGGTCCTTACTATGCTGAATCTGTTCATACATCACAATGGTGCCGATGATCAACAAGATCGAAAAACCGAATTGCAGTGTTACCAATATTCTTCTTGGCATACTGGCGCTCTTCCCTACCTGAATTTTACCCTTTAAGACCTTTACCGGTTGAAATGATGACAAGTAAAACGCTGGGTAGCTTCCGGATACAATTCCTGTAAAGAATATCAAGCTTAAAGCAAAAATCCAGAACTCAGAAGAGGTATAGTTGATGAATAATCTTTTGTCTACCAAGTTATTGTAGTACGGCATCAATAGTTGTGCAATCAAAACGGCAATGGCAAATGCAAGGGTTGAAATAAAGAGGGATTCTCCAATAAATTGAAATATCAACTCGTGTCTCTTCGATCCAACGCTTTTGCGTATACCTACTTCCCGTGCTCTTCGTTCCGACCGCGCGGTGGATAAGTTCATGAAGTTGATACACGCAATCAGCAAAATAAAAATAGCAATCACCGTAAAGGTGCGCACGTATTCAATCGCCCCTCCTGCTGATTTGCCATTTTCAAAGTTGGAGTACAACCTCCACTTCAACAGTGGATGAAGAAACAATTCGCGCTTGTAATCAGCGGGGTCATTTTTCATGACCAAGCCTTTGATTGCATTTTCAACCGTTCCCTGCTTGTCTGAACTGCCGAGCTCCATGAAAATTTGAAAAGAGTTATTACCCCAATTGGTTTGCGATCTTTTTACCCACGCTTCTGTTTTCACTTTCAATTCCCACGGCAAAAGACAATCAAATTGAAACGATGAATTTTTAGGAACATCTTTTAGTACACCCGTTACTTTCAAATCATTGGCGTTGTCAACTCGAATCGTTTGGTTGATCGGCTCTGCATCGCCAAACAAAGCCTTAGCCAATGACTCTGAAATAACAATGGAGTTGGGATCATCCAGCACTTGAGTTGCGTTACCCTTCAATAAAGGAAACTCAAACATTTCAAGGAACTCATCACTTGCACAAAATGAGCGTTTGTAAATCCGCTTATCTCCTGCCGTGAGTAAATGATCGCCACCCCAGTCGGTAACGCAAGTATTTTTGATATTACTGTTTTGTGATTTCAGTGCTTCGTATGCAGGTAGTGGCAGCGATGTCCACGAATTTATTTTCCCGTCAAAAGTGGCATTGATCCAAGTCTGATAAAGCCGGTCTGCCTTGGGGTGAAATTTGTCGAAGGCGAGTTCATCAAAAACCCAAAGTAAAATCAGCAAACTGCACGTGATCCCAATGGCTAAACCTGATATATTAATAAAGGAATAGGTGCCATTCTTGCGCAAACTGCGAATCATGACGAGCAGGTAATTCTTTAACATATCTTATTCGGGTTATTTATGAAGTACTTCCCTTTATTAAAAAAGTAACGAGACATCCTTTAAATATTTTCCTAATGAGTGGTTTCGCGGCTGATTGGTTGCAACGAGCCAGTAAATATTCGATTCTTTAATGTCCAAAGGTTTATACTGTCTTTGAAAGGGAAAAAGTGGTAACACTTTTATGGTTAACTTTGCCTGATGAAAAAGCCTGGAGTTTTTGTGTCAATAGTTGTTGCCTTGCTTTCGTATACCTCAGCGTATGCTCAAACCGGATCTTCAATAAAATGGATGACATTTGAAGAGGCCGTAGAAAAATCTAAAACGGAGAAACGCAAAATATTCATTGATGTATTTACCGATTGGTGTGGCTGGTGCAAGGTGATGGACAAAAGCACTTTCCCTGATGCTGAAATTGCGAAGCTGCTTAACGAAAAATTCTATGCCGTGAAGTTAGATGCTGAGCAAACCAACGATGTGGTCTTTCGAGGAACTACATTTAAATATGTCTCTGCAGGTAATAGAGGATATCACCAATTGGCAGCAGCATTGCTTAACAACCAAATGAGTTATCCGAACTTTGTTTTCCTGGATGAAGAATTCAGGATCATTCCAATTTATCAGGGCTCTACTTCATTACCTGGATATCGCAAGCCTGATGAGTTTCATTTCTTTTTGAGTTTTGTTGGCACAGATATGTACCAGAAAATGAATGTCAACGAGTATCAAAAGGAATATAAATCTCCTTACGCCAGCCTTCCTCCTTCTAACTCTGTTAAAAATTAATTGCCGATTTGAGGTAAGAACCCTCAAGAATTAATTAAGTGCGGAATTGGTTAAAAGAAAAAGCCCGTACTTTTTCAAGCACAGGCTTCATTAATATTTAATAAGATTTTAAAAAGGGCGGTTGCCTTTTTCTTTTTCTTCTGTTCTAACTTTATCAACAAAGCTCAAGCCGCCAACAAACCCAATTACTATAGCAACGATGACCATAAAAAGGTTTGCACCATCACCTACAATTTGACTGAATAAAAAATCCATATTGATTTCTAATTTGATTCAAAGATAAAGGCTTCTTCGAAATACGAAAAGATTGTGAAGGGAATTTTTGCACCTAAATGCCCAGTTCATTACGGTTTTTGCGCAATGTTTCGATGATAAATGAAATATGTTCCTGTAGATCGACACCAAATAGCTCAACTCCTTTATAAACCTCATTGCGATCAACCTTTGCGGCAAACCCCTTGTCCTTTAGCTTCTTAATCACCGACTTAGGTTCAAGTGCAGCAATTCCTTCTGGCCTTACCTGACAGCAAGCGACTATAAAACCTGTTATTTCATCACAGGCCAGAAGAGCTTTATCGAGCTGCGTTTCGTAAGGAACATTCCAGTGGGTGTAATGGGCCGAAATAGCATGAGCAATCTCCCGTTCACCAATCTCATTCAATTTTGCTACAATTACCTTTGGGTGTTGGTCGGGAAATGCTTCATAATCTGCATCGTGTAGCAAGCCTGCGATTGCCCATCGCTGGGTATCTTCTCCAAGCTTTATTGCATAAGCTTCCATAACCAATTCTACCGTGCGCATATGCCGCAACAAGCTTTCGCTCTTGGTCATCGAAATTAAAAGTTCGCGGGCCTCTGGTGTCGTCATCTATAAAATATTTAGCCAGGTCGAAAATAAAAGAGAGAGGCTATCCATGCAAGATAGCCTCTCCTAAATCTAAAATCTATAACTCTATTGGTAGTAAGAATTTTGAGATATGTTTTTGTTTGTATTGATCTCACTTTGTGGAATCGGAAAGATGAATTGAGGATCAGTATATTTCAGAGTGTTGCCATTATAAATTATTTGTTTGGCAACACGCTTAAAATCGTGGATTCGTTGACCTTCAAATGCGAGTTCAAGTTCACGTTCCAACAATATATCGCCTAGAGTAACTGAACCAGGACTACTCGCCCCTGCTTTCGAACGAATTGCAATAATATCGTTTAGAGGTGTATCACCAACTGAACTAGCTAATCGTTGATTACACTCTGCTCTGACCAGTAACATTTCTGAAAGACGAATAACAGGAATATTAGTATATGGATTATCCCACTTCGCACTTGTAACTGATGCCTTATTGCAATCTCCTGCATAAATAAGAATCGTAAGCCTCTTGTCACTCGGTTCATACATACTTGTAAATGCGGGATCAATCCCTACATCACCTCTTCCAGCACTACCTGGTGTACTGAGATCACAGCCATAGAATGTAGTCAATCCATCGTTTGCGGTACCTGCATTATTTTGAGTATTCTGTTGTATATCAAAAATGCTTTCAGGTGAAGAATAGGTATTGAAAGCTTCTTCAACAGAATTTGGAAGTGAATATTTACCACTATTAATCACCAGGTTTGCCTGTGCCAAGGCATTCGCATAATCTCCCTTTGTTAAGTATACCCTGGCTAAAAATGCTGCTGCAGTATACTGATTTGCATAAACATCATTATCTGTGGGCAATAAACTCGCTGCTTGCGTTAAATCGCTGATGATAGAAGTATAACAATCGGTAATCGTAGCTCTCGCTGGTAGTTTGATACTTGCAAAATCCAATGTCGGTTCAGTCACTAAAGGAACACCAAGACCGGTAGATGGCTCCATCCAAAATCTTAGTAGTTCGAAATGAATAATACCACGGATAAAAAGAGCTTGTCCCTTAAATAAATTTCTGTCACTTGGAGCAGCATTTGGCAAGCTGACTAGTATGGTATTAGCCAAGTTAATGGCGGCATATCCTTGAGCCCACATTCTCGAAACAGTACCATTGGTGGTAGCCATTAATTTATTGGATACCTCCTTGTACTGATCAAAGGTTCCCCTCCACTGCATGTAATTCTCAGAAGCCAACAAGTCTGCATTTAATAATAGGTCTGTCGAATACAGAGCTCCCCCTTGACCTGACCCAATCATAGCGTATGCAGCTGTCACCATTAGATCTACGCTTTTCGCAGCCTGCCCACTATCTACCGATGTAGTTGGATTCAGATTAAGTTCAGGACCACATGAAGCTATTATAAATGTGAATAGAATAAATATTGTCTTTTTCATAATCGTTTTTTTAGAAACCTAACTTGATACCAAAAATGATACTCCTGGCCTGGGGGGCAGAATAATAATCAACTCCATTAGCCAGATTCATCGACTGTGTACTTGCACTTGGTGCATTGTAGTTCACCTCTGGGTCGTTTCCTTTATACTTTGTAATTGTGAATAGGTTTTGTCCCGTTACGTAGAATTTTATTGAATTAAATTTAATTCTATTCGCAATTGTATTGGGAAGTGTATAACCCAACGACACTGTTTTAAAGCGGAAATAGGAACCATCAGAAACAAATCTGGAAGACGTTCTTGCTCCATTATTTACATCAAGTTCTGGTCTTGGAACATTAGTTATGTCCCCAGGGTTTTTCCAATAACTAAGCATATCCAACGTCTGGTTATCTAAGCCATAATTAGAAAATACTTGCTGCTGAAAAATGGCTGATGAATTAAATATCTTATTTCCATAAGACCATTGCCCGAATACTGTCAAATCAAATCCCATGTATTGAAAGTTGTTCGTTATTCCACCATAGTGAAGTGGATTAGGATTACCCAACACTCTGAAATTTTGTCGTTGACTCGCGTTGCTCCAATTATTTGTTGTTGTTTCATTTGCCAACCGGTAAAGAGCGTCTCCAGTTGCAGGATCAACTCCAGCATAAGGAACTCCAAAAAATACTCCTAAAGGTTGACCAACGATTGCGGCATTCAAATTTCTTCCAGACGCAAGAATCTCCTTACCGCTTAGGTCAGTTACCTCGTTCGTAAATGTTGAAATATTAAATGAAGTTGTCCATTTAAATTTCCCAACTAGATTTTTGGTATTGATATAAATATCCCAACCCTTATTTGTCATCTTGCCTAAGTTCCTGAGCGTTGAAGTGTAACCTGACGAAGGATTTATAGGTAATGCTAACAGAAGGCCGTTTGTGTTTTTAGTATAATAATCTATTCCTCCACTGATACGATTATTCATTAGAGTATATTCTATACCGACATCCCATTGAGTCGTTTTTTCCCAGGACAAATCATTATTCGCGATCTGCGTTGGATATAAGCCAACTCTGTCACCAAAATAGGTGCTTGTATATAAGCCTCTTGAAACAAAATTTCCAATCTCAGAATTTCCTGTTACCCCAATTGAAGATTTTATTTTAATGAAATTAATTACATTATCTAATCCCATATTTTTCATAAAAGGTTCTTCCGTAATGATCCAGCCTACAGATGCCGAAGGGAACCAACCGTATTTTTTATTTTGACCAAACCTGCTAGATCCATCGTTTCGTAAACTTGCAGACACCAAATATTTGTTATTGAGCTTGTAATTGACTCTTCCAAATACTGAGGTATATGAAAATGACGTTGAGGATGAACTGAAGGATGAATTTTGAGTGGCGTTTGCTAAATATTGAAAGTCATCTGTGGGAAGCCCCAGACCCTGCATTGAAGCATATTCCCCAACCGATTTTTGAAGACTCTGACCTAGCAAAACCTGAACGGAATGTTTCTCAGCAAAAGTCTTGTTGAAATTAACAGTGTTGTTGACGTTATAATTAATTACTCTTGAAGTTCCGTACTTGCCTGAGGAGGGAGTAGCTATTGTTACCGGCACTTTCTTCCCTGTCCACCCATATTCATACAATCCTAAAAAATCAACACCAGCTTCGCTTCTGAAATTAATATTCTTGGTAATATCCCATGACCCATAAATATTAGAGAAATTCCTCCACTGAGTTGAATTGTCTTTAAAATTAGCAATGCCTCTGTATGGGTTACCGTAAAAAGTCGCATCGTTATAATCGCCAGTAGCATCCCTGAGAGGAATAATAGATGCAATTGCATTTCCTTCGAGTGGGCTGCCAAAGGAATTATTCTCAGGTATATTATTCTTTTTGCTGTAAACCTGATTTATACTTAGACCGAATTTGATTTTATCGCTAACCGAATGATCAATATTAAATCTGCCGCTTAATCTTTTCAGGTCATTATTAATTATTATACCCTGTTGATCAAGAAAACCAAAGCTCGTGAAGAACTTAGTTTTATCGTCACCACCAGATGCTGAAAAGTCATACTGCGACATCCTTCCTGTTCTGAAAGCTGGTTTCTGCCAGTCTGCATTAGCACCTTTAGTAACTAAATCAGAAAAACTTCCACTTCCTGTATAAGGACCGCCACCGGCATCGCCCCAAGCTGCATCGAGTCCTGCGGGGTCAGTGGTATACCCGGCATTACCGGCTGCAGCAGTAAACATTTGAATATATTGTTTGCTGTTCAAGAAGCTCCTCAAGTGAGTTGGGTCTGAAACTCCTGTAGAATAATTGAAATTAAATTTCGTCTTGCCTTTTGCACCTCGTTTGGTGGTGATCAACATAACACCATTGGATGCTCTCGATCCATAGATGGCGGCTGCAGATGCATCCTTTAATATATCGACTGACTCAATATCATTGGGATTCAAATCTGCCAGCGGGTTTGAGTTATTATTATCAGAAAAATTAGTCTGGTCAGTAGAAGTAACGATAAAACCATCGATAACTACCAGGGGTTGATTATTTGCAGTAACAGACGATGCACCTCTTACTCGTATCTTCATGGCCGCACCTAGTTCACCGCTAGGTGATGATATTTGTACCCCGGGCGTCCTGCCTTGCAAAGCCTGCTCATAGCTGGTAACGGGTAGGTTCTGAATTTCAGAGCTCTTTATTTTTGAAATAGACCCTGTCACATCTGCTCGTTCCTGAGTTCCATAACCTACTACTACTACTTCTGATAATTGTTTCGTGTCAGGTGCTAATTGAACATCGATCATCATGCGGTCACCTATCTCAACTTCTTGAGTTACCATTCCAATAAAAGAAAATACAAGTGTTCCTCCTGTTGAGGGCACTGGTAACTTAAACAAGCCATCGGAATCAGTAACCGTTCCTGTCGTAGCTCCTTTTAATAAAATATTGACTCCGGGAATCGGTTGAGCATCATCAGTTGAAGTCACTTTTCCTGAGACCTGCCGATCCTGCGCCCATAGACCGCCACCAAATAAAAGCAGCGTAAAGAGAAATAGTATAGATTTTATCATATAGAAATAATTTTTGTAATAAATTAAAACTAGATAAAAAAAGAGCTAGCGCCCATTTTGCTTTGGGGGAGAAAAAAGGAAAAAATAAAAATTACACCTATAAGTGGTAGGCCACCAAAGCGTTTTTAAGATTGGTTCATCGCCTGTTTAATATCAGAGATGATGTCTTCGATATTTTCAAGACCAACGGAAATTCGTATAAGTCCCGGAGTAATACCCACAGCGGCACGTTCGGCATCAGTAAGTTTAGAGTGTGTTGTTGATGCCGGATGCGTGGCAATACTTCTGGTGTCACCAAGATTGGCGGAGTGCGAAATCATTTTCAGTGAATTGAGGAATTTTCTTCCGCCATCAACACCACCCTTAATTTCAAAAGTTACCATTCCTCCTCCTGAACGCATTTGTTTTTGAGCAAGTGCGTGTTGAGGATGTGAGGGAAGGAAAGGATACTTTACATACTCCACTTGGTTATTTTTTTCAAGCCATTGAGCCAGTGCCAGCGCATTGGCACAATGCCTCTCCATACGAACAGCAAGTGTCTCCAGGCTTTTTGACAAAACCCACGCATTAAAAGGGGACATGGATGGACCTGTATGACGTGCAAAGAACCGCACCTCTTTGATCAACTCTTTCTTACCTAGAACTGCACCACCAATTACCCGACCCTGCCCATCTATATATTTTGTAGCTGAATGAGTAACTAAATGGGCACCCCACTTTGCGGGGTTTTGCAAATAGGGAGTGGCAAAACAATTGTCTACATTCAAAATGAGTTTGTGTTTCTCTGCCAACTTTCCCAACCATTCCAAATCGATGATATCTAATGCCGGATTGGAAGGCGTCTCCACAAAAATCATTTTAGTGTTGGGCTGAATTTTACTTTCCCATGAAGAAGGATCACTCAAGTCGGCATAGGTGTGAGTGATATTCCAACGGGGAAAAAGTACATTCAATATTTGGTGCGTTGAACCGAATACAGAGCGAGAGGCAAGCACATGATCTCCCGATTTCAATAATGAAGCCATGCTGATATACATGGCTGCCATACCAGACGATGTTGCAATGCCGTCTTCCGTTCCTTCGAGCAAACAAAGTTTTTCGATGAACTCCGTATTGTTGGGATTCGAAAACCGCGTGTAAATATTTCCCGCTATCTCATCAGCAAAAAGCGCTCGTGCTTGTTCGGCATCGTCAAACACAAAACTCGATGTTAAATACAAGGGAGTTGAGTGCTCGCGAAAATCAGAGCGCTCACTCTGTGAGCGTATCGCATCGGTTTCAAAATTTCTTTTCTCCACAGCTAGTATCGTTAATTGTTAAAAGAATGATAGGCAAAGCTCAGTTGATGATTTCAAAACTGTAAGTCACTTTAGCAGTTTTCTCTAACGTTTTCGCCACTGAACAATATTTTTCTACTGAAAGGCTTACGGCCTTTTGAGCTTTATCTTTATCGATGTTACCAAACAATTTGAAGTGAGCATGTACTTCGGTATACAGGGACGGTACCGCGTCTTTTTCGCGCTCTCCAGTGATGGTAATCTTAATGTCTTTCAGTTCTACACGTTGCTTTCGCAAAATACTGATCACGTCAATGGCGCTACATCCGCCCATTGCGGCAAGCAATGTTTGCATTGGCCTCATGCCGCGGTTATGACCACCATCGGCAGGTGAGCCATCCAATAAAATTTTGTTCCCCGAATCGTTGGCTGCCTCCATATTGAAATCATTATCGAGGCGAGCCAGTTCAATCTTAATCATTCGTTTTTCTTTTGAGCCAACAAACTTCCAAAAATCAACGCAAGAAAACTAGCTAAAGTTGCAGGCAGCAAGCTCGGCCATTCAGTTTCATAAACTTCAAAAAATATCCAGGTGACCATTCCGAATATCATTGAAAGAAGTGCACCAGTGCTATTGGCTTTCTTCCAATATAATCCCATGGTGAGGGATGCAAACAGCGTAACCAAACTTAGAATGGAGGACTCCCCTACCAAATGATAAATGTTGGATCGTAAACACGCCATCACTGTGGCCGTGGTACTGAAACCTAACACACATAAGCGTGCGATTAATAACAACTGTTTGTCAGTCAACTTATCTTTTGTCAATGGGCGAATCAAATTTTCAGAGAAAATAGCAGCCGGTGCAAGCATAGCCGAACTTGTTGTACTCATGATTGCAGATAGAAGTGATCCGAAGAATAGAACTTGAACAAAAATGCCGGTGTGAGCCAGCACCATTCGGGGAAGGGCAAGTTGCGCTTCTCCTTGTGAGAAATCGGGATACAAATGTTTCACACATAAGCTGATAAAAAGAGGAAGCATCGCCACAGTCAAATACAAAGCAGCACCAATGAAACATGAGCGCACCGCTACTTTCACAGATCCCGATGACATTACCCTTTGGAAAACATCTTGAGACGGCAACGAACCCAAACCCAACACTGACCATGCGCTAAAATAGAGAAGCACTTCTTTAAACTCTGGCTTGGGAAGAAAACGAAAAGTGTCTTTAGGTACTTCACTGATTAGATTGCTTACTCCACCGGCTTTCTGCCCAAGCGTAATTGCCAATACAACTAAACCTATGATGATGATTATGCTTTGAAAAAAATCGGTAACAGAAATAGCCCACATCCCTCCAATGAAAGTATAAAACGTTACTACGCTTGCCGCGATAATCACACCTTGCCAGATAGGAAGTCCTGCAATAATATTGAGAATAAGTCCCATCGCTACCAACTGTGCAGCGATATAGCCAATATAGGGTGGCGCGAGAAAAAAACTGGCTACAAGTTCAGTACGCTTTCCATAACGAACTTCAAAGAAATCGCCCAAGGTGAGCAAATTCATATTGTACAGTTTGCGGGCAAAGAATAGTCCGAACAAGACTAAACACAATGCACCACCGAAAGGATCTTCGATGACGGAATACAACCCTCCCTTCAAAAATTCGGAAGAGGCACCAAAGACGGTTTCAGAACCAAACCAAATAGCAAAGAGAGCAGCCGAACTCAGAGCTAGAGGCAAGCTCCGGCCCGCCAACATGAAGTCACCGGTGCTTTTTACTTTTCGTGAAGCCCAATAACCAATGGCTATTGTTAAAGCCAGATAACCAATGATAGAAAAAAGAAGCAAATGCTAAACAAGTTTATTGCTTTCGCTTTCCTAATTGAAATGTGCGTGTGATATTAAAACCAAAACGAACATCGCTTTTGTTGATGTTACCATCTGTTTGCGTGACAGTGGTCTGCGGGTTAAGCCCTGTGCTGTTAGTAAAAATCATTTGGAAAACGTGTCCCCCAGTTTCAATATCGAATCCGAAGCCGGCAGAATTGTAATAAGGCGAATTAGCATTTGCATTGAGTCGATCATAGTATTCAGCGATTAGAGAAAAACTTCTAGTAAGCTTATAACGTGCGGCAAAGGCAACAGCATAATCATCATTATTTTCAATTGATTTATCAACTGCATTTCTATGAACAAAAATTGGAGTGAGTTGGGCTGAAAATTTTGAAGAGAATTTTCTTGCAATCGGAACCTCAAGAACATAACCCATTCGATCGGAAGTGCTCGGCACGGGCAGGCTCCAAGTCGGATCAGAGGCATTGGGATATCCTTGATAAGTCATAGTGCCAATGGCTGTAATTGTAACTGGGAAATTGTGTTCGCCAGTGCTTTGGCGTGTTAATTTATAACGAAGGTAGAGGTCGACCAGCTTATTGTTATAATAAAAATTCCTTCCGAGGCCTACCCCTAAACGATCACTGATTCCGTATTCAACACCGAGTCTAACAACTGCGCCATCGTCAAAACCATAGCCATGGTAACTGCCTGAGTTCAGAAAACCAAATCGGTGCGCGAAGATAAATTCCAGCTCGCCTTTCCCTTTAGTCTCCACGGATTGGCCATTAATTATTCTTGTCCCTTTGAAAGTTTGAGTAACATAGTTGGTCTCTGGTTTTTGGTCTTTCTCCAATTCCTTCATCAAGTCATCTTGTGCCCATCCACAAAACGAAACAAACAGAAGCGATGCTGTAAAAAATTTATTCATAAGGATTTGTAATTAAATTCAACGGTTACTTCTACTTCTTCCGCGATGTTTTTCCAGAGCAATTGAGGAATTTTGATTTTATAGTCTACCAACTTCACAATAAACTTGGCCTTCATCTTAAGCGCCCCATTGCTATTTTCAATTGTACCCGGAATCTGCACCTCATTTGTTATACCATGAATGGTGAGCTTGCCTGCAGCTGTTGCCTTTTGCTCACCTGCCGTGGAAGATTGATAACCCGAAATTTTCCCCTGAAAGACTGCCTTAGGGAACTGCTCTGATTCCATATACTTTTCATTGAAGTGTTGCTTCATCAATGATTTTTCGAATTCAAATTCCTTTATAGGCACGGAAAAAACAATTTCCCCGGTAGCTTCATTGAAAATACTGCTTGTCTTCGTGTTTTGTGCAGTAATGTCCTCAATCGCAGCATCGGAAAAGAACTTGATATAGGTTTTTTCGGCCGTAAATTTTTGGGCATTTGCTATAAATGAAAAAAGTAGAGCCGCAGCTATCAAAAACATTCGGTCCATAAAATGGGCAATTTGAATCCCAATGTAAACAAGGTGGGCTGAAAAAGAAAATCCCCCAGAGTCCTTGACCCCGGGGGATAATCTTGTCTATAGTTGGCTTTAATCTGATACTAAGATAGTACGTAAGATACGTCTGGACAAACCACGCAACGGTAGAATGAAATTTTTGTCCGTTGAATGACTGATTTTACCGATGAATTGTTGACAAACTATCAGATTTGGTAGAGTCCCGCTTAAAAAATTGCTTTTTCAGTCGTTCCTTAATCTGAGGTTTCGATCCCGGAAAGGTCGTCCGACTCCCAATATCGTAACTCGCATAAAAAAGTAGGGCCAAAAATACCACTGCAAGGAGGATGAATATTTTCTTTTGACGATTCATGTTAAGCAAATGTAAACACGTTCTGATGCTTTTGAAACCCTGATGGTCTTTTGGTATCATTGCACCTTCGAAAAAGATGCAATACCTCTTCCCCAACGATTTTATTTTCGGCACAAGTACAGCTGCCACCCAAATTGAAACCGCCTTCGATCACGACTGGCAAGGGGTAAAATCCAAAGATGGATTTCTTTTCGAGCGAACTACAGATCACGAATTAAAATTTAAGGAAGACGCTGAATTGATAGCCTCACTTGCTCCTCATTATAGAATGGGATTAATGTGGAGTAAACTGCAAAGAGCTCCTCTGGCCGATTTTCATCAACCGACTGTTGACGAATACAAATCATTTCTAGATGACCTTAGGAATCGAGGCGTAAAAATCATGATGGTACTTCACCACTTCACCAACCCAAAATGGTTTGCTGCGCTCGATAGTTGGGAAAAAGAAAGCAACATTCATTTATGGGTGGACTTTGCCAAAAAAGTTGTGGATACATTCGGTGAGTATGTAAGTCATTGGAATACGTTCAATGAGCCCAATGTGTATGCCAGTAATGGGTGGCTAACCGGATTTTTTCCACCCTTCAAAAATAATCCTGTGAAAGCAGGGATAGCCGTAAAGAACATGGGTAAAGCGCATGATGAGGTCTATGAATACATCAAAATAAAATTCCCGAATCAACCTATCGGGATTTCACATAATGCAATTGTTTTCTCAGCAGAGAATGCATTGGGATGGTTCCCTGCAAAGTTGAGCGACATGTGGTTTATGGAGTGGATACCAAAACATTTTGAGAAAGTTGATTTCTTTGGAATGAGTTATTATGCACGCGTTCCTCATGATCCGATGCCTATTACTTACATCGATTCACCAGAGAAGATGAAGCAGCTAGGCCGGCCTCATGATGATATGTGGGAGTATCATCCCGAAGGGCTGAGAACCTGCATCGATCGCTACTGGAAAAAATATAAAAAACCGATTATCATAACCGAAAATGGTGTGTGCGAAGAAAATGATATTCTGCGCCCGCAAGCAATCCTCGACTATGCGAAGGTCCTTCACCAAGCTCTGCAAGATGGCATAGACATTCGTGGCTATTTTTGGTGGAGTGCCTGGGACAACTTCGAATGGCACCTCGGTCCGTCAAAGAAATTTGGCTTATATGAATGCGACTTTGAAACGAAAGAACGCAAACCTCGACCGAGTGCAGAAATCTTCAGGAAGTTAGCTCACTATAAAATGATCGAGGAACAGAAAGAAGAATCTTCCGACAGAATTTTAGAATCAGATAAAATCAATCCTTCAACACCCGCATCTCTACTCTTCTGTTAAGTGCGCGAGCTTCTTCCGAATTGCCCTTCGCAACCGGTTTCGTGCCTCCAAAAGCCTTGGTTTGAATTCTACCTTTGGATATTCCATGGGTTGTCAAGTATTTCTTGACAGCAATTACCCGTTTTTCTGAAAGCTCCAGATTAAGTGTTGCGTTGCCTATGTTATCTGTGTGACCTTCTAATTGAATTTCCATTTTCGGATCCACCTTCAGCATCGCCACAAGACCATCGAGTTCATTAAAAGAAGCTGGCTTGATTACGTCCTTGCCGGCATCGAAGATTAAATGATTTAATCTTATCGCCTGGCCTTTGGGCGTCAGTTCAATTTCTATATTAATCTTATTTTCTTTCGCATCGCCTGGTACAATGAGAACTCCACCTTTAAGATGCTCTGGAGCTTCAACCGTGATGAAATATTTGGATGACCCAAAAATTGAAAATGAAAAAGTACTATCGTTAAAAGTTTCCGATAGACTTCCTGTGGGGTAACTCTTATAAACGATTTTGGCAACAATGCCCTTGCCGGTGATTGCTTGCTTTACTTTTCCTAAAACTCGGATTTCAGAGGATTGAGAAATGCCCGTCAGAAAACTGAATAGATACAATACGAATAAACCAATTTTCATTTTAGGGAATAATTAATGTTCATCAATATTGCTTATTTCTGAATCGATTTACAAGTCCAACTCTATAGTCTGCCCGGGCGAAAAACCTTCCTCGTCTTTGTCTATTTTTTCTTCTTCACTTTTTTCTTTTTCCCCGAAGAGGCTTGACTGCTTTGCTTCTTTTGGCTTTTCGGTTTTTGCTTTCGGGGGCTGGCCGTTGACGAGGATTTGCTCTTTTGGCTGCTCCGCTTCGAAGAGGCTTGACTGCTCCCCTTCTTCTGTTTCTGCTTCCCAGATTTTTTTTTTGGATGACGGAGAGTCTTTCGCTTCCGTCATCTGATCATTTTCGTCATCGCCTTCTTCGAGGCCCGAGTCCTCAGGATCTTCCACTGGCTTCACCTTCGTTACCTTGAATTGTGAAAGTCGATTGCCCATTGCTTTCCAACCTTTCACATCAATGATGTCGTCTAGGTTCACCACTTCAGTTTCTTTATCCTTGCCTTTGCCCTTCACCAGCTCCATTTCAATTTCAGGATTTTCGGAAGTAGTGACAAACTCCAATCGTGAACCAATACCCTCGCTGATAAAATTGAATTCCTTGTCTGGCGTGGTTGTTTCAATCTGGAATCGCTTCACAAAGTATTGCTTACTCTCACCATCTACATAAACTGCTGAGATGATTTTCTTCGGATTGAATTTTTCAATAAGAACCGTTTTGTGCTCTGGCTCATAACGATTGGTCAATTCAAAATTGGTGATCTTGTAGTTACCCGATTTAGTAACTGTGAGAATCTGATCATCGCCATCGAATTTGCCTACATGCCATCCGCGCTTGTCTTTGTTCAAACGACCACTGGCTTCATCAAACCATAATTCTAATCCACTTAAGGTAGAACCTCTACCCTCTTTGAAGTCAACTTTACGAACGGGATAATGCGTGATCGTATTTCCGCGTGCACCACGGCCTTTGATTTCTAGTTCTGAAAAATCAAAGTCAAAAATCTTTTTACGAGCGGTGCTGGCTTGACTCAATTTTACTTCAACCACTTCGGCTTCACCATTTGGGTTGGCGCTCAGGTAATGAACTTTACTATTCGGATTGCCTTGATCTAGATTATATTCTTTGTCGCGGATGATGGCCGGCATTGCAAAGCGTTTCGCAAAAGTTCTTCCGCTCTTGCCATCGCTGTAAATTAGATTGTACACCATGCGCTCATCGCCTTTCCTCCAAATACTCACGTGTAAAATATCTTTGCCCATGAACACTTTTTCCTTGATGCGACTCACCAGCGCCTTGCCGTCTCTTCGCAGAACAATGACATCGTCCAACTCTGAGCAATCAGCTATGAATTCGTCTTTCTTCAATCCCCAACCTATGAATCCGTCTGCACGGTTCACATATAATTTCTGGTTGTTAGAGATTACTTCAGTTGCGGTAACTGACTGGAAGCTCTTGATCTCAGTTTTACGTTCACGGCCTTTGCCATACTTCTCTAACAGGTTTTGATAGTAAGCTATCGCATAGTCTGTGAGGTTCTTCAAATGATGAAGTGTCTCTTTCAATTCCTTTTCGAGGTCTTTCAAAAGGTCATCCGCTTTGAAAGAGTCATATTTAGAAATTCGCTTAATCTTGATTTCAAGCAACCTCAAAATATCATCACGGGTAATCTCGCGGTAGAATTGTTTCTTGTAGGGCTTCAGTCCCTTATCAACTGTTTCAATTACTTCTTCAAAAGTTTCTATTTCTTCAATCGTCCGATAAATTCGTTTCTCAATAAATATCTTTTCCAGTGAAGAGAATAAAATCTTCTCCATCAATTCGCCTTTCCTGATGGTGAGTTCCTGCTTCAGCAACTTTACCGTTTGCTCCGTGTTGTACTTGAGGATGTCGTTCACTTTCATGAACATTGGCTTATCCGCCACAATCACGCAGGCATTCGGAGAGATTGAAACTTCACAATCTGTGAATGCATATAAAGCATCGATTGCAATTTCAGGAGAGATACCCGCTTGAAGGTTCACTTGAATCTCTACGTCCTTTGCAGTGTTGTCGACCACTTGCTTCACTTTGATCTTGCCCTTCTCACTTGCCTTCACGATGGATTCAATCAATGAAGTAGTCGTTGTGCCAAAAGGAATCTCTTTGATCGCCAACGTCTTTTTGTCAACGATCTCAATCTTCGCGCGTACTTTTATTCTTCCACCACGATAGCCCTGATCGTATTCTGAAAAATCAGCAATTCCACCGGTTGGGAAGTCAGGATAGATTTTTGGATTCTTTCCTTTCAAAACATCAATCGATGCCTTGATCAACTCACAGAAATTGTGCGGAAGAATTTTTGTTGAAAGACCTACAGCAATACCCTCTACACCTTGCGCGAGCAAAAGCGGAAACTTAACAGGAAGCGTTACCGGTTCTTTTTTTCGTCCATCGTAAGAAAGTTGCCACTGAGTAGTTTGTGCGTTATAAACTACATCGAGTGCAAACTTGGAAAGCCGCGCTTCAATGTATCTTGGAGCAGCTGCGCTGTCGCCTGTGCGTACATCACCCCAGTTACCTTGGGTATCTAATAGAATTTCTTTCTGACCGATGTTTACGATCGCTTCGCCAATAGCTGCATCACCGTGCGGGTGAAACTGCATCGTGTTACCAATTACGTTGGCCACTTTATTAAAGCGGCCGTCATCCATTTCTTTTAATGAATGCATGATCCTGCGCTGCACAGGTTTAAGACCGTCTTCAATACGCGGCACCGCGCGTTCCAGAATTACATACGAGGCATAATCAAGAAACCAATCTTCATACATGCCATCAATAGCGATGGAGTGAACTACGCCATCTGAACCTTTATTTTCTCTTGATGCTTTTTTACTCATCTGCTTTCTTGCCGTTTCAGTTTAAAAAATTGCGTGTCGACAATTATTATTCTTCAGTTTCTTCTACTACTTCTTCCTTCGCTTCAACTTTATCTAATTCAATTCTCAAATTGTCAATGATAAACTCTTGGCGAGTAGGTGTGTTTTTGCCCATGTAGAATTCAAGGGTCTTGATCAAATGCTTCTCTTTATCGATCAACACCGGTTGCAGGCGAATGTTCTCACCGATGAATGTTCCAAACTCATCTGGCGAAATTTCTCCCAATCCTTTGAAACGCGTGATCTCAGGTTTGCTTCCCAGTTTTTCAACTGCTGCTTGCTTCTCTTCTTCACTGTAGCAATAGATGGTTTCCTTTTTATTCCGAACGCGGAAAAGCGGAGTATCTAAAATGTAAACGTGCCCTGCTTTCACCAAGTCAGGGAAGAATTGCAAAAAGAAAGTCATCAACAAAAGACGAATGTGCATTCCGTCCACATCGGCATCGGTAGCTACAATCACTTTATTATAACGCAAGCCATCGAGGCCGTCTTCAATATTCAACGCATGCTGTAGTAAATTGAATTCTTCGTTTTCGTAAACCACTTTTTTAGTAAGACCGAAACAGTTCAAAGGCTTACCGCGCAAACTAAATACGGCTTGTGTTTCAACATCGCGAGATTTCGTGATTGAACCACTTGCCGAATCACCTTCCGTAATGAAGATCACCGACTCCGCTCCCTTCGTTCCTTTTTCATCATCGAAGTGGGCACGGCAGTCGCGAAGTTTGCGATTGTGCAGGTTTGCTTTCTTGGCGCGTTCGTTAGCAAGTTTTTTAATGCCCGCTATTTCTTTGCGCTCGCGCTCCGACTGCATAATGCGTTTGAGCATTGCATCAGCAACGATTGCATTTTTATGGAGATAGATTTCCAATTCCTTTGAAACGAAATCTCCCACAAAATTTTTAACACTCGCACCTTCAGGCGCCATGGTGATCGAACCGAGTTTTGTTTTCGTCTGTGATTCAAACACCGGCTCTTGTACGCGCACTGCAATCGCTCCGATGATACTCGCGCGAATGTCTGCTGCATCAAAATCCTTTTTATAAAAATCACGCACGCCACGAACAATACCTTCGCGGAAAGCTGCTAGGTGCGTTCCCCCTTGTGTTGTATTCTGACCATTGACGAATGAATAATATTCTTCGCCATACTGATTACCGTGCGTCAAAGCGACTTCAATGTCTTCATCTTTGAAATGAATAATCGGATAACGAATTTCTTCAGCATCTGATTTCTGTTTCAACAAATCAAGAAGACCATCTTTTGAATAAAACTTCCTCGTGTTGTAGTTGATCGTAAGTCCGGCATTCAGGAATGCATAGTTCCACATCAAGTCATCCAAATACTCCGGAATGAAATGGTAATGTTTGAACATCGTCTCGTCCGGCTCAAACTCTACTAGCGTTCCATTCTTCTCATCCGACTTCGATTGCTTCGGGTCGTTGGTGAGTACTCCTTTTTTAAACTCAGCTAGTTTTGTCGCACCATCTCGGAATGCCTGCACTTTAAAATAATTAGAAAGGGCGTTTACGGCTTTCGTACCCACACCGTTCAATCCCACCGATTTCTGGAAAGCACCTGAATCGTATTTCGCCCCCGTATTTATTTTGGAAACCACATCCACTACTTTGCCGAGTGGAATGCCGCGGCCATAATCACGCACCACCACTTTTTGATCGGTGATCTTCACATCAATGGTTTTTCCGTAGCCCATCATGTGCTCATCAATACAGTTGTCGATCGTTTCTTTCACCAGCACATAAATGCCATCGTCTTTGGCCGAGCCATCACCCAACTTTCCGATGTACATACCCGGACGCAAGCGGATGTGTTCGCGCCAGTCGAGCGACTTAATACTCGACTCATTATATTCAATACTATCCTTCGCCATGATATTCGTTTGCTTTGAAGATGTAAAGTTTAAAAAATCAAATCGAGGTTATCCAAAAAATGTGATCGGATAATTCTTTCGTTAAAGGAAATAAATTTTTGCTGCATTTCATTTTTTGACAATTTGTCTTGCCTTAAAATTGAAAAAGAATGAGAAGAGTATAACTCGCTGATTCTCAGTCAATGTAAAATCAACAGATCAAACTGCTGGTTTACTAAAAAATCTTTGAGCAGTGCGGAAAATCGGCCAGGAAATTGACCATCCTACCAGCAAAATCAAGCTTCCATAGATGATAAACCCGATGCGTTCGTAATCAAATTTCTCAGTGCTGTTGTAGAGGCTGATGAAGCATAAACCCACTACAAAGAATAGGTTAGAGCAAACTATGAGGCCATAGAACCAAGCTTTGAAATCATGATCGGTAGCAGGAAGAATTCGTGTTACCGCAAAAACAGATGAGTTAGTAAGAGCGAGTATAGCAAGAGTGATGTAAAATAGAGTTTCCTTTGAAAGGGAAATGATTTTGGTACTCTCGTTGACCACCACCGGATCCGGCAACGAGGCATACACATACATGAAGACCCCAAGAAGAGCAAGAAGTGAAAAGACCCAGATTACTTTGAAGATTTTTAAACCCATGTGCTACTTTTGAAAATTGAATTGCCCGCAAAGTAATTTGAATTGGAGCTAAAAACCGAACGATGAAAAAATTATTTGTCTTTATTTTATTAACCTGTTTTGCCTGCGGAAAACCGCTTCCTGAACTTGAAAACATGGATATGGCCAGTTGGCGCAAAGATAAAAATGGGTGCCTGGGGGATCGAGCCAGAATGATCGCTCCCTTAACTGAGCAAAAGAATAAGCTTAAGGGATTGTCTGAAGATGGTATTTTAAAGTTGTTGGGTAAGCCCGATCAAAATGAGTTGTACAAACGCAACCAGAAATTCTTCTACTATTTTGTAGAGCCTTCCGCAAAGTGCGATTCAATCAAAGCATATGCACGGAAACTTTCCATCCGATTTAATGCAATGGAAATGGCGAGGGAAGTGGTGATTGAGTAGATGCTTATTTCTTGCAGCTGGCGAGAATCTTGTTTGCATTGTTCAGAAAACTATCTTCCTCCTTGCCAAGTTCTACTGATGGAGGGTATCCTAATGAACCGAGAGCGGAGATGTTAATCTTCTTTTCGGCCTCATCCTTATTCATACAAAACATCCAGACAGTCGGAAATGCTTCTACTCGAAATACTTGTTGAAGTTGATTATTCTGTTGAGCAAGTTCTTGCGGCATTTTCTTCTTTCTTGGAAAGTCAAGTTCCAACAAAACGACATTCTTATTAGCCCACTCAACAAACGCGGGTTTTGCAAACACATCATTTTGAAGTTTATGACACCAACCGCACCAATCACTTCCGGTGAAGAAAGCAAAAATCGGTTTTCCAGAGGTCATTGAAAGATCATATACTTCGGCAACCGATGAGTGCCAGTGAAGCACCTCGTTATGATTGATCTGTTTCATTGCATCCTGTGCAGGGCAGGTTAACGCGCAGGAAATAATTAAAAAAGGCAAAATCCATTTTCTCATACATTCAAGATATTAAAACTTTGGGTACAGTGATAACCATTCATCAGAAAACTTGATTGCATTCTTAGTTGAGAAACGACAAAGGGCCGTGAATTGAATGATTCTTAACACGAGATTTTTCAAGCATGGTTAACTTTTTATCTTTGCCGACAAAATTCTAAAACATGAACAACATTGCAGTGATTGGCTCCGGCACTATGGGCAACGGTATCGCCCACGTGTTTGCACAATATGGTTACAAAGTTTCATTGATCGACATCTCGGAAGATGCCTTGAAAAAAGCACTTGCCACTATCGATAAGAACCTAACCAGGCAAGTAGAGAAAGGTGCAATCACAGCCGAGGTTAAACAAAAGGCATTAGCTAATCTTACGATCAATACTTCTGTTCGCGAAGGAATCGGTCAGGCTGATCTAGTTGTTGAAGCTGCCACCGAGAACATCGATTTGAAATTGAAAATATTCAAAGACATGGATGAGGTTGCAAAGCCTTCAGCCATTTTAGCTACCAATACATCTTCTATATCGATTACTAAAATTGCTTCTGTTACTCAAAGACCAGCTCAAGTGATCGGCATGCACTTCATGAACCCGGTACCTGTAATGAAATTGGTTGAAGTTATTCGCGGCTATGCCACCAGCAATGAAACAACACAATTGGTAATGGAGCTTTCTAAAAAGCTGGAAAAAATTCCTGTTGAAGTAAATGACTACCCGGGCTTTGTTGCCAACCGCATTCTCATGCCGATGATCAACGAAGCTATCTATTCTTTGTACGAAGGAGTTGCAGGCGTAAGTGAAATCGACAACGTAATGAAACTCGGTATGGCTCACCCCATGGGCCCACTTCAATTGGCAGACTTCATCGGGCTTGACGTTTGCCTCTCTATATTAAGAGTACTTCACGATGGCTTTGGTAATCCAAAGTATGCCCCTTGTCCCCTACTAGTAAACATGGTACAAGCAGGACACAAAGGAGTGAAGTCTGGAAATGGATTTTATCAGTACAAAGCAGGAAGCAAGGAGTTGGTTGTGGCGGAGAGGTTCGCGTAGGCCTAGCCCAAAGCTATAGACTCAGCAAAATTATCTTTATGAAAAAAATATTTCTGGTATTCTTTTATACCGCCTCCACTTTTTTGTGCTTCGGTCAAACGATTAGCGGCAAAATTATCAATGATGCTAATGGGGAGTCTTTAGAGTTTGCATCCGTGGGGATTATCGGAACAAATTTCGGAGTTATCACCAACGAAAAAGGATTCTTCCGACTTGATGCAACGGGCCAATCCTCAAATGAGCAAGTAAGAATTTCAATGATCGGGTTTGAATCGCAAACCATAACGCTTAAAAATTTAGTTGACCAGGAGATTGTAGTGCGTTTAAAAGAACAGTCTGTTCAACTCAAGGAAGTAATCGTAAAATCCAAGAAGACAAAGCAAAAAACAATTGGCACAAAAAGCTCTTCTACATTCGTGGTGACTGGCTGGCCTGGCTATGGCACCGGTGGTGAAAGGGGAATTCGCATAGATGTAAAAAAGCCCATCTTCGTTGAGAAAGTGAATTTCCATATTGCCTATCTTGGCTTAGACAGCGTGCAAATACGACTGCATATTCGAAAAATTGAAAATGATACTCCGACCGAAGAATTACTTACAGAGAATATCCTTATTACAGCAAAGTCAACCGGATGGTACGAGATTGATTTAAGTAAATACAACTTATCCTACTCAGAGGATATAGCCGTAACTTTAGAGTGGGTGAAAGCGTGGGGCACAATCAAGGATATAAGAAACACGCTAAAGTTTTCAATCAATTATTTTAAAGGCACTTTGTACGCTAAAGATGCTAGTGAAGCCAAATGGACCACCTTTAAACATGGGCCCGGAATTTATTTGACTGTTCAGCAGTAACTCTTATCAAAAGAAACAGCCACAAGTTTTCACTTATGGCTGTTTTTAAGATCACATTTCAAATCACTTCTTACTTACCCCTGGCTCACGCTTCAAGAACTCATCATACAACTGAGTCTGGCGGCTGACCATTGGCATCTGCCATCCATCGATGAACACGTTTTTGATTTGTGTTTTTGTTTCGAATGGATCGCCATCGCACACAAACAGGTTGGCAGTCTTACCTACTTCGATTGACCCGAGTTTATCCGCCACACCAAAAATTTCAGCAGGCACAATCGTAATTGCTTTCAATGCCTCCATTTTATCCATACCGTAAGCGACCGCAAAACCGGCATGATAAGGCAGGTTGCGATAATTTTGATTGCTTGTTTCATTTGAACGGATGATCACTTTAACGCCCGCCTTCAACATGAGCCCTGGGTTAGCATAGGCCTGATCATATTTATCGTAATCACGAGTTGGCAGTTCGAGGACGCCACCGGCAATCACCGGTATCTTTGCTTTTGCAATTTCATTGGCAACGCGCCAGCCATCGGCAACTCCTGTAAGAATAACCTTGCTGATCTTCTTTTCTTTCACCCACTTAAGTGCGGACTGAATATCTTTCTCAGCATTCACTTCAATAAGCAACGCACGCTCTCCTCGTACCACCGGAAGTAGCGCTTGCATCTCTGGATAATACCCTGCGTCCTTTCCGTTCGTTGCTGAATCTACTTTGTGATATTGTACTGCCCGCTCCCACACATCGTTGATCTTCTTCATCGCATTTTCGGAAGCTTTCTTTACTTCCTCATCCGTTCTCCGATCAAAGAAACCTCTTCGACCGGCACGTGGAAAATTCAAAACCACACCTTCAAAGCCCGCGTACATTTGTTCAGGAGTATAGCCATGAAGGTTGATCAATGCTGCCGTGCCTACAAACAAATCACCTGAAGGAGAAGCCAAGGCTGTAGTCACACCACTCACGCGTGTTACCGGAATAGCAACCGCATTTGGGTTTACGGCCGTAAGTGCCTTCATTTGAGGAACAACATCACCAAGTTCATTGTAGTCTTGCGTGCGCGGGTCAGAACCTATTTCCGAAAGACCTAAGTTAGTGCCACTGTCAATCATGCCCGGATAAATATACAGGCCTTTGCAATCGATTATCTCCGCTCCCTGTGGAACAGCAACGTTGTCCCCCACCGAAGTGATCTTTCCATTACTGATGATTACCGTTCCATTCTTGATCGTTCCTTTGGTAACCGTTTCAATGGTAGCATTAGTCAATGCAAAGGTTCCATATTTTGCTTTGGGATTTTGGGCATCAATCTGAAATACAAGAGCACATACCAGTGCGGTAATCAATCCCGTTATTAATTGAATCTTCTTCATAAATTATTTTTTATCCGTTTCTGAAAAGAGAAACTCTGTTCCATCCATACAATAGTCGTGGCCTTTTTCAATATCAATATAGGTGGGTTCATCAATATTTTGTTTTGGATCAACCATCAATCGCATATCGGCCGGGTCATTGGCACGATCGAAACGAACGATTCCATCTACGATGGTAAATTGTGGAACTCCATAGACTGAAAGGGGATGATTCTTAAAAATGGCGATGTCTGCATCTTTACCAATCTCGAGCGAACCCGTTCGCGAATCAATTCCCAGTTGCTTAGCCGGATTAATAGTAATCAATGATAACGCCTCATCATCTGAGAGCTGTCCGTACTTCTGCGTCTTCGCAGCTTCATGATATAAGTGACGCATCATCTCAGGGTCATCTGAATTGATTGAAGTCACAACGCCATTCCTGGTAAGGATAGCGGCATTGTAAGCCGTAGAATAGTAAACTTCAAATTTGTATGCCCACCAGTCGGAGAAGACCGAAGCCATGGCACCATAAGCCGCAAGCTCGGGGGCCACTTTGAATCCTTCATTCACATGCTGAAACACTAGTCTTTTGATTCCGAAATCTTTACAAACTTTCAACAACATGAATATTTCATCGGCACGGTAGCTATGGCAATGAATGATGATATTGCCTTTGAGAATTTCTGCAAGGGTTTCAAGGCGGAGATTATAAGTCGGAGACGCACCACGAAATCCTTTCACCAATTTGTTCTTGTTGTAAGCATCCCAGTCTTCCATATATTTTTTCGCATCTGAAAAAGATTTACGGATAACAAACTCCACGCCCATACGGGTACGAGGTACGATGTTGTTTCCACCGCCATGCACACGGGTTGGGTTCTCGCCTAAGGCAAATTTGATTGTGCGCGGAGCTCCTTCCATTTTCATGGCATCGCCATCAAAAGTGCCATAGCGAAGTTTCAAAGTTTCGCATTGGCCACCGATCGCATTGGCCGATCCGTGCATCGCATGAACGGCAGTAACCCCTCCACCCAAAGCGCGATAAATAGACATCTGCAATGGGTTGATTACATCGCCTTCAAAAACTTCTGCCGTAACCGGGCTTGTGGACTCATTGATTCCATCAATGGCAATGTGCGAGTGTGCATCGATAATACCAGGCATCACAAACAATCCGGTAGCATCAATCACTTTCGCTCCTTGTGGTGCAGGTATGTTCTTACCAATCTGTAAAATCTTTCCATCCTTTACCAACACATCGGTTTCAGTGAGTGTGCCTTTCGTTACCGTAAGTACCGTTCCATTTTTGATCAGGATATTTCCTTTGTCCTGGGCGAATACACCCACGCAAAGGATTGAACATATAAATAAAAATACTTTTTTCATGACTATTTAGATTTAGGATCGCGTGTTGCTTTGATGGAGAAGGTTCCGTATTGACCGGCCATCATTGTTCCCTCAAAACTATCGCCATCGATTTTTACTGTTACATCAATTTTCATAGTACCTCCTCCCATGGAATAGTCATAGCTGAATGAAAGTGAGCTTCCATCGAGTGAAATATTTCGAAGTTCATTTTCTTTTCCGGTTGATGAGCTGGTGATTGTTCCGGAGTAACTTCCGTTTTCTTCTTTGATCACAATCTTGCCGGTGCCGGTGCCTTGTGGCGTTTCACTGGTGTAACTCCAATTTCCTTTTGCTAAAACTTTGCCATCTGACTTTTTAGTTTCCTTCGCTTCCATTTTGTAAAGATTTCCATCTACAAATACGTAGCGCACTTTTGCTTTCTCGTTAAAGTAGGGCTTATCGCTCACCACCAGGTTGGCCATCTTCCCATTGTCGATGCTTCCCAACCGGTCGGATAGTCCAAGGATTTTTGCGGGATCGACAGTTAGCGCCTTAAGTGCAGCATCCTCAGAGAGGCCTGCAGCAATCATCCTGCGTAAGTTTGCTTGAATGTCTTTGGTCTTTACACTCAACGCAGAAAAACCAAACTCCACTCCTGCCTTGTTGAATTCAGATGACTGAGATGTGTATAAGGCAATCGCATCCTTCTTTCTTTTCTCCAATGCCTCTTTTTCAAGATCGAGAGCCGTTTTCTCTTTCTTAACTTCCGGCTTCTTCGTCTCCGTTTTCACGCTATCTTTTTTTGCACCTTTCTTATCTTCTTTCTTTTCATCTTTCTTCACTTCATCCGGAAGATCAAGCGAGAGGAAAATTTTTGAGTTCGATGACTTTATCTTGTTGATGATCGGCCAGCCTTCTTTCACATCGGCAATCACCAATGAGAAACCCAAATCATTCTTCAGTGTAAATACACGCTGTGTCTCCATCACCTTTTCGGATTTGAAGAGTACGGGTATTTTCTGATCGATCACCGGATAGAACGCTTCAAGAATTCTATCACTTGTCGGCCTGGTAATGCCGTTGCGGTTTGATGCGTAAGTTGTCGCATAGGATTTGTTGAGCGATGCATTCTTATAAAGCTCTCTCCACTTCGCCATTACGGCCATCACCGTGTTGGGGTACATGCCTTGCGCGCCAGTCAACTCCGAGTACAATGCAGAGTTATTAACCAGCACCATATCATCAGGAGATTTGCCGCCAAGCAAAACAATTGCTCCTGAGCCGGGCAAGAAATTTCCATACGGAACTACTTGCGATACAGTGAAGCCCAGGTTACGGAGGTCTTCTATTGATTTATCATTAGGGTTTAACCAATTGCGCACATCATTTTGCGGAGTGATACCCGCGCGCTCGGCAGGCGGGTTGCCCGGGTCTTTGGGCCTTTCCAGTTTTTCTTCTTTGGGTTTCGTCACACCCGTATGCGAAAGTCCGTCAATGAAGCCGGCATACACATACATGGAGTCTGCTTTAATAACAATTGCTTCTGGTGGAATAGAAATCCCTGCGCCAACGGCAGTGATCAATCCATCTTTCATCACCACAGTTCCTTTTTCAATCTTGCGCCCTGGAGCCTGCACAATCGTAGCATTAGTGAGGGCATAAGTGCGCCCTACGGGTGCAACGGGTTTCTCGTCTTGCGCTAAAAGGATTTTCGGCAGGACTAAGCAGAGCCCTACCACGAATGGCGTGAAAATCTTTCTGTAAAAATATCTAATCATAAAATTGATTTAATTCAAGGTTGGCAAAGTAGCCGATTTCATTTTGCCAGCAAAACCGATTATAAGAAAGGCTGAATAAATTACGCTAATGGTTGGTGTCATTGTTAATCGCGTACTTATCCGACTCTGACGGGATATATCTATAAGGTATATCCTCAATAATAAGCAGTATATAAAGCCACAAGCAAGCCAATGATGATGAGCGACCCTATGGCAAAAGAAGTAGAAGTCTTAAACATTGACGCGTCTATTTCAAGCCCCCTTGGCTTAACTCCTTTATTGTTTTCATAAAGACTAATAAGCACCATGCCAATTACACAAAGAAGGAAAACAATTGCCATCCGGTCGAGGAATGGAATTTCATAAACGTTTGCTACCGGAAATGAAAAACCGATTGAGTATAGAAACTCAAGATTGATCATGCCCGGTAAAAATTTGAGGACTACTGAAAACAGAAAGCCACCAACCATTGCAAATAAAGCTGCATTAGAGGTCGTTTTTTTCCAGAAGAAACCAAGCAAGAACATGGCGAATATGCCTGGCGAAACAAACCCCGTATACTCCTGAATGTATTGGAAGCCTTGTTTGCCTTCGCCCATCAGTGCATTTCCCAGCGAGAGAGTAAGTAATATGCCAAGTACAGCAGAGACTACAATGGCCCACTTGCCAACGTTTACAATTTTTGATTCAGTCGCATCCGGCTTAAAAGCTTTTTTATAAATGTCAAGGGTAAAGATTGTACTGATGCTGTTTACTTTGGCAGCTAACGAAGCAATCACAGTCGCAGCAAATGCAGCAACGGTAATGCCTTTGATTCCCTTTGGTAACAAAAGCAAAAGCGTTGGATAAGTTCTATTGCTGTCGGCTGTAATCGCGCCATCTTTGGTGATGTTGATTAAAGAAGAATCAATGAGATTATGCTGATACAAATAATAGATGGCAATGCCCGGTACAACAATAATCAACGGTGTTACCATTTTTAAAAATGCGGCAAATAAAATTCCTTTTCGGGCCACAGGCAAACTTGCTCCAAGTGCCCGCTGTGTAATGTATTGATTGCATCCCCAATAATTTAAGTTGGCAATCCACATTCCTCCCAACAGAACACTTAGTCCCGGGAGGTCAATATAATTTTGATTGGATTTATCGAAGATCAATTTGAAATGCTGAGGCATTTCATTTTGTAAAATAGAGAGCCCTTGTAGCATTCCTCCATTGACAGAAACCATGTTCAACGTAACATACAAGCCGAGAACTCCGCTGAATACAAGGAAGAAAACATGAATAGCAGAAGTGTAACCAACCACTTCCATTCCGCCAAGGGCTACAAAGACTGAAGTAATTGCCAATAAGAATACACAAAGCTCAAAACTCCATCCGGTGATTCCTGAAACAGCTATAGCTCCGAGATAAAGGATAGAAAGCAAGTTGACTACTACATATAACAGCAACCAAAACACTGCCATGATCATCGCCACTTTACCATTATAGCGCTCCGATAAAAATTGAGGCATCGTGTAGATTTTGTTTTTCAAATACACCGGCATGAAAAATACAGCTACGATGATCAGCGTAAGGGCTGCCATCCATTCGTAGGAAGAGATTGCCAATCCTAACTTAAAACCGGAGCCACTCATACCAGTCATTTGCTCTGCTGATATATTCGAAGAGATAAGCGATGCGCCTATCGCCCACCAGGTGAGGGTGCCTTTAGCTAAGAAAAAATCACCGGAATCTGCTTGAAGGTTTTTCTTTCGATTGTAAATCCAATAGCCATAAATGGAAACAATCACAAAGTACACGAACAATACGATATAGTCGAGGGATTGAAGAGTTTGCATTTCTGTTACAGTTATTGTTTAGTTATTAGCCTGGTCAATAATACTTTCGTTTAACGTTCTCTCCAATCAAGTACGGTTTTCGATTTATGTACTCCATCAGAAAGTTCTACTGGATAAAAATCAGGTTCTTTTTTGAAAGCTGCAAAATATTTTCCTCGAACGTCATCCATCAGTGATGGCACCAGCTCTTTCCTCACCAGGTTAATAGTACACCCACCAAACCCTCCTCCCATTTGTCTTGCTCCGGTGATTTCACTTTCATTGGCCCAGGTCACTAAACAATCTGATTCTTCACAGCTGACTTTAAATTCTTTGCTCAGGCCCCAATGCGTTTTATACATCAGCTTTCCGAAACCGATAATGTCGTTCGACTTCAGTAATTCGGATGCTCGCAATGTTCTTTCAATTTCATGAACAACATAGAAGCATTTCATATAGACATCGTCACTCATCATTGACTTAGATGTCTCAAGCATTTTAGAATCAACATCCCGAAGCGATTTAATATTCGGAAATTTCCCTTGCATGATTCTCACACCCTCTTCGCATGAGGCCCGCCTATCGTTGTAGCCCGAGTCATTTAATGAATGCTTCACCTTGGTGTCGATCAAGAGAATCTCAAATCCCTCAAAATTTACCGGCAAGTATTCGTGTTGATTGGTTCTACAATCAAGTAGCATTACCGATCCTCCTTTTGAAAACAAACTGGCATACATGTCCATCATGCCACACTTGGTACCGGCAAATTGATGTTCTGCTTCCTGGGCTATCAAAGCAAGATCAAGCCTGGTTAAGCCACAATGAAAAATATCATTCAATGCAAAACCAAAGCCACTGCACAAAGCAGCAGACGAAGAAAGTCCTGCACCTGAAGGAATCGTACTGCTGAACAAACAATCCACTCCACCAATTTCTTTTCCTCTTCTCTTGAACGCGTCTATCACGCCCATCAAATAATTTTCCCATCGGTTGCCTGATTTCAATTCATTGAGCGTAAAAGAAATTTTTTCATTCAAGTCAGATGCAGTGATATTGAAAAGATGACTCTGGTTGGGCACCACCGCAAAATCAAAATGTTTGTCAATAGCAGCGGGCATGACGAAGCCATCATTATAATCGGTGTGTTCTCCGATCAGGTTGATTCGGCCTGGCGCAATAAACATCATTGGCTTTCTACCAAACTGATTCTCAAATGCAATAGCTGTCTTCGTTGAATTGATCATGAAATTCTAAATCAGTAGTTCTCTTCTTTTGTGTGAACAGATGTCCTACACCATCTGCTTCGATATATAGCCGTAGGACAACCTGTGATTATTAATCTCAAATTTATTCCGAAATCGGACATTCACTAGCATGAATTGGACAGATTGATCTCCAAAATCATCAATTAAGAGGCTTAATTGAGTAATCAAGTGCTGGCACATCCTTTGACTAATGCACGCTTGTAAAGCCCTAATCCCAATGCTTAAATATTACATCCTTCTTTTTGTTCGCAACCTTCAGAGGCAAAAGCTTTTTTCATTCATCAACATCCTCGGCCTCTCCGTGGGTATGGCCAGCGCATTGCTCATGTACCTCTACGTGAGCAGTGAACTGAGTCATGATCGGTTTCACAAAAATGCAGATCGCATTTATCGCGTTAATCAAACATTCATTTGGGGCGAAGGAAACAGAGCTCAGTTTTCGAGCACTGGTCCGGGTGTCTCATTTGCTTTGGCTGACGAGATTCCTGAAGCTGAGCAAATTGTTCGCATTAATACGCCAGGTGATTTCCTGATGGCTTCCTCTAATTCGAAAGGAGAAGTCAAATCGTTCAATCAGGGAAACGTTTTTGCAACCGATTCGAACTTCTTCAAGGTTTTCACTTTTCCCCTGACAAAAGGTAATCCTCAAACAGCTTTGCGCTACCCGCAAACGATGGTCATGACTGAGTCTACGGCCAAGAAATATTTTGGTAACGAGGAGCCTTTGGGTAAGCTCGTTCGCGTGGGCGAAGGGAACCAACAGCAAAACTATGAAGTGACCGGCATCGTCAAAGACATTCCCGACAACTCCTACATCAAGTTTGATGTGATGTTGTCGATGACCAGTTTTCCAATTGTGAAAAGGATGAGCTGGAGCTGGATATGGACGCAAGTTGAAACCTTCATTCTGCTTAAACCGGGTTCTTCTGAAGAGCAGGTTCGCGCGCGCCTCGCACTGATTCCGCCCAAGTACGCGGCACCCTCTGTGAAATCAGCGATGAACATGACATACGATGAGTATATTAAAAGCGGTCGCGAATGGAATCTTTATTTGCAACCGCTTACTGAAATTCACTTACCCAAAGGGCCAGTGATTAATCGATTGAACGATGTTGGCAATATCAAGATCGTATTCGCTTTGATTGCTGCGGGCATTGTCATGGTTTTGCTTTCGTGTATCAACTTCATGAATTTGTCTACGTCACAATATGTTCGCAGGGCAAAAGAAACATCGCTTCGCAAACTTCTCGGTTCGGGTCGAGGTCAATTGGGTGCGAGTTTCTTCATTGAAGCGTTTCTGTTTTGCGGTATCGGTTTGATCATAGGCATTTGCATCGCACAGCTCATCTTACCCACCTTTAATTTTATCACCGGCAAAGTTCTCGAATTGAATTTGTTCAGCGACTGGAAAATCCTCGTAGCGCTGATGTCTCTCCTTTTTATTATGAGCATACTTTCAGGGAGCTACCCTGCAGTCTTTCTCAGCGCCTTTCAACCGGTAGAAGCTTTAAAAGGAAAGTTTAAATCGGGAAAAGAAGGCCGCACGTTAAGAAGTTCGATGGTGGTGTTTCAATTCATGATCTCGATGGTGCTGATTATTCTTACGGGAGTGGTGTCACAGCAACTAAAGTATGTGTCTGAAAAAGATCTGGGTTTTGAAAGAGAGAATCTGCTCCAGATCGAGCACGTGGAATGGACTAAGGGTGAGGAAGCTTTTGTCAATTCGATCATGCAGGTTCCCGGAGTTGCCAATGTAAGTTGGACAACTTCAGTTCCTCCTCGCGTGTGGGGCGGAGACTCTTTCCGCGCCAAAGAAAGTGAGAAGACAATACCTATCAATTTTTCAAGGGGCGATGAAAATTATCTGCCCACGCTTGGGGTGTCGCTGAAATTTGGCCGCAATTTCAGTAAAGATATTCCAGCCGATTCTGCCCGTGTAATCCTGAATGAAACAGCCGTGGCGGCCATGGGTTGGAAGGTAGATGAATCTGTTATTGGTAAAAAAATTGTGTACCCCGGAAACGACAACCAAGAATTTGAGGTAATCGGTATAACCAACGATTACCACTTCTGGGCACTTAATTCACCGATAGAACCAATGGCAGTATTTCATCCTAAAGGCGGCATCTACGAAGAATCAAGACACTATGCAGTTCTCCGGCTGAAAGCTCAAAACAGCGAGTCACTTCAGAATACCATCGAGTCACTGAAATCAAAATGGAAACAATTCGCGGTTGACAAACCCTTCGATTTCTCTTTTGTTGATGAAAATTTTGCCAACGCTTTTAAGAGTTCGCAACAATTCGCGAGTTCTTTAACTGTACTCTCAGCTCTAGCTATAATTATAGCAGGTTTAGGCCTTCTCGGAATGACCATTTATACATTAGAACAACGCACCAAAGAAATCGGCATTCGTAAAGTTTCAGGAGCGTCTGTAGCAAACATAGTCATGCTTATATCAAAGGACTACAGCAAACTAATTGTGATATCATTTGTGATTAGCGCTCCGCTTGCCTATTGGGTAGTGCAACAATGGCTACTAGAATTTGAATATCGAATTGCGCCATCACCATTGGTTTTTGCTTCTGTCGGAGCAGGAACTTTGCTAATGGCAGTACTCATCACAAGTTATCACTCGATCAAAGCAGCGTTGAGAAATCCCGTTGAGGTACTTAGGGATGAGTAATAGACGTAAGACATAAGATTTAAGACTCAAGAGAGATGTGTGGAATGGTGGTTGTTTAGTTTGGTCTGACAGCCTAATATTGCAGTCGAAAAAAATTTTGAATCATGTCAAGACTAGCTGTTGCTTTCGCTATAATACTTTTTGTCTCCTGCTCTCCAAAAGAAAAGAAAAACACTCCCGATGATCTCATCCCGTTCACGTTAATCAAAGCATTTCCTCATGACGCGACTGCCTTTACACAAGGGCTCTTAGTTGAAAATGGAAAGCTCTACGAAAGCACCGGGCAGAAAGGCTCATGGATTGCTGAAGTAGACTTAGCCACTGGCACACAAAACAAAAAGGTAATCCTTGATAACAAATACTTTGGTGAAGGCATCACCATTCTCAACAATAAAGTATACCAACTGACCTGGCAAAATCACGAAGGCTTTGTTTACGATGCCCAAACATTCGCCAAGCTAAAGACTTTTACTTACGCTCATGAGGGTTGGGGAATTACGCACAACGGCAAGAATCTAATTGTGAGCGATGGAACCGATGTAATACATTTTTTAGATACAGCCAATTTGAAAGATGATCATCTCATTCACGTGACCGATAACGGCACCACTGTTAATCAATTAAACGAACTTGAATGGATTGATGGTTTTATTTATGCCAATCAATGGCAGACCGCTTTCATTTTAAAAATAGATCCCACTTCTGGCAAGGTAGCTGGCAGAATGGATTTGTCTTCGTTGGGCAAAGAAGTTTCAAAATTCAATGGCTCCTTCGATGTGCTCAATGGCATCGCCTACGAAAAGAAAAGCAAACTACTTTTGGTAACCGGGAAATTATGGCCCGTGTTGTTTGCATTAAAACTGAGCTCTGAGAAGAAGTAAGAATCACTTGGCTTTTAATGCCTGCTCCAGTTTCTTTTTAAGTTTTAAGGAGTGAGGGTCTTTCTCCTTTAACTGATTCATCATACCCCACTCAATAGATTGATAGAGGTACTGCCTTTTCTTACTCGATTTGGATTTACTGATAACATTCAAGACAAGGTCAGGTTCACATATGAAGCAAGTACTCATTTCAAATAACGGAGCTTCATTCTTTGAATCGCTATCAGCCCAGAGGGTTTCTAAAAAAATTCCCATCGTTTCTTCATCTTTCGTTTTGCAGAAGTGATGAGAAAACTTCTGAACCAGCAAAGCATAGCTCGAGAGAAGCCCTTTATCAAATTCCTTTTGATCTTCCTTATTGATAGGCTCATTTTGACGATAAGCCTCACTGGCTCTTCCAACTAATTCCTTTCGCTCAATAAATATTTTTTGAAACAATAATTGTTTTCTATCCTCAGGAAGGCCATCGAAAAATTCGATTCTTTTTTTATGCACGTAACCATCAAATTCACCGGTTGACTGTGTATCTTTTCGATGAACCTTGATCCAATCACCCTCCGAAAAACAGGGAAAGATTTCGCCAGTCTTAATAGTGTCAACTACAGTCGAATCAATTCCTCTTCCCTTCTGCACCTTAACAAATCCATAGCGATCCTTAATTTGAGCAAGTTGCCCTTGTGCAATAGAAGATTCTAAAATCAATAGGAACCCCAACAGAAAGACGAGACGGAGCATAGATTGTTATTCCTTCTTCAAGCTCCATCCAAAACATCCTAGTACCATCAGAAATACTAACCAGCTTGAAGCAAGTGTAATTTTATTTCCGATCACATAAGCTTTCGGCTCGAACTTGAATTCGATCGTGTGCTTGCCCGAAGGAATCTTCAACGCACGCAAGACATAGTCTGCACGAAGAATTTCCGTTTCTTTTCCATCGATGAATGCGTGCCAACCTTTAGGATAATAGATTTCTGAAAAGACAGCTAATCCATCGGCAGCTGATTGTGATTCGTACTTCAAATATTTCGGTTTGAACTCTGTGATTTTAATCGATGCCAAACTGTCCACCGTCAACTGTTGACTTTCGGCAGTTGACTTCATCACTGCAACATTCCTGGTGTTCACCTCACCTGTCTTTTTCAATTCTTCATTTGCAGATGACGCATTCACTACTTCTTTCACAAACCAGGCATTCCCATTTGCTGATGGATTAGGAATGACGTTGGCGGCTTCTGGTCCGTAAACAATATATTTTGCGTTGAGCATATTCAACACGCCATAATCATTGAAACTGATATTTCCTTTTTGAAAATTGGTTATCAAACGCTTCGTCTCTGAAGTAATACAAGAGTCATACAAATCCTGATAGCGTCTTAATTTTGCACCGTGGTAGCCTCCGAGTGAATGATGGAGGTAAGATGTGCGGGCTTCGTTCCAGGGGTTCTGCAAATTGTAAACCCGATGATAGCTTTTGTCATTCAATATAACGGCATCGGCTGCATTCTGAGTGAAGAGGGTATTTTCATGCTTGCGCTGAAATTTGTCTTTGGTGAGAGAACGTTTATCTACAAATGATAAATCCATTATCACCAGGAAAATCAACAACGCACAGAAACCAAACTCAGAAATTTTCTTGACAAGGTTAAAGTAGAGAATGATAAAAACAGGAATGATGAACGCGAGCGATCTGAACGCGTCAGCACGCAATAATCCCATTCTATCAGCATGAAGTGCTTTGGCAAACCAAGCCGGAAGTTGCTGTTCCCCATCACGAGAGAAGCTTCCCATTCCGGCAAAGAGTAACACGAGCAAACACAAACCACCCGTAGCACCAAAAGCAATCAGCAACTTCTTTTTGGTTTCTTTAGTTAGACCATCGTTCAAAAGTTTTTCAAGTCCAATCATGCCGAGCAAAGGCATTAAGAACATAATGATGATCAGCGTAAATGTTATAGATCTGAATTTGTTATATCCTGGGAAGTAATCAAACATCAAATAGTTGAACGAAGAAAAGTTTGAACCTAAACTGAGCATGATGCTCAATACGCTGAGAGGTAATATCCACCACAACCATTTCTTGTCTACCAATGTGATCCCAATCACAAATAGAAAAACAATAATGGCTCCCGCATAGTAGGGTGCACCGCTTTCTCCCCAATAGGAATAAGTATAATTCGCCAGTTGGTTAGCCAATTGATTATCGCCATTATTTGCAAGCGCCTTATACGATTCGCTATTTTGATCTTCAACAAAAAAACGCGATGTACTTCCACCATAAAAATTTGGAATCAATAATGTTAACGGTTCACCGATTCCGTCATTGTATTCAAATGCCCGACCTTTTGACAACCCATCGGTACCTGCAGGCAGATCTGATTTATTAAGTTCAGAGGGACCTCGAATAGAATATTTTGTATACTCGGTAATCGCCCAAAATTGTCCAAAGAAAGTTCCTGCGGCAATGGCAGCGGCAGGAATCAAAATGATCACATTAGTAAAAAAGTCCTTAATTCTATTTTCTCGATAAGCCCAGATCATTTGTACTAATCCATAGCCAATTACGATGAGCAAAAAATAATACGTCATCTGCAAATGATTTTCTCTCAAATGAAGTGCAAGTCCCATAGCCATGGCTGCAAGGCCCAACAATCGTTTTCCTGAAAATGCCAAATGAATACCCGCCATGATCAGAGGCAAAAAAGCGATGGCACCAATGCGCCCATTATGTCCCGCGCCCAACCCGATAATCATATAAGATGAGAGGCCAAAAGCAATCGCACCTGCTATGGCGAGGTATGGCCTTACCCGAAAGGCTAGCAACAAAATATAATAGCAAAGGAATGCGATGAAAATATTATTGATTGGGTGCGGAAGAAAAACCGACATTACTTGTTTTATCCATACCACAGGTTCATCACTCCATCGCACACTCACCAGGTAAGCCGGCATACCACTGAACATCGAAGTAGCCCACAATGCTTCCTCACCATTCGCCTCTCGATAATCGAGAATAGATTTACTGGATCCTTTAAATTGCTGAATATCGTGCTGATCTAGCACCTTGTTTTCAAAAAAGATCGGGCTAAAGAAAATGACAGTTACGATCAGGAACATAAACACAGCAAGCAGATGTGGAACAACGTCTTTGCGGAAATCTATTTTTTTCATCAGCGGGATTTACAATTTAGGCCGGCAAATTAACTAATTAGTCGATTTCTAGGCTAATTGATATATTGGCTATCTGAAATTATAAATCCAAATGAGAAAAGTAATTCTATTCCTTCTTGCGTTAGCTGTTACAACATTTGCAAACGCACAAGCCAAAAGAAGTGCAGATGAAAAGGCAATCCGTACTGTGCTCGACAAGCAGGTGATTGCATGGAATGAAGCCAATATCGATGAGTTTATGAAAGGATATTGGAAATCGGATTCTATTCTCTTTATCGGGAGGAAAATCACCTCGGGTTGGGACAGTACGCTGATCCGCTACAAAAAAGGGTATCCCGACAAAGCCGCCATGGGTAAACTTCGTTTTGAAATCCTGCGAATGGATTTCGCCTCTTCAGAGGCATGCCTTGTTACAGGAAAATTTTTTCTCACCCGCGAAAAAGACAACCCCAGCGGGATATTCACTTTACTTTTCAAAAAGAAAAAAGGACAATGGGTGATTGTGTATGATCACACTTCGTGATTTTACCAGTGATCTTTTAAAATATTTATCGCTGCAACAAAAATGAGTAGTGCCGTGATGCGCTTGATGTAAATAGCGTTGAACCATTTTGCACCTAATCTGGAACCAAGTTGGCCTCCAATAAATACAGCGATGAGCAGAGGAAATACAAATCCCCAATCAATCATCGTATTTTTTGTAAGCTGACCAGCCAAGCCACTAATGGAGTTAGCCAAGATAAAAACACAGGCCAATGCTGATATCTCCCTCGCCTCTTTCCACCGCAATAAGTGAAGTGCAGGCGACAAGAAAATTCCGCCACCGATGCTAGTGATGCCAGACAGAAATCCCAATGATCCTGCAATCGGAATTAGCAACGCGGGTTTTACAGCTTTCAATTCTTCAGATGTCTTCTTGGGTTGAATCCAGAGTAAAACCGAAGCGATTAAAAGCACGACACCCAACAGCCGGAAGAAATCATTGTCTTTGATTGGCCACTGTCCGCCCAAAAATGCCATCGGGATACTGCAGGCCAAATAGAGCCAATCTTTTTTCAAACTGATTTTGCCCTCTCTAAAAAAAATATAAGCACCCCCAATTACTACAACAATGTTGCACAAAAGTGCCGTTACTTTGATCAATGGAGTTTGTACGGAAAAAAAAGATAATGAGAGTAAGGCCAGGTAACTGGAGCCTCCGCCAAAGCCGACTGAAGAGTAGATCAGTGCAATTACAAAAAAAGAAAAGATGAGGAGGTATAAATCCACGAGGGCAAAAGTAAATACGTAACGCTAAGGGATCCGGCAAATACTATTGAAGTCAATTGCCTTTATTCGTTGAAATTGTTTTTGAGTCACTGTTTGCATCGGACTTTATGAGTGAAAAAAACAATGGACGACCGTCCGTTCCATATGTTCCCTCTGAACCTTCTCTCCCAATCAGGCCTATTTTAGAAATTTTCTCTGATGGACCGTTGCCTCTCATACCTCCTTTTCCACCGTCACCCCCAACTCCTCTGTATCCACCACGGTTAATGAGGTTCACTTTTGTTACAAAATAAGACAGCTCTGTTGAACTCGTGTAATAAATAGCGAGGATACCTCCATTGCCACCATTCCCTCCATGACCACCGTTTCCACCGTTCCCTCCATCACCTTTGCAATGAGCAGTAGTATTGCTGCCATGAGTACCATTGCCTCCTTTACCCCCATCCCCTCCACCTCCACCGTGGAGATCAATTGTGAGGGAAGAGGCTATTTTAATGGAGACTGTTGAGAGGCTAAAATTCTTTCCCGCTTCACCGTCCTTTCCGGTACCTCCTGTTCCTCCATGGATAGGTGTTTTGCATAATCCGGGTGGCGGTGGAAATGATTTTCCATCTTTGCCCAATTCACCATCCTTGCCAACGCCCAAAATTGAACATCCGCGTCCAATCTCCGTACGATTGGCTTTGATGTACGACTTAGGCTTTATGAGATTTACTTTACAAGAATCATTTAGTACCAGCTCATCCACTAGTATCGTATCAGCTTCTAAGTTATATGAAGCGCCTGCCGGTATTTCTAGTTTACTTAACTGGACTTTCTGCGAAAATGCGATATGCGGCAAGATGCTTAGAAGAAGTGCCGAGGAAGAAATTACCAAAGCATAAAGAATTTTACCTCTGTGCCTGAAAGTGAAACGGATTTTTTGTCTCAAAATTCCAAATTGCCCAACCATATTTAGAAACTTCAAATCAATTTGACATTACCAGTAGACCTCATTTTTCCCCTTGACAAGAGAAATACCCAATGGCAAGGTCAAATTAAAGATAGTGCATTTTTTTTACACCCGCGTTGAGCTTAAATGATATTCAATATCCTTTTGTGTTTTTTAGAAGCGTCTTTAAGAAAAAAACCCGACTCTATTTTTAATAAAATCGGGTTTGCGTGGGCCCTGCTGGGAACGTCCCGAAGCTTCGGGACAGCGACCCAGCATCACTCAGCTATTTAAATCTGCTTAAAATATCAGCTTGAATCTTATGGCTGTCTCTTAATTGTATGATGAACTTTTTGCTCTTCATTCTTTTGATAAATGACTCCACTTTTCTTGCGTGTCCCCGATCAAGGCATGAAAGAGAAATGTACAAAGTCCAATCGGAGGCAATTGAGGTATAAGAGGCTTTGAAAAAAGACGAATTATATTGAGTGATTCTCAAATCAAGATCCTCAGTTTCACCGATATAGAATTTATCGATTGAAGGGCTATAGAGAATGTAGCACCAATGCACCTAATTATTTTAAAAAGTGGGCCCTGCTGGGAACGATCCAGCGACCCTCAGATTATGAG
>CBRFFM010000015.1:0-107961 GCA_967789005.1 uncultured bacterium | reverse complement strand
CTGCCGCTCGTAGCCTTGGCGAAGAGCGGCCTGCCGCAAAATTCAAAGAACATCCTTCTAAGAAGGGAGACAAAAGTAATCGATTTAAAGTTCAAAGCGGAAAGTAAAAGACAGAAAGTGAATTGGAAGAGAAAAGATCAAGAGGTTAGCACGAAACGGTGCTCATCGTTTTTCCAATAGCCCTACTTTTTCAAGACCTACTTTGTCAATCACCAGATAATCCTTCTTCGACACCGACTGTCTTGCCAATAAATCAGCAATGAAACCGGTTAAAAAAAGTTGAACACCAATGATTAGCGCTACTAATGCCAAATAGAAAATCGGTTGTTGATATACCTCGCGCTTCAGCGGGACTTTTGAAATGTAACTCGCGTCAATCTTGTCCCACAAAATCTTTACAGTGAAAATGAATCCAAGGGTAAAAGAGATTATGCCCATGGTGCCAAAAAAATGCATTGGCTTTCTCGCAAACTTGCCTACAAACATCAGCGAGAGTAGATCAAGGAAACCACTCACCAATCGCCTCCATCCATATTTACTTCGGCCAAATTTCCGCTCGTGGTGTTCTACAACTTTTTCTGTGATTTTTGTAAATCCCGCCCACTTCGCAATCACCGGAATATACCGGTGCATGTCACCGTATATCGAAATGTTTTTCACTACTATCGAATTATAAGCTTTCAGTCCACAGTTAAAATCATGAAGCTTAATGCCTGACATCCGGCTGGTAACTGAATTAAAGAATTTAGAAGGCAACGTTTTTGAAATCGGGTCGTGGCGCTTCTTTTTCCAGCCGCTAACAATATCAAATTTTTGTTCCTTGATCATACGGTAAAGCTCAGGCACTTCATCGGGGCTATCCTGCAAGTCGGCATCCATAGTAATCACAACCTCACCTTCTGCAGCCTTAAAACCGGTTTGCAATGCTGCTGCCTTTCCAAAATTGCGGTTGAATTTTAATCCCTTGATCGAAGGATTTGCCGCATTCTCTTTTTTGATTTGTTCCCACGTACCGTCCGCGCTGCCATCATCAATAAAAATTACTTCATAAGAAAAACCGTGCGTTTGCATCACACGGTTTATCCATTGCGTAAGTTCAGGTATTGACTGCTCTTCGTCCTTTGCAGGAATGACAAGGGAGATGTCCATTAAATTCCTTCAGGCTGATTCTTCCTAACAAAAAGAGAAGTGATAAGGGCAATGATAGCATAGAAAATTAGGCCGAAGCCATAATTCTTCAATGCCCCCAAAGCTGAGAATTGTCCTTCAGATCTTTTTCTTGCATCTTCTAATGCTTTTTCCATTTGATCTCCAGATACGCCAAAACTTTCCATCATGGCTTCTGCTTTCTCAATCGAAGCATCAGTAAGCTTTTGTGGCAATTCAGGATCAATAACGGTGTATAAAAGAATCATGAAAATGGTAGAAACAATTCCACAAACTGCCATCAAAATAAATCCATGCTGAAATGCTTTCCCATAAGGCATGAAACCACCTATTTGATTCCTATAATTAATACCAGCGTAAATAGTAATGCCTATAAAAATGAGAATGAACAAGATTCCGAATTTCCAATCGGCCAGCATGCTATAGTCTACAGCATAAAAGGTTATTGTTAAAACAAGGCTAACTGCGCCCATGATTAAACCCCATTTAATGGCGTTTTGAAAGAGCGTTGGTTGAGTGGGGGTTGAAGTTTCTTCCATAATTTATTCGGGTTGAGTTTGTTTTCTGAGGATAACGGAAATTATAATCGTCAAAAATAGACCGATAATCATACTTTTCAAAAAGTAATCACTGGCAAGATCAAAGGCTGTGGTACTTGGCAATTTTGCCATTTGCTGTTGGTAAGCTTCTGCACCTACACTTTCTACAATCTGTTTTTGAAAACTCGTCATCTGCTCCTGCAACTTTGTAATGTAGGAAGGAAGAAAATTAGCGTCCCATCGTGCCAAACACCAAGTGAATATGGACCCCATAATTGCAGAGGTACCGATGAACAAATAACTACCCGTCATGCCCTGCCAAAAGAGCAAGTTCCCTTGTTGATGATAATCGCGCACTTCTTTCAAACTCATAAAAATAAAGACTGAAAAAATAACGATGCGAAAATCGAATATCACAGGGAGTAAAAACGGGTGTCGCCCCATATAATATAACGAGGCAATCACGGCACAGCCAAGAATTCCCCCGATCAACCCGTAGCGAAATGGAATTTTAAATAATGGATGCTGAAACATCCGCGCAAGAAAAACAATACTCTTAAGGAAAGCAACAACCAGGACGTTTGAACGTGTCCTACACCTATCAATCGAAGCTTAATAGGTGTAAGACACGTTAATGCTATTTAGATATCTGACTTCTTTAACCGCATGTAGGCAAAATAATTGAAGAGGAAAGTCCAGACTGCGGCAATGGCTACAGCGCCAATAGCCACGTAATCCTGAATCTCTTGAAGAGCGTATCGTGCAAAGGGTAACGACACCAGGTTACTGATCGACTGCATAGGGAAAAATTGTTTCAGCCACTCTGCTTGATCAGGAAGGTTCACTTTAATAATCGCTTCAATCATGTGCGAAAGCAACAATAAAATAATAGTAAGCCCTGAGCGCTGAACGATAATACCCAACATCAAGGCATAAGAAAGAAAGGAAAAGATTTCTAAAAAGTATGCAGGGAAAAATTCCAGATCAGTGAATACATCGGCTAAAATAATTTCTGGCGAATAAATGAATCCGGTAAGCAAACCGATCAAAAAGATCATCGCTACACTCATCAAGCTCAAAAGCACGTTGGTTAGAATTTTAGAGAACAAAAATTCCCATCTGCTCATTCCATCGATAATATTCTGACGAATAGTACGATACTGATATTCATTAGTGATAGAGATCACCACCATGGTCGCGAGCACAATCTTGAACAACCCGCTAATCCAAACCAAATTCTGCCACACGTCAGGAAAGTGATAAAGTGGAATCCTATTGATATTAATCTTCTGTCCAAATCCCTGAATCAATGAAGACAGCCATTTCAAAAACTCCATGCCGCTGGCTGTGGTAAATGCAAGCGTTACAAAATACAAACCACACACTACCCAGAACGTGCGGTAGCTGGTCATTTTCTTTAAATCGATTTTCAATAAATGTAGCATGGCTTGTGTCTATTGTCTTTTTGTCTAGCGTCTTACTTCTTGATTCTCTTGTAATATCTCCAAAAACTGTTTCTCCAAACTCTTCTTTTGTGTTAGAATGTGAGAAGCCACAATTCCTTTCTCGTGTAAAAACTTGTTTAGATCAACACTGTGAAAATCTTCGCGCATGCGCACCAGGAATTTTCCATTTTCAGATTTTATCGAAAGCGAGCCTCTGAATTCATGAAGAATATGATTTAGGTCGTCATGATAAGCTACCACCTCAACCGTCTCCTCCCCTTTGCCAACCTCATCAACAGGACCACTGTGTACTAAATTTCCTTTTCGTAACACTGCGAAGTGAGTACAGACTTTCTGCACTTCATCCAGCAAATGGCTTGCAAGAATAATTGTCTTTCCATCTGCCGCAATGCGTTTGATGATTTCCCTGATCTCGGCAATGCCCATAGGGTCAAGACCATTGGTGGGTTCATCTAAAATCAAAATAATCGGATCGCTCACCAGCGCTGATGCAATGGCGAGGCGCTGCTTCATACCAAGTGAATAGGTTTTGTACTTATCGTCCTTGCGACCACTCAATTCCACTACCTCTAAAACTTTAGCAATGTTTGCAGGGTCTGCCCCTTTGATCATCGCGTTGAGCTCCAGGTTTTTTTGGCCGCTCAAGTAAGGATAGAAAATAGGATGCTCAAGTACGGCTCCAATTTTTTTCCGTGTGACATTCGTTGATTCTTCTCCAAACCAGGTGAAACTTCCTGAAGTGGGGTTGGTCACACCCATTAACATACCCAGTGTGGTAGTCTTGCCGCTGCCGTTAGGGCCGAGCATACCGAACACCTGGCCACGTTTTACTTCAAGGTCAAGGCGATTTACCGCACAAAGCTTCCCAAAATTTTTGGTGAGCTTATTGGTAGAGAGAACTGTTTCCAATGGATTATTTTTTGGGTTCTAATTCAACTTAGTCAACTGCAATAGAAAGTGGAGCAAATAGAGATACCTAATCTACCTTGATGCCGTGTTCCTTTTTCTTAGCCTTTTTCTTTTCATCATCGCTTGTGAAATCCTTTATTCTTTTACCGAGGTCTGTGCTCTCATCAAGAGTTTTAAAAAGTGCTGATGCTTTATCCAACGCAACTCTTCCAAGAATATCCAATACGTAAAGACTAGAAGAATCGTTTACCAAAATTACTGTTCCCTTCACACGGCCATTGTCTTGTTTGATATATACATCCAAGTTCTTGCCTTTGTAGCGGCTCGTCATCATTTCCTCGTACTTCTCACCTTGGTAGCCACTCAGCAATTTTTTATAATCGGCTGCAGCGAATGCTGTCTTGGCTTTATCAATCATTAAGAATTTCATTTTCTCAATGTCTTTGATGAGCTCATCAAAATCTTTGTCGTCATTTTGATTGAACATTTTCAACGTGTTCTTATAGAAATAGAGCGAGAGGCCCTCATACTTTTCATCGAGTTCGTTGGTAGTGTTTGATTGGGCGTTCGAAGAGATTGATACCGCAACCAGTAGGGTTAAAATAAGGGCTTTCATTTCTGTATTCGTTAAGTGAAAAGTTACGAGCTATGAGTCTTGAGCTATGAGCTTTGAAGCTCGAAACTCAAAACTCATAGCTCAAGGCTTTGTTTTTAGTGCTTCTTATGATCCTTAATTTTCTCCAGCTTATCCAAGCCTTCGATATTCATCTTCTTGCCAATGCTTGATATTTTCTTTAAGTCGATTTCGCCAAACAAAGTGAGTAACATAAACTCATCGTTGCCGCCCATCACCATGACCAACTCTCCTATTTTGCCAGAGCTGATTTCTTTGATGTAGAATTTCATGTCTTTGTCTTTATCGCGCACGCTCATTAACTCTTCATACGTATTGGGAATCAAAGAAAGCGCTTCTTTATATAACGTACGTGAGTCGCGGGTTTCATGCTTCGCCAATACACGTAAGCCTTGGATCTTACTGATGGCATCGATTATTTCCTTGTCTTCCGGTTTATCCACATCCATGTTGGTGAAGAGTCCGAACATCTTTTGACTCACCTTCACTTGTGTGAATGTTTCATCATCCTGGTACTTGGTGAAGAACTTAGCGATCGCATCACCCTGTGCATTAGCAGCCATCGACAACACCATCATCACTGCTCCAATCATTAACTTTTTCATAGCTCGTTTTTAATTTAATGTCTTTTAAATGTTAACCTTTTTTTCTTTTTCATCTTCACTTGGCTTGCGCTGAATTTTTTGTTCAGCTTCGTTGAGCAAGTTGATCATGCTTGCTTCGCGTTGTGCCTTGTGAAAGTTTTTCGAGATCATCAGCAACGCTTTTTTGGTTTCTTCGAAAGCCAGCTTCGGATCACTTTCGGTGTCGGCAATTTCCTTAGGAGTTCTCCTTCTTATCTCTGCTCCAATCAGGTAAACTGCGGCTACCACTACTACGATTCCCGCTGCTACTCTCGCTACACTAAACCAATTTGTCATTGGAATGATCTTTCCACCTTGACGCTGCTGTATCTTCTTTGTTACATCTGCATCAAAATTTTCATTCAGCTTCTTTGATTTTTCTTCTTCAAAATAGCGGAACAACATGGCTGCCTCATTCAGGTTTTCAGGAACTTCATTGCCCTGAAAAAATTCGCGCAGTTCTTGCTCCTGCTCAAGTGTAGTCTCGGCATTCCAATATTTTTCAAGAAGCGCCTCAATATGTTTAGAGTCCATACGCATTCAGTTTAATTAGTTTTTCACGCACGGCATTGCGCGCGCGAAATAAATTCACTTTCACCTGGTTCATGTCAATTTCCAGCACATCACAAATTTCGTTGTAGCTGTAGCCCTCAATGTCGCGCAGGTGCATTACCTGTCGCTGCTTGTCGGGCAGAGCGGACATTAGTTCGTCAATTCGTTTCATGCTTTCCTTTATTTCAGTTTTTTCGTGAGGCGACAAACCATCGTGCACCATATCAAAGCGTTCATCAATAGACCCGGTTGCTTTACGCTGGCGGCTCCTCAACTTATCAAGCGACAAGTTTTTGGTGATGCGCATGCACCAGGCTTCCATGTTTTGTACTTCGGCCATGTCACGCCCATTCCACACTTTGATCATCGTCTCTTGTACTATGTCTTTGGCTTCTTCGCTACTGCCAAGCAAGCGCAAGGCAAAGCGGAAAAGCTTGTTTTTGGTGGGTAATACCCTGGTTTCAAAGTCTTCGAGGTTCATCGTATTAAAGCGCAGACGAAAAAGGTTTGGTGATGTTACAAAGAAAGGTAAGGTTTTTTTATTCGGCCTATGTTGACTGTAACCCTTCTAACAAAAGTTGCGTCAGAGGGCAAATTTAACTCCAAAATGAAAAATCATATCCTCGTTCTCTCTGTGGTGCTGTGTTTGAACTATGCTTCATTAGCTCAGTCCAAAGTATCAATCGTAACAAAGCCCGAAAAAATTTTAATTGAGCAAGGTGAAACCAAGCAGGTTATCAATTTTGATTTTCTGGTAACAAACCCTTCTCACGACACGCTAACCCTCACAAAGATTGCGATTACTGTATTTGATGAATCCAATAAAGTAATTCTTACACGGTTCCTGGATAATAATGGAACAGCGCCTTCTATAAGACTAATACCAGATCCTCTGTTCACGGGAGAATCATCACACCTGATTTTCAATCCATTCACGGATTTTAACCTTACCATGCCCTTGGCAAGGATGGAATATGATTTCGTCTTTACTGATAACAAAAACCAAGAATTAAAAATCAATACTCTTGTATCTCCAAAAAAGCACAACCAAAAAGAGTCTTTTAGTTTTCCATTAAAAGGGAAGACACTCGTATATGATGCCCATGACTTGTATGCTCACCACCGGAGGTTTGATTACGAATTTGCACCTATTAAAGGACTCGGCATCAGCGCCAATTTCATGAGGTATGCTTATGATTTTGTGATCCTTGATTCGAACCATAAACAGTTTGCAAATAAGGGTGAAACAGACGGAGATTATTTTGGATTCGGGAAGGAAGTGTACTCCATCGGGAGTGGCAAAGTAATTTATGCATCTAATAATCATAAAGATGATAAGTCATTTGATATTCCCGGCATAGCCAAAAATCCGCTTGAATTATATGGCAATTGCATTGCAATTCAGCATGCCGATAATTCGGTTAGTGTTTATGGGCATCTCAAACAGAATAGCATAAAAGTAAAGACTGGTGATACCGTTCAACCTCAACAGGAAATTGCTGCCATTGGTACTTCAGGTAGTTCGTTCTTCCCTCATTTACATTTTGAAATCAGAACTTCTATTCTTAATTCAGCCGAAGGTGTGCCATCTTACTTTTCAAATGTATTCTTGGTAGAAGGAGCCATGAAAAACAAATTAAAATCAGGTCTGGTTGAAACCGGTCAGATTATCGAAACTAAATAACTACTGACAATACAAAGGCGTCTGGTTGTGGCTAGGCGCCTTCCTTATTTTTTTAACGTAACAGAATCTTACAATTTATCTCCATAATTGTGTAACCTAATTATGTAAGTAGCAGGGTAACTTTGGACATCGTTAAGCACACTTTATGTCTAAAGATTTCGAAAAAAATATTGAAATACCCCTGAACGGAGTTGATAGTGAACATTGCGCACTTATTATTGACAACGGCTTGGGAAAGGTTGAAGGGGTAACAGCGCACAAAGTTGAGTTAAACAACATGCGTGCGTTGATTGATACTCCTGATGCATTGACCACGTTACCCAAAGCAGTGCAAACCATTCGTGATTTGGGCTATGGCGTTTCATCTGTTACAAAATTCTTTCCTGTATTAAATATGACTTGTGCTTCGTGCGCCAGCAGCTCTCAAAGTATGTTGCAAAATCAACCAGGCGTGATCAAAGCCGAAGTCAATTATGCTAACACTACCGCACGTGTTGAGTACCTGCCAACTGTAACAAGCCCTCAGGCACTAAAGATAGCTCTGCAAAGTATCGGCTATGATTTGATGATTGATGAGCACGAAGACGCAAAGGACCAACTGGAAGAGCTTCACGCCCAAAAATTCAAGAGCCTTCAAATAAAAACTGTTGGCTCCATACTACTTTCCATTCCACTCATGATCATTGGAATGTTTTTTATGGAGATACCTTATGCCAACTATATCATGTGGGCATTAGCCACTCCGGTCGTTATTATTTTCGGGCGAACTTTTTTTGTGAACGCATGGAAGCAGACCAAACACAGATCTGCCAATATGGATACCCTTGTGGCATTAAGTACCGGAGTAGCTTATCTGTTTAGTGTATTCAATACGCTAAATCCTGATTATTGGCACAAGCAAGGTCTGCACGCTCATGTTTATTTTGAAGCATCAGCTGTGGTGATCGCATTTATTCTTTTAGGAAAATTATTGGAAGAAAAAGCGAAAGGGAATACTTCTTCTGCAATAAAAAAATTACTGGGACTTCAACCCAAGACAGTTACTCTGATTGATGCAAGTGGCCAGCCGAAAGAAACACACATTGTTTCTGTACAACCCGGTGACACCTTGGTAGCTAAGCCCGGAGAAAAAATTGCTGTAGATGGCGCCATAGTTTCCGGGCAGTCGTATGTGAATGAGAGCATGCTGACCGGAGAGCCATTGCCGGTAGAAAAAATTACAGGTAACAAAGTATTTGCCGGAACAATCAACCAGAAAGGAAGTTTTCATTACAAAGCTGAAAAGGTTGGAGGTGACACGATACTTGCCCAGATAATTAAAGCCGTTCAAGAAGCACAAGGCAGTAAACCTCCCGTGCAAAAACTTGTCGATAAAATTGCGTCCGTTTTTGTTCCCATTGTAATAGGCATTGCCGTATTAACTTTCATCACTTGGGTGACCTTTGGAAACGAAAATGGTTTTACGCACGGATTGCTTACTGCTATTACAGTGTTGGTTATTGCATGTCCTTGTGCATTGGGACTTGCTACACCAACAGCAATCATGGCAGGCATTGGCAAAGGAGCAGAGAATGGAATCCTAATTAAGGATGCACAAAGTTTGGAGCTCGCAAAAAAAATAAACGTTGTTGTACTTGATAAAACCGGGACCCTCACAGAAGGTAAGCCTGAGGTAACTAACATCAAATGGTTAAAAGAAGATGCCAATGCTCACGTTGCTTTAGCCTCAATAGAAAATCAGTCGGAACATCCATTAGCGGAGGCTATCGTCAAGTTCTTAAATGCTAAATCATTTCTTCCCATACATCATTTCGAAAGCATTACGGGATTAGGCGTGAAAGCACATGTAAACAATGTGATGTACTACGTGGGAAATCTTTCACTATTAAAAACAAATTCAATTTCTATAGACACTTCATTGCAGGCAGAAGCCGATCAGTGGCAAGCTGAAGCCAAAACGGTGATCTGGTTTGCCGATGAGAAACGGGCATTGGCCGTGGTAGCGCTTGCTGATAAAATCAAAATCACCTCCAAAGAAGCTGTAGCAAAACTGAAAGCTTCTGGAATAGAAGTATACATGCTAACGGGTGATAACGCTTCCTCTGCAAAGGCCATTGCTCAACAAGCAGGAATCGATCATTACAAGGCAGAAGTATTGCCAACAGCAAAAGCTGATTTCATAAAACAACTTCAAGGGCAAGGCAAAATTGTGGCAATGGTGGGCGATGGAATAAATGACAGCACGGCACTGGCACAAGCTGATGTAAGTATTGCCATGGGCAAAGGAAGTGACATTGCTATCGATGCGGCTAAGATGACTATTCTTTCTTCCGATCTTTCCAAAATACCAGAGGCCATTCGCCTCTCAACAATTACTATTAACACGATACATCAAAATCTTTTCTGGGCTTTCATTTACAATATTATCGGCATACCCTTGGCGGCAGGTGTTTTATTTCCATTCAATGGATTTCTTCTTAACCCCATGATTGCCGGTGCGGCCATGGCGATGAGCTCGGTGTCTGTTGTAACGAATAGCCTTCGATTGAAAACCAGAAAATCGCTTATAAGGCCTTCATGGAAAGACAATTGAAACATTTAACTCACCTAAAATAATCTTCGCCCCCCCCGAAAACAGACTTACATCGACTTATATACTCCTTTAGGAGTAGTCATTTTTATTGTCTAGCAGATAATCAGACAGTTAATGATCGTCATTTTTTCAAAATAGGATTTAAGAGTACAGGCAGTGTCTTTTGCGAGAGTCTAATTCATTGAACTTGTCTTTACGTTTTATTACACTTACGCATTTACACGTGGTGAAATTTCCTTTTTACAAACAATTAGACGCGATGGATTGCGGACCTACCTGTGTCCGAATGATTGCCAAGCACTATGGCCGTAGCATTTCCATCAGTGATCTACGTTCAAAATCATTTATCACACGCGAAGGAGTTTCTTTGCTAGGTATCAGTGAGGCCGCAGAAGCAGTTGGGCTACGGACACTGGGTGTTAAGATCAACTTTGAAAAACTAAAAAAGGAGGCCCCCCTTCCATTTGTTGCTCATTGGAATCAAAATCACTTTGTGGTCGTCCATAAAATCAAGAAGGACAAAGTTTATGTTGCTGATCCCGCGGCCGGATTGGTCACTTTATCAAGAAAAGACTTTGAACGTTCCTGGCTCTCAATAAAAAAAGCTGATTCTATTTCTTCAGAAAACGGAATAGCCAATCCTTCCCACGAAGAGCTAAATAAAAATGATGATCATCAAGAAATGGGTGTTGCTCTTTTGATTGAGCCAACAGCTTCATTTTATGAAATGGATCACGATGAAACTTCCCATCATAAGATGGGAATGTCTTATTTGTTCTCTTACCTCCTCTCCCACAGAAAACTAATTTTCCAATTATTTATAGGGCTGTTGCTTGGAAGCCTTATCCAGTTGATCTTCCCGTTTCTCACTCAGTCCGTAGTGGATGTTGGGATCAATACTCATAACCTCAATTTTATATACATCGTTCTTATCGGCCAGCTTATGCTAACGTTCAGCAATGCTACAGTCGAGTTCATCCGAGGTTGGATCTTAGTTCATCTCAGTACCCGCATCAATGTTTCGATCATTTCTGATTTTCTCATCAAGTTAATGCAACTCCCCCTGAGTTTTTTTGATCAAAAAATGACTGGCGATATTCTCAGAAGAATAGAAGATCACTCACGGATCGAACGATTTCTTAGTTCATCCTCATTAAATATCCTTTTCTCATTTTTTAACATGATCGTATTTAGTGCGGTACTCATGTTATATAATAGGGCGGTGTTCTCAATTATGATTGCCGGCAGCTCTATTTATGTTGCCTACATTCTCCTGTTCATGAAAAAGAGAGAGGAGTTTGATTATCTGCGCTTCAACCGCATGGCTGAAAATCAAAGCAGTTTGATTGAGCTGATTCAGGGGATGCCCGAAATCAAACTTAACAATTGTGAAAGAGAAAAACGGTGGGCATGGGAAAGGATTCAAGCTAGGTTATTTAAATTAACGGTAAGCGCTACACGTTTGCAGCAATGGCAAGATGCCGGAAGCTTGTTGATCAACGAAACAAAAAACGTGATTATCACAATCATGACCGCTCAGGCTGTACTTAATGGAGAGATGACATTAGGAATGATGCTTTCCGTGCAATATATCATAGGCCAAGTAAATACACCGATCAATCAGTTCGTTAATTTCATTCGAGAATTTCAAGATGCCAAACTTAGCCTTGAAAGGATTGGCGAAATCCATTCGCTTGAGGCGGAAGATGCTTCTGTAAAAAATAAAGTATATCCAATTGTAAAGCACTTAAATGGCAACGCGGGTATTAAAGTCGACAATCTTTCTTTTCAATACGAAGGCCCTCACTCACCCAAAGTTTTAAATGGAATCGATTTATCTATTCCAAAAGGAAAAGTAACTGCTATCGTAGGGTCTAGCGGAAGCGGTAAGACAACCCTCATGAAACTACTGCTGAAATTCTATCGTCAGGTTGCAGGAGAAATAAAAGTAGACGGCACGGATCTTAATTTAATTCATGCCTCCTCCTGGCGAAGTAAATGCGGAGTAGTTATGCAAGATGGATTTATTTTTGCAGATACCATTGCGGCCAATGTTACTCTAAGCGATGAAAATCCAAGCTTGGAGAGGCTTTCAGAAGCCTTGCGCGTAGCCAACATTATTGAATTTGTACAATCATTACCGCTAGGACTTAATACCAAAATCGGTGGAGCAGGCGTGGGGATAAGTGAAGGGCAAAAACAACGCATATTGATAGCACGAGCCGTTTATAAAAACCCTGAATATCTCTTCTTTGATGAAGCTACTTCTTCACTCGATGCCAATAACGAAAAAGTGATTATGCAGAACCTCGAAGAATTCTACACCGGACGAACGGTAATGGTGATAGCTCACCGTTTAAGTACCGTGAGAAATGCAGATAAAATTATTGTGCTAAACAGGGGCACGATTGCTGAGTGTGGCACACACGAAGAACTAACTGCAATAAAAGGTATCTATTTTGAGTTAGTAAAGAATCAACTGGAATTGGGGAATTAATTTTCAAATTATAATCCAGTTCACGATTTAACAAATTGAAATCTTAAATCAGTTTTATGAGTTTACTTAAATACATTGACCGACTGAAGAGGATGGACGATCTGATCCGTAAGAAAGCCACAGGATGCGCCAACGATTTTGCACAAAAAATTGGTATATCCACAAGCCAGCTTTTTGAAAATCTAAGGGAGATGAAAGAATTGGGAGCACCTATTCAATACTGCCCTGTGAGAAAAAGTTATTTTTATGAAAAGGAAGCGAGGCTTACTATTGACTTCATGAGTGAAGGCCAGCACATCAAAGGCGGAAAAAATATTTTCGATTTCTATTTGTACTCCAGTATGGCTGGAGCGACATCTTCTACATTGTCCCCGCATGTTTTTGAATGCTAGCACAAAAGCATGCCGCGGATGCCAAAAAGCGAATAGAGTAGGCAAAAAAATAATGTTTATATCATGAAAAATAAGATTGAAGAAGGCCTATTCAATACAATTGAGGCTTCATTAATGAAGAAGATTAAAGGAGGACTTGCAACGGAGACAGGCTCTTCCTTAAATTCAGTAGTTGTTACTCCAAAAGGAGGAGGCGGTTCAGACGGGCCTGATGGTATTTGTGGTGATGTTTGTGATTGCGGAGGGGCTGCTCAGTAGTTACATAGATTAATAGTGACTGCATAACAAACAGAGGGGGAATTCCCCCTCTTCTTTTTCAATACACCCTAAATATGATAGTGATTTTTTCATGCGATGGAGACTATAGTAGCGACCTCGTCATAGATTGGCTCAATTATTATGAGAAGCCTTATTTACGCATAAATCTTTATGATTTTCTGATTTCTCAAGTTTCAGGCCCTGTCAGTTATAATCTATTCGAGAGGAAGATAAATATGGGAGATAAAGTCATCCACCTTGATGAAATTAAATCTGTTTGGTTGCGTAAGCTAGGATTCTTGGACGGTTCTATTCTTCATGAAAGAACGTTAGCGGATGGGGTCAAAGCTCGATTTTTGAAAATCATTCAGCAGGAAATTCAGCCCTTTTTCGAACATTTATTTTTCGAGTTAAGGCATTGTAATTGGATTTGTCACCCTTCTAAATTGCGACTAAATAAGTTTAATGTCATGAGGTTAGCACATGATGTGGGGTTGTCAACACCTAGGACATTGGTGACCAATAACAAGCCGGAGGCGATGAAATTCCTAAAACAAAATAGAGCCATTACAAAGTCCATGAATGACAGTATTACATTGTTTGAAAATTCCAATTTTTACCCGATGTACACAACTGAAGTTTTTGAAGATAGCTTACCAGATTCATTTGCTTTATCGATGATTCAACGGAATATCGATAAGGATTTTGAAATTAGAATATTTTTTTTGGCGGATAAGTTCTACTCGGTAGCCATTTTTTCGCAAAGCGACCAACAAACAAAGACAGATTTAAGACGTTACAATTGGAGCAAACCAAACAGAGTCGTGCCCTACAATTTACCTGATGATATTAAGTCAAAACTACTTTCACTATTTAACATTCTGGAGTTGAATACGGGCTCAGTTGATATGATCAAGACTGTTTCGGGAGAATTCATTTTTCTTGAAATAAATCCATTTGGTCAATTTGGAATGGTAGAGAAACCTTTAAACTACAATTTGCATAAGCTAATAGCTGAAAAACTGATTGAGAACGATCACGATTAAAAATTATATCACTCATGATATTTCAAGACCTACTCTCAGACCCTCAAAAGCAATATTTCACGCTGCCAATATTAGTAGCGGAAAGTATCATCCCTACAATGGAGAAACCTATCATTAATGAGCCGAATGCGCATTATGGTGTTCAAAAATTTGAGGACGACCTCTATTATAAAAATATCTCGCTTCCTTTAAGCAAGAAGAGCCTTGATAAAATTTTTCAAAATAATGACAATGGATAGCCGAAGGTATTTCACTCTTTTTGCTTGCTGCAAACTGGTAAAGGGGGCAAAGCGTAGCATTATTTGCGATCTGCAAAGGAATGATTTCATTTTTGTGCCCAATTTCTTTTTTGATCTTTTGCAAAAGGATGAGAACAAGATCGATTTGACTCAATTACCCGAACATATTTGGGAATCAACTACTCCAGATGATTTTGAAAATCTAATCACGTCTTGTGTCAATAAGGAATACGCGTTTTTTACAGATGATCCATCAAGTTTTCCTAGCCTAAGCATCAAAGACCTATCTAACATTAGAATTTCAAATGCAATAGTAGATATTGATAAAAAATGCGCCATCAATTTTCCTTTTCTTGCAAAAGAATTAACATTCTTGGGGTGCAGTACAATGCTTTTGCGGTTTCACTTTCCAATAGAGTACGGCCATATCACAGATTTATTGAAGCCGTTCCTTAACTCAACAATTCGTTCAATTGAGTTACACATCCCTTACTCTAGCCAGATTGATACAAAGGAGAAGATAATCGAATTGGCATATTCAAACAATCGCATTAAAGGCATTATTGTTCATTCAACCGGGAGCATAAACCAAGTAATCGAGGAAAAAAAATTTGAGGTTATGTATACTGAAGAAATCCTGACAATGGAGAATTGTTGTGGAAAAGTGTCGCCCTATTACTTCAGGTCTAATCCCACTTTTTTCTTTGAATCCCAAAAATATAATAGCTGTCTCAATAAAAAAATTTCGATAGATGTAAATGGACATGTAAAAAACTGTCCTTCTATGAAAGAAGGTTTTGGTAAGTATTCAGAGGAGAATAATCTCATGACGATTATAGAAAAGAATAACTTCACCAAAATTTGGAGTATTACAAAAGACATGGTGGAAGTCTGTAAGGACTGTGAGTTCCGATACATCTGTACGGATTGTAGAGCAATTACTAAAGAAGATAGTTTATATTCAAAACCTAAATCTTGCAGTTATAATCCGTACGAAGCAGTATGGGAAAACTAGGATTCAGGCTCCCGTTGATCGTTCAAACCCTCTCGATATTATTACTCTATTCGTGTGCGATAATAAAAGAGACAAAAAAGTCACAAGTTATAGATGAGTTTGAAAAATGCTTTTGTAACGACAGTCTTAAAACTCAAATCAAGGTTCTTACCTTTTCTAAATTTACTGTAAAGCCTACCTATAGCGAATTAAGGGTTGTGAAGCGTCTGGCTTCGAAAGGACGATATCAGTACTTGTTCAAAGCGAGTGTAAAAGCCAACCCGCCTTTCGAGTTTTATGCTCTGCGCAGGGAAACCAAATTCTCCGAGCAAAGATTAAGATCGTATCAGAGAGTTGACCTTAACGATTCACTGTCCTATTGGATGCGAGTTCGTTCGTACAAAAAGAAAAGGGGTGTCGATGTCTTAGTGAATTACAGTAATCAAGCTATAGGTCTATATATTTTCCCTGTCGATTCCTTAATTGATCAGCTTCGTCATCATTGTGATTGCAACGATTCTTTTGATGCAGCAGTAAAGAAATTCCTTGCTTACAATATCGATTATATAGTTAGGAACATCAGGTGTGGCAAATCTTATACAACATGTAAGGCCACTGACCCGCTTGCCCTTGCCGAGGAGAAATTTAATACAACAGATAGTGGAAATTACCTCATGCCTATCCTTGCTCTGCAGAGATCAAAGGAAAATTATAGAACAGATATGTGGAACTACCGTCAAATATTGGCGACTTATTATTCCTTTGCTGGGATGATTGATAGCGCGAACAATGCAATGAAACCGGGAATTGCCGATAATAAACTAGGCGAAGGGAAGCTTAAAATGAATATTTCGGAGTTGGCCAATCTCATTGCAGATAGTGCTCAACATCACCAAATTCTAATGATAAATGAAGCCCATACTCAGCCAAAGACTCGATATTTCGGAGGCCTATTACTGAAAAAACTTTATGATGCTGGCTACAGATTCTTGGCCGTTGAAGCTCTGAGAAGTGATTCGATCAATGCTCGCAAATTTGTTTCTGTGAAAGATGGGTTTTACACTCGCGAGCCCACATTCGCGAATTTATTAAACCAAGCAGTGCAAATAGGCTATAAGTTGGTTTCCTATGATACGTCAGCGTGGCCAAACCGCGAAACCAATGCATGCGACCTTTTGAACGAGAAAGTTTTTAAGTTTAATCCCCAGGCAAAACTTGTTGTCTGGGTAGGGCACGCTCACGTTGATGAGAGCGACCGTGGTAAGCAAAGCTGGCTAGCTTATTATTTCAAAAGAGATTTAAAGAAAGATCCCTTCACTGTTGACCAAACTGGAAATGATGCACTGTCTTCAAGTGATGACCGATCTTTTGAGGTTAGCTTGGGGAAAAAAGAGAAGGGCAAGCATATGTACAATTGTGATTTATATGTGAGCCACACCTTAAATAGCCTTAAAGAAAGTAATTGCTTTTGCGAGGAGAATAGCAAGAATGTTACTATTAAATTAGACGAATTACGTTTGACTGAAAATAAATATGAAGAATATATCCTCTATGTCTACTCTGACAACCACCTGGTCACAAAACAAGTACCAACCGCGATCAGATATATCGGTTCAAAATTTCGCCAGGTAAACATTAACTTATGCGAAGGATCTTATAAACTCCTGATTAAAAATCAATTCCACGAGACTATTTACAGCGGTGATATCAAAGTGTCAATGGAGAAATAGCGTTCTGTGAGGACAGGTCAATCCCTTATTTTTCATCACTCTTTCAACACTACTCCTCTTAATTGTCAACCTCAGATATAACAAAAACTTCAAGCCCTTTATGCTTAAAGGAGATGGAACCACCTCTAAATTATTCTCCAGACCATCATCTGCTCTTGAGCATTTTCACACTTTGATAGAAGAATCTTTCAATAAGTCTTAGGTCTTCTGTGATAATTTCTGTCTCACCCTGCATCTGTTGTTTGAAAACCAGGCTTTTCTGAGAAGTAGTTTTCAAAGTGTCAGGAAGACTGATTATTGCCAAGTACTTGTCTTGCGAAGGAAGGGAAGATATTTCTTTAATATCACCCCTCAGCATTCCATATTGTTCGTAAGGAAAATTATCCAGTCTTATATTTACGTGCTGGCCTTTTTTAACCTTGCCAGAACCAACAATGGGGAGTTCTACCCTTCCTATAATTTCTTTAGCTGCCGGAACAACAGAAAAAACAGCCTTGCCAGATTCAACGAATTTCCCGTTCTCCAAAAAATCCAAATAAGCTAGTGAGCCCCTAGTCGGAGCAACGAAAAGATGGGCTTCCTTCCATTTTAAAATTTGGGCTCTTAATTCTTTCTTGGAGTGCTCCACTTCAAGCGTGAGCTTCTCACTGCTTTCCGATTTGCTGCCCTGAAGTTCTGTAATTTGTTTTTCAAGCGAGCTTACTTGAAGTTCATTGTTGATAATGGTCATCTCTTCGTTCTTCAGATTACGTTGTTGAACCAGAAAATCGGTTTTAGCTTTGTTAAAATCAATTGCCGAAGTTACCTTCTGTTGGTAAAGGGAGGAATCCGTTTTGAAACGCGTTTTCGCAAGATCAAGTTCTTCTCTCATAATCTTTAGTTGAGACTGCATGGATTGCGCTAGTTTTTTATGAGAGATAATTTGCCCTTCGAGATTGCCAATCTGCTTAGCTGCAATTTGGTTTTGATAAAACAAATTTCTGTTCTCCTTAGCCTTCTCCCATTGACTAAATGCATTTTGTAAATCTCCTAAAACAAATATTTTCGAAAGAGCCTTGTAATCTGAGTCTGGCAATAGGGTAATCAAATCGACAGCAATTACATCTTGAGGTCTTGCATTAGATTCAATGAAAGCTACGGGCTCGTCAGGTTTTACTTCGCAGTTATCCGGTTTCCATAAAACTATTTTGCCGGAAGTTCTTGAAACAAGATTGATTGGCGCAGGATTAGTTGTGACAATTACTTTAGCCTTGATGATATCAGGGTATCGAATGAACCAAGTAAGAAAGAGAAATAAAATAAACGCGAAGAAAAATACGGCAAGCCCCCATCGAACTAAAGCACTGGGCGGGCGGCTGATAATCTCTTGTATTTCGCTTTCTCTTAGTTCAAAGTTGTTGTTGCTGTTTTGTGGCATTTTGTTTCTGTGATAGGGTGCTAATTACTCAATTTTTTATAAAGGAAGGCTTACCTCTAATAATTAAACACAGATGTATTTCACTTGAACTAATCTGTAAAAACTGGCCAGGGCCAATCTAAAAAAACTTACTCCGTTTTTAATACTCCTTTAGGAGTAGGTGCATTATTTAGTTAACGGACAATCAAACGATTATAGTCTATGATTTTTTCAATTCAATTTAAGATTACAGACAAGCGGGTCAATTTTTAACGAGAGCTCAATACTAGTTAAATGGATGATCGTGTTGAAAAAAATAGAAAAGGCCGGGAGCTCCGGCCTTTTCAAATCCTGGTTAACACCCGGGAAAAAAGTTTACACTCTCTCCCACGTTGTTTCTGTTGTTGTTTTTACTTGAATAGTTCCGTTTGAAGTTAACCTCACATTTTTCAGTGAGTACAATCCCGGTTCATGGCCCGGTGGCACCGTTAGTCCGTCAATTATTACTTCCGCAGGTATGTCGCCTCCATCGCCTGGTTCAATCGTTTCGTAGATATCAAGCGTTTGCATCGGGCAAAAATATAAGGCCATCTTATTGTAAGCTGCCTCCAATCGCACAGGCGAAAGATTAGCCATCACTGTTTGCCCGTGAGTCAATTGCTTCTCTCTCATTTTTCCTTGTAAGACATGCGGCTGTGCCGCAGATGTCGCAAATACCTCGGTAGGCGAAGTAGATGCTATTCTTTCCGAAGGGGTGTCTTTGGCTCGCTGGCTAAAGAGATTACCCCAAAAAGCAAAATTTTCCGTTTTCATAACCCTTCATTTTAAGTTTTCAATCAATTTCAACATCACTAGCACCAACTCAACAATTTGGCTGAAACCTTAACCCAACAGCGTTAACCATAGCTAGATAACCTGGCAAAAGATGATTTAGTTTTTCAATACTTCTGCCAAGGGATTAAGTACCTTAATTACTCGACTAACATCCTTTATTTCGTTTATGCTGCAGCCTGTAACCCCTGGTTTTTATAATTCACTCTATTTTGGGGATGTTACTGACTAATTCAAATGAGCGAACAAAAACCAACTCTTCCATTTGGATTGCTAAAAATCACTTCTGAATTTTCGTGCTTGATGAATAAGGCATTTGAATATGAGTTTCAGGAATACCACATCAACAAGACGTGGGACATGCTAGAAGAGAAATTCTCTTTCAATAAAAAGGAATGGAAGAAAAGGTTTCAAGATTATCTGAGCAAGCGACCTGCCAATACCGATGAGATCGGTGCCTTCTTAAAATTCGGCAATCAAACTATTAATCCTATTTTAAATGAAATACTTTGTCGCAATATTTTATATCCCACCTTCAACAACCTGACTCAATTTATTGTGACTGGAAAAAAACAAAATTGATCGGAGCTGAAAGTCGTCAAAAGAATTTAGCATCAATCCTCAAAAGCTTGTCAATAAGCAAATCGCCATTTTTAAAATTAGTTCTGGCTTCCTTCACCAATATTTTGGCCCTGCTAACTGCATTCGGTTCACTACCTATCAACTCACTGTAAGAATTAGCTATTACCTTTTCTTCCGCCTCTCCATTGAGCAGGCTCAAAAGTATGTTGGCTTGTTCAACCGAGTGCATAGCTTGTTAAAGGTTATTGTTCAGAAGTATGAAAAAGGCAACTAAGTATATTACGCCCAGTACAATTAGAATTATTACTTTTTGGGGTACAGGCTTGCTTTGAGGGATTCCAAATATCAGCCTCGCAAAGTCATCTATAGGTTTCATGATTGTGGTGAAAAATTCTATTGCAGTTTAAATTAAATTGCAAAGGTTGACAACGAGGTTTTCACCGTATCAAATACCGTATTTTCCACGGGGTAGGAATTCCCAGCATGGTTCATTCAAAAAAAAATCCCTCCTGGCATTTTACCAGAAGGGACTCTAAAGGCCCTTCTTAATCGTGAAGGGAAATTGACTCTTTGAGAAAACTCTAATCTAACCCAATCATCATAAACGCACCCCAATAAATTGGTTCAGGGTAATCGACACGCAATTCTTTCTTAGCGTCTACAAAGCTCTGGCGCATATTGCCCGTGGTCAGCCATTTTTTGTAAAAAGTAAGAATGAGTTTTTGAGTTGCCTCATCATCCACTTTAAACATACTCATGATCAACACTTTTGCACCGGCCACCAAAAAAGCCCTTTGCAATCCGTATACTCCTTCTCCATTAGAAACCTCGCCTAAGCCCGTTTCGCATGCGCTAAGTACTACCAGATCAGTCTTATCAAGATTTAGATTCATTGCTTCATAAGCTGTAAGGATGCCACTCTCCAAATTATAGTTGTATTTCGTCTTCAGCAGAAGATCACCGGCTCCCTTAAGGAGCAAGCCTGTTTTAAGCAATGGATTTTCGGTAAGCTTGGCTTCACTATCGGTCATTTTTTTGGCATCATCTTCAGTTATGGCGGGAGTATAAAATCCGTGCGTAGCAATGTGAAAAATCTTAGGGCTCTCCAATTCCTTCACTTTCTCTTCACTGGCAAAGGTTTCTACATACTCGGTGGTTTTCCATCCCTTATCTTTAAGCAATTGCTCCAGCTCATTTATTTCTTTCTCCGTACCAGGCAAATCGGCAATAGTTCGATCAATTGAAGCAGTCAAATAAAATTTAGGATTTCCAAACATGGTTGCCGTGTTAGATGCCTGCGCTCGAGATTTGAGCTTACGCAAATACAAATCTTTCGTATTGCTCACAATCACAATATTAGAATTGTCGATTACATATTTTCCATCAGGGGTGGGTATCGCTTCGAGGTTGATTTGATTATAGACTCCATCGGGCGAAAGATAAATTGTGGCGTACTGGCCAATCTCTTTTTGAATTGGCTCCCAGAAAACCTTGTAAGAATTGACATCGGGCAGCTTGCTTGTAATACAGTTACGATAATAACGGAAGAACCTTGTTTCCATTTTGTGACCATCTGCCAGAGCAATCACCTTAGGACGGGAGTTATCGTTCTTCACATACATTGCCACATAAACTACTGAATCCGTAAAGTTGTGATTGAAGTAACGGTAACGCACCATTTCTACAGCCACGTCATTTTTACCAATGGACTTCTGGACATTTTCGTATGTGATTTTTTTGTTTTCAAAACTCTGTCCAAATAATTCTGACTTCTCGCTCAACTCACGTTCGAGTTTTTCTACTTCAGCTGCAAGCGGTGTGGGGTCAATTCCATTTATCCTCAATTGCTCGCTGCTCATCGATAGTACGTTAGTCAGAAATTCTTTTTTCTGCACCCAATTGGTATAAGCTGTTTTAAGATTTTCGTCTGTGCTATTAAGAATGCGCTCTCGAATTTTAATGGAAGAACTCAATAACAATGCTTTGGTGAGCAACTGGTAATTGTAAACTTTGCCCGCCAAATCGCGGAAATCTTCCAATTGACCAAAAGCAAGGGTATTGTAGAACTCGAAATCACCTTTCATGGTGTTCCAATATTTTGCCTTCTCGCGTTCGCTCAACGCAGGAAAATATTGTTTAATAAAGACATCGTAGTCATTTAATGCTTCTTCTATATTTTTCTTAGAGCGTTTGAAATCTTTTTGCATGTAATAGACCTTGGCCAGCTTGGAAAGGATCTTTACGTACTCGGGGTGCTGTTTACTAAAATACTTATCGTAAATAGATTTAGCGCTTGTATAAAATTCTTCGGCCTTCGCATACACTTTCATCTGATAATAAACATCACCCGTGAGCGTGTAGATGCTTGCTGCATTGATGTTGTTTTTGCTTCCGGTCTTGTTTCTCCAAATCGCTTCAGCTTGGGTTAGTGAACTAAACGCAATGCTGTATTTTTTCTGAGCAATATTGATCACAGCAACGTTCTTCAGCACCTCAGCATATTGAGGGTTATCCTTTCCGAGTCGAGTACCCAAAATGTTTTGGGCATCAAGCATCATTTTTTCGACCTCAGCCGGAGAATCTCCTTTATAGAATTTGCACAACGCAAGCCGTGAAAGTGATTTTGCTACCTCGATATGATTGTGGCCAAACTGCTTCTCCTGACTTTCTAAGGCTTTTCGAAAATGCCCCTCAGCTTGCTCATAGTCACCGATGATATTGTCAATGTCGCCCATCAATACAAGAACGGGGGCCATCTTGGTGGATTGTTCGCTGTATACAGGCAATGCGATCTGTTGTGCTCGCGTTGCAATTTTATCGGCTTGGGTATAATCGCCTTTCACCAGGGTCAATCGGCCCATATTTACCAGGGGTTCAATCAGTCGTATTGAATTTGAACCATATACTTTTTCATACTCTTTAATTACATCGGTAAGTACATCTTCGGTTTCACTGTAACGACCGAGTTGGATGTACAACCCTGACAGCTGACTTACCGCACTTGATTCATCAACACCTATAAGTTTGTTGCTTCTTGAAATAACTTTTGCCGCACGGTCAAGATTGTCTTCGGCATCATCAAATAATCCCTTTATACCTAGCAAGGTGGCTTGGGTCTCCATAGCATCAACAAAGTACCCCGGCACATTTTCTTCTTTGCGTTTGTCTTCAAAAATCTTGAGCGCTTGTGTCAAACTCTTGTCGGCCTCCTCATAGAGGCCTAATTTAATTTGAAGTCTGGCGTTTTTGGTAAGCTCTGCTCCATAGAGCGGATCTGCATAATCGTAATTCGCGCGCGCTGCATTTTTTGCTTTCCCAAGGGCAGCCACGGCCTTGTCATACTGATCGGTAAGGTCATAATAGATGGCGAGATGGTTCAATATTTCAGGCATATCCTTGTGCCTGAGTATGATCTGCTTTTCTACTTTGTTAGTAAAGCTTTCATTATAGATTACTCCTGCTTCAGCAATTTTATTGGTGTAGTCAAGGTAAAAGTCAGCCTGTTTAATTTTAGCCAGGTGAGTAAGGGGAGCATCTTCGCCATAAAGATCTGATTTGATTTTAACAATATCTGCGAGATAGCTTTCAGCGTTATTGTAAAGTTTCTTGTGCACAGCCAAGCCATATAAAAACTCCAGCACATGTGCAGTCACGATATTATTATGAGGGAGCTCAACAGTTTCCGACAACATCTTGTAAGCCTGATTCTCGAGGTTTTTGGTTTTATCCCGGTCTAATTTTGAATCGTATTCAATCGCCTTCAACCGCGCAGCATAGGCACTTGCTTTGTAGTTGTTATTGATCATTTTTTCATACTCTGACTTTGTATTGTTGTAGCGGGCACCACCACCTTGAGCCAAAAGCCGTTTCAAATATTGTTCATAAATGGAAGCTGCGAGGTAATGGGTATTCTTGTGAGTTGCCTGAAGATTGTTCAGTGCTTCATCGTAGCCCGTGCCTTTAGGAAAATCGCGATCAAGCTTTAATCCATTCTCAATGATAAGATTAGTCCACAAAAACTGATTATTAACAAAGGTGATATCATATCGCCCAAGATTTTTGCTAATCCATTCCTTTGCTTTAAAAAATGCATTGTCAGCGGAATCAAAATTTCCCTGACTTCTATACGCATTTGCATAATCGGTCATCCATCTACCATATTCTTGATACCTGACTTTCAGTTCATCGTCAGGCACTCTCCGGCTTTTCAGGTTTCCTTTGTCATCCACGTAAGTCTCGTTTTTCACTGCCCGATTGAGATAATATTTCTCTTGACCTCGGAGGGCATTCATTGCTTCACCTACATAGCCTTGTCCGGTAAGTGCTTCGGCATAGAGTACATTCCAACGAGCCTTTATCTCATCAGACCAAAATGAACCGGCATCCAATACTTTTTTTGATTGATCCAGATATTCACGCCCCACACGATAAGATCCATTAAGGATATGCAACTCACCTATATCAGCAAGCAACTGGCCATGCTTCTGACTATTTTCCTTGTTGTTGATCAAACTCGAAGAAATGGCGGTTTGAACATTGCTTTCAAAATCGGTGATACGACCTGAGGCCAGGTGATATTTGGCCATTAGAAAATAATACTTTGCAGTATAGGCGTTCTGCTGACCCAATTTTTTAAATGCCTTTTTCTTAAACTTTTCAAGCCCCGAAATCGCTTTCCGATATTCACCAATTTCATACGAAGTTTCGGTTGCTTTGACGGACTTATCGTATTTGGCCTGACTGAAACACTGACCGGAAACAGTCAAAATCAAGCCAATGAAAAGTAAAAATTTAAAAGATTTCATGCGTTAATAATTTTTGTTTTAAGGTCACATGGAATGGCCGGCAAAATTATGCCCAATGCACGAAGCAATTAGGCCATTTCATAGGTAGTTTATTCTATTACGAAAAGTAGCGATTTTTTTGACAGGGATAGGAAGGACCATGTGTCAATTATCGGGCAATCAAGTCCTCCTTCTTTGCAAAACAAATAGAATAATGCTGATGATTACGCCAACAAAGTCCAGACACCAATCATAAAAGTCGGGTGAGCGATTGGGTGTAAGATTCTGATAAAGTTCATCGGCCATTCCGCAAGCAGCTCCAATTAACAAAACCAGCAACGCTAATTTTCTTGAGCTTAAGAAAGCAAATTGTGCTGCGAACCAGCGCATCAGTAAAAAACCCAAGCCCAGGTATTCAGCACAGTGAATCAGTTTGTCAGGCGTAAGGGAAAAAAATTCCGGAATCTTTTTACCAGGAACAGAAGACCCCAGAAGGATTAATGTGTACCAGCCGATTGCCGCGGCCCTTTTGAAAGTAAGTGATCCTAGAAAATTCATTGGCAGCAATATAAAGAAAGCTCCTAAAACAGCGAGAGGCATCACCTTCGGTAATGCCTCTCGATATATTTAGTTGGCCAAAAGCGGCTAATTCTCTTTCTCTGCCTTTTTTGCTACCTCCGTAGGAGCTGCAATTTTCTCTTTGATTTTCTTCTCGAGGTCTTCCATCAATTCAGGGTTATCTTCAATGAGTTGTTTTACTGCATCACGGCCCTGTCCTAATTTATTGCCGCTGTATGAAAACCATGAACCCGATTTCTGGATGACGTTGAGTTCAACTCCTAAATCAACAATTTCTCCTGACTTGGAAATTCCTCGTCCGTACATGATATCGAACTCTACTACTTTAAATGGCGGAGCTACTTTGTTCTTCACCACCTTCACTTTAACTCTGTTACCGGTTATGTTGTCTGCGTCTTCTTTGATCTGGCCAATTCTTCTGATATCCAATCTCACGGAGGCATAGAACTTCAATGCATTTCCACCAGTGGTAGTTTCAGGATTGCCAAACATCACTCCAATTTTCTCGCGAAGCTGGTTGATGAAAATACAAGCGCAGCCTGTTTTGCTAATCGTGCCGGTAAGTTTTCGCAACGCCTGCGACATTAAACGAGCTTGCAAACCCATTTTGCTTTCGCCCATCTCGCCTTCCAACTCGGCTTTGGGCACAAGCGCTGCTACTGAGTCAATTACAATAATATCAATCGCTCCTGAGCGAATCAGGTGTTCTGCAATTTCAAGTGCTTGCTCACCATTATCAGGTTGAGAGATGAGAAGGTTCTCTGTATCGATACCCAGTTTCTCTGCATATGACTTATCAAAAGCATGTTCGGCATCAATGAAAGCGGCAAGTCCGCCTTTCTTTTGTGCTTGCGCGATGGCATGCAGCGTGAGCGTGGTTTTACCAGAGGATTCCGGTCCATAAATTTCAGTGACCCGGCCCCGGGGTATGCCGCCAATACCAAGAGCGATATCGAGCCCGAGTGAACCTGTAGAAATCGCAGGCACATCACTTACTACCTCATCACTCAATTTCATTACGGTGCCTTTGCCGTAGGTCTTTTCTAGTTTATCAATGGTAAGTTGAAGGGCCTTAAGTTTCTCTTTTGCGTCTCCGTTCATGTTGTTTTCTGTTTGAAATCGGATGCTAAAATATTTAGTATTTTGCTAAAAACAAAATCAGGGGCAAATAAATTTTTTCGATCACTTCTTATCTGTCCAGCATAAAATGTGTGGCTCACGAGTGAAGTTGCTCGACATTTCGCTTGAAATTTTTTCGTCAATCAGTGCCATTCAAAGCAAACTCTTAATTAAATTTCAGAAGAAATAACACAACTCTACTCCAAAAAAAATTTAAACCCCATAGCGCCATGGCAAAGAAAGCTAAAAAAGCAGCTAAGAAAGGAAAAGCAAAAGCGAAAAAATCGGTGAAGAAAGCGGCTAAAAAGAAAGTCGTAAAAAAGGCAGCTAAAAAGAAAGTAAAGAAAGCCGCCAAAAAGAAAGTGGTTAGAAAAGCTGCACCAAAAAAGAAGAAAGCAGCACCAAAAAAGAAAAAGGCAGCTCCAAGAAGAGCAGTAGCTAAGCCGGCAGCTCCTAAAATGGCAATGCCAGCACCAACACCTGCTCCGGCACCAATGGCAATGCCAGAACCTACGCCAATGCCTGAAACTCCATCCTCTGGAATGGATTCGAACTCTGGCTCAGGAATGTAATTTTAATACGAATCGTATTTATGAGAAAGCGATGTTGGTGCATCGCTTTTTTTATTGTCTACAGTTGAAGGCAAATCCTTTATTAACACAACTCTCATCTAAAAAATCTAATTTTAACACCTTCATCTAAACGCGTATCAAACCTCAAACTAAAATTTATGAATAACCGCAGATTGCCCATTATCATTATCAGCATAGTTGGATTTATTGTCTTCCTCACACTTTCGTCTAGTTTATGGTTTACCATCGAAGCTACCGAGCGAGCTATCGTCTTCAGGCCATTTGGCAGTGGTTTGGATAAAACGAATGTGATTGGCCCAGGCACTCACCTTAAAGCTCCATGGAATGACGTTTACACCTACAAAGTGAATGAACAATCGTCTGAAGAAAACATGGATGTTCTTGACAAAAGCGGGTTGTCCATTCATGTGGATGTGACGGTTCGATTTTTTCCCATCCCAAACAAAATCGGATTCATTCATGAGCAGTTCACCAAAGACTATGTAAATGTGCTGGTCATTCCAGAAGTTCGGTCAACGGTACGCCAGGTGATGGGCCGCTACACTGCAGAAGAAATCTATTCTACCAAACGAGCGGAAGTAGAAAGCGCCATAAAAAATGAAACTGAGAAAATACTAAGTAAGAATAATGTAAACGCAACTGCCGTACTGATTCGCTCCATCGCTTTGCCTGAACAGATCAAACAAGCGATTGAAAATAAGCTCCAGCAAGAGCAAGAATCACTTGCTTATCAATATCGTCTTGACAAAGAAAAGAGTGAAGCAGAGCGTAAGCGCATTGCAGCCGAGGGTGAATCGCGCGCAAACAATATCATCAACAACAGCTTAACTGGCAATCTATTGAAAATGAGAGGAATTGAAGCAACGCTGGAGTTGTCTAAATCACCCAACAGTAAGGTCATCGTGATTGGGTCAGGTAAAGATGGAATGCCGTTGATTTTGGGTAACAACTAATTATTGATCACTTCTTTTTTCTGATAACTCTTCATTCTATCTTTAAAACGAAAGTTTAAAATCCAATTTTATGGCGAAAACCGCAGACCTAACTATAAACGGAAAAACCTACAAGTTTCCCCTCGTTGAGGGAACAGAAAACGAAATGGCCATTGACATCAGCAACCTGTTAGAAGAAGCCGGCTTGATCACTTTAGATCTTGGCTACAAAAACACGGGAGCCACTAAAAGCGCCATTACTTTTCTGGACGGTGACAAAGGCATCCTTCGCTATCGCGGTTACGCCATAGAAGAACTCGCAGCTAGTTCTAATTTTTTGGAGGTAGCCTATCTTTTGATTTTTGGCGAGCTGCCAACGGTCGATCAATACAAGAAATTCTCAGATGACATCAAGAACCACACCATGGTGCACGAAGACACCCGAAAAATTTTGGATGGGTTCCCTTCTTCTGCTCACCCGATGGGCGTGTTGGCTTCGATGTTTTGTGCTCAGACAGCATTTTACCCAGAGTCACTAGATCCTAATCGTTCAGCGGAAGGTGTTTATCTCAGCATTGTTCGTTCATTAGCAAAAATGCCAACGTATGCGGCATGGGCTTACAAAAATGCGGTAGGGCACCCTGTCAATTATCCCGACAACTCATTGGATTATTGTGCGCGCTTCATGAAGATGTTGTACGCACTCCCTGCTGAGCAATATGATGTTGACCCGGTAGTAGCCGATGCGCTCGATAAACTTTTGATTCTTCATGCTGATCATGAGCAGAATTGCTCTACTTCTACTGTTAGAATTGTCGGTTCTTCTAAGGCAAGTATCTATTCTTCCATCTCTGCAGGTATCAACGCCTTGTGGGGACCATTGCACGGTGGTGCAAATCAGGAAGTGATCCTGATGTTGGAGCAAATCAGGAAAGATGGTGGCGATACAGACAAGTGGATTGCTAAAGCAAAAGATAAAAACAGCGGCTTCCGCTTAATGGGCTTCGGTCACCGCGTTTACAAAAATTTCGATCCTCGCGCCAAGATCATTAAAAAAGCTGCTGATGATGTATTGAAAAAATTGGGCGTGAATGACCCGGTTCTTGACATCGCTCTGAAACTGGAAGAAGTAGCGCTCCGCGATTCTTATTTCATCGAAAGAAAACTTTACCCTAACGTAGATTTCTATTCAGGAATCATTTATCGTGCACTCGGCATTCCTGTTGATATGTTCACGGTAATGTTTGCTATGGGCCGTTTGCCAGGATGGATTGCTCAATGGAAAGAGCTTCGCGAGAACAAAGAGCCAATTGGCAGACCAAGACAAATTTATACCGGTCAGAATCTGCGACCTTTCGTTCCGATTAAGAAGAGGTAAATTTAATTCTAACACATTATCTTTAAAGGCTGGATTTTCACCAGCCTTTTTAATTATGGCACTACTCGAAGATTTTAACACAGCCGTTGCGCAATCTAAAGATTTGCCTTCGCGCCCATCAAATGAAGACTTACTTCAAATGTATGCGCTCTTCAAACAAGGAACCGAAGGAGACGTCAGTGGTGACAAGCCTGGAGGTTTTGATTTCAAGGCAATCGCCAAGTACAATGCTTGGGAGGAAAAAAAAGGAACAGGTAAGGAGCAAGCCATGCAAGAGTATGTCAATCTTGTTGAGCGATTGAAAAAAGAACTCGCCTGACGGGTGAATCTGTTTTACCAACCCGGTATTCCGGACGGCATTCATCATCTCGATCGCGAGGAATCGCACCACGTGATCAGAGTGCTTCGCATGAACGAAGGTCAAAACTTTGATCTAACCGATGGTCAGGGTTTTTTTTATGTAGCAAGAATTACGAAAGCCGATCCGAAGAAATGTGAATTCGAAATCATCGATAAAAAAGAAGGAGCGAAAAGAAATTTTCACATTCACATTGCCATCGCCCCCACCAAGAATGCAGACCGTACCGAATGGTTTCTTGAGAAAGCAATTGAAATAGGGGTTGATCAAATCAGTTTTATGCTTTGCAAAAATTCAGAACGCAAAGTCATCAATCAAGAACGGATAGAGAAAATTGCAGTCAGCGCGATGAAACAATCGCAGCAAGCTTGGCTACCAAGATTAAGCCAGATGGTTCCTTTCAAAGAAATTATTTCAACTCAGGCTGATCAGAAGTTCATTGCGTTTGTTGACGCCTCTAATCCCCGTCATCTCAAATCGCTCACCACATCCCAAAAAAAATACCTTGTACTTATCGGGCCAGAAGGAGATTTTTCAAAAGAGGAATTGGATCTCGCTCTGAAAAATGGTTTTGAGAAAGTAAGTCTGGGGCCCAACAGGTTACGTACTGAAACTGCCGGATTGGTTGCCTGTCAAATCCTGAACTTGATTAATTCGCAGTAGGCCGTCATTGCGAACGAAGCAGGGGAAGCGCGGTTGTGTGAAGCAATCTGTTCGGAGAGAACCAATTGGACTGCTTCGCTCCACGCCCATTCCAGCGCAGGTGCTCGCAGTGACGGTTTCAAAAAGATTGAGTCTCAGTAAATCCAAAGGTAGAATTGCTAATTTTCAAATTCTATTAGAAATTTGAAGATGACATCTGCCGAAGCCAAAAAGCAAATCCTGGATCTTACCGATCAGATCAACCACCACAACGATCTCTATTACCAAAAGAGCAAAAGTGAAATATCTGATTTTGAGTTTGATCAGTTGTTGGTGAAACTTACTCAACTCGAAAAAGAATTTCCTGAACTCAAACTCCCTGATTCCCCTTCCCAGCGTGTGGGTGGAACGATCACGAAAGAATTTCCTTCAGTAATTCATGAGTACCCAATGCTCTCGTTAGGAAATACCTATTCCCCACAAGAACTTGAAGATTTTGACGCACGTGTAGCGAAAGGATTGGACGGGGAACCTTATGAATATTTCTGTGAACTAAAATTTGATGGTGTTTCGATCAGCTTGAAATACGAAAACGGAATTTTGATAAAAGGAGTAACCCGTGGAGATGGCGTGCGCGGTGATGATGTCATTGCAAATGCAAAAACCATTCGAACGCTTCCATTGAAAATTAAATCGAAAAACGTTCCGGCCAAATTTGAAGTGCGCGGTGAAGTATTCTTACCGAAAGATGTTTTCAAGCAACTCAACAAAGAGCGTGAAGACATTGGTGAGGAAACCTACGCCAACGCGCGTAACACAGCTAGTGGCACTTTGAAAATGCAGGACAGTGGTGAAGTGGCCAAACGAAAATTAGATTGCTTCCTCTACTATTTATTAGGCGACAATAAAGTTGAAACGCACGAAGAATCAATTGAGAAAATCGAATCATGGGGATTTCAGGTATCTCAGACCTATAAGAAGTGCAAGAACATTGCTGAAGTTTTGAAATACATTGAGAGTTGGGAGAAAAAGAGAAATGAACTGCCACTTGAAACGGATGGAGTGGTTATCAAAGTAAACAACCTTCGTCAGCAAGAGCAACTGGGTTTTACTGCTAAGAGTCCAAGGTGGGCTATTTCGTTTAAGTACAAAGCAGAGAGCGTAAGCACAAAATTAAATGGCATCACCTACCAAGTGGGAAGAACCGGAGCGGTTACACCTGTGGCCGAACTTGAGCCAATCTTGTTAGCCGGCACAACGGTGAAACGCGCTTCATTACACAATGCCAATGAAATCGCACGACTCGATTTACGCATCGGTGATTTTGTGTTTGTCGAAAAAGGTGGGGAAATCATTCCCAAGGTCACTGCTGTTGATTTGGCTAAACGCGATGAGAAACTTAAGCCAGTAAAATATATTTCAAAATGTCCTGAGTGCGGCACTGAATTGATCCGACAGGAAGGAGAAGCAAATCATTATTGTCCGAATGAAGATGGTTGTCCTCCGCAGATCAAAGGACGGATTGAACATTTCATTCAGCGTAAGGCAATGGATATCGACTCGCTTGGCGAAAGAACCATTGCCCAGTTATATGATCTTGGAATAGTAAAATCTCCGGCCGACTTATACGATCTTAAAAAAGAAGACGTGATGAAGTTAGAGGGCTTCAAAGAGCTTTCTACCAAAAATCTTTTGAAAGGAATTGAAGCATCGAAGGCTGTGCCTTTTGAATCGGTGCTGTTTGCCATTGGCATTCGCTTCGTTGGAAAAACTGTTGCAGAAAAATTGGCTCGTCATTTCAAGAACATGGATACGCTTGCACACGCCACTTATGAACAACTTCTAGAAGCGCCCGAAGTCGGAGAGAAAATTGCGCAAAGCGTTTTTGATTTCTTTCATCGCAAAGAAAGTTTGCGTGAAGTAGAGCGGCTCAAGAAAGCGGGCCTTCAATTCGAAAGTTCGTTCAAAGAACCAGAAAAAGTGAGTAATACTTTAGACGGAAAATCATTTGTGATCTCGGGCACATTTCAAAACTACGAACGCGATCAATTGAAAGACGTGATCATTGCCAATGGCGGCAAAGTACTCTCGTCTGTTTCAAAGAAACTCGATTTCCTTTTGGCAGGAGAAAATATGGGGCCGGCTAAGCGCGAGAAGGCGGAGGAGCTGGGCGTGAAAATCATCAGCGAGCAGGAATTTGAGCAAATGATTAAATAACTTCCTTCGCCTAATTCATTAAACACATAGGTATATAGAACACATAGAAACGAAACCCATGTGACCTATACTTCTATGTGGTTAAAAAAGGTAATTTTGACCCCGATATATTTCGGAACTAAATCTTGAGTCAGTGTTTAAAATGAATTTCCTTCGGATGCGCACGCGCAAGGCCTTGAAAAAAAATCAGAGCCTTCGTGCCAGCCTCCCTTATCAGCAAGCGCATACTATTGGTGTTTTCTTCACCGTGGAAGACAAACAAAAACATCTTGATGTTAAGGAATTCATACACCAGCTAGAGCAAGACGGAAAGAAGGTCCAAGTGCTTGAATACTTGCCCTTGAAAAAGGAGAACTACGAATTCAGGTTCGATTTCTTTACCATCAAGGACCTGACATTCTGGGGCAGAATCAATTCTGCACAAGCACAAAAGTTTTTAGATACACCTTTTGATTACCTGTTCTACCTCGACAAAGAAGCAAATCCGCTGGCGCTTTATTTATTGGCGGCAAGCAAAGCAAAATGTAGGGTCGGACGGTTTGTTGAAAATGACGAACCTTATTTTGAAATGATGATTGGGTTGAATGGAACAACCAAAGGCTTGATTGACACGATGTACAAATACACAAAACAATTACGATGAAGAAATTATTTGGAACCGGAGTAGCATTGGTCACTCCTTTTGATGCCGATGGCGCAATTGATTTTGATTCCCTCAAAAAATTATTGGCACACACCGCCAAAGGTGTGAATTACTATGTGGTCATGGGCACCACGGGCGAATCAGTTACAATGACTAAGGACGAAAAGAAAGAAGTGCTGCAATTCGTTCTACGGAACAATCCCAAAAAACTTCCAGTGGTTTACGGAATTGGTGGAAACAACACCGATGCTGTGATTGAAGAAATTCATAGCACCAATTTAAAAGGTGTAACTGCACTTCTGTCGGTGAGTCCTTATTACAACAAGCCATCACAAGAAGGAATTTATCAGCACTTTAAAAAAGTAGCAGACACTTCTACACTCCCGATCATATTATACAACGTACCTGGTCGCACCGCGTCAAATATTTCTGCAGATACTACTTTGCGATTAGCTCAACACAATAATATTATCGGCATTAAAGAAGCTTCAGGAAATCTTGAGCAGTGCATGAAGATTGCCAAAGAAAAGCCTGCGAACTTTTTACTCATCTCAGGCGATGATTTACTTACAGTTCCCATCTGTTCTGTAGGCGGAGTTGGCGTGATCTCTGTTTTGGCAAATGCGTTCCCGATCATCTTCAATAAGATGATGGAGTATTCACTTGCAGGAAATTACAACAGAGCAAAACTCGAAGCCTTCAAACTTCTTGACATCAACGGGCCGATGTATGAAGAAGGTAATCCTACCGGTGTGAAATACTTGATGAGTCTTTTAAACATCTGCGCACCACATGTTAGGCTTCCTTTGGTAGAACCTTCAACTGGATTGAGGAAGAAGATTGAGAAGGCGTTTGAGAAGATGAAGTAAGCACAAGGGAATATGGCTAATATGTTTAGGCGTTGTCAGGGCGCCATTTACAAGGACTGTTCGATCAAATGATTTGAGATTAGTCTCGCAATAAAGCTTATTAAAGAATGAATAAACTAATTGCATTTATATCGACACTTATTTTGTTCAATGTAGTTTACGCGAGCGGACAAGACAGATTAATCTTAAAGCATAAAAAAAAGACACACAAGAAAAGAACTATTGATCTCAGTAGATCATATGAGATCAAAACAGCTGACACGACTTTTTTTTCCAAAATTGTTGCGTTTACGGATTCGACACTATCTGTTGTTTCCCCACATAAAACAGGCAGAGACACAACTTACACATACAGCTATACACGCCCTATCTATAATGATAGTTATTTTTTAAAATGGAAGAAGGTGAAAGACTCGACTTATACGTACTCAACAATACAGCCAATTTACCGTCAGGACACAACAGTTATTTTATTTTCAAAAGTTAGAGTAATTAAAAAAGACTGGTTCCGAAATCCAAAATGGGTAGAGCCGTTTGCCTGGCTCAGTTTAGGGCCAATTATGGGGGTCGTTTTATTACCTGTCGCTGCTATTGACCAGGGAGCGAAAGGAGTAAATGACTGGGCTGCCTTTGAAGCCGTCATGATTGGGATTTGTGCTCCACCATTATTTCTCGGGTCGAGAAATACAAAATACGATTTAATAAAAAAGTGGACTATAAAGACAGAGTAACAAAAACATCAGTAATCCTCTTCAAGGCAGCATATTTAGTAGCGAGGCTTGATGAGAGTTATACAGCAGTAACATGAATTTGATTTCATTTATTCCGCAATCAGCTTCTTACCTAATTTACTACCCTGAAACATTTCTGCTGGACGAAGCAACCGATGGGGTGGTTTCGATTACTTCAGCTGAGACGGCATCCAATTTAACCTTGAGCAGTTATCAAGTAAATCAGCCTGTTACAAAAAAGATTTTACTGAAATTTCTTAAAGACATGACGGAGGAGTATGAGCCTCAATCGGACCTAAAGACGCTCGAAACCAATCAAGACTTATTCTTTGAGCGGGCATTCGCTAAAGGAAAAGTGAAATGGATATGGTGGGCGTTATCGAAAGACAACCAAATCATCATAGCATCCATAAATTCAACCAAGAAGCTAAGTAGCGAGGATTACAACTTGTATAGGTTCATGATTGATAAAATGGAAATCTATCCTTCGGAAAGTGTGTAGGTGATTGTGCCAGTCTAGGTATTTATGCCCGGTGGACAAGTAAAATGAAGTTTAGTTTATTAATTTAGGTTTTGGCCACGAGTGTCAGGCGCAGTAATGTGATGGACAAGCCTAAAAATGAATATGGCTCAAGAAGATGTTAGAATTGTAATACCTGCATACAATGCGCAGCATACAATTGTTGCCTGCGTAGAAGCTATTAAGGATGCTATTCTATTCACTAACTCCTGGGAAATAGTTATTGTCGACAATGGTGAAAACTATGATTTACCAGGATTGCTAAAAAAATATCCTGTAAAAATATTAAGACGACATGAGGCCAGCAGTGCCGCTTATGCTCGAAACGAAGGCGCCAAAGGGTTCAATAGTGGTTTGCTTGTTTTTATAGATAGCGATGTAATTTGTGAGAACATCTGCATTAAGCAACTTATTAAACCTATTAAAGAAGGGCTTTGTCATGCAACCATTGGAAACTATTCTAAGAATTTAAATGGCTTGACCTTTTCTCAAAAGTATAAGCAACTATACTTAAATCACACCTATGACAGAGGAGGAACGATTCGAAATGACTTTTGGACTGCGATATCTTCTGTTGATGCGGAAGTGTTTCATAAACTAAATGGTTTCAATTCTAATTTTAAAGGTGCCAGTGGAGAAGATCAGGAGTTTGGGATACGACTAACTAAAAATGATTTTTTTGTATTACCTGTAAAAGAGGCCTATGGCCAGCACAGAAATCCATATGGAGTCTTTAACATCATTAAAAATGATTTCAAAAAGGGAGTAACTGCAATCCAAAATAGTCTTGACAACGAAATACCTTTATCTGACAATAGACATTCGAAGAGAACTGATATTCTTGCCGTCTTATTCTCTTCATTGACGGTTTTCTTTTTATTTATCAGTTGGTTCTATACGGTTTTACTTGAACCCACATTGATATTCTTCAGTTTGTGGTTCATCAGCAGAATAAAACTAAGCATAGCTTTTTTTAAAAATGAAGGGGTATCTTTTTTCGTCAGAGCTATAACGTTAATGTTTATTTTAGATTTAGTTCGCTGCTCTTGCGTTATCGTAGGGGTAGCAATAACAAAAAGTAATTTTTTAAAAGGCCTGTTAGGTAGAAAAACAAATTCTTAAGCTCAAAACTCCTCGTCATATGAAAAATCCAATGTTGAGTAAAATAAGCGCAGGAAAAAAGCTATTTACCCCTGGTGTCCAAAAACCAATTTATCTATTAAACTTTGTAACGAACAGTTGCAATGCAGCCTGTGACCATTGTTTTTATTGGGAGGAGTTAAATACAAATAAGAACATGGAGCTTACTGTTGAAGAGCATTCTAAAGTTGCTAAGTCCTTAGGTTCTCTGTTTCAAATAACTTTTACAGGCGGCAGCCCTGAATTGAGAAAAGATTTGCCTGAGATTGTTTTTGAATATTATAAATATTGCAGACCCGCCAATATTACTTTTTGTATGCTGGGGTATAACACTGAACGAATTGTTGAGCACACCGAAAAGATGCTCAAAAATTGCAAAGGACAACGAATAACAATTGGGATTTCGCTGGATGGATTAGGAGAAGAGCATGATGAGTATAGAAAATTAAAAGGATTGTTTGACAGGGTTGTCAATACCGTAAATGAGCTTCATAAATTGCAAAAAAGATATACAAATTTAAGAGTGGGCATTGGAATGGTTGTTCATGGCCTTAACATTCATAAGGTAGAGAGCACTGCCATGTGGGTGCGTAACAACTTACCTATTGATATTCTAAAGCCAATTTTAGTTAGAGGAAACCCCTTAAATCCGGAAACACGAAATGAAGAATGCATTGGTCTCTACGATAAAATCGTTGATCGAGACAGGCAATGGTTGATGGATAAGACAGGGGAAAAATTAAATTTTGCTGATAAGGTTATAAGAGCAAAAGAAAATGTACAGAGAACTCTAATTAAGCAAATCAGTTCAACGAAGAGTTCATCAATAACATGCAGTGGTGGGCGAGAAACCGCAGTAATGTATCCCTCAGGAGATATTGCCGGGTGTGAGATGAGAGGCAATATTCTTGGAAATATTAGGAACCTTAACTTTAATTTTAACAAGGCTTGGTTCTCTACCGAAGCGAATGATTTTAGGAATACAGTGGGTAAAGTGGATGAATGCGTTGGCTGTTATCATCATTGCTTTATTAGCCCCGCAATTTTCAGGACCCCTGCGATGTGGCCAAAAATTGCTAAGTCAATTTTAGAGTTAAATAAATAATTACCAACCCCAATTATTTATTCAGGGGCTGCTAATTCAATTCAACTCCTTCAAAATGAATTCACCCAAAGAAATTTTGCGAGGCTCTGAATTATTCCTACATTAAAGTAGTTATCCGCACATAAATCAACCAACCATTATCAATATGAAAAAATTATTAACTCTTGTCGTACTACTGGTTTCCCTAAATGCTTTTAGCCAAGGACAATTGCAAAAAGAAGCATCGGGCTCTCTTATGTTTTCATCAGGCCAGGTGATGCAATTAGCTCAAGCAATTCCTGCCGATAAGTATGCATGGACTCCACAAGCAGGTGTTCGCACATTTGCCGGAGTATTTGCTCACATCATTTCGGCCAATTATTTCTTTGCTTCAAAAATGGGGGCAACAATTCCTGCGGGCGTAAAAATGGAAACCATCGAAAAAGATTTGACTACTAAAGATCAAATTGCTGCAGCGCTCAAACAATCTTACGAAACAATTATCGGTGCGGTTAAAGCTTTAAAAGATGCCGACATGGCTAAGAAAGTGGAATTTCCTTTTCCAGGCGAATACACTGACATGTCAGCAGTGCTGATTTCTGTTGGGCATTCCAATGAGCACCTGGGCCAGCTGGTAGCCTACGCAAGAATGAATGGAATTACTCCTCCATGGAACGAACCGAAAAAATAAGGATTTACTTATTCACGAAAAATGCAGTGCCTCCGCAAGGCGCTGCATTTTTTTTGAATCCAAATACTCGTTATTAGAAATGTTCAGTAAGTAAGAAAGAATAATTATTAATCTCATCTTCAATAAATGAATCAATTCGCTCTCTTTCTTTTATTTTTTTTCTATTCATCGTTCAGCTTTGGCCAAGTGGTTTCATTCCCACCGCAAGAGCGAATCAAAAAAGAAATGGATGAAGCGCTGACCAAAAGTGATCTGCATGCGGTGGTTGCCATTGCAATCAATAATAAAGGTCAGCGAATAGATTATACTTACGGCAAAGCCGTATGGACTGAGAATGCAAAGGTGACCGAGCAACATATTTTTAGAATTTACTCCATGACCAAACTCATAACTAGCATTGCTGTCATGCAGCTGGTTGAAAAAGGAAAGATCAAGTTAGATGAAGACTTGTCTACACTCCTTCCCGAGATGAGCAAGATTCCGATTCTTTCTAATGGAAAATTAATTACTCCAAAAAACCCAATCACCCTTCGGCATCTACTTACACATACTTCGGGGTTTGGATATTCTTATACCGATGAAGAGCTGTTTAAATTTGATCGCAGCAAATGGGAATACAAAGATTTGCCCAGGCGATTTGAAAGCGGAACTCAATTTTTATACGGAACAAGCATGGACTGGGCGGGAAGGTTGATTGAAAAATTATCAGGAGTGAGTCTTGAGAATTATTTTCGTAAAAATATCACAGTACCACTTGGCATGAACCGCACCTGGTTTAATGTACCCGACTCGCTAAGACCCTTTATTGTTTCTCGGGGCAAACGTGGAGACGATGGAAAACAACCATTAGTTGAAAACCCAGAACGCATTCCCACAAAAGCAGTAACCGAATTTAGCGCAGGTGGTGGATTGTTTTCTTCTCCATCCGATTTCACTAAACTTTTGCAATGTCTCTTGAATTATGGTGAATGGAATGGTGTACGCATTTTGAAAAAGAAAACAATCGAGGAGATGAGCAAGAATCAAATTGGAAATATTTCCATGGGCAATGCCGGGAAATTTTTTGTCCCCTCCTCTTGCTGCAATTTTGATGGCATCACATCAAGCACAACAAAGTGGGGTTTAGGTTCCCTGATCGATAATGAAGACAAACCTTACGGCAGAAAGGCAGGAACAATATTATGGGGCGGATTAGCGAACACTTATTTCTACATCGATTATAAATCAGGGGTTGCCGCGAGCATTTATACACAACATCTTCCCTTCAATCATCCGGCAACGATTTCATTGTTCACGAAATTCTCCGAATTGATTTATATGAGAAAATAACGCCCATTTCAAGACGCTATAATTAGCTGCGATGGACTGGGCTTACGGGAAGTGTTTCAAAAATCAGCTTCACCCCTTCGTTATAAAAAATGTAAATTTATAGTCACACATCGACCCACTGTTATGAAAAAGTTTATTGTGGCAGGCTTTACCTGCTTGTTCTTTTGTACTGGCGTTGCTGCACAAACTTTTGATGAGCTGTTAGAAAAAGGTGATCAATTTTATTCTGATGCCAACTATGCTGAATCTGAAAAATATTTTTCACAAGCTATAGCAGCTGATTCAAAAAATCCGAAAGGCTTTTGGTATCGGGGTGACGCACGAGAGAAACTCAAAAATCATGATGCCGCCATTGAGGACTACACCAAGGCAATGGAATTGGGTTTAACTACAGATAAATTATACAAAGCCCGTGGTGATAGTTATTTTAACAAAAACTCATATGAGCTTGCTGCTAAAGATTACTCCAAGGCAATTGAGCTTGCTCCTGCCAAAGCAATCTTTTGGTTCTATCGGGCCGACTGTTATAAGTACCTTCAACAAATTGATAAAGCTTGCGCTGATTATCAAAAAGCCTTCGCCCTTGGTGACGGATCTGCAAAACCAGAAGCAGCTAAGCTAAAATGCGCGTGGGCAAAAGCCACACCTGCGCCTTGTACTACTGAGCCTCCTAAAATTGAAAAAGTAGAAGTAGAACCTTTTACCGGTTTGGTCGCAGCTTCAAAAGGAATTGCTTATAACCTAATTGAAATCAAGCCTAAAGAAGGTGTAGGATATATTACAGCACCTGAATTTGGTACTGACGTTGCGTTTTCTATAAGAGTGATAGCACCAAAAAATTTCTGTACGTCTAGTGATGGAAATGTCTTTCCGGGCATGGGATTTCAATTCTTTGATGCAAAGGGAAAACTACTCGGAGGCGTGGAAGATTTATATCAATCGTATACCGATGGGTTTCCTGGCGAAGATCTCACTTACCTCTCATTAAAATTGTCTTTTGATAAGGCCGACACTACGATGCGTGAAGGGAAAGAATACCTTTTGAAAATTCGCATGTTTGACAAAAAGGGAAACAAGGAATTGCTGATGGAACTCCCATTTAAGAGAACTGAAAAAACACAAATCAACTCCACTGTGGAATCTGGCAAATCTGTTCTTGGCCCGGGAATTAATTCTTCATCGGTAAATGCATCTGTTAAGAAAATCGAGTTGATGAAAAATGGAAAAGCCGAATCGTTTAGCAGCATGCAATCAAACCAAACCTATTCTATTTCACTTGGCGAATTGAAAAACCTAAATGGCAACCTCAGCTACCATTTAAAATGGGTGGACATGAATGGAGCCTCATTTAACTTGAAGGAAGGCTCAACCAACGGTGATTCGAGTGTAAAACTCGATTTGTCAACGGAAAAATTGCACGCTGGCGATTACATTTTATGGCTTAGAATTAGTGATGGAGATGGTAATAGTTTCGCGGTTACAATTCCTACAAAAATCAACTGAAGATCAATTCTTCAGTATTTTAAATTCCACTCTGCGATTCATCATGCGATGTTCTTCGGTGTCATTTTTTTCGCGAGGACTTGTTGCTCCATAACCTCGACCAGCAATGCGATGTGCTGAAATAGAGTGATCTTCTAAATACTTTTTAACTACATCCACTCTGTCTTGCGAAAGTTTCATCAGGGCTGTTCCATTACCAACATTATCAGTATGACCCGCCAATTCGATTTGCATTTTCGGATTATCAATCATGATTTGCACTAATCGATCAAGTTCCGGATAAGATTCTTTTCGAAGCGTTGGCTTGCCTTGTTCGAAAAACACATTATTCAGTGCAAGTGTCAGTCCCACTTCAATTGGCATCAGTAATAAATCTTTTTGCATCTCCTTGTATTCATGAATGGTTGCCAACTCCATGTTTTCATTTACCGACAGATATCCTTTAGCTGCTGCGTGAATACCGTAATTAGCTCCCGGCTGTAAAACAATTTTAAATTCACCGGAACTAGGATCTGAATTCGCCTCAGCCACTTCCTTTCCATTGACAAGATTGTCAAGCAAAATTTCAGCGGCTACAGGTTGTTTGTTTTTAACATTGAGGGCACGACCTGATAGCAGAATAACCGGATCTGGTTTTACTTCTTTGGGCAATTTGATCCTGAAGATATCGCTCATGCCAATACTGTTTACATTGTTCACCATATAAGCATAATCACCTGATGCAGGAAGTGTATAATAAGCATCAAAGAACGGAGTGTTTATTTCCGGGCCAAGATTGCGTGGTTCAGACCATTTGTCCCATCCATCTCCCAATCGTTTTGAAATGAACATGTCATTGCCGCCATAACCCGGGTGACCTGTTGAACTGAAATACAATGTTCTCCCATCAGAAGAAAGAAAGGGACTAGTTTCGTCTCCCGGTGTATTGATCACAGGTCCCAAGTTCATTGCCTCGCTCCATTTTCCACTTTTGTCTTGCACCGAAACATAAATGTCTTTCTCATCAATGGCCGAATTGTAATACACGTTTTTAGAATTCTTAACAGTGAACAACATCGCCTTTCCATCAGATGACAATTGCGATTCCTGGTTTGCTGATTCGTTGATATAGTAAATACCGGCATCCACCAGATCAGACCATCCTGTTCCGGTTCTCTTTCTGAAATTAAATTTATCTGAACCCGAGAACACCAGCGTGTTATTGTCTGCACTCACCGATGCGAGGTTATTTGCCTTACCATCATTAATGGGTGGACCAAAGTTTTTGGCGTAGCCCCAACTGGTACCATTAAACTCTGTGATCCAGATATCTTCTACATCCTTCATTCCTCCGGTGTTGCCCTCATAATCTTCTCGACCGAAGTAAATGGTTTTGCCATCTGCAGAAACAATGGGCGCCAAGTCCTCCCCTTTTGAATTGACATTCGCTCCAAGATTTTCTTTCTTCAAGCCATGAGGCATATTTTCCACCAGTTTTATGGGCTCACCTTCCTGATCGAAATTAAAATAGTCAACTTCTAATTTCATGTTAGTGTAATTGAGAAACCCAGCGAGAAATCCATAACTCTTCAATTCCAGTTTGGCAAGGCGGTTTCCGTTTAGGTAACAAGTAACATTGCCCTTCTTGTTCTCGATCCGCAAAATATTGGCTTGGCCCATTGGCTTAACCAATGTTGTTTCAATCCAATCACCCTGACCTGTTGCACCAAACTTATAATAGCCATTGGTGGTGAATAAAAGCTGATTGTATGGTTTGCTTACGCGACTGACGGCCCCCCAATAAAGTCCGATGCCATTATTATTTGAACCACTTTGCTGAGTGAATGAGGCCTCCATTGTAAAGTCTCGATTGGGATTAAAATGACGAGGCATTTGAACAAACCTGCCATTGTCAACCTCAAATGTTTGTAAAATAAATTTACCGTTTTCGATTTTCCGGCTTGAGACATCATCAGTATGCGATGGCCAGTTGTTTTTGTTGTCATCAAATTTTTCATGAAACTGACACCATGAATGAATAGGCGATGCCAGAATTAAGCAAAGAGCAATTTTTCTCATACGATGAAAATTTAAAGCCTATGACAAATCTGCGAAGCCAGCCTGTGGTAGTACAATACCCATCAATACGTATTCAGAATTATCCGAGGAGCCTGGACAAAATCATGTGCCACCACAATGCTCTTACTGAAGATACAAACAAAAAAAGGACAGCAAAATGCTGTCCTTTCATTCAAAGTCGGTTTGCGCGACCTTATTTAGCTTCTTTGTTTTTCAAATCCTGAACTTCAGCGCGAATTTGCTGTGCTATGTTTTTCAAATCCTGCATTCCTTTACGCAAACGCGTACCAGCTGCGCTGTTAGCTTTGTTATAAAACTTGTCGGCATCTTGTTCGATCATTGCGATCATAGCCTTGAGTTCCTCGAATTTTTTCATTTTTATACGGTTTAATTTTAAAAATTGGATTGCTTGTTTACGCCAAGTTAAATAAAAACCTTTAAAAACAAGCTAAAAACCCACTTTTTTAAAATTTCGTTACCGAAACAAGCTCTTCTTTACGGTAAAATCCGCTGTCAAGCTTCGTTTTTAGGGCAGAAAACGCGGTAAGCGTCTCTTCCACATCGGCCATTGTATGTGAGGCCGTAGGGATGATTCTGAACATAATCACGTCTTTTGGAACCACCGGATAAATCACAACTGAGCAGAAAATGCCATAATTCTCGCGCAAATCCATGCTCATATTTGCTGCCTCACCTACACCACCTTTGAAAAGAACAGGTGTTGGAGGAGTTTGGGTTTCATTGATAGCGAATCCCCTTGCTTTCAATCCACTCTTCATGGCCATCATGATTTTGTGAAGATTTTCTCTGAATTCAGGATGCTTTTTCACCAACTCCAAACGCTTCAAACCACCGATGATCAGGGGCATTGGAATTGACTTGGCATAAATCTGAGAACGAACAGAGTAACGGAGGAATTTCAATATTTTCTTGTCGCCAGATACAAATGCACCAATGCTAGCCATTGATTTTGCGAAAGTTGAGAAGTACAAATCGATTTGATCTTGTACACCTTGTTCTTCACCTACACCCGCACCTGTGGGGCCCATTGAACCAAAGCCGTGTGCATCGTCAACAAACAAACGGAAATTGTATTTCTTTTTCAGTTCAACAATTCCTTTCAAATCACCCATGTTTCCGCTCATGCCGAATACACCTTCAGTGATCACCAAAATCCCACCACCTGTTTCGTTGGCCAATTTGGTCGCACGCTGAAGTTGTTTCTCCAGGTTCTCCATATTGTTGTGCGTGTACACAAAGCGCTTGCCCATGTGCAGGCGAACGCCATCAATGATACAAGCGTGACACTCGGCATCGTACACAATCACATCCTTACGATTCACCAAGGCATCGATTATTGAAAGTACTCCTTGATATCCATAGTTCAAAAGCATGGTATCTTCCTTCTTTACGAAGTCAGAAAGCTGTTTTTCTAATTCAAGATGATGAACTGAGTTGCCGCTCATCATGCGCGCACCCATAGGGGCAGCAAGACCGAATTCAGCAGCGCCATCAGCATCTGCCTTGCGAACTTCAGGATGATTGGCTAGACCTAAATAATTGTTCAAGCTCCAGTTGAGGACCGTCTTTCCATTAAACTTCATGCGAGGCCCGATGTCTCCTTCCAACTTAGGAAAGAAAAAATAATCATCCGGTAAGTGAGAATACTTGGCCAACGGCCCCTCTTCCATGCGCAGTTTTTCAAATAAATCAACCATTGCTTATTGTATTTAGAGTTTAATTTTCGCTTGAATCCTTCGTTCTGAGCCAAAAATCAATGAAAGGCCCTATCGGAATTGGCCGCAAAGGTAAAAAAAAGACAGAACATTGAAATCCGGGACCTAATGACTTAAATCAGATGTTAATCAATTGATGCTCCCTTTAAATGAGGTCGCTCGCACAATTCTCACTATCTTTGCGGCCTCAAAAAAAATTCGAGGCAATTATTTAACTATTTATGGAAGTCAATAAGATCAGGAATATCGCGATTATCGCCCACGTTGACCACGGCAAAACTACGCTGGTTGACAAACTTTTACATGCAGGTCACCTTTTTAAAGACCACGAGAATCCTGGCGAACTGATCATGGATAGCAATGACCTCGAGCGTGAGCGCGGAATCACCATTTTGGCGAAAAACGTTTCTGTTCGTTACCATGATTATAAGATCAACGTTATCGACACTCCTGGTCACAGTGACTTTGGTGGTGAAGTAGAGCGTGTATTGAACATGGCCGATGGTTGTTTGTTGCTGGTAGATGCTTTCGAAGGCCCTATGCCACAAACTCGTTTCGTATTGCAGAAAGCACTGCAACTTGGTTTGAAGCCAATTGTTGTTATCAATAAAGTAGACAAGAAAAACTGTACTCCTGACGAAGTACACGAACAAGTATTTGAATTGATGTTTGCGCTTGACGCGACAGAAGAGCAGTTGAACTTCCCTACGTTCTACGGTTCGGCAAAGCAAGGCTGGATGAGCAAAGACTGGAAAACTCCAACTACTGACATCAACGCGTTGATTGAAGGCGTTATCGAACATATTCCTGCACCAAAAGTTTCTGAAGGACCAACTCAGTTGATGATTACATCTCTTGAGTATTCATCTTTTATCGGTCGAATAGCTATTGGAAGAATTCAGCGTGGATCGGTTAAGGCCGGTCAGTTTGTTGTCTTGGTAAAACGCGACACCGGAGCAATTGTAAAAACAAGAATTAAAGAAGTTTACGTTTTTGAAGGCTTCGAGAAAAAGAAAGTGGAGGAAGTGAAAGCCGGTGAAATTTGTGCACTGGTTGGCCTTGAAGGTTTTGAAATTGGCGATACTGTTGCCGATGTTGATAAACCGGAAGCATTGAAGTCAATTGCAATTGATGAGCCTACGATGAGCATGCTTTTCACGATCAACACTTCGCCTTTCTATGGAAAAGAAGGAAAATTTGTTACTTCACGTCACATCAAAGAAAGACTTGAAAAAGAATTGGAAAAGAACCTTGCCCTTCGCGTAGGCGAAACAGGTTCTGCAGATAGTTTCATGGTATTCGGCCGCGGTGTACTTCACTTGTCGGTGTTAATTGAAACGATGCGCAGAGAAGGATACGAATTACAAATCGGTCAGCCGCAAGTAATCATCAGAGAAATTGATGGCGTGAAATGTGAACCGATTGAAGAGTTGACCATCGACTTGCCAGAAAATGTTGCCGGAAAAGCCATAGAAACGGTTTCTATGCGCAGAGGTGAAATGAAGAACATGGAGCCCAAAGGCGAGCGCATGATTTTAAAATTCGAGATGCCGGCTCGCGGAATTATTGGATTGAGAAATTATCTAATGAACGTAACCGCTGGTGAGGCTGTGGTTACTCACCGCTTCAAAGATTATCAACCTTACAAAGGAGAAATCCCAGGTCGTATTAACGGATCATTAATCAGTATGGAGGTTGGCGAAGCCATTCCTTACAGCTTGCACAACCTGCAAGACCGCGGAAAGTTTTTCATCGAACCAAGTGAACCGATTTATGCAGGCCAGGTAATTGGCGAGCACAGTCGCTCTGGTGACTTGGTGATTAACGTTACCAAAACCAAAAAATTGACCAACATGCGCGCTTCCGGATCTGACGAAAAAATGCGCATCTCCCCTGCGGTAAAATTTTCTCTTGAAGAAGCATTGGAATACATTCAGTCAGATGAGTATGTTGAAGTAACTCCAAAATCCATTCGTTTAAGAAAAATCTATCTGGACGAAAACGAGCGCAAACGCGACAGAAACAAATCGGTAACTAGTGTTTAAGGGTTTCATAACTAAACATCTTTTTCACCGCAAAGACGCAAGGGCGCAAAGGACTAATAGCAAGGACTTTGCGCCCTTGCACTTTCGTTGTAAGAATCTCTCTTTTACAACTTTGCTCATTCTAATATGTTCAAGTCTTGCCTTTGCGCAAGACGAACAGACTCGCTGGTCTCAATGGGAAGCTGATGCAGACACGTTGATGAAACACGAGAATTTTGAGGAAGCCTCGAAGCTCTACACGAAAATCATTGACGAATCAAAACTGAAAGACAAGAGCAATTACAAATCGCTATACAAGCGTGCAGTAAGTTATTACAGTGTAGGCGATTTTGACCTCGCACTGGCAGATGTAAGTTTATTTATCACTCAATTTCCTGAAAGCCCACAACCCCGACTTTTGCGTGCGCTCATCAATCGACAAAAAAATGATGAGGCTAGTCAATTAATCGATTTGCAGAAAGCGATAGAATTAGGGAACGGAAATCCTCAACTCATTTTTTGGAGAGGTACTTTGCTCGCAGCCAAAGGCGAAAATGAGGTTGCCAAGAAAGATTTTCTTTTTGTAAAAAATCTCAATGACGATGCCGAAATAGAAACTGCTCTTGGCACCGTTTATCGAGCCCTCGGAAAAACAGATAGCGCTTTTATATGTTTGAACAAAGCCATCGTACTTGACGTGAACTATTCCGCTTCGTACGTCTACGCAGGATCTTTCTGTGTAGAAGATGAAAAATATGACCTGGCTGTCAAATATTTGAATCTTGCTTTAAGAATAGACCCAGAAAATATTTCTGCGATATTTTATAAAGGAATTGCCTTGGTTCAGCAAGAGAAACTAGATGAAGGCTGCCGTTGCTTACGCAAAGCCCTCGATGCTGGCGAAGATGATGCAGCAGAATACCTGAAAGAGTTTTGTTTCGATGTGTTTAAATAATCGTTGTTAGTTATTCGTTGCCGGTTGTTCGAGAACAGCCTAACAACGAATAACAGTCAAACCAACAACGATTCTCAATTCCCAGTGATCAACTTCGCAATGTCGTTGTAGAAAACGAATACCATGAGCAGGAGGAGAATGGCCATACCTACTTTAATCGAGTTCTCGAAGAACTTCTCTGATGGCTCACGACCAGTGATCATTTCATAAAGCAAGAACACCACGTAACCACCATCAAGTGCAGGAATTGGCAATAGGTTCATAAATGCCAACACCATTGAAAGGATTCCGGTCACTCTCCAGAAGCGTGACCAATCCCATGTGCCCCCATAAATTTGGGCCATGCCGATCGGGCCTGAAAGTGATTTTTTGAAAGATAACTCGCCTGCGAAAATCTTTTTGAAAGCCTTAAGCTGAACAGTCAACACACCAAATGCTCTTCCAGGGCCCAGCAAGATCGATTCGCCCAAAGAGTAATTCACATTAATCAGTTCTTCTTTTGGTACCAACTCACCTACAGGATGAAACCCGATTGCCTTTTCCCCTTTGAAATATTTTTTGAAAGAGAGCTCCTGCGTTCCACGCAAAACCTTAAAGCTGATTGAATCTCCTTTAAAACTCTTCACGTATTCCGAAACCTGATCAAAATACATGGCAGGCTGTCCGCCTATCTCTGTAAAAGTATCTCCTGCCTTTAAGCCAACCTGGTCTGCAATTGATTTTGGTTTTACAGAGCCAACCTTCGCAGGGAAACGAGGAAGTAAAAAATTAGAGGCGGCATCTTTGTTGCTAAAGTTTTCAATGAAGTCTTCAGGAATAGAAATGTTAATTTCTTCAGCATCTCTTTTTACAGTATAGAATGAATGAGGAGTAAGCAAAACTTCAGGCTTTGCCACATCATCAAATTTATCAATCTCTTGTCCGTTGATCTTTAGAATTTGATCTCCAGTCTTAAAACCTAATTTCTGCGCCAATTCTAGTGACTGAACTCCACCGTGTGCGTTCACATATTTCATTGGGATATAACTATCGCCAATGAAATAAGTCATGCCGATAAAAATCAGAACACCTACAATTACATTCACGATAATTCCCCCGAGCATAACAATAAGTCTTTGCCAAGCGGGCTTAGCACGGAATTCCCACGGCTGGGCAGGTTGTTTCATTTGCTCTTTGTCCATGCTCTCATCGACCATGCCGGCAATTTTTACATAGCCGCCAAGAGGAAACCAACCTATTCCGTATTCGGTATCTCCTTTTTTCCATTTCAGCAAAGAGAAGTTCATCACGTTTGCCATCGGGAAAAGGAAATCGAAGAAGAGATAGAACTTCTCTACTTTAATATTGAATGTACGGGCCGCAAAAAAATGTCCCCACTCATGCACTACTATCAAAATCGAAAGGCTCAACAAAAGCTGGGCCGTCATGATCAATCCTTCCATACTACTGATTTGAAAATTTGAAGATTAACTAATTTGAAAATTTCTGTCTGCTACTTTATCAATTCCTTTGCTCTGATGCGGGTTTCTTTGTCGGTTTGTAAATAATCGTCAAAAGAAGGTTTTGGTATGAAATTCATTTTTCCGAGGCATTCCTCCACCAAGTCCGTCATTTCAAGAAAACCCACTTTTTCGCTTAAAAATTCCGCTACGGCCACCTCATTTGCGGCATTAAGCACACAAGGCATGTTTCCGCCACGCCCAAGGGCTTCAAAAGCAAGCGCAAGATTACGAAAACTTTCTGTATCGGGTTTTTCAAAAGTAAGTGAAGGGTATTTTGAAAAATCGAATCGTGGAAAATCAGAATCTAAGCGTTCCGGATAGGCCATTGCAAACTGGATCGGTAAACGCATATCAGGTAAGCCAAGTTGCGCCTTGATCGAGCCATCACGAAACTGCACCAGCGAATGGATGATGGATTGCGGATGAACAACTACTTCTATTTGCTCTGTTTTCACTCCAAAAAGCCATTTTGCTTCGATCACTTCAAGACCTTTATTCATTAAGGTCGCAGAATCGATAGTCACTTTTGCACCCATCGTCCAATTAGGATGTTTCAGTGCTTGCGCCTTTGTCACATTCTTTAATTCCTCCTTTTTTCTTCCACGGAATGGCCCGCCTGATGCCGTGAGAATTATCTTTTCAATGGGATTGTGAAACTCACCTACTATACATTGAAAAATAGCCGAGTGTTCTGAGTCAACCGGAAAAATATTCACGCCTTTTTGCCTGGCAAGAGTGGTAACCAGTTCGCCAGCGACAACTAAAGTTTCTTTGTTAGCAAGAGCAATATCCTTTCCCGCTTCAATTGCCTTCATTGTTGGCTTCAACCCCGAAAATCCAACCAGGGCAGTCAATACCAAATCAATCGAATCCATCTGAACAACAGCCTCCAGTGCATTTTCTCCGGCAAAAACCTTTACATCCTCCGAAATCAACGCTTCTTTCACTTTGGCGTAATGATCTTCATTCGCAATAACTACCGCATTGGGCTTAAATTTCTTGGCTTGTGCAATCAACAAGTCGGCATTGTTTTGAGCAGTGAGCACCTCTACCTCAAAATAATCAGGATGTGATTGGATTACGTCCAGCGCTTGGGTTCCGATAGATCCGGTGGATCCAAGTATGGCAATACGTTTCTTCTGCTCTTCCATTAATATTTTATCATTTGAGAGTAATGCCTCTTATTGAACCCGCGAGTTAGCGAAAACACGCCAATCCGAAAAACGATGAGTAAAAAGCCAAAAATGTTTTTCAAATAAAAAGGTCTTCTCTGAAAAGCCTTCCATCCATTTAGAAAGGCGAGATCATTGAGTCTCCAATACAAATGAAAAAATGCCTGATGGCGATAAAAAAAGGAAGGGTCGCTATCGTATTCCTCTTGGATGGTGCTTAAAAACTCATCTGCCTCACTCTTATTGCCGCGCTGTAAACAATCTTCTCTTTGCTCTCGTCTCTGCCTTGATAAAAAGGCAATTACTTGATTCAAGTTGAGATTGCGCACAGTCACTTTCTTTCGGGTGACCGAATTCTTAACTACCCGATAAAAATATAAAGGCTCATCGATGTTGGTCGAATTGAATTTATCAAGAATCCTGCAGCTCAAATCTGCATCAGCAAAATTATCGATAAAGTATTCGCGATAGAATTCGGGAAAATGATCGAGTACCGTTTTTCGCATTACTGTGGTTGGCCCAAGAAATTGAGATTGATTCAACGCAGCAGACCTTAATTCCTTCACATCTGTTTTTAATTTCATTTCGCGAACCAAAAAACCCTTCTCATCCATCGCCCAATAGGATGTGCCGACCATTAAATAATCAGAATGGCTTTCAAGAAATTCAATTTGTCTTTTAAGCCTTTGAGGATGGGAGACATCATCGGCATCAGTTATAGTAAAAAAAGGTGAAGCGATTTCTTTCACCATTTTGTTAACTGTATTTACCCGGCCTTGATTGGTTGCGTTTGGAAATATCTTGACCCTTAAATCATTGAATGATTTGACAATCGACAAACTTTCATCTGTCGATGCATCATCAGCAATCCATAATTCAAAATCTTTGAAAGTTTGATTTAGAATACTCTCCACCGTCTCTTCAACAAATGCCGAAGCATTGTAAACAGGCATAATGATGGTGAGAAGGGCCATGAGATTTATTGAGCAGCAAATGCAGTCAGCTCATCTGCGATTTTCCTGTCGTTTGAAAGCCTCGGTACTTTGTTTTGTCCACCAAGCTTGCCTTGCGACTTCATGTAATCGATGAATCCATTTTTCTTTAGCGAAGTGATCTTCAGCGTGCGCAAGATATTCCCGGTGATGAGATCATCGTAATATACATTGAGCTTGCGCAGTTGATTATCCAATTCCTCCGCAAAGGCATTCATATCATTTGGTGCATTTGAAAACTCGATCAGCCATTCATGATGTGGCATTCCTTCTTTAGGAGCCACATTTGGAGCAACCGTAAACTCCACCAGATGTGTTTCAGGAAATTTTTCAGTAGTGGCCTTCATTGCTTTTTCGACCTCTTCGCCAATCACGTGCTCACCAAAAGCGGAAATAAAATGTTTGATACGTCCACTAACGATAATTCGATATGGATTTTTAGAAACGAATTTTACGGTATCACCTATAGAATAACCCCACAGCCCAGCATTACTGTTAATGACCACTGCATAGTTTTTTCCTAACTCCACTTGCTCAATCGAAAGTCGTGTTGGTTTTTCATTAAAGTATTCTTCAGTCGGAATAAACTCAAAGAAGATTCCGGAATTAAGTAACAACAAAAGACCCTCGGCATTCTGCGAGTCTTGATATGCAATGAATCCTTCGGATGCAGGGTAAGTCTCAATTGAATCAATTTTCTTTCCGATCGTCTCGAAAAGCTTCGCACGATATGGCTCGAAGTTGACACCACCATAAACAAACATCGAGAAGTTGGGAAATACATCTTTTATCTTCTTTCCTGTTTTTGCTGCAATCCGATCAAAGTACATTTGTGCCCAAGGCGGAATGCCTGAGATCAGAGTCATGTCTGCATGAATTGTCTCTTCAATGATCTTATCTAATTTCTCTTCCCAGTCTTCGATGCAATTCGTAGCATAACTCGGTTTTTGATTTGATCGCAAATAGCCGGGCACATGATGATTTACAATTCCTGAAAGCCTTCCCGTTTTTATTCCAGCCTTTTCGCTTAATTCCGGAGAGCCTGAGAGAAAAATCAACCCACCATCTAGGAACTTTGCATTGCCGGTTTCATGCACATAGCTCAACAGAGCATTGCGAGCACTATTGATGTGATTAGGAATTGAATCTTTGGTGATGGGAATGTATTTCGTTCCTGACGTGGTACCCGAAGTTTTTGCAAAATATTCCGGTTTGCCTTTCCACAAGATATTCGCTTCGCCATGGAGGACTTTTTCAACGTAGGGCTTCAGCGCTTCGTAATCCCGAATAGGAACTTGCCTTTTAAAATCATCATAGGATTTGATTGATGAAAATCCATGATCCTTACCAAACAAAGTATTTTTACCTGTGTTGATCAGATTTTGGAAAATTTTTTGTTGGTGAAGTACTGCATTTGAAGACCATTCTTTGGTCTCTTTGGAGATGCTTGCAGCAAAAGGCTTAGCTAAAACAGAACGGATTCCCATGGAGCAAAAATAAACACAGATTATCTGGGATTGCGAGGATTTCGCTGATGATGACGAGATAATTAATGATTTGAGCTTTACCAGCAAATAGTTGCCTTAAAATGGGGTTTGTCATTTGCATAAACCCGCGAAAAATATACTTTTGCGGGCTGGAATTTTCGCCCTGACAACTGTTGGGGGCGAACAATGCCCAAAAAGGTAAAAATCAACGCATTAACTATAATCCTGAACTAATGGCTAACTACGGTAAAATCACACAAGTAATCGGTCCGGTAGTAGACGTGGCTTTTGACGAGCCAGGCTCTAAACTACCCAACATCCTCGACTCATTGGAAGTAACTAAAGGAGATGGCTCTCGCATCGTGCTTGAAGTCCAGACTCACTTAGGCGAAGACAGAGTTCGTACTATCGCGATGGATGGAACTGAAGGCTTGGTTCGTGGTATGAAAGTAACTGATACCGGCATGCCAATTAAAATGCCTATCGGAGATGATATCAAAGGCCGTTTGTTCAATGTGATTGGCGAAGCAATCGATGGTATTCCTCAGCCAAAAGGCACAGAGGCTCTTCCTATTCACCGCTCTGCTCCTCGTTATGAAGATCTTTCAACTTCACAAGAAGTTCTCTTTACTGGTATTAAAGTAATCGACTTGATCGAACCATACTCAAAAGGTGGTAAGATCGGTTTGTTCGGTGGTGCCGGTGTAGGTAAAACCGTATTGATCCAGGAATTGATCAACAACATCGCGAAAGCTTATGCAGGTCTTTCTGTATTTGCAGGTGTGGGTGAGCGTACACGTGAAGGAAACGATTTGTTGCGCGAGATGATCGAAGCAGGTATCGTGGATTACGGTCCTGAGTTCATGAAGTCATTGCATGAAGGCGGATGGGATCTTTCTAAAGTAGATCAATCAAAACTAAAAGAATCAAAAGCAACCTTCGTGTTTGGTCAGATGAATGAGCCTCCTGGTGCACGTGCACGTGTGGCCCTTTCTGGTTTGACTGTTGCTGAATATTTCCGCGATGGCGATGGCAAAGGAAAAGGAAAAGACATTCTATTCTTCATTGATAATATCTTCCGTTTCACACAAGCTGGATCTGAAGTATCGGCTCTTTTGGGTCGTATGCCTTCAGCCGTAGGTTACCAGCCTACATTGGCTACCGAAATGGGTGCTATGCAAGAGCGTATCACTTCAACTAAGAACGGATCAATCACTTCGGTACAGGCCGTTTACGTTCCTGCCGATGACTTGACTGACCCTGCTCCTGCTACCACATTTGCTCACTTGGATGCAACAACCGTATTGAGCCGTAAGATTGCCGAGCTTGGAATTTATCCTGCGGTGGATCCTTTGGATTCAACTTCACGTATCCTCCGTGCCGACATCGTTGGTGAAGAACATTACAACTGTGCTCAGCGTGTGAAATTGATTCTTCAGCGTTACAAAGAATTGCAAGACATCATTGCAATTTTGGGTATGGATGAATTGAGTGATGAAGATAAGTTGACGGTATCACGTGCTAGACGTGTTCAGCGTTTCTTGTCACAGCCATTCCACGTAGCAGAAGCGTTCACCGGATTGAAAGGTGCGCTGGTTGATATCAAAGACACGATCAAAGGCTTCAACATGATCATGGACGGTGAAGTAGATCACCTTCCTGAAATGGCCTTCAACCTTGTAGGTAGCATCGAACAAGCTATCGCTAAGGGCGAGAAGATGATGGCAGAAGCGAACGCATAATTTGAAAATGAATTGATTTGAAGATTTGAAAATTGAATTAGTGATAATCCGTTTCAAATCTTCAAATCGGTTCTAAATTTTCAAATTGATTAATTTTCAAATTTTCAAATTGAACTCATGCATTTAGAAATAATCACACCAGAGAAGAAGATTTTTGAAGGAGAGGTTACGATCGTTACGTTTCCTGGATCTGACGGATCATTTCAGGTAATGAATGATCACGCACCACTGGTGTCTTTGCTTAAGGATGGCCAAGTAATTTATAAGACAAAAGAATCCACCGAGCAAGTAGCTATCACCGGTGGCGTAGTTGAAGTACTCAAAAACAAAGTAATTGTTCTCGCTGACGGAATTGCTTACTAATCTCTAGTCGCGCGAGTTCTTCGATTTCAGTTTTAAATTTCATTTCTCTAATTTTTAACTCGCCATGTTTCAATATTCATTTATTGTCTTTTTAAGCCTCTTTTGGTCGTTTGACCAATACGTTTATCAGAAAGTGTCGATGGACATGGTTACACGTTCTAGCCAAAAAGGAAAGCTAAGCACGTTAAAGGCCGCGGTTTACTATACCTCAGAAGGAAGGATGGCGTGCCATTATACTGACCCTCGCGAAGCAATGGTTATCAACAATTCGAAGGGTGAGTTTATGATTTATGACTTTACCAGCAATTCAGTCATTCAAAGGCAGAATTATATGATGGGCACCGAGACAAATCAGCTCTTCTATTTTCTAGAAAATAATAGAGGAGATTTAGGTTTGTCAAAAATGGGGTTCGGTTTGAAAGAGACAAAATTTCAAGAAGGATTAAGAGTTACGGTTTGGTCTCCGCCCATGCAGCTTGCCAAGGATATTTCAAGAGTAGAAGTAGCGCATGATAAAAACAACCCGGTATTCCTTGGCTACTTCGATAAAAAAGGAAAGGCGATCAATAAAGTTTACTTCTATAATTATCAATTAGTCGGAGGCTTGAATTTTCCCTCATCTGTTACGCAAATCAATTACATCAACGCAAAAGATTCCGTGATTTCTAAAACCATCTACTCTAACTTTAAAGTTGACAAAGATGTAGATGAACAATATTTGAATTTCAAAGTGCCGACCAACGCAAAAACAGTTCAATGATCAGGTTGACTCTATTACTGGTATGCTTGTCGCTTATATTGTCGGGCAATAGTCAGGCACAATCTTTTGAGAACGACTTGGCGCTTTTAGGGCAGTCACAAAAAGTATCCACTTCGGCTCAATCCAAGAAAATACGTAGCTGGAATCCGCTCTCCATTAGCTATCAACTCGGTATTAAATTTTATCAAAAGGCCATTAGCGAGCAATTAGCTACAAGTTGTGCTTTTGAACTTACCTGTTCCAGATTCAGTAGTGCCATTGTAAAGGATCAGGGTTTCCTTAAAGGTTATTTCCTCACCTTCGATCGTCTAAGCAGATGTTCTAAAATTTCGGTGATGGAAAGCTTGCCCATCCGACTAACCAAACAAGGTAAAATAATGGAGACTCCGGCCGATTTTCACTTTCATTAATTTATGCGGCTAGTTCGATTCCTCTTTTTCATTTCCTTCGGCTTTTTTGTTTTTGATCTTCAGGGGCAAACCAACTCCATTTCCAGCGAGTTGAATTTTTCTAAATATCTATTCAACAAAAAATATTATGACGAATCAATTTCTGTGTTGAAGAATTTGACGAATAATAGAGGTAGCGGAATCAATCCAATTCAGAAGGACAGCATTCATTATTTGCTTGGCAATATCTATTACAATCAGCAAGATTTAAGAAACTCTATTACACATTTTGATTCGGTTAAGGATGGCTCTCATCGAATGAAAGTAGAAGCTGTATTTTTTAGCTCGTTTAATCAGGCATATTTAAAATCATACCGCATTGCAGAGCAGAAGCTACTTAAATACACACCCATTGATAGTACTGAAACTCAGTTGCGCAATTTAGAGATAGCCGGCATTTCACTCTTACAGAGAGATCTTAAGAAGTATGATTCCGTTTCGCATTATTTTTCACCTCCTAACTACGTCATCGACCAACAGGAGGAAAAGATGAAGGAGCATTACCGAAGAATTACGCAACAACCCAAGAAATCTCCTCTTCTGGCAGCTACTCTTTCAGCTATTTTGCCAGGGGCTGGAAAGTTTTATGCTGGTAACAGGGGACAAGGCATGTATACCTTATTAATTTCAACCGTATTAGGTTTACAAGCTTGGGAAGGTTATCGTAAGGACGGTCCTTCCAGTTTCAGGTTCATCGCCTATGGAGCTATTTTTTCCTCCATCTACATTGGCACCATTTGGGGAAGCGCATTTGCTGTAAAGTTTAAAAGAGATCAACTTAATGAAACGATCAACGATCAAATCTTATTTGATATGCATATTCCTTTGCGTACCCTTTTTCACTGAGGCGCAAGTAACAAGGAAGGCAGACAGCCTGTTTAATGCAGGAGATTTTTTGCGTGCTCGAGTGGAGTACGAGCGCTTATTATTTCATCAACCCATAGGACTAAGCAATCATCTGATTTTACAAAAATCATACTGCCTGAAAGCTGAAGGCAAATATGAAGAAGCCTATAACACATTGCAGCGAGCTGATTTTTTCCAAGGGAACGACACCTTGAAACTAAACCTATATTACGAGTCAGCACTGAATGCCTACTTAGCTGCCAAATATGATTTGGCCCTTAACAAGGCTCAGGAGTCTCAATACTATTTACAGAACTTAAACCAACCCTTTGTCGAGCTAATCGAGATTCTGATACTGAATCAACAACACAAGCTGACCGATGCTGAAAAAAAATACAAATCGTTTTGTGCCAAGTTTGGCATCGTCAACGAGCCTAACATTTATCAAACTAAGAAATTCAGAAAATTGAAGAACCCTGTGCGAGCAGAATCCATTTCTCATTTTCTTCCCGGTATAGGCCAATGGTATGCCGGTTATATGGGCAGGGGCATTACTTCAGGAACTATACAAGCCGGATTACTTTTGTTTACAGCTTACAGTTTTTTAAATGGCTATTATTTTTCAGGTGCCTTTACAGGAATGGGATTGTTTTATATGTTCAACAACGGGGGAGCCCGTCATGCTCAATATTTGGCTGAGAAAAAGAATGATGAATTGGTAAATCAATTGAATCAGAAAATAAGGCTCTCAGCGCAAGGAATACAAAAAAAATGAAGGGCCGTCTTTTTGAGACAGCCCTTCATTTATCTAGGAGGAATAGTTCTTATCCCCACATGAAGTATTTGTTGTTACCAACATACTTGCTGATGTCCTGATTGTTGATCAACAAAACGATTAAGTCGATTGTTGGCACAATACCGAAGATACCACAACCTGTGATCAGGTAATAGAAAATCATAGCTGGTGTACTGCCCAAGTAAACACGGTGAACAGCGATACCGCCCAAAAGCCAGTCAAGGATACAAGCAACCCAAACATTTTTGTCTGATCCTTTTGCTTGAATTGCCATAGGGCTAAATAGTGATCCTGCATCATCAGCTTGAACAGCTACTGGAGTAGCGGTGTTTAATGCCGCTTCGATAGCGTTATCATTAACTTGATAGATAGAAGATGCTTTGCTGCTGTACGCAAATCCTAGTGTACAAACGAGCGCGAGTAATAGAATTTTTTTCATTTGAGTTTAAAATTTTGTCAAGGTTAATTAATCAGAGACAATAATGCAAGAATACGTGAAAAATACCCTATTGGCATTTTCGGTTTTTCCTTGCTATCATGCCGTTTTTCAGGGCATAATGAGATTGGGGATTTACTTTTTGCTTCTCTTCGGGTGTACTGGCACCATAGCCGCCCAATCACAATCTATCACGGTATCGGACACTGTTCCTGAATTAAGGGCGCTAAATTTTATTTACCATAATGAATTCGACAAATACAACCAGGTAGATATTAAATCGGTTGATGCCAATGTGCAGCGGTTATTAGAGATTTTCCTTTGGAGATGGAAGGAAATCCCGGTGTCATTCAGTTCTCATCATAAACACTATCTAGATCTATTACTAAAAAATGCCGATCAGTTAGAGAAGCAGTCCAAAACCGGGTTAAGGATTTCTTACTATAAAATCTGTACCTACCTTTTTATTTCGGAATACTATTCATCCCAGGGAGAAAATTGGTTTGCCTTAAAGTATGCACAAAAAGCTTATCCGCTTTTGACTGAAGCAATGGACAAGAAATATTCATACCCCGAGTATTTGTTCATTGTCGGGCTTTACAAATATTATGTAGAGTACTATCGGCAGAAAAGTTTTTTCTTCAGAGCTGCTTTGGTACCGCTAAGATCAGGCAACAAAGTGGAAGGCTTAAAACTTTTGAAACAGTGTGCTGAAAATCCTTCCTTAATCCAGACAGAGGCTTGCATTTTTCTCGCGCACATTCTCCTCCATCTGGAAAACAAACCTAATGATGCCCTCCCTTACAGTGAACGTCTAATTCAGAATTACCCACATAACTTGAAGCTAACAGAGTTCTATGCTGAGAATCTGATCAGAAGCAAAAAATATGCAGAAGCAATTCCGCTCGTTGAAGTCTTAGGGAAACAAAACTTTTTCTACTTCTCAGGGCCTGGTCATTTTCTAAAAGGATTAATCGAAGAAGAATTCCATAAGAATAACGATAAGGCTAAAAAGGCCTATCAGCAATGTCTGGAGAAAGAATACAAACCAATTGAGTATTTCCAGAAGAAAGCACTTCAACGAATGAAGGACTTAGATTGAGTTAACGCTAGACACCTTTAACGGGAAAATTAATCTCGAATTCGGATCCCTTTTCAAATTCGCTTCTCACATTAATTGTTCCGTTTAATTTTTCAATAATCTCCTTTACAACGTAAAGTCCAAGTCCGGTTCCGACAGATTTATCTGTTCCTCTAAAAAACATTTCGAAAATTTTGTCTTTATACTCATCCTTGATGCCAATGCCATTGTCTTTTACCAACAGATTGATGGATTGATTCTTGAGAGCACAGGAAATCTCAATTATCGGTTTATCTTTTTTCATGTCCTGATATTTGTATGCATTTGCGATCAGGTTAGTAAGAATAATTTTAAGCCTCAAGGGATCGGTGGTGATCGTTGGTGATTCGCAGCCCAATCTAAATTCAATTCTCTGATCCTGATCCATGTATTTAAGACCTTCTGTTACTTCCATGACCATTGCGCGGACGTCAACAGGTTCACTAACGATTTCGGTTCTTGAATTTCTAGAGAGGTCAAGAATATCCTGAATAAAGCCGTCAAGTTTAATAGTACTTGCACTGATTTTTTCCAGGCAAAAATCACTTTCTTCTTTGGTCTTGGCCGACTTAACGATTTCTATCAATCCCCGAATGGAAGCGATGGGTCCACGCAAATCATGTGAAACCCGATAAGCGAACAGGTCAAGTTCTTTGTTGATTTTTTCAAGCTCTTTGTTATTTATCTCCAATGTGGCGCTGGCCTCCTTGATTCGCTCGATGTCAGATTTGGCGGTAATGACTACCAACAAGACGAAAAGGGCTCCTACAAAAAATACAATACCGGTGATGACCAGAAGAACATCGACTTCTTTTGCAAGCACCAAGGCAATCGAGATCGCGTAGCCCAAAAGAAAGAACACCATCATGTAGATGAGCCATTTCCATTTTTGTGCATTGGGGCCGGTGAGCAATAAATCGCGAAGTTTTGCAGTTTTCGATACTGCAAAAAACATTACGATGGTGCCTAGCACGATACCTATTAGTGTAATCAGCAAGGTTTTTTTGGGTTACTAAATAGCAAGTTAAAGTTATGAGACAAGGAATCAAATCTTACTTTTCCTCTCCCTCGGAAGCAAATCTCTCGCACTTTTTTTCAAGATGCCAAATTCGCGAAAGCGGTAGCCAATCACCATCTTAAAAGTGGAACTTGTGCTTGTGAATTGAATCTGCTCGAACTTAATGTTGCGTGATTGCGCCACGAAGTTTATCCCTGAAAAGAACCTGTCGCTGTTGTAGCCAATAGCTAATCTCAAATCGACAAAGCTGTTCAGTGTTGTTTCGTGTTTTGAATTTGAAGCTGATTGATAGTAAACCCAATGCTGGGCAGGACCGATGGATAAGGAGCTATTCACAAAAAAATGTCTGATCACAAAAGTATGCGCATAACCGGGAGCGACACTAATCGTGGTATAGTCGAGTTTATTGAAGTCAGCATTCACTCCAAAAGTTGGTTCATACTTCGGCCCATAAATAGCAGAATCTGCCCGGAGACTGAAAGTGTTCACCGTACCACTCAACAAAAACGAACCACCACTTCGAAGTTGACGCTCTGCAAAATTATACGCAGCACGAATTGAGTATTTGTTTTTGTTGAAGAGATAAATGCCGTTCACACCCGTATTCCATGTGCTAATATCAGGACGTTGTGGGTAAGGCATGTTTGCTGGCACTGAAACATTTTTGTCCGTTCGGTAAAAGCCATTGTAGTTTTGTGTGAAGACGTCAAGGCCCCAATGTTTTCCAAGAATGTTTGCCTGTATATCTTTTACTCGTGAATGACCATAGAGGTATTGAGTACTTTCCTTTGGTTGAACTGAAAATGTAAGTTCAAAGCCAATTTCAAAAAGATACATTCCCAAGCCTAATCCAACATTGCCATTGGGTTTGTAAATAAGTTTTTCGCTTTTGCCTGGAAGGTTTTCTATTTCAAAAGAGGTACTGCGCTGTTTGATTACAGGCCAGATAAAGAAATAATCGGGAAAGCGTTGAATGTTCTTATTGCGAAGAGAATCTGAGGGCTTGTTTGCCGAAGTATTGATTACAGTTCCCAAACTTAAAACTAAAATCAAGACAACTCTCATGATTGATTTCATATCATTGACTTCGCAAATCTAATCTTTCTTCTTTTCTAATAGGTAGGCTTTTAGGGAATGAAATCGGTAATGCTAATTGAATTACCTTCATCAAAATGGAGATTGAGTTACAAAATATACTCACTCAAATCCTTATTTTTTATCAGCTCTCTTAATTTTTCTACCACCATAGCTTTGGTGATATTGATAGGCTTCTCTTTTGAAATCTTATCAGGCACGTCAAACAGAAACTCGTTGAGTAATTTACTCATCACCGTATGAAGTCTGCGGGCGCCAATGTTTTCTACTTCGGCATTGATATCAAAAGCTGTTTGAGCAATCTCATCGATAGCATCGTCATCAAACGTAACTTTAAAATCTTCTGCTTCGAACAATGCCTGATACTGACGCGTCAATGCATTCTTAGGTTCTTTCAAAATGCGAACGAAATCGTCTTTTGTCAAACTATTCAGTTCAACGCGAATAGGGAAGCGCCCTTGCAATTCAGGAATCAGATCGGAAGGTTTTGAAACATGGAATGCTCCAGCAGCAATGAATAAAATGTGATCGGTGTTAATGATCCCATATTTTGTATTCACTGTACTTCCTTCCACAATCGGAAGTAAATCTCTTTGCACTCCCTCTCGGCTCACATCTGGCCCACCGCCACCCTTCTTTCCACCAGAGGCAATCTTATCGATCTCGTCAATAAAAATGATACCAGCATCTTCCGCTTTGCGAAGTGCTTCTTCCTTTACCTCATCCATATCGATAAGTTTTGCTGCCTCCTCTTCCAACAAAACTCTTCTCGCTTCAGCTACCGTGAGTTTTCTCTTTTTATTTTTCTTCGGCATCATGCCGCTGAGCATCTCCTGCAAATTCATCATCGACACTTCATCCATCATTCCCGCTCCGATCATTCCAACTCCAGGAGTTCCGCTTTGCTTAATGTCGATTTCAATTTTACGATCTTCTAATTCGCCATTGCGGATTTTCTCGCGAAAGATATTGCGAGTACGTTCGTTCAATTCAACATCGCTTTTAGGTTCATCCTGATTTTCTTCATCCGTTGCATTGGCTACCGAAAATCCGGCTGGCTTACGCATTGGTGGAATGAGAGCATCAAGAATAATTTCTTCCACTACCTGAGCCGCTTTCTCTTTCACTTCTTCCTTCTTGCGCGACTTTACCATGTTCACTGCTTGCTCAGCAAGATCGCGAACCATTCCTTCCACATCACGGCCAACGTAACCCACTTCCGTAAACTTCGAGGCCTCCACTTTTATAAATGGTGCATCTGCAATCTTAGCAAGTCTTCGGGCAATTTCTGTTTTACCCACTCCCGTGGCTCCAATCATCAGAATGTTGTTGGGCACAATTTCGTTTCGCATTTCCGGATTGGCATTCATGCGTCTCCAACGATTGCGTAAAGCGATGGCGACATTGCGTTTGGCATCTTTTTGACCAACAATATATTTATCGAGCTCCTGAACGATCTGTTGTGGAGTTAGGCTTTTCGAATCAAGCATGAGGAATTCGTTAATAGTTATTCGTGCTCGTTATCGCTATCCGCTATTAACGGATAACGATTAACGTTTTTTTAAGCTTTTACTTCGGGCAAGTTGAAATGAATTGGATGTGCCACCTTTTCTTTGAGCAATGCCATCTTCAAAACTTCATCAACGGAATCAACATACTTAAATGATAGTCCTTTGATGTAGTTCTTTTCGATTTCCTGAATATCGCGTTTATTTTTCGAGCTCAGGATAATCTCCTTAATTCCGCTGCGCTTCGCTGCCAATATTTTTTCCTTGATACCGCCAACAGGCAAAACCTTTCCACGTAAGGTGATCTCCCCAGTCATTGCCAACTGAGATTTTACTTTGCGCTGGGTGAAAGTCGAAGCTAAAGAAGTAAGCATAGTGATTCCTGCCGATGGACCATCTTTGGGTACAGCACCTGCAGGAACGTGAATGTGCAAATCGTAATTTTGAAACACACGATGATCAATATTCAATGAATCGGCATTCGCTTTAAGATAAGATAATGCAGCTGTAGCCGATTCTTTCATCACATCGCCCAACTGACCTGAAATGGTCAACGCTCCTTTTCCTTTGCTCACGCTTGACTCGACAAACAAAATATCTCCGCCCACGGAAGTCCAGGCAAGGCCAGTAACTACACCTGCAATTTCATTGCCTTGATAAAGTTCTTCATCAAAAATCTCAGCTCCCAAAATCTTCACTACTTCTTTCTCGGTAATTTGACCTGGAAGCTCCTCATCCATCGCTTTTGACTTAGCAACGTTGCGAACAACGGAACCGATTTTTCTTTCCAAGCTTCTTACACCTGATTCCCGTGTATAGGCTTCGATCACTTTCAGCACACCTTCTTTAGAAAATTTCACATCGCTTAGTAAGAGGCCGTGCTCTTTGATTTGTTTAGGAATCAAATGCTTGATGGCGATCTGAAGTTTTTCTTCAATTGTATATCCTGACAATTCAATGATCTCCATTCGATCGCGCAATGCAGGCTGAATCGTATCAAGTGAGTTGGCCGTGGCAATGAACAACACTTTTGATAAATCGTATTCTACTTCGAGGTAGTTATCACCAAAGGCATTGTTTTGCTCCGGATCTAAAACTTCAAGCAGCGCAGATGACGGGTCACCACGAAAATCGGTACGCACCTTATCAATTTCATCCAACACAAAAACCGGGTTAGATGATTTCGCTTTCTTAATGTTTTGCAAAATCTTTCCGGGCATTGCACCAATATAAGTTTTGCGGTGACCTCGAATCTCAGCTTCGTCATGAATGCCGCCCAGAGACATACGCATGTAATTTCTTCCTAGCGATTTCGCAATTGATTTTCCCAAGGAAGTTTTTCCAACTCCGGGTGGGCCATACAAACACAAAATCGGTCCTTTCATATCTTGCTTCAATTTCAACACAGCTAGATATTCAAGAATACGCGTCTTCACCTTCTCTAGACCAAAATGATCTTTGTCCAAAATCTTTTTGGCTTTCTTTAAATCAAAATCATCCTTGGTATAATCTTCCCAAGGCAAGTCGAGCATGAACTCCACATAGTTCATCATCACCGGAAAATCAGGTGCTTGAGGATTGGTGCGTTGAAGCTTATCCAACTCTTTATTAAAATGCTCGGCTGCAGCCTTTGGCCATTTTTTTTCTGCACCACGCTTGCGGAGTTTTTCTATTTCTTTATCCGGGCCATCAAAGCCAAGTTCATCTTGAAGCACTTTAATTTGCTGTCGCAAAAAATAATCGCGCTGTTGTTGATCGATGTCAGTATGAACTTTCTTTTGAATCTCATGCTTAATCTCCAACATCTGAATTTCTTTCAGCATGTACTGCAACAACAATGTGCCGCGATCGATGATGTTGTTGACTTCAAGAATTTTTTGTTTCTCGGCTACATCCACATTCAAATTCGAAGAAAGGAAATGAACGAGAAATGCAGTACTGTTAATGTTATCAAGTGCAACTTGCGCTTCTTGAGGTATGTCGGGGTTGAGTTTCAAAATTTTAGAAGCCGCATCTTTCAGAGATTGAACCAACGCCTTCACTTCCTTGCTCTCCAGATCCAAAGTAGGTTCTGATTGCAATTCTATTTTCGCTGTGAGGAATGGCTCTTCGACCACAAACTCTTTTATCGCAAAGCGATTTTTACCTTGAATGATGATCGTGGTATTTCCATCGGGCAACACCAACATCTTGATGATGCGAGCAACTGTGCCGAAACGATACAAATCTTCGATGGCAGGGTCTTCGGCCTGTTTATTTTTTTGAGCGATTACTCCGATGATGCGATTGCCTTGATACGCTTTCTTAATTAAGCGTATCGATTTTTGACGCGTGACTGTAATCGGAATTACAACCCCGGGAAACAAAACTGTATTCTTTATTGGGAGAATGGAAAGCTCTTCGGGCAGATCTTCAGGACGAAGTTCAATGTCTTTTTCAGGGTTAATCAGTTGAATCAACTCCTCTGTTTCCTGTTGATCTGATGGTTGTATTGTTATTTCTTTGAACATAATATCAGTGCCAATTTGACACAAAAAAATTGCGACTCCTATTAAAATTTTACCGACATCTTATGAGTCAATAGCTGTGCCAATCGATTGAATTAGCTCTCCCTCAGCGCGTTCTTACCTAAATGTTCCTGTTAATCGCATATATTTGAATAACTTTTCGTTGAATGAAGGTGAACAAATAACCCATCATGACCCCATTCAAAGCATTTTTAGCTGCCCTGTGTTGGTGTGCGCTTTGTTTTGATCACAGTTTAGCACAAGATCAAAAAGGAAAGATTGTAAAAACAGTCTTTGTCAATGACTCTATCACTCACTACAGCCAGTCTGACATATTTAATTTCCCCAATGTAAATAAGCTCAAGTATTATGTTGACCACACCAAGCTCAAACATCTAAAAGAGCTGAGCGACAAACCTGAGGAAATGTATGAGGCCCTGAAAGATTACGTGAAGAATTTCGGCATCGAAAATTTTTCTGATAATGTGCCAATGATCTGGAAGTTAGCGGAACTGTCAGAAAAATTTGGTCCTAAAGGAGAGGCAATATTATTGTACAAACTGGCGCTTAAACATCACAAACAAGGAGTTGATATTAGCAACATTTATAAGAGATACGATTCAATCGAAACAGACAAGAAAAAATACTACGTTCCACTTGAGCACTACTATCAGTTAGTGAATTATCGAAAAGAAGTTGACACGCTTAAACCACCGCATACGGTGCTTGAGTCGATGGGAGATAATATCAATTCACCAAAGGAAGATTACGGACCTGCCATCGGCAATGTAGACTATGTTTTTCTTTTTACATCCAAGCGCAACACCCATCAGCAACGTGCTTACAATGAAGATATTTTTTATAGTTATAAAGTGGATGGAGCGTGGACCAAAGCCGAAGATTTTAAAACCATCAATACCGATTATAATGAGGGGTCAGCGTGTCTGAGCCTTGATGGAAAATACTTATTTTTTTCCAGGTGCGAGGCACCCAAAGGTTTTGGCAGTTGCGATTTGTATGTTGCTACGTTAAGCAAAGACAGCACCTGGGGCGATGTCAAAAACCTGGGAGTGAACGTAAATACTTCGGGTTGGGAATCGCAGCCTGCAATCAGTCATAGTGGAGATACCATTTACTTCGCAAGCAATCGCTTTGGGGGCTTCGGCTTGTCTGACATTTATTTTTCCGTAAAAGACAAAAGAGGGAATTGGGGTCGAGCGCAAAATGCGGGGCCAATCATCAATACTGTAAGAAGCGAGGTAAGCCCATTCTTTCACCACAAGTTCAATGTGCTGTATTTTTCTTCCGATGGCCATCCGCTCAATTTTGGGGATTTCGATATTTATAAATCGTATCGGCAAAAAAATAGTTGGGGTGAGCCAAAGAACATCGGGCCTTTAGTGAATGGCGCTGGCAGCGAATATTATTTCACTATCGATTCTAAAAGTCATGAATTGTATTATGCGCGATCAATAGAAAACGATATTAAAAATCTTGATATCTATTCTTTTTTACTTCCGATGGAAGCCCATCCTGAAGCTGTAGTGGAACTCAGTGGTTCGGTGCAAGATAGAAAGGGCAAACCTATGAGTGGTATTGTTTCAGTCTTGGATTTGGATCATGGTGTGGAAGTTGCTCCGAAATATTTAAGAGAAGATGGAACGTATGATTTCAATCTCATTAACAAACGAAATTATCTCATCATCATTCAGGGCGATGACTTTTTCAGAATTGAAGAAGTCTTTTACATGGATGGCAACAAAAAGGCAACACACATCGCGGAGCCAATTGAAAGCAAGATTGCGTTTATTTCTCTGGAATTTGAAAATGGAAAATCAGATATTTTGCCTGCCATGCATAACGACTTGGCCAAAGTTGGAAACTTCTTGTTAGATCATCCAGAAGAGAAATTGAGAATTGCCGGTCATACCGATTCAGACGGCCATGAAGAACTGAATCTAAAACTCTCTCAGGCTCGTGCCGATGCTATTCGAACGTACCTCATCGATCAATTCAAAATTGATGAATCCCGAATTACCGCCATTGGCTATGGTAGCTCCAAACCAATCGTTCAGGAAAACTCGGAAGAGTCAAAAAAATTCAACCGAAGAGTGGAGTTTGAGTTAATAAAAGAATGATCGCGGATTAGAGGATTGATGGATTTACGCGGATTCAAAATTTGAAAATGGAATTAAAGTATAAAGACATTACAGAAAAGATCATCGGAGCATCTTTTTGAGGTTCATAAATTTCTAGGCAACGGATTTCCAGAAGTCATTTATCAACGAGCTTTAGCTTATGAATTAGGTAAATACAATCTTAGTTTTAAAAGAGAAATAGAGCATGAGATTTTTTATAAGGATTTGCCAGATCCCATTGGTAAACGAAGAGCCGACTTTGTTGTGGAAGAAAAAATCTTGGTAGAACTCCAAAGCGATTATTCAACTTGAAGACGGCAAGCACTCAATTACCTAAAAGCCTACAAATTAGAAGTAGGGCTTCTCATCAATTTCGGATCTAAGAGTTTAACTTTCAAAAGATTGGTGTTAATGCAAAATCACACAGTTAAGGAGCTATAAAAATCCGTGTTATCCATTAATCCATAATCAATCCGCGATCAATCAGACTAAATGCATGGCAGTCTCATCGGTTTCAATCTCGATGTCATCTTCTCCTACTTCATCAAAGGGATTTTCTAACTGGTCCTGAATATTATCTAAGCTCACTAGTATAAAGCTGTACATGATTGGCATAACATATTCCAGCTGCGCAGAAAAATCGTGAAAGGTGCTGGCGAAATAGGGGCCATAAATAATTGGAAAAGAATAAATGAACACTTTACTGTAGGCACGCAACGTAACTGGCGTGCGATAACGATGAATAATCCGCATGTTATCAAATGCGATAACCATTTTGCTTACATACTGACTTACGCGTGATACCTCTCCACTCTGCACACCATGCTTGCGAAACTCCATGGTGAGGCCAGAGAGCTTTGAAAACAATTCATAGATTTTCCTTTCGTCTTCATCCCACACCGCATGGTCGTTGCTTTTGAACATGTCTTTCATGAGGACCAGCAATTCAAGGATCAGGACTTTAGCTTTACCCGAAAGATCATGGTCTTTTTCAGTCGACCAATCGCGTGAAGCATAATAGATTGCTATTGCATGTCCTTTAAAATCAGAAAATTTCTGTAGCGCTGTCTCTCTTCTTGTGTAGGCCGAACCGATGCTAAACACTACGGGAAAAACAATTGCAACACCAACCAGCATATCCGGAAACTTTGCAGTCAGCCCCCAATGAAAACACAGATAACTGGATAAGACTGAGAGACCTGTAATCACCCATGTTTTATAATTGATAATCAGTTTTAGGCTTCGAAAGAGTTTGAGCATGGCTAAAGAGAATTTGAATTGCCTTTCAAGTTTTCAAAAAGAAGTGATATTAACAAATGGCGAGGCATGACAGAATTCATTGTTGACAAAAGTCAGCTATTTTTGGGCATGAACTATCGGATCGACCTATTTGCTATTTTCATTTTGCTCGGCATAGTGCAAGCTATTTTCTTATCCTATTTCTTTTTGACAGGGGAAAACAGAAAAGTGCAGGCCAATTTCTTTCAAGGAATCTTGCTGCTCGCGATTGCGCTCAACAACATTGAGATATTCGTAATGTACACGGGCTACATCGTGAATTGCTTGTACCTGGCCGATTTTTCTGAGCCAGTCGCATTTGCAATAGGGCCCGCACTTTATCTAATGATTCGAAGTCGCGCTCGCGGCAGTGTTAAAAAAATACACTACCTGCACTTCATCACGCCAATCATCTATCTGATTCTGCTGTTTCCATTTTTTCTTACACCCGAAAACGCCAAATACAACGCCTACATCAGCGCCTATCATCCGGGCTCTCCATTCAAAGAAGTTCATCTTGATTATGATCCGCGATGGAATTGGTTCACGCATCATCCAACAGAACTGATATTATCCAGCCTTCTCATTTACATCGGACTTGCTTCCATTGAAATCATCAAAGCCTTTCGAGCAAAACGCGAATCGTTCTGGAAATCAACTAATCCAATTCTAACTCTTTTGAGATCAGAAGTTATAATATCCATCTCCCTATTGATCATTGTCGCCATTGTGAAATTATTTAACAGGAATGACACCGGAGATCATTTGTTTGCAGCCTACATTTCATTGACTGTATACTTTACAAGCTTTCGGGTGATTCAAAATTCCGGATTCTTTAAACAAGCGTCACTAATTGACACCACTGCTAAATACAAAAGTTCTACCCTTTCATCCGACCAAAGAGAAAGTATTATCTCCAAACTAAAGCAAGTGATGGAAACCGAAAAACCTTTTCTCAATCCCTTGTTTTCATTGCCCGATTTATCGGATAAACTTAAAGTCTCTGTTCATCAGCTTTCGCAAGCCATCAACGAAGGTCTAAACAAAAATTTCTTTGAATTGACTGCAGAATATCGGGTGAACGAAGCAAAGCAATTATTGAAAGGCCAGCCTAACACTAAGATTGAAGAGATTGCAGAGAAGGTGGGCTACAATTCAAAGTCCTCGTTCAATACCGTCTTTAAAAAAATAACAGGCAAAACACCTTCAGAATATAGGTCTGAATAGATTGATCTTCACCTCATCACGCAACTCTTTACACTTCCTAAACGTCTATGCACAATCAAATAACCTTATGATGAAACTCTTGTTCCTGTCCCTTCTTCTTTCTCTAACCTCATTTGGTCAGACTACTACTTTAGAAAGAGCGAAATCTCTCTACGAAACCAGTAGATACACAGAAGCCATTGACGCCCTGAAATTAATTTCAAAAAGTCACAGCGACTATGCCGCGGCTCAATATTACCTGGGTCGTATTGCTTTCGACCGAAAAGATTATGACGATGCCGCGGATTATTTTGAAACAGCCACCATCAAGAATACAAAGTCGTCCGAATACTTTAATTGGTTAGGCGATGCGTACGGCAACATTGCAAAAGATGCCAATCCATTTAAGCAAGGATTGCTAGCGCCCAAGATGAGGAAAGCATGGGAGACTGCAGTTGCTCTGGATCCGAAGAATATAAACGCGCGTATTCCACTTATTCAATTCTACCGGATGGCGCCCGGCTTCATGGGTGGCAGTATCGATAAGGCGAAAGAAACCGCAAAACAAATCATCGACATAAAGCCGGCAGAAGGCCATCGGCAATTGGGTATCATTCTTCTTTCTGAAAAAAAGAATGATGAAGCCGAGAAAGAATTTCAGAAAATGGCTGCTGCTGATCCTGCTTACAACATTCAACTAATAGGTTACTATCAAAGTCAAAAGCAATATGTGAAGGCATTCGATCTTTTGGACAATCTGTTAAAAAAGAATCCCGAAGATTATAGTGCAATTTATCAGTTAGGAAAAACAGCAGCGCTCAGCGGACAAAAATTGGATCAGGGTGAAGTGTGTTTAAGGAAATATTTAAACTATGAGCCTCAAAAAAATGAACCTAATCATTCAGGAACCAATATGCGCTTGGCTCAGATCCAGGAAAAGAGGGGAAAAAAGGTTGAGGCTAAAAAATATTTCGAGGTTGCGCTTAAACTAGATCCAAATTTAAAAGAAGCAAAGGAGGGCCTGGAGCGTTGCAGCAACTAGCCCTCCTAAAAAATAATTAGTCTTTCTTATCATTTAAGGTCAGGCAGAACGAAATCATCGAGCGCACTCGGCAATTTCATCATGGCTTCAATGTCTTTCACGGTGCGGGGTGCAGAGACTGAAAGATGATCATAGCCATCCTTTGTGATTAAATAGTCATCTTCAATGCGCACAGCTATTCCCCACCATTTCTTATCGCAAGGAGAATTGTCAGGGATATAAATGCCCGGCTCAATGGTAATCACCATGTTCTCTTGCTGCACTTCATACGTTCCTCGGTCATGCACATCCAATCCGATGTGATGGCAACATCCATGCGGATAATATTTACGTGCATCACTTTCACTTTGAATAATACCGAGCTCTTTTAATCCCTGTCCGATTATTTTGGCGGTGGCAGCGTACAAGTCACGAAAAGGTGTGCCTGCCTTACAAACTTTCATTGCTTCTTCCTGTGCTTTCAACACAAGCTCATAGATTATTTTTTGTTCGGGAGAGAACTTACCGTTCACGGGAATCGTGCGAGTGATGTCAGCCGTATATCCATGAAACTCGGCTCCCAAATCCATTAAGATCAATTCCTTGCTAGAAATGCTTGGCTTGTAGTTATCTTCGTAATGCAAAATGCATCCGTTGTGGCCCGCACCCACAATCGATGGGTAGCCCATATCTTCCGCTTGATATTTTTTAAATACATATTGATGAATGCCCTCAATCTCGCGCTCACTCATTCCGGGCTTGATCGCTTTCATAACTTCTACTTGGCTGGCACATGAGATCTTCACCGCTTTGCGAATCATATCAAGCTCATCGTTGGTTTTAATTCCGCGCAAATTGTTCATGATCTTGCTAAGACCTTTGGCATCCAAATTATTCTTGGCGGGTTCAACAGTCAGTGTTGAAGTATTCTTTTCCGGATAATTCGTCTTGGCCTTGAATTGAGTAATCAAATCGTACAAATCAGAGGAGTCATTCGGGTCGTTGCGAACATCGTTCTTGAAATCAAAAAACAAAACGGAAGCAAATTTGGAGAAGTCCACATTATAGCGTTTGAATTCGGTATTGTTGAATGACTGATCCAGGCCCAACAAATTTTTGGCCCCCTTATCGCCAAGTCTGCGGCCTGTCCATTGCTCGGCTCGCTCATCGCGTGGCTGCACAAAGATGATCTCATTATAAGCAGTGCCGTTGCTGGCCGTTTGCATGTCTTTAAAAACTAACAAAAGGGCGTCTGGCTCTTTATATCCGGTGAGATAATAAAAATCAGGGTCTTGGTGATAAACATATTGCACATCGTTCGCCCTATTACGTATAGCGTTTGCAAAAAAAACAGCTACAGAATTAGCCGGCAGCTTTTCGCGGAGTTTGTCCCTCCGTTCCTTATAAAAGGCCTTAGACATAAAATCGTTGGGCAGATCGGATTCCTGCGCGAACCCGATGAGAGAAAAGCAAGCAAGCAAGGTTAAAGTAAAAAAAGCCTTCATGGTTTTAGTTTTTCGCAATTAAACTCTTTTCTCAAATCAATGTTTCATGAATTTGACGGGTGGAAGGCGTTCGACTTTATAAAATCGGCCTGCGAGGCTATAAAAACCGTCTTACCTGCATCCTTTGGCTTCGTTTATTTGTCAAAAAATCAAACGATATGCTCACTCAACAAACACTAGAACTCACAGCTCGCAGGCATGACCTCGACTGGTTACGCTTTATTGCTATCCTTATTCTTTTATTTTTTCACACGGGGATGTGGTTTAACACCTGGGATTGGCACATAAAAAATAATGAACTCTCCACCTCCTTTAATTATTGGATGGTTTGGCTTCACTATTGGCGCATGCCGCTTCTCCTTTTCATTTCGGGTGCCGGCACCTACATGGCGCTGGGGAAAAGAACCCCTGGCCAGTTTGCTGGTGAGCGGTTCAGAAAACTTTTCATTCCTTTGGTATTTGGAATGTTTGTGATTGTGCCTCCGCAGATTTACTATGAACACATTAAGAACTATTCGAGCTATGGGGATTTTTATAAAACGGTATTCAATTTCGTTCCTTACCCCAGAGGAAGTTTCAGCTGGCATCATTTGTGGTTTGTGGCCTATTTGTTTTTGTATTCTTTAGCTACAATTCCTTTCCTGATCTATCTGCGCTCACCAAAATCAATTAAGTTCAGAAACTTCATTACAAAAATTTTATCAAGCCCCGCAGGCATGTTGTTCATCCCATCTATTTTCATTTTGATCACTCAAATTCTTCTTCGCCCTTATTTTCCGCAAGAGAAACACAACCTGCGCGATTTATCCTATGTTGTTTATTATTTCTGCTTTTTCCTATTCGGGATGATCTGTTATTCATCAGCACAACTGTGGCAATTGATCGGACAGAATAGAAGGCATTTATTGATAGCAACTGTTTTTGCTTTGATTCCATTTTATGTAGTGTTCTTGCATTTCAGACATGTGATTCAGTTCCCATGGAGTGATGATACCGTGGAGGCCGTCTTCAGTGTGTTCTCCATTTTTGTGGGATGGTTTTCGCTGATCACTATTATCGGTTACGGACAACACTACCTCAACCGTCCACACCCATGGTTGAAATATTTTAACGAAGGGTTATATCCGTTTTACATTTTACACCAGACCGCAATCCTAGCAATCGGTTATTATGTTTGCCAATGGGACTGGAGCATCTTCGCAAAATTCTGGACGATCAGCTTACTTACATTGGTGAGTTGCGTCCTGATTTTCTTAGTAATTCGAACTAACAATGTGACTCGCCTTCTCTTCGGCTTGAAAATGAAAAAATCAGAGCCGTTGGAAGAAGCGATATCAAAGAGAGTTGTTCTAGAGACTTAGGCTGCATCCCCTTGCGTCCTTGCGCCTTTGCGGTAAAAAATGCTAACCGCAAAGACGCTAAGGCGCGAAGAATTTAAATTAGGTCGTATTTCCTTCAACTCACTTCGGCAGGAATCAATTACTTTTATGCTTTCAACAGAAAGCACATGCCACACATTACCATTTTATCAGCCAGCGTTCGCACGGGGCGCCATAGTCATCGCGTTGCGATGTATTTCAAAAAATTCGTAGAGGAAAATAAATTAGGCACTGTCGAAATTTTGGATTTGAATGAATACCAATTCCCAATTTTCAATGAGCGATTAAAATTTCAACCAAACCCTTCTTCATCGGTTCTTGAATTTGCTGGCAAAATAAAATCGGCCGATGGTGTTATCCTTGTTACACCAGAATATAATGGCGGCTACCCGGCAGCATTAAAAAATGCAGTTGATCTTCTTTACGATGAATGGTTTAAAAAACCCATTGCCATCACCACTGTGTCCGATGGATCATTTGGCGGAACACAAGTAATAACTTCTTTGCAGTTTTCACTCTGGAAAATCCGTGCATGGACAGTGCCCGCGATGTTCCCCGTTCCGAAAGTGGCTGAGATGTTTGACGAAAACGGAAACGCTATTGACAAATCTCGCACCGATAAACGCGCAACCACATTTGTAAATGAATTGTTGTGGTGTATTGAGGCGAAGAAGAGGATGGCTGTTTAAATAAACATGAAAGAGGAATTTCTAAGCTATCTAACTAAAAAGGACCTTTGCACTCCCAAAGACAAAGTCCTTCTGACTGTCAGTGGAGGAATGGATTCTATGGTGATGCTGCATTTGTTCCGCGAATGCGGATTTAACATTAGCGTGGCTCACGTTAATTTTGAGTTGCGTGGTGAAGAATCCAATGGAGACGAGCTGTTCGTTAAGAAGGAATGCGAGAAATTTTCTGTTCCCTTTTTCGCTACGCGATTTGAGACCGCGGTGTTTGCGTTAGAAAATTCTTTATCCATTCAAATGGCCGCACGCGAATTGCGTTATCACTGGTTTAAAGAATTAGCAAATGAACACCAATTTGATTGCATCGCCACAGCACATCATCTAAATGATTCGATTGAAACCGCGCTTTTGAATTTTACTCGAGGTTCAGGGCTTGAAGGTCTTAATGGCATTGAATCGAAAAACGGAAAGATCATCCGCCCTTTGCTATTTGCCACCAGGCAACAAATTGAAACTTACGCGAAAAAAAATAAAATCTTGTGGCGGGAAGACAGTAGTAACGCGAGTGATGACTATCAACGCAATTTCATCCGGCATAAGGTTGTTCCTGCACTTAAAGAAATAAATCCTTCCCTTGAAAATTCTTTCTCCGATTCCAGTGATAAGATCTCAGGGGCTAGCGAATTAATGGCATTTGGCATTTGGCATTGGAAGAAAGAATTCGAAACTCAAAAAGGAGAACAGATTCTTTTAAACAAGAAAGGACTTCAAGATTTTCAAAACCCTGGCGGGCTACTTTGGAATCTAACAAAGCATTTTGGTTTTAACCTGGATCAATGCAAACAAGTTGTAAAATCATTGAATGGACAACCGGGCAAGAAATTTTACTCACATGAATTTGAATTGGTCATTGACCGTGAGTATTTGGTTATCGCAAAACATGAAAGTGAATTAGCTGAAATTCAAATTAACAAAGAGCTGATTGAAGCGCACTTAGGAAAATATGTTTTAAGAATTTCGGAAACTACTAAGGCGGAGTTCTCCAATAAAACTTCCCTTGCGGTGCTTGATGAAGATAAGCTCCAATTTCCATTAACGTGGCGCAAATGGAGAGCGGGAGATCATTTTCATCCACTCGGCATGGATCACAAGAAAAAGGTAAGTGACTTTCTCATCGATCAGAAAGTTTCTGTTACAGACAAGGAAATGATTACAGTTCTAGAGTCAGGAAATGAAATTGCATGGATCGTTGGCCATCGCATTGGCGACAATTATAAAATCACCTCCTCCACCAAAAGAATACTGAGGTTTGAACTTACTTCTTCCCGATAAGGTAGTACAAAACAGGGCCAATCAACGGAAGGAAAACAACAGCTATTATCCACAAGATTTTCTTCTCCATGTCTTTGTTGCTTTTGAGGATGTCTAGAATCACAATGACATCAAGAACTAAGACCGCTAAGGAAATGAGTCTTCCCATAAATTTGATATTTAATTTGCGTCTAAAATTTTAAAAAGCTCGTCCAGGTTAGGCGTAACAATGATTTCTGTTCTCCGGTTCTTTTGTTTGTTACCGGCATTATCATTTGGAGCCACCGGTGAAAATTCACCTTTGCCTGCCGCAGTAATTTGATTAGGCGACATTCCTGCTTTCATTAAAATTTTTGTGATGGAAGTAGCACGCATCACACTTAAATCCCAGTTGTCTTCCATGTATTGCGATTTCTTTGAGATCTGCACATTATCAGTATGCCCTTCTATCATCATGCGAATATCTTTCTGATCTTTAAGCGCTTTTGCCAATTGCTGTAAAGCGGTCTCTCCTTTTTTATCAACTGCAATGCTTCCTGAACCAAACAAGAGTTGTTCCGCCAGAGAAACATAAACTTTTCCATTCTTAACTTTTACCGTAAGATCATTCTCTTTAAAGTTGAGTAATGCATTGCTGATTCGTGTTTTCAAAGCTTGAACTGCTTTGTCTTTATTTGCCAGAACTTGTTCAAGCTCTTTTACTTTCTTCTCTCTTTCAGACAAACTATTACTGAGTGAGTCATTTTGTTTCCTTGTCTTTTCAAGGTTGTCTTGAATAGCCAGCAATTGATCACGCTGCTGTACCAAATCCGCACTTAACTTTCCACTTTTATTCAACGATGATTTGTAATTCATGTTAAGCTTTTCGTATTCACTATTGAGCTCTGTTAATTTTTTGCTTGAAGACTGAAGGCTCTGAGTTATACTAACTGAATCTTGTTTCAATTTCTTGAGTAATTCATTTGTGTCATCTAATTTCTTTGATTTATCTGCAAGTTCACCCTCAGCTTTTATTTTTTGCGCGAGCATGTCGTCAAATTTTTTCTTTGAGACGATGCAAGAAGATAATACGCAGGATAATACAAGAAATAAAATAGTGGCTTTTTTCATAGACGATCAGTTTAAAAAATAATGGAACAAAAATATCCATAATTCATTGGATGGCAACACGGCTTACTGCTATCTTTCTAATAAATAAAAATCCAAACTTATGGAAGGCATGCTCAAACCCGAATCGTTCAAAGGCAAAACCATTATCATTACCGGAGGTGGAACAGGACTAGGCCGCTCTATCGGAAAATATTTATTGGAGCTTGGTGCAAATCTTGTCATCACCAGTCGTAAAAAAGATGTGCTTGATAAAACGGCCGCTGAACTTGAGAAAGAGACAGGAGGCAAAGTGCTTGCCGTGGCATGCGATGTGCGCAAGTATGAAGAGATCGTGAACGTAATTAAAGAAACTGAAAATCGTTTTGGGAAAATTGATGCCGTACTCAATAATGCTGCAGGAAATTTTATCAGCCCAACTGAGCGGTTATCGCATCGTGCTTTTGATATTGTGGTGGATATTGTTTTAAGGGGAACCTATTATACCACTCTGGCCGCTGGCAAAAATTGGATTGAAAAAAAACAACCTGGTATTTTCCTTAACATCGTTACGACTTATGCCTGGACCGGTTCCGGCTATGTGGTACCTTCCGCTTGTGGTAAGGCTGGCGTGCTTGCACTAACACGGTCACTCGCAGTCGAGTGGGCGAAGTACAACATTAGAAGTAATGCTATCGCACCAGGGCCATTTCCAACTGAAGGTGCGTGGAGTCGATTACTACCTGGAGACTTGGTGAAGAAATTTGATCCTTCAAAACGAATTCCTCTAGGTCGCGTGGGAGAACATCAGGAATTGGCAAACCTTGCTGCTTATTTGTTGTCTGATTATTCAGCTTACATCAATGGAGATGTGATCACTATCGATGGCGGTGAGTGGCTTAAGAGTGGCGGTGAGTTCAGTCATTTGGAGATGATTCCAAATGAAATGTGGGATATGCTTGAGAAGACAAGAAAGTAACTTTCTAAACGCATAGGAACGTAGAACACATAGATTGATTCTACAATTATGCCTGTATTCCAAATTCAAGTGCGCTTGGAAAGCGCGCTTAATTATTTACAACCTGCTTCTCGATCAGAAGCATGAGGATGTGAATGATCTTGATATGAACTTCCTGAATACGATCAGCATAGCCATGATGAGGCACGCGCAATTCAACATCGGCTAAAGGAGCAAGCTTGCCACCGTCTTTGCCTGAAAGAATGATCACTTTCATTCCTTTCTCTTTAGCTATTTCTGCTGCGCGAATAATATTCATCGAGTTGCCACTGGTGCTCAGTCCTAACAAAACGTCTCCGTTATTGCCGAGCGCATCGATATAGCGTGAAAAAATAAACTCATATCCATAATCATTGCCCACGCAAGAAATATGACTTGGGTCTGAAATACAGATAGCAGGAATCGCTCTTCGATTTTCTCTGTATTTGCCTGTAAGCTCTTCGGCAAAATGCATGGCATCACAATGAGACCCGCCATTGCCACAAGAAATAATTTTGCCTCCTTGAATAATAGAATCTGAAATGACTTTTGCTGCCCGCTCGATCAATGTAATGTTGTGATCATTGCTCATGAACTTTTCAAGTACTTGAGCAGCCTGTGAAAATTCTCCTTTAATTATTTCCTTGAGCTCCATATCTAAAGCTATTCTGCTGGGTTAACCACTTTCTTGGCATCGCTACGTGACCAGACAAATTCAATTGCCAACAAAAGAACGCCCACCATTGCACCATATTTGAACAGGCCTATCTCTTTAAACATCTCAAACAGAAAGTTGAGATCATCTCTCTTAGACTCCATGTAAATGGTGAAGCAAAGGATGGACAATTGATAGAGTCCAAAGAGGGTGAGGAAAATGATTCTGCGGGTGTTCATGGGCTTGATCTTAAAAGTCGCAAACTTATGTTATTCCAAGTTATACAAAATTGTAATTCTCTTCAAAACCTTGCATATCAGGCTGTCTTCTGGATATCCACCAGTTTCTTATAAAGACCGTTCTGGCTATTCAGACTTTCGTGAGTTCCCCGCTCCACAATCTGGCCCTGTTGAATAACTAAAATCTCATCCGCATGCTGAATAGTGCTAAGCCTGTGAGCTATGACCAAGGAGGTTCGGTTTTTCATCAAATTGAATAAGGCCTCCTGAACCAACTTCTCTGACTCTGAATCCAGAGCTGAAGTAGCTTCATCTAAAATTAATATCGGTGGGTTTTTTAAAACAGCTCTGGCAATGCTTAATCGCTGACGCTGACCACCGGAAAGTTTAGATCCACGCTCACCAATATAGGTTTGATATCCATTCTCTGTTTGCATAATGAAATCATGAGCATTGGCAATCTTGGCTGCCTGAATGACGGCTTCTTCGCTTATACTCGGGTTGCCAAAAGCGATGTTGTTGAAGATGGTATCGTTAAACAAAATTGACTCTTGAGTAACAACACCCATATGCTTGCGCAAAGACTCAATCTCATAATCTGTCAAGGATTTGCCATCGATGCAGACTTCGCCTTCGGTTGGATCATAAAAGCGTGGGACCAAATCAGCAAGAGTAGACTTACCTCCACCGGAAGGGCCTACGAGCGCAATGGTCTTTCCTTTTTCTACTTTCAAATTAATGCCTTTAAGAACGTTCTCTGTTTCATAAGCGAATGACACATTTTTAAACTCAATGTCCTTTTCAAAACTCTTTAATTCAACCGCATTAGGTTTATTTTTAATCTCGGGCTCGCTATCGATCAATTCAAAAATTCTTCTGGCTGAAGCAATGCCTCGCTGTAAAGAGGTGATTCCGTTCGAAAAACTCTTGGCGGGTTGGATGATCTGAGCAAACACGCCAATGAATCCCAAGAATGCTTCGGGGCTCAACGTTGAATTCTCGCTGAGAACCATATTACCACCGAAAAAGATAATGCCGGCAACGATCATGGTTCCTAGAATTTCTGACACAGGCGAAGCCAATTCGTTCTTATACGACATCGATTTATTCACCCTGCGATAGTGCGCGCTCTCTACTTCAAGCTTATCTATTACAAACTTGCGGGCATTGAATGCTTTTACCACGCGCATGCCCCCAAAAGTCTCATCCAGAATATTTACAATTCTACCAAGTGATTCCTGGCTTTCCCTCGCCTGCCGTTTCAGTCGTTTGATAATCTCGGCTAAAGCTCCGCCCGTAATCGGAAGGACCAGCAGTGTAAACAAAGTGAGTTTAGGAGAGATCGAGAAGAGCACAAAGAAAAAGACGATGATCGAAATCGGCTCTTTCATCACGGCTTTTAAGCTATTCATTACAGCGCCCTCGACCTCCATCACATCGTTAGTGAACCTTGACATCAAATCACCTTTACGTTCGGTGTTAAAAAATCCGATGTGCAGTAATGACACTTTTCTAAAAATATCCATTCGAATATTTTTCACTAAGTCAGCGCGGATTTTAGTTGCCATCACTCGTTCAAGAAATCGAAACAAATTGCCAATGATCATGCTCGACACAATCAGAGAACAAACAAAGAGTAATGCATTCAGCTGACCGTAATCGCGAATCACCAAAAGATTGTAGTGGTTAAACATTCCCACGATATAGTCGGTCGATAAAGCGAACTTTGGAATTGGTGGAACTTCAATGACACCCTTTTGACTAAAGAGTAACTTGAGCATGGGGATGATCAATACGATATTGAAAACACTGAATATGGTTCCCAACACGGAATAGATAAAAAAGAATACCAGTCTTCTTACAATTAAATCTGCATACGAAAGAATCCGAAAGAAAATATCCATGAGTTAAAAGTCGTAAGTGCGAGCAGGAATATTCCAGCGCAGTGATACCGAAGTTATAGTAGAATTGTTGTTATACAAAGCAACCGGGCTCGTGCTTCTGCGAATAGTTGCTTTAAAATCAATAAACACATTATGACGAATCATATATGAAGCCGTGAAATCCATAAACGAGATAGTATTATTTACTCCCTCTCCCACTTTGTGACCATAATCGCCTCCAGTGCGTGTGCTGTTATCCTTTAAAATATCGCTTCCCCAGTTTACGCCCACTGTGTCTCTTCCGATTTTAGTATAGAAACTTTTAACAATCAGATTCAACTTTGGCAATGGTTGATAGCGAACGATCATTACACCTTCCAACAAATTAGCACCAAGCGGGTGCGCCAATGACTGGTTATAGTTGCTATAATTGCTGTATTGCGTGTCGTGCGAATAAGTATATGGCTTCACCATATTTGCTTCAAGCTGGATGTCCAGGTTAGGGACGCTAAAGGCGTCAATATATTTTAAACCGCCTTGCATGGCGAATTTATTTCCCCACCAACCTTTACCTCCCCTCAGCTCCCTCAACACAAACTCATCAATCACAACCTGTCCGTACAAAGAAACTTTCTTGAAGACATTCCATTTAAAATCGCCCCCAAGCAAAACGTTGTCGGGGCTGCCCCCTTGTTGCTCAATGGCCCGGTAAAAAATGATGGGGTTCAGATAATTGAGTTGAATGTTGTTCTTGTTGATCGTGTCTTGCGGGGTAAAAATCACGGATTCAAAAACTCCGAGATTAAATTTCTTTCCGATGTTGATGCTAGCGTGATGAAACGCCATAAACTTCACCGGGTAATTTTTGTTTGCTGTTGACCCACTAGGCGAACCGGTTGCACCAGCTGTCAGGCGATTGAGTTGAAACAGGTAATTCAGCTTCCAGATCTTTGCGTTGGCTCTGAGAAAAAGATTGGGCGGAGAGTAATCTGAAAAGATCAGTGAACGGAAACCATTACCGATAAACGTGCGATCATGACCAAACTGCACATAAATGTTTTTGCTCACATTAAAATCGATATAGCCACGTACTTGAAAGAAATCGACTCCGTTCGTTTTAAAATTTTTCCAGAACCCTTCGTGTGGCACAGCAAAAGTATTGTTAAGTATTAAAGCATCATGGGCATAACCAGGAAGAATGGCCTGGTTATCGGTGAAGAAAGTGTAGAACCCTATTTTCTTATCGATCATGCCCCGCATCTCTACTCCTCTGGAGTTGATATACATCGACTGTTTCAGGCGACTGTCGTGGCCCGAACCAAAATACACCACCGGGCTCACATGAAAATCAAATTCCGGAACATCAACGCTGGCCAGGTCCGACTTCTTTTTGTACATGCCAAGGAAAGACTTGGTGCTATTGCTTGACTCCGCACAGCTCCATTCCCAACTGTCATTCATTAGGTAATCGTAATTGAATTTATCTGCCCTGGAGGTAAAAACCTGGTCTCTTTTCTCAACGGAATCCACAAAAGCGACTATTGCATTGCGAGGAAATGGCCGCACAGACGAGAAGATTTCAGGAGCAATTCGGCCTGTCTTTATTTCGTACCGGGTAATCCAATGGTAGTAGTCCTCATTAATGGTAGCATTGGTACTTTGACCATAAGAAAAGCCGCATCCGAGGAAAAGAAGAGAAATAAGGGCGATTTTTTTCAAAGTATTCGTTTCTAAGAACCTCAAAATTGCCCTTTTTATTTGATTTTAGGGCAAATCTGGAAGGTTTTACTAAAAATGACATGGGCCGTTATTGCAAATTACTCGTGTTTGCCTATTTTTGCAGTCCTTTTAAAGAAAGACTATGAAGAAGAGCATCCACCCAAACTATCAGGAAGTTGTTTTTTGGGATACATCAAGCGATTTTAAGTTTTTGAGCCGTTCTACTAACGTGCCTAAAGAAAAAATCACTTTTACAGACGGCAAGGAATATCCGGTGATTAAAGTCGAAGTTAGCTCTGCGTCACACCCGTTCTTTACCGGCAAGAAAATGTTTGTTGATACTGCGGGCCGTGTGGAGAAATTCCAAAAGAAATACGGCAAGAAATAATATTGCTATTAGCGTTTTTAAGAACGAGAATCTCGCAGGTGCGGGATTCTTTTTTTTTGCCTTAACTTTCAAAAATATTTCTCTTGAATGAATCTTATCCTCTTTGACGACCCCTCTATTCGCGCCAGTCTCTTGCCGCTTACATTCACAAGGCCTGTGGCCGAGATTCGAATAGGGATTTTAACTATCGCTGAAAAATGGGAACGTTATTTTCAGACGAAGCCATCCTATTCATCTCAAGATTATCTTTCCAAAAAATTCGCCAAGAAAACTTCATCTGATAATCTCTGGATCAACGGAGCAGCTTGCCCGGACGCAACTTTGGTTGAGGCCATTAAAAAATTGAATCCCGGTGACGTCATTCATAAGAACTCGATGATCATTGCGGTTCGCACAGATGATGATGAATTGCCTGAGGTGATCTCAGGAGAGGCAACTGAATACCCTGGAGAAATTGTGCTGATCGATAAACTCTGGAAAATCTTTCAGAACAATGGAAATCAAATCCGTTCTGATTTCAAACTGATTACTGCCAATAGAAAGTCAGCAGTCATTAGCGATCCGCATGTACACACTTACAATTCTTCTGAAATCTTCTTAGAAGAAGGGGTGGCGCTTCGTTCGGCAGTACTCAACGCTGAAAACGGACCAATTTATCTGGGGAAAAATTCAGAAGTGCAAGAAGGAGCCGTTATTCGCGGACCATTTTCACTGGGTGAATTATCTATTGTAAATATGGGCGCAAAGATGAAAGGTGACACAACGGTTGGACCGCATTGTAAAATTGGTGGAGAGGTGAGTAACTCAATTCTATTCGGTTACAGCAACAAAGGTCACGATGGATTCTTGGGAAACTCGGTTTTAGGCGAATGGTGTAATCTAGGTGCAGACACCAATACCTCCAATCTCAAAAACAATTACGACAACGTGAAGTTGTGGAGCTATGAGAAAAAAGGATTTGTTGACACCGGCAGTACTTTCTGCGGATTGATCATGGGAGACCACAGCAAATGCGGAATCAACACCATGTTTAACACCGGCACCGTGGTGGGTGTGAGTTCAAATATTTTTGGAGCAGGCTATCCACGTAATTTTATTCCTTCCTTTCAGTGGGGAGGCGCTGCTGGATTTGTTACTTATAAATATGAAGCAGCAATGGAAACCGCAGAACGTGTAATGGCCCGAAGAAATATCAAGCTCGATGAAATTGAAAGAGAGATTTTGAAAAGTGTTTTTGGTGAATCGAATAAATAGCTTTGAGTTGCTAGCTTCGAGCCTCGAGTTTGTAGGATCATTAACTCATAGCTGGCAGCTCGAAACTCATAGCCAATACTTTTAATAGAATGACATTCTCCTCCATACCCGGTCTTGAAGATGTAAAGAAACAACTCACCGCCTCGGTGCAGTCTAATCATATTGCTCATGCATTATTGTTTGCCGGAAAACCCGGTGCGCTTAGTTTTCCATTGGCATTAGCCTTTGCCCAGTATCTTCACTGCACCAATAAAAACGGAACTGATGCCTGTGGCACTTGTCCTGGCTGCAGCAAAAGTTTGAAGTACGTTCACCCCGATACTCATTTTGTTTTTCCGTTGGGGAATATCAGTAATGATAAGGATGAGGATCGATTTCGTGCGGAGATACTAAAAACATGGCGCAGCTTTTTAATCGAGCAGCCATTTGGAAACCTCTCTCAATGGATGGCCGCTTATGGCGGTGAAGACAAGCAAGCTCTCATAGCGCGCGAGGAAAGCCGGAAGATCGTGCAAGCACTATCTTTAAAATCTTTTGAAAGCACCAATAAAATCATGATCATCTGGTTGCCAGAGCTCATGCATCCGTCAGCTGCCAACGGCATTTTAAAAATTCTGGAAGAACCACCACCACAAACATTTTTTCTTCTGGTGACCAACGGAGCCGAGCAACTGCTCCCAACCATTTTATCACGCACACAAATTGTGCATGTGCCGTTGCTCAGTGATGAAGATGTAGAGAATTACCTTTCCAAAAACTTCGAATTGAATGACGAGCAGCGTAATGAAATTGTTCAGATGGCAGAAGGCAATTTGAATTTCGCTATTCAACTCACTAGCACTGAAGAAGATCATCATCAACAACGTTTCATCGATTGGATGCGCTCCTGTTTCAAAAAAGATTATATCAAACTCCTCGGCCTGGCCGATGAATTTCATGAACTCGATAAATTAGCTCAACGTAATTTGTTTCATTACGCCCTGAGCATGATACGCGAAGCCTTGATCCAAGTTTCTAATGCCAATACTATCGGCAGGGTAAAAGGAGCCGAGGAGAAGTTCATCAAAGATTTTAGCAAGATCATCAATCTTCCAAAAATTGAAACGTTCAATAAACTGATCAACGAAGCAACTTACCACCTGGAGCGGAACGGCAGCGCTAAGATGATTTTCATGGATTTGTCGTTGCAGCTTTCTAAAACCATCAATCCATAATTCCTTATTTTTGCCCCTTATATTCATTGATCAAATGAAACGACTTCTCTTCATTACCCTTTTGTTTTTAGCGATCGGCACGAAAACTCAGGCTCAGAAAAAAGATTTTGTAGTTACCATCAAAACTAATTATGGGAACATTGTCGCCATTCTTTATGATGAAACTCCTAAGCACAAAGAAAATTTTATCAAGCTGGCCAAGGCACATTACTTCGACAGCTTACTTTTTCATCGCGTGATCGAAGGTTTTATGATTCAAGGGGGAGATCCTGATTCAAAGCGTGCTAAGGCCGGGCAGAGCTTAGGCAATGGTGGTCCGGGTTATACTCTCGATGCCGAATTCAATCCAAAATTTTTTCATAAAAAAGGTGCTCTCTCAGCCGCACGACTTAACGATGCCCAAAATCCAAACAAGGCTTCAAGTGGCAGTCAGTTTTATATTGTGCAAGGAAAAGTGATTCCCAACGAACAACTTAACTCCATGAAGATTGATCAAGCGAAGCTGAGTTCAGCCATGCCCAAGTATTTATCAAAGCCCGAGAACAAACACATCTACGACACTCTCGGTAAGCTTTATGCATCAGGACAAACAGAGGCATTCAACAATAAAATCATTGGCCTCGCAAGAGTTCTGGAAAAAGAAACAGGCATAAATATTTTGAGAGATGTTTCTCCTGAAAGAATTAAAGCTTATACAACAATTGGAGGATCACCTCACCTAGATGACAACTATACAGTGTTTGGTGAAGTGATTAAAGGGCTGGATGTAGTAGATAAAATTGCTGCCGTCAAAAAAGGAGCCGCAGACCGGCCCATTGAAGATGTGCGTATGTTTGTGACTGTTGAAGAAATGCCAAAGAAAAAGATTTCGAAAGAATACAGTTACGTTTATCCAGAAGTAGAAAAGAAAAAATGAGAATACTTGTCACCGGTTGTAACGGATTGCTTGGGCAAAAATTAGTTGAACTGATCTCAACTCAAGCCGATTGCTATTTGATCGCCACCGCTAAATCAAAACTGATTCCTGATTTGTCTCGAGGGGAATTTCATTCACTTGACATTACCAATGTTCTTGAAGTGGAAGAAGTGATTGCCAAAACGAAACCCGATGTGGTGATCAACACGGCCGCGATGACACAAGTAGACCAATGTGAGACCGAAAGAGAGAAATGCTGGACAGCCAACGTAGACGCGGTTTCTTATTTGGTTGAGGTCTGCAAAAAACATAATGTTCACCTTATTCATGTGTCGACCGATTTTATTTTTGATGGGACACACGGTCCACTAGATGAAAATGAAAAACCGAATCCGCTTAGCTATTATGGCGAAAGTAAATTAGCTGCTGAAGTTGTCATTCAAAAAAGCACGATCGACTGGGCGATTCTCAGAACAGTGCTTGTCTTTGGAGTAACCAAAGATATGAGTCGCAGTAACATTGTGCTTTGGGTAAAGAAGAGTTTAGAAGAAAGAAAGAGCATCAATGTAGTGAACGATCAATTTCGCACACCCACACTTGCTGAAGATTTGGCGATGGGATGTTTTCTTGCTGCGAAGAAAAAAGCGAAAGGCATTTTTAACATTTCGGGCGAAGCCATGATGACTCCTTATGATATTGCCATTGCTACAGCCGACTATTTCAAGCTAGATAAGTCTTTGATCAATCAAACCGATTCAAGCAAGTTCACTCAGCCCGCGAAGCGCCCACCAAAGACTGGATTTATTATTGAGAAGGCAAAGAGAGAATTGGGTTTTAAGCCACACAGTTTTACGGAGGGACTTGCGCTCCTCGCGAAGCAGATAGCGTAGAAAAATTCTTTGCCACGGAAACACAGAAAATTTCGTGTCTCATTGGCAAATCTTAGATTCCTAATACACCTTTCAATTTAGTGTAGCCGGTTTGGCTTAGTGGAATTCGCATGCCACTCTTCAATAATGCCACGTGATTATCTTTTTCCATTGGTTCGATGCGAGTGAGTTCTTGCAAATTCATGAGATAAGAACGATGCACACGAACAAACTGCGAAGCATCCAATGTCTTCTCGAAGAAAGCCATTGTTTTCTTTTTCAAGTAAAAGCCTTCAGTAGTATAGATTTTGACGTAGTCATCAAATGCTTCGAAATAGTGAATGCGTTGAATTGGCAATACTACGATGTTCTGTCCCTTCTTTACCACCACTCGGCTCTGACTTTCTGGCGGGCTTACTTCTTCAGACAGAGCAGTGGGCATGTTTGAAGGCTTTTGCGACAACCATTTGTTCATTGCCTTATCAAAGCGTTCTTTTCCAAAGGGCTTAAGTAAGTAATCGATCGCATGCGTTTCAAATGCTTTGATTGCATATTCGTCAAAGGCGGTTGTAAAAATTACGGGCGGAGGGTTGTCGACCAGCTCCAGCATTTCAAACCCATTGATTTTTGGCATTTGAATGTCAAGGAAAATCAAATCGGGTTGATGTTGTGCAATTGCTTTCACTCCTTCAAAACCATCGCTACACTCAGCCGCAACTTCAACTTGCGAATAGCTCTTCAAATATTCTTTTACAATTCCCCGGGCTAAAGGCTCATCGTCAATAACTATGATTTTTATGATTTGTGTGATTCCCATGATATACGAATAACTATTTCGTCAACTAATTTGTGGAATTTTTAGAGTCGCTGTAAAAACGTTTTCTTTCTTCTCAATCGAGAATAAATCATTTCTGTGAAACATCAACGACAGCCTTCGTTGCACAGAACTCAATCCAAATCCTGTTCCCGATTTTGGATGAGCTGTCTCCGGGTCGAAAGGATTCTTTATTTCAATCAATAAATTATTCTGAATTGCTTTCGCCTCGAGACTAATGGTTACTTCACCAATGGTATCATACAGTCCAAACTTGATTGCATTTTCTAAAACGGGTTGCAATAACAACGATGGCAACTTTAAGTCAAGTAGAGATTCATCTGCCAAAACTTTTGTAACGAGTCTGTGACCAAAGCGCACTTTTTCTATATCCAGATATAGTTGTAAGTGGTGAAGTTCATCGCGCAACGGAATTAGCTGATGACCGTCTTTTTTTACCGTGCCCCTCAAAAAATCAGAAAGTTGTTCAATCATTTTCCTGGCTTGTTCAGGTTGAGCAATCGTCAAGGCACTGATCGAGTTCAAGCTATTAAATAAAAAGTGGGGTTGGAGTTGCTGACGCAAATTGGCGAGCTCTGCATCGCGCATCAACTGTTCATTTTCTTTATTGCGTTGTTTGATCAGATTTTGTTCCTTAATAAACCACCACACCCAACCCTGCGCTCCTGCAATCATTGTCATCAACCAAATAAAAACAAATCGAATCAACATGGTCGATTTAAGGGTGGCCAGATACCCGGTGTCAGTAGTGAATTGAGTTAAAGCCCAATTCAGCAATACACAGCACAAAACAGAAAGCACAACACTGGCTAACAAAACATAGCTAAGATTTTTAATGGATGGCTTGTAATATTTCACCATCATATTGAGGTCGAAACCAGCAAGCGCCAAGGTTGCTCCTGTTGTGGTAGCATCGATCACAGACTCTCGAAGGGCAATACCATACTTGACCATTACCAAGACCTGAACGACAGCCCAAAAAATTAACCAGCCGGCTGCTGCAAGGATGAAAAGGTATTTTTGTTTGATCACTGTTGCACGCTTAGAATACTGGCCGCGCTTCCAACTGCATACAGGCAGCCTGATTGTGAATATAATTAATGTATTGGTTTGCTTCATCCATTTCGCGCACCTGTGAATGGATTTCAATACCGCTTTTCAGTTTCAGTGGCCGAAGCTCCGCTACATTGACAAATTCCCATTGCACCAAGCCATGTTCTTTATTGACCACTGATTCTTCAAAGGAGATGCCCAGCATGCGCGCGATGAAAAAAGCATCTTCAAAATTTTCTGCTTCAATCAATCTTAGGTGTTCGTCAAACTGCTGACGTTCCATACCATCACCTTTGATCTGAAAAATTATTTTTGCGATATACCATTCCATAACCTTATCGATTTAGAATTGTCTAGTAACTTTTAATTTCGATGCCACCAAATACCACAGCGCCCTTCAGTACTAAGGTTTTGTCGGAAACTTCAGTTGCATCACGTCTTTTATCTTCCACAGCGCCAAACACACAATCTACATCCGACTGCACTTTCCAGTGATTGGGAACCAATAGTTTTGCACCACCAAACACTATATTAACTTCAATCACTGCAGATCCGTTGATGTCGGCCTGCATAAAATCCAGGTCATTACCACCAAATACCGAGTTGATAGCGCCTCCTTTAAAATCTTTAGCCGTTATTTTTTTTTTCGATCCACCGAATACAGAGTTGGCATCGATGTAATTATCTCCGGAAACGCTTTCAGTATAACCCCACTCTCTGCGTGATCTCTTGGGTCTTAGAATCATCCAAAGACCAAACAAAATAATTGCAGAAGGCCAGATGTAGTGACCAACCTCCACGTCAGTAAAGTCGGATAGCATAAATACTGAGCCAACCAAAACCATCACTAACCAACCACCGGGGCGAAACATTCTGCGCGCTCCAACAAATAAGCCAATGCCAATCAGCAACATTTCCCAGGTCAATACCCAGTGAGGGATATCAAGACCCATTTCACGGCCAAGTAGTGCGGCACCAATTGTCACTAAAATAATCCCGGCTAGTGCCTTGCCCGATCCGCGTTCCATAAATCTTTCTGAACTTTTGTCTTTGGTTTCCATTTGCTTTTGAATTTATGCTCAAATCAACGCAAGAATATCGCGCTGAGCTATGCAAGATAGGTTGTTGCCCGAAGAATGTCGGTGAATGAGGGGGTGGCGTAGGTGAAAATGCCTGGACTTAGGGATTGGGCATTGGGACTTAGGGATTGCGATAACTTGCCTTTCTTTAAATAATTTGAAAATAATTTTCATGATTTGTCCCCTGCGGCAGATCCCATTCGTCTTAGACCAAATTTTAACTAAAACCAACATTATGAAAACGATGAAACTAATCCTGTTCGTGCCGGCACTACTATTGATGAACTTCAAGGTAGTCGGCCCTGAAATCACCAAAGCGGAAAGAAAATTTGCCATCGACCGCCTGAACAGCACCAAAGAAGATTTATTGAAAAGCATCAAAGGACTTTCAACGGAACAATTGAATTTCAAAAGCTCACCTGAATCTTGGTCTGTTGCCGAATGCGTTGAGCACATCGCGATAGCAGAAACCAATTTGTTTGCCATGATTCAAGGCACATTGAAAGGAGAAGCAACGCCTGCTAAGAGAAGTGAAGTAAAACAAACAGACGAAGGTCTTTTCAATGCGATTGTTGACCGCAGCTACAAAGTAAAAACGCAGGAAGCATTTCAGCCTTCCAATAAGTTCGGATCATTTGATGCTACCGTGAAAGAATTTTTAGCGAAGCGCGAATCAAACACTCAATACGTGAACACGACCGCTGATGATTTGAGAAATCATTTCTTCACATTCCCTGTTGAGGCTCTTGGCACTGTTGATTCATACCAATTGTTTCTCTTTATGGCCGGTCATACCAAAAGACATACACTTCAAATTGAGGAGGTGAAGAGTAATGCAGCGTTTCCAAAAAAGTAATTCAAATTTTTAAAAACTATTAAATAATAGATACCATGAAAGATTTCTTATTCTTATTCAGAGGCGGTGATCACGTAACATTACAGCAGTCGCCAGAAAAATGGCAAGCACACATGCAGAAGTGGATGCAGTGGATGGGCGACTTGCAAACCAAAGGTCAACTCATCGGTGCTCAACCATTAAATGAAACCGGAAAGATTGTTACTGGTAACAAAAAAGTAGTGACCGATGGCCCATATATGGAAGGCAAAGAAATGGTAGGCGGCTATTTAATGTGTAAGGCTGCTGATTACAATGAAGCTGTTGAAATTTCAAAAGGTTGCCCAATCCTTGAATTTACGGATGGCATCGTAGAAGTACGCGAAATTCAGGAATTGAAAATGTAATCAACAAATTCGGGCATTGCATTAAATTTGATCTATGCCTGAAAATGTGCAACAACTCACCGACCATCTCTTTCGGCACGAAGCCGGAAGGATGGTCGCTGTGTTAACACGGATTTTTGGTTTCCATAATTTTGAGTTGGTAGAAGACGTGGTGCAAGAGGCATTTGGCAAGGCCCTCAAAGATTGGACTTATCAAATTCCCGCAAACCCTTCTGCCTGGCTGATGCAAACAGCAAAAAACAAAGCCATCGACATTGTACGAAGGCAACGCTATCAAAAAGAATTTGCCGAAGAGAATGCTCAATTACTTAAATCAGAATATACCGCCTCGGCTGTCATCGAAAATTTATTCATGGGTCACGAAATAGAAGACAGTCAGTTGCGATTGATATTTGCTTGCTGCCATCCTTCGCTTTCAGAGGCTGACCAAATTGCACTCACATTGAAAACAAGTTCGGGATTTAGTTTGCAAGAAATTGCTTCGGCCTTGCTCCTTAATCACGAAGTAGTAAAGAAACGTTTACAGCGCGCCAGGTATCTCATTGCTGAGCATGACATTAAGCTGAATATCCCTACGGGTGAAGAATTAAAAAATCGGCTCGACATGGTGCTGCACACCATCTATTTGATTTTTAATGAAGGCTATCATTCTTCAAGCAAAGAAAACCTCATCCGTAAAGATCTTTGTGAAGAAGCGATTCGTCTTTCGCTTTTGTTAGAGAAAAATCGATTCACCAATCAGCACAAATGTTATGCATTGATTGCACTGCTTTGTTTGCTCGCCTCACGATTTGATGCGCGCATTGACGAAGAAGGCGAGATTGTTTTGCTCGAAGACCAAGACAGGAATAAATGGAATCACGACCTGATTGCCATTGGCATGAATTATTTTGAGAAATCGATGGGCGGGAACGAACTGGGCGAATATCACATCGAGGCCGCTATTGTTGCTGAGCATTCGATAGCGCCAAATTTCTCTGAGACCAACTGGACACGCATTCTTTCTTTGTATGATACGCTCTTGATATTAAATCCTTCTCCCGTGGTTATGCTTAATCGAGCTATCGTTTTAAGCAAAGTGGATTCCATTGAAAATGCTATTGAAGCTATTCATCAAATTCCTGATTTTGAGAAGCTGGTAGAAACACATTATTTGTTCCCGTCCACGCTTGGTGAAATGTACAGGCAGTTAGGTCAATTTGATAAGGCCAAGTATTTTTTAAAAATGGCTATTGAAATTGCCCAATCGCCATTGGAGCAAAAACTTTTGACTAAAAAGCTTTCAAAATTAAACTAAGTCTGTGGCCCCATAGAGCGACTTATGATAACAATTTCAATTTCGGTTGACCATTGTCATCGGTTAGAAGAATAATTCGATGCAACTTTCTTGTGCATTCAGGCGGACTAAAACATTAAAAATCACACTTATGAAACCAGGAGCAAAATATTGGACTCATGAGGTTGAGTATGTCGCAATAGCAGTCATTACGCTAATCTTGTTGAGCATCGTGGTATTCCCCTTATTTATCGCATTGTTACCTATCGCCTTAATTGCCGGTTGCTCAATCGTGTGGAACGCAGATCATTTGAGTAAGAAAACGTAATGCCTGAATTGCACATCTAACCCCCGAGCGGCAACAATATTGCCGCTCTTATTTTTGCAGCTCCTTGCAATCCAGTTTCAATTTATAAGAACAAAGCACCAGGTAAATTGAATAGCGCATGAAGACCCCACCCGGAAAGAAAACCATGCTTCATTCTGACGTATGCGATGCATAGACCCATGGCAAATTGAGGAAGGATGTAAAGTGGGTAAACCAGAAAAAGGTGAATGTTCAAATCATAATTTAGAATATGAGCAAGCCCAAATATAATGGCACTGAAATAAAAGAAATACTTAAAATACCTTCCTTTGATTTGTTCGATAACGTGATTTGGAAATACGAACATGAAGAAGAGAAATACAATCATTGCAGCACCTATTGCCAGATAATAGCGCCCATTAAAATCCAAAACAAAAAAGTGAGGTGCAATTAGTCGATAGATCAAAACGCCTGAGCTTAATCCTAAACCGGTTCTTCGCAATTTTAATGGAAGGCGAAATATGATCTCTTCAAACAGAGGGCCTATCAATAGAATAAAGAGCCACGCATTTCTACCTATTGCTGTTTTAGGGTTGAGTTTATGCGCATTAATAGAATAATCAAAAAGTTGTTGAACAATGAACCGATCAAAAAGATTAATGACAATCAACAAGGATACCAATGCAGGCAGGCACACCAAATACGCTGAGAGAATATCTGTTGATTTATTTTTTAAGTCGCCATGAGTTGTCTCAATGAAGAGAGGATTCCTTAAGTAACCGAAGAGCTCTTTAGCAAACGAAGAGACCTTCATAAGTTATTCCGCTGATCCAGACCTATCGTGAATTTTAATTTTACTCAAATCAATATCCACGTCTTCTTGTTCATTGTAGAAGTCAGAATCAAACTCATCGATGAGCAATTTTTCTTTGTCCTTCTTTGGTTTGTCAAAAGTCATGATCAGCGCGGGAAGCAAGAGCAGGTTGGTAAACATCGAAATGATCAGTGTCGTTGAAGTGAGCACTCCCAACGCAATCGTTCCTCCAAAAGAGGAGAACGCAAAAATGATGAACCCTGCAAACAACACCACTGATGTATAAATGATGCTTTTGCCTGTTTCCAAAATACTCTCACTCACTGAAAGAGGCACAAAAAAATTATTGGTCAATTGTTCTTGCCGATACTTTGCCAAAAAGCGAATGGAGTTGTCAACGGAGATTCCAAAAGTGATACTGAATATCAATGCGGTACTTGCTTTAAGTGGAATACCGAAGTAGCCCATCAATCCTGCCGTGATCATCAGCGCCAACAAATTCGGCACTAAAGAAATGATGATCATACGCACATTCGCAAACAACAAGGCCATGGAAAGCGTGATGAGAATAAATGCGAGCAACAAGCTCTCCTGCAAATTGGCAATCAAAAACTTATTCCCTTTGATGAACAGCTTCGTAGTACCCGTAACATTGGTGGTGATGTTTGTTCCTTCAAATATTTTATTCATTCGTGGTTCAATCACGTAATGCACCAATGAATCCATTTTAATGGATCCGATATCTGCAATCTGCATGGAGATGCGCATGCGGGTGTAAGTAGAGTCAACAAAAGACTTGAGTAGTCCTGTCGTTTCACCTTCGCCCTGACCTTTCATGTAACGCAAAATGAAAGCACTCTCAGGTTTCGTAGGTAACTCATACTTATCGGGATTGTTTCCATAAAACGCCTGCTTGGATGCTTTCACCAAACTGATAATCGAAATAGGTCTGGATACTTGCGGCAACGAATCGATAAAAGTTTCAAACTCATCTACTTTTTTAAGATTAGTAACATTGAGCACACCTCTGCGCTTGTTCATGTTCACCTCTATCTCCAATGGCATGATGCCACTGAAATTCGACTCGAAAAATTTAAGGTCTTTACTGATGTCGGTGTTTTCGGGCACGTCATCCACCATAAATGTTACCGACTTCAAGCGCATCATTCCAAGCACTGCGAAGACAGCAAGTAAAGCTGATGCGATATAAATGGCAGGGCGGTAGCGGTGCACCGTAATATCATTGAGATTTAAAAACCACCCAAGAATTTTAAAATCAAGGTGACGCAAGTGTTTTGGCTTGGGCTCGGGCAACCAAGAGAAAATTGCTGGGATCATGACCAGGCTCACCACAAACAGCGCCATGATGTTAATGCCTGCAACAATTCCGAATTCGCGAAGCAACAAAATATCTGTTGAGAGAAGAGTGAGGAAACCGATGGCTACAGTTAGGTTAGTGAGAAACATGGCAAGTCCCATCTTCTTCACCACTACGGCAATTGCATCGGGCTTGCTCTTAAGCTTGAAAAACTCCAAATGATATTTGTTGAGTAGGTAAATGCAATTGGTAATGCCGATCGTCACGATTACTGGTGGAATCAATCCGCTAAGCAAAGTGATCTTATAACCAAACAAGGTGAGCGTGCCCATTACCCAAACTACCACTACGCCAATGATAACCATTGAGAATAACACCGCGCGCACCGAGCGGAAAAAGAAAAACATAATCAAGCCGGTGACCAATGCCGAGAGATAGAGAAAGAACTGCATCTCTTGTCGCACTTTCGTAGCCATGATAGTTCGAATAAAAGGCAAGCCCGCATAATGCATCTTGATGTTGGTGAATTTGGTAAACGCGTTGCCGGCCTCCACTAACTGATTGGTGAGTTCAACCCTTTTTGGGGAGTTCATGATTTCCTTTTGAACAGAAATCAGCATCATGGTGGCGCCATTGTTTTGATTCACCAATTGGCCCATATAAAATTTTTGATCACGAAGAACGCCCAGCAAGCTATCGAGTTGAGACTGGCTTTGTAATTCTTTCGGAAAGAGTGGCTCAAGTTTGAATTTTTTATTTGCTGTGTCTTTATGAATGATCTTTACTTCGGGCATGCTGAGCAAATTGTTTACGCCCTTAATATTTTTGATGATGGTATTGAGCTCACGAAAATGATTGAAGCTTTTCAGTGAATAGATTGAACTGTCTCTAATTCCCACACCAATGATGTTAGCGTCTTCGCCAAACTGTTTTTTGAATTGCTGCAGGAAAACCATTTCGGGATCATCGGCCGGCACAGTGCGAGCGAGATCATAACTCATCTCCACTTTCGAGGCGTAATAACCCATCACCACGGTGACAAGCCCGATAAGAATAATTAAAGGCAAACGAAAGCGAATGATGAATGCAGCGACTTTATCCCACATGAACTGAAAATTTAAATGGTAAAACTAAGAAAAAGTGTTGATGTGTTGACGTGTCTGACGTACGCATGTTTGGAAGTCGTTAAGTTTTGACCGGAAATACTTCAACACATCAACACGTCCACACCTCAACACATTAATCTTATCTTTGGTTATAAACGCATCGATTATGCTACAATCACCTCAATTGAAATCCAATCCGTCTTTATTTGTCTTCCTTCCATTGTTTTATACGGTTTGGTCAGATGCTGTTCTCACTCCCAGTGAAATCGCAACGCTTGAAGGTTTGATTGAAAGCCAGCCGTGGTTGAATGCGGACGAAAAATCATTTCTGTTTTCGCAGATAAATCCGGCCTCTCCCCCATCGCCAGATGATTTAATGAGCTGGAAAGAAGAAATAAAGAAAGCTGCTGACCAGACAGATGGCAAAAGTCTGGTCGATATCGGGTTTCAGTTAGTACGCAGTCGCGGATCAGTCTCCAGCGAATTATTGAAAGGAAAATCTGCACTTGAAAACATCGAAGCAACATTAGGATTTATCAGTCACGAAGCGGCTTACAATTTCCAATCAGGGAAACGCGAGTCCGTTACACAACAACTTTCCACTCAGCGAACTTTCGATGTCGAAGCATTGACGAAAATTTTAGATGGAAAAAATGAAGGTATCATCCGCAAAGTAAAAACCATATTGGATGATCCTGAATTCAGATACATCGACCCGGGAGATCTCTCTATCTATCGCTCAAAAGTTTTGCAATGGGCGCACATGCTGGCCGATCAGGGATTTGGTTCGATTGCTTATCCTAAAGAATACGGTGGCCAAAACGATATGGCATCTTATTTCGCCATTATGGAAACACTGAGCTACCACGACTTGAGTCTAGTGATAAAATTTGGAGTTCAGTTCGGCTTGTGGGGAATGAGCGTTTACTTTCTTGGCACAGAAAAGCATCACAAAAAATATTTGAAAGACATCGGCACACTTGACTTACCGGGATGTTTTGCGATGACAGAGATCCATCATGGATCAAACGTGAAGGGAGTTGAGACTACAGCTACTTATGATCACTCAACAAAAACAATTACAGTTCACACACCTCACCCGAATGCACGCAAGGAATTCATCGGCAATGCCGCCTTGCACGGACAAATGGCAACTGTCTTTGCTAAATTAATTGTAGAAGGGAAAGATTATGGTGTTTGTGCAATTGTAGTTCCGCTTCGTGATAAAAAAGGAAACACATTGCCAGGAATCACCATTGAAGACTGCGGACGAAAAATGGGATTGAACGGAGTTGATAACGGAAAGATTGAATTTAGAAACGTAGTAGTGCCTGCAGAAAATTTACTCGACCGCTACACTTCCATTACTGAAGAAGGGAAATTCTCAAGTCCCATCTCTAGCGATAATCGAAGATTCTTCACCATGCTGGGCACATTAGTAGGAGGAAGAATAGGAATTCCTCGAGCTGGATTGAGTGCGTCTAAATCAGGTTTGACGATCGCTATTAAGTATGGAGATCAACGAAAACAATTCGGACCGGAAGGAGCGCCTGAGGTTCCCATCTTAAATTACAGAACGCATCAGCGAAGATTGATGCCGCTTCTCGCGAATGCGTATGCGTTGCACTTTTCTTTGCAATACCTGACCAATCGCTTTATCAATCGAAAGGAAGAGGAGATGCAGGAGATCGAAGCGCTGGCCGCTGGATTAAAATCTTTTGCCACATGGAATGCAACCGCAACTTTACAAGAATGTAGAGAGTGTTGTGGTGGAAAAGGTTATTTATCGGAAAATAGAATCGATGCATTAAAAAACGACACCGACATCTTCACCACATTTGAAGGCGACAACACGGTGTTGATGCAGCTAGTCGCGAAAAGCAGATTGACTGAATTCAAGCAGGAGTTTGCCCACATGAACTTGTTTGGTATTCTTAACTATGTAGCCGATCAAGCCAAGACTTCGTTTACCGAGCTCAATCCGATCATTGTCAGAAAAACAGATGAAGATCATTTGCTCGATCCTGAATTTCACATGGATGCATTTGAATATCGTGAACGAGACATTCTTACTTCAGCAGCCAAGCGTTTGAAACGTCACATCGATCAAGGCATGGATTCGTTTGATGCATTTAATGTGTCGCAACATCATTTGGTACAAGTGGGGTTCGCCTATATCGAACGAATTGTGCTGGAGAAATTTATAGAACAAGTTCAAAACACAGCTGATAAGAATTGCCAGGCGATCTTGAGAAAACTTTGTTCGCTCTTTGCTTTATCGCAAATCGACAAAAACAAAGGATGGTATTTAGAACAAGGATACATGAGCGGGGCTAAAACCAAAGCCATCCGCAAATTGCTCAATCAACTTTGTTGGGATATTAGGCTAGAGGCTGTTCCATTAGTTGATGCATTTGCTATTCCTGATAGCTGTTTAGCAGCACCCATCATAATATCCAATAAATAAACAGCCCCATCGCTACCATACTTGAAAGCAGGATGGAAAAACTTATCCACCAGAAATACTTTTTCCTCCTGTCTTTGTTTGAGAAAAGCACCCGGCTGAAAAACCATCCCATTAAGAAACTTACTCCGATTAAAGTGAGAATCGCCAGGAAAAGAATAACCCAAAGTTCGGAATCAGTGGGCGTATGAATTGCACCTGCAATGATGGCCAGCATGCTAAAGCGGGATTGTCTGCTCTGTGGAAGAAGAAAAACTGCTAGAAAAATAAGCAACAACAACTGAAGAAACTCCAAAATAGAACGCAAGGAACGCGCTTCCATAAGGCAACACAGAGTCAAGCCCAAACCATCCACCATTTTTCCAAATGAGATAACCTCCTAAAATATTTTTAGCCAGCTCCCACACAAAAGCAAATTTGCTCTTATCAAGCAATTCGGTGTACGCATAGATCGAAAGGAAAACAATTCCGCCATACCAAAATATGTTTGGCGCACCGATCTTAGCAATGTTTCCAAAAAGATAACTGACCAATAAAAACATCATCGTCATCTGCACCCAGCTCCAAACAATGATGCCATTAGAAACTTTAGGGTCATACTTTTCGAAATTGTATACGTCTTTGATTTTGTATACAGGATATTTGTCAGCTACATCTGCCGGACGCCATCCGAGTGGCATGAACCAAATCCGAAACTTGTCCATTATATTATTCGTACGCCACGCATCTTTGATCAACAGCCAAGCGTGTAGAAAATTGATCTTGATGGGATTCCAGGTTTGCACTGGTCGTGTAACTCCATACACTGCTGGCACATTGGGGAGTTCTTCCTGAAAAGTGCCAAACAGCTTGTCCCAGAAAATAAATATCTGACCATAATTTTTGTCGAGATACACTGGGTTGATCGCATGGTGAACGCGATGATGTGATGGCGTTACGATAATTTTTTCAAGAAAACCCATCTTGTCAATGTGCTGGGTATGATACCAGAATTGTGCAAACAAGTGTAGTGGAGCAACGATGGCAATCACAGACTCAGGCACTCCGAATACTGCGGCAGGGATTAAGAATAGCGCAAATACTTTAAAAATCACGGATACACTCTGACGAAGCGCGCACGCCAGATTAAATTCCTCGCTACTGTGGTGAATGATATGATTGTTCCAGAAAAAATTCACTTCATGCGAAATGCGATGCACCCAGTAGCCTGCAAAATCAAGCGCCATGAAAGCAATGAAATAAACGGCCCACGTTGCCTCCACATGCATCACAGCTATTTTACTAACAATCCACGGATAAGAAATAATGGCAACACTTAAGCCCAATACATCTTTAGTGGCATTCGTAACTCCAGAGCTGAGGCTGGAGATCATATCATTCTGTCGAACGGTGTCGTTGCCTTTCCTGATGCCCCACCATTTTTCGAAGAGCACCAAAAACAAAAATGCCGGCATGGCAATGAGTACTATCTTACCGTAGGTTTCCATAGGAGAAATTAGCTTATAAAATTAACGATTGGCTGAGGCGAAAACAATAACAAAAGCCTTTAGAAACTTACAAATGGTCTACAACGCAGAAATTCCTTTAATTTTCTGGTAAAGGCTCAATGCATGCCGATCTGTAAGACCCGAAATAAAATCGACAATCAAGCGAAGCATCTGATTTGGCGTTTCTACTTGATTCGCCAGCGCCCAGCGAATTTCTTCAGGCAACAATAATTGCAGGTTTTTATGTTTGCGTGACGCACTATTTTGCTGAAGCGATTGAGCTGCCACCACAAACTCTTCGAGCAATCCCGGTAACACTGCATGGCCACTCGCTTCAATCTCTACTACTGTTCTAGCACGATAAATTTTATCAACAGAAATTTTTGAGATTTCTTTCAACGCATTTTTAGAAACAATTTCATCCGTAAGTGCCTTGTCAAATTTCCCATCAAGAATATTTTTCTCTTCATCAAGAAACAGAGCAACCGATTCATCCAGCAGTTGACCGATAGCAAGAGCGCGCAACACACCCAACTTTTCGTTCAAGCCAACAATCTTGTCAACTTTATCTTTTTTGAATTTGTCTTTAAGAATCGCTGCAATTAATGCTATCGTTTCATCCAAGCTTACCAATCCCAACCGACAACCATCTTCTAAATCGATAAGCGAATAACAAATGTCATCAGCCGCCTCCACCAAAAACGCAAGCGGGTGACGACTCCACGAATTACTATTCACCTTAACTAATCCAAGATCAGAAGCTACGGTTTCAAAAGCTTGGCGCTCCGATTCAAAGAAACCAAATTTCTTCTGGCTCTTCTTTGACTTATCGCGCTCAGGAAAAAATGCAGGGCAAGGATATTTTGTAAAAGCCCCAAGCGTAGCCGCTGTCAATTTCAGTCCGTATTGTTTTTGATTCAGCAATCGAAAGCCTTGCGCATTGCCTTCAAAGTTGGTCAGGTCAGCCCACTCACTTTCAGTTACAAATGGTTTTAGCGACTTGCCTTTTTCGTGATAAATAAAAAAATCAGAGATCGCTTCTTCACCCGCATGCCCAAACGGAGGATTACCTAAATCATGAGCAAGTGATGCTGCCGCTACTATCGCACCAAAATCAAACAGAGAAAAATCTTTGTTAAGCTCTGCGTGTCTCTTTAAAATCTGTTCCCCTACCTTCTTACCAAGCGATCTTCCCACACTCGACACTTCAAGACTATGAGTCAATCTCGTGTGCACAAAATCCTCAACGGGCAGCGGATGAACTTGCGTTTTGTCTTGCAGCCTTCTGAAAGGATGTGAGAAAATAATTCGATCATAGTCTTGTTCGAAAGCACTTCGCGATTGATCAACTGCGTCTTGCTTTTGCCCAAGGCGATGAGAGGAAAGAAGTTGTGGCCAGTTCATAATTATAATTCTCGCAAGTTTAGCATATTGCTGCTTCTTAAGCACAACAGATGAGACTAACATTCACGCTAATTTTTATTACCCTCCAACTAATAGCACATGGTCAGGGCTATTTCATCTTGAATGACGGCCAAAAAATCAGGTTCAATAAATTCAGCGAAAGTCAAAGCAGTGTTCTGCTCAAAGAGCCAGGTAAAAAGGAAAAAACAGAAATCAAAATAGCCGATGTCAGAGGGTATTTCTCTGATTATGAAGAAACTCTCTACTATGCTAAACCTGAGGTTGATGGCAGTTCGAAAACTTATCAATTCGTAACAAGAGCACTGGTGGGAAAGATCAATCTCTATGAAAAAATCGTGATCTACCCGGGAGCACCTTCAGCACCAGGCTCACCTCCAATCCCTCCCACAACCATCAATTATTTCTTTATTGAAAAATCCGGGAGATTTGAGCCCATTTTCGAGAGTCACTCATTATTTCAAAACAAGAAAAAAGAAATTGATCTCCTTAAATTGTTTGTTGCTGATGACTCGCAAAGCTTAAAAACAATCGATGATAACTTTAAACTGAATAAAGAAAGTCTGAAAGAAGTCATCCGAGCGTATAACCTTGCCAGCCACACAAAAGAAGAAGAAAAAGGAGACGGCAAAAATTTTGGAACAGCTATATTCTTTCGAACAGGCAAAGACTTAGCAACCAATTTAGCCGACAGAATAAAATACGGTAAAGCATCTGATAACGACATCCGGATTTCCGTCTGCGATAGCACATACACTTTAAAAGATTACGGCTGGATAGAAGTTCAGCCTCCTGCAGAGAAGCTCGTCAAGGTTTGTTTGGGAGACACCAATCCACACTGTGAAATCATTAGCGCGAACCCTTATTTTCCAATTCGATTTGAAGTCAGGCAAGACAAGAATTCAAAGTTAATCACCCTCGAGTCAAAAGACTTTGAAGCCAACCTCACCATAGAAAAACTTAAAGACCATCGGCCGAAGAAAAGAAAGTGAAGGCGAAAGGAAAGAAGTTGGGGCCAGTTCGTTTCCTATTTTTTATAGTTCAAAACCACAAATCCCTTAGGGGCATCCTTCGACTTGATTAAGTCCTTAATCTGATCAACGTATTTCAAATGCTCTTTGAGCTCGTTCTTCCCGTTTAGGATTATAATGGTGAGATCAGAAGCGATAATCTTTTTCTCATTTTGTTGGTAAGGCATATTTAAGTCAGCCGACAAAAGGAAAGAAAATTCATTGCTTAAAAGTTTTTTCAAGAGCTCACCATTTTTCAGGCTACTCCATCCCATCTCGAAAACAGTGAATGAGTTCGGAATATGATTCTTGAGACGATGATCGAGGTTTTCGTCAAGCAAAACTTTCATCAGCGAACTTTTGCTTTTCGTTTTCCTAAGGAAGGAATCGCGAGGTGACTAAGAATACTAATGATTTTATCCTTAGAAACTGAAGGATATGCCTCCTCAAATTCTTCAACTCTGTTTTCAGAAAGGAATTGCAAAAATAAAGTAAGAGGAACACGAGTTTCGTAAATCAGTAAATCACCAGAAACCCGTTCAGGGTGAGACCACACCAATTTCTCTTTGACAAGGACTTTATGCAAATCCTTACCAATCGAATCGGTAAGTGAAATTGGTTTTCTGACTCTCATTATTCAAAGTTACAAAAATCTCTCTCCGAACCTCCGCGGTAAATGCATTCTAAACCGCTAAGTACGCAAAGGATGCAAAGAATTTAAACCTTCTTCAACAACTCAGTCATCGAAACGAGCTTCTGAATCTTCTCACCCACTTTCGAAATCTCAATCCGCTCCTGCTTCATCGAGTCACGCTCGCGAATAGTCACTGTGTTGTCTTGCAAAGTCTGATGATCAATCGTTACACAATAAGGAGTGCCGATGGCATCCATCCTTCTGTATCTTCTGCCAATCGTGTCTTTGTCTTCGTAGTAGCAGCGGAAGTCGGCCTTGAGTTCGTGAAGAATATCGATCGCCTTCTCAGGCAAACCATCTTTCTTCATCAAAGGCAGCACTGCAATTTTATATGGAGCCAATGCCGCAGGAATTGCAAGCACCACGCGCTCGCCTCCTTCTTCACCTTCTGCATTAGAGACTTTCTCTTCCTTATATGAATTCGACAAAATAGAAAGGAACATCCTGTCCAATCCTACCGAAGTCTCTACTACAAACGGAACATAATTCTGATTGTCTTCGCTATCGAAATACTGAAGCTTCTTGCCCGAATGTTTCTCGTGGCTTTTCAAATCAAAATCAGTTCTGCTGTGAATTCCTTCCAACTCCTTGAAGCCCATCGGGAAATTAAATTGAATGTCGCACGCAGCGTTGGCGTAATGCGCAAGATTCAAATGATCATGAAAACGATAGTTGTCCTGCCCAAGACCTAATGCCTGATGCCACTTCATCCTCTTCGCTTTCCAGAATTCATACGCCTCCATCTCTGTGCCCGGCTTCACAAAATATTGCATCTCCATCTGTTCAAACTCGCGCATGCGGAAAATAAACTGGCGCGCCACAATTTCATTTCTAAACGCTTTACCAATCTGTGCAATCCCGAAAGGAATTTTCATCCGTCCTGTCTTCTGCACGTTCAAGAAGTTCACAAAAATTCCCTGTGCGGTTTCCGGGCGCAAATAAATCTTGTTCGCATCTTCAGCAATTGAACCCATCTCGGTGCTGAACATCAAATTGAACTGACGCACGTCCGTCCAGTTTTTAGTGCCGCTGATCGGGTCGTTGATTTCTAAGTCTACGATCAGTTGTTTCATCGCCACCATGTTGCTCGCGTTCATGGCGTTCTTCAGGCGCTCGTTGGCTTCGTCTATTTTCTTTTTGTATTCCAACACACGTGGGTTGGTTTGCAAAAACATCGCTTTGTCAAACGACTCCCCAAAACGTTTCGCAGCCTTCTCGCATTCTTTGTCAACTTTCTCTTCCATTTTGGCGATGGCATCTTCCACCAGCACATCGGCACGGTAGCGCTTCTTCGAGTCTTTGTTGTCGATCATCGGGTCGTTGAAGGCATCCACGTGGCCGCTCGCCTTCCACACGGTGGGGTGCATGAAGATGGCCGTATCGATGCCCACAATGTTGTCGTGCATCTGCGTCATAAACTTCCACCAGTATTCCTTGATGTTGTTTTTCAGTTCCACGCCATTCTGCCCGTAGTCATACACCGCGCTGAGGCCGTCATAAATTTCACTCGAAGGAAAAACAAACCCATACTCCTTGGCATGGGAAATCACTTTTTTCAACAGGTTCTCTTGATCGTTTGCCATAAGGGTGCAAAAATAGAAAATTCTAGATGCTGGAGGGTGGATTCTGGAAGCTAGACGCTAGATAATTTTGAATTTGAAATTTTGAATTCTCATTGGGCGGCCACTCATGCTTACTTCGTGCCTCAGCAAGCATTCGCGCGGGCTATCCGCTATACTCCTCGCATCAACGCACTTGCCAACGCAGCTGCGGGGTGCCGCTTCTATCCCTGCCGCATGTTAGGCTGACTCCCTTACTTGTTTCTTTAAAAATGCTTCAATCTTTTCGATTTGATATTCTTCATTGCAGTAGTTACTCAACTCCCTAAGTGACGGCAAAGATTGAATAAAGAATTCAGCCAACGGGCCAAGGTTTGGAAATGAGCTTCCTACGCCTTTCGTAACTCTCAGGACAAAGAAAAAGCTAGATCTATTGACTAATGTTAGTTTCATATCCAAATCAGGATCAATTAACTTCGATCGAATCGCAATATTATTTACCATACTCTCAAAGTATACAACAAGCTCAATTATTTGATCCCACAATGCAACGGAACCAAGTCTCTGATTCCCGTGATCATTTGGCTTTGAATTGGTGAATAGTTGTCTAATTTCATTTTCGTCAGGCAAGCCAAATAAGTTTGCCTCACCTTGATTTGACCTCATTGCGATGAAGAGGCTCTCAATCTGATTGTAAAAATCTATTACTTGATGATTTAAATAGACTGTCAAGGCCCTCTTAGCTTTCTGCTCTTGTCGATAAACGAGCAAATAATATATGGGCATCGCCACAATCGTTCCTAATGCTAACTGATAAAATAGATTTTGGAACTTATGACCTCCCTCGAAGATTTCTGGGATTTTAAAAATATTAAAATCCACTGATAGCACACAATAAATAGAAATTATCAACAGCAATTTGAGCCCAAATTGATCCATCAACTTGCCAATCAGTTTCATATTCTCAGTTGTTAGACGTCACTAACTGTTACTTCTCTTCTAATGTCATTGATAACTTTGACCGATAAATCTTGAAATCTCTTTGATAAAACCAGATCTTCATCTCTCACCTCAATATCACTTTCCCCTGTAAACTTGCTGATAACAGTATCAAATTTCTCACCCGCTGATTTTGATTCACTTATAAATTCTTTGAAATCAGTTGAAGAAAAATCATAGTCGAATAAATGGCTAAACCTGACATTGAAAGTCATCAATGTGTAATATAATTCTTTGATGGGCTGAAATGAGGCAATTAATTCTTCATTCATTTTTAAAATGGGTTCAATTCTCTTTTCAACAGGAAGACTGTTCACAACATTTAACAGTGCAGTGGATCTTTTTATGTTTTCAGTGATCATGTTTATTCCCTTTATATGCATAGTCAAGTCGTGATAAGCTTCCATTTTTTTCTCAAGGATAAAAAGCTTTTTCCCCTCCTTGGTATTTTGGAGACTTAGCAAGTAAGAGAGATAACCTAGGATTCCTAAACTGGCCAATGAAATAATCGGGTTTAGAATACCACCGAAATAATCACCTAAAACTCCCCATCTACCTGGGTCATGAGATATTGGTGAATTCCAAAATTCAACAACATAAGCAGCTGGAGGAATGAGAAGGAACAATCCCAAAATTCCTATTAGGATTATTACAAATTTTTTAGACATCATTTCCGAAAGTTACCAAAGATTATTTGCGTTAGCTTAAGTTATTGCTGACCAACAATACAATCAAGTTTAGTTGTTTACTTTGCCTTGGCAAAATCACTTGATTATGAAGTATGTTTATTTCTTTATCGCGCTAGCGTTACTAAGCTCCTGCAATTCCAACTCTAAGAAAAGTGAATCGGAAGAATCAGTTATTTCTTCAGATAGTCTCAACGATAAAGAAGCTGAGTATCTCAAAACCAGAGACACGTACATTGAGCAATTCAAGCGTTTTGAAAAATCACCGTATAGCGATTCACTAAGCAAAGTTCATTCAGAAGCGCTTCTTGACTTGGAAATTAGGCTTCAAGAAATTTTGAAAGACGCGCGCTATACTGGCCACGGTAAAATCAATTTAGAAACCCTCATTCCCTCCATGGGTTTTGGCATGATGGATGGTCTTTGGTTTGAGAAAGATTCCCTTAGAATGTTTTACACCTCAAAAAATCTCTTTCTAAATTATTTCAACGTGAACATGAATAATTTAACGAACGATGATCTGGCTGTTATATTCCAAAGTGCGTTTTTTGACAATGCTGGCGTTTTCAACTTTGCACACACCAGAATAAATGAAAATGCTATTGGTGCTGTCGCACTAGTCACTCAAATGACCTCGCCCTTCCCACCATATACTATGTTTGCAATAGTATCGAAAGGCGACTTCATATACTTGATCGAAAGACAATTCAAGAAACCAATTGTGGAGTTGCCTAAATGCAAGTCAATTAGTGATAGTATAATCGCAGAAGCTGAAAAACAAGGAGACCGTTACCGCGCATCGAATTTGCAAGACACTGCAGCTTTAAATAAAAGGCACAGACTTGATGAACTAGCTTTTACTAAACATTGCGAGTGCTATCAAAAACAACTTGCAACAGATCCCCAGTTTGAGGCAATTAAAAAACAATTGGAGAACATGGTGAAGTATTTAGAACAATAGTTATTATTAATAAACCCCCTAAGTTATTGTTGGTCGCCTGACCATAGTCGTTAACTTAAGGTAAAGAGAGAGTTTAATATTTGGTAGTTAGTGTT